>JAIOPM010000049.1 GCA_021413885.1 Planctomycetota bacterium
GCTTCGAACGTCGCGACGCCGTTCTTCGCGCCGAGGTCGCTGATCCGCAGCTCGCACACGAGCTCTTCGTCGATCGCCGGCGTCACCGACGCGTCGACGAGTTCGATCCCGACGCGCAGCGCGCGCAACGCGTCGATGCGAACCGGCGAAGTGAAGTCGAGCGGTTGCGGCTCCTTCGGCACTTCCTTCTTCGGCGCCGCGGGCTGGTCGAGTCCGAGGTGACGAACCCAAGGCACGCATCCGTCGGCGCGACGCTCGACGCGCGCGTGCACGTCGTCGATCTCGGCGCGTTCGACGTGGAGCTCGCCCCGCAACAGCGAGAGCATCGACACATCGACCAAGCCGTAACCGACCGCGAGCATCGGCGGCGCATCGTCGGCGTCTTCGCGCGCGCGGACGGCGAGGCCCGAGAGCTGCGCGCTGCCGGAGAAGACCGAGAGCGAGAGCTCGTCGTACTCGGCGCGCAGTTCGAGCGAGCGCGCGGCGAACGAAATCGCGAGCGGCGCGAGCAACGTGACGAGCACGCGCACCGCGACGAGCCCGAGCGCCGTCTTCACCACGACGCGAACCCAACGCCGACTCCAGAGTTCGCCGACGCGACTCACTGACCCGCCTCCGCGTCCTCGAGCGCCTTGCGGCGTTCCTTCAGCGAGCCGAACGGATCGTAGGCGAGCGGCTCGAGCCCGCGCGCCGCGAGCCAATCGAAGCCGCGCACGCGCACCGCGAGCGTCGAATCCTCGAGCGCGATGCGATTCTGTTCGACCAACGCCGCGCGCAGGTCGGCGATCGTCTTCGCCGTCGCGAGCAAGTCTTCGATCGCTCCGCTCGAACGTCCCGCCTCGCCCGCGCGGCGCACGAGCAGACCGGCGAGCTCCGGCGACCACGGATGCTCCGCGCCGCGCGCCGCGAGGAACGCATACGCGCCGCGTTCGAGCACGATGCCGAGCGTCGAACCGTCGTCGACGATCCGCGCGAGTTCGTCGGCGCCGCTCGGCAAGCTCTTCACGTACGCGTCGAGCGTCGGATCGTCCGCCGCGAGCGCGAGATCGCCCGCGAGCTCGGCGCCGGTCGCCTGCGCGAGGAAGACCAACGACGAACGCCGACGGCCGAGCGCATCGAGCGAACCGAGCGCGCTCGCGAGCTCCTGACGCCGCGCCTCGAGCACATCGACGCGCTGCGCGCGCTTGCGACTGCCGCTCGACGCGTCGCGGCAATCGGCGAGGCAACGTGCGACCGCCTGCGCGTCGCCCGACGGTCCGCGCGCTTCGAAGAACACGACGAACGCGGTGCCCGCGCCATCGAGGAACGGTGACGGCACGATCAACGCCGACCGGCCGTCGGCGAGCGGCGGTTCGAGCACCAAGAGTTCGTCGACGACGCGCGGCGCGGTCGGCGCGCGCTCGGCGGCTTCGTCGGCCGTTTCGCGCGGGTCGGCGAGCGGCGCCGGCGCGAGATCCAGGAGCGCGAGCGCGAGCGTCGCGGCCGGCGGCTCGACGCGCGTCGCCTCGCAGCGCAACGTCTTGGTCAGCGGCCCGTCTTCGGGCGTCGGCACCGCGTGGCTCGCCGCGAGCGTGATCGCGGCCGTCGTTCCGGGCACGAGCGCGGTCGCGAGGTGCGCGAGCTCGCGCGTGCGGCCGAATTCGCCGGCCTTCAGGCGTTCGTCGAGCTTCCGCGCTTCGTCGCCGCGTGCGAGCCGCGCGACTTGCGTCAAGCGCCCGGTCGCCGCGATCGGCTCGCCGCCGCGCAACGTCGCGACCAGCTTGGCCGCCGCCGACGCGGGGCCGAAACCGGAGCTCGGATCGAGCTCGACGTACTCGACGCGCAGCTCGAACGCGAGCGCGTGCTCGGGATCCGAATCGAGCTTGTCGACCGCCGCGTCCGGCGACGCGCCGCCGACGAGCGAGCCCGCGTAGTGGCCGGTGGTGACGTCGAGCGCGGGCGCCGCGAGCTTCGGTTCCTCGCGCGGACCGCTCGCGCGGCAGCTCGCGAGCAGGACCAACGACGCAAGCAGAAGGACGTGAGCACGCATCGCAGTCACCGACATCCGCCCAGGATACGTTCACGCGCCGTCGGTCGATGCGCCGAAGTTCGACGGCGCGAGAGCGTCGACGTCGACGTTAGAATGCGGCCATGAAGAGTGTCGCTCGCGTGCTCGTGCCCCTCGCCGAAGGTTTCGAGGAGATCGAGGCCGTCACGATCATCGACACCCTGCGTCGCGCCGGGATCGTGGTGACGACCGCGGGGTTGCGTGCGACCAAGGTCGACGGCGCGCACGGCATTTCCGTCATGGCCGACACGACGTTCGACCAGGTCGGCACCGCGGACTTCGACATGCTCGTGCTGCCGGGCGGCATGCCCGGAACGACGAATCTGGCGGAGAACGCGCGGGTGCTCGCGTTCATTCGGGCGATGCATCAACAGGGCAAGCGTCTGAGCGCGATCTGCGCGGCGCCGATGGTTCTCGCGAAGGCCGGCGTGCTGGGGAAGACGCCGGTGACGTGTTATCCGGGCGTCGAGAGCACGCTCGGCGACGCACCGTTCCGCGCCGACGAACGTGTGGTCAAGTCCGGCAAGGTGATCACCAGCCGCGGCCCGGGCACGGCGCTCGAGTTCTCGCTCGCGATCGTCGAGGAGCTGTGCGGCGCGGAGAAGGCGGCCGAACTCACGCGCGCGATGATCGCTCGCGTCTGAGCGCTTCATGGGCGTCTTCGAGGAGCTCGTGCGGCTGCGTGCGCTCGGTGAACCGTGCGCGCTGGCGACGATCGTCAAGACCCGCGGCTCGACGCCCGGCAAGGCGACGATGCGGATGTTGGTGCGCCGCGACGGGACGTTCCTCGGAACGGTCGGCGGCGGATGTCTCGAAGCCGAGGTGCTCGAGGCGGCGCTCCAGAGCATGCGCGACGAGTTGCCGCGCACGCTCGCCTTCTCGTTGAACGAGCGCGACTATCCCGAGAGCGGACTCTTGTGCGGCGGCCAAGTGGAGGTGTTCGTGGAAGCGATCGTCGAGCCTCGCCTGTTCCTGTTCGGCGGCGGACACGTTTCGGGCGCGATCGCGAAGCTCGCGCGTCTGGTCGGCTTCCACGTCACGGTCGGCGACGACCGCGAGGACTTCGCGAACCTGCAACGCCACCCCGACGCGCATGAGGCGAAGGTCGGCGGGTTCGAGGAGCTCGCGCGTGCTCTCGCCCCGGCCGACGACGCGTTCATCGCGATCGTCACCCGCGGCCACGATCAGGACGGCGAGGTGTTGGAGGCGTTGTGGCGAGCGGGTTGTCGCCCGCGCTACCTCGCGATGATCGGAAGTCGCGCCAAGCGTGTGCAGCTCTTCGAGTCGCTCGGTCGTCGCGGCGTGCCGACGGCGTTCCTCGAGCTCGTGCGCTCGCCGATGGGCTTGCCGATCGGCGCGCGCACCCATGAAGAGATCGCGGTCAGCGTCGTCGCCGAGATGATCCAAGTGCGCCGCGGCGGCGGCGATCCGAAGACGAGCTGACCGGCGTCGACCGCGCGAGCGAGCCTTCGAAAACGGCGTCGTCGAACGCCTTGGGGAGTTTCGCGGGGTCCGTGCGCGGGTCCAACGGTTCGCGGCGAGGCGACGAGCGCTCGACCGCCTCGCGCGTGGTGTCTCGGCGAACGCCGCGGTGTCGCGCCGTTCGACGCGTCGTCGCGTTTCGGCGTTCGGCGTCGCGGCGCGATGAACGGGCGGTGTCCACGAGTTCGCCGTCGCGCAATGGACCTCCTCCGTGCGTGTCTCCTGAAGCCCGCGCCGACTCCGGAGGGTCCGGAGCGCGATGCGACGAAAGCGAGGAGACCTGCCGTGGAAATCGCTCTGGTTCCGTCCCGTTGGCTCGGCTTGGACGAGCTGCGTCCGACGTTGCGTATGTTCTTGCGCCGACACTGCCGCGACGGCGGCGAGGTCGAGGACGTGTTGCAGGAGACGCTGCTGCGCGCCGCGCGTTACCGCGACTCGTTGGTCGACGCGCGCAACCTGCGCAGTTGGACCCAGCGCATCGCGGTCAACGTGCTGCGCGATCGCGTGCGGCGCAGTCGACGCCAAGCGCGGGTCGAGCGCGCGGACGAGAACTTGGACCTCGCCGAAGGGCGCGAGCGAATTCCGGGTGAGTTCGAAGAGGAAGTGAAACTGACGGTCGGTGCGACGGTCGTGGATCGACGAGTCGCGCTCGCGCAGCTCGACGAGGTGTTCGGCGAGCTGAAGGCCGACGACCGCGCGGTGCTGCGTTCGTACTACGGGGGCACGCAGAGCTGCGCGGACACCGCGGGCGAGTGCGACATCCCGTCCAGTCTGGTCAAGGTCCGCTTGTTCCGGGCTCGCAAGCGGTTGATGCGCGCGTTGCGACGCAAGTTGGTCGCGCTGTCGGAGTCCGAACGGGAGTGGCCGACGTCGTTCGGCGAGGAGCGGGTGGGGGTCGCATGAAGCGGGGAGACGAAGCGATGAAGAGTGCGGTGTGGAGCGTGCGCGCTCGGCGCGCGGGGCGGGGAGTCGGGCGGGCCGTGATCGTGTTGGCGGCGCTGTGCGGTGCGGCGACGTTCGCGACCGCGCGGTCGGCGCCGGTGCGCGAAGAGCCGCGGCTCGCATCGGCGGAGGCGCAACTCGGACGAGCGGTGGAGCTCAAGAACAAGACTCGCGGCCTGAAGGGCGCGGAACGCGTCCGTGCGTTGGAGTCGGTGCTCGATGCCTATCGCGCGGTCGCCGTGCAATGGCCCGATGCGCACGCGGCCGCCGCCGAAGCCGCATTTCGCTCGGGCGAGCTGCTGCGCCGCCTCGACCGCGAGGCCGAAGCGCGGCCCGAGTTCGTGCACGCGCGCGAACTCGGCGCCGGCACGGCGTTCGGCGTACGCGCGGGGCTCGAGCTCGGACACCTCAGCCGCCGCGCCGGCGAGTTCGAGGTCGCGCGCGCGGAATTCGAGGCGGTCGCGCGCGACGAACGCGGCGAGCGCCGTTACCGCGACGACGGCGCACTCTGGGCGGCGCGCATGGACGCGGAACTCGGTCGCATCGACGTCGCACGACGCGCGTGGGAGGCGTTGACGACCGCGGCGGAGAGCCCCGTCGATCGCATCGAGGCCTTCGACGACTGGGCCGCGAGCTTCGTCGATGCCGGCGACCTCGAAGCCGCGGCGGGCGTGTTGGCGCGGTGTCGCGAAGCGCTGCGCGACGCGTCCGAGGAAGAAACGCCGCTCGGCGAACGTGTGCGCAGCGCGCTGGCGCGCATGGGTTCGGTGCGACGTCTCGAGCAGGCGATCCGTGCTCGCGAACGGGGGGTGACGCTGCGGAAACAAGCCGAACGTTGAGCGCTCGTGCGCGTCGAACGACGACGCATCGCGTGCGCTCGCGTCGTTCGCGTGACTCCGATCTCGCCGCCGATCGCGCACGCGTCGCTCGAAAAAAATCGCGCGACCGCTAGCGGGGACTTCCCTTGCCCGGTTCGCGTCGCTATCTCTAGGCGCGTGAACGGCGGGTGATCTCTTTGCGCTGCGACACGTGTCGCGCGCGGATTGCCTTCCACTTCCAGTTCACGACATCATGGGCGGTCTTCACCGCGAGGTGAGACCGCCTTGTCGTTTCCGGCGCTGCGCGCCGATGCACGACGTGCTTCGCGGGACGCGCGAGCCGCGCGCGCGGCCTAACAGCCGATGCCGTAGTAGGCGAACCCGAGCTTCTCGATCGTCTTGCGCGGGTAGATGTTGCGCCCGTCGAAGATCACCGGGTTCTTCAACATCGAACGGATCTGATCGAAGTCGGGGCGACGGAACTCGTTCCACTCGGTGACGACGAGCAACGCATCCGCGCCTTGCAGGACGTCCATCGGGCGCTTCGAGTACTCGACGCGATCGCCGAGGTGCTTCTTCGCTTCCTCGATCGCTTCGGGGTCGCACGCGGCGACCGTCGCGCCGGCGGCGAGCAACGCTTCGATGATCACGACGGCCGGCGCTTCGCGCATGTCGTCGGTGTTCGGCTTGAACGCCAAACCCCAAATGGCGAACTTCTTGCCCTTCAGGTCGCCCTTGAAGTGCTTCTTCACCATCTCGAAGAGGACGCCCTTCTGGCGCTCGTTGACCGCTTCGACCGCCTTCAGGATCTTGAAGTCGTAGTCGTGTTCCTCGGCGGTCTTGATCACCGCCTTCACGTCCTTCGGGAAACACGAACCGCCGTAGCCCACGCCCGCGAACAAGAAGCGCGAGCCGATGCGATCGTCGGAGCCGATGCCCTTGCGCACCATGTCGACGCTGGCGCCGACGCGGTTGCAGATGTTGGCGATCTCGTTCATGAACGAGATCCGCGTCGCGAGCATCGCGTTCGCGGCGTACTTGGTCAGCTCGGCCGACTCGATGTCCATCATCAGGATCGGCTTGCCGGTGCGGACGAAGGGTCCGTAGAGCTCCTCCATCACTTCCGCCGCGCGCTCGGAACCCGCGCCGACCACGACGCGGTCGGGCTTCATGAAGTCGTCGATCGCCGCGCCTTCCTTCAGGAACTCGGGGTTGGAGACGACGTCGAACGGGTGCTTGCTGGTCTCCTTGATCGCGGCCATCACCTTGCGGGCGGTTCCGACCGGCACCGTCGACTTGTCGACGATGACCATGTACCCGTTCATGTTGCGGCCGACTTCACGGGCGGCGGAGAGCACGTACTTCAGGTCCGCGCTGCCGTCGTCGCCCGGAGGCGTGCCGACGGCGATGAACGCGACTTGGGCGTTCGGGATCGCTTCGGCGTAGTTGGTGGTGAACGTCAGACGCCCGTCGCGGACGTTGCGCTTCAGGAGTTCCTCGAGGCCGGGCTCGTAGATCGGCACCTGACCGTTCTTGAGCTTGCGGATCTTCTCCTCGTCGATGTCCAGGCAAACGACGTTGTTGCCGCTCTCGGCGAAACAGGTTCCGGCGACCAGGCCCACGTAGCCCGTGCCGATGACAGCGATGCGCATTTGGAGAATCCTGAGGTGTGGGGGGAGCCTCGCTCCACGACGCGTCGGGTGCCGGCGTCGTGACGGAGGGCTCCTTTTTCGGCAGAAGCGGGGCTCGGATGGAGCGAGCGGGGCGAGAAGGATACCGTTGGCGCGCGCGACCCAACACCTGGGCGATTAACTCAGCGGCTAGAGTGCCTCCCTTACACGGAGGAGGTCGGGGGTTCGAATCCCTCATCGCCCACCACAGAATTCCCCTCGGTCATAGCTTCCAATAGGAAGACGCGATGTCCGCCGGCGGTCCGGGCGACCGCGAGGTGACCGCGCTTCTTGCCCCGTCCGGCGAAGCGGCGAGCGAGGACTTCCCCGGTGTCGGGATGGCCGCGCTTGCGGACGTGCACCGCTCCGACGTCGTGGTGGGCGAGCATCTCGCGCACCCGGCGCGGGTCGGCCGGCGCGGAATCGACGATGCGCCAGGCCCGAACTCCGGCGGCCGTGGGCGGGGTCGCGCCGGCGAGGTAGGCGATGTCGGGACCGACCGGTCGCAGATCGAGCTCGAGCGCGAGGTCGCCGATCAATCCGGCGCGGATGAGGGCGGCATCGGGCTCGACGAGAACCGTCTGACGGCCGGCTTCTTCGTCGGTCCACGGGGTGACGGCGCGCATTCCGCCGCGCCGCACTCGGACCGGAGCTTCGCCCTTCGAAACCAGCATCCGCGCCTCGCGCAGCCCGTCGCCGTCGCCAGCCCACGCGCCGGTCCAGAGCGCGAGCTCCATCAACTCGCCGTCGAGGCTCGTCCACGACGGCCGGACCGGCAGATCCGCGAGGGTGTCCCATTCCCTCGGCCCGAGCTCGAACCCCGGCGCGAGCTTGATGCACGCCCCGCGCGCCGCGCGCGCGAGCTCGATCGCCTGTTCGAAGGTCGGCGCCATGCGGTCGGCGGCGCGACTGCGTTCGCCGGAGGCTCGTCGATCGGGGTCCAGGACCCGAAAAGCGGCGCGCGAGCAAGGCGCGAGCGCATCGCCTCGCACCGCGATCGCATGTTCGACGTGGTCGGCGAGGTTGCGCGCGGCGCAGCCGAGCGTGACCGCGTCGACATCGGACGCGACGACGCTGCAGCCGGCGGCGGCGAGCGCGAGCGCATCGGCACCGAGCCCACACGTGAGATCGTGGACCTCGAGGCTCCCGCCGAGCTCGCGAACCTGACTCGCCCTATCCCGAGCGACCGACAGCGCGGTTGCCTGTTCGAGCCCCTTGCGGGTCAACCACGCCCGCTCCGGTCGCGCGAACTTGCGACCGGCGCGCATGCGGAGTTCGGCGAGCTCTGCGGCGGCGGCGACCAGCTCCCGCGGCAGCACGCGCTTCAGTCGTTCGACCCGCGCCAACGAACCGAGCGACGCGAGCTCCTTCGCATGCTCGACGAGCGCCTGCTCGACTCTTTCGTCGAACAGTTCGTGCGCGTTTCGGCGTGGAGTTTGGGTCATCGTGCGCCGTGTGGATGAAGACTCGTCCTTGCGGAGGATGCGGAGGGCACTACCCTTTGAGAAGACGTCGCTGCCGGAAACGGAACGTCGTCTGTCGTGGGTGATCGCGGGGGGACGCTACGCACACGACGGTATCGAGCGAACGAGCTCGATCTCATCGCACCCTGGAGGAGAGTTGTGAGTCGAATTCTGTTGATCGACGACGAGGCCGCTGCCCGGCTCGTCCTGCAGAACCGTCTCAAGGATCTCGGTCACGAAGTCGTCCTCGCCGAGAACGGTGCGAAGGGCTTGCTCGAGGCGCGAGAGGGTGGATTCGACGTGATCCTCGTCGAGGCCGCTCTTGGCGCCGGAGTCACCGGCGTAGAGGTTTGCCGACGGTTGAAGCAGATTCCCCAGAGCGCGTTGACGCCGCTCGTGATGGTCGCGCGTTCGGGCGCGACTCGCGAGGACGTGCACCAAGCCTTCGAGGCGGGTTGCGAGTACGTGCTGCAGAAGGCGGACATGGTTCTCTTCGAGGACGTGTTGCGCACCGTGTTGCGTCTCAAGGCTCAGTACGACGAGTTCGCGCGACAGCTGCGCGCCGTCGAAGCCGAGATGCGGCGCAAGAGCGAGGAACGCCAACATGAGACCGATCGCGAGGTCGTGCGCGGCGATTCGGGCGAACATGGGCTCGTCGGACGCGAGCTCGCCGCCGGAAAACCGGACGGCGTTCTGTTGGTCGACGCCGAAGGCATCGTGCGTTGCGCCGATCGCGGCGCGCGCGAGCTCCTCGGCGCGACCGTCGAAGGCAAGAACCTCGGCCGCCTCGCGCCGAACACGCGCCTCGAGGCGTTCGTCCGCGACGCGCACACCGAGGGCCGCGAAGGCTATCGCTTCGACGTGCGTCCGACCGGCGCGCGCGCCAGCCGCTCGCTGACCGCGTCAGTCGTTCCGTTGGTCGCCAATCCCGGCGAACGGGATCCGGGCATGCGCGTCGTGATGTTGCTCGACGCCGGCAAGCGCCGTGTCGCGTCGGAACTCTTGCGCGTGCAGGAGTATTCGATCCCGCGTCCCGAGGTCGGCGTCCTGCTCGAAGCCGCGCGCCGCGCTTTCGGCGCGTCGAGCGTCGTCGGCAACGGCGTAGCGACGCGCGGTGCTCGCGCCGCGGTCAACGAGTTCGCGCACACGAGTGAACCAGTGCTGATCCTCGGTGAGGCCGGCGTCGGCAAGCAGCACCTCGCGCGCTCGTTGCACTTCTCCGGTTCGCTGACCGGCCCGTTCCTGCCGATTTCGTGCGCTGCGCTGTCGGCGTCGAATCTCGACAGCGAGCTCTTCGGCCACGTCCGCGGCGCGACGCCCGAGGCGGTCACCGATCGCCCCGGCCTGATCCAACAAGCCGCGCACGGCACGATCTATCTCTCCGAGGTCGATCATCTGGCGCCCGAGCTCCAGAAGAAGCTCCTGCGCGCACTGCGCGACGGCGAAGTCCAACGCGTCGGTTCCGAACGCGTCGAGCGTTGCGACGCACGCTTCGTCGTCTCCGCCGAGGTCGACTTGGGGCGGCTGGTGAGCCAAGGCGTCTTCCTGCGCGAGCTGCTCGAGCTCGTCCACAGCCGCACGGTCGTGTTGCCTGCGTTGCGCGAACGTCGCGAGGACGTTCCCGCTCTCGCTCAACATTTCCTCGAACGCTTCGGCGCTTCGCGCAACGACCTCGAGGTCTCCGACGACGCGTTGTTGGTGCTCGAGAGCCATGTGTGGCCCGGCAACGTGCGCGAGCTCGAAACCACGATGGAGAAGGCGGTCGCCGCCGCTCACCACCTCGCGGTGATCGACGTCGTGCACCTGCCCGCCGCGCTGCGCGAACTCCACGGCCGTCTCGACCATCGCGAGATCGCGCCCGCGCCGCGTCCCGATCACGTCGCGATCGGCGGCACGCACCTCGTCAGTTCCTCGGTGCCGCCGGCGAGCTTGGTGCGCAGCGACTTCGCGTCCGCGTCGCGCGCCCGCCAACCGTGGGACATCGCCGACGACGAACCGGTCAGTCTCGATCTCTACGAGAAGAAGTGCTTGTTGCGCGCGTTGCACGAAACCGGCGACGACAAACTCGCCGCCGCGCGCCTGCTGAAGGTCGGGAAGAGCACGCTCTACCGCAAGCTGAAACGCTTCGGCATCACCTAGGTCTGACTACAGCGTCACGCGCACCGGTTCGCTCGCGAACGCGAACGGGCCTTCGCCCTGAGCGCCGGGATTGCGCAGCACCGCGCGCACCTCGACGAAATGGACGTCGCGGGGGAGCTCGAACTCGACGAAACGAATCGTCCGCGCTCCGGTCGGGAAGAGCAGGATCGAGCGGCGCGCCAGCGTGTCCGAGTCGCGCGAGAAACGTCCGTGCGGCTCGAGCGACCACAGGTGTTGTTCGTCGTCGACCGCCTGAACGCGCAAGTCGACGATCTCCTCGTGCGCTCGATGGTGCACGTCGACGCGCCAACGGCCGTCGGTCGACTCGACCAACACGCGCGGCGCGAGATGCAGATCCTTGCGGCGCAGCAAGTACATCGGCGCGTCGACCGCGGCGCCGGCGACGCGCGACGACGGGCCGAGCGAGACCGTGAACATCTCGTATTCGCCGAGGCGTTGCAGGATGTCGAGCGAGCGTTGCATGTCGTCGGGGTGCAGATCGAGGCGCTTCGCCCACGCTTCGGCGACCGTCTGCACCGTCGGCGCGTGCGCGCCGGAGTGGAGCATCGGCACGATGTAACTCGGCCGCTCGTCGAGCGCGGCGACGACGTCGGCGCGCGGCAGCGAACTCCACGAGCGCAAACGGTCCGTCCCCGGCGGCGGCGTCGCGCGACCGAGCACGTCGATCACGCGCAGCCGCGACAGATAGCCGACGGCTCCCGGCCACGCGGTGAGCACGGTCTCGTTCGCGTCGACTTGATCGCGCAGGAAGACACCGAGCGCGCGCAGTCGCTCCGTCGCAGCGATCTCCTCGGCGAGCCCGAGTCGTCCGAGCGGTCGTTGATAGCCGAACGGCCCGGTCGAGTGCGGCGCCATCCACTTGCGGTGCAGCGCTTCGATGCGGAACGGTCCGAGGTCGCCGGGGAACTTGCTCGCGAGCGCCGAAACGGTGAGCCCGAGCAAGAACGCCGTCCACGCGAACTCGGGCCAACCGCGGCGCTTCGAGTCGAGCGCGATCGTCATCCCTTCCTGCACCGCGACGAACCAGATCGGCAGGATCGGGACCATGCGCGCGAAGAACGGCAGCGGACCGCCGCCCATCCACGCCATCATCGCGCACCACACGAGCGACAGCACGAGCGCGCGCCGCCCGAGCGAATCGAGCACGCCGCGCGCCGCGTACCACAGCGGCACGATGATCAGGAACGCGCCACCGCCGGCGACCATGAAGTCGCGCAGGTAGGCGACGCCGGACCACAGACGCTCGCGGTCGTACTCGAAGAGCTCGTCCCCCGCCGGCGACGTCCACGTTCCAACCGAGAGCTTGCGCGCGATCGCCGTGACGATCAGCGCGGCGAGCGGCGCGAGGAACGGCAGGAAGCGTTCGCGCACGAAGGTGCCGCGCCAACCGCGCGCGAGCTCGAACGCGAAGAACACGCCGATCAACAACGCGCCCTCGGCCCGGACCAAGCACACGAGGATCATCGAGAGCGCGAAGATCAGCGGATGCGCGCGCTCTTGCGCGAGGAACGCGATCGAGAGGAAGAGCGCGGCGGTCGTCATCTCGGTGCCGCTGCCGGCCGCGGCCGCCATCGGACCGCTGACGACGAGCAGCAGCGGCGCGATCACGCCCGCGAGACGCAGCGGCGAGAACTTCGAGATCACGAGCACCGTCGCGAGCGCCGCGACGATCCCGACGGTCTGACAGAAGTTGGTGACGGTGAGGTAGAAGCGCTCGGCGAACGCCGCGACGCCGATCCACACGAGCGACGGATAGCTTTCGCCCGGCGGCAGATCCGGGTTCCACGCGAACACGCCGTTCTGCACCAGGTTGCGCGCCATGCGGAACGCGACGTGCGCGAAGTCGTAGGGCGGCGAGAGCGAACCGTTGGTGCTCGCGCAGATCGCCAACGTGTGCGCGAGCAGGACGACGAGCGCGAGGAACAGTGCGATCGTGCGGTTCATCGCGTGGCTTGGTGCTGCGACCTCAGCCTTCCGGCGGGATCGAGACGAGTTCGGCGCTCGCGAGCGCGGCTTCGACGAGTTGCTCGACGTTCAAACGCGACTCGAGTTCCTCGCAGAACTCTGGTCTGCCGCGGATCACCGGCTTGGTCGGCATGAAGAGCGTGCAACAGTCGGGTTCCTGCACCGCGGAGAGCTCGAACGTTCCGATGCGGCGCGCGAGGCGAATCGTCTCTTCCTTGTCGAAGGACACCAGCGGCCGAATGACGGGCAGCGTGGCGGCCGCTTGGATGCAGGTCAAGTTCTCGAGCGTCTGACTCGCGACTTGGCCGAGACATTCGCCGGTCACCAGCGCCTGCGCTTCCTCGCGTTCGGCGAGGCGGCTCGCGATGCGCTGCATCATTCGCCGGTAGAGCACCGTGCGGTACCCCGCGACTTCGAGGTCGCGGATCGCGATCTGGCTCGCCGCGAACGGCACGACCCACAGACGGCTGTGACGCGGTTGGAAGCGAGAGAGCACGCGCACGAGATCGACGACCTTTTTTCTCGCGCTCTCGCCGATGAACGGCGCGGAGTGGTAGGTGACGTAAGCGAGTGAGAGCCCGCGCTTCATCGAGAGGTACGCCGACACCGGCGAGTCGAAGCCGCCCGAGATCAGGCAGAGCGCGCGACCGAGCGTGCCGACCGGCAATCCGCCCGGACCTTCGACGCGCCGCGCGAAGACGAACGCGCCTTCCGCGCGCACGTCGAGGCCGACGACGATGTCGGGTTCCTCGAGGTCGACCGTCAAACGCTCGTTGCGCTCCTTCAACCGTCCGCCGATCACGCGATCGAGTTCGACCGACGTCAGCGCGAAGCGTTTCTCCGAACGCGTCGCGCGCACGCGAAAACTCACCGGGCCGGGCGCTGTGCGTTCGGCGAGCGCTTCGTCGAGCACTTGCTCGGCCACTTTGCCGATCGCTTCGACGTCGAGCTCCGCGCGCCGCGTCGGCGACAGCGACGTGATGCCGAAGACTTCGCGCAGACGCGCGAGCGCGACTTCGGTGCGCCGCTCGGGGAACACGAACATGCGGCCCCAATGGCGTTCGACCTTCGCGGGCGCCACGGACTCGAGCGCGATGCGGATGTTGTTCGCGAGCTGACGTTCGAAGTCGACGCGGTTGCCGCCCTTGAGCGCGAGCTCGCCGTAGCGGACCAGGATCACGTCGGGATCCGGAGCGTTCACGCGTTCACCGCTGCGAGCTCGCGTTGGACTTCGACCAACGCCTGCGCCGCGAACTCCGCTTCCGCGACCGTCGTCGTGCGCGCGAACGAGAAGCGCAGCACGTGGCGCGCTTCGTCCTCACCGAGGCCGAGCGCCGCGAGCGACGGACTCTGCGCGCCCTTCTTGCTCTGGCACGCCGCGCCGGCGCTGACGTACACGCCGCGACGTTCGAGATGGTGCATCACGACTTCGGCGGGCGCGACCCGCACGACGAGAGCGAGGATCGCGTCGACGATTCCTCGCGCGCGACGACCGGGTTCGAGCACGCGCGAGCCCGGCATCTCCGAGAGCCGCGCGACGATCGCCGCGCGCGCGGCCTTCGCCGCGGCGAGCGACGCAGCGCGTTCGAGCTCCGCGAAACGCAGCGCAGCCGCCAAACCGAGTGCGCCGGCGACGTTTTCGGTGCCCGAGCGCCGACCGCGTTCTTGTCCGCCGCCGACCAACAACGCTTCGACCGTCGAGTTCACGAGCACCAACGCGCCGACGCCTTGCGGCCCGTGGAGTTTGTGCGCGGAGAGCGCGAGCGAATCGCAGCCGAGCTCCGCGAGCGCGCACTCGATCTTGCCGACCGCTTGCACCGCGTCGACGTGCACGCGTGCGTGCGGCGCGCGCGCGCGCACGACGCGCGCGAGCTCGCGCAGCGGATACACCGTGCCGAATTCGTTCGACACCAACATCTGCGCGACCAACACGACGTCCGGCGCGAGCCGCCGCGCGAGATCCTCGAGATCGACCGAGCTGTCCGCGTCGAGCGCGAGCGTCTCGACCGCGAAGCCTTCGCGTTCGAGCGCTTCCGCGGCCTCGCGCACGCTCGGATGTTCGGTCGCGCCGACCAACACGCGTCGCCCGTGCTTGCGTCCGGCGCGCGCTTGGCCGATCACGCCGAGGTTGTTGGCTTCCGTCGCGCCCGACGTGAACACGACGTCGGCGGCGCGCACGGCGAACGCTCGCGCGACCCCCGCTCGCGCGCCGTCGAGCGCCTCCGCCGCGGCGACGCCGAACGGATGGCGCGACGACGGATTGCCGAAGCGCTCGCCCAACCACGGCTCCATCGCCGCGCGCACGCGCGGGTCGAGCGGCGTGGTCGCCGCGTGATCGAGATAAACGACCTGTGTCACCGCGTCAGGATAGCCGCGCGGCGATCAAGGCTTCGATTCGGCGGTCGGCGTCGCGCCGCGCACGGTGAGGCGCGTGGTCTCGACGCTCGCGACTTCGCCGGCGCGAACCGCGACTTCGGCGACGGTCTTCACGTCCTCGCCCGCGCGCAATTCGACCGCGTACGAGCCGGCGTGCAGATCGGCGACGGCGTACGCGCCGTTCGCGTCCGACACGGTCGCGGGGAACGGATGCGCTTCGTCGCCCGCGACGTGGATCGACACCAGCGCGTCGGCGAGCGGCGAACCGTCCTGGTTCTCGACGCGACCGCCGAGCGCGCCGTCGCCGAGCTCGACGACGCACGTCGGCCGCGTGCCGTCGTGGACGAACGTGCTCGCGCTCGCCGCTGCGAGATCCGGCCACGAACCTCCGCGCGCCCACGCCGGCAAGACGCGCACGCGGTAGCGCCCGTGCGCGAGGCCTTCGAACCGGAACGCGCCCGCGGCGTCGACCTGCGCGCGCACCGGAACGGCGCCTTGGAAGACGTTCGGCGGATCGAGCGGCTCGAGCAACACCTCGCAACCTAGGTCGACGCCTTCGAGGGCGCGCGCGAGCGAGCCCTGGAGATCGGAACGCACGACGTCGGGCAGACGCGGAACGCTCTCGCGCGGCGGCGACAGCTTCCACTCGACTTCCTCGGCGCCCGGCCGCGCGCGAAAACGTTGGCTCGGGTAGCCGAGGGCGAGCACCAAGACCTCGACCTCCTCGTCGACCAAACCCTCGAGCCTGAACCGACCGTCGCGCTCGGTGTAGGCCCACCGCGCCGCGTCGTCGGAGCGCGCGTAGACCGGCAGGTCGCCGACCGGCGCGCCGGATTCGTCGACGACGCGCCCGCGCAGGACGGCGTCGCCGGCGGGCAAGGTCACGGGCTCGAACTTCGACGCGTCGGGGCGGCGGAACTCGGTCGCGCCGATCAGGTCCAGGCCGCGGGGGCGAACGAAGTAGGCGAGCACCAGGCCGACGACGAGCACGACCGGCAGCCAGGTCACCAGCTTGTTCACACCGCTCCGTATAGACGGTTTCGCGGAGCCCGTCCACGCGCGTGGAACGGACTCGGGCTTCCGGCCCGGAACGCGTCGCGGCGGCGTTCGCGCGGAGCGGGAGCTGGGGCGCGTTGACGCGCTTCCGGCACCACCTCTATACTCCCGCGTTTCGATCCGGGAGCGCCGACGCCCAGCGCGCGCGCCGAACCGGGTTCCACCCCGATGCTGCTGCGACTGCGCAAGAACCTATCCCGAGCGGAACTCGAGGCCGTTTTGGGCCTGGCGAGGGAGCTCGGCTACGGGACGCGCTTCCTCGACGGCGGGCGCGAGATCCTCGCGCTCGACGGCGTCGACGGCGGGCCCGAACCGGTCGGCGCGCCGGACCATCGCGCGCGCTTCGAGGACCTGGCCGCGGTCAGCGGCGTGCTCGACGCGGGCGAGTCCCACGAGCTCTTCGAGCGCGGCGAAGGTCGCGCCGACACGGTCGTCCGCGTCGGCGACGCGGCGTTCGGCGGCAAGCACATTTCCCTGGTCGCCGGCCCGTGCGCGATCGAGGACTTCGATTCGGCGCTCGAGATCGCGCGCGCGGTGCGCGAACGCGGCGCGACGTGTCTGCGCGGCGGCGCGTTCAAGCCGCGAACGTCGCCCTACTCGTTCCAAGGTGCGCGAGCGAAGGGGCTCGAGATCCTCGCGCAAGTCAAGCTCGCGACCGGCCTCGCGGTGGTGACCGAAGTGCTCGACCCGCGCGACGTCGCGGCGGTCGGCCAGGTCGCCGACATGTTCCAGATCGGCTCGCGCAACATGCAGAACTCGGCGCTGCTGATCGAGGTCGGCAAGGCGAAGAAGCCGGTGCTCTTGAAGCGCGGTTTCGCGGCGACGCTGCGCGAGTTCCTGCTCGCCGCAGAGTACGTCCTCGCGCAAGGCAACGAACAAGTCGTGCTGTGCGAGCGCGGGATCCGCGGCTTCGATCCGTCGACGCGCAACGTGCTCGATGTCGGCGCGGTCGCGTACTTGAAGCGCCTGACGCATTTGCCCGTCGTCGTCGATCCGTCGCACGCGTCCGGTCGTTCGGAGCTCGTCCGCCCGCTCTCGCGCGCCGGCCTCGCCGCGGGTGCCGACGGTTTGATCGTCGAAGTCCATCCGCATCCCGAGTTCACGCACTCCGACGGCGAGCAAGCGATCGACCTCGAAGAATTCCGTCTGGTCGCCGCCGACGCGCGCGCGATCGCCGCGCTCGACGGCCGTGAAGTCGTCGCGCCGCGAACGCAAGGTGCCAAGCGATGAGGAAGCCCTTCCTCGCCGGCAACTGGAAGATGAACCTCGATCGCAAGGGTTCCCTCGCGCTCGCGAAGAGCTTGCGCGAGAAATGCGGCTCGCGCACCGATCGCGAAGTCGGCGTGTGCC
Source organism: Planctomycetota bacterium (assembly GCA_021413885.1). GTDB lineage: Bacteria > Planctomycetota > UBA1135 > UBA1135 > JACRIN01. Next base: position 17,330 of record JAIOPM010000049.1, read on the forward strand.
CGCCGTTCGTCTACCTCGACGAGGTCGTGCGCGCGCTCGCGGGCTCGAAGCTTCGCGTCGGCGCCCAGAACTGCTCCGACGAAATCGAAGGCGCGTTCACCGGCGAAGTCAGCGCGCGGATGTTGAAGGACGTCGGTGTGTCGTTCGTGATCGTCGGCCACTCCGAACGTCGGCATCTCTACGGCGAGTCCGACGAGCTCGCGAACCGCAAGGTGCGCCAGGCGCTGGTCGCCGGCCTCGACGTGATCCTGTGCGTCGGCGAGTTGCTCGCCGAGCGCGACCAAGGCATCACCGAGCGCGTCGTCGCTCGCCAACTGACGCAAGGCCTGAAGGGCGTCGACGAACCCGACCTCGCGCGGATCACGATCGCGTACGAGCCGGTCTGGGCGATCGGCACCGGCCGCACCGCGACGCCCGAGCAAGCGGGCGAGGTCCACAACTACCTCCGCGGCGTGCTCGCGGGGCTCTACACCGACGCGACCGCCGCCGAAGTCCGTATCCAATACGGCGGCAGCGTCAAACCGGACAACATCGCGAGCCTGATGGCCGCGTCCAACGTCGACGGGGCGTTGGTCGGCGGTGCTTCTCTCAAGCTCGATTCGTTCCTCTCGATCGTCGAGTACAAATAGGCGGTCGACGACGACTTCTTCGCGCGGAGCTCTCCCATGGAACTGCTGATCGTCCTTCTCTACATCCTGTTCGTGATCGCGGCGATCGTGCTGATCGTCGTCGTGCTGCTCCAAGAGGGCAAGGGCGGCGGCTTCGGCGAAGCGCTCGGCGTGCACGGTCGCGAAACCTTCGGCGTCGGCGCGAAGGGCATCAACACGTTCACGGGAGTCACCGCGGTGCTGTTCATCGGCAGCGCGTTGCTGATCCACATCCTGAACCGCGCGGACTCCACGAAGTCGGTGATCGGCGAGACGGCTCCCGACTCTTCGTCGCTGTTCGATCAGCAACCCGGGGCTCCGGGCGCGACGCCGCCGGCCGGCGTTCAGTTGCCGACCGACAATCCTGAGAAGAAGTGAGGTCGGCGTGAAGACCGAACAAGTCCTCGAGCTCTTCAAGAAGTCGGGCGCGATGCTCGAAGGGCACTTCCTGCTCTCGAGCGGCCGCCACAGCGATCGTTACTTCCAGTGCGCGCTGTTGCTCGCTCATCCGAAGCTCGCGGATGAACTCGCGCGCTCTCTTGCCGCGAAGCTCCCGCAGAACATCGACCTCGTGATCGGGCCCGCGATGGGCGCGGTGACGTGGTCGTACGAAGTCGGTCGCGCGCTCGGGCTTCGCGCGTTCTTCACCGAACGCGCCGGCGCCGGCAAAGAAGCGCCGATGGAGTTGCGCCGCGGCTTCAAGATCGAACCGGGCGAGCGCGTTCTCGTCGTCGAAGACGTTTTGACCACCGGCGGTTCCGCGCGCGAGGTGCTCGAGGTGATCAAGAAGCTCGGCGGCGTGCCGGTCGCGGTCGCGTCGATCGTCAATCGCTCCGGCCAGAAGAACCCGTTCGAGCAGGACGGCCTGCCGTACGTCGCGCTTGCCGAAGTGAAGGTCGAGTCGTGGGATGCGAGCGGCTGTCCGCTCTGCGCGTCGAAGACCGCGGGTCCCGCGATCAAGCCCGGCAGTCGTCCGGGCGCCGCGCAGCCGGCGTGAGCTGACATGCGGTCCAAGTGATGCGCTCCATGACCGGCTTCGGCGCCGCGCAAGCCGCCGCGAAGAAGAAGGGCGCTGCGCTGCGCGTCGAAGTGCGCGCGGTCAACCACAAGTTCCTGCAGGTCAAGGTGCGCCTGCCCGCAGACCTCTCGTTCCTCGAGAGCGAGATCGAAGAGTTGGTGCGCAAGCGCCTCGAACGCGGCGCTGTGCAACTCAATGTCTTCGCGTCCGGCCCGAGCGGCGTCGAGACCGTCGCGATCGATCACGCCACGGCGAAGAATTATCGACGCGAGCTCGACAAGCTCGCGCGCGAACTTTCGCTCGCGCCCGACGTCAGCCTCGACACGTTGCTCGGGCTTCCGGGCGTCGTCGGCGTGGGCGTCGATACCGGAGCGTTGAAGCAGCGCGAGAAGGAAGTGATCGCGTTGGTCGATCAGGCGCTCGACGATCTCGCGCGGATGCGCGAGGTCGAGGGCAAAGCGCTCGCCAAGGACCTCGCGAAGCACGCGGGCGAGATCCAGAAGCTCGTCGCGAAGATCGAGAAGCGCATGCCCGACGTCGTCGTCGCGCATCGCGAGACATTGACGCGGCGCGTCGCCGAATTGCTCGGGCCCGGGCAGACGTTGCAGCCGAACGATCTCGCGCGCGAAGTCGCGTTGCTCGCCGACAAGCTCGACGTCTCCGAGGAGATCGCGCGTCTTGCGAGCCACTTCGATCAGCTCGCCACGCTCTTCAAGAAGGACGGCCCGGTCGGCCGCCAACTCGATTTCCTGGTGCAGGAGATCTTCCGCGAGACCAACACGATCGGCTCGAAGTGCTCCGACGCGCCGGTGGCTCACGCGGTGGTCGAGCTGAAGACCCTGATCGAACGCCTGCGCGAGCAGGTGCAGAACGTCGAATAGTCGTTGCGTTCCGCGCCGCCGCGGCAAGGAGGGGCATGAGCCTCTCGATCGCTTGGCTGGCGCTCACTTGTCTCGGTGGTCTTCCGGACGGCACGCAACACTTCGGGTACGCGTTCTGCCGCGTCCCCGATCTCGACGGTGATCGTGTCGACGATCTCGCGATCAGTGCGCCGGCCGCCAGGCTGGGCGACGACGGCCTTGGCGCGGTGTACCTCTTCTCGACGAAGACCTTTCGCCGCATCGCGTCGATCCCCGGCACCGGCTACTTCGGAACGTCGCTCTCGCTGATTCCGCCGACGACGAGTTGGCCGAAGGGCGCGCTCGCGATCACATCGAGATGCGCCGGAATGCGGCTCGTTTCGCTGCACGACTTGCAAGTTCTCTGGTCGGCCGAGGACCAATGCGAGGACACAGCGTTCTCGATCCACACGGTGACTCTCGGCGATGTCGATGGGGACGGTGTAGCCGACCTTGCACTCGCACGACCCAGCGCGCGGAACGACGAACGGTTGCGCTGTTACTCGGGCCTCACGGGGAAGGTGCTCTGGAGCGCGTTGCCGACGAGCGAGTACGCGGGATGGAACGAGCTCGCCGCGACGCACGATCGCGACGGCGACGGAGTGAACGAACTCTGGCTCGCGACCGACCGTCCCATCGACAGGGATCACCATGCACTGGATCTCGAACTTGTCTCGGGTCGGACCGGCGCATCGATCGTGCGCGTGACGCTCGACGAGGACCTTCAAGCCGATCTGCGCTCGCTCGCATCTGTCGGCGATGTCGACGGCGATTCGGTCGACGACCTTCTCGTCGGCATTGGCGAAGACGTCTCCGGTGAGAACCTTCATCCGGGCTGGGTGATCGCCGTGTCGGGTGCCGAACTCGTTCGCATCACGCGAGTCGCGGGCCGCGACCAAGAATGCGAGTTCGGGACTTGTCTCGCCGTCTCGAGGCTCGGTACGTCGCCGAGGTGGCTGGTCGCTGCTCATGACACTCCGTTCCGCGCCGACAAGGGTTCGGTAACTTTGTTCGAGCACCTAGCGGAAGAGTGGGTCGCGCGCGTCGAGGGCGACTCGCGCATGGACGGCGGATTCGCCTGGAGCGCGGCGTTCCTGCCCGACCTCGACGGCGACGGCTGGGAGGAGATCGCTGTGTCGGACGTGCGGGGCCCGTGCGGCTCGGACGCCGTCGGCGCCGTCACGATCCATGACGGGCGTTCCCTTCGGAGGCTCACGAGTATCGACGCGCCGTAGCGTTCACGAGCCGCGAAGCAGTCGACCGATCGAGCGCTCGATGCTCGGCTTCGCACGGATTCCGCTTGCCGCAAGCGCGACGCGCGCGATCCTTTGCCGCCACGACGGTGAGCAGGCGATGAGCGACACGAAGACCGGCAAGATGCTCGTCATCTCGGGCCCCTCGGGGTCCGGGAAGACGACGATCTGCAAGAAGTTGCGCGAGGATCCGCGCGTCAAGTTCAGCGTCTCGGCGACGACGCGGGCGCCGCGGACCGGCGAGGTCGATGGGCGCGACTACTTCTTCGTCTCGAAGGAGCGGTTTCGCGAGCTCGCTTCGCAAGGCGCGTTCATCGAGCACGCCGAGGTCTTCGGCAACATGTACGGCACGTTGCGCGAGCCGATGGAGGACGCGCTGCGTCGCGGCGAGGTGTACCTGCTCGAGATCGACGTGCAGGGCGCGTTGCAGCTCAAGGCGCTCGGCGTCGCCGGCGTGTACGTCTTCATCGCGCCGCCGGATTTCGAGGAGCTGCGACGCCGCCTCGTCGGCCGCGGCACCGACGCACCGGAAGTAGTCGAACGCCGCCTGAAGAAGGCCGAGGACGAGTACCGCGAGCGCGTCAAGTACGATCATGTCGTCGTCAACGCGGACCTCGAACGCGCGGTCGCCGAAGTGCGCGCGCTGGTCGGGCTCGCGGCGAAGTAGCGCGCTACGTTCGCGGCTCGAACACTGCGCGCGCGGCGCGGTACGTGTTGACGTGCGCCTCGATCGAGAGGTCGATCGGTTCCGCGTAGCCGCCGCCCAGCGTCGCGACGATCGGGAGCGAACGTGCGCGCACCGCGGCGAAGACGCGTCGGTCGCGTTCGAGCAAGCCGGCGTGCGTCAACGCGAGACGTCCGAGGCGATCCTCGGCCAGCGGATCGACTCCGCCTTGATAGAAGACGAAGTCGGGTCGCGAGCGTTCGACCGCGAGCGCGAGGTTGCGGTCGAGCGCGACGAGGTACGCGTCGTCGTCGGTCTCGTCGTCGAGCGGCACGTCGAGATCGCTCGCTTCCTTGCGGCCGGGGAAGTTCTTCGCGCCGTGCATCGAGAACGTGAACACGCGCTCGTCGCCGGCGAAGATCGCGGCGGTGCCGTCGCCTTGGTGCACGTCGAGGTCGACGATCAGGATGCGGCGCGCGAGCCCGCGGCGCAGCAAGTCGGTCGCCGCGACCGCGAGATCGTTGAACACGCAGAAGCCCGAGCCCTCGTCGCGCCGCGCATGATGCGTGCCGCCGGCGAGGGAACCCGCGAAGCCGAATTCGCGCGCGACGTCGACCGCGGCGAGCGTCGCGCCGACGCTCGCGAACGAGCGCGCGACGAGCTCCTTCGACCACGGAAAGCCGATGCGCGCGATCGCCTTCGCGTCGAGACTGCCGTCGACGAAACGCCGCACGTAGTCGGGGTCGTGCACCGCGCAGACGACATCGAGCGGCGCGGGTTCGGCGGCGACGAGCTCGCGCTCCGCCACCACGTCGAGCGCGACCAAACGCCTGCGCAGCCGCGCGTACTTCGCCATCGGGAAGCGATGGCCTTCCGGCAGCGGCACTTCGTGATGATCGCAGTAGAAGACGCGCATCGGGTTCGCCGCGCGAGCCTACCCGTGCCTCGACTTGCGCGCATTCGAGCGATCGGGTCTAAGAGACTGCATGGCGAAGATCGTTCTGGCGGCCGGTGCTTCGGTCGCGATCTACAAGGCGTGCGATCTGGCGAGCAAGCTCGCGCAGGACGGCCACACGGTGCGCGCGGTGTTGACGCCGCGCGCGGCGAAACTGATCAGCCCGCAACTTTTCGAAGCCGTGACGGGCGAACCCGCCGCGGTCGACGAGTTCGGCCCCGCGCGGCGCGGCGCGATGGATCACATCGAGTTCGCGAAGTGGGCCGAGCTCCTGATCGTCGCACCGGCGAGCGCCGGGCTCGTCGCCCGTCTCGCGCACGGACAGGCCGAGGATCTCGTGACGACACTCGCTCTCGCGCTTCCGCCGGAGCGTCCGCGCCTGATCGCGCCCGCGATGAATCCGACGATGCTCGAGTCGCGGCCGGTGCAGCGCAATCTCGCGTTGTTGCGTGAAGACGGTTGGCGCGTGCTCGAACCGGGCGCCGGTCACATGGCGTGCGGCGACGAGGGATCCGGGCGTTTGCCCGAGCCGGCCGAACTCGTGCGCGCGGTGCGCGAGGCGTTGAAGAAGTAGCGCGTTCCGCGCGACGCGCGCGAACTCCTAATTGACGAACGCGCCGAGGATCGCGTCGTTGTAGAAGGCTTTCTTCACCTGACCGCCGAATTCCTTCCACAGCGTCGCGGCGGTCGTGCTGATGCCGCCGCTCGTGTGCTTCGAAGCGAGACACGGCGTGACGTCGTTCAAGGCGAACGTGACGACCGGCACATGCGATTGACTGACGTAACCCGTCGTACCGTTGTACGAGTACGTCGCCATGAAGAGATCGTTCTGCCCGCCGGCCACGGGCTCTCCGTAGACGACGAAGAAGCGCGTGCCGTCGGTCTCCGCGGCGAGCGACGTCTTCGTGATGCCATTGCCCTCGGTGAAGTTCCAGCCGTTGCCCCACGCTGTGCCGAAGGTCAGCGCGCCGTTCACGTCCATCGAGGACACGTCCGCGATGACGTAGTCGAGGCCGCCTTCGGCGAGGAGGAAGCGACGCGACGGACCCGGCTCGTCGAGCAAAGGCGAAACCGCGAACACCGACGAACCACCCGCGCTCTGCGCCTCGGTGCCGGTCGGTTGTCCCGACAAAGCGATCTGTCGCAAGCGCAGTTGACCGCCCGTGTCGAGGAACGCGACCGTCCAACGCTGATCGCTCCAATGCCAATCGCCGTTCGACTTCGAGATGCGCACGGGACCGGTCAAGCCGGTGAAGCTCGTCAGCGACACGCGCGGCTGAACGGTTCCGGACGGCGTCACTCGCGCGCACCAGAGATTCTGCGAGCCGTTGAGGTAGGCGACGCAGTAGCACGGCGCACCGTAGGGGTAGGGATCGCCGCCGATGTCGGGCGAGTTGTAGAACTCGTTGCCCGGAACCACGTCCGACGCGATGACGATCTGCGGCCCCATGCTCGCGTCGCTCGCGGCGAGCGTGCGCACGCTGATGCGCGAGTAGATCCCACCGACGGCGACCTGCGCGACGACCATGAATTGGTTCTGCGCGTTGTTGTTCGCGACGCGCGGCTTGGTCCAGTCCGAGGAGGTGACGTCGATGTAGCTCGAACCCAGCGATGCGCCCGAGTTCGTGAAACGCGCCGCGAGCACGTCGTGATCGCTCGAGCTGAACGTGTTCTGGTAGACGCCCACCCAGATGTCGGTCGAGAGGTCGTAGGAGAGGTCGGGGAGTTCCGGCACGTTCGTACCGCTGACGATCGAGAACGACGAGATCAGCGGGTCGATCGTCAGCGGAAAACGAGCGGTCTCCGTCGCTTCGCTCGGGATGCGGATCTCGAGCAGGCCGCCGATCGCGCGCGTCAGCGTCGGCAGAGCGCGATCGTTCGCGTCGAGCGTCGTCGCGCGGCCATAGTTCACGCCGCCGAGCTCGTTCTCGAAGCGCACGCCCGCCTTGTCGCCGAGCAGCGCGAGGTCGGACGCGGCGCGCATGCGAATCGTCAGCGCACCGCGCGTCGGCGGCTCGCGCAACACGAGGATCTGCTCGAGCGCGTGCGCTCCGACGACGTAGATCTCGTCGAGCGCGCCGCGATGGAAGACCACGCGATCGCCTTCGCGCTCCGGTGGCACCGACGTATCGAAGTCGAGTTCGCGTCCGCCGATCGTCGCGGAAGCGATCGCGAAGTCGACGGGATGATTCGCCGGCGCGTCGGCGCCGAGGAACGGAATAAACTGCAGACCGTGCTCGTCGAAGCGCGCCTTGTAGTCGGCGCCGCGCACCCAGAGCGCGCCGTCGCCGGGGCTGTCGAAGATCGGCTCCGCAATCGCGAAGGCGGAAGCGTCTTGCGCAAAGGCGAGCGGAGTCTGGACGGTCGGTGTCGAATTCCCGAGCACGCTCGCAGTCGCGCACCGCGCATCTCGAGACCAGGCGACGAACAGAATGCAGACAGTCAAACCGGCCACGGACGTCTTCATCGCGAACCTCCGGAGTTTCGAGGGGAACAGTCGCTCCAAGAGCATGAGCCGGCGGCAAGGATAGCAACGACGCGAGGTTCGGGGCGTTTGTCCGAAGCGGTCGAGCTCACGGCGTAGTCGTGCCGACGAGCGCCGGTAGGATTCGATCGATGGAGCGAGAAAGAGCGAGTCGTCCGTTTCTCGCCCCGTGGGTGCTGTGCATCGCTTCGTTCGCGACGGCGTGCGACTCGAAACCAGTCGAAGTCGGCGACGCGCAATCGGTGGCCCGCGATTTCGAGTGCACGCTCACCGAGCTCGACGTGCAGGCGATCGAAGCGGTCGCCGAAACTTCGAATCCTGGGCCCGCGACGATCTTGCTCGCGAAGCATCGGCGTCGACACGGGTGGACGAATCGACTCGAGACCGAGATTCGCGAGGTCGTTCCGCCTGAGCGCTGCGAAGTCGGACGGCTCGATCGGCTCGAGCGCGCGGGTGAGAAGTGCGATGAGCCGGCGCAGCTCGCGTTGGCGCTCGCAATCGCGGAGAGCCTCTCCCGCAACGGTCGACATGAATCGGCCAGAGCCTTGTTGCTCCGTGCGAGCACGTTCGCGCGACCTCGGCCCGATCGCGAGCGAACGGCGCGTTGGCTGGCGATCGAGTCGGTCTACGTCCGACGCTACGACGACGCGCTCGCTGCGCTCGACGTCGCCGATGCGAGCGACGAAGAGCACGTCGGCACAACGGACTGCGGCACTTGCAATGCGGACGACGCCTTCGAGGCTCGCCGGCGAGCGCGCACCGATTGGCGCGTGCGCGCGCTGCTCGGCGCGCATCGTTGGTCGCTCGCGATCGATCTCGCCGAGCAACGCGGCGGTCGCGACGGCGTGGCGCTCACCTTGCTCGATCACGACTATCTGTTCCTCGACGGCGAGCGCACGACCATCGCCGATCCGCAGGAGCTGCTGCGCGCGCTCGTGGAGCTCGGCATTCCGGACGCCGGCGCGGCGAACTGGTTGCGCGTCGCGGACGATCCGACGATGTCGCTGCAGGACCTCGCCGACCGCGGTTGTCTCCAACTCCTGTCGTGGCGAGTGTTGCGCGCGGACGAGGCCGAACTGAAGGCGCCTTGCTGGTTGCTTGGAATGCACCCGCTCGCCCGTCGGCCGGGGCAGAACGCGATGACCGACGCGCTGATCCGTTCGGGCCGCGCCGACGTCGGACGTTTCCTCGCGACTTGGATCAAGAAACCTGGGAAGGACGACGACGTGAAAACGATTCGCGACTCGTTCGCCCAATGGACTTGGGCATGGAGCAATCACCAGTAACGGCGCCACGCCTCTTGCCGGTTTCGCGCCGCGGCCTTAGCGTCTTTCGCCCCATGGACATCACCTCTGCGCCGCCCGAACAGCATCACCTCACCCGCACCGACAACCTCACCACGCTCCAGAGTCACATCCTCGCCGAGGAAGCGAAGCACCCGAACTCGATCGCGAGTCTGTCGTGGATCCTCTCGGCGGTCTCGCTCTCCGCGAAGGTGATCGCGTCGAAGATCCGGCGCGCGCGGCTCAACGACGTGCTCGGGTCGCTCGAGTCCGACAACGTTCAAGGCGAGCGCCAGCAGAAGCTCGACGTGATCGCGAACGAGACGTTGCTGCGCTGCCTCGGCTCGCGCGCCGGCGTCGCGATCGTCGCGTCGGAGGAGAACGAAGAACCGATCCTGTTGCGCACCGAGACCAGCGGTGATCGCAAGTACACGGTGCTCTTCGATCCGCTCGACGGTTCCGCGAACCTCGACGCGTGCGGCGCGGTCGGGACGATCTTCTCGGTGCTGCGCCACGATCGGCGCGTGACGCCGGTCGAGCGCTCGATCCTCCAGCCGGGCACGCAACAAGTCGCGGCCGGCTACATCCTCTACGGCCCGTCGGTCGTGTGGGTTTTGACCACCGGTTTCGGCGTCGACATGTTCGTGCTCGATCCCGCGATCGGCGCGTTCCTCAAAGTCGAAGAGGGCATTCGCATTCCGACGAAGGCGAAGAACTACTCGATGAACGAGGGCAATCGGAAATCGTTCCCCGAGGGTTATCAGCGTTACCTCGAGTGGGCGCAGTCGAACGGTTATTCGAGTCGCTACGCGGGAGCGATGGTCGCCGACGTGCACCGCGTGCTGCTCAAAGGCGGCGTCTTCCTCTACCCGCAGACGCAGAAAGCGCCGAAGGGCAAACTGCGCTTGATGTACGAAGCCAATCCGATGGCGATGATCATCGAGCAGGCGGGCGGCAAGGCGCTCGCCGACAAGCAGCGCATCCTCGAAATCCAGCCCGAGGACCTCCACCAACGCACGTCGGTGATCATCGGCAGCTCCGAGGAAGTCGAGCACGTCGTCGCGCATCTCTGATTCGCCGATTTTGGATAGCGAGTGACACGGCGGCGGGGGAGCGACGCTCCTCCTGAATCGGGAGCGGTGTCCGCATCTCCGTCACCACCAGGGCCGCATCATGCAAACTCGACTTCGTTTCGCCGTTCTGTTCGCGTCCGCCGTTTCGTTCCTCGCCGTCCGCTCAGGAGCGCAGTCGACGTGGCACGTCGACGTCAACGGCACTGCGCCGGGAACGGGCACGAGCTCCGATCCTTTCACCAGCATCCAGTTCGCGATCTCGCGTCCAGCGACGGTCGACCAGGACATCGTGTTGGTCCATCCGGGCACGTACGTCGAGCTCATCGACTTCGTCGGCAAGAGCCTGACGGTCGGGAGCTCCGACGGTGAAGCGGTGACGATCCTCGACGGCGGCGGGCAGGGCAGCGTCGTCTCGGTGAAGAGCGGCGAGAACCTCTTCACGACGCTCGCTGGCTTCACGATCCGGAACGGCGCCGGCACGTTCGACGCGCCGTTCAACGTATCGCGCGGCGGCGGCGTCTACTGCGTCGGGAGCTTCCTGCGCATGCAGGACTGCACGGTGATCGACAACGCGACGCTCCTCCCGAGCACGACGACGGTGCGCGGTTCGGGTGGCGGCGTGTACGCGAAGAACGCAACGGTGACGATCATCGACTGCACGCTCGAATCCAACGAAGCCACCGAAGGCGGCGGCGCGTGGTTCGAGCAGTCGAACGCAGCGATCTTCTTCTCCGAAGTTCGCGCGAACGTCGCGCACGCCGACAGCTCGCCTTCGCCGAGTTTCGCGGGCAAGGCGGGCGGAATCGGGAGCATCGATTCGGACGTCAACTTCGATTCAGGACTGATCGCGTCGAACGTCGCGGAGTCGACGCAGTTCCTCCCGGCGCGCGGCGGCGGAATGCTCTCGTGGAACGGAACCGGCAGCGTGTTGAACGCGTTGATCGAGGACAACTCGGCCGGCGTTCTGTCGCTCGGCGATTTCCAGGGTCAGGGCGGCGGCGTCGAAGTGCTGTTCACTCCTTCGTTCAACGAGGTCTTCCTCGCCAACTGCGAGATCCGCGGGAATCGCGCGACCCAGGGCGCGGGCGTGCTCGGGCTCGCGACGCTTTCGGACGTGAGCCTCCACGACAACGTCGGGCAGATCGGAGCCGGCGTCTACTCGTTCGGCTCGTTCATCCATCAATGCGACGTCTTCGACAACGCGCCGGTCGATTCGAGCGTCCAAGTCACCGGCCTCGGCGTGTTCAACGAACCGACGAGCACCACCACGATCGAAGCCTCGAAGATCCATGGCCACCACGGCATCGGTTTCGGCATCGGCGTGCACGGCGGCGAGCTCACGGCCTGCCGCCTCTACGACAACCACGGCGTCGGACCGTTCCCGTCCGAAGGCGGCGGAGCGTACGGCGCGACGCTGGCGTCCTGCTTCGTCTACGACAACGAAGTCTCCGAAACCGGTTCGCCGACGCCGAACGCGGTCGGCGGGGGCTTGCGCTCGTGCACCGCGCAACGCTGCTTCGTCTACGACAACGTCGCGAACGCGGGCGGCGGAGCGCACGACTCGTCGCTCGATCACTGCTCGTTCGAGAACAACTCCGGCGGCGGACTCTTCGGCGGCAGCGCGGTCAACAGCATCCTCTGGAACAACCATCCCGTCGACGTCGCGGGAGGCGCGACGGTGACGTGGTCCGACGTCGGCACCGGCGCGAGCGGCGTCGGCAACCTCGCGCTCGATCCGCAGTTCTGGATGGCGGCGTTCAACGACTACTACTTGCGCCCGAACTCGCCGTGCATCGACGCCGGCGATCCCGCGAGTCCGCACGATCCGAACGGCTCGATCGCCGACATGGGCGCGGTGCCGTTCGACTTCACGCACTACGTCGGCGCCGTCGTGTACTGCACGGCGAAGGTCAATAGCCTTGGCTGCACGCCGGCGATCGCGACCGTCGGCCCGCCGAGCCTCGGCGTCGGCACGTTCAAGATCACCGCGGCGAACGTGCTCAACAAGAAGTCGGGCATCCTGTTCTGGGGCTCGAAGTCTTCGGGCACCGCGTTCCAAGGCGGGCATTTGTGCGTGAAGCCGCCGCTGATCCGCACCGCGGTTCAGTCGAGCGGCGGATCGACGAGCGGGACCAACTGCACGGGCTCGTACTCGTTCACGTGGAGTCATCCGTACAACACGGCCCACGGCATCGTCGTCGGTCAGCGCATCTTCGCGCAGTTCTGGTCGCGCGACGTCGCGTCGCCGAGCGGCACCGGCTTGACCAACGCGGTCGACTTCACGTTCATTCCGTAGCAGTCGAGAAGGTCGACCGTCGCGCTCGCGACGGCCGACCTCCGGCGTTCAGGCTCGCTTCGAGTAGCGGATGCGCATCTGGAGCTCGCGCTTCTCGCCGTCGACTCGGAAGATTTCGAAGACCCGCGTGCGTGCATCGGGGAACGTCGAGAGGTACTCGAAGCTCGCCGCCTTGCCGTCCATCGCCGTGCCGTCCACCTGCGCGACGAAGCTCTTCCCGTCCGCCGCGAATCGGCCGTTGACGAAGTACGACATCGGACCGCCGCTCGAGTCGACCCAGACTCCGGTGTACGCGCCCTTCGCGGCATCCCAACCGGTGAGGCCCTTGCCTTGGAAGGGCATGCCCATGAACGAACCCGTGTGTTCGGTGACGAGCCAATGTCCGCCGCACTCGATGCGACACGTCTCGGTGCCCTTGGTGGTCTGACCCATCATCGTCACCTCGGCGTCCCACGTGCCGACCCAGGCTTCGAGTCGTTTCGCTTGAAGCGGCACGGTCGGTGCGCCGGACTCTTGCGGCGTGGTCGCCGCGGCGCACAACACGAGAACGGTCGCGATCGACGCGCCGAGCAGAAGAACGAGTTGCATGAGGACACTCCGTGGACGCAATGCGTCCGTTGGACCGCCGCACGAGGCGCGCGGTCGTAGCACTGGAACCACGCAGAGGAGCGACGAGCTACGCCGGACTCTGGAGTCCGTAACGTTGAGTCGCGAAGCCGACGATCGCGCCGAGCGCCATGCCCGGGAGCACGATCTCGAAGTAGTAGTGCTTGCCGTCGGGCGACGGCAGCGCCGCGACGAGGAAGCTCAACGCGAAACCGACCGCGAGCCCGAACAGGATGCCCTTCGCGAGCGAACGCGTTCGCTTCGCGAAGAACCCCGCGGCGAGGCCCGTGATCAGTCCCTTGCCGGTCGAGCCGAGCACGATCCCGAGGAGTTGATCCTTCGTGATCGCGTCGTACAGGCCGGCGCACGCTCCATCGATCGCGCCGAGGATCGCCCCCAGCAGAAGTCCGAGCAGCACTTTCGACATCGCTTGTCGCTCCTTGCGGGACCGCACCATGCGGTCCGACCTTCTCTCCAACGGATGCGCCGGAGTCTTTAGCTTCGATAGAAGAAAAACATCGACGCGCGCAGCGCGATGTACGCGACCACCAGCCAGACGAAGAACTGGTGCTTGACGAGGAAGCGGCCGGCGCGTTCGAGCGGGGGTTCGCGATACGCGGCGACCGGCTCCCGATCCAAGTACGCGGCGACGTCGCGCGCGAGTTCGAGCGCCGAGGGATAGCGGTCGGCCGACGCGTGCTCGCGGGCCCGCGCGATCACCGCGGCAAGCGGGCGCTTCACGCCGGCGAGATCGAGTTCGCCGTCGCGGCTCGGCCCGCGGCCGGTCGCGAGGAACGCGAGGATGCCGCCGAGCGCGTAGACGTCGGCGCGAGCGTCGACGGGGCCGGAGTGCTCCGACTGTTCGGGCGCCATGAAGCCCTGCGTGCCGGCCGCGGTGCTCGCGCCGCGCTCGTCGATCGAACCGGCGATGCCCCAGTCCATCACGTAGAGCTCGCCGAGCGGTCCGAGCATCACGTTCTCCGGCTTGAGGTCGCAGTGGACGACCCCCTTCGCGTGCGCGTGCGCGACCGTCTCGCACAAGCGCAAGAAGGTGCGCAGCGAAGCGTTGATCGATCCGGAGCTCGCTCGTGCGAGCGTCGTCCCCTGCACGAACCGCATCACGTAGTAGGCGCGGCCGTCGACGAGTTCGCCGAGGTCGTGCACTGGCGGGATGCTCGGATGTTCGAGCGCCGCGACCGTTCGAGCTTCGCGTCGCAAACGCTCGACGAGCGCCGCGGGATCGCGCGCGTCGTTGACGACCTTGATCGCGACATCGCGTTGCAAGAGTCGATCGTGAGCGCGATACACCGTGCCCATTCCGCCCGCGCCGACTTCCTCCAAGAGTTCGTAGCGATCGCCCGGAACGACCGGCGTCGCGGCGAGTTCGGTGAGCCGTGCGAGGGCGGCGTGGGAGAGCTTCGTCATGCGCGCTCGCGGCCGAGCAGCAAGGCGAGCTCGGCTCGGTACTCTTCTTCGTCCGCGGTCTCGGCGCGCAGGCGGCTGAGCAACAGCTCGCGGAACGCCTTGCGCGCCGCGGCGAGTCGATTCGTGATCGTGACGACGTCGAGGTCGAACTCGCGCGCGAGCGTTTCGTACGTCGGGCGAGGGCCGTCGTCGTCGGCGAGGTAGTAGCGACGGAAAAGCGCGGCTCGAACGGCGTGACCGTTGGCTCGCGACGACGCGTCGAGTTCCGCGACCACGGCCGCGAACACACCGCGGCGCCATTCGGCGTCGAACCAGGCCTGCGCGGAATCGTCCGACACGGCGACGGCGTCGACGAGTTCCTCTTCGGCCTCGTCGAAGGCGAGCGCGAGCACGGTGTCGCCACCTCCGCGCTTCAAACGCCCGCGCGCCTTGTCGTCGTTCTGGACGAAACCGTCGACCGCGAGACGCAAGAAGGTCCGGAAGCGCCCGCGTCGTCGATCGAAGCGCTCCAACCAATCCGTCTCGAGCGCGTGCGCGAGGAAACCTTGCGTGAGGTCCTTCGCGTCCTCGTTCTCCTTGCGAAAGCGCAGACGCACGTACTTGTAGATCGGCTTCCAGTACGAGCCGACGAGCACCTCGGTCGCGCGCGCGCGTCCCGCTGCTTCGTCGGACGCCAAGCCGGCGACGAATGACGGCCGCGTCGTCGGAAACGACGGCCTGGAACCGCCCATCTCGGTGTCGGAGTTCACGATCAGCGCGTCTCGATCGATCCCATCATGCACCGACTCGACCCGGAGGTGTGAACGAGCTCGTCGGTCGCGCCGCGGAGGAGCGCGAACCAAGCTCGAAGCGGTGTTCGGCGGGAGGACGTCGGCGAGGAAACGTGCCGCCGGCGGCGCGGGTACTCGGTAGGATTCGAGCGACGTCGAAGTCGAAGCGTGGTTCGGCGCGCGACGAACGAAACCCGGTACCACTGATGTCCAATCGACGCGGAGCCGTGCGAAGTCGACTCGTCGGCGTCGTGGTGTTGGCGCTCGTCTGCGGATACGTCGTGTACCGCGCGTTGCGCAGTTCGAGCGCGACTCGTTCGGCGGAGCGGAGCGCGGAGCAGGTCTCGCCGTCGAAGGCTTCCGAGGTCGAGCTCGCGGAGATCGGACTCGTTTCGAGCGGGGACGCTGTCGCCGATCGCCAGGCCGCGCACGCGCCGGACGTCGCCGATTCGGCTTCGCTCCATGTCGTCGATGTCGACGGACGGCCGATCGCGGACGCTGTCGCGGCGGTTTGCGCGCCCGGAACTCGCGCGCTCGATCCGCAGGCTGCGACGAACCTAGGGACTTCGGATGCGAGCGGGCTCGTTCGCATTTCGGCGTCGTGGGTGCGCGAACACGCGGGTGCGACGATCTCCGTCCTGCACCGCGACTACGCGGCGGCGAGCGTGAGTTCCGACGCGCTCCAGGACGGCGACGAGCGTGTCGTGCTCATGCTCGCGCTCGGACTCGTGTGTCGCGTTCAGTGCATCGATCTCGACGAGCTGCCGTTGCCCGGAGTGCTCGTTCGCGCGTCGCAAGCACCGTTCGAAGGTCTGACGAGTTTGCCGACGGACCTTCCTTCGCTCTCGGGCTCCGACGAAGCGACGCGCATCCACTCCGCGTTCAGCGACTCGCACGGGATCGCGACGCTCTCGGGACTCGCACCTGGATCCTATTCGGTCAGCGCGTACCTGGAGCACTTCACGATGGTGCTCGACAGGGACGATGATTTCGCGTTCACGGCGCCGACGGACGCGATCAAGCTCGTGCGTCTCGCGCCGATCCTCGCGTTCGTCGGGCGCATCGAAGGTGATGAACTGCTTTCTTCGATCTTGGAGATGCGCGGAGATGGCATCGCATTCACTGGCCGCGTGCGGGAGGAGTTGTTGCGCCGCGAGAAAGATCGGCTCGAAGAGCGCTTCCCAGGCGCGATCGTCGTCACCGCGGAACCGATGTCGCTGACGAAGCCGCAACCGTGGCGGTTGCACGCGTTGTTCGCGCGTCACCCCGCGGAGACGTTCGAGTTCGAGCCCCTGCCCGTCGACGAAATCACCGCGCCGGTGTCGCTCCGTCCGACCGGCGAATTGACTCCCGAGTTGCCCGGTGGGGAACTCGTCATCGTCGACGCGAATGGCAGGAAAGTCGATGTGCCCGGTCTCTTCGTCGAGGTCGCACAAACGACGGAAGAATTCGCGGTCGAAGTCACGGCGAACACGACCGTGCGCCTGCCGGCCGGCGAGTACGCCTTGCAAACCTACGACTCGTTCTTCCGCGCGCTCATTCCTTCGACCACGCTGCGCGTTCCCGGCACGACGGTCATCACGCTCGATCGCGTGTTCCGCAAGTGTCGATTGACGCTTGGCGACAGCGGCGAAGCGCGACCGCACATGGGGCACATCAAGGTCGACGTCGCCGACTGCGCGTCGAAGCAGGTGTTCCTGCTCGACTCTGCACGCCCCGTCGAACTCTGGCTCCCGGTTGGAACGGTGTCGATCGCGTTCGGCGTCACCGACGGCGAGAGCGCAGCGCGTGCGTTCGAAGTCGTCGCGTCCGCGGAGAATGACGTTCAAGAGATCCTTCTGCGCTGAGCGCGACGTGCGCGAAACAATGCCTTGACCGCGAGCACACGAAGCAAACGCTTTCACGTCGCTTTGACTCGTGTGCCGGGCTCGCGATCGCGCAACGACGGATAACGTGAGCGCATGTCGTCGTTCGCCGCTCGATTCGCTCGCGCGCTCCTCGTGATCGCTTGTCTGTGCGCGTTCGCGCGCGGCGCCGCGCAATCGAATGCGCCGACGTCCGTCGCAAACGATGCGCTCGAAACGTCACTCGCCACATCGAAGACGCGCGCCGCCGCGTTCCCGGCCGAGGACGAACTCTGGCAACAGCTCCAGCCCGGCGCGGAGAGCTTGCTCCAGCGCACGAGCGACGCTCTGGCGAAGAACCGGCGCTCGCTCGCGCTGCTGACGTACTCCTACGCATTCGAGAATCTCACGGCGATGGCGTTCGTGCGCGAGCACGCCGTCGCGCGCACCGATTTCGCCGAGCTCGAGAAGTTGTGGACCGAAGCGGGCCGCACGCTCGGCGCCGACTCCGCGAAGTCGCTGCGCGCTCGAACCGCCGCGATCCGTCCTGCGCTCGCGCGCGCGATCGCCGAGGCCTCGCTCTACAAGATCGACGTCTACCGCAACGCGAGCCTCGAGTACGCGAAGAGCACGACGCCCGAGTCCGGTCTCTACTACTTGGGCCTCGCGTACGCCGAGCGCGACCTCGTCGAGCTCTGCGCTCGGACTTCCGCGCCCGACGCGAAGCCGTCGCCGCCCGCGCGTTCGCTCGCACCCGAACTCGAACGTCTCGACGCTGAACTGATCGCGGTCTACCGCCCGCCGCTCTCGATCGATCGTCATCCGGAGTTCATCACCATCGCGGGCACGCTGAAGGAAGCGCGCGAGCTGAACGACGCGTCGCTCTTCCATGGCGCGTTGTTGCGCTACGAGCAAACGCGTCAACGCTTCGCCGGCTTCGGTGCGACTGCGACTGCCGCCGAAATCGAAACGCGCGTGCGAGCCGCGGTCGCGCGACTCGACACGTTGCCGTTCGACCACACCATCGCGACCGCGTTCCGCGAACGCGCCGACGAAGCGCTCGAAGCCGGCACGCTCGACGTCGCGACGCTGGCGGTCGCCGCGCTCGACGCGTACGTCGCCGCGCTCGCGTCGCCGCTGCCGTCGCTCGCCGCGACGCAACCGGAGCTCACGGTCACGCTCGTGCGTTGGCCGTACACATGAAACCTCTCCGATCCAGCAGGTCTGCTGGCCCGCAGTGTCGCGCAAGAGTTCGGCGGACGCGTCCGCTTCGTCTCCGAGGACTACGGCAACTCCGAGTTGGCGCGGCGCTTCGGCGTCACGCGCTATCCCGCGCTCTTCGTCGGCGAGGTCTTGGTCGCGAAGCCGAAGGACTTCGGTTTCTACGGCAAGGGTGAGGGCGCGGGCGACGGGCGCTACACGCCGTTCCAGTCGGCCGAGAGTCACCAGCGTCTCCAGGACGACCTTCGTCGGATGATCCGTCTCGCGCTCGCGGGCGGTTCGGTCGCGCCCGGCGCGCCGGTCGACGCGACGACGGCCGAGCCCGAGACGCTCCCCGACTTCGAGTTCCAGACACTCGACGGAGCGAAGCTCACCCGCGCCGACCTCGCCGGCAAGGTCGTGATCGTCGAGTTCTGGGCGACGTGGTGTCCGCCGTGTCGCAGCACCCTCGGTTTCCTCGAGCACCTGCGCGCCGAGCTCGGCGACCGCGTGATCGTGCTCGCCGCCGCGGTCGAGTCGGACGAAGCCGACGCGAAGGCGATCGCCGCAACGGCGACGCACCTCCGCTTCGGTCTCGCGACGCCTGAGATCGCCCGCAGCTTCGGCGACGTCAGCGCGTTGCCGACCCTTCACGTCTTCGGGCCGGACGGGCTGCGGCTCGCGTCGCATTTCGGCGCCTCGCCGACGCTGCATCGGGACGTCGAGTCGGCGGTCCGCGCCGCGCTCGGCATCCCGGCGGACAAGCGCTGAGCCGGTCGAACGAGCCTCGCCCTCGGGTCCGCGACCGCACCGGAGTAGGATCCGACGGCCTTGGCGCCCTCCGCCCGAGTTCCGAAGCTCCGTCCGCTCCGCGTGGTGGTCACCGCCGGGCCGACGCGCGAGCACATCGACCCGGTCCGCTTCCTGACCAACGAATCCAGCGGCCGGATGGGCTTCGCGATCGCCGACGCGGCGGCGCGCAAGGGGTGCGAGGTCACCTTGATCGCCGGGCCGGTCGCGCTCGCGACGCCGCGCGGCGTCCGGCGCGTCGACGTCGTCAGCGCGCGGGAGATGTTGGCGGCGACGCGGCGGGCATTCGCTCGCGCCGACGCCTTGGTGATGGCGGCCGCGGTCGCGGACTTTCGACCGACGCGTCGACTCGGCGGGAAATGGCGCGCGAAGGATCGCGGGGCGGAGCGCGTGCGCCTGGAATTGACTAGGAATCCCGATATCCTCGCGACCGTCGCACGACGACGGGGCCGACGCATCGCGATCGGCTTCGCGTTGGAGACCGCCGACGGCGAACGACGGGCGCGGAAGAAACTCGAGCGCAAGGGCCTCGACTTCGTCGTGTGGAACGACGAGAGCGCCCTGAACGCTCGAACGACGACCGTGACCGTGCTCGACGCGCACGGCGGAGCGCGGCGGATCGTGAATCGAACCAAGGAGCGTGTGGCGCGCGAGCTCATCGAGCTCCTGCTCGACGCGCGACGCAAGTTGGAACTCCGCGCACGTCTCGACGTCCGCGGCCCGAGGAGACAGACGATCGATGGCTCAGGCCGGAACGCGCAGGCGTGATGGCAAGAGCGCGAAGAGGCCGAGCTTCTTCGCGCGCCTCGCCCTCGTCGCCAAGACGCTGATCCTCGGTCGCGACGAGGACGAGCCGCCGTCGGATCGCGCGCAGGAGATCAAGGGCCTGAGCCTGATCGCGTTCTCGATCTGGATGTTCCTCGCGATCATCAGCTACTACCGACCCTACGGCGATCCGGGCGCCGCCGGACTGAACTGGGGCGGGAAGATCGGCTTCTATTTCGCCCAGGTCGCGCTGAGTGCGTCGGGCCTCGCCGGATTGCTCTTCACGTGGCTCGCCGGCTGTTGGGGCGCGATTCTGGTCGCGCGCAAGGCGTTGGCTTCGCCGTGGGTGCGGTTGTTCGGCGGCGTGTGCTTCGTGTTCTCGCTCGCGATGTTGCTCGAGATGACGTTCGGGAGCTCGGTCGAGTTCTCGAACCGCTTGCCGTACGGCGTCGGCGGTTGGCCCGCGAACCAACTCGTGCCCGTGATGCAGGAGAAGTTCGGCGCGCCGGGGCTCTGGATCCTGATGCCGGTGCTCGCGCTGGTGTCGTTCATGCTCGCGACCGAGATGGCGTTCTACGCGTCGATCGTCGCTTTGCGCGAGTGGGCCGATCGCCGTCGCGAGGAACGCGGCGAGTCGTTCACGCGAGCGGCTTGGAATTGGACGCGCGGACTGACGCTCGGCCTGTGGGACTTCTTGCGCGGCGCGCCGATCGGCGAGAGCGCGAAGTCGATCAGTGAAGCGCGCGCCGCCGACAGCAAGGTGATCGTGCCCGACGACGACGACGTCGAAGAGGCCGCGAGCCGCGTGACGGTCGAAGAACTCGAGCCTGCGCTCGCGACGAAGGACGAAGAAGAGCTCGACGAAGAACCGCCGATCGCGCCGCCGTTGCCCGCGGTCGCGAGCGACGAGGACGACGACTTCGAGGACGAAGAGAGCGAAGTCGACGACGAGTTCGACGACGAACCGGAGGTTTCCGAGGAGGACGAAGACCTCGTTCCGGCCGCCGCGCCGAAGAAGGAACGCGCCGCGACGAAATCGATCGTCAAGAAGGGGCCGAGCGAACGCCCGCGGCCGCCGTCGGGGCCGTGGAAGTTGCCGCCGCTCGAACTGCTCGAACCGCCCGAACGCACCGTCGGCACCGACAACCGCAGCGTTCAGGACTCCGCGCGCAAGCTCGAGAACGCGCTCAAGAGCTTCCGCGTCGAAGCCAACGTCGTCAGCGCGCAAGTCGGACCGACGGTCGTGCTCTTCGAGCTCGAGGTCGCGCAAGGCACGCGCCTCAACAAGGTCACGCAGCTCAGCCAAGAAATCGCCGCCGCGCTGCGCGCGCAGAGCGTGCGCGTGATCGCGCCGATCCCCGGCAAGGCGACGATCGGCATCGAGGTGCCGAACATGCAGCGGCGCATCGTGCGCATCAGCGAGCTCGTCTCGCAACGCGCGTACGACCAGAAGCAGATCGCGCTGCCGCTCTTCCTCGGCGTCGACGTCGAAGGCAACGCGATCGTCGACGACCTCGCGAAGATGCCGCACCTCTTGATCGCGGGCACGACGGGCTCGGGCAAGTCGGTGTGCATCAACACGATCCTCGCGAGCCTCTTGCTGACGCGCAGTCCGCACGACGTGCAAGCGATTCTGATCGACCCGAAGATGGTCGAACTCCAAGCCTTCGCGAACATCCCGCACTTGATGTTGCCGGTGGTCACCGACATGCGTCAGGCGACCAACGTGCTCGCATGGGCGGTCGAGAAGATGGAAGGGCGGTACGAGCTCTTCAGCCAGGTCGGCGTCAAGAACATCAAGGGCTACAACGCGCTCAGCGAGGACGAGCTGAAGCAACGCATGGGCGACGCGTGGAGCGACGAACGCACGCCGCGCCACGTCCCGTACATCGTCGTAGTGATCGACGAGTTCGCCGACTTGATGATGTCGTCGAAGAAGGAAGCCGAGCAGGCGATCACGCGCCTCGCGCAGAAGTCGCGCGCCGTCGGCATCCACGTCATTCTCGCGACACAACGTCCGTCGACCGACGTCATCACCGGCGTGATCAAGGGCAACTTGCCGACGCGCATCGCGTTCCAAGTCGCGTCGAAGGTCGACAGCCGCGTGATCCTCGATTCGATGGGCGCGGAGAAATTGCTCGGCGGCGGCGACATGCTCTACAACCCGCCGCAGACGTCGAGGATCAAGCGCGTCCAAGGCGCGTTGGTCGAGGACCAGGAGATCCAGCGCCTCGTCGATTTCGTCTGCAAGGAGTCGGCGCCGAACTTCAGCCAGGAGCTGATCCAAGTCGCGAGCGGCAGCAATTTGCCCGGCGCCCAGAGCGGCGGTTTCGAAACCGCGCTCGAGGACGACCTGTGGGACGACGCCGTGCGCATCATCCTCAAGTCGAAGCGCGGCTCGGCGAGTCTGCTGCAGCGCGCGCTCGGCATCGGTTACACGCGTGCTTCGCGCTTGCTCGACATGATGGGCGAGGCGGGCATCGTCAGCGATCACAAGGGCTCGAAGGCCCGCGAGGTGCTGATGACACTCGAACAGTGGGAGGCGCAACACGGCGCGCCCACCGGCCAGGGAGCCAACGATGAATGACAAGAAGCAGAACTTGGGGCGCGACCTCTTGGGGATCGTGCTCTTCGCCGCCGGCGCCTTCCTGAGCGTCGTCGTCCTGATGTGCTACTGGAAGGGCGCGTCGGCGAGCGACTACGCGGGGTCGTTCTTCGTCGACAAGGAGCTGATCCGCTGGTTCGGACGGCCCGCGTGCCTAGTGCTCGGCGTCGTCGTGTGCGGCCTCGGCGCGCGCATGTTCCTCGTCGGACCCCCGCGGGAGTTGATCCGCGCGCTGGTGATCGGCGGCGTCTGCCTCGCCCTCGGCACGTCGATCCTGATGGGCGCCCTCAACGTCGAGTACGGCGGCGTCTTCGGCGCGCTGATCGGCACGTGGGCGAGCGCGAACCTCTCGAAGTTCGTCGGCATTCCGCTCGGCCTGATCTGCGTGTTCGTCCCCGTCTGGTTCGCCTGGTTGCGGCCGGGCGCCACGGTCGGCGAGAAAGAGGTGGGGGAACTTGCCCCGAGCGCCGATCGTTCTACGGAAGCGGGCTCGGGCGTCACCGCCGAGGAAGCCGCCGAGCTCATCCCGCGCCGCGTGGTCGCCAAGGTCGATCCGGCACCGAGAGCGGAACTTGCGCCGACTCGCCCACTAGATCCCTTGCAGAAGACGCCGGTGCCGACCGGCGCGACCGCTCTTCAACCGACCCATGAACCCCTCGAACGCGCGCATCCGAGTCAAGCTCCGGCCGTGTCCGAGCGGTCTGCCGCCGATCTCCCGTTCGTGGGAGACGCCGCTGGCGAAGATCTGGCTCTCGCCGCCATCGCCGAAGAGCCCCGGGGCAAGCGGACCGTCGTCGTCAAGCCCGTCGACGAGCTCGAGGAAGTCGGGCCGCCGGTCCCGCTGACCAAGCCCGCGCCGATCGAGGTGCCCGTCGCGCCGCCCGTCGCGGTGGTGCACGTCGAGATCGCGAAGGTCGAGGCTCCCGAGGCTCCCGCCGAGCTACGTCCGACGCCGAAGACGATCGAGCCCGCGCCGCTCGCCGCGCCGAGTTGGGAGCAACCGGCCGAGCCCGAGTCCGAAGTCGACGACCTCCCGGTGGATGCGTACGGCACGCCGATGACGTTGGTCGAGGAGCTGCGCCGCGATTCGACGGTGCAAGCGGCCGCGGCCAAGGAAGACGAGCTCGAAGCCGCGGTCGAAGAGAACGACGACGACGAAGCGACGCGCTTCGACGTCGCGAAGCTCGAGGACGAAGACGACCAACTCGAAGTCGACGAAGACGACGACGAGGAAGAAGAAGAGGAAGCCTCCGAGGAACAGGCGACCGCCGTCGTCGAGACGGAAGAAGAGGTCGACGAGGAGGAAGAAGTCGAGGAAGCCGAGGAAGCGAAACCCGCGCTCGACCCCGACGAGGCCTTGCGCCGCGAGGCGCCGCTCTTCGCCGCGCCGCGTCCCGCGCGCGTCGTGGCCGAGGAACCGGCCGCTCCGCCGAAATCTCTGCGCGATGTCGTGCTCCAGCCGCAACCGGCGGCGGCGAGCGCGGTCGAACCGGTCGAACCGATCCAAACGGGGCCGAGCGAGAGCGAGTCGGCCGAAGTCGTGGCGGGCGACATGTCCGAGGAAGACGAGCTGGTCTTCAAGGCCGGCGTGCTCTTCCTCGAACGCCAACGCGTCGCCGTGTCGATGCTCCAGCGCGAGTTCAGCCTCGATTTCGAAGCCGCAACGCGCGTGCTCGACCGTCTCCAGGCCGCCGGACTGATCGGGCCGTACTTGGGCGGTCAACGCCGGGATATACTCTTGACCCTCGAACAGTGGCGTAGCCGCGCCGTTGCGCGCTAGCGCCCCAAGTTCGTTCGGGGCCAGAACAGCCCTCCCGGATCCAACGGGCGCGCCCGACGACGAAGTCGAAGCGCGCCCGTCCCCTCGGTCGAACCTATTTGAACGCTCCCTCCGTCGTTTCCCTGGTCCACCTCGGTTGTGCGAGGAACCTGATCGACTCCGAATTGATCCTCGGCCGTCTCGCCGAAGCGGGCCTGGTGGTTTCGGGCGATCCGTCCGCCGCGGGCACGATCGTGCTCAACACCTGTTCGTTCATCGGTCCGGCGCGCGAGGAGTCCGAGAGCCGCATCCGCGAGCTGCTCAAGAAGAAGCGCCGCGGCGAGATCACGAACGTCGTCGTCGCCGGTTGCCTGGTGCAACGGTTCAAGCGCACGTTGGTCAAACGCTTCCCCGCGGTCGACCTGTTCGCCGAGATCTCCGACGGCGCGGCGCTCGCGAAATCGATCCGCGAGCTCGCCGACGGCAAGAAGATCAATCGCTACCTCGAGAGCCCCGGCCTGCGCGAACCCGCGCGCGACGCGGCGCGGATGTTGTCGACGCCGAAGTCGTTCGCGTATCTGCGCATCAGTCACGGTTGCGATCACGTTTGCTCCTTCTGCGCCATCCCGGCGATCCGCGGTCCGCACCGCTCGAAGCGCGTCGAGGACTTGGTCGGTGAAGCCCGCGAGCTGATCGACGCCGGCGTGCGCGAACTGGTCCTGGTCGCCGAGGACTCGACGGCGTGGGGACGCGACCACGGCCTCGAACTTCCTCACTTGGTGGAGACGCTCGCCGACCTCGACGGTGACCACCGTTTGCGCGTGATGTACGCGTACCCCAATCGTTTCCCGTGGGAGCTGACGCGCCTCTTGCGCGATCACCCGAAGGTGTTGCCGTACCTCGACATCCCGGTGCAGCACATCTCGGCGCCGGTGTTGCGCGCGATGCGCCGCGCGGGCAGCGGCGAGCAAGTGCGTCGCATCCTCGATCGCTTGTTCGAGGAAGTACCGGGCATCACGCTGCGGACGACGGTGCTCGTCGGGTTCCCGGGCGAGACGCCGGAGCACGTGCACGAACTCGAGACGTTCATCCGCTCGTACCGCCTGGGTCGCCTCGGCGCGTTCGGGTATTCGCCCGAGGAAGGCACGACCGGCAACGAACTCGCCGAGCGCGTCGACGAGGACGAGATCGACGTGCGGCTCGGCTCGGTGCTCGCGACCCGCGACGCGGTGCTCGAAGCGAACCAGAAGGAACTGATCGGGCGCGAGCTCGAAGTCGTGATCGATCAAGCCGCCGACGCCGACGGCGAAGCGCTCGGCCGCACCTGGATGGACGCGCCGGAGGTCGATCTGATCGCGCGCGTCACGGGTGTCGGCGCCGAGGTCGGCGACGTCGTCAAGGTGCGGGCGGAAGGGCTGGACGAGGAGTACAACCTTCGCTGCACTCCCGTCGAGAGCCCTGCATGACCCGCGGCGTCTTCGCCCACTGGCCCAACCGAATCACCGCCCTGCGCTTCCTGGGCGCCGCCGCGCTCTTCGCGGTTCTCGGTGGTTGGTGCGACCGGCCGGTGGAGGAGCTCCCCGCGATCCGAACGCCGATGTTCATCGCGTTCTGGCTCTTCATCGTCACCGCGGCGACCGACTTCCTCGACGGTTACCTCGCGCGGCGCGGCAATCTCATCACCGCGTTCGGGCGCATCGCCGATCCGTTCGTCGACAAGGTGCTGATCCTCGGCAGCATGATCTACCTCGCGGTGCTGCCGTGGTCGCGCCACTACTTCCCGGCGTGGATCGTCGTCGTGATCGTCGCGCGCGAGTTCCTGGTCACCGGCATCCGTGGTTACGTCGAGAGCCTCGGCGGTCAGTTCCCGGCGGACTGGTTCGGCAAGGTCAAGATGTTCACGCAGTGCTTCGCGGTCGCGACCGCGATCGGCATCGCGGCGTTCGAAGCGACGCCCGAGACCCACGGCGTCTGGAACGCGGCCGCCGAAGTCTTCGTGATGGCGACGGTGATCACGTCGGTCGGTTCCGGCGTGTCGTACGTCATCAAGGTGCGGACGGTGTTGGCGGAGAGCTCGCGGTGAACCTCCTCAAGCTCGCGCTGGTCTCGTGCGGTTTCCTCGGCTGCTCGCCGTTCGCGCCCGGCACGTTCGGAACGCTCGGCGGCGTCGCGATCGCATGGGCGCTGCGCGGAGTCGATCACTACTGGGCGTGGACGATCGGCGTCTGCGTCGTGCTCTACCTGATCACGCGTCCGCTCGGCGCGTGGGCGGAGCAGTACGCCGGCAAGAAGGACCCGGGCATCTTCGTGATGGACGAGGTGATCGGTTACCTGATCACCGTCGCGTGGATCAGCGGCCCGAGCAACCTCACCCTCGCCGTCGGCTTCTTCGTCTTCCGTCTGTTCGACGTGTGGAAGCCCGGCCCCGCGCGTCGCATGGAGCACATCCCGGGCGGCGACGGCATCCTGCTCGACGACGTGGTCGCGGCGCTCATCGCGCTCGTTTGCGTGATGATCCCGGCGCGGCTCCTGATCGACGCTCATTGGACCTTCACGGGCTGAGACGATGACCGAGGGCGCGTACGCCGCTAGGAACACGAACCGATGAAGCTCTGGCTCAAGTTCGCGCTCTCGATGACGCTCTCGCTGGCCGCGGTGATGTCGATCGCGGGCTACATGCTCTACTCGAACGGCAGCCAAGTCGCCGAGCGAGCCCAAGAAGCGGTGATGGTCGAGAGCGTCAAGCTCACCGGCCAGTTCGCGCACCTCCAGTCCGACATCGATCGCCTGACCGCCGAACGCGACACGTTCGCCGAAGCCGAGAAGCAGTTCGCGAAGGGCGGCCGCATGGATCCCGGCGTGCTCGCGGTGCGCGACGCGATCCGCGAGTTGCGCGAGGCGCGGTCGATCGCACTCGACAAGGCCCGGACCGAGCTCGAGAACTCGTGGAAGCGCGGCGTCGACGAAGTCGCGTACCCCGACGGCCACACGTTCCGTTACCCGGTCGCGCTCGGCGGCAGCGAGTCGAAGGCGTGGCTCTACCGCTTCATGGGCCAGGACGAGAAGAACTACGAGCTGCTCGTTCCCGCCGACGTGAACATGGCGGAAGAGGGCCTGTTGCGCGTGATCGTGTGGGCGACGTTGCTCGTCGTCCTCGTCGGCGCCGGTGTCGCGTCGTTCGTCGCCAGCACCGTCTCGCGCCCGATCGGCCAGCTCGCCCACGACATCCAGCAGATCGCGAAGGGCATGTTCAACCACCGCGCTCACGGCGGCGGCGGCGGCGGCGAGGTCGGTCAGCTCTCGATCGCGATCAACAAGATGGCGAAGAACCTCGCGGAGGCGCGCGAGACCGAGGTCGCGCTCTCGATCCGCGAACGCGAGGTCGCGTTGGCCGGCGAAGTGCGCGAGTCGCTCTTGCCCGATCGTCCGCCGAAGCTCGCGGGCTACGACGTCGCCGCGCTGCACCTCGCGGCGGCGGAACTCGGCGGAGACTTCCACGATTTCCTGCAACTCGCCGACGGTCGCCTCGGTCTCTTGGTGTGCGACGTCAGCGGCAAAGGCGTCCCGGGCGCGATGGTCGGCGCGATGGCGCGGGCGTACTTGCGGTCCGAGCTCGCGCGCGGCGGCGACCTGCGCGCGGCGTTGCGTTCGGTCAACCGCGACATCGCCCGCGACATCCGTCGCGGGATGTTCGTCACGGCGCTCTACGTCGTCGTCGATCCGAAGACGCACACGGCGACCGTCGCGTGCGCGGGGCACAAGGCGCCGCTGCTACGCGTCGCGAAGAGCGACGGCAAGCTGCGCACGATCCAACCCGAGGGCATCGCGCTCGGCTTCGACAAGGGGCCGGTGTTCGATCGGCGCCTCGAGGTCGTCGACGTGCCGTTCGAGGTGGGCGATCGTCTCGTGCTCTGCAACGGCGGCACGTTCGCGGTCGCGAACGGCGCGGGTACCGAGCTCGGCGAGAAGGCGCTCTACGTCCCGATCCAGAAGCACTTCGCGGGCAACGGTGAGGAGCTCCTCCAACGCCTGCAATCCGTCCTCGAGGCGCACGCCGACGGCGCGTCGATCGCGAAGGACGTTTCGATCGTCACCATCGCGAGGATCTGAAGTCATGGAGATCGGCGAGTTCCAGAAGCTGATCGAGCGCATCTACTACGAGCGCGACAGCCGCCGCGGCCTCGCCGGCACGCACATGTGGTTCTGCGAAGAAGTCGGCGAGCTGACGCGCGCCCTGCGCCGCAAGAAGGCCGACGACCCGCAGAGCCGCGCGGAACTCGAGGGCGAGTTCGCGGACGTGCTGGCGTGGCTCGCGACGCTCGCTTCGATCGCCGAGATCGACCTCGAGGCCGCCGCGAAGAAGAAGTACGCGGCCGGCTGCCCGCGGTGTCGCGCGACGCCTTGCGCCTGCTCGTAGAATCCCCGCCATGGCCGGCACGAAGAGAGCCCGCGCGGCGGGTCCCGGGCTCTTCGCGGCCGACGAGCCCGACCTCGGCGTTGCACGCGTCGCCCGCGTCGCGCTCAACCGGCCGGTGCGGCGCGAGTTCACGTACTTGGTTCCCGACGAGCTCGCCGCGCGCGTCGTGCCCGGCGTACGCGTCGCGGTCGATTTCGGCGGCTTGCGCGAGCTCGGCGTCGTCGTCGACGTCGCCGAACATCGCGAAGGCCCGGGCGAAGTTCCGCGGTCGAAGCTGAAGCCGCTCGCGCGTCTGCTCGACGACGAGCCGTTGGTCTCGCGCGAGTTGCTCGACCTCGCGCGCTGGATCGCGAACGAGTACGCGTGCTCGTGGGGCGAGGCGCTCGCCGCGATCTTGCCCGCCGCGTTGAAGAGCGAGGCGGGGCACAGGTTGGTGACGATGGTCACGCTCGCCGACGGAGTCGGTCCGGCCGAACTCGCCGAGCTCGAGGCCAAGCATCCGAAGCAACACCGCCTGCTGCGTACCTTGATGGACGTCGGCGGCGCGATCGAGTTGCGGGAATTGTCGCGCCAACTCAATTTGTCCGACGCGCCGGCGCGCACGCTCGCTCGGCGCGGTTTCGTCCGCATCGAACGCGTCGAGGCGGTCCGAGACGCGCTCGCGTTCGCGAAGAGCTCGCGCACGCGGCCCGAGCGTCTCTCGGATCGCCAGCAGATCGCGATCGACGCGCTGTGCGCCTCGCTCGAGAAGCGCGAGCACCGCGGCTTCCTGCTCGAAGGCGTGACGGGCTCGGGCAAGACGGAGGTGTATCTCACCGCGATCGAACGCTCGCTCGCGCTCGGCCGCAGCGCGATCGTGCTCGTGCCCGAGATCGCGTTGACGCCGCAGACGGTCGGCTGGTTCCGTTCGCGCTTCGAGCGCGTCGCGGTGCTCCACAGCCGCATGACCGATCTCCAGCGCCTCGACATGTGGCTCTCGATCGCCCACGGCGGACCGTTGGTGGTCGTCGGCGCGCGCTCGGCGATCTTCGCGCCGGTCGGCGACCTCGGCGTGGTCGTCGTCGACGAAGAGCACGAGCCGTCGTTCAAGCAAGGCAGCGCGCCGCGTTATCACGCCCGCGACGTCGCGCTCGAACGCGCGCGGCTCGCGAACGCGATCTGTGTGCTCGGCTCGGCGACGCCGTCGCTCGAAAGTTGGTGCGCGGCGCGCGAAGGTCGTCTCGCGCACTTGCGTCTGCCCGAGCGCGCGAGCGGCAAGCCGCTGCCGCCGGTCGAAGTGCTCGACCTCAAGAGCGAACGTCTCGCGTCGACGCCTTCGCGGCTCTTCAGTCTGCGCTTGGTCGAGCTGTTGCGCGGCGCGCTCGCGCGGAAGGAACAGTCGATCCTGTTCCTCAACCGCCGTGGCTTCGCGCCGGTGTTGTGGTGCTCGGGTTGCAAGCAGACCGTGCGCTGCAAGCGTTGCGACGTGACGTTGGTCTTCCACCGCCGCATCCAACGTTTGGTGTGTCACCTCTGCTGCGAGGAAATGGCGCCCGTTCAGAGTTGTCCGACGTGCACGAAGCCGAAGCTGCGCTACTTGAGCGCGGGGTCGGAGCGCATCGAGCAAGAGCTCGCGACGCTGCTCGAAGGCGCGCGCATCCAACGCATGGACTCCGACACGATGCGGCGCCGCGAGGACTACGAACGCGCGCTCGACGCGTTCGGGAACGGCGAGATCGACGTCCTGGTCGGGACGCAGATGATCGCGAAGGGGCTCGACTTCCCGCGCGTCACCGTAGTCGGCATCGTCAACGCGGACAGCGCGCTCTACCTGCCCGACTTCCGCGCGTCGGAGCGCACGTTCCAATTGATCGCCCAAGTCGCCGGCCGCGCCGGCCGCGGCGAACTCCCGGGTCGCATCGTCGTGCAGACGCACTCGCCGTCGCATCCGTCGATCGTGCGCGCGGCGCGCCACGATTTCGACGGCTTCGCGAAGGCCGAGAGCGAGCTGCGCGCCGAGCTCGGCTACCCGCCGTTCGGTCGTTTGCTGCGCATCTTCTTCGAGGATCCGAGCGAGCCCAAGGTAGCGACGGCCGCGCGCACGTTCGCCGAGGCGCTGCGCGCGCGCGTCGACGATCCGAAGATCGTGTTGCTCGGTCCGGCTCCCGCGCCGATCGCGATGGCGCGCGGGCGTTTCCGCCACCATCTCTTGGTGAAGACGCCGCGCGACGGGGCCGCGTTCGCGGGCGTGCGCGAGACGCTCTGCACGTTGGTCGAAGAGGCGGGCGCGCCGAAACCGACGCTCGACGTCGATCCGGTGTCGCTCTTGTGAGTCGCCGGGTGCGGAGTCGCCGTTCGAGCGCGTGATGGAAACCGTCGACTCTTCTCCGCGGCTCGTGCGCTGGGTCCGCGGCGTCGACCGCATGGCATTCGCGTTGGCGGTGTACCTCCTCGCGCGCGCCGTGTTCGGTCCGCGGTTGTGGCCGCTGTCGTGGGTCGAGCCCTTGTTGCCGTGGCTTGCGTTGCCGTCGTTCGTCTTCCTCGGACTCGCGCTCGCGGCGCGCCATTGGCGTTCGTTCGCGGCGCACGCGGTGATCGCGGGGAGTTGGATCGCGCTCTTCGGAGGCTCGTTCGCGGCGAACGAGAAGCCGCCGACCGCGGCCGAGCGCGTCGAGATCCTCTCCTTCAACGTCGCGTCGGGGCTCGCGCGCATCGAGCAACTCGAGCCGCTCTTCCGCGCGTCGGGCGCCGACGTGATCGTCATCCAGGAACTCGACGACGAGGAAGCGGGCGAACTCGAGCATGCGTTGCTCGACGTCTACCCGCATCGCGTGCTGCACGGACTCGGCGTGCCGGGCAAGGGCGTGCTCTCCAAGTTTCCGATCCTGGAGAGCGAACTTTTTCGCCTCGATGCGACACGGCCGTACCTGCGCGCGGTCCTAGATGTTCATGGCGAGCGTTGGACCGTCTTCGACGTGCACTTGCCGTTCGAGCAAGTCGCGCTCGGCCCGTTCGGCGTCGCCGAGGATGACGCGCGCGAGCTCGCGCGCCGAGCGCTCGCCGCCGCGCCCGCGTTGCTGGTCGGCGACTTCAACTCGACGCCCAACATGCGCGTCCACGCAATCGTGGAGGATGCGGGCCTCGTGGATGCCTTCGAAACCTGTGGTTCGGGCCTTGCGCCGACGTTTCCGGTTTTCGGCCGCTACCACTCGCTCCCTTGGCCGCGCTGCTTCCACCTCGACTACGTGTGGCACACACACGACCTCGTCGCGCTCGACGCGGCGGTCGTCGACGCCGGCGGATCCGATCACCGCCCGGTGCGAGCGACGCTCGCGCGACGCGCGACGCCGGAGCGTTGAGTCGCGTCGTGACTCGCAAGTGGGACGCGACGCGCGATCGCGCGCTGAAACCCGGCTCGCGTCTGGACAGACGAATGGGGTCTCGGTTGAGGTGGTCGCGTCCTCGGCTCGCTTCGAATCCCCGCGCCTTCCCGGCGTCGGCGCGGGATCGGAGCTCGCGCAGCGGTGTGCACACCGGGGTGAAGTTTCGCGCCGAGGGTCGCCGGTCGGCGTTTCGGTTCTCTTCGCTCGAAGGAGCAATCATGAAGAAGGAACTCGTTCGGAAGGCGTGCCTCATCGCCGTTCCCGTGGTCATGGCCGCGGGACTCGGTGTTGCGGCTCCCTTCCAAGGTGGCTGAGGCCCCTGCTACAAGCTCGTCGACGTACCGACATGAATTCAGAACCGCGAATGGGTTCTGAAGCCGGTGTACGAAGGCGACAAGTACGATCCCGAGGCTGGCTGCAAAGCACCGTCGTGAATTGACTGCACGGTTCCGACGTGGGTCGAAGTGCCCTGCGACGAGAAGTAGTCGATTGCGCCTAGTGACACGTTCCTAGGCGGCCTGGTTGGTCGGGTGCGGTGGCCCGACCAACTCTTTTCTCCGCGGTTCGTCAACGGTTCGATCTCGCTGCGCGCCCAACAACGGTGCGACCGACATGAAGCTCTCCACCACCCTCGATCGTCGCGCGTGGCTCTGGCTCGGCGCCGTCTGCGCACTGGTTGCGGTCGCCTGGTTGATCGTCCCGGCCTCGAATGCTCGTTCGGCGAACGGCACCGACGCGGCGAAGAGCGTCGATCGCGCTCGAGCGCTCGATCTCGCCACGCTCGACGAGTCCCGCGATCGAACGGTGGCGAGCGTGCCGAGCCTCCAACTCGCGGCCCTCGCCCAGAGCGACTCGAAAGGCATCGCTGGCCGCATCACGGGAGTCGTGCGCGCTCACGACGGCGCTCCGGTGGCCGGCGCGCGCTGCGTCCTTTCGTCCGGCAGCTCGACGTGGGGCTTCGCGGTCACCGCGGCGCCGGAGGCGGAGAGCGAGACGCTCTCTCGGCCCGACGGCACTTTCGATCTCGCGGCGGGCGACGGATTCCTGCGCTTGGAAGTCCTCGCCGCCGGTCACGCGGCGTGGGCGCGCGAGCACCTCGTCGCGGGCGACGTGTGCGACGTGCGCCTCGCCGGCGCCGCGCGTTTGGCGATCAGCGTTCATGCGAGGAACGGCTCGAGCCTCGGCGGCGCCGAAGTCGCGTTGACTGCGAGCTTCACCGATCTCGCCGCGCGTCCGCTGCTCGTCGCGCTCACCGACGGAGCGGGATCCGCGATCCTCGACGGCGTGCCGCCGGGAACGTGGTTCCTGCGCGCGACCCACGCCGATTTCCCGCCGGCCGTGCGCGAGATCTCGGTCGGCGAGAGCGGCGGAACGCTCTCGATCGGAATCACTCTCGGCGCAGGCCTCGCGCTGAAGGGCGTCGTGCGCGTGCGCGACGGAACGCCGATCGATCCGCTCGTGCGCATCACGGCGTTTTCCCGGGGCCAATCGCTGATCCTGGAGCCCAAGTGCGACCTCGACGGTCGTTTCGAAACGGCGCCGACGTTCACCGCGGGCGAAGGCATCGAGGTGCGCGCCTCGAGTCGAGGCTTCGGCGAAGTCGAACGCGCGATCCGCGTCACCACCGACGCGGGGACGCTCGAACTCGTGCTCGAGAAGTCCGAACGCCGCGTGCGCGGATCGGTCGTGGACGTGTCGGACGCGCCGCTCGCCGGAGCTCTCGTGCTCGCGCAACAAGTCCCGCCGTTCGGCCGCGGCAAGGACGCTCTCACGACGGGCCTGAAGAGCGTTACGTACCACGCCGAGCGTTGGCGGCGAGCGGCGACGACGGCGGCGGACGGCTCGTTCGAGATCGCGCGTCTCGCCGAGGGCGAGCAGCACGTCTTGATGATCGTCGCCCAGAATTTCGCGCCGCGCATCGTCTGGGTGCCCGTCGACGACGCGGGTTCGACCGAGGACGTCGGCGCGGTCGTGCTCGAAGCCGCCTGCGGCCTGTTCGGCACCGCGCGCTTCGCCGCCGGCGAGCTCGCGGTCGGTCGCAAACTCGCCGCGACCCTGTCGATCGTCGTCAAGGAGTCGGCGATGGACTCGGCGTGGCGGCCCAAGCAGTGGTGGCGTTCCCAGACGGTCGTGACGGCGGAGGGCGGTCGCTTCCGGTTCGATCAACTCGCGCCGGGCAAGTACGACCTCGCGGCGGACGGACACGCGCTCACGACGATCGAGGTCGACGCCGGTGAGATCGTCGGCCCGATCGACGTCGTCGTGCCGCGCGAGGACCTCGAGCTTCGCGCGCGCGAGTGCACGGTCGAGGGCGAGCTCGTCTCCGACGCCTCGGAGCCGATCGAAGGGGCGTGGATCGGTGTCTTCGACGTGCCGGCGTCCGGCGGCATCGTGCCCCTCGACTCGAGTCCGGTCGCGATGACGTTCAGCGGTCCGCGCGGCGACTTCAAATTGCGCGTGCCCGCCGCGGGTCGATGGATCTTCAAGTGCGTCGACGTGCGCGGCGCGTTCGTCGCGTCGGAGCAGGCGTTCGACGTCCGCAAGGACGGCGAAGCGATGCGGATCGTGCTCGAGGCGAGCAAGGTCGAGCTCGAACCGTTGATCGGCTTGGTCCTCGGCCCCGACGGCAAGCCTCGCGCGGGGCTTGAAGTCACGTTGGAACCGCCCGAGAACCAGTACTGCGGCTGCGTCGCTCTCGTCGGACACACCGACGGCGACGGACAAGTCGTGTTCGAGCACCTGACCGATCGCGATCACCACGTGCGCGTCACCGATCCGTCGGGCGAGCTGCGGCCCGCGACGTACTTCCCCGCGCGGCCCGGCGGCTACTTCGAGATCGTGCTCGAGGAGTGACGCGCGCCGATGCCGACGCTCGCGAGGCACGAGCCGAGCAGCGCTCGGATCACGCGGTCGAGCGCAGGTTGCTCGCGCTCATCGAGGTACCACTTCGCCAAGCCGGTCGCGAACTTGATCATTGCGGTCGGTAGGAACTCGCCGGTGTCGCCGCGCAGGATCTGGCGGTACTGGTGGTACTGCATCGCGGCGATGCGCAGGACTTGCGCGTCGGTCGCGCCGGGTTTCGCCGCGCGCGTGCGTTGCTCGGCGACCGCGACGGCGCGTGTGAGCGTCCACGCCGGGTTGTGCGTCTCGTCGAGGAACGCGTCCCACTCGAACTCGACGCCTTTCGCGAAGTTGCGGCAGAGGAAGTAGCCCTTGACCAGGATTTCGACGAGCGCTTGCTCGTCGACGACGCGTTCGGTCGCTCGCGCCAGCTCGCGCACGCGCTCGGAGTCCGCGAGTCGATCGAGGAACTCGTCGATCAACAACGCCTTGCCGTCGCGCGACTTCATCTTCGAGCCCTGCAGCGTCACCATCCCGTGCGCGACGACTCGCACGCGGTCGCAGAGAGCCCCTGCGTCCATGCGCCGCGCGATCTCGAGCGCGACGTCGCCCGCGGTGCTCCATTCGTCGCCGCACACGACGATCCATTCGTCGAGTTCCTGCGCATCGCGCGCTTCGTCGAGGAAGAGGCCGAGCACGCGCGCATGCTCGGTCGGGAATCCGTCGGGCCGAACCAGCGCGAGCGCCGCGTACTCCTTGCGCTGCGCGGGATAGAGCACCGCGCCGTTCGCCTCGCGCGTCAACCAACCTGCGGCGGTGCCGGCGTCGACAATGCGTTGGACGGCCGCGAAGCTCGCCGACTCGAGGAAGACGCGGTCGAAGCGGACGCCGAGACGTTCGAGCGTCGCGCGTTGTCCGTCGAGCGCCCAGTCGCGGATCCGTTGCCACGCGGCGCGCGTCGCCGGATCGCCGGCCATCCACTCGCGCACCAACTCGTCGGCGCGGTCGCCGGCGAGCTCGACCTCCGCTGCGATCGGGTCGTTCGTCGCCGCGTTCGGATTCGTCGCGCCGAGCAAGCGCACGTACTCCGCGTAACAACGACCGACGAACTGATCGCTCGGGACGCCGAGTGAAGTCGGATCGTCGTCGCGGTGAAAACGCTCCCAACCCGCGAGCGCCTCGCACACGTTGCGGCCGATGTCGCAGACGTAGCATTGCGTGACGACGTTCGCTCCACCGGCGCGCAAACTTGCCGCGAGCGCGCCGCCGATCGTCGTGTTGCGCAGGTGTCCGACGTGCAACGGCTTGGTCGCGTTCGGGTTCAAGAAGTTGACGCGGTAGCGGCGACCGAGCGCGATCTCCGCGTTCAGCGGCTCGCGACCGTCGTGGCTCGAGAGCCAATCGGCAAGCGCATCGACGTATTCCGCATGCAGCCGAATCGCCAGATTGGAGCCCTGCCGCTCGGTCCTTTCGACCAACGGGTCGGACGCGAGTCGCGCAAGCATGCGTTGTCCGCCGTCGGACTGCAGCGCCGAACGCTCGCCGAAGAACACGCGCACGTCGATCGGCGACGACGCGAGACGACGGACCGAGAAGCCACGACGCGTCGGCGCATCCGACTCGTCGGCGGGGAAGAGACGAGCTTCGAGATCGAGCGCGAGCGGCATGTCGTCGGCGTGGTTTGGAGTTTCACGATTCTGGGAAAAGAGCGCGAGGCTCGAGTGCGTTCTGTTCTCGATAGTGACACGTGCGCAGCATTTCGTTTGCGACGAACGCACGACGTTCGCGAGCTCTCGCTAAACTTCGCCACGTCGCGCGAGCGTGTGTTCGCGAGACGCTGACAACCAGCACGCACCCGTAGCTTAATGGTGAAGAGCCGCGAAATGCGGTCTCGCGTTCCACTGCACGAACATGAAGCCGTGAGCTCGCCAACCGACGCGTCGAGAGCCACTCGAAGTCGTCCGACCTCCGTAGTTCACGAGTGGAGAGGTCGAGCGAACTACCTCGCGCCGCGCCGAAGAGCCCACGTTTCGACGATCCCGACCCGACGGCCTCGCACACTCGTCCGCGATCGACTGACACCGACTGTCGTTCGTGGATCGTGCTGGTTCCGGCGGCAAAGGTGCCTTTTGGTGGCACGGAGACTGAACCATGCGGTTCGAAGAGTGTCGGATTTCAAATCCGTACGATGCGGGTTCGAGTCCCGTCGGGTGCACCATCCTTATCTCAGACGCATCTCAGGCTCCTCTCAGGTCGCGATCGATTCTCGCGCGATCGCGGTCGACCGAGTTCTCCGTCCAGGCCGCTCTGCGGCCAAGCCCCACGCCGTTCCGCGGCGATCCCACGCCGCTCTGCGGCGATCTATCGGTCCGGACATGCAAACTCCGCGAAGCGAGTTCGCTCGTGCGTCACGCGCGTGGTCCACGGCGACGATTCGATGTCCGACCGGACTGTCGGTCGGTGCGCATGAACTCGTCTTCCGCGCCGAGCTCGATGCGCGCGAGCTGCGCGACGCGCTCGATCTGCGGCGAGTCGTCTTCCAAGACCGCGGTGACTACTTGATCGACGCGCATCCCGGTCTTCATCCCGCCGAGGATCCGCACGACGCCGTCGCGCAGCACTTCGCGTG
Source organism: Planctomycetota bacterium (assembly GCA_021413885.1). Classification (GTDB taxonomy): domain Bacteria; phylum Planctomycetota; class UBA1135; order UBA1135; genus JACRIN01. The sequence continues at coordinate 54,936 of JAIOPM010000049.1, forward strand.
CAGTCTCGACGGCGAGACGATCGCGGCGGCGCGCTTCTCGCCCGATTTCGAGGGGCGCTTCGAGGCGGAGGAGCTCGCTCCGCTGCCCGGCGTGCTCGACGAAACCCGCGACGCGTTCTTCCAAGTCAGCCGCGTCGTCGTGCGCGAGGACTTTCGCAAACGCCATGTCACCGAGGTCATGTTGCACCTCGCGTGTCGTTGGATGGCCGAGCACGCGGCGCGGCGCCACTACTTCGCGCTCTGCCTGCCCGGCCTCGCGCGCTTCTACGAACACTTCGGCGCGGAGATCGTCGTGCGCGATCCGATCGTCGCACCGTCGCGTCGCGGGCACTCGTATCTCTGGATCCGCGGCGAGCTCGCGCACACCGCGGCGACGACCCGCAACTACCTCGCGACGGTCGCCAGCGGTTGGGACCTCGCGCGTTGTCGACTCGGCGATCCCTCGAACACGAAACCCTCTCCCGGAGCCCGTGCGTGAAGACTTTCCTCGAGCGTTGTGAACGCGCCGCCGCCCACGGTTGGCAGCGCATCTACACCGGTCCGTTCTGGCAGCACCTGCGGAAGACGGGGCTCGATCGCGAGCTCTACGTCGGCCTGATGACCGAGGTCTATCACTTCACGCGGCACAACGCGCAGAACCAGGCGCTCGCGGCGTTGCGCGTCGGATCCGATCGCGTTGGGTTGTTGCGCTACTGCTTGCACCACGCGTTCGAGGAAGCGGGTCACGACTTGATGGTGCTGCACGATCTGCGCTCGATCGGCGCGGACTCGGAAACGGCAGCGCGCGCGCGGTCGTTGCCGGAAACCGAGGCGTTCGTCGCGTACGTCTTCCGCGTCGCTCAAACGCGCGATGCGACGGCGCGCTTGGGCTACAGCTACTGGGCGGAGAGCTGCTACACGCACATCCGCGAACTGCTCGACGCGATGCGCCGCGACTTGCATCTCACTGACGCACAGATGACGTTCTTCGTCGCGCACTCCGAGGTCGATCGCGATCACTTCCGCGAGGTCGAGACGATCGTCGACACCTATTGCACGACGCCGGAGTTGCAGGCGGAGACGCTCGAGGTGCTCGAGGGCACGCTCTACCTCCAAGGCACGATCCTCGACGCGGTTCACGCGCGTTGGGCAGCGACGCGCGCGCCGGTGCTCGCGACGGTGTCATGAGTTCCGCGGCGTTCGCCGGCGAAGCTCCGCCGCTCGTCTACTCCGAGGTGATGGAGGACGGCGACGTCGTCGCCGAAGCGCTCGCGACGCGGCCGGGCGACACCGTCGTCGTCGTCGCGTCGGCGGGCGACAACGTCTTCCGCGCGGCGCTCGAGCCGTGCGCGCAGGTTCACGGCGTCGATCTCAATCCGACGCAGGTCGATTTGTGTCGGCTGAAGGCCGCGGCGATCCGAGAGCTCGAGTGGGCGGAGTTCGCGGCTCTCGTCGGCTCGATCGAGACGAAACGGGATACGCGCGCCTCGATGCTGAAGCGGTTGCCGAGCGAGCTCGTCGAGCGTGCGTTGCCCGACCAAGCGGCGCGCGACGCGGCGCTCGAGGGCGGCTTCGCGACCGCGGGACGTCTCGCGGCTTTCGTCGCGCCGTTGCGCGCCGCGTTGACGTCGATCGTCGGGGCCGAGACGCTCGAGCGCATCGTGCGCACGACCGAACTCGCGGAACGCCGCCGCATTTGGACGACGCGCTTCGACACGCCGGCGCTCGACGACTTGCTCGCGACGGCGCTGAACGAGGACACGATCTCCGACGCGTTCATCCCGGCGTGGGCGTTCGGCCGCATGGCCGAGCCGCGTTTCGATCGGCACTACAAGCGCGTGCTCGAACACCTCTTCGTCGAGCTCGAGCCCGCGACGAATCCGTACCTTCAACGTCTGTGGCTGGGCCGCGTCCTCGCGCCCGACGTCGCGCAGCGCTACTTGAAGCGCGAGTCGTACAAGCCGTTGCGCGACGCGCTGCCGCGCATCGAATGGCACGCAGCCGACTTGCTGTCGTTCCTCGCAGAGCTCCCGCCGCGGAGCGTCGAGGCGCTCAACCTCAGCAACATCCTCGACTGGAGCGACGACGCGCATCACGAGCGCCTGTGGGCCGAGACCGAGCGCGTCGCCGCCGGTCGCGGCCGCGTGTTCCTGCGCTCGTTCCTCGCGCAACGCGATCCGCCGGCCGAGGTTCGCGCGGGTTGGACGTGCGACGCGCGGCGCTCCGAGCGCATGCGCGCCGCCGATCGCGTCGGCTACTTCTCGCGCTACGAACTCTGGTCGCGTCGAGCCTGAGGCGCGCGATGTTCGCGTCGCGTCTCTGCGTCGTCGCGCTGTTCGTCGCGGCGTGCTCCAAGAGTTCCGGAGTCGCGCCGAGCGACGCCGAGATCCTGTGGGACCGTTGGGGCGTGCCGCACGTTTTCGCCGAGAACGAGCCCGCGCTCTTCCGCGGTTTTGGTTGGGCGCAGGCGCAGAGTCACGGCGACTTGTTGCTGCGCCTCTACGGCCAAGCGCGCGGCCGCGCGGCCGAGTATTGGGGCGCGGAATTCGTCGACTCCGACAGGTGGGTGTGGACCGTCGGGATCCCCGAGCGCGCGCGAGCGTGGTACGACGCGCAGGAGCCGACGTTCCGCGCTTGCCTCGACGCCTTCGCCGCCGGCATCAACGCGTACGGTCGCGACCACGCGGACGAACTCGACGCCGCGGCGCGCGTCGTGCTTCCGGTCAGCGGCGTCGACGTGCTCGCGCACGCTCATCGCGTCCTGCACTTCACGTTCGTCGCGAATCCCGGCATGGTCGGCGGTTCGCTCGCGCCATCGGGCGGTTCGAACGCGTGGGCGATCGCGCCGTCGCATTCGGCGAGCGGGCGCGCGCTGTTGCTCGCGAATCCGCACTTGCCGTGGAGCGACTTGTTCCTGTTCTTCGAGGCGCACCTCGTCGCGCCCGGCGTCGACGTTTCCGGCGCGGCGTTGGTCGGATTCCCGACGCTCGGCATCGGCTTCAACGAGCACTTGGGTTGGACGCACACCGTCAACGCGCAGGATGGCGTCGATCTCTTCGAACTCTCGCGCGACGGCGAAGGTTATCGGTGGAACGGAGCGATGCGTCCGTTCGGCGTCGTGAAGCACACACTGCGCGTGCGGCGCGACAACGGCGGGTTCGACGAGCGAGCGCTCGAGATCAAGAACTCCGTCGCCGGTCCGATCGTCGGCGGCGAAGAGAGCAAGCCGCTCGCGCTGCGCGTCGTCGGTCTCGATCGGCCGGATTCGCTGCGGCAATGGTGGGACATGGCGCGCGCGAAGGATCTCGCGGAGTTCGAGCGAGCGCTGGCGCGCATGCAGTTGCCGGTCTTCAGCGTCCTGTACGCCGATCGCGCGGGGCATGTGCTCTACACGTTCGGCGGTCAGTCGCCGAAGCGGCCCGCGAACGTCGCCGATGGGTCGAAGCCGGTGCGCGCGGAGAGCGACGACGTGCTCTGGAGCGAGCTCCAGCCGTACGCCGACCTCCCGCGCGTCTCTGATCCGCCGAATGGTTGGGTCCAGAACGCGAACGATCCGCCGTGGAGTTCGACGTATCCGCGAGTACTCGATCCGAAGAATTTCCCCGCGTCGCTCGCGAGCGGTTCGGTCAGCCTGCGCGCGCAGCGTTCGATCGAGATGTTGCGCGCCGACGATTCGATCTCGCTCGACGAGCTCGTCACGTACAAGCACTCGACGCGCGTCGAACTCGCCGATCGTTTGCTCGACGACTTGTTGCCGCTCGCGGCTGCCTCCGACAACCCGCGCGTGCGCAAGGCCGGTGAAGTGCTCGCGGCATGGGATCGCGCGACCGATGCGAAGAGCCGCGGCGCGGTGCTCTTCGCGACGTGGGTGCAGAAGTACGGTGCGAGCGGTTCGTTCTACGCGCAGCGTTGGGATCCCGAGCGTCCGCTCGAAACTCCCGACGGCCTCGCGAATCCGATCGGCGCGACGCTCGCGCTCGACGCGGCGCTGACGGCGCTCGAGAAGCAAGGCGTCGCGCCCGACGTCGCGTGGGGCGCTTGGTATCGCTTGCGCGGCGGCGATCACGACTTCCCTTGCAGCGGCGGGATGGAGAGCCTCGGCATCTTCCGCGCGTTCGAGTTCGCGGCGGACCGCGACGGCAAGAAGCACGTCGTCGCCGGCGATTCGTTCGTCGCGGCGATCGAGTTCAGCGATCCGCCGCGCGGGCTTGGCGTTCAGCCGTACGGCAACGCGAGTCAGGCTTCGTCGCCGCACCGCTTCGATCAGCTCGAGCTCGCCGCCGCGGGGAAGTTGCGGCCGATGCTGCGCGAGCGCACGGCGATCGAGGCCGAGCTCGAACACCGCGAATTCGTGCCCGAGCGCTGAACGTCGACTAGTTCGCGGGCTGCGGCGGGAGCGTGTGCTCCATCAACTTCGCGATCGCGATCGCATCCTCGCCGCCCGCCTCGCGCAACGCGGCGATCGTGCGCTCGCGGCGCGCGACCGGATGGTGTTGGTTCAACTTCCACTTGCCTTCGAGCTGCTCGACGACGAGGCGCAACGGGACGATGTGCTTCATCTCGTCGCGCACGTACTGCGCGTCGAAGTCGGCGCGCCACGGCGTCGCGGCACCGCTCTCGTAGAACGCGATCGTCTTCTCGAGCACGCGCTTCTTCGCGTCGAAGTCGTCGATCCACTCGACGCGACCGCGCGCGTGGACGGTGACGTAGTTCCACGTCGGCACCGTGCCCACCTCGGCGTACCAAGTCGGCGAAACGTAGTGGTGGGGCCCGGCGAAGATCGCGAGCGCCGGCCCGTCGCCGTCGCGCCAATGCTCGTTGCCGCGCGCGACGTGCGCGTGCAGCACCATGCGCTCGCCCTCCATCTCCGCGACGAACGGCAAGTGCGACACGCGCAACTCCGCCCCGCGCGAAGTCACCAACGTCCCGAACCCGTGAGCCCGCACGAACTCGAGCAACGTCGCCGCATCGTTCTCGCGAAACGCCTTGGGAATGTAGAGGTGCGACATCGGCTCTCCCGCGTGGTCGGGAGCGTCAGTCTAGCCGCGCCTCACTTGCGCACGAGTTGGCGGAAGCGTTGGAAGAGGTGGGAGCTGTCGAGCGGACCCGGCGCGGCTTCCGGGTGGTACTGCACGCAGAAGACCGGGAGCTTGGTGTGGCGGAAACCCTCGACCGTCTGGTCGTTGAGGTTGATGTGCGTGAGCTCGAGATCCTTGCCCATCGACTTCGGATCGACGGCGAACGAGTGGTTCTGCGAAGTGATCTCGACGCGGCCGGTGGTGATGTCGCGCACCGGATGGTTCGCGCCGTGGTGGCCGAACGGGAGCTTGTAGGTCTTCGCGCCGAGCACGATCGAGAGGATCTGGTGGCCGAGGCAGATGCCGAAGATCGGCTTCTTGTCGACGAGGTTCGAGATCGTCGCGATCGCGGTCTTCACCGCGGCGGGATCGCCGGGGCCGTTGGAGAGGAAGAGCGCTTGCGGATCGAGGCCGAGTACGTCGCTCGCGCTCGCCGTCGACGGCACGACGGTGACGTCGAAGCCGCAGTGGATCAGCGAACGCATGATGTTGCGCTTCGCGCCGAAGTCGAACGCGACGCAGCGGATGCGCTCCTTCGGCGCGGCGCCGAGCAGCGTCGGGTAGGACTCGTCGTAGCTCGCGTCCCACGCGTACGGCTTCTTGCAGCTCACTTCGCTCGCGAGATCGCGTCCGTCGGTCGCCGGCGCGTTCTTCGCTTTCGCCACCAACGACTTCGCGTCGGAGTCGATAGTCGACACCACGCCGCGCAAGCAACCTTCGACGCGCAGCATCTTGGTGACCATACGCGTGTCGATGCCGTCGACCGCGATCACGCCCTTCTCCTTCAACCAGTCGGGGAGCGAAAGGTCGGCGCGCCGCGAGCTCGGGATCGAACTCATCTCCTTGATGACGAACGCTTCGGCCCACGCCTTGTCGCTCTCGTCGTCCTCGCGCGCGATGCCGTAGTTGCCGATCAGCGGGTACGTCATCGCGACGATCTGACCGTAGTACGAGGGATCGGTGAGGATCTCCTGGTAACCGGTCATCGCCGTGTTGAAGACGACGTCGCCGCGTTTCTCGCCGCTCGCGCCGACCGAACGACCTTCGATCACCACGCCGTTCTCCAGCGCGATCCAAGCCTTGGCTTCACTGCTCACTCGAGTACCTCCGCTCACTTCCGAACCTGCGCGAGTTGTTGGATCCGTGCCGCGGCGACGCCTGCGCCGAAGCCGTTGTCGATGTTGACGACCGTCACGCCGGCCGCACATGAATTGAGCATCGCGAGCAACGCCGCGAGGCCGCCGAACGAAGCGCCGTAGCCGACCGACGTCGGCACCGCGATCACCGGTCGATCGACGAGGCCGCCGACGACGCTCGGCAACGCGCCTTCCATGCCGGCGACGACGACGATCGCGTCGGCGGCGCGCAGGCGCTCGGTTTCCGCGAGCAGGCGATGCACGCCCGCGACGCCGACGTCGGCGAGCTCTTCGACGCGCGCGCCGAAGAACCGCGCGGTGAGCACGGCCTCTTCGGCGACCGGCGCGTCGGACGTTCCGGCGCTGACGATCAAGACGTAGCCGTCGCGCTCTGCGCGAGGCGTGTCGAGGACGAAGCAGTGCGAGCGTTCGTGATGACGGCCGCGTGGGAACGCGCGCGCCAAAGCCGCGCCGCCTTCGGGCGTCGCGCGGGTGACGAGCAGACGCTCGTGATGCTCGAGCAACGCGCGTGCGATGTCGACGAGCTCGTTCGCCGTCTTCCCCGCGCCGTAGATCACTTCAGGCCCGCCGCAACGCAGCTCGCGATGCAGATCGACGCGCGTGTGCCCGAGATCGAGCACCGGAAAGGCCGCCAGGCGGGCCACTCCCTCGTCGACCGAGGTCGCGCCGCTCTTCACCGCTGCCAAGAGCGCTGCAAGGGTTTCCCGATTCACGGGGCGCAAGATTTCACCCGACGCGCCCGCGTTTGGCGAGGGGGTTGTTCACTGAGGCGACGCATCGGCATCGAAACCCGCCAGGCGACCGGCCTTCCAGAGGTGCCAACCGAGTCCGGCGATCATCGCCGCGTTGTCGGTGCAGTACGCGGGCGAGGGGAAGATCGCCTCGATGCCGCGTTCGGCCGCTTTCGCGCGCATCACCTCGCGCAAACGACGGTTGCACGCGACGCCGCCGACGACGAGCACGCGCGCGAGCCCGCGCTCGACCGCGACCGCGACCGTCGGGCCGACCAGGGAGTCGGCGACCGCTTCCTCGAACGACGCTGCGACATCCGCGCGATCGGGGATCGCGTCGGGAGCCGGCGTCGGAGCGAGCGCGTCCTGGCCGCGAAGGTGGTAGAGGACGGCGGTTTTCAGGCCGCTGAACGAGAACGCCGGCGGGCCGTGTTTCGCTCGACAGCGCGGGAAATCGTACGCGCGCGCGTTGCCGGAGGCCGCGAGCTTCGAAATCGACGGACCGCCCGGATACGGAAGGCCGAGCAAGTACGCGACCTTGTCGAACGCTTCGCCCGCGGCGTCGTCGAGCGTGCGCGAGAGGAGCTCGAGCTCGAACGGCGAATGCGCGACGTAGAGCGCGGTGTGGCCGCCCGAGACGACGAGCGCGAGGCTCGGGTACGAATCGCCGTCGTTCTCCATCGTCGCCGCGTAGGCGTGGGCTTCGATGTGGTTCACGCAGACGAGCGGCAAGTCGCGCGCGAACGCGAGCGCTTTCGCCGCCGACAAGCCGACCAGGAGCGAGCCGATCAATCCCGGGCGACTGGTGACCGCGATGCAACCGATGTCCTCGAGCGTCACGTCGGCCTTCGCCAACGCGCGATCGATCAGCGGCATCACGACGCGCAAGTGCGAGCGGCCCGCGATCTCGGGAACGACGCCGCCGTAGCGCGCGTGCTCGAGAACTTGGCTCTCGACGACGGAAGAGCGGATCTCGCGACCGCCGGCGACGACGGCCGCGGCCGTTTCGTCGCACGAAGACTCGATGCCGAGGACGAGCTCGCTCATCGCGTCGCGCTCCCGTCGAGGCTCGCGACGAGCGCCGGCCGTCGACCGCAGAGCAGAGCGAGCGCCGCGTCCAAATCGCGATCGTTCGGCGGAGTCGCAACCAACGCGACGCCTTCTTCGCGCTCCCAGCGACGCAGTTCGTCGAGCGCGCCGGGCGGCGGCGAGTGGCTTGCAAGGAACGCGTGGAGACGCTTGCGATCGGCCGCCGACGTCTCGACGGCGAAGTCCGGAACCAGTCCGTACGCCCACGCCTTGTCGACGGTGCGTTCGAGGTTCCGGTGCGACGGCGTGTAGTAGTAGGAGCTCGTCAACTTGACGATCGCGTCGTGCTCGCCGAACGTCCGGATCTTCTGGACCATGCCCTTGCCGTAGCTCGGCGAACCGACGAGCACCGCGGCGCGATGATCTTGGAGCGCGCCGGCGAGGACTTCGCTCGCGCTCGCCGAATCGCCGTCGATCAGGACGACGAGCGGCATCTTCGCGTAGCGCGCCTCGCCCGGCGACGCGTCGTACGCGGAGTTCTCCGCGCGACCTTCCGTGGTGACGACCGCGCCTTCGTCGAGGAAGCGGTTGGCGATCCGCACCGCCGAGGCGAGGACTCCGCCCGGGTTGCCGCGCACGTCGAGGATCAACCCGCGGACGCCGTCGTGCGCGAACGCGTCCAGCGCTTGGTCGAATTCCTCCGGCGTGCGGTGGCTGAAGGACGTGATCGCGAGGTAGGCGATGCCGCGCTCCCGATCGACGACGCGGGCGTGGCGGACGGTCGGATCGACGATCTCGAGGGGCTCGATCCGCACCGAGCGCTCGACGCCGTCGCGCGAGACGACGACCGTGTCCAACGAGGCGCCGACCGCGGCGCTGACCCGGCGTGCGAGTTCGCCTTCAGGGAGGTCGGCGAGGCGCGCGCCGTCGACCGACACGAGCCGGTCGCCGACCCGGACCCCGGCGCGCTCCGCGGGCGAGCCGGCCAGGCAGAAGAGGACTTGCCCCTCGCGCGGCGGGTCGCGGAAGACGACGCCGATGCCGCGGTACTGGCCGCCGGTCTCGCGCTCGAAGTCGGCGACCTGGGAGCGATCGAGGAAGCGCGAGTAGCGGTCGAGGCCTTCGACCATGCCGTGGAGCGCTCCGTCGAGCAGCGTCTGGTCGGACACGTCGCGGACGTAGTTCGCGCGGACGAAGTCGCGGACCTCGCGGTAGCGCACGACGTCGGCCTCGCCGCCGGCCGGCAGCACGAAGCGCAAGATCCCGGCCACAAGCAGGCCACATAGGAGCCCTATGACCAGGTGTAGGAGATCTCGCTTCATCGTCCGTTCCGACCGGATCCGTCCCGGTGCGGCCGGCGATTCTACACGTTGTCCGTGGGGCGCCGAAGCTTGCGACTTCTTGTCTGTCGAGTAGGACGAAGGCCGCGAACGAGCGTTCGACGCTCCGACGGTAACCCGGGAGGGTCGGGTGAGTTAGCGGTTAGGTCCAACGACCCTTCAGGTGGCATGTCGGTCGCTACGATCGAACGCACCATGATCCGCGCGAAGCTGATGCGAACCCTTGCTCGGACGCGGCCCTTCGCCGCGGTCGCGGGTCTCGCAGCACTCTGCGCCGCTCAGGCCACGCCACCGCCCGCCAAGCCGGCGCCTGCGCCGATGACGTTGACCGAAGCCCGCGCGGCCTTCGCGGTCGCCGATGCCGACGCGAGCGGCGTGCTCGAAGGGGCGGAGCTCGCCGCCGCGGCCATCGGTCCGGACGACGTGCGGCTCGCCGACCGCGACGCCGACGGCCGACTCGGCGCCGACGAGTTTCTGAGCGGTCTGCCGCTGATCCTCGCGCGCGCCGGCCGTCGGGCGGCGCCCGATCTCGAGGCCGAAGCGATCCGCTTGCGCATACTCGCCGCGCCGCAGCCCGCCCGCTCCGCCGGACCCTCCGCCAACCCGACCGACGCCTCCGGCATCGCCCGCGGTCGCCTTGTCAGCGCCGTTCGCACCGATCCGCCGCGCGCGGAGCCCGCTCGGCCGCGCGCGACGACCGTGACGTCGGGACCGGCGACCGCTCGTCTGCGGACGGCACCGAGTTCCGCCGAAGCGGAAACGCGCCTGCAGGCGGCTCGCGAAGCACTCAACGAGCGCCTTCAGCGCAGCGGCGAGACGCCGACGACTCCGCCTCCGACTCCCGCGACGGGAGCGCCTTCACAGCAACGCCGTTGGGCCCAGGACGCCGAGCGCAACGACTCGACCGTGACCGCCCAGCGCCTGCGCGCCGCGCGTCAGACGCTCGACGAGCGCATCCGCGGCGCGCGGCAGAACTCAGCCGCGACTCCCGGCGGTGAAACGCCGCCGCGTCCGCGCGACGAAGCGAAGCCCGAAGTTCCCGCGCCGTTGCCGGGCGACTCGCCCCCGCGACCGAAGCCCGACGCCGCTCCGCCGAAGCCGCCGCGAGACTAGGACGACAAAACACTGCGGATCGCCACCGTTTCAGGTTGCGATCCGCAGCAAGGGCGCGACCAAGAGTTTTGGTCTCTCGGTCGCGTGTTCGTCCGACTTCAATCTACCCCGCGCTCAGACGCGCTGCGTGACGGGCAAGCGGCGCAGCGTCGTCTTGGCGAGATCGCCGTCGACCGCGAGGTCGCCTTGGTCCGACGGCACGACGATGCGCAACGGGCGATCCTGGTCGAGCCGGCAGCCGAGGTCGGTCAGTTCCTTCTCGGTCCGGCGCAGCTCGCGCAGCTGCGTCGACAAATCCGACTCGAGGAGATTCAGGTCGGCCGCGTGCGCTTGCTGCGTCGGACGCAGCGCATCGCGCAGGTCCTCGAGGCGCGTCGCCTCGTAGGTCCGGTCGCGGAGTTCACGACGGATCGCGCGCAGGAGCGGGAGCAGGCGCTCGGCATCTTTCATGGCGTAGACGTGGCTTCGCATGCTTACCTCCGGTCAGGGGTCGACGTGCGGAGCCGACTTCGGGACCTCCAGCGAAAGGGAAATGCCGTCGGCGCGTCGCGAGCCGATCGAACGCTCCGTCGGGCCGAAGCCGTTTCCGTCGGGCGACGGTGAATTCGTGGCGGCATTCGGCCTGCGCAGCTCGTCCAGCGCTGCACGCGACGCGCACGTCGGCGCGACGCGGAAGGACTTTCCGGCGGCACGATCGAGCAGCTCTCGAACGATTTCCGCGCGGCTTGCGTCGGACGCCGTCGTCCATCGCGGTCGTCGCGCGCTCGGAGGCTGGAGTCGTGCGCTACAGTACGCAGCCCAAGCCACCCCGACGCACGCGCGTTGGGTGCCCACGTCGATGTCCCGTCCGACCGTAGAAATCACTCATAGGGAGGAGTTCTCCTCCGCTCATCGTCTCCACGATCCGGCGCTGTCGGATGAGGAGAACCGTCGTCTCTACGGGATCTGCCATCGCGACCACGGCCACAACTACGCGTTGGAAGTCACCGTGGTCGGGCCGATCCCGACGAGCGGCATGGTGATGGACTTGAAGAGCCTTGGGAGCATCATCCAGGAGCGCATCGTCGCCGTCGTCGACCATCGCCACCTGAATCACGACGTGCCGTTCCTCGCCGGAACGATTCCGACCGCGGAGAACCTCGCGGTCGCCTTCTGGCATCAGATCGAACCCGACTTGAAGGGATACGCCGGATGTCGACTGCACCGGATTCGCGTGTACGAAAGCAGGAACAACTTCGTGGACTTCCTGGGGGCGAGCCCGGCGCGATAGCGCCGCTGATCCACAGCCTATTGACGCACATCGGCGAGGACCCGAGTCGCGAGGGCCTCAGCCGAACGCCCGAGCGCGTCGAGCGTGCGTGGCGCGAGCTCACTCAAGGCATGCGTCAATCGGTCGACGAAGTCGTCGGCCAAGGCGTGTTCGCCGAAGACTGCTCCGAGATGGTCCTGGTCAAGGACATCGAGTTCTACAGCCTCTGCGAGCACCACCTGTTGCCGTTCTTCGGTCGCGTCCACGTCGCGTACATCCCCGACGGCAAGATCATCGGGCTCTCGAAGATCCCGCGGATCGTCGACGTGTTCGCGCGGCGCCTCCAAGTCCAGGAGCGCATGACCGTCGACATCGCCCACGCGTTGCAACGCATCCTCTCGCCGAAGGGCGTCGGCGTCGTCGCCGAAGCGCGGCACCTGTGCATGATGATGCGCGGCGTGCAGAAGCAGAGCTCGGCCGCGATGACGTCGTGTCTGCTCGGCTCGTTCCAGTCGGACTCGAAGACTCGCAGCGAGTTCTTGGCGTTGGTGCGCAGCCTGCACCACGGCTGAGCTCTCGGGCGACGAGCTACGCGCGCGGAGCGACGTCGAGGTCGTCGACGTTCACGTCGCGCGGCGACTTCCAGGCCTTCCACACGACTTCAGCGACATCCTCGGGCTTGTTCATCTTCGCGCGATCCCATGTGCCCGGGACCTTGTCGAAGATCGTCGTGTCGGTCTGGCCGGGATAGACGGTCGAGACGCGGATCTTGTCCTTGGCGAGATCGAGCCGCAGCGCGTCGCTGAAACCGCGCAAGCCGTACTTCGACGCGCAGTAGGCGACGTTGCCCGGGAACCCTTGCTTCGCCGCGCGCGACGCGATGTTGAAGATGTGCGCTTGGCCGCTGCGTTGGAGCGCCTCGAGCGCTTCCATCGTCACGTAGAACGGACCGTCGAGGTTGACCTCCATGTTCCGCTTCCACGTCGCGACGTCGAGCTTCTCGAACGGCTTGATCTCGAACACGCCCGCGTTGTTCACCAACACGTCGATCGAGCCGTCGAGGAATTCGATCGCGCGCCACACAGCGCCTTCGACGGAACCGTGCTCGCGTACGTCGACCTGCGAAGCTCGCCCCTTGCCGCCGGCCTTCTCGATCTCTTCCGCGACTGCGTCGAGTTCCGGCGACGAGCGCGCGGCGACCACCACGCGCGAACCTTCCTTGGCGAAGCGCAGTGCGATGGCGCGGCCGATGCCTCGGCCTCCTCCGGTGACGAGTACGCGGGGTGCGGTCATGGGTCGGCGTGGGCTCGGGGTTCTGGGCACGCGGCGAAGCGCGTGGTGAAACGACAGAGCATAGCCGCTCGCACGCCGAACGTCCGCTAGTCGAGTTCCGCGCTCAACGCGGCCGCGGAGTCGACCGGCTGTCGGCACGTCCAATTGCGGCAGACCCAGGCGCGCGCGCCGGAGCTCGGCGGTTCGCGTCCTTCGAGCAACGGCATCTGCTTGCGATCCGCGTTCGCACCGACGATCGCGACGACTTTCTGCGGCAGGAAGCGACCGCGCACGAGCGCGAGCATGTCGTCGAGTTCACGCGCGCCCGGCGCGCCCGCGAGGACGATCTCGCGCGGGCCGGCCGAGAGGAAATCGACGGCGAGCAACATCTGTCCGAGTCCCGCCGGAAAACGATTGAGCAGGCCGCCGAGTCCGACGAGCGCGCGCTCGGCCTGCGCCGCCAAGTCGCGACGGCCGGTGAGTTCGGCGAGCCTCAACAAGTTGAGGACGTGCACGCCGTTGCCCGACGGCAGCGCGCCGTCCTGCGGAGACTTGAGGCGCGCGATCAAGCGCTCGTGATCGCTCGCGGTCGTGAAGAACGCGCCCTTCTCGGCATCCTCGAAGCGTTGCGTGACGATGTCGGCGAGTGCAAGCGCCTCGCGGATCCAGCGCGGATCGAAATCGGACTCGTAGAGATCGAGCAGCGCCTGCGAGTAGAACGCGTAGTCGTCGAGGTACGCGTTGAGGTGCGCGCGTGTGCCGCGCGCGGTCGCGAAGAGCGAACCGTCGGGACGACGCATCGTCGTCAACACGAACTCCGCCGCGCGTCGCGCCGCGGCGAGGAAGCGTGGTTCGCCGAGGACTTGGTGCGCGCGTGCGAGCGCCGAGATCATCAGTCCGTTCCACGACACGAGCACCTTGTCGTCGGTCGCGGGCGCGATGCGCGCGCCTCGCACGTCGAGCAATTTGCGCCGCGCGTGCGTCATCGCGTTCTCGAGCTCGGCGACGTCGACGTGCAGCCCCGCCGCGACCTCCGCCGCCGAAGCGTTGCGCCACAGCGCGCTCGTGCCGTGCTCGAAGTTGCCTTCGTCGGTGACGCCGTACCACGCCGCGGCCCAGGCGCCGTGTTTCGCACCGAGTTCGCGCGCGAGCTCGCTCGGCGTCCAGACGAAGAACTTGCCTTCTTCGCCCTCGGAGTCTGCGTCTTGCGCGCTCGCGAACGCGCCTTCGTTCGTCGTCATCTCGCGCAACACCCACTCGCAACACTCGCGCGCGATGCGCGCGTACTCGGCGTCGCGCGTCGCGAGAAAGCCCTCGAGGTACGTCGGCACGAGCAACGCGTTGTCGTAGAGCATCTTCTCGAAGTGCGGGATCAACCAACGCTCGTCCGTCGAGTAGCGATGGAAGCCGCCGCCGAGCTGATCGTAGATGCCGCCGTTCTTCATGCGGTCGAGCGTGAGCTTCGCCATCTCGAGCGCCTGCGGATCGCGCGTGCGCAACCAGTGACGCAGCACGACCCGCAGATCCGTCGCATGCGGGAACTTCGGCGCGCCGCCGAAGCCGCCCCACGAGCCGTCGAAGTTCTGCGCGAGCATCGTGTAGCCCGCGTCGAGCACGCCGGGATCGACGGCGCCCGAGAACTCCATCGTGCTCTCGCGCTGGATGTGTTCGACGAGCTTCTTCGCCGAGCGCTCGACACTCTCGCGGTCCTGTACCCACGCACGAGCGACGCTTTCGAGCACGTCCGAGAAACTCGCGCGACCGTACATGCGCGTCGGCGGGAAGTACGTGCCGCCGTAGAAGGGCTCCAGCGTCGGCGTCAGGAAGACGCTCATCGGCCAGCCGCCCGAACCGGTCAACGCCTGCACCGCGCGCATGTAGATGTCGTCGAGGTCCGGACGCTCCTCGCGATCGACCTTGATGTTGACGAAGAGCGCGTTCATCCGCGCCGCAACCGTCTGGTTCTCGAAGCTCTCGCGCTCCATCACGTGACACCAATGGCACGCGGAGTAGCCGATCGAGAGGAAGATCGGCTTCGCTTCACGCGTCGCGCGCTCGAGAGCCTCGGGCCCCCACGGATGCCAATCGACCGGATTGCGCGCGTGTTGCAGGAGGTAGGGGCTGGTCTCGTGGATCAACCGGTTCTGATGTTCGCGCGCTGAGTTGGACATGGCGGAGAGGCTCCGTACGGAGAGGAGTGGCGCAGTCTAGCTCGCGCCGAAAATGACGCGCGGGGCCCCGCCGTCACCGGCGAAGCCCCGCGCGAAGTCTTCGTCGAACTACTTGCCGAGCGTCAGCGCGAGCGCGATCGACGTCGTCTCTTCGACGGAGTTGTCGGAGCTCGTGTCGACGACGTTGAGCTGCCACTTCACGTCGTGACCGACGACGTAGTAGTTCACGCCCAACGTGATGTCGGTGAGATTCGTCGGCGAATCGACGTCCTGGTAGCGCGCCGCGAGTTCCCACTGGTTGGGTTGGAGCATGTAGCTGAGCGTCACCGCCCACGGCGTCGAGTCGGGCACGTCGAACACGTTGACCGAGTTCTTGCCGTAGTCGAGCACCTCGGCGTTCATCGCCCACGGTCCGTTGGCGTACTGCGTGTCGACCGCGACGCAATCGCCGTCGGCCGAGTTGCCGCCGCCGTCCACCGCGCCGCCGTCGTCGAACCAACCGACACCGACCGAGAGCGTCGCGTCGTCCGGAGCTCCGTACGCGCCTTCGACCATGCCGATGCCGGAGCCGAGCACGTCGTAACGCGCACGGGCGGTGAACGCGAACTCGTCGGCGGTTCCGTCGACGCCGTTCTGCGCCGCGACCCACCAGTGGAAGCGATCGACCTTGCCGTCGAGCATGACGCCGAAGTTGTCGGCGAGTTGCGTCGGGCGACCTCCGATCCAGAACTCGTCCGACGCGGTGCGCAGGACGAAGAGCTGATGCCGCGGATCTACGAGACCGTTCCAGTAGAGCGGCGTCTGGAAGCGCCCGAACGTCGTGCGCAGCATGTCGTTGCACTGCCACGATGCGTACGCATCGAGCAGGCGCGCGGTGCCGCCCGCGGCCTCGAGCTGCACGCGACCGGAGTACATGCCTTGGTCGAAGGCGAGACCGAGTCTCACTCGATCGAGCACGAAACCCGCGACGTCCGAGTTGGGGAGCCCGGCGAAGGCCGGCGAGTCGGAGTCCTGGACCGCGAGGACGCGCAGGTAGCCGTCCCAACGGATCGCGCTCGTCGGCTCCTGCAGTGAAGCGCCGAGACGCGTGAGTTCCGAATCCAACGACGTCCAGCTTCGGTCACCGTCGTCGCTCGTGACACCGAGCGATCCAACCGAGAGGCACGCGAGCAACATCGACAGCATCAGAAAGCTCCTTCCGGTCCGCGTTCGCGAATCCGGCGCAGAGCATGCCCGTTGGCGAGGGGGCAGGGAAGCGCGAGTCGTCCTTTTCGCGCGGCCACACGGGGGCGGAACGGCGCGTTCGTTCGCTTCCAAAAAGGAAGGAGCCCCGCGGCGCGCGCGGGGCTCCTTGGTTCACTCGATTCGACCTACGACGCGCGCAGGTCGATTCGGGGGTTGGCTATCAGGCGCCGAGGGTCAGCGTCAGCGCGATCGCGGTACCGTCCGGGATCGCATCGCTGTTGTAGCTGTCGAACTCGAGCGACCACTTCGCGTTGTGACCGTTGGCGTAGTAGGTCACGCCGCCGGCGAACTTCGTGGTGTCGTTGACGTCGTCCCAGTCTTCGATGCGACCGGCGACTTCCCACTGGTTCGGGGTCATCATGTAGCTGACCGTGACGTCCCAGGGCGAGTTGTCGCCGAGGTCCTTGTCGTAGTCGGCGAACTCGGCGTGAGCGTACAGCGGGCCTTGGGTGTAGACGGCGTCCACACCGAGGGCCGAGCCGTCGTTCAGGAAACCGTCGTCGGTGAAGCCGACGCCGATCACCAGGTTCTGCTCGTCCGTCGAGTTGTAGGCACCTTCTTGAAGGCCCACGCCCTTGCCCATCGCGGTGAACGTACCGCGGGCAGAGATGCGGTGCTCGTCGAGCAGACCGTCGGAGCCGTTCTGGACGGCGACCGCCCAGCCGAACTGCTCCATGTTGCCCGAGAACATCGCGCCGAGGTCACGAGCGTTCGCGAAGAGGCCGTTCACCGTGTAGCCACCAGCGAGGTGGTCGTTGAACAGCAGGTGGTTCTCGTCGACCCACCCTTGCCAGAGGAACGGAGCACGGAACTCGCCGAAGCGAACCTTGACCTGTTGGCCGAGGTTGAAGTCGCCGTACGCGTCCAGCAGCGTCGTCGCGCCGCCGGCCGAGTCGACCGCGACGTGAAGGAGGTAACCTTCACCGCAATCGGCATCCAGGTTCACGCGGACGTTGTCCAGCGTGGTACCCAGTTCGTCGTCCGTCGCGCCACCGACGTCCTTGTCGACCATGTCGACAGAGGTACGCAGGAACGCAGAGAGGCCGACACCGCCCGGGCCGGTGGAGTTGAGGCTGGTGGCCAGGTTCTCGAGTTCCCGGTCCAGCGTCATGTACTCCCCGTCCGTGGATCCGGCGAAACCAAGCGAGCTAGCGGACATGACCGCAAGCGCGCCAAGAACAGTCTTGTTCATGTTGGAATGCACTCCAAAGAGAGACACACAGAGAGAAGGGATGGGGTCTAGAGCGCGCAGAAGATGCCGCTCGACGGGTGTGAGGGAAAGCCCGAGCAGGCCTTTTTTTGGAAAAACCCCCGCTGGAAGCCATCGGTGTCAAAGCGCCTGAGCTGTCCCACAAAGCCTCGCCAAGCGCTCGATAGGCGACATAAGTGACTGTGAATAATAGTCTTGGGAGGCTGTCGCCCCAAACGCTCGCCGCCGCGATCCGAAGGAACGTGCAAGGCGGCGACGGCCCGGAGAATCCGAGCGCAATGTCTGTGTCGCGACGGTCGGCGTCACCGCGTTCCGGCACGATCCGCCAGCACTAGTCGAAGCCCGGGCCCTGACGGTCGCGCTTGCGGTCCGAGGCTCGGCGCTTCCCGTCGAGGCGTCGCAGTCCGGATGCGCGAGTCGGTCGAGTCGCTCGACGAACCTTCGGCCGTATCAAGGCTTGGCGGAGCAACGCGGCGAGCCTCGCACGCGCCGCGTCGAGGTTGCGCTCGGCGCTGCGATGCTCGTTGGCCTGGATCACGAGTTCGCCTCGCAACGTCAGCTTCGTCGCGACCGCGCGCAGCACGCGTTCGCGCTCCTCCGGCGAGAAGGCGGAGCTCAGGCCGGGCGCGAAGCGCAACACGATCTTCGTCGCCACCTTGTTTACATGCTGGCCGCCGGGGCCGCCGGAGCGCACGCGCTCGACTTCGATCTCGCGCTCGGGGATGCGCTTGGTCCGGGAGAGTTCCAGTCCGTCCGAGTCGCGCTGCCCCATCGCCTCAACTCCCCGGATCGTTGTCCCGGAGGAACGCGTACGAGTAGATGCCCGTGTCGTGCCCGTCCGCGAAAACGATCGAGACCGCGTAGTTTCCGACCAAACGCACGCCTTGGTGCGTGAGGTCCGCCGGGACGGAACGCGGGTCGTGCACGCGTTGACCGGTGGTCTCGCTGACGCAGCGCGCGCACGGGCACACGGCGCGAAGTTGAGCGATCGCGTAGACGGTCTTGTGGCCGTCGAGCCACTCGATCGTCAGGCGGGCGGGGTCGCTCTTGACGATGACGCGCGGTTGGCTGGAGGTCATGGTTCGCGCGCTCCTACTGAACTCCGCCGCGTGGCGCTTCGGAGGCGGGTCGCTCCGCAACCGGCTCGAATCGAGCGACGGGCAACGGGAAGAGAAGAGATGGTGGGCAGAACCGGGATTGAACCGGTGACCCCGTGATTTTCAGTCACGTGCTCTACCAGCTGAGCTACCTGCCCACCTTTCCCCGCCGCAGCGAGGGGGCGGGATTATCCAAGGGCGGTGGCGGGGCGTCAACCGCGCGGAGGCGAAGCCGCGGAGCTCACGTCGCGCAGGATGCGACGGGCGCTTTCGACGTCCAGGGCGATCTGGGCGCGTAGGGCCTCGATGTTCTCGAAGCGCCGTTCCGCGCGGAGCCGCGCGACGAAATCGACCTCGAGCGTCCGGTCGTAGAGGTCGCGGTCGAAGTCCAAGAGGTGCACCTCGACCCGCGGAATGCCCGGCGTGTCGTCGACCGTCGGACGCACGCCGATGTTCGCGACGGCGGGGAGAAAAGCGCTCTGGACGCCGTCCGGGCCGAGCTCGCGCGCCCAACACGCGTAGACGCCGAGCGGCGGATGCAGCTCGTGATGGCGATCGAGATTGGCGGTGGGGAACCCGAGCTTCCGCCCGATCCCGTCGCCGCGGACGACCGTTCCGAGGACGCTGACGCGCCGCCCCAACATCCGTCGCGCCGCTTCGAGGTCGCCGAGTTCGACCGCTTCGCGGATCGCGGTGCTCGAAACGGCGTGGCCGCCGACGACGACTTGGCCGACGACCTGGACGTCGAGGCCGAGCGACTGCAGAAGCTCCGGCGTGCCGCGCCGATCGTGGCCGAACTTGCTGTCGAAGCCGAGCACGAACGCGCGCGCGCCGAGGGCGCCGAGCAAGAACTCGCGCACGAAGACCTCGGCTTCGAGCGAGCGCAACGCTTCGTCGAACGTCAACACCGCCGCGTGTTCGACGCCGATACGACGGAAGAGTTCGAGGCGATGCTCGAGGCTCGTCAACGTCTTCGGCTCGCGGCCGAGCAACAGGTGTTTCGGATGGCGCCCGAACGTCACGACGGTCGAACGCGCTCCGAGCGCGCGCGAGCGCACGAGGTTGGCTTCGAGCGTCGCGCGATGTCCGACGTGCACGCCGTCGAACACGCCGATCGACACCACGGAGCCTCCGGCGAGCGGAGTCGGGAGGTCGACGCGATCGAAGCTGGTGATCAACGCGCTCGAGCGGTGCTCGCGGCGCGCGAGCGATAGCGGTCGACCAACTCTTGGAGGGCCGCCTTGTGGCGTTGCTTGTCCGCGGCCGACATGCGATCGACGAGCAACACGCCTTCGAGGTGGTCGTACTCGTGTTGGATGATGCGCGACACGAAGCCGTCGAACTCGCGCTCGATCGACGCGCCGTCGGGAGCCCACGCCTTCACGCGGCAACGTTCGGGGCGCTTGACCTCGGCGTAGATGCCGGGGAACGACAGGCAGCCCTCCTCGTACAGCGTGTTCTCGCCGGTCCGGTCGACGATCGACACGTTGATCAACGCGAGCTCGTCCTCGGGCTTGCCGGTCGGATTCAGCACCAAAATCCGTTTCGCCATGCCGACCTGCGGCGCCGCGAGCCCGACGCCGTTCGACGCGTACATCAGGTCGAACATCGCCCGCACGGTCGCGCGCAGCTCGTCGTCGTAGGCCGCGACGCCGTCCGCGACCTTCCGCAGGACGGGTTCGGGGTAGAGCGTCAGGCGGAATTGCAGCGGTTCGGTCATGGAGAGGTGCGTGTGCGTCGAGCGAAGGGCCGGCGCCCCAGGATAGCGCGCGTTGACCCCTCGAAAGGTCGTCTCTAGAATCCTTCGCCCTTCGAATCGCGCAACCGGAGTCCGCTCGGGACTCGCGTTCGCTTCGAGGACGACCGAGCCCCTCTTCGACCGCCTCGTGGACTTCTCCAAGCATCTACAGAAGGCCGAAGAGGCCACGCGACGACGTCAGTGGGACTTCGCGATCGAGGTCTACCAGCAGCTCTTGAATCTCGACGCCGATCTCGCGGAGGCTCGCGGCGGGTTGCGGCGCGCGCAGAAGCGCAAGTTCGAGGAGCAGAAGACCGGCAAGCTCTTCCGCGCCGCGTTCGGCGCGATGCCGCTCGGCGCCG
This sequence comes from Planctomycetota bacterium, assembly GCA_021413885.1. Classification (GTDB taxonomy): domain Bacteria; phylum Planctomycetota; class UBA1135; order UBA1135; genus JACRIN01. Next base: position 75,707 of record JAIOPM010000049.1, read on the forward strand.
CGAAGGCGTTGCTGAAGACCAAGCGCTACGACGCGGCCGCGAAGCAGCTCGAGAGCTACCTCGCGTCGAACCCGCTCGACGTCGACGGCAACCTGATGCTCGGCCTAGCGCTCGAGGGCGCGGGCTTCTTCAAGTCGGCGCGCGCGGTGTACGAATTCCTCGCCGAAATTGCGCCCGGTCACGCGGAAGGTCTGAAGCGCGCCGGTGCGATGATGCAGAAGGCGGGCGACGTGCCGAAGGCGCTCGAGTACTACGAGCGCGCGCTGAAGGCCGACCCGCGCGATCAGGAAGCGCTGAAGGCGCGCAAGGACCTCGCCGCCGAAGCCGCGCTGAAGAAGGGCGGCTACGAAGGCGCGAGCCACAGCCGCGACTTGTTGAAGGACAAGGACCGCACGCAGTCGCTCGAGCGCGAACGTCGTCGTCATATGACCGAGGACGAGATGCGCGCGGAGGTCGAGCGCATGACCGCGCGCTTCGCCGAAGCCTCGACCGACGTCGACCTGATGACGCAGATCGCGGAGCTCCACGAGAAGCTCGGCGACTACGAAGCGGCCGCGGAGTTCGTCGATCGCGCGCTCTCGTACCGCAAGGATTCGTTCGAGCTCGCCGCGAAGGCCGGCGACCTCCAGGCCAAGGCGCTGAAGAAGGCGATGGCGCGGGCCGACAAGGCCGGCGACGCCGAGAAGGCCGCGCAGCTCGAGCGCGAGCTCTGCGCCCACGAAGTGCGCGATTGGCGTCGGCGCGTCGCGCTGCGCCCGAACGAGCTCGCGCTGCGCTTCGAGTTCGGCAAGCGCCTGATGCGCTCGGGCGAACTCGACCTCGCGCTCGGAGAGTTCCAGAAAGTGCTGCCCGAACCGCGTCTACAACGCGACGTGCGCTTCTGGCTCGGCCAGTGCTTCCAAGCCAAGGGCTTCGGCGAGCTGGCGAAGAAGGAGTACTCGAAGGCTTTGGAAGGCAGTTCCGAGGTCGACGAGCGCGCGAAGGAGATCCTGTACAATCTCGGCGCGATCGCCGAGGCGGAGGGTGACTCCGGCTCGGCGCGCGGCCATTACACCCGCGTGTACGAAATCGACATCGGCTACCGAGACGTGGCCGCGAAGATGGAACGACTGAAGTAAGACATGGCTCACACGAAATCCGCCCTCAAGGACATCCGCAAGTCGCGCCAAGCGCGTGACGTCAACCGTCAGACCGAAGGCAGCATGAAGACCGCGATGAAGAAGTTCATCGCGCGCACCGATGCCGCCGGCGCCGACGAGGCCTACCGCAAGGCGGTTAAGCTCGTCGACAAGGCGGCCCACAAGAACGTGATCCACAGGAACGCGGCTTCGCGTCGCAAGGGTCAGCTCGATCGCAAGCTCTCCGCGCTCAAGAGCGCGGGCGGCGCGAAGTAGCGACGGCGGCGCCGCACGCGGCCCGCCCGTTCGAGACCGCTGCATGTTCGAGACCAGCGAAACCCACGACAAGCCCGAGCTCCGTCCGCTGCACATCGCGCGGCGGCGTGAAGGTCTCTACGAGGCAGCGAAGGAGATGGTCGAGGACCTCTCCAATTGGACGTTGGTCTCCGCGGACGACGCGGCGACGACGCTGCACTGCGAGCGCAAGGGCGGCCTGCTCGGCGGCACGTCGAAGGTGACCGTGCGCGTCGAAGGACCGGACGGCATGCCGTCGTCGACGCTGCACGTGCGCGCCGAGGCGCAGGGCGGATTGCTCGCGAACGAGAAGTCCGTCGTGCTCGAGTTCATGAAGCCGTTCACGCGCCGCGTCTGCTGACGCGCGCCGTCGAACGGCTCAGTTCTCGAGCGTCGAGGTCCGCCCGAGCATCTGCGGCGGCCACACGTAGGCGGCGCGGTAGAGCTTGTCGAGCGCGGTGTCGATCCGATAGCGGTCGAGGCTCGACTGCACGTCCTTGCGGAACCTGTTCTGCAGCTCGGCGTCGGCGAACGACAGCGCGTCGCGATGCTTCTTCGACTCGAGGTAGATCAGGCGATAGCCGTCGAGCGAACCGTTGCGTTGACGAATCTCGAGCACTTCGGAAACGTCGCCGGGTTGCGCGTCGTGCAGGAACTCGTAGACGTTCTTCACCGGTCGATAGCCGCTCAACGGTCGATCGGTCGAGATGCCCGGCGGGACCTTGTTCACCTCGAGCTTGGTCGCTTCCTCGTCGAAGTTCGCCCCCGCGACGACGCGTTCGCGCAGCTGAGCGAGCACGTCGTGCACGTCCTCGGGCGCGCCGACGATCTTCAGACCGAAGTCGTGCACCGTCAGCAGCGGATCGTTCGCGATGGCTGTCTCCTGCTCCTTGAACTCGAAGTAGAGACGTCCCGGACGCACGTAGCGATCGGCGGCGACCCGACCTTTCGGCGCGGCATCGATGCCGGTGACCGAACGTTGCCACAGAAGACCGTACACGTGCGAACGCACGTCTTCCTTCTGCGTCTTCGAGTCGAGGTCGAACGCCTTGAGTTGGGTCGCGAGGCGCGCAACGCTGCCGGCTTGCTCGCGCTGACGATCGAGTTGGTTCTGCACGAACTTGTCGACCATCTTCTCGTCGTAGCCCATCACCTGGCCGGCCTGTTCTTCCAACAGATCTTGGACCTTCGTGGTGACGATCTCGTCGCGCGTGCGCCGTCGGTCTTCCTCGCTCGCACCCGGCTTCACCTCGCGGCGCGTCGCGGCGAGCACGTCGAAGTCGGTGATGATCTCTTCGTTGACGATCAGCGCCGCCGAGTCGAAGACACGCGCTTCCGCAGCGGCGGGCGGCGGCGTCGGATCTTGGGTGAAGAGCAGCGCGACGAGAGACAGCGAGTTCATCGGTGGCGTTCGGGGATTCTCTGGTCGGGAGACCCGCGCTTCAACAACTCTTCGAGCCACGCGACTCCCGTCTCGGCCGTGCGCACGCTCGCCGGCGTCATCAGGTGCACGAGCCCCGTCCGGATCGGCCGCGCCTCGACCTTGCGGTTGCGGAACAGGAAATCGACCGCCAGACGATCGCGGAACTCGATCTGGTAGTGGTCGCCGCGCCACGCGACGCGCGTGATCGCGAGCGGCGCGAGCTTCGCGCGCAGCCGGAACGAGCGCAGCAGCGCCTCCGCCTCGGGCGGCGGACGTCCGAAGCGGTCGCGCAACATTTCTTCCGCGCGCTCGGCGTCGGCGTCGCTCGTGATCGCGTCGAGCGAACGCAGGATCTCGAGCCGCACGTCATGCGAGGGGATCCACGCGCTCGGTAGGAACGCGCGCAGACCGAGCTCCAGTTCGATCGCGGAACCGAGCTCCGCGTCGCCGCCCGATTCGTCGCGGCCGAGGCCGGCCTTCATGCGCTCGGTCGTCTGCCGGAGCAGTCGACAGTACATGTCGTAGCCGACCGCCGCGATGTGACCCGATTGCTCGGGCCCGAGGATGTTGCCCGCGCCGCGGATCTCGAGATCCTTCATGCTGATCTGGAAGCCGGCGCCGAGGTGGTTGAGTTCCTCGAGCGCCTTCAAGCGTTCGCGCGAGATGTGCGAGAGCGGCTTGTAGCGTTCGACCAACAAGTAGCAGTACGCCTTCTGCTGTCCGCGTCCGACGCGACCGCGCAGTTGGTGCAGCTCCGAGAGTCCGTAGTGATCCGCTTGATCGATGAAGATCGTGCCGGCCGCGGGGATGTCGAGTCCATTCTCGACGATCGTCGTCGCGACGAGCACGTCGAACTCGCCGCGCGCGAACGCGTCGATCACGACCTCGAGATCCTTCGACGGCATTTGTCCGTGGCCGACGGCGAACGTGCACTCAGGGACTAGCTCGTGCAGCCCGCGCGCGACGGCCGCGATGTCGCCGACGCGGTTGTGGAGGAAGAAGACCTGACCGCCGCGGTCCTTCTCGGCGAGCAGGGCGCTGCGGACGAGCGCGCGATTCTCCGCGTCGACGACCTTGGTCTCGATCGCCTGACGTCCCGGCGGCGGCGTGCCGAGCGCGGAGATGTCGCGCAGGCCGGAGAGCGACATGTGCAGCGTGCGCGGAATCGGCGTCGCCGAGAGCGTCAACACGTCGACGTCCGCGCGCAGCGCCTTGAAGTGCTCCTTCTGCAGCACGCCGAAGCGCTGCTCCTCGTCGACGATCAGGAGCCCGAGGTTCTTGAACGCGACGTCTTTCGAGAGCAGCCGGTGCGTGCCGATCAGGATGTCGACTTCGCCGCGCGCGACGCGGCCGAGCACGTCGCGCTCCTCGCGACCGATCACGATGCGCGAGAGACCTTCGACGCGCACCGGGAAGTCGGACAGGCGCTCGCGGAACGTCGTCAAGTGTTGGTGGGCGAGCACGGTCGTCGGCACGAGCAACGCGACTTGTCCGCCGCCCGCGACGACGCGGAACGCGGCGCGCATCGCGACTTCGGTCTTGCCGAAGCCGACGTCGCCGCACAGCAGACGATCCATCGGACGCTCGCGTTCGAGATCGGCCGCGATCTCGCCGTCGGCGGTCGCTTGGTCGGGCGTGTCGACCCACGCGAACGAACCGACCATGTCGCGCACCAGCGTGACGTCGCCCTTCCACGGATCGCGTTTCTTCGTCTCGCGCTTCGCTTGCACTTCGAGCAAGTCGCCGGCGAGGTCGTAGAGCGCGCGCTCGACGCGCTCGCGCCGTTTGCGGAACGACTGACTGCCGATCTTGTCGAGCGGCGGCGTCTTCTTCGCGCTGCCGATGTAGCGCTGCACGACGTCGACCTGCGACGACGGCACGTAGAGCGAAACCGCGTCGGCGAAGACGAGGTGGAGATGCTCTTCCTCGCCGACGCCGCGGCGCAACAGATCGAGACCTTTGTAGATCGCGAGTCCGTGCACCGCGTGCACGACGTAGTCGCCGGGCTTGAGGTCGAAGAACGATTGCAGCGCGCGCGACTTGTAGGTCGGACGCTGCACGGCGCTCTTCTTCACGCCTTGCACGCCGGCGAGTTCGCGGTGGTTGACCAGCACGAGCTTTGCTTCCGGGATGCGGAAGCCGCGCGAGAGCGAACCGACGCGCGTCTCGACGTTCGGCGCGCCGCCGCCTTCGTCGAGCACTTGGCGCAGGCGATGTTCTTCCGCTTCGTTGCGACACAGCACGAGCGTGCGCGAGCCGTCGAGGACGCCGCCGCGCAGACGTTCGGCCGCTTGGCCGATCGGTCCGGCGAGCGTTTGCACCGAGCGCGTGTCGAACGTCAACGTGGTGCCGGGCAGACTCTGGAGATCGAGGCGCACGAGCGTCGCCGTCCGCGAACGGAGTTCGATCAACGCCCGCTGATGCTCGCTCGACTGCACGCGCAAGCCTTCGGCGCGATCTTCGATGCGCAGCGGTTCGATCTCGACCCACGTCGTCGCCGGAGGAACGAGCGTGATCGGTTGGACGCCGAGCTCCGCGGCGCTCCGATCCGACGCGAGGCAGATCTCGATCGCGTGGAAGGATTCGACGCTTCGCTGCTCGAGCGGATCGAAGGTGCGCAAGGACTCGATCTCGCGGTCGAAGAGCTCGATGCGCACCGGCATCTCGGTCGCGAACGGAAACACGTCGAGAATGTCGCCGCGCAGGCTCACCTCGCCGTGCTTCTCGACCAACGGCGTGCGTGTGTAGCCGGCCTTGACGGCCCGACCCAAGAAATCGTCGACGTCGAGCACCTGCCCCTTCGCGAGGCGCACGAAGTGCTTCTCGAGCTCCGCGCTGTTCGGCAGCGCCTCGAGCACGCCGAGCAACGACGCGATCACGACGCGGGGCCTGCTCTCGCGCGGACCGGAGAGGACTTGCGCGAGTTGGATGCGCGTCCGCACCGCGTCGGCGTCGAGCGCATCGCCGCGCCCGCCGCGCGAAGTCAGTCGCGCGGCGACGACGCCGAACGTCGCGAGATCGTCGGCGAAGCTCTCGAGCTCCGCGTCGGTGGAAACGACGAGCCACCACGGTCCTTGCAGCCGTTCGTGCAACGCCGCGACGACCAACGCTTGCGCCGAGCCCCACAAGCCGCCGACCGAAACCGCGCGACGCTTCGTCAACGCTTCGACGAGCGCCGTGAAGCTCGCGGCGCTCGCGAACGTCTCGAAGTCGACGAGCGCGCGCTCACCGGTGGTCGACGAACTCACGCGACCGCGCTCCCGTCGCCGTCTTCGGCGTCGAGCACGAACAACGCCTCTTCGGCGGCGAGGCCCTCGGCCTCCTTGCGCGTGCGACCCCACGCGCTCGGGAACGCGCGTTCGTGCACATGAGCGCGGACGAGGAACGCGCGCGCGTGCGCGTGACCACGTTCCGCGACGAGCTCGTAGCGCGGCAACGTCGTGAAGCGCACTTGCGCGATGTGTTGGAAGCGCTGCTTCGGGTTCTCGTTCGCTCGCGCCGCCCGCGCGTCGGCGAGCGGCTCGGCCAACGTGCGCTCGGCGAACGCGCGCGCGCCGTCGAAGCCCGCGTCGAGGTAGACGGCGCCCAACACGGCCTCGTAGAGATTCGCGAGCACCGAGCACGGCAACGCACGACCGGAGAGTCCGCCGCCGATCTGCGCGCGTTCTTGCAGCCCGAGCTCGAGCGCCGCGCGCGCGAGCGTCTTGCGCGACACGACGTTCGACTTCAACTCGGTCAACAGACCCTCGGGCGCCTGCGGAGCGTGCAGGTAGAGATCGTCGGCGACGATCAGATCGAGCGCGGCGTCGCCGAGGTACTCGAGGCGCTCGTTGTCGCGCGTGCCCGCGCACGACGCGTGCGTGAGCGCGAGTTCGAGGAGCGCCGCGTCGCGAAACTCGTGGGGGATCTCCATCGATCGACGCGCCAGTATAGGATCGCGCTCGATGTCGGAGCTCCCGCGTCGCCCCAACGATCACTTGGTGGAGCCGATGTTCGCGGCGCTCGGTCGCGAACCGGTCGCGCAAGAGCCGCGCCGCTCGGGTCGGCTCCGCTGGATCGCGCTCGCGGTCGTCGTCGCCGCGGCGGTCTGGTTCCTGATCGTTCGCTAGCTCGCGACGCTCAGGGGATCAGGTCCCACTGATTGCCGTCGGCGGCAAGGACGCCGTTGGTCGCCGCGGTCGACGACATGTCACCCGGCGCGGTGTACGCGGCGTCGAAGGCGGGCCCGCCGGTCAGCGCCGAGTAGCTCGTCGCCGTGCTGCGCGTCTTCAACACTTGACCGTCCTGGTTGACGAAGAACGCATGGTTGCCGCTCTTGCCCTTCTGGATCGGCCACGCGTACGCGCACCAATAGATGGAGCAGTTGTTCGAGTCGGGGAACGGCGCGGCGGTCTTGCCGCCCGTGAGGTCTTCCGTGATCGCGCCGACCGCGCCCGCGAGCGTCGGACCGGGCAAGTAGATCTGGAAGATGTAGCCCGAGCGCGTGACCACTCCCTGTTGCACCGAGCCGAGCCCGCTGACGAGCACCGACGGGTTCAGTTCGTCGACGCCGATCGCGCCCGCGGCCGGAGCGCTGCCCGCGCCGGTGACGCGGGCCGGAATGCCGCCGCTCATCTCGCCGAGGTAACCGTACTCCGGCATGCCGTCGCCGTTGGTGTCGATCAGGCGGCTCGCTTGGATCTGGATCTGCGCCGCGTAGATCGAGCGCAGCGTGCCGATCGCCGCGGATTCGTCGGCGGCGACGCGCGCGCTCTGCAGCTTCGGGATCGCCATGGCGGCGATGATCGCGATGATCGCGACGACGATCAGGATTTCGATGATGGTGAAGCCGGCGCGGGCCGTGCGCGGAGTCGAGTGCATGAAGGATTCCTTAGCGGGAATGGAGCTGGCGGGCTCCATCGGCGAACGTGCGCGACGATCTTCACCCCGGACTTTTTTTCCGGGCGCGCGGTTCAGCGCGCGCCGCCGAGCAGGCGCGCGTGCTCCTTCTCCGCGAAACGATCGGTCATGCCGGCGACGTAATCGCACACCGCGCGCTCGAGCCCGACTTCGTCGCGCCAACGCTGGAACCACGGCGCCATCTGGGTCGGATCGGCGAGGTAGGCCGCGAACAGATCGGTGAGCGTCGTCGCCGCGCGTTCGCGTTGCTCCTCGACGCGCGGATGCCGGTAGAAGTGCGCGTGGAGGAAGCGCGTCAACTCGGCGACCTCCGGCGCGAGCTCGTCGCCGTGATCGATCGGCCGCTCGCGTCGCGAGCGCGCGGCTTCGGCGTCCGCGAATTCGGCGGCGGCGATGCGCTCGGCCGAGCGACGGATCAGGTCCTTGATGCAGATGCTCAGGATCTCGTTGGTGATGCGCTTGAGCCGCAGCTTCGGATCGTCGTGTTGCGCCGCGAAACCCGGATGCCGCGTCTCGATCGTCGCGGCGGCTCGACGCCAGAGCGCGACGTCGGCGATCAGCTGCGCTTCGTCGAAGAGGCCCGCGTTCGAACCGTCCTCGAGATCGTGCACGACGTACGCGGTGGAATCGGCGAGGTCGACGACTTGTGCTTCGAGGTAGGGCTGGCGCGGTCGCGGTCGGAACTCGTCGGGCCAGTCGAGGTCGTTCTCGTGCTTCAGCAGCGACTCACGCAGCTCGCGCGTCAGGTTGAGGCCCGGGTACGCGGGGCTGCGGCGCTCGAGCAGATCGACGACGCGCAGCACTTGCGCGTTGTGTCGGAAGCCGCCGTGATCCCTCATCGCCGCGTCGAGCGTCCATTCGCCGCGGTGACCGAACGGCGGGTGACCGACGTCGTGCGCGAGCGCGAGGGCTTCGGTGAACGGCTCGTTCAAACGCAACGCGTTGGCAATCGAGCGCGCGACTTGACACACCTCGAGGCTGTGCGAGAGCCGCGTGCGGTAGTGGTCGCCTTCCCAATTGACGAAGACTTGCGTCTTGTACATCAAGCGCCGGAAGGCGGTGCTGTGGACGAGTCGATCGCGATCACGCTCCCACGCGGTCCGCAGATCGTCCTCGGGTTCGGGATGCGCTCGACCGCGCGAGTCGCCGGCCTTCATCGCCCACGGCGCGAGCTCGCGACGTTCTCGCGCTTCCTTGGCGGCCCGGTCGTGGAAACAGAACTCGCTCATGGCGCTCGTCGAGAAGCAAACGGGCGCGGAGCGCGCGCTCCAACACCCGCACGCGAGCATAGCCCTCCCCGTCCCCCGTTCCAGGGCGCCGATCGAGGCGTCGCGTGCTCGCGCTAAGCTGACCTGCGCATGAGCATCGTCGCGTCGAGCCGGAGCGAGCGTTGAACGCCGACGCCGATGGCGAGCGCTGGTTCGAGGTCGCGTTCCGCGCCGACTACTTGCGCGTCTATCCGCACCGCAACGTCGAGGCGGCGCGGCGCGAGGTCGAATTCCTCGTGCGCGCGGGCGTGCGCGGTCGCGTGCTCGATCTCTGCTGCGGGTTCGGGCGTCATGCGCTCTTGCTCCGCGAACACGGCCTCGCGACGTTCGGCCTCGATCTCTCGCTGGACCTGCTGCGCGCCGCGCGGACATTGCCGGGCTTCGAGCGTGCGCTCGCCGGGCGTTTGGTCCGCGGCGACGCCGTGCGGTTGCCGTTCGCGGCTGAACGCTTCGACAGCGTCGTCAACCTGTTCTCGTCGTTCGGCTACTTCGGCGAAGCCGGGGACGAGCGCGTGCTCGCCGAGATCCGTCGCGTGTTGCGGCCCGGCGGTCTCGCGGTGTTCGACTTGATGAATCCCGCGCACGTGCGCGCGGGTCTCGTCGCGCAATCGAGGCGTACGGAGCCCGACTTCGTGCTCGACGAGCGTCGCGCGTTGCTCGACGACGGTCGACGCGTCGTCAAGGACGTCGATCTATCGTTCGCCGACGGACGTCGCTTGCGTTGGCGCGAGGACGTGCGGCTCTACGAGCTCGCCGAGTTCCGTAGCCTCGCGCAGCGGCACGGCTTGACGATCGAGACGACGTTCGGCGACTTCGACGGCAGCGCGTGCACAGAGCGCTCACCTCGCGCGATCGTTTTCGCTCGACGAGTTTGACGCGTCGCGCTTTCACGTTCCGTCATGTTGCGCGACGGCTCTGCGATGTAGGAAAGTTCGCGCGCGGCGCGCGGTCCCGGATTCGCTAAATCGAGGGACGCGCGTCGGACGAAAGCACGGGCACGTCGTCGGTTCGGGGTGGCGACGGCAGGAGGAAGCGGGGATGACCAGGGGAGCAGGCATCGGGCGCGTGAGCCCGCGGTTCGGAGTGTTCGTCGTCGCGCTCGCGACTCTCGGCGCGTGCGGCGGAGGAGGCAGCGGGGGCGCGAGCGGCGGGCCGAGCTACGTGCAAGGCAGCGACGTGCCGGCGACCGACGCCGACGCCGCGTGTTTCCTGACGCAGTCGACGTTCGGGCCGACGCACGACGACATCGATCTGCTGCGCTTCATCGGCTACGCCGCGTGGTTCGACGACCAGCGCGCGAAGAGCGTTTCGAAGGAGCGGCCGTACGTCAACGCGCTCGACGCCGCGGGCAAGTCACTCAGCCAGAACCACCGCATGCAGATCTGGTGGGACAACGCGCTCACCGGCGACGATCAGCTGCGGCAACGCGTCGCGTGGGCTCTGTCGCAGATCTTCGTGATCTCCGACCAGCACTCGTCGCTCTCGGGCGACGTGAAGGGCTTGTGCGAGTACTACGACATCCTCGCGCGCGACGCGTTCGGCAACTATCGAAAGTTGTTGGAGGACGTGACGCTCTCGCCGCAGATGGGCATGTACCTCAATATGCTGCGCAACGAGAAGGCGGACCCGGCCTACAACATCCGTCCCGACGAGAACTACGCGCGAGAGATTCTGCAGCTGTTCTCGATCGGGCTCGTGCAGCTCGCCGTCGACGGCACGCCGCTGCTCGACGGACTCGGCGCGACGATTCCGACGTACGACCAGAGCGTCGTCGAAGGCTTCGCCGCGACGTTCACCGGTTGGACGTTCGCCGACGCCAAGAACTGGTGGGATTGGGAAGGGAGCACCAAGCCGATGGTCAACTGGCCCGACTACCACGAGACCGCGGCGAAGGTGATCTTGAACAGCGTCGTCGTTCCGGCGGGGCAGACGGGCGAACAGGATCTCGCGCTCGCGCTCGACACGATCTTCGCGCACCCGAACGTCGGACCGTTCTTCTCGAAGCTCCTGATCCAACGCCTGGTTACGTCGAACCCGACGCCGGCGTACGTCGGTCGCGTCGCTTCCGTCTTCGACGACGACGGCACCGGCGAGCGCGGCGATCTCTTCGAGGTCGTCAAGGCGATCTTGATGGACGACGAAGCGCGCAACGGTCACCTGACGATGCCCGCGACGTTCGGCAAGGTGAAGGAACCGATCGTGCGGCAGACGCAACTCTGGCGCGCGCTCGACGCGAAGGCGAAGAGCGGCAAGTACAAGGTCTACTGGCCCGACTACTACTTCGGTCAAGCGCCGTTGCGCTCGCCGACGGTGTTCAACTTCTACTCGTCGACGTTCTCGCCGCCGGGCGATCTCGCGGACAACGGGTTGGCCGCGCCGGAGCTGCAGATCGCGACGCACTCGTTGATCGCGTTGGGTACGAACGAGTTCTACGACCTCGTGTTCTGGGGGAACTCCGACAACACCAACGACGACGCGGACACGGTCGAGATCGACTTGAAGCCGCTCAAGCCGTTGGCCGTCGATCCGACTGCGCTCGTCGACGAGCTCGGTCTCTTGTTGATGGCCGGCGACATGTCGAGCGCGATGCACCAGGTCCTCGTCGACCACGTCGCCGCGACGCCGATCACCGACGGCGGCACGCAGCGCGTTCTCGAAGCCGTGTACTTGATCGTGACCTCGCCCGAGGGCGCGGTGCAGAAGTAGGAGCCTCCGATGAAAACTTCGAACTCGTTCTCGCGGCGTCGCTTCCTGCGCTACGGCGGCTCGACCGCGAGCTTGGCGATGCTCGCGCAATTGACGGCGCTGCAGCGCACCGTTTCCGCGGCGCCGGCGGGCGGCTATAGGGCGCTCGTGTGCGTCTACCTGTATGGAGGCAACGACGCGTTCAACCTGATCGTGCCGACCAGCAACGCGCAGTACACGACCTACGCGACGTCGCGCCAGGGACTCGCGGTGCCGCTCGCGCAGCTGCTTCCGATCACGCCCGCGACGTCGACCGGCGTCAACTACGGCTTGCATCCGAGCGTGCCCGAGCTGCAGACGTTGTTCGGCGACCAGAAGCTCGCGATCGTCGCCAACCTCGGCTCGCTCGTCGCTCCGTTGACGAAGACCGAGTACGAATCCGGCGCGGTCGAGCGTCCGCCTCAGCTCTTCTCGCACTCCGATCAAGGCGACCAGTGGATGATCGGCGGCGCCGTCTCGCAGATCCAGAAGATCGGTTGGTGCGGCAAGGTCGGCGAGAACCTCGCGTCGTTGAATCCGGGCTCGGTGATGTCGATGAACATCTCGCTCGACGGATCCAACACGATGCAGATGGGCGCGACCAAGGCGCCGTACAACCTCGGCGCCAATGGGCCGACGGAGCTCTCGGGCTTCTGGGGTTCCCAGGGCGCGTTGCGCAAGCAGGCGTTCGACGCGCTGCGCAACCAAGCGCAGACCAACAAGCTCTCGCAAGGCTTCGCCGACGTGATGAACGAGTCGATCGCGATCGAAGCGACGATCTCCGCGGCGCTTGCCTCCGGTCCGACGATCATGACGCCGTTCCCGTCGAGCTGGCTCGGCGAGCAGCTGAGCATGGTCGCGCGGATGATCTCGGTGCAGTCCGCGGTCGGTCAGACGCGGCAGATCTTCTTCGTCGGCAAAGGCGGCTTCGACACGCACGGCAATCAGAACGCGGAGCAGCCCGCGCTCTACGCCGACATCTCGCAGTGTCTCGGCGCGTTCCAAGCGGCGATGGAGGAACTCGGCTCCGACGCCGACGTCACGCTCTTCACCGCGTCGGAGTTCGGTCGTACGCTCTCGTCGAATGCCCAAGGCACCGATCACGGTTGGGGCGCGCACCATCTCGTGCTCGGCGGCGCGGTCGGCGGCGGCGATCTCTACGGCACGATGCCGGATCTCGCGCTCGACGGTCCCGACGACATCGGCGGCGGTCGCATGATCCCGACGACGTCGGTCGAGCAATACGCCGCGACGCTCGCGACCTGGTTCGGTGTCGCCCCGGGCGACCTCGCGACGCTGTTCCCGCACATCGGGAACTTCGCGTCGCCGACGCTCGGCTTCGTCTGAGCCTCGCCAGTCCGCCGGGCCCGGTCGTACGGAGCCCGTCGCCGCGACCCCGGCCCGTTCGCGGCGCTCGCGCCCGCGTCGGCGCTATACTCCGCGCCCTTTTCCTCCTCACGGAGTGCTTCCCCATGCGCGAGAACATCATCTTCACGGACCTGGCCAAGGAGCTCCAAGCCAAGGCGCGCGAGATCGCCGACAAGCACGTGCGGCCGGGCGCGAAGAAGTACGACGAGCTGCAGGAGTACAACTGGGAAGCCGCTCGCGCCGTCGCGGGCGCCGGACTCTTCCGCACGTTCATCCCGAAGGAGTACGGCGGTCACGGCGCCGGGATCCTCGCCCTCGCGATGGTGACCGAGGAACTGGCGAAGGCCGACTCGGGCTTCGGCGTCGCGTTCGCGGTCAACGCGCTCGGCTCGTTCCCGATCATCCTCGGCGGCACCGAGGAGCAGAAGCAACGCTGGCTGCCGCACATCGCGCGCGGGGAGAAGCTGGTCGCGTTCTGCCTGTCGGAGAAGTTCGCCGGTTCGGATGCGAGCGGATTGGCCGTCACCGCGGAGGAGGACGGCGATCACTACATCATCCGCGGCGAGAAGAAGTGGACGACCAACGGCGGCGTCGCGGACATCTACTCGGTGTTCTGCGTGACCGATCCGACGTCCAAGTCGCGCCGGATCAGCGCGATCGTCGTCGAGAAGGGCACGCCCGGATTCACGGTCAAGAAGGTCGAGAACAAGATGGGCATCCGCTGCGTGCCCGTCGTCGAGACGCACTTCGACAACGTCCGTGTGCCGAAGGCCAACCTGATCGGCGGCAAGCCGGGCATGGGCTTCAAGCACGCGATGATGACGCTCGACCTCGCGCGTCCCGGCGTCGCGGCGCAAGCGGTGGGGGCGGCGCAGGGCGCGCTCGACCTCGCGCTCGTCTACGCCAACCGCCGCCAGCAGTTCGGCGCACCGATCTCGAGCTTCCAGATGGTCCAGAAGATGCTCGCCGACATGGCGATGAAGACCGAGGCGGCTCGCTGGCTCGTCTACGCCTGCGCGGGAGCCGTCGACCAAGGCGCCGCCGAGAAGGTCTCCAAGCAGGCCGCGATGGCGAAGTGCTTCGCGAGCGACGTCGCGATGGAGGTCGCCACCGACGCGGTACAGATCTTCGGCGGGTACGGCTTCATGGAGGATTACCCGATCGCCAAGTTCTTCCGCGACGCGAAGATCCTCCAGATCTACGAGGGCACCAACCAGGTCCAACGGATGGTGATCGCGCGCCACCTGATCCGCGAAGCGAACGAGCTCGAACACCTCGCCGCCTACATCCCGAACGAAGTCCAGAACACGTATCGGGACGGGGTTCAGATCACGCACTCGCGCAAGGCCGAGCCGGTTCAGCGCTAGGCCGCGCTCGCGGCGACGGCGGGCGGCGAGCTCGGGCCGACTTCTTCGGGCGTGACGCGGCGCCCAGCTGCCGTTAGGGCAGTTCGGGGCGCCTCGATGGCCGAACCTGGCGTTCGGCGCTCAGGATTCTTGTCGAGTCCGGCCGGACGTCGCGCGACGCGCCCGCCGACCGGAAGACCTCCCGTTCACTGGAGATTATTGCCGTCACCACAGTGGTTTGGATCGGTTAGCTCCACCTGAGAGGCGCGCGTCGCGCCCACGTTCGGCAGCTGGGCATTGGCCTTGCACACAGCGCGGTGACCGTCTCTTCACATCGGAAAGCACGACTCGTGCGAAGTAGGTGATGCGAGACGGGTCTCGCAACTCGAACGGAGGTAACGACGTGGCAGGCAAACTCATCTCCCACCGTGAACTGGACGCCAAGCTCGACGAGCTCGCGCTGGATCTTGGGAGCTTCGACGAGAACCTGAAGGCTCTCGCTCGCAAGCTCACGACCGGCGGCGTCCGGCTGGAAGTCACCGATCCGAGCACGTGGCGTCGCGCCACGGGCGAGCCTTCGAACTCCGCCAAGATCCCGCTGCGCCGCCAATTCCGCGTCGAGGTCGACTCGATCACCATCATGGGGCGCGAAGAGGAGGCGAAGCTCGCTCGACGAATCGAGTTGGCGCGCAAGCTGCTCGACCTCGCCTTGGAAGACGCCGGCCTCGACCGCGAGGACCTGATCGAAGGCGTCGGTCCGGGCGCGTTCACCGTCGCGACGACGAAGCCGTTCGGGGCTCAACTCCCGGCGACCGTCGGCCGGCGCTGGATGGAACTGCACGCGCTGCGCACCGAGATGGTCGAGCGCAACCTCTACCTCGTCCTGATCAACGTCGAGCGGTACTCCCACACGACCGCGAGTCAGAGCGACCTGATCCAAGAAGGCTGCGCGTCGCTGTTCCGCGCGGTCGACGGCTTCGACTGGAAGCGCGGGCTGCTCTTCCGCACGTACGCGGTTCACTGGCTCAACCAGGCGTTCCGCGCGCACCTCTACAACTTCAGTCACACGGTGCGCGTGCCGGTGTACCTGCAGAAGGCCCTCAAGCACGTCAACGACGCCAAGGTGCGCCTCGGCGATCAGAAGGCCAGCGTGGAAGCGTTGGCCACCGAGTCCGGCCTCGGCGAGAACTTGGTCGCGGCCTCGATGTCGGCGGCGCGGTCGATCCGTTCGATGGACGCCTCGTTCGACGACCAGGAGGACGGAAGCAGATTGAAGGATTTGCTCGAGGTCCACGACGACGAGGGGCCGTACTCCCCGGCGATCGAGGACCACCAACTCGACGAGTCGCTCGAAGCGGCGTTGTCGACGCTCAGCAGCCGCGAGCGCTTGGTCGTGCAGAAGCGCTTCGGCCTCGGCGGCACCGGACGCGAGCACACGCTCGCCGAAGTCGCCGGCGAACTCGGCGTCAGTCTCGAACGCATCCGCCAGATCCAAGTGCGCGCGCTGAACAAGCTGCGTACCCCGCGTCTGCGCAAGGCGGTCGATCCGTTCCTGAACTGATGCGACGCGCTCGGTCCGCCGGCCACGCGCCGCGCGGGCGGAGCAAGAACGAAAACGCGGCGTGCGGATCCGATCCGCGCGCCGCGTTCCTTTTTCAGGCCTGGATCAGCTGCGCAGCCAGCGCACGAGCTCGACCAACTTCGGCGGTTGCCCGGTGCGCAGCACACCGATGCGGAAGATGCGGCCGGCGAACCAGAGCGTGAACGCGACGGTCAGCGCGAGCAGGATCGACGTGCCGACGATCTCGAACATCGGCGGCGACGCCGCGGCTCGGTTCATCATCACGAACGGTGTGTAGATCGGGATCCACGACAGCACGGTCGCGAGCGTCCCGTTCGGATCCTTCGGGATGAACATCATCGTCATCAGCGGCACGATCATGATCAGCACGACGGGCTGCATCATGTTCTGTGCTTCCTTCAGCGTGTTGCAGACGCTGCCGAGCGCGAGGAAGATCGCGCCGTAGAGCAGGTAGCCGAGCAGGAAGTAGACGATGAAGGCCGGCAGGAGCCCGGACGTCTTCAAGACTTCCAGCAAGCTCGTCGCGATCTGAGCCTCGGGCCCCGAGTTGATCGTCAGGATCACGATCAGGAAGCCGAGCCACGCGCCGAGCATCGTCATGCCGACCGCGGCGATGCCGAGCAGCTTGCCGACCATCAGCTCCCAGGACGTGACCGAGGAGAGCAGCACCTCGATCAGGCGGTTCGACTTCTCCTCGATCGTGTTGTTCAGGAGCATCTGCGAGATCGAGAAGATCGAGATCCACAGCAGGTACACGAACCCCGCGGGCGCCCACTGCCGGATCTGGTCGGCGATGCTGACCTCTTCGGCGCCGGCCGCTTTCTTCGGATCGAAGCGAGCGAGCGGAACGTGCGTCTGCTGAACGGCCTCGACCGTCTTGCCGTCCAGGCCTCGCGCGACGTACTCGACGCGGCGCTGTTCCTCGTTGATCGCGCGCTCGAGTTCCTCGCGCAGATCGCTGTCGGCCAAGTTCGTGCTCCAGAACTGCGCGCCGTCGCGGTCGACGTGCGCCTTGCGCTTCTCGTCCGGACGTTCGACGCGCTCGTCGACGTCCTTAGGGATGATCAGCGTTGCGAAGAGCTCGTCCTGCTTGCCTTCGACGGTGATCTTCTGTTCGCCGCGGAGATAGGGACGTAGCGCGTCCGCGATCGCCCCCGGCGCCGCGGACGAATCGACGCCTTCGGGCGCCGGAACGCGGCGGAACGGACTGCGCGGCGCTTCGAACGGCGGCGCGTCGGGCTTGAGTCCGCCGGAGAGCCGCTGGAGCGCGATCAGGCTTTTCGCACTGGCCTCGCTCATGTGCTCGGCGTCGACGTCGGACGTCTGGACGGCTTTGACCTGATCCAACTGCTCGGCGCTCGGGGCCTGCTTCGTCGCGGAGTACTTCGTCTCGTAACTCTGGAACTCGCGCGCGATCGCCTTCTCCTCGAGCCGCGCGAGCGCCGTCTCGATCGCCGAGTCGAACTTGCCCGACTGGTCGACGACGACGAAGTTGCGCGTCGGCTTGACGCGTTCGAGCCAACTCTCGGCCTTGATGCTGATCGTGATCAGCACCGGGAAGACGCAGATGCCGATCCAAAAACCCTTGGTGCGGACGTTCTCGCCGTATTCGCGAGCCGCGACGAGCCACGCATTCCTCACGACATCACCTCTTCCGCGTCTTCGGCGCCGACGAGCTTCAAGAACACGTCGCGCAACGTCGGATCGCTGCGATCGAATGACTTCAAACTGATCCCGTTCTGGAAGCAGGCCGCGAGCACCTCATCCGCGTTCGCGCCCTCCGCGAGCGTGACCTCCCACTTGTCGTCCTTGGCCAAGGTCCGCAATCCGGTGACTCCATTCACGCGTCGCAACGCCTCCGGATTCACTTGGGTCTGGATCACGAGTCGGCGCGGCACGGTGCTGCGCGCCTCGGCGACGGTTCCGTCGAAGAGCCTGCGTCCGCGCGCGATCAGCACCAGGCGATCGCACAGGCGCTCGGCGTGCTCCATGATGTGCGTCGAGAAGACGATCGTCGTCCCGTCGCGTTGCAGGTCGCGGATCACTTCCTCGAGCACCTGCTGGTTGACCGGATCGAGGCCCGAGAAGGGCTCGTCGAGGATCACGAACTCGGGCCGGTGCGCGATCGACGCCAGCACCTGGACCTTCTGGCCCATGCCCTTCGACAGCGCCTCGCACTTGCGATCCTTGAACTCACCGAGGCCGTACTTGTCGAGCAACTCGCCGGCGCGCACGCGCGCATCGCTCCGCTTCATGCCCTTCAACGACGCGAAGTACGCGATGATGTCGCGCCCGGTCATCTTCTTGTAGAGGCCCTTCTCCTCGGGCAGGTAGCCGATGCGATCGCGCACCTCGAGCGCCGACGAATGACCGAGGATCGAGATCGAACCTTCGGTCGGCTCGTAGATCGCGAGCGTCATGCGGATCGTCGTCGTCTTCCCCGCGCCGTTCGGCCCGAGGAATCCGTACACGCTTCCGCGCGGGACGGTCAGCGACAGCTCGTGCACCGCGGTGAAATCGCCGAAGGTCTTCTTCAGGCGGTCGAGAACCAAGACGGGTTCGCTCATGGTGGGTGGGGGAACGCACGGGGCGCGCGAGCGAACGCACCGAACGAGAAGTCGTTGGTTGCGTCCACGCGGACGACGGCGAAGCGGGGATGGTATCGATGGGCCCGCGCACGCTCCAAATCCGTCGCTCGAACGCGCAGCAGTTGCTCAAAGTGCCGACTGCGCGCGCCGCGAGACGTTCAGGATGCCCGTGGGACCGGTTCGCGCGGCTGCAAGGCAAGGCTCGGACCGCGCTCGAGCTTTCACCGCGGCGCGACGTCCCTAGCATGCAACGCATGTCCGATGCGATCCGAGAGACGCTGCGTGCCTTGCCTCACTTTCACGGCCTCGACCTCGAGCTCTTCGAACGCGTCGTCGTGTGCGCCGAGTCGCGCACCTTCGCGCGCGGCGACATGATCTTCCTGCACGGCGAGGAAGCGCGAGCGTTCTTCGTCGTGCGCGCCGGCTCGGTGCGCGTCTACCGCGCGACCCCCGACGGCCGCGAACAGGTCGTGCACCATCTGCGCGCCGGACAGAGTTTCGCCGAGCCCGCGGTGCTCTCGCTCGGCCGCTATCCGGTCAACGCGATCGCGTTGGAGTCGCGGACCGAGCTCGTCGCGGTCGACTCGCGTTTCGTCGAGCTCCTGAAGCAGGAACCGCGCCTCTCGGTCGCGATCGTCAGTTCGCTCTCGATGCGTTTGCTCGGCCTCGTCGAGCGCATCGAGGAACTCGCGATCACCAGCGCTCCCGCGCGCCTCGCGCACTACCTGTTGAAGTTGCCGGCGAAAGACGCCGACCGACACCTCGTGGTCCAACTCCCGCTCGCCAAGAAGGATCTCGCATCGCACTTGGCGATCGCGCCCGAGACGTTGTCGCGTTTGTTGCGTCGTTGGCAGGACCGCGGGTTGATCCGGTCGAAGGGCAAGACGCTGGAGCTGCTCGACACGCGCATCCTGCTCGCGATCGCCGATCGCGACGAATGAGCGCCGTTCCAGGACGGTGCGCAGGTCGGAATCCGACGCGACTTGACCGCGGTCAAGGTGATTTTCGGTCGCGCGGTCGATGCTGGGTCCTGAGCGCTCGCGGAGAACCGAGCGCCGCACGGAGTCGACCCATGAAGCCCACCGAAATCCTCTCTTCCGAACACCGCGTGATCGAAGTCGTCCTGGACGCGCTCGAGCGCATCGCCGCGGACGCGCGTCGCGATGCGCGGCTCGACGTCGAGTCCGCCAAGTCGGCGCTCACCTTCATCCGCAACTTCGCGGACCGTTGCCACCATGGCAAGGAAGAGGAGCGGCTCTTCGTCAAGCTCTACGAACGCGGGATGCCGCGCGGCGTCGGTCCGATCGCGGTGATGCTCGACGATCACGAGGCCGGCCGGCGGCTGGTGCGCGAGATGGGCGCGGCCGTCGAGGCGTACGAACGCAGTGACTCCGCCGCGCTGCTGACTTTCGCCGACAAGGCGAACGAGTACGTCGAGCTGCTGCGCGATCACATCGGCAAGGAAGACGGCGTGCTCTTCCCGATGGCCGAAGCGATGCTGCGCGACGAAGACCGCGTGCAGGTGCTCGCCGACTTCGCGACGTTCGAAGCCGCCGACATGGGCGCGGGCACGCACGAGGCGATGGAGCAGATCGCGACGACGCTCGCTCAGCGCTTCCAGTTGACGCCGGTCTCCGAACGCGGCGCGGTGGCCGTCGGCGGTTGCTGCCACGGCGCGCACGGCAGCTGCAGCTAGGAGCCCGTTGAAGAAGTCATTGCGGCGCGAAGCCGTCCGGCCGCGCCGGCTCTGCGTCGCACCGGCTCGGCGAATTCACGAATTCGCCTGCGCCGGCGTTCCTTGATCCGACGCAGCCGGACGACTTCTCGCTCGCAAGCACCTCTTCAACGGACTCCTAGGAGCCCCGCGGCCGAGGGCTCTGGTGCGTAGACGACCGCTACGCTGGCGTTTTCGCGGGTAGTTTTCGGAAGGCGTCGGTCCGCTCGGCGGCCGACGCTCTCGAGCGCCGCCTTTTCACACCTTCGAACGGCACCACGTCATGCGCGTCGTCTTCCTCCAGAAGTACCTCCCGCAGGAGATGCTCGGCATCGCCTGCCTCTCGCGCACGCTCAAAGATGCGGGACACGAAGTGCGCGTGCTCTTTCTGCCGGACCCGGAGTGGGAGACCAAACTCTTGGTCGCCAACCCGGGGCTGATCGCGTTCTCGCTGACGACCGGCGATCACCGCTTCTATCTGAAGGTCGCGGAGCGCGCGAAGGCGTTGACCGGCGCGCCGACGATTTTCGGCGGACCGCACCCGACGTTCGTGCCCGACATCGTGCTCGACGACGCCGTCGACTTCGTCTGCCGCGGCGAGGGCGAGCGCGCGCTCCCCGAGCTCGCGACGCAGCTCGAGCTCCGCGACGATCCGTACTCGGTCGACAACCTCTCCTACGCTCGCGACGGCGTGCGCATCGACAACGCGCTGCGGCCGCTCGCAGCGAGCCTCGACGGTCTCGGCTTTCCCGATCGCGACCCGATCTATTCGGCGGCGTCGATCTACCGCGAGTGCGATCGCAAGATCTTCCTGACGCAGCGCGGGTGCCTCTACAACTGCTCGTTCTGCTTCCACCACGCGTGGCGCGACAAGCTCTACCACGCGAAGCCCAAGGAGTACCTGCGCAAGCGCTCGGTCCAGCACGTCCTCGAGGAGATCGATCGCGTGCGCTCGCTCTACCCGCTGAAGTTCATCCACTTCCTCGACGACATCTTCAACGTCGACGAGGAATGGCTCGCGGAATTCTGCGACGCGTATCCGAAGGCGATCGGGCTGCCGTTCGACGTGATCCTGCGCACCAACCTGACCACGCGCGAGCACATGACCCAACTGAAGCGCGCGGGCTGCATCTCGGCGCGCCTCGCGTTCGAGGCCGCCAGCGATCGGGTGCGCAACAAGATCTACCGCAAGGGCACGTCGCTCGCCGATTTGAAGAACTCGTCGCGCTTCGTGAAGGACGAGGGCATTCGGCTGACGACGCTCAACTTGCTCGGCGCGCCGGGCGCGACGTTGCAGGACGAGCTGGCGACGTTGCAGCTCAACGTCGACTGCAAGGTCGATCACCCGCTGTGCAGTCTGCTCCAGCCCTACCCCGAGACCGACATCAACGACATGACGCGCGACATGGGCTTCGCGGTCGATGCGTTCGATCGGTTCCCGGAGAAGTTCAATCGCACGACCTCGATCGCCTTCGAGCGGCGCCACGAGATCGAGAACCTGCACAAGCTCTTCCCGATCTTCGTGCGCTTCCCCGTCTTGATGCCTTTGGTCCGTCCGGCGATCAAGAGGCGCTCGCTGTCGAAGCTCTACCTCGCGCTGTACCTCTTGTGGACCGAGTACCTGGTCTGCGAGCAGAACCAGACCGTCGCGCAGGCGACCAAGACGGCGAGTTTCGGAACGTCGCCGCCGGTCGATCTTCTGCGCCGCGTGTCGGCGAAGACGGTTCTCAAGGTACGCGAGGCGCTCTTCGGCCGCCGCTTCTCCAAGCAACGTCTCGCGTTGCAGATGGAAGAGGACACGATCGCGCACACGGGCGGCTGAGCGGGGCGTCGCGAGCTCCACGGCGCAGTGCGCGCGCCCTTTTCGCGCCCTCGCCTCCCATAACGGCGTCACGGCGCGGTGCTTCCTCGGGCTCGGACTCTAGAATCTTCGCCCCTTCGCCCGATCGAAAGCCCCCCATGCCGAAGCCCAAGGTCATCGCCGTCCTCCCCGCCTACAACCTCGAGAAATCGATCGCGGGGATCGTCGCGCGCACGAAACCGTTCGTCGACGTCGTGCTCGTCACCGCCGACGCAGCGAAAGACAAGACCGCGGAAGCGGCGCGCGCGGCCGGAGCGCACGTGCCCGAGCCCGAGATGATCCGCGGCAAGGGCTACGCGGTGATCAAGGGCATCGCGGAGGCGAAGAAACTCGGCGCCGACATCGTCATCCTGATGGACTCCGACGGTCAGCACTTGCCCGAGGAGATCCCGGTGATGATCCAGCCGCTGCTCGACGACGAAGCCGAGATGGTGGTCGGCTCACGCATGCTCGGCACGCTGCGCACGTCGACGATCAACAAGTTCGGCAACTTCGGGCTGAAGATCATCTCGTTCTGCGTGACGTTCAAATGGATGACCGACACCGAGTCGGGGTTCCGCGCGTTCAAGGCGAAGAACCTGTGGGAGCTGCGCTTGGTGTCGCGCGGTTACGAGATCGAGAGCGAGCTCCTGTTGCGCGCGCTCAACAAAGATTGGCGCATCAAGGAAGTGCCGATCAACGTGCCGTTCGCCGTGCCGGGCGTCACGGTGTGGGACGGCGTCAAGGTCGGCTGGTTCAAGGTGAAGGCGGGCGTGTTGCTCAAGCTCGGCAAAGAACCCGTCTGAGCGCTCCACGCACTCGGTCCGTTCGTATCACGGGCAGAGGATCAGACGCAGTCCGCTGGTCGACGCCAATCGGTCCGGCGGCGGAAGGCCTGGGTCGCGCGCGATCACTTGCAAGTACGTGGTCGCGCCGGCTCCCAAACCGAGGCTCGACCAACCGGCGTCCGCGAGCGCGATCTTCAGCGAACCGGAGCACGGAAGGCTCGGGTTGCCCCGCGTCGTGCCGACCGAGATCCTCTTCGTGATCGACGTGACGCACAGGGTGTTGCCTTGCCACGGCGTGAAGCCCGCCGCGGCTCCGAGGATCAGGAACGCAGGCTGGCCAGCGATCAGATTCGCGACGTGGAGCTCGAGAACATCCGGATCCGCAAGCGACGTCGTGCCGCTCCACTGCATGACCGGCGCACAGCCCTGGGAGTTGACCTTCGCGGTGCAGTAGCTCATCGGCGGCAGCGGGCAGGGCGAGTAGACGTACGCTGCGCCGTCGAAGAACGCGCCGACTTGGGCATCCGGCGCGCCGACGACGATGTCGTCGAAGCCATCGCCGTTCATGTCGCCGCCTCCGCTGACCGTGATGCCGAATACGCTACTGAAGCCTACATCGCCGAACACCTTGAAGAGCAGCGAGCCGTCGCGCCCGGAATAGACGTGCGCCGCACCCGACTTGTGGAAGTCACCTTCCACGTACGCGCCGGCGACCACGTCGGCGTACCCATCCATGTTCGCGTCGCCCGCCGCGGAAACCGCACAACCAAGGAAGTCGTCGATCCCCACGCCGTGAAACGAACCCAGAATCGTTCCGTCCGCGCCGGAGTACGCGTAGGCGCTCCCGGATCGGAATGCCGTTACCGACTCATCGGGCGCGCCGACGATCACGTCGAGCACGCCGTCCGCATTCGTGTCGCCCGCACTCGCCACCGAGAAGCCGAGCCGCCCCCCGGGCCAAGTGCCGGTGTATGTGGCGAGCACGGCTCCTGTCGCACCCGACACCACCAGAGCCTTGCCTGTGTTCGGTAACGAGGGTGCGTCCGCGTACGGGACACCGATCAAAATGTCGGCGCGGCCGTCGTGGTCGACGTCGCCCGCGTTGGCGACAGCATGGCCGAACAGATCCGATGGCGTGCCTCCGGTGAGGAGGTACAGCTGCTTGCCGTCGAGCCCCGAGTAGACGTACACGCTGCCTGTGTTCAGGCCGGTCTTGTCGTCGAAATGGGAGCCGACGATTAGGTCGCAGAACCCGTCGCCATCGATGTCTCCGCCGCCTCCCACCGACACCCCGTACTCGTCGTTCTTGGTGTCGCCGAACCACGAGAACAGCACACTTCCATCCTTCCCCGAGAACAAGTGCGCGGCGCCGGCGCCCAAGGCGACCGTGGCTTCGCCTGGGGCGCCGACTATGAAGTCCTCGACCCCATCGCCGTTCGTATCCCCGGCGTTCGCGACAGACATGCCGAAGTTGCCGCTCGTCTTGGGCGAGCGTACGTCGTAGATCGTGGAGCCGTCCGCGCCCGAACAGACGCGTGCGTGTCCCGTGATTGCGCCCGAAGGCAGGTCGTCCCCCGGGCAACCCATGATGAAGTCGTCCAAGCCGTCCCCGTTCAAGTCGCCAAGGCGCGCGACCGCCCAACCGCAGCGATCGTTCATCGAGTCGCCCGCCGCGAACGCGAGTAGCGACTGCGCGCGACCCATCGATGCGAGAAGGCCCAACGACATCGCGACAAGCGCAGCAACCATCGGACTGGCCTGAGAAACGCGCTTCATGTGCCGCCCTCGTGCTCGTCTAGTTCGCGTTGTGGATCGCGACAAAGCCGTCGCTGTCTCCGCCGTCGTACACGAACTTTGCGGCGCTATGAATGCCCGTGGTCGGATAGGTGGGGAAGTCTGTGGTGTCGGTGTCGCCGCAGCACAACACCTTGCCGCTGGCCGTCAGCACCATGCTGCGAATCCGGTCGCCCTCCCATCCCGGGCATTTGTTCGGATCGACGCCGTTGCAGTTCGTGCAGACAGACTCGTAGAACGTCCCTCCGCCGAAATAGGTCGAGTACACGAGGGTCGCCGATTGCTGCGCGGGAGGCGGCGGGAGGTTCACATTGATCTTGGCTATGAACGCGTCGCCGTTGATGTCGCCCGCGTACGTGGCGTCGTAGGCCGAGCCGGTCAATGGAAAGACCGTGCCCGTCTGATCCGAGGACGTGTTCCCGCCGAAGTAGATGTTGCCGACGTCGTCCGCCGCGAGACCGCCGGGTTCATCCAGTTCATTTCCGCCGAAGAAGGTGTGGAACTCGATCATCGAAAGGTCTTCCGAGAGCACCGCGACGTAGGCGTCGGTGTCCGTGCCCGCGACGCCGTTGAACGTGCTGTCGAGACGCAGCGGATTCTGTCCCGCGGGCCAGGTCCAGTTCGCCGACTTGGTGTTCCCGCACACCACGATCTGATTCGTGCCGGGCACGAGCTCAAGGCCGTCGTTGCCGGAGACCTGGTCGTCGTTGTCTCCGCCGATGTAGGTCCACGCGAGTAGATTGCCTGCGGTGTCGATGCGAGCGACGAATCCGTCGCCCGCCGCACAACTGGCGTCCAGAGTGCACGAGCACTGGTTCTGCGGCCCGTTGTAACCCTGGTCGTATCCGGGCGCCGACGCATACAAAGTCCCGAACTGCGACCGCGTGAGCCCGCCGATGTAGATCGACTGACCGTCCGGATGGACTCGCACGTTGGCGTAGGCGTCGTCGTAGTCGTTGCCGCCGAGAACCTTTGACCAAGCGAGCGTGCCGTTCGTGTTGAGCTTCACCACGAATGCATCCCAGATGCAGCCCTGGGCGTGGTCCGGTGCCGCGGCGAGCGTGTCATTGAAGTCCGCCGACGCCGTGTGGCCGCTGATGTAGGCGACCGGAACCGGCGGTGTTCCTTCGTCGACCACCGCGATCGTGGCCCGCGGATTGTCTTGATCGCTGCCGCCGAATCGCACGGCCCAGAGCTTCTGCGAGAGCGTGCTGTCGAACTTGACGACGAACACGTCCCAGTCGCCACCGGGCCCGACGTTGCCGACGCCGCCAACACCGTTCAGCAGCGTGTTGCCCAGCGCGAAGCCGGTGCCTGACTTCGTGAAGCCCGTGACCCAAATGTTCCCTTGACTGTCCTCCACCGCGTAGTAGGCGCGCTCCACGCTGTTCACCGGGTCCGTGGAGCCTGGCACGTAGGTCCAGCGCTCGACCGTGTGAAGGTCGCTCGAGAGAATCGCGACGTAGCCTTCGCTGCCCGCTCTGTAAGTTGGAAACTGTGGCGTCGGGGTTGGAGTCCCGAACTGCGCCACGAAGTCACTGCAGGCAGTGTTGCTGGCGATCAAGACCCTGCCGTCCGCGAGGAGCGAGACCCCTTGTGCGCGATCGTGCGCGTCGAGGTGCGGGTTGCATGCCGGTGTCGTTGTATACGGCGCAGCTCCTCCAAAGAAAGTCGTCGCGATGTTGCGGAGGCGCGTCGTCGGAATCCCTCCGAGCGGTGTACCGCCTCCCGGCGTCTGAGCGGCGGCCTCGACGCGCAGACTCACGGCCAGGGGGATCGCGACAGCGGTGAGGACTACTAGAGCAGCGAGACGGCGAGACGGCGAGACGGCGAGCTTCATGGTGGGATTCTCCGCTGAGAAGGAGTCGGGTTCAGGCGCGACAGGTGGTCATTTCGCGGGACGCGACCTCTCTCCGTATCGCCTGCTGACAACGCCTTACCTGCAGCTGGTGGTTCGAGTCTGCGCGCACCCGCAGAATCGCGCAGGGTGTTCCGGCAGTCCGACGCTCACGCGCAATCCACACCAGAAAATCCTCAACAGGGCGTGACCGGTCCGTCCATATCACGGGCAGAAAACGACGCGCAGGCCGTCGGTCAAGTCGTAGCCCGCGCCGACCGTCGGGTCGCGATACCAGCATTGGAAGTACCACGTCGAGCCCGGCGTGATCGTCCCCGCGCCCGCGCCGGCCGGCGCGACGCCGAAGTCGATCGTTCGCGCGAGGTGTCCGTTGGTGTCGGCCTTGGTCGGCGGGTTCAAGCGGAAGATCCCGGTCGAGCCCGCGAGCGTGCACAGCCACCCGTTGCCGAACGGCAGTTGCCCCGGGTTCGGGCCGTAGAAGAACACGCCGTACTTGTTCGGCGGCAGGTTCTGCGCGTGGAGAGCAAAGGTGCCCGCGCTCGTCGACAGCGTTCCGGTGTACGTGATGTCGGCGGCGACGCCGGTCGAGTTCGGTTCGCTGATGCAGGTGTTGGTCGCTTCACCGCCGATGTCGAAAACGTAGTCCGCGCCGGATTGGACGCCCCACGTCGCGTCGCGGTACGCACTGAAGACGACGGTTCCGCCGTCGAGTTGCACCCAATGACCGAATTGATGGTCGGGTTGCGGATCGGGAGCGGTGAACCGCTGCGTCTGCTTCCAACCGCTCGCGCCCTTCACGAACAAGTAGCCCGCGCCCGCGCCAACGCCGAGGTCGTCGTCCAACGCCGCGCCGACCGCTGCGACGTCGCCTTGCAGGTCGACGCTCGCGCCGAAGTAGTCGCCCTGCTGCGCGTCGTTCGAGACGAGTTTCGTCGACTGCTGCCAGACGCCGCCGACCAGGTCGTACACGTAGACCGAGCCCGACTGCACGCCGTTCTCGTCGTCGCCGGTCGCGCTGAACAGGATCCGATCGCCGTCGAGCGCGACGCTCTGGCCGAAGTCGTCGAACGGCAATCCGTCCGGCGCGACGATGTGCGCGGTCTCCGTCCACGCGCCTGCGACGAATTCGTAGACGTACGCGGATCCGACCCAGATCTGTCCCGTCGGGCCCCACGCCGGCGCGCAGACGACCAAGCGATCGTCGTCGATGTCGAGGGCCTGGCCGAACCGCCGCGCGAGCACGCCGTCGCTCGGAGCGAGCTCCTGCTTCTCGACCCACGCTCCGGTGACGAAGCGAAAGACCCACGCCTTGCCGACGGTCAGGTTGACGATGTCCGTACCGCCGATGACGACCCAGTCGCGATCGGCGGCGACAGCGAAGCCCGTGTAGCTGAAGGCGGCCGCGGTGCTCGGGATGAGCTTCTGGATCTGCGTGAAGCCGCTCGACCCGCGCTCGAACGCGTACACCGCGCCGGCGATCGTCCCCGCGTCGCCGTCCGAGTAGGAACCGACGAGCAGGTGATCGCCCGTCGCGGCGACGCCGTAACCGAAGTTCTTCCCGTTGGTGTTGTGGTCGGTGTAGAGGAACTCGGCGATCGACCACGCGCCTCCGGTGCGCACCCAACGGAAGAGCCCGCCGGAGTAAGGACCGAACGGCGTGTCGGCGCCGACCGAACCGACGAAGAGCTCGTCGCCGTTGAGTGCGAAGCGGTCGCCGAAGTGCATCGTCGCCTTCCCGTTCGGGTCGACGAGTTTCGACACCGAACATTGGGCGTGGACCGGAGCGGCGAGGACCGCGAGCGAAGCAAACACGGCGAGGCAACGAAGACGGTTCATCGAGGACTCCTGAGCGGGGACGAGACGGGCGGACCGAGCACCTGCACGTCGCCCGAGCGTAGACCTGTTCAACGAGTCCGGGAATCCTCGGGCGCCGCGGTCCTCGCGGCTCGGACTGCGCTCGTCTCGAGGGCCCGACCGAGGCCCGCCGGACCGTGCGGCGAGGTGTCGGCCGGACTTCCTGCTCCTTCGAGGTCCGACGAGCTCTAGAATGTTGCCCCCATTTTTCGACACAGCCCCCTCGGTGTTCCGTCCCCTCGCCGCGAAGGCATCGGAGCCCGGACCCCGCCGCAGCGGAAGTCTTGCGCCGTTGGATCGTCGTTCGGCGCTCCCCGGTGACCGAGGCCGCCGTTCGCGGTGAACGGGCGCTGCGCCGATCGCCACCCTCCGCCCACGAGATTCGCCCCAAGGAGTTCGAGTGAAGTTCGAAGAGATCAAGGAACGCGCCGCGAAGGCCAAGCAGAACGGCGAGGAGATCATCGTCGTCCTCGGCCTCGGTTTCGTCGGCACCGCGGTGGTCGCGAACCTCGCGCGGACGATGAGCGGCTTGAAGCGCCTGTTCTTCGTCGTCGGTCTCGACCGCGACGACGTGCCGGGCCGCGAGAAGGTCTCGCGCCTCGACAACGGGCGCTCGCCGACGTACGCGAACGACCCGAGCCTCGAAACCGTCATCGGCGCCGCCGCGAAGGAGCCGCGCAATGCGCTCGGCACGAC
Organism: Planctomycetota bacterium; assembly: GCA_021413885.1. Classification (GTDB taxonomy): domain Bacteria; phylum Planctomycetota; class UBA1135; order UBA1135; genus JACRIN01. Next base: position 104,861 of record JAIOPM010000049.1, read on the forward strand.
CGATCCGCGCGTGATCTCGCTCGCCGACGTCGTGATCTCGTGCATCAACCTCGACCTGGTGCGCGAGCCCGGTCAGACCGAAGTCCTCGACTGCCCTACCGCCGGTTACGCCGCGGCGATGCGCATGGTCGGCGAGCACATGCAACCCGGCACGCTGGTCACCGTCGAGAGCACGCTGCCGCTCGGGTGCTCCGATCGCGTGCTCTATCCCGCGCTGTGCGAAGGCCAGAAGAAGCGCGGCGTCGACGTCGTCAAGGATCCGCCGCTGCTCGCGTATTGCTACGAGCGCGTGATGCCCGGCCCCGACTACCTCGACTCGGTCAACAACTTCTGGCGCGCGTTCGCCGGCATCGATCAACGCAGCTCCGATCGCGCCGAGGCCTTCCTCGCGAAGTACGTCAACATCCAGAAGTTCCCGCTGTGGCGTCACAAGACGATCCGCGCGGCGGAGATGGGCAAGCTGCTCGAGAACAGCTACCGCGCGACCAACATCGCGTTCATCGAGGAGTGGGCGAAGATCGCGGAGCGCGTCGGCGTCGACCTGTTCGATGTCATTCGCTCGATCAAGCTCCGTCGCGGCACGCACGACAACATGATGCTCCCGGGCCTCGGCGTCGGCGGGTACTGCTTGACCAAGGACGCGTTGCTCGCGGCGTTCGGCGCGGAGAAGCTGCTCGGCGTCGAAGCCGAGTTGCCGTTCTCACGCCGCGCGATCCTGACCAACGAGAAGATGCCGCAACGCGCGGTCGAATCGATCGCGAAGCACTTCGACGGCAAGCTCGCGAAGAAGCGCGCGGCGTTGATCGGCGTCACGTACCGCCCCGGCGTCGCCGACACGCGCAGCTCGCCTTCCGAGATCGTCGCGCGCGAGCTGGTGAAGCGCGGCGTCGAAGTACGCGCGTACGACCCGTTGGTCGAACTCTGGGAGGAGTTCCCCGAGATCCCGATGATCAAGGACGCGGCGACCGCGCTCGACCACGCCGACATCGTCGTGATCTGCTTGCCCGACGCTCACTACAAGAACTACTTGCCCGAGCTCATCAAGACCAAGCTCGCGCGCGGCTCGATCGTGATCGACGCGTGGAGCTTGATCACCGATTCGATCGGCGCGCACTGCGCGGAGAACGGGATCAAGCTCGTGGTCTACGGTCGCGGCGATGTTCCCGCGATGAAGGCCTGAGGCCAACGCAATGGGCGCACGCATCCTGGTGACCGGCGCGGCCGGCGTGATCGGCTTCGAGCTCGCGCGCCAGATCGCCGAGCGCGGCGACGAACTCGTCGCGATCGACTGCGGCAAGAAGGGCGGGCTCGAGGACCTCGACGCCTTGAAGGCGAAGCATCCCGGGCGCGTCACCGTGATGCACGACGATCTCGCGCAGGGGCCGCTCGAACTCGACGGACGCTTCGACGCGATCTTCCACCTCGCGGCGATCGTCGGCGTGCAGTACGTCACCGATCATCCGTACGAGACGTTGGTCGTGAACCTGCGCAGCACGCTCGCGGTGCTCGACTTCGCGATCCGCTCGAAGTCCGGCCCGTTCTTCTTCGCGTCGTCGAGCGAGAACTACGCGTCCGGTGTCGACGCGGGTTTCGTGAAAGTGCCGACGCCCGAGGACGTGATCCTCTCGATCGATCGCATCGCGTTGCCGCGTTGGTCGTACGCGGCCAGCAAGATGGCGGGCGAGAGCGCGGTGTTCGGCGCCGCGAGCGAACACGGGATCCAGCCGGTCGTCGTGCGCTTCCACAACGTGTACGGACCGCGGATGGGGCAGACGCACGTCGTCCCCGAGATGCTCGCGCGCGTGAAGCAGCGCGTCGATCCGTTCCCGATCTTCGGCGCCGATCAGACGCGTTCGTTCCTGTACGTCGAGGACGCCGGGCGCGCGTTGTTGACGGTGCTCGACGCGGCGCGCAACGGCGCGAGCGGCTTGTTCAACATCGGTTCGCCCGACGAAAAGCGCATCGACGAGCTCGCGCGCGTGATCTTCGACGTCACCGGGTTCCATCCGAAGCTCGAGCTGCACCCCGCGCCTCCTGGCTCGGTCGCGCGCCGCGCGCCGAACATCGCGAAGCTCGCCGGCTTGGGCTTCGCGCCGCGCGTCGGACTCGAAGACGGTATTCGCGCCTGCTGGAAGCGCTGATCGTTCGCGGCTCGTTCGAGCGTCCGCACCCGGAACCCTTTTCCCGACGCGCTCCGCTCGACGGAGCTCGGGAGTCCGCGTGCTAGCATGGCGCTTCCGCCCGCGCTCTGGATGCGCGTCGGATCCTCTTCATGACGCACGCCCGCACTCGCCTCCGTCGCGCTCTTCTCGTCATGCCGTTCGCGCTCGCGGCCCTGCTCCTCGCGCCGACCTGCAACGACATCCTCGGCGACCTCAAGAACGACATCGAGGACATCGCGCTCGGCGACGATCCGAGCGGCACGACCGCGTTCGAGCCGCACACGACCAAGTACGCCGCGCTGCCGACGTCGAAGATCGTCGTCGCGGGCGAGCGCTTCGTGTACCTCGCCAACGAAGCGGCGTCGGGGAAGAACTTCAACGCCGCGAACGGTGACGTCGGCCTGAGCGACGACATCGCGGTCGTCGTCAACATGAAGGGGCGCAGCGAGCACGCGCTCAACGTCGACGCCAACGACGTCGCGATCCTCGGACGCCACGTCTACCTCGCGGTCAGCGAACGCGACGACTCGTGGGACTGGAACCAGGACGGCGACCTCGGCGACGACGTCCTGCTGCACTACCCGGGCAAGCTCAACTCGAGCCCGGCCGCGCCCGACGTCGGGTTCGTCGACACGTTGGACGGCTCGGCGACGACGCAGATCCTCGTGTCGGAGAACCGGCTCTTCTACACGGCCGATTTGCTCGAGCCCCTCGCCGCCGGCGAGTCCAACCTCAAGTGGATCGATCGCACCGCGCCGGCCACGCCGATCCGCGTGCTGCACAACGTCGCGGCGAGCGCGGGCGGCGGCTGCCACGTCAAGATCCAGAGCGCCGACGAAGGGATGCTCTTCGCCACGATCCCCGAACTCGTCGAGACCGTCGACCACAACAATGACGGCGACGCGACCGACTCGGTCCTTGCGCTGGTCGACGCGACCGACGTCGGCTCCGAGGTGTTGAGCACGCAGTTCGCGGTCTCGACCGGGACTGTCCGCGTCCGCGCGCGCGCGACCGGCGCCGGCGATTGGTTGGTCGGGTTCCTCGTCCACGAAGGCAACCAAAACGATTTCATCGACGGCCTGAACGACGCCGTCGGTCTCGGTTTCCCCGCCGGTTGGGAGCCGACGAGTTGCACGGGCTACAGCGACACCGATCTGCTCGACGACGTGCTGTTCTTCCTGAACTACGCCGCGTGGTTCGCGGATCCGGTCGCCGACGCGCCGCAGAACACCGGGCTCGCCGGCATCAACCGCGTGCTCGCCGTGCCGGGCTTCGTCGGCACGATGGTGCTCGAGGCCGCCGATGGTTCCGACGCACCGGACAACGGCTGCGACGCGAACGACGACGGCGACAAGAACGACGTGATCTTCCGTTGGGTGAGCACGGCGACGCCGCTCCAGCCCTTCAACGATCCGAATCAGCTCGTCGCCTTCGCGGTCGTCAACGGCAACGCGTCCGGCATCAGCGACCTCGACGATCGCTTCCTCTGCGTCGTCGATGAAGCCGCCGACAAGCGCAACCACGACGCCGACTCGAACGTCAACAACTTGCTCGTCGCGTGGTTGGATCCGACGCTCGGCGCTTCAGCGGTCTGGAACTACGACCGCGAACCGACGCAGCCCGGGATCCAATCGGCGGTCACCACTTGGCTCTCCGATCGTCCGAAGCGCGACCGTGTCCTGTTCGCCATGAGCGAGAAGTCGTTCGGCACGACGCAGAACAAGTCGTGGAAGGACAAGGACGTCAACGACCAGGTCCCGACGTTCGCGCGCTTCTCGAAGTCCGCTCCGGATCGCCTGACGGTGCCGCACGGTCCGGTGGCGCTCTTCGCGAGCGACGGCGGGCTCGTGATCGCGAAGAACAGCGTCTTCTGTCGCGTCGACGAGATCGCCGACACGCGCGACTGGAACGGCGACGGCGCGAAGAGCAGTCCGATCCTGGTGCGCACGACGCTCTCGCATCAAGGCCTCGACTACATCAGCCCGTTGAACATCCTGACGACCGACAGCGTCTTCACCGACGAGAAGTACGGCGCGGCGTTCCTGGTCGACGAGGCGCTCGCGAACCACGACTACAACCACGACGGCGACAAGTCCGACTTCGTCGTGCGTTGGATTCGTACGAACCCGTAGCGCTAGATCGTCGGCGCCGCGCCTTCGATTCTGTGACCGGCGCCTTCGAGCGCACCCTTCGCTTCCTCGAAGCGCTTCGCCGACACCAACAACCAATCGGTGTCGTAGGTCGACAGCACGAAGACCGGCACGTTCGCCGCGGCGAGCGCCGCGCACAGCGCCGCGAGGATGCCGACCGCGGTCATCGGCACGACGCCGACGATGCCGAGCGCGACCTTGTCGCGTTCGTGCACGACGTCCGCCGGCACTTTCGTTTGCGGACAGATGATCGAGAGCTCGTCCGGCGTGCGCGCGAGGTTGAAGAAGCGCCCGCGCGCCCAATCGGGCAGCGGCGCGTCCTGTGCGAGACGCGCGATCGCGAGGAGCTCGTCGTGAACGCGGAAGCGGAACGTGGTGCTCATCGTCGCGAGACTAGCAATCCATGCCGAGCCAGGCGGGCCGCGACCGGAACTTCAGCCGCGCGCCGCCGAGCGGATGGAGGAAGCTCAACGCCGCGGCGTGGAGCAGATAACCGCCGAGGCCCGGCGGAACGTCGCTCTTCGGCACTCCGCCCGGCCCGAACAACGGATCGCCGACGATCGGCGCGTTCGCGGCGGCGAGGTGGATGCGGATCTGATCCGGTCGACCGGTGATCGGTTGCGCGGCGACCAACGTGCGTCGCCGTTCGACGTCGCGGCGCAGCACGCGCACGCGCGTCAGCGCTGCGCGTCCGCTCTCGGCGGCGACGTGGATCACGATCGGTCCGTGCTGGAATCGCGCGATCGGTTGGCGCGCATGGAATGAGCGCGGGAGCTCGACCCCTTCGACCCACGCGAAGTACGTCTTGCGCGGAACGCCGTCGCGGAATTGCCGCGCGAGCGACGCGCGCGCGACCGCGCTCTTGCCGAACACCGTCAAGCCCGACGTGCCGCGGCCGAGTCGGTGGGCCGGCGCAGCTTCGGCGCGATCCGTCGCGCTCGCGCGCACGAGCTCGAGCAACGTCGCCGCCGAGAACGGTCCGGCGGGCAGGACTTGGAGCCCCGACGGTTTCAGGACGACGAGCACGTGCTCGTCCTCGAACACGACCGCGAACGAACACGGCGCGTCGGGCTCGACCCACGGCGGCCGGTGGAACTCGAGTTCGTCGCCGGCGCGCAGAAGGCGGTTCGCGTCGGCGACACAACCGTTGACGCGCACGAGCCCGCGCTCGATCGACGCGCGCCACACCGTTTCATCGGAGTGACGAAAACGCGCGACGTGGTACGCGAGCACCGTCTCGCCCGCCGCTTCGGCGCCGACGCGATCGCGATACACCCAACCGCGATTCGGCGCGTCGTTCACCTGTCAGGCGACGAGCTCTTGGAACTCTTGCAGGCCGCGCAGTACGTCGAATTCGGCGTTGCGCGCCTCGCTGCGCACGTAGAAACCGCGCGCCTGCGCCGCCTTCAACGCGTCGAGCGCTTCGACCGCGTTGCCGAGCAACGCGTGCACCGCCGCGGAGTGGAACGCGGTGAAGCCGTCCTTCGGTGCGTTGTCGCGCGCGCGTTCGAGCTCGGCCATCGCCTCGTCGCGCAGGCCCATCCGCGCGAGCAACATCGCGAGGTGGACGCGCGCGTCCTGATCGTCGGGCACGCCTTGCAAGCGCTTGCGCGCCGCGCCGATGCCGGAGTCGGCGACTTCGATCGCTTCCTGATAACGATCGAGGTGGTTGAGCACGTTGTAGAGGTGGTCGTACGTGCTGATGTACGTCGGCTTGATCGCGATCGCGCGCTGGAGGAGCGGCGACGCCGCCTTGTAGTTGCCTTCGCGCGCGAGCAACGCGCCGAGCAAGCGGTGGGCGAGCCATTCGCTCTGGCTCAACTGGATCGCGAGTCGGTATTCGCGCTGCGCGTCGACGGTCGCGCCGCGCAAGTGGTGCGCGAAGCCGAGCGACGTGTGCGCCTCCGCCGAACCTGGATCGAGCGCGAGCGCGCGACGCGCGTGCTCGCGCGACTCGTTCAAGAACGCGTCCTCGCCGTCCCAGTACAAGAACTTGCGGGCGAGCGCTTCCGACAAACCCGCGTAGCCGAGCGCGCACTGCGGATCGGCTTCGATCGCGCGCCGGAAGAGCGTGATCGACGCGAGCAAGTGCCGTGTCATGCCGCGGTGCAGGACGCCGTGCGCCTTGAGCGACAGCTCGCGCGCCGCTTTCGGATCGCGCGTCGCGGGTTCGTCGGGGCGCAACGCGTTCTCGGCGAGCTTGCGCTTCAGCGCGCGCAGCGCCGAACGCACGAGGACCGCTTGCAGGTCCCATTCGTCGCCTTGGTGCTCGATGCGCTCGCGCCAGACCTCGCGTGTCTCGTCGCAGCGCGAGTTCTTGCACTGGTCGAGCGCGAGCTCGAGCGACCCGCGCGTGCCCTCCAACTTGAGGGCGCCGTGCAGATAGAAGTCGGTCTCGGTCTCGCGCGTGCCGTTGCCGGCGAGCAGTTGCACGCTCATCCCGGCGCGCTGCAGCTCGGCCGCGAGATCGCGCCGCGCACCGGTCGCGAGCGCCGTCGCCGCGTCGCTGCCCGCGGTCACCGCGATCGGCGAGATCGCGATGCGGCCGGAGAGGTAGCTCGAATTCGCGGCGCCGGAGCCCGAGGCCAGGCTGTCGTTGATCGCCATGATCACCCCGTGCGCGACCTCGGCGTCCGCGTAGCGCGCGGCCGGCTCGGTCGACATGCACTTCATCACGAACTCCTCGAGCGTCGGCGGCAGGCCGGAGCGAAGTTGCGACAGCGGCTTGGGCTTGCCTTCGAGGATCGACATGCAGACCTCGGGGAACGAGTTGCCGGGGAACGGCAAGGCGCTCGAGAGCGCGTGATACAGCACCGCGCCGAGGGAGAAGATGTCGGACCGCGCGTTGAGCTCGTCGCCGCGCACTTGCTCCGGCGACATGTAGAGCACCGTGCCGACCAACATCCCGTGCTGCGTGATCGTCGATTCGTTGTTGGCGCGCGCGATGCCGAAGTCGAGGAGCTTGACGGTGCCGTCGTGCAGCACCATCACGTTCGCGGGCTTCAGGTCGCGGTGGATGAGGCCCGAGCGGTGGACGAGCGCGAGCGCGCTGGTGAGTTGCACCGCGATGCGCAGGCCTTCGTCGACGCCGAGCGTGCGCTCCTTGACGATCTTGTCGAGCGTCCGACCTTGCAGGTACTCCATCACGATGAAGGAGCGCCCGCCGTCCGAGCCGTACTCGTAGATGCGCGCGATGTTCGGGTGCTCGAGCTGGCTCGTGTGGCGAGCCTCGCGAGCGAAGCGCGTGTCCGCTTCCGGATCGATGTCGACGTTGGCGCGCAGGATCTTCAGCGCGACCGTGCGACCCAAACGTTCGTCGACCGCGCGGTAGACCTCCGAGAGCGGCCCCTCGCCGAGCATGTCGGTCTTCGGGTCGAACACGAAGTGGGAGAAGCGCATCCGGAGTTCGTTCGGGGACATGGCCGCCCTATCGGCAGCGTCGTCGGGGGACGTTGATTCTAATCACGTCGCGACCCTTCGCCCCAGTCCACCTCTTCTCGACTCCGGTGCGGAAACCTCGCTGCGCGTCTTCGCACGGTGCTGGCGCCCGCGCGGAGGACGCGGCATGCTCTCGCGCCGAACACCGCGCCGTGACGAAGGACAACGAGGAACCGAAACCGCTCGCCGAACTCGCTCCCTTCGAGGAAGGCGACTTCCACGCGCTGTCCGAGGCGCTCGCGCGCGACCCGCAGTTCAACGATCGGCGCTTGCTCGCGCGCCGCAAGCTCGCCGCGATCGGCAAGGAAGCGGTCGCGCGCATCGCGAGCGGGAACGGACTCGAACTGCTCGCGCGGACGAGCCTCCACGCGCCGCACCAGTTCAACCACAATCGCGTGCGCCGGTTGTGGGTCTACTTGTGTCGCGGCAAGGAGGCGAAGAAGCGTCTGAAGAGCGTGCTCGGCCCCGAGCTCGCGAAGGACCTCGACGCCGCGTACCGCAACGCGTACTTGTGCGTCGCGCTCGAAGCCGACGTCGTCGAAGTCAGCCTGCGCATCCACATCGACGCGTGGTACGACGGTCAGAACCTGATCAACCGCGCGAAGAAGGAAGGCTTCGACGGTTGGCTCGCGTGCCTCAACGCCCTCGACGGTTTCTTCCTGCGCCTCGACGATTGGAAGGGCGAGTGGCGCTGCGGCGCGCTCGATCGCAACAAGTTGGAGGAGTTCCTGCGCTACTACAAACCCGGCGAGCACGCGCTGCGCGTCGAGCGGCGCTACCCGGCGCCTCCGGGCAAACGCGGAGCCGTGCTCGCGCCGGAAGCGCCCGCGCACTTGGTCGCGGAGCTCGCGCGCCTCGCGCCGCTCTTCCGCTTCGCCGCGTGGTCGGCCGAGAGCGACTTCCTCTTCTCGCGGTGACCCGGGCTTCGCCCGAGGTAGCGACCGAGCGGTTCGACGCCCTTCCCGCGTCGGCCGCTTCTTGACGAATCCCATCGACAAGTTTGGGGCTCGGGCGTCCTGGCTCGGTGTGCACCTCGGTGTGGAGCGACCCGACGACGGGGGTGCCCGGCCGGCTCGCGCTCGCGAGCCCGGGCCGCTCTCGCTGCGCGGCGAGGACGAAGACCTCGCGCGACGAGCGGCCTCCGGCGACAGGCACGCGTTCGAGAGTCTGGTCGCGCGTCACTACCGGAGCGTGCTGCAGATGAGCTACGCGATGACCGCCCACCTCGAAGATGCACGCGACCTGACGCAGGAGTGTTTCGCTCGCGCGTGGGAGCGCCGGACGGAGTACCGCGGCGACGCGCCGTATCGCTCGTGGTTGTCGTCGATCGTGCGCAATCGCCTGCGCGACGAGCTGCGCGCGCGACGTCGGCGGGGGACCCCGATCGAGCTCACCGACGATGCGCGCATCGACGACGCGGCGCTCGATCGCGGGTTGGTCGACGACGAACTCGAGGGCGCGTTGGGACGCGAGCTCGCGCGGCTCGGCGAGAACGAACGGCGCGCACTCGTGCTGCGCGTCGTGGAAGGTCGCGAGTACGCGGACGTCGCGCTCTCTCTCGGCGTGCAGCCGGCGACCGCGCGCACGTTGGTGATGAAGGCGCGGCGGAGTCTGCTCGAGCGTTTGTGGAGCGTGCTCGGCGGAGGTCGGCCGTGAACTGCGAACGCGCCGAGGAACTCGCGCTGATGCGCGAAGACGGCGAAGTCGCTCCCGCGGAAGCGCGCGAGTTCGCGGAGCACGTCGAGGCCTGCGTCGCGTGCGCCGAGTTCGCGGTCGTCGCGCGCCGGCTCGAGTGGGCGTTGCGCGCGAGCGCGTTGCCCGAGCTCGCGCCCGACGAAGTCGAGTTTGCCGCGCGCGGAGTGACGCGCCGCATTCGGCGCCGCGTCGTGCTCCGTCGTGGAGGCTTTGCCGCCGCGCTCGCGGCCGCGGTGATCGCGTGTGCATTGCTGTGGTCGCGAGAAGACGCGCCAACGAAGCCCGACGCGGTCGTCGAAGTGCTTCCGCAAGTTGCGCCGCGCAGCGCGCCGCCCGCGGAGCTGCCTCGCCGCGACGAGCCCGCACCGGCGACGGATTTCGGCCCGCCGCTCGCGGCGGAAGTCGATCCCGAGCTCGCCGGCGAACGCGAACGCGCGCGCGCGACCTTCGCCGACGCCGCGGCGCCCGACTTCGCGATGCGCGCCGACGTGGAGAGCTTCGCGCTCGCCGTCGATGCGTCGATCGGCGTCGAACGCGCGCGCACCGATGCGTGGCTGCGCCAAGTCGAAGGCCTGTTGCGCGACGGCGATGCGCTGGTCGCGGCGCGCGCGGCGCGCTATCTCGGCGTGCGCGGCGACCGGCGCTCGGTCGCACCGCTCGTGCGTTCGACGGCTCGCGCGGCGCTCGTGGACGCGACGGCCGCGGCGTTGGTCGATCTCGCGGTGAACGTGCCGACGGCGCTCGCTGCGGCGTTGAACGAGCCCGCGAGCCGCGACCTCGCGCTCGACCGCGCCGCCGCGAACGGTCTCGCGGGCGTCGCCGTCGTCGACGCGTTGCGCGAGGTCCGAGAGGTGCGAGCGGAGCAATGGGCGACCGCGCTCGCTCGCGTCGGCTCGAACGAACTCGGATTCGTCGTCGCGCTCGTCGCGCGCGGCTCGGTTCCGCTCGACGTGCTCGGCGACACGCTCGCCGCGCGCGGTTTCGACGGCGCCGAGCTCGCGAAACTCGCCTCCGCGTCGCGCGGCGGCGACGCCGACGTGTGGCTCGAACTCTTCGCGCGCGCGCCGGTCGCCGACGCCGTGCCGTGGTTGGTCGAGTCGCTCTTCGACAAGCGACGCCGCGAAGCCGCGGCGCGAGCACTCGGCGCGCTCGACGACGACGCGGGGCTCGAAGAAGCGCTCGATGCGACGGTCCACGGCCGCGCGCGGCGTGCGGATCTCGCGACGATCCTGCGCACGCGCGCCGAGCACGCGCCCGAGGCGTTGGCGCGTTTCGCACGGAGCCTCGTCGAACGCGGAACGTCGTATGACTCGGCCGGCGAGCGCACGGAAACGTTGGTCGAGGCGTTGATCGAAACTGAGAGCGCGGCATGCGCTTCCGCATTGGCACCGCTGGCCTGCGCACGCTCGTCGCCGCCGGAGTCGCGCCTGCTCGCGCTCGAGGCCTTGAGCGAACACGGTTCCGAGCCCGCGGCTCTCGCGCTCGCCGATGCGTTCGGCGACTTCACGCGCCGCGAGAAACGTCTCGCCGCCGTCGCGCTCGTCGCGATCCGCCGCCACGGCGGCGACGCGGCGCTCGACCGCGCGCTCGCGGGTTTCGCCGACGCCGAACGCCGGCCGATCCGCGACTTGCTCTCACGACGCGCGTTCTCGAGCGCCGTCACCGTCCAGTTGGCCCGCTTGCTCGAGGCACGTCTGCCCGACGAAGCGGACCGACGTTTCGACTCGAGAATCACGCCATGAACCAATCGTTGCTCTCCGCTCTCGTCATTCCGCTCGCGTGCGCTTCCGTCGGCGACGTTCCGACCGTCGCGCCCGTTGCCGATGTCTCGTGGCGCACGTACGACTTCGCCGCCGTCGCGCCGACGATCGGTCGCGAAGCCGGCGCGACCAACCTGGTGCCGGCGTTGGCCTCGACGCTCACCTTCGAGGACTCCGGCGCGCCTGGACGCGAACGCGGGGTCGAGTACTTGGCGCAGACGTCGGTGCTCGCGAGCTCGGAGGAGTTCGAACGCGACGGCCGTTCGTGGGAGGTCGTCGATGACGCGCAACTGCAGGCGTTCGTTTCCGGGGAGACGCACAAGAACCTCGAGCGCGAGCTCGCGTTCTACTCGGACGCTTTTCGCTCCGCGGTCTTCGTGCGCGTCGACGTCGTCGACGGCGAGGTCGGGCCCTCCGGTTTCGCGACGCGGATTCCCGCCGCCGCGGCGGAGGACCTGGTCGGTCGAGCTCTCGCCCAGGGCCGCGCGCGCACCGCGCTCCTGCGGATCGCGCCGGGCGACGAAGCGCGTCTCGATCACACGCGCGACGTGCGCCTGATCACCGACTACGACTGCGAGGTCGCGCAGCAAGCGGTCGTGTACCAACCGGTCTCGCGCTCGTTCCGCGTCGGTCTCCAACTCGCCGCGCGCGCGGCGGCGGTCGCCGACGGCGTGCAGCTCGCGTTGACGTTGCGCGAGGTCGACGAGCTCGCGCCGCCGCGCGAACGGACGGTGAAATTCGTCAACCACGTCGGCAACGATCAGGCGTGGGCGGAGCAGCCCGCCGAGCTCGTCTTCCAGTCGCCGCGCGTCGTACAACACGCCGCGGCGTTGACCACGTTCTTGCCGAAGGGCGAGGCGGTGCTCTTGCGCTCGGCGCTGACTTCCGTCGGCGGAAACGCGCGGTGCACGATCGTGTTGCGCGCCGTCGGCGAGCCCGTGCCGGTCGCGAAAGGCATCGACCTCTACGACAACGGCTTCCGCATCGACGTCGTCGATCTGTCGCGCTTCGCGCCGCCGTACGTCAAGGTCGAGGGGGCGTTGCTCGAGCGCGGGAATCCCGGTCGGCTGCTCGAAGGCTTCTTCTGCGAGTCGCGGTGGGAGGGCGACGCGCCGTTGCGCGCCGAAATCGTCTGGGCCGAGCACGAGCTCGACCTCGCGTCCGACCGCAACTTCCCGCAGCGCGACGCGCTCGTCGCCGAACGTTTCGGCCCGTGGCTGACGCTGCTGCCGAGCACCGCCGCGCCCGCCGAAGGTCCGAAGCACGCCCGCAACTTCGATCCCGCGGTGCTCGCGAACGTCTTGCGGCCGAAATCGGTCGAGATCGACCTCGTCCTGCGCAAGGGCGACGCGGTCGCGGCCCGTTGGTCCGCGTCGGTCGTCGAAGGGCGTCGGTCGGCGTTCACCGTCGGGGCGGAGAGCCTCGGGCTCGACTCGGTCAACGTCGAGATCGCGCAGTCGGCCGCGATCTTCGATCCGCAGGAGCGCGTGTTCTTCGACGGACTGATCGTCGCGGTGGAGCCTCGGCGGCTGCCGGACGGCGCGCTCGACATCGGCGTCACCGCACGGGCGATGATGCTCGACGCCGAACCGACGTGGGCGGTCGGGATGAGCGGCGCAACCCCGCCGTCGGACCGCGCGACCTGGACGCGTTTGATCGCGGACGAGCGCGTGCTCTTGCCGCCCGGAACCGAGCCGCGTTCGGCGGTGCTCGGTGTCGGAGGCAAGGGCGGCTTATTGCTCGAAGTCTCCGCTCGCTGACTCGCGCACGACTTCGTTCGAGAGCTCCCTAATCACCGCGCCCGTCGCGTCTTCACGACGCGGCGGGCGCTCTTCTTTCGTTGCCAGGAGCGGTCGAGCGTTCTACCCTCGCCCGCGCTCTCCATCGCGGCGCGCGATGGACACACCTGAGTCGCGCGGGGATGCGTCGATCGACGGACCTGGTTCGAGCATGGAGTACGGCAAGGATTCGGAAACTCGCCTTCTGCCGCCGGTGAACCTCCGGCGAGGGAGCGTCGTCGGCGCGCGACGCTCGGGGAGTTTGCGATGAGCGACGCGTCGAACGACGAGACGCCGAACCAAGTCGTCGCGGTCGAGTCGCCGTTCGGTGAGCGCCTGCCCGCGGCCGACTTGCAGGACGCGTGGCGTCTGCTCGACACCGCCGAGCGCGTCGACGGTTTTCGTCTGCTCGCACCCGCGGAAGGACACGAGTTCTTCCTCGCGCTCGCCGCCGCCGACCAGATGGACTTGATCCTCGGCCTGCCGTCGAACGAACGGCGCCTGTGGATGCGCTTGCTCGCGCCCGACGATGCCGCCGACGTCATCCAGGCCGCCGACGAAGGGCGGCGCGGCGAATTGGTCGCGCTGCTCGACGACATGTCGAAGCGCGAAGTCTCGAGCCTGCTCGCGTACGCCGAGGACGACGCCGGTGGCTTGATGAGCCCGCGTTTCGCGCGCGTGCGACCGGAGATGAGCGTCGACGAGGCGATCACCTACATGCGCAAGCAGGTGAACGAGAAGCTCGAGACGATCTACTACGGCTACGTCCTCGATTCGCAGCAGCGTCTGCTCGGCGTCGTCTCGTTCCGCGACCTCTTCTCCGCGAAGGGCGCCGCGAAAGTCAGCGACGTGATGAAGAAGGACGTCGTCACCGTGCCGGAGACGATGGACCAGGAAGCGGTCGGCCGCCTTTTCGCGCAATACGACCTGATGGCGCTGCCGGTGTGCGACGGCGACGGTCGCATGAAGGGCATCGTCACCTTCGACGACATCGTGCAGGTCGTGCAGGAAGAAGCGACCGAGGACATCCAAAAGATCGGCGGTAGCGAAGCGCTCGACGCGCCGTACCTGCAGGTCGGTCTCGGGTCGATGCTGAAGAAGCGCGCGGGCTGGCTGATCGTCCTGTTCCTCGGCGAGATGCTGACGGCGACGGCGATGGGTTACTTCGAGCACGAGATCGCGGCGGCGATCGTGCTCTCGCTCTTCATCCCGTTGATCATCTCGAGCGGCGGCAACTCGGGCTCGCAGGCGACGACGCTCGTGATCCGCGCGATGTCGCTCGGCGAAGTCCGCGTGCGCGATTGGATGCAGGTGTTCCGGCGCGAGCTCGCGTCGGGCCTCGCGCTCGGCACGATCCTCGGCTCGATCGGTTTCCTGCGCGTCGTCGCGTGGCACGCGCTCGGCGTCGACTACGGGCCGCACTATTTGTGGCTCGGCGCGACGATCGGGATCTCGCTGCTCGGCGTCGTGCTGTGGGGGACGTTGTCGGGCGCGATGTTGCCGCTCGCGTTGCGACGCCTGGGTTTCGACCCGGCGAGCGCGTCGGCGCCGTTGGTCGCGACGCTCGTCGACGTCACCGGCTTGGTGATCTACTTCAGCGCCGCGTCCGCGCTGTATCTGCACCATCCGGCCGAGGGCTGACGGACTGCTAGAATCGTCGAGCTCGTCGGCGGCGAGCGACGCGATGGAACGACGACGAGCGATCGAACGGACGGGAGCGCTGCTCGCGTTGCTCGTCGGACTCGTCGGCGCCGCGTGCAGCCGCGAGCCGCGCGTCAACGTCCTGCTGATCAGCATCGACACCCTGCGCGCCGATCACCTGCACTGCTACGGCTACGAGCCTGAGACCTCGCCGCGCATCGATGCGCTCGCGAAGGAAGGCGTGCTGTTCGAGAACGCGGTGTCGAGCACGTCGTGGACGCTGCCCGCGCACCTGACGATGCTCTCGGGCCTGCCGATCTCCGCGCACTCGGTCTGCGAGGAGCGTCTCTACGATCGCCACGACGCGCACGACGTGCGCATCCCGCCGCCGTTGCGCGGCAATCTTGTCTCGGAGCCGTTGTCCGCCGCCGGCTATCGCACCGCGGGTTTCTACTCGTGGAAGTACCTCGACGATTCGTTCGGCTTCGACGCGGGCTTCGACGTGTGGGAGCGGCGCGGCCTCGACCTCTTTTCGCACCCGACGCTCGGGCTCGAGTTCGGTCGTTTGCGCAAGGCGAAGGACGTCGAGGGCATGAAGGCGATGCTCGCCGCGTACCCGGAATTGGTCGATCCGAAACGCCGCACGTCGCCCGAGGTCGTCGACTCCGCGATCGAGTGGCTCGACGGAACGCGCTCCGGCGGCGACGCGCCGTTCTTCCTCTTCGTGCACCTCTTCGACGTGCACGCGCCGTACAAACCGCCCGAAGGTTTCGATCGCTTCGGACCGAAGCCGTCCGATCCGGCGAGCGACGAGCCCGTCGTTCCACGCGAGCACTTGCGGCGCCAGATCGGTCTCTACGACGGCGGGATCGCGTACGTCGATTCGCAAGTCGGGCGTCTGCTCGACCATCTCGATCAACTCGGGCTCGCCGAGAACACGTTGGTGATCCTGACCGCGGATCACGGCGAAGAGTTCATGGAGCACGGTGCGCTCGGCCATCGCCAACAGCTCTACCGCGAGAGCATCGGCGTGCCGTTGATCCTGCGCCAGAAGGGCGAGTTCACCGCGGGTCGGCGCGTCGCCGAAACCGTCGGTCTCGTCGACATCGTGCCGACGATCCTCGCGGCGACGAAGGTCGAGCCGCTGCACGCGTTGCCCGGCGCCGACCTCGGCGCGATCGCGCGCGGCGAAGCGGGTCCGAAGGAGCGCGTCTACACGTCGGAGCTCTTCGTCTTCGCCGGCAACGAAGTCGCGTATCGACAAGTCGCGCTCGCGCGCGGGAGCGAGCACACGCTCGTCACGTTCTGCGCCGACGATTTCTGGCGCGGCGAGACGTACGACTGGAAGATCGACGCGCACGAGCTCGCGGCGCCGAGGACGTTCGACAGCCGCGGCGAATACGGTCGCGGCGTACGCGCTCAGTTGCTGCGCACCGCGCGCGCGTACCGGCGACTGCGCGACGGTTTGCCGCAGCGCGGGCAGGGCTTGCGCGAGCTCGACGAAGTCGAACTCAAGCAGCTCAAGGCGCTCGGCTACACCGGACTCTCCGAAGCCGAGACGCCGACGATCGACAGCGATCGGACGTGCATGGAGGGCTGTTTGTGGGGGCCGCCGACCGCGGAGCCGCTGTCGGACGACGGGCGTTGAGCCGCGCGCCGATCTGCTAAACTCCACGGTCCGCGAGCGCATCGATGAGCTCTTCCTCACCCCGCGAAAATCAGTTGCCCGACGCGCCGACCGGCCCGTCCGGCATCCCGATCCGCACGCCGAAGCCGGCGTGGTTGAAGGTGCCGTTGCCCGGCGGCGAAGGCTACGCGCGGCTGAAGGGCCTGACCGAATCGCTCGGGCTGAACACTGTTTGCCAGGAAGCGCGCTGCCCCAACATCGGCGAATGTTGGAAGGGCGACCACGCGACGATGACGTTGATGGTGCTCGGGGACGAGTGCACGCGCCGTTGTCGCTTCTGCGCGGTGAAGACCGTCGATCGCGCGGCGCCGCCGGATCCGAACGAGCCCGCGAAAGTCGGCCAAGCGATCGCCGCGCTGAACCTCGGCTACGTCGTGATCACCAGCGTCGATCGCGACGACCTCGCGGACGGCGGGTCCGCGCATTACGCCGCGTGCATCGGGAAGATCCGCGAGCTCGCGCCGCGCACGGTCGTCGAGACGCTCATTCCCGATTACCAAGGCGACGCGCTCGCGACGTTGATGTCGGCGCGGCCCGACGTGCTCGCGCACAACGTCGAGGTCGTCGATCGGCTCCAGCGCAAGATCCGCGACCCGCGGTGTTCGTTCGAGCGTTCGCTCGCGACGTTGCGCGGAGCGAAGGCGCTCGACGCGCGAGTCTTCACCAAGTCTTCGCTGATGGTCGGCCTCGGCGAATCCCACGCGGAGATCGTCGAGAGCCTCGAACGTCTGCGCGCGGCCGACGTCGACTTCCTGACGCTCGGCCAATACCTGCGGCCGAGCGAGAACCACGCTCCGGTGCGCGAATACGTGTCGCCGGAACGCTTCGCCGAATACCAACGTCTCGGCGAGAGCCTCGGCTTCCGCTACGTCGCGTCGGGACCGTTGGTGCGCTCGAGCTACAAGGCCGGCGAGTTCTTCGCCGCGCGTTTGGTCCGCGAACGTCGCGCTGCCGGTTCGTAGCGCGCGTCGCCGTTCGCTAGAAGCGGAAGTAGATGAAGGGGTTGTACGTGTCCGCCGAGAGCACCATCGCGGCGAACGACAACACGCCCATCACGAGCACGACGCCGGCGAAGTCGAGCGCGCGGCGCAGGCCGACGCGCTCGTTCGCGAGCTCGAGCGAACGTCGCCACTCGAGCACCTTCGGCAGCCACGGCATCGAACCGATGATCCCCGCGACCAGCGCCGCGCCGACCGCTGCATCGAGATAGAGCGAGACGTGTTGGTTCGGCCCCGGATCCGCGTTGAGGCCGAACATCGCGGTGAGGTACGCGCCGGTCGCGCGCAGCCCTTCGCCGCGGAACACCGCGTACGTCACCAGCATCAGCGGCAGGAAATAGACGCGCTGAAGAACGGGATGCAGCGAACGCACGATGCGACCGAGCCCGAGCCGCTCGACGACCATGATCGCGCCGTGGAACATGCCGAAGAGGACGAAGTTCCACGCCGCTCCGTGCCACAGGCCGCACAGGAAGAAGACCGTGAAGAGGTTGAAGTACGTCCGCGCCTTGCCGTGCCGATTGCCGCCGAGCGGGAAGTAGAGGTAGTCGCGCAACCACGTCGACAGCGAGATGTGCCAGCGCCGCCAGTACTCCGTGATCGTCGTCGAGATGTACGGGTAGTTGAAGTTCTCGAGGAAGCGGAACCCGAACATGTGGCCGAGGCCGATCGCCATGTCGGAGTAACCGGAGAAGTCGAAGTAGAGCTGGATCGCGTAACAGACCACGCCGAACCACGCGACGGCAGCGGTCAGCTCGTCGCCCGGCAACGCGAAGATCAGATCGGCGGGCAACGCCGCGGTGTTCGCGATCAAGAGCTTCTTGCCGAGCCCGAGCGCGAAACGCCGCACGCCGTACGCGAAGCCTTGCGCGGTCGTGACGCGCGAGACGAGCTGCTCCGCGACGTCGGCGTAGCGCACGATCGGACCGGCGATCAGCTGCGGGAAGAGCGACTTGTAGAGCGCGAAGTTGACGATGCTTCGCTGCGCGCGAACTTCGAGGCGATGGATGTCGATCACGTACGACATCGCTTGGAACGTGAAGAACGAGACGCCGATCGGCAGACGGATCGTCCCTGCTTCCGTACACAGCGCCGCGCGCAATCCGGGTGACAGGTGCAAGGCGTCGGACAACAGTCCGAGCGGCGCGTCGATCGCGCCGGACGCGATGAGCAGGCTCGAGGCCACCGACCACAGCCAGTCCGCGTACTTGAAGGTCGCGAGCAACGCGATGTTGAAGATCACGGCGACCGCGATCGCGCTGCGTCGTTTCTCGCCGGTCGTCGACGACGTCACGGCCAAGCGCTCGACCCACAGGCCGAAGGCGAAGTTGACGGTGATCGACAACAACATCACGAGGACGAGCGCCGGCTCGCCCCACGCGTAGAACAGCAAGCTCGCCGTCATCAAGACGAAGTTGTGCAGCCTGCGTCCGAACAGGAAGTACGCCGCGAGCACCGCGGGCAGGAACACGAACAGGAAGACGGGGGAGCTGAAGACCATCGTTCAGTTCCCGACTGCGCGGACCTCGAGCGCGTGCAGCACGTAGCGACCTTCGACGCGGCCCGGGCTGAGCGTCCACCAACCGCCGGCCTCCGGCGCGTCGAGTTCGAACACCAAACGGTTGCGACCTTGCGAGAGCAGGATGCGGCGACTGCGGCTCGCCTCCGCGTCGGGCGCGCCGTCGCGCGGCGCGTAACGCAACTCGAGCGTCGTCGCGCACGGGCAGGTGACGTCCATGCGCAAGAGCGCTGAGCCTGCGGTCGGGAAGTCGAAGTGGGGGAGCTCGAAACCGTCGTCGGGCCCGTGCGTCTCGATCGCGAAGCTCGCGTGCGCCGCTTCTTCGCGTCGTTCGATCTTCGCGGCGCCTCGAGCGGCGAGCATCGAGCCGTTCTTCGCATCGAGCGCGAAGCGCACGTCGCTCGCCGCTTCGAAGCGCGCGTACGGGCGGTCGTCGGGCGTCGTCTCGTCGTCTTTCGCCGCCCGCGAGTCGCCGTCGATCGGCCCGAGATCGCGTTGCGCGAGCGCGAGCAAGTGCACCGGATCCTGCGAGACGAAACAACGCTCGTTGTAGAGCTGGATGACGACGTCGGGCTCGTGCTCCGCGATCAGATCCGCGCCGAACGTGATGCGGCGGTAGCCGTACGTGCGTGAGAAGTTCTCGCCGAGGAACTCGTTCATCGGCTCGGCGAACGAATCACCGACCAACAAGCACACCGGCAGCGACGCATCCTCGTTGACGTACTCGTACCGGCGTTTGTCGCCGCGCACGTCGCCTCCGAGGACGAAGCTCGCGCGTCGATCGTGCAACGGCGCGAGGTCGAACGGCCGCTGCGGCAGCAGGTCCTCCATGTAGAGGCGCCACGCCCACGAATCGCCGGAGTCGCACGCGGACACGAGCTCGAAATCAGAGCGCGTCCACGGCTGCATCTCGGGGAAACGCCGTTGCAGACGGCGCATGAGCTCGCGATATCCGACCAAGATGCCGCGATCGGTCCAGTGCACGCCGAGTCGGTAGTAGACGAAGTCGTCGGGGCCGCCGTCGTTCTTGCGCTCCTCCTTCAAGAGCGGCGTGAAGTCGACGAGCTCGACGTCGGACTTTTTCGCCATGTACTCGAAGAGTTGGTCGCGCCGCGTCGGACCGACACGATCGAAACGCTCGGGCATCTTCTCGGGATAGATCTCGGAGCTGACCGGCGTGACCGCGAAGAAATAGGTGATCCCGCGCCTGGCGAGCCAATCGCGCCGGTACTCGATCACGCGTCGCCAGTCCTCGAGCTCCTTCGGCGTGAGCGGCGCGACACCGCGATACACGTCGATCGTGCGGTACCACGTGAAGAAGACCCAATCGTCCTTCCCCTTGATCAACGTCGGCGTCGGTGAGACGTCGAGGACGAACCACTTGAAGAGGTTGTGCAGTCGCACGAGCTTGTCGCGCAACCCGAACGTGTCGCCGTACCACGCGTTGAAGAGCTTCGGGAACGCGGTCAGCGACTCGGTGCTCAACGCGAGCGTCGGCTTGGCGCTCGGCTCGCGTTGCTCCGCCAACATCGCGCGCTCCGACGACGGCCGCAGCCACCCGTCGACCAACGGCGCGACGAGCGCGAGCAGGAAGACGACGATCAGGACCGTGTCCGCGAGCCGCAACGGCCCGGTCGGCGGAAGCACGCCCCGCTGGATTGGGAGGCTGCGTTCCTTCTCCGCTCCGCCGCGGAGCGCCTCGACCGCAGCCGGATCAACGTGCTCTTCGCCCACCTTTTTCGATCGTACCAGGCGCGCGAGGTCGTCGTCGCCGTGACTTTCGGCGAGCGGAGTGGCAGCATTCGAGAGTGATTCGCCGGCTCGCAACCGGCGTGTTGAGACGGAGAACGCAATGCCCGAGCAAGTCCCGAAGTTCTACAAGAACCCCTCGATCGCGACGGTCCTCTCGTTCTTCTGCACGGGGCTTGGCCAGATCTACAACGGAGAGATCGGGAAGGGCGTGCTCTTCATCGTTCTGTACTTCGTTTCCTGGATGCTCATGTTCGTGCTGATCGGGTTCTTGACGACTCCGGTGCTCTGGATCTGGGGCATGGTGGACGCGTACAGGTCGGCGGAGCGGATCAACGCCGAGCTCGCGCGCTCGTAGCGCTGGAATGCTCGGACCTCGGTCCGCGATTCGCGCGAGCACGACGCGGGAGTGTCGGAGTCGCTCGCCTCGCACTCACTTGGCGCGATGAGATCGGTGCGGACTCGTCTCGCGGTGTGACGATTGCGCGAGCTCCGGCGGCAACGTCCCCGCAGGCGTGCCGCGCAACGGAGTCCAACGGTGCCACGCGCGCCACGGCGTCGGCAGGTCGGGATGTTCGGCTTGCGCGATCGCGCAGCGGAACGCGTCCTCGACGCACGGGTCCTGCTTCGAGTGCGTCAGTTGTTGGAGACAGACGAAGAGCTCGCGCGGATCGCGACCGACGAGGTCGGAGATCGTGTGGAAGCCGAGCTGCAGGAAATCGCCGGCGGTCGCGGCGCCGACCGAACCGAGGCGTTGGAACTCGGCGAGTGAGACGAGCTCGGCGCAACGCTCCGCCGCGATCTCGCCCTGCGTCCGTCGATGCAGCGTGTCGGCGGTGAGCCCGCCGAGTTGTTTGGTCGTCAACTTCGCGCGTTGCAACGCGCGGCGTTCGTCGCGCGTCAGCTCGAGTTGCGGAGCTTTCGCGTCCGTCGCTTCGACGCGTTCGCTCGAACTCCGATCGGCGGCGATGCGCGCGAGGAAATCGTCGAACGTGCGGCCCGGCTCGTCCTCGAACGTGCGCGCGAGCGCTTTCGCCGAGCTTGCGCGGTCGATGCGGAAGCTGCGGAAGTCGGTGCGCAGCTCGCACCACGCCGTCAACGTCCAACTGCGGCCCCAGAACGCCAACGCGAGCGGCCGCACGTCGCGCGAACTGGTCTTGCCGTTCTCGTCGCGGTAGTCGAGGCGCAACACGCGGTGCTCGTCGAGTGCGTCGCGCATCGTCGTCAACGCCGCGAGCGCCGGCTTCGACACGAAGAAGCCCGGCGCGAAGAGCCGCGTCTTCGCGACGCGCGACGCGAGCCGCGGCGGCAAGACGTGTTCGACCTTCGCGAGCGCGCTGCGCGCGGCGCGGGCGAGACGCTCGTCCGACCAACTCTCGACCATGCGCATGCCGAGGGCGAGCGCTTGGATCTCCTCGCGATCGAACATCAGCGGCGGCAAGTCGAACGATTCCGGCAGCGCATAACCGACGCCGGCCTCGCCTTGGATCGGAACGCCGGAGAGGACGAGGTCCTGCACGTCGCGGTAGATCGTGCGCTCGGAGACCTCGAGTTCGCGGCCGAGCTCCGCCGCGGTGACCGCGCGCTCGCGCCGGAGCAGCTGGACGATTTGGAACAGTCGATCGGCGCGGCGCATGGCGAACTTCCTAACGGACGCAGGCTTGGAACTCCAACGCCGCCGGGATCGGGTGCGAGAAGTAGAGCGCGACGCCGTTCGGGTCGAGCGCGACGAAGCTGCGCGCGCCCCACGGTTGGTCGGTCGGCGGCTGCACGATCGTGACGCCGAGCGCACGGAGTCGCGCGTGTTCGCGATCGGCGTCGTCGACGCGCAATCCGAACGTCACGCCGCCTTCGAACTTCTTCGGCGCGTCGTGGTCGGGCCGCATGAAGCCGAGCTCCGGCGAACCGGCTGCTCCCGCGCGCAGTCCGAGGTAGTGGTCGTGATCGAACGCGACTTGGAAGCCGAGCTTCTCGACGTAGAACGCGCGGGTCTCCGCGAGGCGGTCGGTGGTGACGATCGGAACGATGGTTTGGATGTGCATGGGTACTTTCCGCTCCGAGCAACCTTGCCCGAGAGCGAAGCGCAGCCTGCGAGCCCCTCCTGACAGCGTCCTGTCAGCAGCCTCGAGATTCTCTTCCTCGCCGCGCACGAAAAGGGGCGGCGCGCGGTCCATCCGAAGACCGCGCGCCGCCCGGCAAGTGCCGCAGACCTACAGCCCTTGCTGTTGGATCTTGTACTTGAGCTCGTCCGCGCCGATGTCGACGCGCGGTCCATAGACCCGCACCTGGTGATCGATGTCGAAGTCACCACGCACGAACGTGAAGCTGCCGGTGTTCTTGCACGGCGAAGCGGGTTTGATGTGCAAGTCGCCGATCGTGAGGTTCACGAAGAGCGGATCGACGAAGAGGTTGCCCGGACCTGAACCGTACTGCGCTTGGAGTTGGGTCGCCAAGTCGCAGTTCTGCGTGGTCAACGACGCAGGGCCGGAAACGCGCGCGAGCTGCGAACCCACCGGGAAGTTCTGCCACACGATGCAGCTGATGAGCGCCGGCCCGATGTTGGTGTCGCCGCTCTTCACGCCGCTGCCGGTGCCGTTCGAGCCCGCGCTGTTCAGTGCGATGCTGCAGTTGACGAGCACCGGCGACGCACCGTTCAACGTGTAGATCGCGCCGCCCTGAGTCGCGACGTTCGCCCAGAACATGCTGTTCTGCACGGACGCCTTCGGGAACGGACCCCAGCAGTATTCGGTCTCGCCGCTGATCGCGATCGCGCCGCCGCCATCGAACGCGTGGCAGTCGTCGAAGTAGCAGCGATCGATCACCGCCGCCGCGTCCTGGACGAAGATCGCTCCGCCGTGCGGACCGAACGAGTCGCCGACCGGTGTCTGCGCGCGCGTAATGCGGAAGCCCTCGATGCGCGTGTGGTTGATCCCGGACTTCGGCGTCGCGGTCAGGATGAACGCGCGCCCCGTGTAGTTCGGATCGATGGTCGTCACCGTCGGCCCTTGCTCCGCGATGATCTGCACGGTCTTGTCGTGCACGACGAGGTTCGTGTTGTCCTGTCCGGTCCACGTGCCGGGAGAGACGAGGATGGTGTCGCCGTCGTCGGCATTGAGCAGCGCCGCGCGGATCGACGGGTACACGCTCGGGACGAGCAGCGTCGCCTCGCACGAATCCGGAACACCGTTGTCGTTGGCGTCGACTTCGATCGCGGAGGCGATGTCGAACGCATCCGGGAAGCCGTTGCCGTTGCAGTCGGCTTGGCACTCGTCGGGTTGGCCGTTGCCGTCGAGGTCGTCGGAACTCCCGAGCGCGATGTCGCATGCATCGTCGCGACCGTTGCCGTTGCAATCGCACTCGCACTCGTCGGGAATGCCGTTCGCGTTGCAGTCGATGCTCGTGTGCGACGAGATGTCGAAGGAATCCTCGAACCCGTTGCCGTTGCAATCGGCGACGTACGTCACGCCGCACGAGCCGTCGGGCAGGCACGTCTCGACGCCGTTGGTCGGATTGCCGTCGTCGCAGACGACGCTGCCGCCGCACGACGAAGTCGTGTTGAGGTTGAAGCGCAGTTCGTACTGCTGGGGCTCCGTCTGAGAGGTCGAGCCCGGAACGCGCGAGACGCGCACGTAGTACGGCTCACCGACGATGCGCAGCGACGTCGTGATGCTGTCGAAGACCGGACTCGCCGCCACGAGCACGGCCCCGGTGCGGTCGAGCAGCTCGAGCTGCAGGTCGTAGATGAGTTCGCTGTTGATGAACGGCGTCGATCCGGACGTGGCGCCCGATTGATATTGCAGTCCGACCTCGACCAGCGAGATCTGCGCGAACGTCTTCTGCGTGATGGTCAACGCGAAGACGTCGACGTCGTTCGGCGAGTCGATGCTCAGTGTCCCCATGCCGCTGACGTCGGTGCCGACGCTGAAGAACCCGCGCGGTTGGAACGAAGCGCGGCCGAGGAACGGCTGAGCGGGGAGCGTCTGCGTCGGCAGCGCGAACGGGAACGCCGTCGTGAGCGTGTCGTTCGGCTCGGCGAAGTCGCCGTAGAGTTCCTGGGCTCCGCGCACATCGTCGTGCTGCGGCCCGTAGTTCGAGTAGCCGTTGCCCGGAGCGAACGGCATCATCAACTTGTCGTCGATCAGCGACGTCGTCGGGAAGACGTGATCGAGCCCGATCGCGTGCCCGATTTCGTGCGTCGTCGTGCGCTCGAAACCGGTCCCGGCGGGCAGGAGCCACGGTGTCGTGCGCCAGTTCTCGCTGGAGTCGAACGTGATCTCCCCTTCGTCCGCCTGATTCGGCAGCTGCGCGAACGCGAGCGTGTTGAGGGGGCCGTCGATGTTGATCTCACGGATGCGGATGTCGCCGCGCATTCCGGGCTGGCCGGGCAAGCCCCACGCCGCGCCGTCGTCGGCGTCGTTGGCGACGACCACGCGAGTGAACTTGATGCCGGTGAGTTCGTCCCAGCGCGCGAACGCGTCCGTGAAGAATGCGATCCACGCGGCGCGGCCGCCGGCGTTCGCGTAGTCGGCGTCCATGCGGCTGAAGAGTTGGCTGTTGCCCGAGAGAGACGTGCCGTCCGGCACGAAGCTCCACGTCAGCTCGATCGGATCCCCGTTGGCGCCCGCCCAGCGCGAGCCGACGACGAAGTCGACCGTGTTGCCGCCGTAGCGTTCGTTCAGCGCGCGCATGAACGCCTCGGCGTAGCGAGGATCGGTTCCGGGCGCGAAGTCCGCCGCGCACGGGACGGGAGCTTCGGTCGCGCACTCGCCCGCGTTCGCTGAAGTCGACGGCGGTTCCGTGGTCGATGCAGCGGAGTTGGACGTCGAAGCGAAGTAGGCGAAGCCTGCGAGTCCGGCTAGGACCGTGGCGAAGATCGCGGGATGACGCACCGTGTTGTGGAATCTCATGGAAGCGGCGACGCGAAGGAGGTGTGGGGCGCGGCCGTCTCGAGTCCGCGCGAGGAGGAGTTCGACTCGCGTCGCGTTGTCGCGCGAATCGGGCGCCTGCCTCGCTTCGTTGGAGCGGCGCGGTGCCCTCCTGGTTGGAGATATCCGACCGCGACGGCGCGGACCGAACCCGCGGCCGCGTTCAGCGACGTACTTGCACTCGCCGCCGATTTCTTGCGCGAGGAATTCGTCTTTGTCCCAACCAGCGCGGGATTCTCGGCATCGTGAGAGACTTGCCGCGGGCAGATGACCACCCGAGGCCGAAGAACGACGCCGTGTGCTCCCACTCGGCGGTGTCGCTCCCGCACGAACCATCCGAGGCAACCCTCATGACCATCCCGCTTCGCGCGATTTCGGTCGCGCTCCTCCTGCCCGTCGTGTTGACCGACACGGCACCCCAGAATCTGCCGCAATCCTGCGCACCGCCGCTCAGTACCGCCGACGTCAGCAGCCTGATCGTCGGCGAGTTCTCCGGCGACACGCAGGTCGACGCCGTCGTGCTCGCCGACGGCAAGCCGGTCCTGCGCGACGCCGTCGAGGTCCAACAGACCTGCATCACCGCGAACGTCACGGGCGTCGACATCGCGACGCTGCACGGCGGCGGAGCGAACGGTCGCGATCGCGTGGCGCTCGTCGGGCCGAGCGGGCTCTGGTTGGTCGAGTTCCACGAGTCCACGACCCCCGGTACCTGGACCGCGACGGTCACCAACCTGCGCGACTCCACGACGAAGTGGGCGCTTGCGAGCACGGTGCGCTGCGCGGACGTCGACGGCATCAACGGACCGGACATCGTCGCCGTCACGCCCACGCGGATCTGCGTGATCACTGCGGATGGAAGCGGCGGTTGGAATGCCGACACGAACTTCACGGCGGCCGCGGGGATCACCGGGCTCGAGCTCGTCGACTGGGACGGCTCCAGCGCGAAGGAGATCGCGATCTGCGGCAACTGGGGCGTCGCGATCTGGCGACCCACCGGAACGTTCGTCAGCAATCTCGCGTGGGGCGCGGGTAAGGTCCTGATCGAAGCGCTCGCCGAGCCGGCACCCGGTCGCGAACGTCTCGCGATGGTCGGAACGAACACGAGCACCGGCGCTCAATCGCTCGGCGTGTTGTGGTACGCCGCGCCGCCGTACGTCACGTTCGACGGACCAACGGCGCTCGGAACCGAAGGCGTCGTGCGCCTCGCGAGCGGCGATTGGAACGGCGACGGCTACGGCGATCTCTTTCTCAATCGAACGACCAGCGCGTCCGTGCGCGTGCTGTTGAACCGCGGCACCGGCACCGGCGCCGTGTTGGGCAACAGCACGTCGCTCTCGATCCCCGTCGGCAACCCCGCTCGGCCGCTCGCCGTGCAGGACGGCGGGCTCGATGTACTCGATGTCGATCACGATCTCGACGCCGACATCGTCTGCGCGATCCAGGGCGCGTACACCGGCGGGAATCACGCACTGTTCGACCCGCGCTTCAGCGCCGTCGACATCGGTTACAGCTCGCGGAACCCGCACTCCGATTGGTGGCCCTGGTACGTCGGTGCTCACTCGCTGCCCGCGCCCGACTCCGCCGTGGTCTTCGACCCCGTCACCGGCGAGTTCACGATCCAATTCAAGGGCCCCAAGGAGGCCATCTCCGGCGCCTCGTTCGAGTACTTCGTGTGGCGTACGCCGAGCATCGACAGCCTGGCGAACGCGACCCCGGTCGTCGGCCCGATCACGCTCACGATCACCGCGACAAACGTGCCGATGCCGAGTTCGTTCTTCGTCGACACATCCGTCGCCAGCTTCCCCGAGCGCTACACGGTGATTGGTCGCCAGGTTCGGAGGAGTGGGAGTGGAGCGATCGAGGCGGAGTCGGCGTCACTACGGTTGACGATCTACTCGCACGCGCTCGAGGCTGCGATGGCGACCGACCCGTATGTCGTCGTGACCAGCAAGATCATCAACACGCAGCACCCCGACGACCCGAGCATCGTCGGAGTCGGCACGCCGGTACCGCCGGTGCCGCCGGATCGCCGGCCGCCGCCGTAGCGAGTCTCAGGCTCGCCTGCGCATCCAAACGCCGGCGAGCACGACGACGACCGTCAATCCGACGGCGAGTGCCGCGAACCAACGCGTGTGCTCGCCGTCGGTCTCTTTCGCGACGATTCGCGTGAACGGCGACGCGCCGCCGAGGCCGACGATGCGCACGAGCAGCGGTTGCGCGAGAGCCGCGAATTGCGGATCGCCAAGCAGTTCTTCCCTCGCGATCCGCAGCGCCTCGGCGGGGCTCGCGCCGGACCAGAGCTCGGCGTGAAAACGCTTCGAGAGCCGGCGCGCGACTTCCAGGTCGATGTCGTAGGAGCTTGCGAGCACGACGCGCGAACCGGCGCCCAGGAACGCGCCGACGAGATCGGTCGCTGCCGCGTCGCCTCGGCGTTGCGCGCCGCTGCCCGCGCGACATGCGGTCGCGACGACCACCGCGGGCGCCGCGCGGTTCGCGTACGTTCGCTCGACGTCGCGCGCGTCGAACAGGCCGTCGTCTTGCGCGTCCTCGGGCGTCAACGCGAAGGAAGCTCCGTGCGGGTTGGTCTCGTTGCGCACGCCGTGGGCCAGGATCTGAAGCACTTGCACGCCGTCGGAACCTGAACCGAGCATTGCGCCGGGCCGTGCGTCACCGCGGCGGACGATCGCGCGCAGTTCCTCGGGATAGGCCGCGAGCACGTCGTCGATCGCGCGGTCGGAGAGTTCGAGCGGAGCGAGTTCGTACTCCGTTGCGATCCTCGGCGCGACGACCGGCATCGCGAGCAGCCGCACCGCGGTCAACGGTCCGAGCGCGCGAGTCGACTCGCGCGCGAGCGCCGCGCCGACCGCGAGCGATGGAAGCACGTACGTCGCGCGGTCGACGCCGAGCATCCGACCGTCGCCGAGGTCGAGTGCCTCGAACGGAACGTCGCCGAGGAACAGGTCGAGGCCGCACGCGCCGACGGTGCGCCACGTCGCGATGCGCGCGCGCACGTCGGGCGGGAGGAGTTCTGCGGCCAGCGTGCGCGAGGCGGAACACGCTTCCGAACCGAGCACGCCGCCGCCGGTCGCGAGCAGCTCGCCGACGAGAACGCGTCGAGCACGTTCGATCGCAAACTCGTCGGCGATCTCGTGCACCGTGAGGCGCTCGCGATCGAGCGCGAAGACGTACGAACGCGCCGGTCCGGCGAGGTAGACGAGCGCGCCGTGGCCCGCGTCGCTCACCAACACGTCGCGCAGCTCCTCGAGCGTCGGCGCGGGAGCGCTCAGCCGCCGCGCGAGCGAACTCGCGGCGTGGGCTTCCATCAACTTCGCGAACGCATGGCGCGCACCCACCTCGTCGCCCTCGGTCGCGAGTGCGAGACGTGTGAACTCGTTGAACAGCGAGAGCGTCAGGTCGTGGTGCATCAACCCGTAGCCGCCTTCGCGCGCGCCGATCGCTCGCCACTCGTCGAGGAAGGCGTCGAGTTCGTCGGAGAGTTCGTCGCGCAGGCGCACGAGCTCCACGGAATCGCGCTCCGACTCGAGCGCGAGGCGCGCCGCCAGCACGCGCGAACGACGCATCTCGCGCGACTTCGACGCGCCTTGGGCCGCGAGCGCGGCGTCTGCGCTTCGCCAAAGTTCGCGTGCGCGCTCGAGATGATGCTGTTCGAGTTCCAACTCGGCGAGGCGCAGCGTGCCGCTCGTACGCTCGCGCTCCGAAAGTTCCGTGTCGGCGAGCGCCGCTTCCAAGGATTCACGCGCGCGTTGCGCGTCCTCCGGGCGAGCTTCGCGTCGCGCGACCTCGAGCCACGCGAAACCGAGTTGCAGCTTCAGGACCGCGCGCGCCGCGAGATGTTCGGCGTACAGCGGCGCTTCCTCTTCGAGCACGCGTTCGACCCGCGCCGGCTCGCCGAGCATCATCGCGATGCCCGCCTGGTGTAGGTGTGAGAAGTAGAGGAGGCCGAAAGCGCTCGGATCGTCCCGGAAGACCTGCTT
This sequence comes from Planctomycetota bacterium, assembly GCA_021413885.1. Classification (GTDB taxonomy): domain Bacteria; phylum Planctomycetota; class UBA1135; order UBA1135; genus JACRIN01. The sequence goes on from JAIOPM010000049.1 coordinate 134,358, forward strand.
CGCGAGCGCTGACTCTTCGGTGAACGTGCGCACGGCCGTTTCGATCGCGCCCCAGTCCTGTTGAACCGAACCGCGCTGGCCAAGCAGGGAACAACGCAGGTTCGCTGCCCACGCGGAAGTGTCCGTGGCGATCGACGCCTCCGCCGCCACGAGATCGGCGAGCGCCGCCTCGAACTCGCGCAGCGCGCGCCGCTTGTCCGCGGCTTGGAGATGCAGATAGGCGAGATACTGGTCGGGGCCGTGCTCGTCCGCGAGCCTGCGGAGCGCGCGATCGATCAGCGCGAGCGACTCACCGAGTCTCCCTTGGTCGTCGAGCTTCTGTCTTTCCTTGTCGACCGTCGCGAGATCGAACGGCTTCGGTTCCTCCGCGGACTGTCGACCGAACGCTCCGGCCGCGAGAACGAAGAGCGTGACTAGCGCCGCGCCGAAGCGTGTGCGGCGTCGCGAAGCGCTCCGTCGCCGCCGCGTTCCTCCACCGTGATCTGGATGTCGTACCACGCGTCGGTCGCCACATCTTGCAACGAGAGTTCGGTCCCCGCCACGTCGTTGCGCACGAGAAGCTCGCCCTTGGTGCGGGCATCGACCACGTGCACGCGGTAGCGCACGTCGGGGTCGCGCGTCTTGCTCCGCCAGCGAATCACGTCGAAGCGGGTGACGCCGTCTTTCGGCGCGAGGATCTCGAGATGGCTCTGTCCGACGCTCACGCCGGCCGGGCCGTCGTCGCGCGCGAATGCCCACCATGCGCCGAGCGCGAGCACGAGAACCGCCGCCGCGGCGAGTCCGTAACGGAGGCGCGACGCGCGGCGTTCGGAGGACCATTCGCGGTCGAGCGTCGCTCGAACTCGAGCAGCGCCCGGCGCATCGTCGATGCGCCGCGACTCGGCGATCGTCGCGCGCTCGAACGCACCGATGTCGACGAGCAGTCGCTCGACCTCGTCGTCGCCGGCGGGCGTGCGCTCTCGATTCGTGTCGTCCGGCTTCATCGTGCGACGTCCCTGCGTGCAGGCGAGAGGAGTCGTTTCAACTCGGCGATCGCTTGGTAGTACCACGTCTTGACCGTGTTCGGCGAGGTCTCGATTCGCGCACCGATCTGCTCGAACGTGAGGTCCTCGAAGTGTTTGAGCTCGACGACGCGCCGTTCGCGCGGATCGAGACGTTCGAGCGCGCGGTACACGTCGTCGTACGCGTTGGAACCGGGCTTCGCGGCGAGGTCGACGAGCTCGCCCTGGAGCGGCATCCGACCACGCTTGCGCAGCCGCGAGAGGAGCTCGTGGTGACAACAGCGGAACGTCCACGCCTCGAGCGACGAGTGCCCGCCGTACGTTGCGAGCCCCTTCCAGATCACCACCATGGAGTCCTGCACGAGGTCCTCGAGATCGTGCGCGGAGAGCGGACGTCCCATCCGCGCGTTGAGCACCGACAACATCCGCGGCACGCAGGCCATCCGCTGCGCGAACTCGCGGCGGGCGTCGCTCGCGCCGGCGCGGGCTGCGCGCGCGAGCTCGAGGTCCGTGGTGTGGAGCTCGGTCGGGAACGAGCGCTGCTTCTCGGACTCTTGCGGTTCGTGGAACACGACGACGGCGCGCGTCCACAGAGCGGACTGAGCGAAGCCGCGTCCAAGTGTGCCGAAGATCCCGCGACGCGCCAACGTCGTCCTTGGCGCGGACGAACTCGAGCGCGTTCGGAAGATCGACTCGGGGTCTCGTCGTTGCATGGGGCCGCAGGCGGCGGGTGAGTTCCGCGATCGGTCAGGGAGAGATCACCGCGCGGTTCGCGGTTGTCGAATCCCGTCGAGAATCGTCGCCGGCAACATGGAGCGAGAACGATGCACGTCCTCGACGCCGTCCGACAGAGTCCTGTCGGTCGCCCGACGAGAGCGCAGGTCCGCGTAGCCGCCCGAGCGCGGCGCACGTTCAACGCGCCTGTCGCCAACCGGGAAAGAGGTCGTTCAGGTCGAGTTGCGCCGAATCGTCGTCGCCGTTGGGTGACGTCGCGCGGCACGCGACAAGCACGAGCCCACGGGGCGGCGACACGAACGTCTCGCTCGGTTCGGTCGTCTCGAGAAAGGCGCAATGGTCGAACACGACGGTCGAGCGCTCGCGCAACAGCCTCGCCTCGATGGCGACACGCGACAACACGCAGTTCTCGAACCTGGCGAGCAGAGCCGGCGTCCGGACGTCGAAGAGCCTGCCGTCGCCGGGCCCACGACCGTAGCCGCCCTCGATGCGACAGTCCCTGGCCAGGAGCGCGTTGCCGTGGGTGTCGAACGCCGCGGAGCTGCCGGCACCGCAGTCGAAGCCGACGACACGCACGCGCTCGAGGACGATCGTCGCGAAATCGTGGCGCAGATCGAAGACGTTGGTGGCGAACAGAGTGAGATCGCTGAGCTCGATCCGTTCGACGCGATCGCGTGTACGCAGCGTCTCCCACACGAGGAGCGTTCGATCGATGCCGGCGCCACGCACGACAAGGCAACGTGGGAACTTCGTCCCGCGGTTCAGCTTGTTCAGATCGACGCGCTGAACTCCGGCCGGATGACGCAACTCCGTTCCGTCGACGACGTCGGGGCGTTGCTCGCGCGCCAGTGCGGCACCGTCGACCACGCCGCCTCCTCCGCTCTTGCACTCGAAGAGTTTCGCGAACGCGCTCGCGTCGCCGACCAAGTTCTCGAACGGACCGGCCTCGGTTTCGTCCAGCAGCTTCAGCAACTCGAACGCGTCGCTCGCGGCCAACGCCGCGGCGAGCGCATCCGCTGCATTCGCTTCCGTCGCGAGCCGCGTCCCGATCCGATCCGGAAGAGCCAAGACCTCGCTGCGGAATTCGTTCCAGCCGGCGGTCATCGTCTCTTGCGGCATGGGACGTGAACGAAGGCGGTCCCAGGCCCGGTTGATTCCTTCGCGTGCGTAGGCTTCGAGTTCCGGCGAAAAGCGTCCGTCCCGGGAGTCGGCGTGTGCGTCGGACGAACGGGACACGCTCGTGCGCGCGGCGCCGTCCGCGGCTGCACTCTGCGCGACGACGGGCATTGCGTTCGCGTGGGGCGACGAGGAAGGAGCGTCCGCAGCGCTTTCGCTCCGAGACTTGGGCGCCGTCGTCGAGCCGAGTGCGAAGATCCCGGCGGCAGCGCCGAATCCGGCCACGATTCCGATCACGATTGCGAGCGTGGTCTTCATCGCCCCAGGCTGACGCCGCATTCGCCGCCTGTCGAGCGCCGCGGCTCTCGCGCTTCAGGGCCGCGACGACTTGACCGGCGCGACGAGTTCCTCGCCCGGGTTGACGAAGCGTTCGTGTTCGAACGCGTATTGGCGGTCGTGCAGTTCCTTGTAGCGGCCGCCCAGAGCGAGCAGCTCGTGGTGCGTGCCGCGTTCGACGATCTCGCCGCGTTCGAGAACGAGGATCTGATCGGCGGAACGAATGGTCGAGAGCCGGTGCGCGATCACGAACGTCGTGCGGCTCTTGCGCAACAATGCCAAGGCGTCCTGGATCTGCGCTTCGCTCTCGCTGTCGAGGCTCGACGTCGCTTCGTCGAGGATCAGGATCCGCGGACGCGCGAGCAACGCGCGAGCGATCGCGACGCGTTGGCGTTGGCCGCCGGAGAGTTTGACGCCGCGCTCGCCGACGATCGTGTCGTAGCCCTTCTCGAACTTCGACACGAAGTCGTCGCAGTGCGCTTGGCGACACGCTTCCTCGATCTCGGCGCGCGTCGCGTCGGGGCGCGAGAACGCGACGTTCTCCGCGATCGTGCCGTCGAAGAGGAAGTTGTCCTGGAGGACGACGCCGAGGTGCGAACGGTAGTCGGCGAGCTTGAGGCTCGCGAGCTCGCGCCCGTCGACCGTGATGCGGCCGGCGAGCGGACGATTGAACGCCATCACGAGGCTGACCAACGTGCTCTTGCCCGAACCGCTCGAGCCGACGAGAGCCGTCGTCGAACCGGCCGGCGCGCGGAACGTGATGTCCTTGAGCACCGGTTTCCCCGCGTCGTACTCGAACCCGACCTTGTCGAAAGCGAAGTCGCCCTTCAAGTCCGGACACGTCGCGCGTTCGAAGTCCTGCGCGTCCTCGCGCACAACACGACGGATCTCGCGCAAGCGATCGAGGCCCGCGAACGCTTCGCTGATCTGCGTACCGATCGACGCGATCTGCACGACCGGTCCGACGACGAGACCGATGAAGACGAGGTACATCACGAATTCGCCGAGCGTCATCTCGCCTGCGAGGATCGCTCTGCCGCCGACCAACGTCAGCACGACGCCGATCACACCGACGATCGCGGTCGACACCGCGGTCGTCATCGACACGCCGGTCATCGACTTGCGGATGTTCTCGAAGAGCCGATCGACGTTGGAGACGAAGACGCCTTCTTCGTGCTCCTCCGCGACGTACGCCTTGACGACGCGCACGCCGGCGAGCGTCTGGTTCAAACGTCCGGTGATGTTCGCTTGGATCTTGCCGCGCTCGCGGAACAGAGGACGCAGCGTCTTGAACGCCCACGCCATCGAGACGCCGAAGAGGAGGAGCACGACCAGGATCATCAACGTGAGCTGCCAGTTGAGATAGAAGAGCACGCCGATCCCGATCGCCGCCGACAACAGACCGCCGACGAGTTGCACGACGCCGGTCCCGACGAGATTCCGAATGCCCTCGGCGTCGTTCATGATCCGCGAGATCAGGACGCCGGTCTGGGTCGAGTCGAAGTAGCGCACCGGCAGGTGGCCGACGTGACGCTGCACGTCCTTGCGCATGTCGTTGATCGCGCGCTGCGCCGCGACGCCGAGCACCTGGCTCAAGCCGTAGCCCGTCACCGCCTGCACCAACGTCGCGATCCCGCCGGCGATCGCGATCGGCCAGAGGAGATCGACGCGTTGCTTGCCGATCACGTCGTCGATCAGGAGCTTCGACGTCGCCGGCAACACGAGTCCCGCGAGACGACTCGCGAGCATCAGCCAGAAGCCGATGAAGAGCCGTTGCTTGTGGACGACCAGCAGCTCGCGCGTCTCGCGCCACGCCTCCGAGACCGTCGGACGCTTCTTCTTCGGCTTCTCTTCGCTCATCGTCCGACGCTCAAACGCGCAACCAGTCGGCTTGCCAATCGCGCACGCGCTGCTTGATCGCCTTCGGCGCGAACGTGTCGTGCTTCAGCACTTCGTCGACCAGCGCGGGCAGTTCCGCGTCGCTCGCGAAGCGTAGCGCCACCAACTGAGCGAGCTGGATCCGGGCGATGTCCGCGCGCCGCGTCGGGCCGAGCACGCGCTCGAGCCGCGTCCGCATCTCGTGGCGGATCAAGCGATCCTGCACGACTTGCGCGCGCCGACGAGCGGTCCACCACACGACGAGGAACGCGAGCGCGACGAGTACCGCCCACACGCTCCAGAAAGTCCGCTCGTGCGCCGCGGTCCACGCGCGATGTCCGGCCTCGACCGTCAACACCAACCCCGCGAGGATGTAGCCGATCGGAGGGATGACTCGGTGGTTCTCGTAGGACTGTGGTCTCGATTGCGTGGCGGCCATTCTTGCTCCTCTGCGATGCGCAGCGTCGAGCGTGGACCCGACGGACGCGCGCTTCAAGGCCTGCGCTTCGGCGCCGCGGCTCCCGGCGCTTCACGTCGTCGGCTTCGGCCCTCGTTCGATCGCGCGCTCGACGCTACCATCTCCGGGCTCTCGACCCCCACGGCGATGCCGTTCCAGCCCGTCGGCGGCGAGCTCCCACCATGACTTCCCAGCAACTGCTCTCGGTGATCGAGCCCGACGGCTCGACCAACGGCCACGAATCCGGGCTCTCGAAGGACGAGCTCCTGCACTGCTACCGAACGATGCTGATGGTGCGCGCGTTCGACGACACGTGCATGAAGCTCCAGCGTTCGGGTCGCATCGGCTTCTCGATCCCGAACAAAGGCGTCGAAGCCTGTCAGGTCGGCGCTGCGAGCGCGCTGCGCAAGACCGACTGGATCTTCCCGAGCTACCGAGACTTCGGTATGGCCCTTTATCACGGGATCACACCTCTCGAGATGATGCACAACATGTTCGGCAACGCGAAGGACGGCGCGCGCGGACGGCAGATGCCGGTGCACTTCTCCTTCGTCAAGCCGATCCACTTCGTCTCGATCAGCTCGCCGATCGGCACGCACATCCCGCAAGCGGTCGGCACCGCGTACGCGATGAAGCTGCGCAATGAAGACAATGCGGTGCTGACGAGCTTCGGCGACGGCGGCACGTCGAGCCTCGGCTTCCACTCCGGCATGAACTTCGCCGCTGTGTGGAAAGCGCCGTGCGTCTTCCTCTGCCAGAACAACGGTTGGGCGATCTCTTGCCCTTCGAGCGAACAAACGGCGTCCGAGAGCTACGCGATCAAGGCCAAGGCGTACGGCATGCCGGGCGTCCTGGTCGACGGCAACGATCTCCTCGCGATGCGCAAGGCGATGCTCGACGCGCTCGAACGCGCGCGCCGCGGCGACGGGCCGACGTTGATCGAGGCGGTGACCTATCGCATGGGCGGCCACTCGACGTCCGACGATCCGACGCGCTACGTGCCGAAGCACGAAGTCGAGGAATGGGCCAAACGTGACCCGGTCGCGCGTTTCGAACGCCACCTCGCCTCGAAGAAGCTCTGGACGAAAGAACTCGGCGAGAAGTGGTACGGCGAAGCGATGGACCTGATCGCCGCCGCCGCGCGCGAAGCCGAAGCGACTCCGCCGCCGCCGCTCGAATCGATCTTCAGCGACGTCTACGCGACCGTGCCTCAACACATCCGCCGCCAAGGCGAGGCCGTCTTCGAGCTCGCGCGCCGCAAGGGCGACGCGTCCGCCGGCGACGGCAAGTTCCCGCTCTGACCTCCGCGACGCATTCATCCAGCAAACGACATGGCAACGCTCACTCTCGTCCAAGCGGTCAACGACGCGCTCAAGACCGCGATGCGCACGGATCAGTCGGTCGTGGTGTTCGGCGAGGACGTCGGCCCGAAGGGCGGCGTCTTCCTCGCGACCGACGGACTCACCAAGGAGTTCGGCAAGACGCGCTGCTTCGACACGCCGCTCTCGGAAGACGGCATCGTCGGCGCGGGGATCGGGATGGCGCTCAACGGCTTGAAGCCGGTGTGCGAGATCCAGTTCCAAGACTTCATCTTTCCGGCGTTCGACCAGATCGTCAGCGAAGCGGCGAAGTTCCGTTATCGCTCCGGCGGCCAGTACACGTGCCCGATGGTGATCCGCACGCCGTACGGCGGCGGCATCCGCGGCGGGCTCTACCACTCGCAATCCGGTGAAGCGTATTTCTGCCACACGCCGGGTCTGAAGGTCGTGATCCCGTCGACGCCGCACGATGCGAAGGGTCTGTTGCTCGCGTCGATCGACGATCCGGATCCGGTTCTTTTCCTCGAGCCCAAGGCGCTCTATCGCCAATTGAAGGGCGAAGTGCCCGAGGGCAAATACACGGTGCCGCTGTCGACGTTGCGCACCGTGCGTGAAGGCAAGGGCGTGACGGTCTTCTGCTACGGCGCGATGGTGCCGGTGTGCATGAAGGCCGCCGAGCAAGCGGCGGAGAAGGGGATCGAGTGCTTGGTCGTCGACCTGCGCACGCTGCTGCCGCTCGACGAAGAGGGCGTGCTCGATGCGGCGAAGCAAACCGGTCGCGTCGTCGTCGTCCACGAGGCGCCGCGCTTCTGCGGCTTCGGCGGCGAGATCAGCGCGTTGATCGCCGAGAACGCGATCGAGTACATGGAGGCGCCGATCGCGCGCGTCACCGGTTTCGACACGCCGTTCCCGAACACGCTCGAACACCACTACATGCCCGACGCGCGTCGCGTGCTCGACGCGATCGAACACGTCCACAACTTCTGAGGTCGGAGAAGGTCCTAGATGGCTCTGCTGCAGTTCAAGTTGCCCGACATCGGCGAAGGCGTCGCCGAAGGCGAGATCGTGAAGTGGCTGGTGAAGGAAGGCGACGTCGTCGCCGAGCACCAGGCCGTCGTCGAAGTGATGACCGACAAGGCGACGGTCGAGATCCCGTCTCCCGCCGCCGGCAAGATCTTGAAGCGCCTCGCGAAGGATGGCGACGTCGTCCCGGTCGGCTCGGTGATCTTCGAGCTCGAGACGTCCGGTCCCGCGCCCGCGCAGAAGAGTCATGCTCCCGCGGCGCCCGTTGCGGCTCCGACTCCGGTGAAAGCGGCGGCTCCCGCGCCGACTCCTGCTCCGGTGAAGCCCGCGCCCGCCGCGCCGATTCCTGCCGCAGCGTCGAGCGGCTCCACGCGCCTCGACTTCAAGCTCCCCGACATCGGCGAAGGCACGGCCGAAGGCGAGATCGTCAAGTGGCTCGTCAAGGTCGGCGACACCGTCACCGAACACCAATCGGTCGTCGAAGTGATGACCGACAAAGCGACCGTCGAGATCCCCGCGCCCGCGCCGGGCAAGATCGTCGCGCTCGGCGCGCAAGCCGGTGAAGTCGTCGCGGTCGGCGCGGTGATCTTCGTGCTCGAAACTGCGAGTGCGACATCGGTGAAGAGCGCGCATGCTCCGGCTCATGCCGCCGCGGTCGTTGCATCGGCTCCGGTCGCCGTCGCTGCTGTCGCCAACGGTGCGAGCGAGCGAGTCCTCGCCGTGCCGAGCGCTCGCCGCCTCGCGCGCGAGAAGAACGTCGACCTCGCGCGAGTCGCGGGCTCGGGCCGCAACGGAGTCGTGCGTCGCGCCGACGTCGAAGCGTTCTCGCGCTCCGCCCCGACCACGTCAGGCGCTGCGCCTTCGCGCGTCGCGCCGAGCGTTGCTGCTTCAGCTCCTGTTTCGACTCCGGCCGGGAAGCCCGCGCCCGCCGCGCCGATCTCCTTCGCCGCCGGCGAGCGCGAGACGCGCATCCCGTTCCGCGGCGTGCGCCGCAAGATCGCCGAGGCGATGGTGCGTTCGAAGTTCACCGCGCCGCACTTCTCGGTCGTCGAGGAACTCGACGTCACCGATCTCGTGAAGCTCCGCGAGAACGCGAAGGCCGTCGGCGCCGAGCAAGGCGTCAAGGTCACCTTCATGCCGTTCATCATGAAGGCGGTCGCGCTCGGGCTCGCGAAGTACCCGATGCTCAACGCGCATCTCGACGAGCAAGCGCAAGAGTTGGTGCGCTTCGCCTACGTCAACCTCGGCATCGCGATGGACACCGACAACGGTCTGATCGTGCCGGTGGTGAAGGAGGTCCAGTCGAAGGGCATCCTGCAGCTCGCGCAGGAACTCAACGAGCTCGCCGACCGCACGCGCGCCGGCAAGGTCAAGCCGGACGAGCTGAAGGGCTCCACCTTCTCGATCACCAACGCCGGCAACATCGGCGGCATCCTCGCGACGCCGATCATCAACTTCCCCGACGTGGCGATCCTCGGCGTCCACCGGATCGTGAAACGCCCGGGCGTCGTCGAGACCCCGAGCGGCGACAAGATCGAAGTGCGCCAGTACATGAACCTGTCGTGCAGCGTCGATCACCGTCTGGCCGACGGCGCGGATGGTGCGCGCTTCGTTGTGTACTTGAAGCGGCTGCTGGAGAACCCGGGCCTGCTCGCGCTCTGAGTGCTTCGCTAACCGAGAGCGTCTGCTTCGTACGGACGGATCGTTTCGGGCACCGGCAACCTCAGGTCACTCTGTCCCGCCCCGAGGTCGTAGATCTCCAGCGAGGAGATCGCGTCTCGTCGACCCCAGAGGATCACGCCGACCTGTCCACCGGAGGCCGTCTTGCCGATGCCGTCGGCGACTTGGCCGTGCCTCGTCGTCCACTTCCGTTCGAAATCGATGGACGCGCAACCGCACCGGCAGCCGCCTACGACCCGGAGGCTCGCAATGGCTTCGATCACTGATGCGTCGACAGGCTGGCGCGGTGCTCGCGTGAGCACGGTGCGGACGACCTCTGCTTCTTCGGGTCGGATGCTCCTTCCGGTCGTGCCCATGTGCGCGTTCCGAGCGTAGGCGCGATTCACCGAACTCGCCACGCGGATCCGCGCGCCACCTGCTCTCGGGAGTTTCCACGCAACCACCGCGTGGCCGTCGAGTCTTCGTCATCGACGGCGGCAGGTGTGAATGGACTTCGAGTGGGACCCGATCAAGACGGAGAGCAACCGGCACAAGCACCGCATTTCGTTCGGCGACGCGTCGACGGCGTTCGCGGACCCTCGCTCGCTGACGATCCTGGACGAGGCGCACTCCGCCGACGAGGAACGCTGGGTTCTGCTTGGTCGATCGGTCGAAGGCGATCTCCTGGTTGTCGTTCACGTCGATCGCGGCGAGACTATCCGCATCATCAGTGCACGACGCGCCACCGCACGCGAGCGGCAAGACCATGAGCAAGCGTAAGACACGCCGCGACGACCCGGCTCCCGAGTACGACTTCTCCAAGGGAGTTCGCGGGAAGTACGTCGGTCGCAACGGTGTCGCCGGCCGCAGCGTGACGCTCGACGATGACGTCGCGCGCGAGTTTCGCGACGATCGAGCCGTCAACGAAGCATTGCGCGCGGTCGTTGCTATCCTCCGACTTCGTTCGCGCCGCGGATCCAAGTGAGGAAGGCGGGAGTGACATGAACCACTCGTTGGTCGACGTCGTCGAAGTTCGCCCGCTCGGTGGACACCGTCTCTGGCTCAGGTTCGACGACCGAGTCGAGGGTGAGCTCGATCTCGCGACGATCCTGCGCTTCGAAGGCGTGTTCGCGCCGTTGGCCGCGCCCGAGTTCTTCGAGAAGGTGCGCATCGATCCCGACTGGGGCACGCTCGTGTGGCCGGGCGAGGTTTACCTCGATTCGGAGATGCTGCACTCGCTCGTCCGCGGTGAGCCTCTGCCGCGCGATTGAGGCTGCGGCGCACTCGACCGCTCGACGCCCTTCCCGCGGTCGCCGCACGGGGTCGACGGGCTCTCCCCAATCCGCCCCGAGAAATTCGAACTTCGCTGTCGAACGCCAACGAGCCCGAGCGCCCACGGGTCGTTCCAACTCACACACGAAAGGCAATCGACCCATGAAGTACCTGTGCCTCGCCTACGGCGATCAGTCCAAGATGGAGAAGCTCACCAAGGCCGAGTTCGAAGCTCTGGTCGCCCGCTGCAAGGTCCATGACGCGGAGTTGAAGGCGACCGGCCAGGTCGTGCTGACCGAGAGCCTCGAATGGGCCGTCACGACGATCCGCCCGAAGAACGGCAAGCCGTTCGTCACCGACGGACCGTTCGTCGAGACGAAGGAGACGGTCGGCGGGCTCTTCGTGATCGAAGCCCGCGACCTGAACGACGCCATCCGCGTCGCGTCGCTGCACCCGGCGGCGCACCTCGGCGACGGCTTCGGTTGGGGCATCGAGGTGCGCCCGATCGCCGACGGCTGTCATCAGTGATCTCGCGACCACCACGCGAGCACGATCGACGACTCGAAAGTCCTAGTGCGCCGCCGCTCGCCGTGACCGAACCCCGCGAACTTCCGACCGAGCGCGTGCGCGAGATCGTCGATGCCGTTTGGCGCGCCGACTCGCGTCGCGCGCTGGCCACGTTGCTCCGCTTGCTCGGCGACTTCGACGCGGCGGAGGAAGCGCTGCAAGCCGCGTTCGCCGCGGCGTTGGAGGAATGGCCGAAGGTCGGCGTGCCGGCGAATCCGCGGGCGTGGCTCGTTTCGACCGGCCGCTTCCGCGCGATCGATGCGCTGCGGCGCCGCGCGCGCTTCGACGCGTCGCTCGCGCGGCTCGTCGAACGCGCCGATGCGCTCGAGCAGTCCGACGGCGAGGAGATCGAGGACGATCGTCTGCGCCTGATCTTCACGTGCTGCCATCCGGTGCTCGCACCTGAAGCTCGCGTCGCGCTGACGCTGCGCGAAGTCTGCGGCCTGACGACCGAAGAACTCGCGCGCTCGTTCCTGACCACCGCTCCAACGCTGGCTCAACGCATCGTGCGCGCAAAGGCGCGCATCCGCGAAGCCCAGGTTCCGTACCAAGTTCCGTCGCGCGCCGAGTTGCCCGAGCGCCTCGACACCGTGTTGCACGTGATCTATCTGGTCTTCAACGAGGGCTATTCCGCGTCGTCGGGGACCGAGCTCGTCCGCGCGGATCTCTCGGCGGAGGCGATTCGTCTCGGACGCCTATTGGTCGAGCTGCTGCCCGAGCCCGAAGCCCAAGGCCTGCTCGCATTGATGCTCTTGCACGACGCGCGTCGCCTCGCGCGCGCGACCGCCGACGGCGAGCTCGTGTTGCTCGACGACCAGGATCGTTCGCTCTGGAACCGCGCGCAGATCGCCGACGGCGCGCAGCTCGTCGAGCGAGCGCTCGCGTCGCGGCGTTTCGGTCCATACTCCGTTCAAGCGGCGATCGCCGCCGTGCACGCCGAAGCTCCGACTTCGGCCGCGACCGACTGGGAGGAGATCGTCGCGCTGTACGACGTTCTCCTGCGTCTCGCGCCTTCGCCGGTGGTCGAACTCAATCGCGCCGCGGCCGTTGCTTTCCACTCGAGCGTCGCTGCCGGACTCGCGCTCGTCGACGACCTGCTGGCGCGCGGCGAATTGCGCGACTACCACCTCGCTCACGCCGCTCGCGCCGATCTGTGCCGCCGACTCGGCCGCACGAGCGAAGCGCGCGAAGCCTACCAACGCGCGCTCGCCTTGACGCGCCAGGAGCCGGAGCGCCGCTACCTCGAGCGTCGACTGCGCGAACTTTCGCCGTGACTCCGCGCGACTAGACGCGAGCGGCGGTCGGCCCGAGTGTCCACGTGCTCGCCCGGCGCGCTCCTCGAGTGCGGAAGCGGTCGGATCAAACGGACTTTTCCATCCGAGCGGCGAGTTTCGAGGTCGAGCCCCAAATCGCGGGAATCTTGCAACGCCGTCGGTCTCGTGTGGGCGAACCCGAGTCACGACATCGGAGGTCGTCATGCGGCAGCGGCGCCGAAGGCCATGCGCGCCGTCGACACCGCCGTGCGCCGGCACCCGACGTCGTGGCGCCGGAGAGCGCGTGCTCTTCGGGCTTCCACGAGATCTCAAGCAAGGAGTCGAAGAATGACCTCTCTCAGGAACGTCAAGGTTCTCGTCGCGGGTTCGCTCGCTGCGGTCGTGCTCGGCGTTGCCGCCGTCGCAGGCGGCACGACCGGGCTGCACCCGCTCGTCGGACCGGTGCCGCTCAACGCGGCGCTCTGCAACAAGGGCTACCAGAAGAAGTACGAGTGCAACGGCGCGCTCGGTGTTTGTGTGGCGGCGCTGCCGACCGACAAGTGCGCGCAGATCTGCTTGGACGCCAACGCCATGCCGACGGCGGTCCTCGCGAAGATCAAGTGGATCCAGTGCATCGATGCCAACTGATCCAAGGCGCCGCCGACGCTGCACGCTTCGACGCGCGGCGCCGGCGGCGCGCTTCCGTTCCGTCGAGCCAACGGACCTGACGCGATGCGAAAAACGCTGCCCAGTCTCGCCCTGATCGGGATGTTGTTCGTGCCCGTCGGGTTGTTGCTCGAGGCGCTGCGTGACCCGGCGCAGGTGGTCATCGCAGCGGAGAATCATCAGTTGCGCTTCGAGTTGCGCTCCGAAGACGGCGACGCCTCGCTTTGGAGCGTTCCCGGCGGTGTGCAAGGCGTCTACGCACGAGCGCCTGCCGATCAGCTGTTGAGCTTCGACGACGGCGTGGTCGCGCTGCGCGGCGAAGTGCTCCAAACGAAGGCCGCGGTGACGTCGTTGAAGTCGGTTGGAGCGAAGGAGGTTCGCGCGGCCGTACTCTTCGATCCGCGGGAAGTCGCGCCGGCCGAGCTCCGGCGCGAGACGCGCCTCAGCACCGTCGTCACGGATGACGCCCGATCGGTCGAGATATCGTGGACGGCGCCGAGCGGCATGTTCGCGGCATGCGGCGCCGTGCGGCGCATCGTCGGAGATCCGACGCGGCCGCCGATGATCGTCGCGCTGGGGCCGGACGACGAAGAGTTCGCGTCGCGAATCGCTCGCGACCTCGCGGACCTGCTGAGTCTGTTCCCCGAGGACGCTCGCGATTCCGTGCGCGCGGCCTTGCCGTCGCAGCTCGTCGTCTCGAACTCGAGCGACTTGGACCTCGCCGACGGCGACTACGAGCGGTTGCTCTCGAACGTGTGGATCGGACCGTCGCCGAGCGACAGCGTCACTCCGTTCGCGCGCCTCGCGCGTCTCGCGGCGTTCGGGTTACTCGCGCGGGATGCGCATCTTCCTGCGTCGACCGCCGCACTCGCTGCCGCCGCATGGGCCGATCTCGCGACGAAGGCCGTGCGAGGGCGAATGCCGACGCGCCGTCGCGACGCGCTCGAGCTCCAAGCGTATCGAGCGGCGCGCACGACGAACTGGGAGCTCTACGCGGATGTCTCGAAGCTCGAAGGCCTCGAGATCGATCGGCTGATCGGGCTCGTCGGGCCGCAGGCGTCGGAAGCGCTCGAGGCGCGGCTCGCGTCCGCGGAACGCGGAACGGCGCTAGGCGAGGCACTGGCCGCGTGGTTGCTGCGCTCCCCGGATCGCGACGAACTCGCGTCGCTCTTCGATTCCAACACCGTGAAGGCCACCGCGCTCGAGCGCATCGCCGCGGACTCGTGCATCGAGCCGTGCGAGACCACGGGCGAGCTCCAACCCGGCCGAATCCACTGGGAGTTCGTTGGCGAGCACGGCGGCTATCTCGAGACGTGCGGTTGCAAGTCGACCGAGGGCGGCGGGATCGTCGACCTCGTCGCGCGTTGGAGCGACGCGCCGCCGATCGGGACGCATCGGGTGCTGCTCGGCAACGAGCTTGCGACACCCGATCGACCCGCTCATGTCGCGGGCGGCAACGAGTTGATCCTCTCCGCCGTCGGGGCGATGCACCTCACGGCGTTCGTGCCGGGGATGCTCGAGCTCTCGGCGCTCGCCAGCGGCGATCTCGATCCCGAGCGCTTGGCGGAATTGCCGATCGTTTGCTGCAACGTGGTCGATCGCGGAAGCGGCGCGCCGCTCTTCGACGCGTACCTCGACCTTCCCTCGGAGCACGGACTGCCGGCGACGCGCGTGATCGGCGTCGCTGGGAACGGGCTCCGCCACTCCGCGCCGTTCGTGCGCGAGCCCGTTGAAGCGGTGTTCGCGTTCCTCGACGTCGCGAAGGAAGCATCGGCGGCGATCGCGAGCGCTCCGCCTCAGATGGAGATCGTGCTCGTCGGTGACTTGATTCCATCCGACCTGCAGCGCATCGCGCGAGCGGCCGGCCGTCCGATCCTCGCCATCTCACGCGAATTGCTCGTGCCGCGCGTGACTGACGGACGCGTTACACGCTTCCAAGTCGACGGCCGCATAGGTGACGTGAGCGTCGTCTTCTCCTCGGGCGCGGCGTACCACCTGGTCGGGGCTTCGTTCGATCCCGCGTCGGGCGAGCTCGAGACCACGATCGAGCGCCTGGCCGATCGGCGCGAGGATCCCGAGGCGCTCACGAGTTTCAAGCAACGGATCCAGCAGGTTCTCGAGCGCGAGCAACCCGCGATCGAGCTCTCGTTCACCGATCCCATGCTGACGCCGACACAGCGCTACGTGGGGAGCGAGTCCTGCAAGGCCTGCCACGCGCGAGAGTTTGCGCAGTGGCTCTCCACGCCGCACGCCTCCGCGATGTTGACCCTCGAACACGTTCAACGTCAGCGCATCCGGAATTGCGTCGCGTGCCACGTCGTCGGCTTCGAGCAGGAGAGCGGCTATCGCTTCGACGCGCCGTCCGTCGAGCTCAGGAACGTCGGCTGCGAAGTCTGTCACGGGCCGGGATCCGAGCACGTCGAACGCGGTTCCGCCGCGATCCGACGCACGCCGCCCGACGGTCTGTGCGCGTCGTGCCACACGGAAGCGCACTCCAACTTCCTGCTCTCGGATCCGAGTTCGTACCGACGGAAGATCGACCATTCGGACTCGGGGGCCGCTCGATGAGCGAACGATCGGATCGAGGGAGCGCGAAGTCGTCGCCGCGCGAGTGGCAGCGCCCGCTCTTGGCGGCGCTCGTCGGCACGAGCGGCGTCGTGCGCCTGTCGACCTCGGGAACGTCCGCGACGATGCTCGCCGTCTGGGGTCGAACGTCGGCCGATGCGGCGACGCTCGGCGCGCTGTCTCTCGTGCTCGGAGGCTTCGAACTGTTGCTGGGCCTCACGTTGTTGCCGCGCACGCGTCGTTCGCTCGCGGTCTGGGTCGTCGTCGGGTGGAACTGCGCGATCTCCGTGCTCTGCGCCGTGATGCCGGCGAGTTGGAACGAGTACTTCTTGCTCGGCGTCGCGCCAGTCGCGCGGATCGGACTGCCTGGCGCGCCTCAACTCGTCGGTTGGACGACGCTGTTGCTGGCGTGGGCGGCGTGGCATCGAACGCAGGCGCGGTCGACCGCCGCGAAACGTGAACCGGTCGGCGTCGCGTCGGTGGGCGCCCTGCTCTGCCTCTCGCAAGCACAGTGCGCGCCGCCGACCGCCGTCGTTCCGTCGCCGATGCCGCTCGACATCGTCGCGTTCGAGCACGGCGACCCGCGTTGCGAGAACCTCGACGATCTGGCCGGGCTCGCGCACGTCTTCGACGGCGTCCGCGTGGTGATCCTCGGCGAGATCCACCGCGACGGCTCCGCGTACGCATTGAAGACCAGGCTCGTGCGGTATCTCCACGAGGTCGAGGGATTCGACGTGCTCGCGTGGGAGTCGTCGCTTCTCGAGTGCGCCGCGTTGCAGGCGCGCCTGGCGACGGTCGACGGCGCGGCGGAGCTCGGAGCCGGACCGGGTATCGATCCGTTGTGGGCCGGGACGCCGTACATGGAGCCGTTGTTCGACTACGTCCTGCGGGCGCGAGCGTCCGCGCGACCGCTCGAGATCGTCGGCCTGGACTGCAAGCTCTACCCGCCGGAGTCGCGTGCGCTCGATCGCGAACACGCCGGGCCGATCGCTTCCGACATCGGCGGATTCATCCGGGCCTCATTCGCCGGCGCGCGCACCGACGCCGCGGAGATCGAAGCGCTCGCGAGCACGCTCGAAGCTTTCGTCTCCGAAGTCGACGCCGCTACGTATCCGACGGCTCCCGGTCGACGCGACGAGATTCGGTCGGCGCTCTCGCGACTCGCGAAGCTCGCGACGAAACTCGAAACGGCTCCTCCGCGCGCGTTCGAACCCTCGGGCTTCCTCGAGCGCGTGCTGCGCGCGGCGCAGGCGCTGGAGGAATGGAGCTACGCGACTTCCGGCGCGAACGGAGTCGCCGCGAGCCTCGACGGGTCGTTCACGAATCCGCGCGATCGCTTCATGGCGGAGACGTTGTCTTGGTATTGCGATCAGGTCTACCCCGGGCGACGCGTGATCGTGTGGACGGGCGGATTCCACGGACTCGCCGACCCGAACGCGGTCCGTTTCGTCGCTCCGCCCTCCGGCGTCTCCGGCCGACTCGACGGAATGCGGCCGTTCGCGCAGCTCGTGCACGAGGAGCTCGGGAGTTCCTGCTACGTCGTGAACACGACCTCGGTGCGCGGCACATTCGGGAGCCTGGCGAATCCGCGCACGTTCGAGAGACCCGAGCCGTGGAGTCTCGAGGCGAACCTGGACCGCAGCGGCGCGCTCGCGGGATTCGTCGACTTCCGATCGCAGCTCGAGTTCGTGGCGCAAGCGAGGCCCGCGCGGATTCTCGGAGACGACGACGTCGTGGTGGAGTTGGGGCGAGCGGTCGACGGAGTGCTGTTCAGTCGCACCGCGTTTCCCGAGCGTCCCGTGCCTCTCGATTCGACGGCGTACCCGAACGGCGCGCGCGTCGACGCGACGAGCGCGTTCACGGCCTGTCGAGCGTTGCTCGCTTCGGCGCGGGCGGATCTGCGCGAAGCAGGCGGCGCCACCTTCTCTTCGACTGCCGCGGCGACGCTCGAGATGCTGATCACCGAATCGATCGATCGCCCGCTCACCGCGTGGAGCTCGGAGGATCCGGGAAGCGTGCTCGATGCCGGCCCGGGGCGCGTCGCGAGGCGCTACGAACTCTCTCCGCTGGTTCCCGTCGTCGAGCACGAACCGGTCGTGCTGATGCTCGAGAGCGGTGCGCGCGCGTCGTCGGCACTCGCCTTCCTGAGTCCGACCGTCCTGGTCGGCGGGAGTGCGGACTTGGACGGCGAACTTCGCTTTCGCGATGCGGCTCTCGTGCAAGTCGCCGGCGACGTGATCGGCACGGTGGTCTGCGACGGGCCGATTCGACTCTCATCGGCGGGCGCACTCGACGGCGTCGTCGTGCTGCGCCGCGGAGGGCGATTGTGTTTCGAGAACGGCCTCGGGGCCGGCGGTCGGATCGAATTCGAGGGTCCGGGCGGCGACCTCGAGCTGGGCGGTTTTACTCCGGGTTCCGCGTTGGAACGCGTGCGCGGTCCGGCGGCCGTCGTCTTGCGGCGATCCGACCTTTCGCCGGGGCGGCACCGGATCGGATCGCTCGATGTCCTCGTGCGCGCCGAGGGTTGAGTACGAGAGCGCTCGGCGCGATCGGCTTCGACTCCTGCGCGCCTACGGTTCCGAGCGCGAGCCGAGCCAGCGATACACGATTCCGCCGATCACCGCACCGACGATCGGCGCGACCCAGAAGAGCCAGAGCTGACGAATCGCCCAACCGCCGACGAAGATCGCGGGGCCCGTACTGCGCGCCGGATTCACCGACGTGTTGGTCACCGGGATGCTGATGAGGTGGATGAGCGTCAGCCCGAGTCCGATCGCGATCGGCGCGAGACCTTTCGGCGCGCGCTCGTCGGTCGCGCCGAGGATGATCACGAGGAAGACGAACGTCATCACGACTTCGGTGAGGAAGCTCGAGCCCAGGTCGTAGCCGCCGGGCGAATGCTCGGCGTAACCGTTCGACGCGAGACCGCCCGCGAGCGTGAACGTCGGTTGTCCTTTCGCGATCAGGTAGAGCACGCCGGCGCCCGCGATGCCGCCGAGGACTTGCGCGACGACGTAGGGGACGAGCTCCGACGCCTTGAACCTTCCGCCGACGACGAGTCCGACCGACACCGCCGGATTGAGATGGCATCCCGAGATGTGCCCGATCGCGAAGGCCATCGTCAGCACCGTGAGCCCGAAGGCGAGCGAGACTCCGAGCAGTCCGATGCCGACGTTCGGGAACGAGCAGGCGAGCACCGCGCTCCCGCAACCTCCGAGCACCAACCAGAACGTCCCGAGGAATTCCGCGCCGCAGCGTTTCGACAAAGGCATGGTCGTCACTCCGTGTTGAACGATGAAGGCTCGATCGCCGGGTGCGCGTCGCGGTGAGCCGCGAAGCTAGCGCGACGGAAGCGCGCTCACAACCGATCGCCGTCGTTCAACGCGCCTTCGGAGCGGCGAGCGCCGCGAGCATCGTCGGGTTGTCGATGTAGAACTCGGCGCGCACCGCTTTGCCGTCGCGCACGCGCCAGACGTGAGAAACCGCCACGTCGAGCGGCGCGCCGGTCGCGACGACGGTGCCGCGCGTGCGGCCGACGGCGACGACGTGGTCGCCGGCGTCGATGAAGCGCTCGACCTCGACGCGCGTCGCGACGTGGGACATCAAGAGCCCGAAGAAACGCATCACGCCTTCGCGCCCGCGATACGTCCCGCCCCACGGCACTTCGGTGGATTGCACGAGCTCGGCGTCGTCGGCGAGCACCGCGAAGATCGCCGCGATGTCCCGCTTCTCCGAGGCGGCGTAGATGCCCTCGACGAGTCGAACGTTGGCTTGCGACATGGCGCGAAGCGTACCGAGCGACACGATTCCGAAGAACGCCTCGCACCGCGCCAACCGTGCGATCCTCCGGGCGTAGGACCAGTTTCTGATGGGTCGGTGGTTGCTCGTTCTGCTCGTGGTCGCTGTCGCCGTCGCGATTTGGGCTTGGCGGTTCGGCGGGAGTTCGGGCGAGAGGGTCGAGCGTGCGAACGGCGTCGCGCCCGACTCGCGTGTCGCGACTCTCGAGTCGCCGCGGGTGATTGCGGAGCGCGAGGGCGCCGCCGTCGAGCAGAGTTCCGCGCCGAGCGTCACAGCGCGATCGACGACGAACATCCGGGTGCTCAACGGAGCCGGCGCTCCGATCGAGTCCGCGGTCGTATGGCGCTTGCGCGAAGCGGAATTCCGTCGCCTCGGGACCACCGACGCGCTCGGAGTCTTCGTCGTGGACTCGAATGAAATCACCGGCTGCGAGCTGCTCGCGAGCCATCCTCGCTACCAGCCAACGCGACAAGTCGTCGACGACTCGGGCAAAGCGATCACGCTCGTGCTGCGCGCCGGCGCGACGATCCGCGGCTCGATCGTGCGCGCCGGCGGGTTGCCTTGCGCGGGCGTGCGCGTCGCGGGTTGGGTCGACGGCTTCGAGCCCGAGTGCCTCGCGCTGCGCGATCTGCACCGCGACGATCCACGTTGCGCGCAGACGGTCAGCGACGAAGCCGGACGCTTCGAGCTCGTCGGCCTCGATCGCGCGCGCCGCTACTCGGTCGTCGCCGCGGGAAGCGGTTGGGTCGCGGAGCGCGGCGCGCATCGCATCGCGCCCGACGGCGAGGAGCTGACGATCCAAGTCGCCGCGCTCTATGGCGTGCGGGTGCAATTTCGCGATGAGGACGGGGCTCTACCGCGAACGGCGCCGGAGATCTGGAGTTCGAGCGGTACGGCGTTCGACCTGCTCGACGAGCGCGCGCTGCAAACGGTCGAACTCTCGGCCGCGCGCCTGCTCGGCCTCGACTTCCCGTGCGCCGAAGTCGAGCGGGACGACATCGCGCTCTTCTACACGCGCGACGACGACGCGGCGACGGTCGGGCCGTTGGTCGTGCGTCATCGCATTCCGGGCTACGCGCCGGCGATGACGCGCCTCGACGTGCCGCGTGTGACGGGCGAGCTCGCGACGCACGTCGTGCGCGTGCGCCGCGACGCGCTCGACGTCGGACGTCTCGTCGTCGAGTTCACCGGCGCTCTCGCGGCCGAGCCGGAGCTCGGGAACGTCGTCGCGCTCGGCAACTACTTGGAACTCGAAGGCGCGCGCGGCGACAAGCTCCGCGTGCGCGTCGCTCACGCGTCGGGTTCGCGAGCGCTCGACGGCTTGCCGTACGGCCCTTACCGAGCGCGCTTCTTCGGCGCCGACGGACTCTGGCGTTTTCCGCCGGACCGCGGTGCGACCGTGCTCGAGATCGGCGCGACGCCGGCGAATTTCGTCGTCGATTGGGGCGACGCCGCGGCGTGCATCGTGCGCGCGTTCGCGGACGACGGAGCCGAGCTCGACGGTCCCGCTACGTTGCGCGTGCGTTCGACGACGAACCGCGGAATCCACCAGTTCGAGGCCGCGCGCGCGCCGTACGTGTTGGTCGGCCTCGCGCCCGATGAGTACGACGTCGCGTGGCTGCGACCGCACGAAGGTGCGAAGTACGGCCAAGAGGCGCATCGCGCGCGCCTCGCTCTCACGGCCGGCCGCGTCGCCGAAGTCCGACTCGACGAGACGCGTTAGAAGCGCGTCTTCGCGTTCACGCCGCGAACGGGTCGTTGAACACGTCGGACAGACGTTGCTCGGTCTCGTCGCGCATGCGCGCACTCTCGAGCAACAGGTGCGTCACCGAGAGCCCGCGCTCGTGGCGTTTTTCGCTGCGGTCGACGTCGAAGCGATACCACGCGTCGCGCAAGTCGTACGCGGCGTGGAAGACGCGTTGAGCCTGATACGCGACGGCGCTCGCGATCGCGTTCTCGTCGACCAAGCCGGCTTCGACGAGCGCGGCGCCGAGTCGACGCCGCTCGAGCGGATGCGCCTCGAGGAATTGCGTCAACGCCACTTCGGTCAGCGCGCCGTGATCCACCAGGATGCGGCCGAGCATCAGCGTGTGATGGCTGGTCAACACCTGCGCCGACACCACGTTGCCGTCGACGAGGTGGATGCGGTACGCGTCGACGTCGTTCCAGACGCTGAAGTGTCCGCTCTTGTGCAGGTTCGCGAGCAGGCCGAGGACCTCCGGCACCGCCAACACGCTCGAGTGGCCGCAGAGCGCGGGCGTCGCGGCTTGGAGTTCGTCGGCGGTCGGTTCGCGTTCTTCCGGCGCGTCGGTCGACGCGTCGTCGATCGGATTCGTCGGCGTGCTCTCGCTCTCGCTCGCATTCGTTTCCGGCGCGGCGTCGGCGACGATCGGCGTCGACGGCGCGAGCGTTTGCGGGTGAAGGACGAGCTCGGTCGTCAAGAGCTTCTTCGCCGCCTTGAACGCGCGCGACGCGAAGCTCCAACGGTTGGCGTTCGGGTCGGAGAGCGTTGCGACGTCGAGCGTCGCGGTCGGCGGAGTTGCGCTCGGCGGAACGTCGGTCGACGCGAGCGGAGCCGCGACCGTCTCGGTCGGCGCGACGACGGCTTCCGACGGCGGCGTCGAGTCCGTGCTCGACGGAGCTGCGTCGATCACCGGCGCCGGCGGTCCGAGTACTTCCGCGGCGGACGCGGAGACAGAGCTCTCGACCGGCAACGGCGCCGCCGGTTCGGGCGACGTCTCGACGACGGCGGGAGCGCTCGAGCGCTCTTCGGGTTGCGACTCGGACTCCACGCGTCTCTTCTTCTGCTTGCGGCTCTTCCTCGACACGACGGACCGCCGCTATCGACGCTCCGTAGGGCCGACCTTGTGCGCAAATCCTTCCGGATCGCGGGGGAGCGAGCGTTCAGCCGCGCACGACGACGGCGTCCTCGCCGAAGCGCGCCGCGAGGGCCTTCAGGTAGCTCTCCAACGTCGCGTGATGGCCGAAGAAAACCTTCGCCATGAAGCGGAAGAACGCCGGCCCGACGAAGCCGTCCTCGGTGATCGAGAGGCGCGTGGCGTCGCCGTCGCGCTCGATTCGGAACGTCCACGTTCCGCCGTACGGGAGGTCGTCGTTCGCGATCCGCGTGACGACCCGGATCTCGGGCTCGTCGACTTCGCGGACGTACGTGATCGTGCCCCACGAGGATTCCTCGATCCACGCGGCCTTGCCGTCGCGCGGCGCGAGCAGCTCGATCTTCTTCACGTCCTTGCGCCACTTCGCCGCGCCGGCGACGTCGACGATCGCGTCGTAGATTGCGCGCGGCGTCGCGTGCAGTCGGAGCGAGCACGTCGCCGAATGCTCGCGCGGCAAGAGAGCGCCGACGATCCACGCCGACGCGATCAACGCCGCGAGCACGATCGGGATCCAGAGCCACCACTTCATCGCTTCGACTCCTTCGACTTCGACGGTCCGTTGGCGAGCAACGCGAGGCCGCGCACCGCGGCTCGGCGTTCGGCGGGGGAGAGGCGTGCGACCAGCGAGCTCAAGAGCTCCGCGTCGAGCACCGAGCCCGCAGACAGCGCGCGTCGTCCCGCGTCGGTCAGCCGCACGGCGCTGGTGCGGCGATCGCGCGCGCGTGGTCCGCGTTCGAGGTAGCCGAGTCGCTCGAGACGCTTCAACGCCGCCGACATCGTCGGCGCGCCGACGCCCATGTGCTGCGCGAGGTCGCGCGCGCTCGTGCCGTGTTCCGGGTCGAGGTGCGCGAGCAACGACGACTCGCGCTCGCTCAACGCGAACGGCGTCGAGCGCCGGCGCACATGTCGCGCGTGGCAAGCATGGAAGATGCGCGGGTAGAGGCGTTGGATCTCGAAAACGATCGCGTCCATGAACCCGGTTGTAGGTTCACGGACGCGAGTTCGTCAAAACGAACGATTCAGTCGCGCAGGAAGTGGCAGGTGTAGCCGCCCGGGTTGTTCTTCAGGTAGTCCTGGTGATAGTCCTCGGCGAGCCAGAACTCGCCCGCCTTCTCGATCGTCGTCACGACCGGGTTCTTCCACTTGCCTGACTTGGTCACCTTCGCCTTGATCTCCTCGGCGACGCGGCGTTGTTCTTCGTTCGCGTAGAAGATCGCCGAGCGGTACTGCGTGCCGCGGTCGTTGCCCTGACGGTTCAACGTCGTCGGGTCGTGCATGCGGAAGAACCAGTGCTCGAGCAGATCGGCGTACGAGAGCTTGGTCGGATCGAACTCGATGCGCACGGCTTCGGCGTGGCCGCTCTTCGAGTCGTGGGTGTCGTCGTACTTCGGGTTCGCGAGCCAACCGCCCGTGTAACCGACGTCGGTCTTCACGACGCCCGGGATCTTGCGCAGCAGATCTTCCATGCCCCAGAAGCATCCGCCCGCGACGATCGCGGTCTCGGTGGTCGTCTTGGTTTCGCTCGTCGTCAGCGGAGTCGTTTCGTTCGCGGCCGCTTCGCCGAAGAGCTTCGCATACTGCCCGAAGCCTTCCTTGACGAGCTCCTTCGCCGGCACGAAGCGCAGCGAGGCCGAGTTGATGCAGTAGCGCAAGCCCGTCGGCCCGGGCCCGTCGTCGAAGACGTGGCCGAGGTGCGACGCGGCCTTGGTCGACTTCACTTCCGACCGCAACATGCCGTGCGACGTGTCGGTGTCCGTGGCGACCGCGCTCTTCTCGATCGGCTGGGTGAAGCTCGGCCAACCGGTGCCCGAGTCGAACTTGTCGAGCGACGTGAAGAGCGGCTCATTCGAGACGACGTCGACGTAGATGCCGGGCTCGTGGTTGTTCCAGTAGGCGTTCTTGAACGGCGGCTCGGTGCCGCAGTTCTGCGTGACGTCGAACTGTTGCGGAGTCAGGCGCGCGCGCAGGTCGCTCTTTTCGTTCGGCTTGCCGGCGGCGTCGTTCGAGGGCTGCGCGGAGCGCGCGCAGCTCGACATCGCGCAAGAGCAAGCGACCAACGCCGCGACCAGGGCGACGGGTATCCAGGGATGCATGCCTGAGGTTCCTTCGGGAAAGAGAAGCAAGGTACGCGGGGGAGCTCGTTTCGTGACGCTACCGCCGGCGTCGAGTGCACGCTCTTAGAGCCTGCGGCTCGCGCGTGCAATCACGGCCATTGGATGCGTTTCCGCGTCGGAGCTTTCATCGGATGCTCCGGTCTCGACCTTCTCGGCCGACGCGAAGAATTGTCCGTGACCGGTCGTGCTTCCGGGCCTGCGCGCCGGGCCTCCGGACGCGTCGCGTTTCGCCGGTCTTACGAGTCGGCGGCTCCCGGCGCCTCACTAGAATGGCGTGCCCGCTTCAGCCCCGAGACCTCCCCGACGTGACGACGACCCTCCAACGCATCCTGGAACCCGACGGCCGTTTGGTCGGCGAAGCGCCCGATCTTTCCGACGAACAGCTCCGCGCGCTCTTCACGCACATGCTGCGCGTGCGCGTGCTCGACGAGCGCATGCTCAAGCTCCAACGCGCCGGCCGCGTCGGTTTCGTCGGCACGGCGAAGGGGCTCGAGGCGGCGATCGTCGGCTCGGCGTTCGCGCTCGAGCCGCGCGATTGGTTGTGGTCAGGCTTGCGCGAAGGCGGAGCCGCGGTGATGCGCGGATTGCCGCTCGCGGAGTACATCGCGCAGATGTACTGCAACGCGAACGACACCGCGAAGGGCCGCCAGATGTGCAATCACTTCCAGCACAAGGGCTCGCACTACCCGTCGTGGTCGAGCGTGATCGGCACGCAGATTCCCCACGGCGTCGGCGCGGCGTACGCGGCGAAAGTGCGCGGCAGCGACGAAGTCCACGGCATCTACTTCGGCGACGGAGCGACGAGTTCGAACGGTTTCCACTCGGGGATGAACTTCGCCGCGGTGTGGAAAGCGCCGTGCGTGTTCGTGTGCGTCGACAACGGCTGGGCGATCTCGGTGTGCAACCGCGACCAGACCGCCGCCGAGTCCTACGCCGACAAGGCCGACGCGTACGGCATGCCGGGCGTCGAGGTCGACGGCAACGACGTCCTCGCGTGCTATCGCGAGACGAAACGAGCGATCGATCGAGCGCGCTCTGGAGCCGGGCCGTCGCTCGTCGTGTTGAAGACGTATCGCATGCTCGGCCACTCGTCCTCCGATGATCCGACCAAGTACCGCGACGCCGCCGAGGTCGACTCGTGGGCGGCGCGCGATCCGCTCGAGCGTTTCGAGCGCTACCTCGTTGCGCGCAAGCTGCTTCAGCCGAGCGAACGAGCTAGCCTCGAGGACACGCTCACGTCCGAGATCGACACCGAGATCCACCGCCAAGAAGCGGCGCCGCCGATGGCGTTGAAGACTCTGGTCGAAGACGTCTACGCCGAAGTCCCGCGCCACCTGCGCCGCCAATACAACGCCTTCATCACCGTCGCCGAGCGACTCGGGCACGCACAAAAGGGCGACGGGGCCTTTCCGTTGTAGTGACCGTCGTCGTTGGCGCCGTTCAGTACCGAGTCAGGTGTCTTTCCACCGGGTTGCCCGTCGAGGGCGTGGGTGCGCTGCGCAGGAAAACCTCTTCCGCTTTGAAGTAGTCCAGCTAGCGGACGAGCGCGTGTCCGCGCGAGTTAGGGAGGCGTGCGCGCGTGTCAGGACCAGAGCGGATACGCCACGCCGCGCGGGCGCCAGGCGATCAGCGCGTGCAGCCAGACCAAGCTCGCCGCGAGCAGGAACGCTCCGACGTGGCCGAACTTCGGCAGAAGGCCCAGAGCCACGATCATCGTCGTCGCTCCGGCCGGCGGGTGGAGCGAGCGCAGCAGCAGCAAGATGCCGATCGTCA
>JAIOPM010000008.1 GCA_021413885.1 Planctomycetota bacterium
CGCGAACGCTGCCAGATCAACGCGCCGACCAAACCGATGAGGAGGAACAACGCGAGTGCGATGCCGAGGATCGGCCCGACGCGCTCGCGTTCCGGAGGAGTCGAAGAGTCGTTCACGGGGCTCCGATGCGAAACGGTTCGAGGAGTTCGACGAGGTCTTCGTCGGGGATGCGTTGACGCGTGCGGCCGCGTCGGATCTCGACGGTGATCAGATCGCCGTCGGGCTCGGTCGAGACGTCGACCAACAGATTGGACGTCGCGGCCGCGGTCTGAACCGCGCCGACGATGCCGTCGGTCTTCTCCGGCGAGTCGGGCGTCGTGAAGTAGCGCAGGCAAACGAGCTCGCGCCCTTGCACCGTGACCTTGCCGCGCAGCGGATCGAAGCGACCGACAGGACCGACGAGCGGCGCGTTGGCGCTCAACTCGACCTCCTCGAACAGCGACTTGCGAAAACTCGCGGCGTCGGACTTCGGGTACCACGTCACGAAGATCTGGTCGTTCGGATCCGGCGGCTGGAGCTTCCACACGTCGGCGTCGCCGAACATCGGCATCGCGGCGATCGTCCAACCTTCGGGTTGGTGCGCGACGGTGAGATGAGCCTCCAACTTCGGCCACTGCTCCGCCGGGCTGTTCGCGTGCTTGATGAAACCGAGCAAGAGGATCAACGCGACGACAAAGCCGATGCCGAGCACGAGACAACCTCCGCCGAGGATCCAGACCCACTTCGGGATCTTCCTCTTCGGCGGCAGGTCGAAGTCGGTCATGGAGCGAACTCGGTCACGCGCTCCAATCGTAGAAGCCGCGGCCGGATTTCTTCCCGAGCTCGCCCTTCTTCACCTTCTCGCGGAGAATCGCGGGCGGTTCGAAGCGCGGACCGATCTCGCGCGTCAGGTGTTCGGCGATCGAGAGGCGCACGTCGAGGCCGACGAGGTCGGTCAACTTCAACGGCCCCATCGGGAAGCCGTAGCCGAGCACCATCGCCTTGTCGATGTCCTCGGCGCTCGCGACGCACGACTCGAGCATGCGCATCGCTTCGAGGCCGATCGCCAGCCCGAGGCGAGACGAGGCGAAACCAGGCGCGTCCTGCACGACGATCGGTTCCTTGCCGAGCCGCACCGAGAGCTCGACCGCGGCGCGCACTGCGGCGTCGGAGCTGGCGCGCGTGCGCACGACTTCGACGAGCTTCATCAAGTGCACCGGGTTGAAGAAGTGCATGCCGACGACGCGTTCCGGATGCGCGGCGGCTTCGCCGATCTTCGTGATCGGCAGCGAAGAGGTGTTGGTCGCGAGCAGGACCTCGGCTCCGAGAGAACGGCCGAGTTCGCCGAACAAGCGCGTCTTGAGCTCGAGCTTCTCCGGCACCGCCTCGATCACGACGTCGACGCCGCGGATCGCCGCAGCGAGATCGGTGGTGACCGAGAGGCGCGCCAGCGCCGCGTCGCGCGTCGCCGCGTCGAGCTTCTGCTTCTCGACGCCCTTGTCGAGATTCGAACGCACGCTCGCGAGCCCCTTGTCGAGCGCGCCCTGCGCCACGTCGAACATCCGCGTGGTGAGTCCCGCTTGCGCGAGCACCTGCGCGATCCCATGTCCCATCGTGCCCGAACCGAGCACCGCCGCCGTCTGCATCGTCTTCGCGTCCATCGCTTCCGTTCCGTTCGCTATTTGCCCGGCACGAGCACGATCTTGCCGGTGACTTGGCGCGCTTCGACGAGCTCGTGCGCCTTGCGCACTTCCGACAGCGGCAACACTTGATCGACCGCGAGCTTGTACGTGCCGCTCGCGAGCTTCTCGAAGATGCCGGGCAGCGCGCTCCTCGGCCCCATCGTCGAACCGAGCACCGAGAGGTTCTTCATGAAGACGTGAGGCAGCACGAGCGTGACCTTCGGCCCCGTCGTCCCGCCGCACGTCACGAGTCGTCCGCGCCGCGCGAGGCAACGCATCGAAAGATCCCACGTCGCGGGACCGACGTGTTCGAACACGACGTCGACGCCGCGGCCGTTCGCGAGCTTCTTCACCGCCTTGTCCCAATCGGGCGCGGAGTGATCGACGACTTCGTCGGCGCCGAGCTCCTTCGCCGCGCGCCGTTTGCTCTCGGTGCCGCACGTCGCGATCACGCGCGCGCCGAGGTCCTTCGCGATCTGGATCGCGGCTTGGCCGACGCCGCTGGTTCCGCCGAGCACGAGCACCGTTTCGCCGCGCTGCAGTTTCGCGCGCGTCACCAACATCCCCCACGCCGTCAAAAACGTCAGCGGCGCCGCCGCGCCGACCAACGGATCGAGACCGAGCGGCAGCGGGAAGACGTAGCGCGCGTCGAGCGCGACGAGCTCGCAATCGAAGCCGTCGCCGTGCTCGCCGCGGATGCCGTAGTCGTCGGAGAGATGATCGTTGCCCTCATGATCGAACTCGGACTCGCCCGACGAGAAGCCGGGCTCGAGCACGACCTTCTGCCCGACGCGCACGTTCGTGACGCCGCCACCGAGCTCGACGATCTCACCGCACTTGCCCCGCGCTCGGCTTCGGCGCGGGAATGTCCTCGACCCTCAACACCGAGGAATCGCCGGGTTCGTGGATGCGGACGGCTTGCATGCGAGTTCGGGGTCGAGTCGAGCGGAGAAAGCGCGGGATTGTAGCGTCGCGCCGTCGTTCGCGAGCGAGCGCTATCCTGCGCCGATGGAGCTCCGCATCGCGACGTGTCGGCCGTTGCCCGAGGTCGATCCCGACGAGGATTTGTTGCTCGCAGCCCTCGCGGAACGCGGCGTTTCCGCGCGCATGGCGGCGTGGAACGATCCGAAGGAGCGTTGGAGCGCCGGCAGCGCGACGGTCTTGCGTTCGACGTGGGACTACATCCATCGACTCGAGGACTTCCTCGAATGGGCCGAGCGCGCGAGCGCCGCCGGGCCGTTCTGGAATCCGCTCGAGATCGTGCGCGGCAACGTGCACAAGCGTTACTTGCTCGAGCTCGCGCGCCGTGGCGTCGCGACGACGCCGACGGTGATGTTCGAGCGCAGTGCGCGCGTCGAGCTCGCGCGCGAACTCGACGCGCGACGTTGGAGCGACGTCGTGATCAAACCGGCGGTCGGCGCGGGTTCGTTCGGAGCTCGGCGCTTTGCGCGCGAGGAGATCGACGGAGCGAGCGAGCACTTGCACTCGCTGCTCGCCGACCGCGACGCGCTCGTGCAGCCGTACTTGCCTTCGGTCGAGACCCACGGCGAACGAGCGTTGGTCTGGATCGACGGTCGCTTCACGCACGCGGTGCGCAAGACGCCGCGGTGGAGCGGCGGAGACGAATCAGTGTCCGACGCCCTCGCAGTCGAGCCCGATGAACGCGAGCTAGGCGAGCTCGCGCTCGCGCCGCTGGCGAGTCAACTGCTCTACGCCCGCGTCGACGTCGCCCGCGACGAACGCGGAGCCCCGCTGCTGATGGAACTCGAACTGATCGAACCGTCGCTCTTCCTGAAGCAACACCCACTGGCGCTCTCGCGTTTCGTCGACGCTGTCGCGCGACGACTCGCCGACGCTCGGATTGAGTGAATCGCGGCGCCGCTGTGGCGGCGGGTCGGAGCGGGCGTTCAGCTGGATCGACCATGAAGCTCCTGATCGCTGCTGTCGTCTGCTTGGCCGCCGCTCCCCACACACGTCAGTCGCCCTTCGATGTCGTCGCCGCCTTGACGCGCGGCAAGGTCGAGAGCGAGCGCTATCACGCCACGCTCTCCTTCGAGACCTTCACCTCGTTGATCCAGATCCCGGCGAAGCTCGGCGCACGCGAATGTCGCATGGTCGTCGACACCGGCGCACCGATGGTGATCACGCCGGCGCTCGCAAAGGAACTCCACGCCGAGCTGCTCGGCACGTACGAGACCAACGACTCGACGGGTCACAAGCAAGACCGCGAGTTCGTGCTCTTGCCGACCGTCGAGATCGGCGGCGCGCGCTTCTCCGATCTCGCCGCGATCGTCGTCGATCTCCACGCCATTGCGGAGTTCCGCGAGCGCTCGATCGACGGGCTGATCGGCGGCAACCTGCTGCGGCACGGCGCGCTCGCGATCGACTATGGCGCGAAGACGATCGAGTTTGCGTCCGACGCGGCGACGCTCGCGCCGAAGGACGGGCTCGAAGTCCCGTTCGATTTCTCGGTGCAGGCGATGCCGATCTTCGAGCTCTCGCTCGGCGGCGCGGGCGTGGCGCAGGTCACGCTCGACACCGGCAGCAACTCGTTCCTCGAGCTGCCCGCGTCGCTCGTCGATCGCGCCGGTCCGAAGAGTTGCCTCGACATCCAGGGCAGTGCGAGCACCGGCGCGTTCGGCAACGCACCGGAAGGCGAGCGCCTGTGTCGGCTCGACGGTCTCGCGCTCGCCGGAACCGTGCTGCCGAGCATGGTCGTGGCCGCGGTGCCCGGCGACGGTGCGACGGTCGGCATTCGGTTCTTCGAGAAGACGCGCCTCGTCATCGACTGGCCGAGGAAGAAGCTCCACATCGCCGACGCCGCGCAACTCGGCCGACTCGCGCTGCGCACGCACGGCCTCGCGGTGAAGTACGTCGACAGCGGAGTGCAAGTCGCGACGGTCCTCGTCGGTTCGTCCGCCGCGCGGGCGAAGCTCGCGCCGGGCGAGCGCGTGCTCGCCGTCGACGACCTCGATCTCTCGAGCGGCTCGCTCCCCGCCTTCGCGCGCGCCACGGACGTGTTGCGAGACGAGGCACGCGCAACTGCGACCGTCGTCGTCGAGATCGACGGCAAGCCGGTCAGGCTCGAGCTTGTGCGAGAGCAGCTCCTGCCCGACTAAGTGACTCGCCGTTCTGGTTCGCAGTCATCGACTATGGGCACGACGATCCCGCGAAACGACTGCGAGAGCCGAGCATGGAACTTGGAGTTCCCTTCTATATGGCTGAAGGCCATGACATTGGTCTCAGTCACCACGCCCGGGTCCGGGCCAGATGCGTAGCGCGCGAGCTAGCAACTCCTTTGACCGTAGCTCGATCGCCGCTTCGTCCCAGGTTGATGCCGACCTCAATCGCAGATTCATCGGCAGCACGGACTTTTCGATGATCGCGGGCTGCTTCTTCTCCCAGGGAGCGTTGGACAATGCGGCATTCAGCGGCTGTGTCACAAGTGTCAAGTTGCCGATGGTATGCACCAACTTTTCGCGGAATATTGTCGCTTGCATCCGCGGATCGCCGAACACTGCGGTCCGCACCTCATCGGCCGCAATACCTGATGTTCCGTCCGGGAGCGACCAATGTTCACGCCAGCTTCGAGGCATCAAGTGCTCGACGGTTAGCGGACTGTCCACGATCACATCTTCTGTCTTCGCGTCCAAGTATGTGACGTTGAGGCTCGCAAGGATGTGAACCAGTTTGGATGGCTGCTGGTCTCCATCAACCTCTCGTGTGAGCCAAGCACGCTCGAACTGCGAATCAGACGGCCATTCGGTGGACTCTCCTCGCATTTCGGTGAGTAGCTTGCGAAGATTCGGCGCGGTAGCACCGTCCCTTTCGAGTTGCTTCGTGAGTGACAAGAACACACGGTTGTAGTTCTTGGTGGTCCAACCGCAGAACATGCGCCTCACGATGTACGACTCAAGAATCCGCGCTACCGCGACCCACTCCGTCCTGGATATCTGCTTGTCCGACAAGAACAGCAGGAGTGGATATGCAGTGCGAACATCAAACGTGTCGACGACTCGCGCAATCGAGTACACGGCATCGCGGGGTGTCGGCTGGAGGATGTGCCGGAAGTCGTCGCGCTGTCGAGCGATGGCTGCGAGTTCCTCGCGAATCGAGCTGAATGGCTTCCTCCGCTCGATCCAGAACTTGTATTCCACGAAAAGGTGCTTGACTGGAATGTCGACAGTCTGGCGACTCGCCAAGAAGTGCTGCATGAAGAGGTCGCCACGTGGCCTTGAGAGACGGCCTTGCCTAACCTCATCTCGCCAAAACTGGTCATCAAATCCGCGCCAGTAGGTTTCGTATAGTGCTTCCTGATCCTCACCGGCACGAGCAGCCCTCAGAAAAATGTAGTTACGCAGCAAGTCCGCTGGAAGAAGCGGCTGTCCGCGCGCATTCAGAGTTTCGAAAATCACCTGCGCGTCATCGTCCTTCTCCAGGTCAATGACGACGACCTGGAGCGCGTTGCGCAGCGCTGTGAAGCACTCGTTCAAGCGATCCGCGAGAGGCACCTCGTGCGAGAGCGCGGGGTCAGACTCGGTGCCGAGAAAGAACTCCTGCAATTCGTCGCTAAAGTAGAGGTACGCTTCGATCATCGGAGGACGCGGGTCATCATGGCGCGCCCACTTCTGTCGAACAACCGGGTACAGCCTCTCCAGTTCGGCGCGAGACCCAGCCGTCATTACCGCGACAAACTGTGCCCGATCCAGTTGCGTAGGCCAAATCTTGAAGACGTCGATGTCTGGGTTGGGCATCATGCCCTTGTTGGCCGTGAAGCCCTCGCACTCCCGTGCAAGTTCATCGCATGCGTTCTCGCGGCAGCAATCACGAAACGCCGCGAGAAACACCTGGAGTGTGGTCAAACGTTGCTGACCATCGATCACCTGCCGTCGCTCAACGTGAGTCGTCGGTGTCTGCTTCTGGTCCAGAACCATCGCACCAAGGAAATGGATGGGTGCATCCTTGCGCCCCTCGATGTACTCAACAAATTTGCGCGAGATGTCCTCCCAAAGCGGTTCCCATTGCTGCTCACGCGTCCAAACGTACTGACGCTGAAAGAGCGGAACCTCTAGTCGCATCTTCTTCTCGAAGACGCCAAGAACGGGTGCGGCAGTGGCCTTCATGACACGAGTGTAGACACGCGGCGACTGGCGTTGCAATGGGATCGCCCAAGCGCATCTGGTGCTTGGATGCGCAGCGCCCGCGGCGATCGCGGCTCGACCAACAGTCGCCAGCGCGTCTATCGCCCCAGGAACTGCGCCTTGCGCTTCTCCACGAACGCAGCGATGCCTTCCTTCGCGTCGGCGGAGGCGAAGAGTTTCGCCTGGAGTTCGCGTTCCAGGTTCAGGCCCGCGTCGAGCGGGAGGTCGACGCCTCCGTGGACGGCCGCCTTGATATTGCCGACCGAAAGCGCGGCCTTGTTCGGCGTCGTGAACGTCCGCGCGAAGTCGAGGACGGCGGCGAGGAAGCTCGCGTCGTCCGGTTCGTCGCGCACGTGCGTGACGACGCCGAGCGCGAGAGCCTCGTCGAAGTCGAACGTGCGACCGCTCACCATCAACTCGATCGCGCGCGCGCGGCCGACGAGGCGCGACAGACGCTGCGTGCCGCCGGTGCCGGGCAGGACGCCGAGCGTCACCTCGGGCAAGCCGCACTTGCCCGAACCACGTCGCGCGACGCGCAAGTCGCACGCGAGAGCGATCTCGAGTCCCCCCCCGACGCAGTGACCGCCGAGGGCGGCGATCACGAGCTTCGGCGTGTGCTCGAAGCGCTGCAACGTCTCGTTCGCGTGCAGGCAGAAGTAGTACTTCTTCGTCGGCGTGAGCGTGTTCAAGTAGCCGATGTCCGCGCCCGCGCAGAAGAACTTCTCGCCCTCGCCCGCGATCACGATCACCTGCACCGCATCGTCGAAGCGCGCGCGCAAGTGCGCCTCGTCGAGGTCGCGCAACATGTCGTGCGAGTAACCGTTCGCCGGCGGGTTCGAGAGCGTGAGCAGCGCGAGGCCGCCGCCGCTTCGGTACGTGACCTTGCCCAGCGCCATGCGCTCGGCGTTCGAGAGTTGCGTCGTCGGATCGCTCAAAGCTTCGTCTCCGGGGTTCGAGGGCCGCGAATCCTACACCCGCAAACGAAGAGAGCGCCCGGGCGCGAGGTGCGCGCCGGACGCTCCGAGTCGGATCGCCGGAAGCGATCCGCGCAAAAGCGGAGCCCGTTCGATCAGGCGCAGCTGCTCGGGTTTTCCGAGCAGAGCATGCACATCGTGTGCGCGGGCGGAGCCTTCTTCGTGTCGGTCGGCTTGACGATGAACTTCATGGACGACTCCCTGGTTGAAGTTGCGGAGGGTTGAGACTTGGCCTCGCGCTCGAAAATTCGCGCCTTGCGAATCCCGGCGGAGCGGAGACGACGTTAGTCGGCGATCTCCTGGGCGTCGAGGGGCGGAAGCCCGAGAACGAGCGCGCGCGGCTCAGAGCCTGTGAAGGAATCTCCGCGTCGGCCCGAGACCGAGCGAGAACGCGTCGCGCTAGGAAGAACGACGACGCGACTTCTCTGGAAGTCGCGGAAGGAAGCCTCGGTGCCGCGAAGCGGCATCGAAACGACGCGGTGCGTCGTTTCGAAGAGGATCCCGATGACGACGCGCGGCGCGTTCGCAGCCGGTCGAAGCCAGCGTAGATTCCTTCACAGGCTCTCAGCGACGAAAAGAGCGCCCGGCGCGCGACGCGCGCACCGAGCGCTCCGAATCGGATCGCGGATCGCGACCCGCGGGGCCATCACGCGATCAGATGGCGGGCGCGCACCAGCGCGGATCTTCCGAGCACAGCACGCACATAGTGTGGTACGGCGGACCCTTTTGCGGATCGACGGGCTTGACGACGAACTTCATGGACGACTCCTCTGAGTTGAAGACGCTGAAAGATTCGACTTTGCTCGCGCGGCGACCGCGGAGAGCGGCGCCTCGACGAGGGAGCACGAAGGTAGTCGGAATCCGCGCGGGCGTCGAGGCCCGCCTTCGAGACGGCGGAGGGGAGCTCCCGACGAGCTCCACGAATGCGAAGAGAGCGCCCGTGCGCGAACGCGCGTCGGACGCTCTCGAGTCGGATCGCAAGGTGCGATCCGCGACGATGCGGTCAGCTCAGACCAGGTCGCCGCAGGCGCGCGGATCTTCGGAGCACAGCCAGCACATCGTGTGCGCGGGCGGAGCTTTCTGCGGATCGAGCGGCTTGACGATGAACTTCATCGATTGCACTCCCAAGGGTTGGAGACTTCGAGAGACTCGAACTCGGCTCGCCTCGGAGCCCGCGACGTTGCGGAACTCCGCGGAGCTCACGCGAAGCTACTCGGAGTCCGCGTGGGTGTCGAGGTCTCCGAAGGCGGAGCGTTGAACGTGGGACTGGCCGCCGCGGCGAGCCTCGATTAGGTTGGGCCCCGCTCTCGCCCGAGCACTGCATGTTCGTCCTCCTCGGTTCGCGCGGTTCGAGTTTCGCGGAGGCCGTCGCGACGGCCCTGCGCGCGGCGGGCGTGGAGCGAGAGCGCGTCCGGACACTGGATCTCGACGGACCGCTAGACGGCGAAGCGTTGACGATCGGACCCGACTTCGTGCGTTGGGGCGATCTCGATCTCACGCGAGCGGAAGCTCTGCTGCTCGAACGTCCGTTGTTCTCGTGGCCGCAACCGATCGACGGCGCGGGCCGACGCGAGCTGCGCGCGCTGCGCTTGTCGGCGGTACTCGCTCTCGCGGAACGCGCACCGGTCTTCAATCCGCCGAACGCCGCGGAGTTCGTCGTCGCGCCGCCGCTCGCGCTCGATGCGCTCGCCGCGTGCGGTGTCGCGGTCAACCCGTGGCGCTACGGTCCGCGCGACGACGGCACGCGCGCCTGGCGCGACGCGATCGGTCGCGTGCTCGACTACGAACCGCGTGCGCCCGCGGTCGGCGAAGTCGGGTGGAGTCCGGAGCCCGTCGACGGAACGTGGACGACCGTGCTGGTGATCGGCGACGCGATCGTCGCGAGCGCCGAGCACGCCGACCTCGCTGCATGGATCGGCGCGTCGAGCGCGCAGTCCGCGCGCGCGCCCGACGGTCTCGCGGACGCCGCCGTCGCGCTCGCGCGGCGCGTCAACACTGAACTCGGCCTGGCCTTCGCGGCGGTGACGCTCGCGGGCCCGACCGAAGCACCGAGCGTCGTCGACGTCGACGCCGCGCCCGATCTCGGGGCCTGGGACCGCGCGGTCGACGGTGAAGTCGCACGCGCGGTGGCTCGTTCACTCGTCCAAGCGGCCGCGCGGGCGGTCGGGAGCAAGAAGCCATGAAGCCTTCGCGCTACAACCGACTCTTCCTTTCGTCGAACGGCTCGTGGCTCGCCTTCAACTCGTGGTCGACCGCGCTCGCGGAGATCGACCCGGAACAGAAGGACTTCGTCACGGCGCTGCTCGGCATCGCACCGATCTGCTCTACCTGACGATCGCGCCGACGCTCGACTGCAACTTCCGTTGCGACTACTGCTTCGAAGAGCACCTCAAGGTCTCGATGTCGAAGAAGGTGCAGGATCTCTTGCTCGCGTGGTGCGAGGCGAAGACGAAGACCTGCGAAGGCATCATCGTCAATTGGTACGGCGGTGAGCCGCTGTTGCCCTCGGCCTATCCGGTGGTCGAGCGCCTGAGCGAGCGCCTCCAAGCGATGTGTGCGAGCCGCGGCGTGAAGTACGAAGCCACGCTGATCACCAACGGCTTCTTCCTCGACCGCGAGAAGATGTTGCGGTTGAAGGAGCTCGGCGTGGTCAAGGTGCAGGTCACGCTCGACGGTCCGCCGGACATGCACGACAAGCGTCGCCACTTGATCGGCGGGCGTGGGACGTTCTGGCGCATCATGGAGAACCTGAAGGCGACCGTCGATCTCGCCGAGTTCCAGTTGCGGATCAACGTCGATGCGCGCAACGCGATGCGAGCGCTCGAGGTGCTCGACATCCTGAAGGAACAAGGGCTGCACGATCGCGTGCGTCCGTACATCGCCCAAGTCACGCACGACGGCGCGGCGTGCGGCAACATCCAGGAGCTCTGCTACTCGAGCAGTGACTTCGCGAAGATGGAGGTCGAGATCTATCGCGAGGCCGCGAAGCGCAACCTCGGCCTCTCGCGTTATCCGTTCCGCCTCGCGGGCGCGTTCTGCATCGCCGATCGCACCAACGGTTTCGTCGTCGCGCCGAACGGCCTGCTCTTCAAGTGCTGGCACGAAGTGACGATGAACCCCGAGAAGTCGGTCGGCAGCTTGCTCGACGCGCAGCAAGGGTTCCAAGCGTCGAACGAGAACAAGTGGCTCGCGTGGGATCCGCTGGCGAAGAGCGGTTGTCGCTCGTGCGAGGTCATGCCGCTCTGTCACGGCGGTTGTCCGCTCGAGGCGATGAAGCATCCGGAACGCGATCGCGGCGCGTGCGAGCAGTTCAAGTTCCACCTCGAGCCCCTGCTCGAGATCCGCCACCAACACGCGACTCCGGACAGCGGCTCCACGCCGGCACGCGACGTCGTCTGCAAATGATCCGCGTCGGCTTGATCGGCTCGCCGGAGCGCGAAGAGATCCAACGCCTCGAGCTGCGCCTCGAGGAACGCGGCGCCGAAGGCGTGATCTTCGACGTGCGCAACGATCCGGCGATCCGCATGACGTCGTCGGGAGACGAGCTGATGGGCCGCGACTTGCGCGGCTTCACCGCGTTCTACGTCTCCGATCTCGCGCTGAAGCCGATCGGCGCGCGCGGCGCCGACGGCACGCTCGATCGCGAGCGCGGACCCGAGGTCCTCCGCGCGTCGCAACGCCACCTCGCGGCGTGGACCGCGTTGCTCGCTCGCGTCTCGCGCCGCGCGAAGGTCGCGAACGCGCCGCGCACGTGGGACCTGCACGGGGAGAAACCGTTCGAGAGCGCGAGCCTCCGCCGCCTCGGCGTGCTCTCGCCCGCGACGCTCGCCACCAACGATGCCGCGCGCCTCGTCGCGCCCGAGCTCGCGGGTCCCGATGGTTGGATCAAGAAGGGTTTGGTCGGCGGCTACGGTTACACGAGTCGGTTCACTCCCGCTGCCGACGCCGCGGCGGCTCGCGCCCTGCTCGACGGAAGCGCCGCGATGATCCAAGAGCGCGTCGTCGGCGTCAACGTGCGCATCTTCGTCGTCGCGGGCAAAGCGGTCGGCGCCGCGGAGATCCACACGGGTTCGGGGAACGAAGTCGACTCGCGCCGCAACCCGTCTCGCGTGCGCCGCATCACGGCGCCCGACGCCGCGCAGCGCACCGCGGAAACCGTCGCGCAGCACTGGGGCATGACGTTCGCCGCCGTCGACTTCATGCGCGACGAGAAGAGCAGCGCGTGGTCGGTGCTCGAGTGCAACTCGGCGCCGTTCTTCGTCGAGTTCGAGCGTCAGACCGGCATCGCGGTGTCGAGTTCGCTCGCCGATCACCTCGCGCAACGCGGCCGCGGCGCCGCGGCGCGGACTTGAACGCGGCGAAGGCTCGATGACTTCGTTCGCCGGCTTCGCGCGCGTCGACGGGCCGTTCGAGGATCGCTTGCTCGGCCGGTTGGTCGAGCTGATTCGCGGCGGCGCCGATCCGGAGTTCGCCTTTTTGCGGCG
The DNA here is from genome assembly GCA_021413885.1 of Planctomycetota bacterium. GTDB lineage: Bacteria > Planctomycetota > UBA1135 > UBA1135 > JACRIN01. The sequence continues at coordinate 12,261 of JAIOPM010000008.1, forward strand.
CACCGAAGTGCCGTGGGCCGAGCCGCGCGCGCCGCTCGCCGCGTTGCGCGTCGCGTTGGTGACGACCGCCGGACTTCATCGCCGCGGCGACGAGCCGTTCCGCGCGCTCGAAGAACCGCTCGGCGATCCGAGCTTCCGGCGCATCGCGCACTTGACGCCGCGCGAAGAGCTCGCGCTCGACGCGGGCTACGTCGATCCGAAGTACACGGCGCTCGATCCCGAGGTCGCGTTGCCGATGCGCGCGCTCGCGACGCTCGTCGAACGCGGCGTCGTCGGCTCGGTCGCGGCGCACCACTACAGCCTGGTCGGCGGCGTAATCCGTCCGCTGCCGGGCCTGGTCGAGAGCGCGGAAGTCGTCGCGCGCGCGCTGCGCGAGGAACGCGTCGACGCGGTCGTCGTCGCACCGAATTGCTCGATCTGCGTGCAGAGCGCGGCGCTCTTCGCGAGCGAGCTCGAGGCCCGCGGTTTCGCGACCGTCGCGCTGACCTTGATTCCGGAACTGACGCGCATCGTCGGCGCGCCGCGTTCGTTCGGCGTCCACTTCCCGTTCGGCGCGCCGTTCGGCGCCCCTGACGACGCGGAGTTCCAAGCCGCGGTGCTCGGCGAAGCGCTCGAACTCCTCGCGACCGCGCACGCGCCGCGCACCCACGTCGACTCGCGTCACGCCTGGCGCAAGCCGACGAGCTGAACGCGCGCCGTCGGTGCGCGAGGGCTATCCTGGCCCGCGCTCGAATCCCCAAGGAGTTCCATGCGCGTCCTCGCTCCGTTGTTCTTCGTCTCGCTGCTCACGCCGTCGCTCGCCGCCCAAGAGGTCACGGAAGAGCGCGTGCGCGCCGCGTTCGCCGATGCGCGCGCAGGCGTCGAGAGCGTGCTCGGTGTGAAACTCGACGCGACGATCGAACTGAAGCTCGTCGAGGCGAAGGAAGCCGGCCAACGCGTCGCCGACGAGAACCTGCCGATGCTGCGCCTGCGTCAACCCGACGAGGACAAGGCGCGCGCCGAAGCGGACCGCCTCGGTGATGCGTACGCGCAGATGCTGTTCGCGAAGTACGCGTGGAGCACGCACGAGTTCCTCGTCATCACGAAGAGTTGGAACAACCAGGCGAAGCTGCTCGCGCGGCCCGAGTTGGGTTCGGATCACACGCTGCGCGCGGTGATGGTGCACGAGCTCGTGCACGCGCTCGACGACGGCGCCTACGATCTCGGCGCGATCCTCGCGCGCACCGCCTCGGCCGACACGGCGACCGCTGTGAACGCGATCATCGAGGGCCACGCGCAGTTCGCCGCGCGGCGCGTGTGCACGGAACGCGGTTGGAGCGACGGGTTCGACACGTTGACCAACGCGATCGGCGCGATCCCCGAATCGACCGCGAAGTCCGGTGAAGCCATGCTGCTGCTCCTGCGTGTGCAGAGCGCGCAGATGACGTTCGCCTACCACGACGGCGAACGCTTCGTCGCCGCCCTCGACGCCGCCGGCGGCAGGGACGCGATCGCGCGCGCGTTCCGCGAGCCGCCGCTGGACGGCGAAACGATCATGCACCCGGAGTGGTACCTCGATCCGACGAAGCGGCCGGCGGTGCTCTACGAGCTCGAGCCCGCGCTCGATCTGTTCGCGCAGCGCTTCCCCGCCGACGTCTGGACGACGCAACGCTTGACGCTGCAGTCCGCACAAATCGCCGCGTCGTTGACGTTGCTGCCCGAGGAGCGCGCGAAGCGCATCGTCGATTCGATCCGCGCGGCGCGGATGATGTCGGCTCAACCGACGAAGTCGCTGAACTCGAAGCTGGTCGCGATGGTCGTCTTGGAATTCGACACCGACGCGTCGGCGCGCGCGTACGTCGACGCGGTGGCGGATCTCGGCAAGATCAAGGACGAGAAGATGAAGACCGGCGCGGTGCGGATCACCAGCTCGACCTCGAGCACGGTCGAACGTCCCGACGTCTACGGCGGCGTGCAGGAGAAGAAGATGAAGTCGGGCTTCACCGCGTTCGACGTCGCGTCGGTCGACGTCGGGCGCGGCAAGTTGGTCGTCGAAACCGTCTTCAGCGGCGAAACGCTCGAACGCGACGCGCACGTCGCGTTCGCCGTCGACGCCTTGAACGCGGTGCGACCGATCGCGGCGGTCGCGGAGAAGCGCTGAGCGCGAAAAGGAAAAGGAGTTCCCCATGTGGCTCGTTTGTCTGCTCGTGTGTGTCCAAGAGTCGCAAGCACGGCCCGAACCGAAGTTCGGGAAGGACGATCTCGCCGCGGCCGCGCGCGTCGTCGGTCTCGACTTCGACGACGGCGAACTCGAGCTGATGCGCCGCGGCGTGTCGGACGATGCGGAAGCGTTCGAACGCATGCGCAAGTTCGAACTCGCGAACTCCGTCGCGCCGGCGTTCGCGTTCACAGTCCGCGTGCCGGGCGTCGGCGAGCCCAAGCCGTGGCCGACTCCGGTGCCGCGCGCGCACGCGACCTCGCAACGGCCCGCGGATCTCGAGGAGCTCGCATACGCCGACCTCGCGACGTTGTCGGTGCTCGTGCACACGCACCAAGTCATGCCCAGCGAACTCGTCGAGCTCTCGCTCGCGCGCTTGAAGCGCCTCGATCCGCAGTTGCACTGCGTCGTCACGCTGTGCGAGGAGCGCGCGCGGAAGCAAGCGGCCGAGCTCGATCGCGAAGCCGCCGCCGGCAAGTGGCGCGGTCCGTTGCACGGCATTCCATGGGGCGCGAAGGATCTGCTCGCGACGAAAGGCGTGCGCACGACGTGGGGCGCGCCGCCGTTCGAGCACCAGATGCTCGACGAGGACGCGGCGGTCGTCGAGAGGCTCGATCGGGCCGGCGCGGTCTTGGTCGCGAAGCTCTCGCTCGGCGAGCTCGCGATGGGCGACACGTGGTTCGGCGGCTTGACGCGCAATCCGTGGGACCTCGATCACGGTTCGTCCGGTTCGTCGGCCGGGCCCGCGTCGGCGACGTCCGCCGGCTGCGTGCCGTTCGCGATCGGCTCGGAGACGTGCGGCTCGATCGTGTCGCCGGCGGCGACGTGCGCGGTCACCGGTTTGCGCCCGACGTTCGGACGCGTGTCGCGGCGCGGCGCGATGGCGTTGTCGTGGACGATGGACAAGCTCGGACCGATCGCGCGCTCGGTCGAAGATTGCGCGCTGGTCTTCGACGCGATCCGCGGCGTCGATCCGCTGGACGAGAGCACCGTCGACGCGCCGTTCGTCGATCTCGGCGCCGTGTCGGTCAAGGGTTGGAAGGTCGGCTACGTCAAGGGCGACTTCGGCGACGCCGAACTGGAGGCGCGGCGCTTGAAAGAACTCGTCGCTCTCGGCTGCGAGCCGGTCGCTGTCGAGCTCCCCGCCTACCCGCTCTTCGACCTCTTCGTGATCCTGACCGCGGAGTCGGCGGCGGCGTTCGACTCGCTGACCGATCGAGGCCAGGACGCCGCGCTCGTGCAGCAGAAGGAATCGTCGTGGCCGAACACGTTCCGCGTCGCGCGGCTGATCCCGGCGGCCGATTACCTGCGCGCCTCGCGCATTCGACGCCTGCTGATGCGCGACACGGCGAAACTCTTCGAGCGAGTCGACGTGCTCGTCCACCCGAGCTTGTCGGACACCTGGCTCGTCCTCGAGAACTTGACCGGCAACCCGACGGTCTGCGTTCCGAGCGAACTCGAGAAGGACGGACGGCCGGGGAGCCTCAGCTTCACCGCCGCCGTGTTCGACGATTCGCGGGCGCTCGCCCTGGCCGAGGCCTGGCAGCGCGCGACCGGCTTCCACCGCGCGCGGCCGCCGCTGCATTGACCGGCGATTCGCGAACGCGCCGCGCGAACGGCTGGCGCGTCCGCGAATCGGTGCCTATCCTCTGCCGGCCCCCGCCGAACCATGCCGAAGTTCGCCAAGCGTTTCCTGATTGCGCTGGTCTCGGTGGTCGTCTTCTTCGGCGCGGCGGAAGAGCTGCTGCGCTGGAACGGCTTCGAGTATCCGCCGATCGAGCCCATCCAGGTCTGGAACCGGCTCGAGGACCGCGACATACGTCTCGGCAAGAGCATGCACGAGTACGCCGAGCGTCAGCTCTGGCGTCCGAACGCCGGCGCCGAGATCCCGTGGGGCGGAACGGTCAACGAGCTCGGCTACCGGGGCCCCGTCCTGAAGAAGGAGAAGACGCCCGGCGTGTTGCGGATCGCGACGATGGGCGACTCGTCGACGTTCGGACACAGCGTGAAGTACGAGGAGACGTACTCGGCACAACTCGAGCAGATGCTGAACGGCGCGGGAGTGCGCTGCGAAGTGCTCGACGCCGGCGTCGTCGGTTTCACGATTCGTCAGGGGCTCGAGCGCTACGACGAGTTGGTGCGCGAGTTCCACCCCGACATCGTGATCGAGGCGTTCGGCGCGGTGAACGATCATTTGCAGGCGATCCAATCGGTCGCCGACAAGGACAAGATCGCGATGCGCATCGCGGCCGGCGGATTCTGGACGCAGATGGCCATGACGCTGCGCCAACAATCGCGCCTCGTGCACTACGCCGCCAAACTCGCCGACCAGTCGAAAGGCACGACGTCGAACGATCGCGACAAGATCTTCAAGCAGCGCCGACGCGAGAACGAGATCGATTCCTTGGTCGGCCGCCTCGACTTCGTCGGCATGCGCCGCGTGCCGCTCGACGACTTCGAACTCTGCTTGCTCGAATTCCAACGCCGCGTCGAAGCCGACGGCGGACGACTGATCCTGATGTCGATGCCGCGCCAACCGGCGGTCGAGAAGGCGTCGCCGGTGCTCGTCCAGTATTCGCAGAAGGTCGCGGAGATTGGCGCGCGACAAGGGCTCGTCGTCGTCGACGGACGCGCGGTGTTCCAAGCGGCGCTCGCGGCGGATGCATCGAAAGTCGAACAATTGTTCGCCGACTCGTATCACCCCAAGCCGGCCGGACATCGACTGCTCGCCCAGGAACTCGCCAAGGCGATCGTCGCGCAATCGAAGCCCGCCAAGTAGTCTCGCTCGCCCCCACCTCGCGCCTCGCGCGACGAAGATTCGGCACCACGAGAGCTCTCGCTCGATGACGCCCGAACCCCAGACTCCCTTCGGATCGAAACGCTCGCACGCGCTCGCCGCGCTGTTGCTCGCGTGTTTCGCGTTGGTGCTCTTGATCGATCCGATCGTGCGTCACGCGACGCACAGCTACACCACCGCGAACTTCGCGCAGGCGCACACGCTGACCAGTTGGGAGCTCGAGAAGTACGAGCTCGATTACCACGGCATGTGCGATCCGCCGACGCAGATGCAGCCGTGGATGCGCTTCAGCGGTGAAGAGCTCCGCGCCGGACGCGTGCCGCTCTGGAACCCGTACAACGGCAACGGCGTGCCGCATCTGGCGAACTACCAGTCGGCGGTCTTTTCGCCGTTCAGCGTTCCGTTCTACGTGCTGAGCTTCAAGACCGCGTTGATCGTCGCGGCGTGGATGCGGCTCTTCGCGCTCGGCTTCTTCACGTATCTCTTCCTGCGCACGATCCGATTCGAGTTCCTGCCGTCGTTGCTCGGCGCGACCGCGTTCATGCTCAACGGCAAGAGCATCCTGCTGCTCGCGTATCCGCACTCCGCGGTCGCGACGGCGTTGCCGGCCGGATTGTTGTGCGTCGAGCGCGCGGCGCGAGCGCTCGAGTCCGGCGCCTCGCGACGGCGCGTCGTCGCCTGGCTCGCCGGGCTGTGCGTCGCGTTCGTGGTCGGCATCTACGCCGGTCACCCCGAACCGCTCGCGTGGGTCGGATCGTTGACGTTCCTGTGGACGGCTTGGCGCGCGTTCGGCATCTCGCGCCGACTCGGGTTCCGCGCGGGCGCGTGGCTGCTGGTCGGCTTCGGCTCCGCGAGCGTCGTCGCCTTCATGCTCGGCGCGCCGCAGATCCTGCCGTTCCTCGAGTATTGGCGACACTCCGTCGTGCTCGGCACGCGCGTGCCGCTGCTACAGCCGTCGTTGACGGAGTGGTGGCCGCTGTTGATGTACCCGAGCGCGGTCGGCTCGCCGGTCACGCGGTTCATGCTCAGCAGCGGCCTGCCGTTCCCCAACTTCGAACAGGTCAACACGTCGTACCCGGGCGCGATCGTCCTCTTGCTCGCGTTGGTCGGGTTGTTCGCGTTGCGCTCGGATCGCCGCGTGCGTCCGTTCGCGATCGGCGTCGTCGCGTGGCTCGTCCTGACGTGCGACGTCGGCGGACTCGGACGGTTGTGGGATCGCACGCCGGGACTCGGTTCGACCGTGCTGCTCGCGCGCAGTCAGTCGGTGTGGCTGTTCGGCCTCGCGGCGCTCGCGGCGCTCGCGTTGCAGAAGTTGATCGACATCCGACCGACGCGGCGGACGTGGATGACGGCGCTCGCGATCCTGGTCGGCGGCGGCGCCGCGATCGCGGTGTGCACGTGGGGCGCGAGTCGATTGCTCGAGGAGAACATCGAAAAGGGCTACGAGGGGAATCGCGAGCTCGTGCGCGCGAGCATCGAGGGCGAGCGTTGGATTCTCTGTGCGACCGCCGCCGTCGCGCTCGTGTTCGCCGCGGCGATGGCCGTCGTCGCGAACGGACGCGCGAAGCGCGTCCTCGCGTGCGCGATCCTCGGGCTCGTGGTGTTCCAGAACGGTCGGATGACGCACGAGTTCAACCCGACGATCGAGGATCGCTTCGTCTTCCCGCGCACGCCGGCGATCGAGGCGCTGCAGAGCGCGAGCGGCGGCGCCAACGTGTTGGCGCTGACCGACAACGGCCTGCCGCCGGACACCAACCTCGAATACCGCGTCCCGATGCCGACCAACTACGACGCGCTCGGCGTGCGGCGCTTCGAGGAGTTGAAGTACGTGCTCTTCGAGTCGTTCGGTCCGTGGTTGACGCCGAGCCACGCGAGTCCGCGGTCGCTTGCGCTGCTCGGGATCGAGTACGTGATCACCGCCGGCGATTGGGTGCCGAGCGCGACGGGCTTGTCCGCGTACGACGTCGCGAAACGCGCGCCGTTCGAACCGGTGATGCTCAACAACAACGTGAGCGTCGAGCAGACGTTCGTGTGCGATCGTCCGAACCTCGACGAAGTCACGGTGTTCGCGTCGACGATGCAGTTCGGAGCGGTCGACAGCTCCGATCTGCGCCTGCGGCTCTACGACGAGCACGACGTGCTGATCGCGGAGCGTCTCTGGTCGCCCGAGGAACTGCGCGCCGACACGGTGAGAGAGAGCGACATCGCGTTCGCGTGGCAGGCCTTCGGACCGACCGGCGCGTTCGTCGCCAAGTTCGCGACGCTCACGTTCCCGCCGCGGGCCGATTCGGCGGGCGCACGCTTCCGATTGGTCGCCGACAGCACGCGCTCCGCCGGGAACCGCTCGACGCTGCTGTGGTTCTCGAAAGCGGCGCCTCTGAAGGGCGCGCAGCTGCGGATCTCGGGGGCCGTCCGCAACGGCATGCTCTACTTCGACTGGCGGGGCGAGCCGCACGTGTTCGAGCACGCGGCGCAGCTCGGCCGCCTCAGCCTCTCCAAGTTCACGCGAGGACTGGGTCGGTTCTTCGCCGTCGCGGCGGGCGTCGAGTGCGGTTCGGGAGCGCAAGCGATGCTCGCGTTGAGCTCGGCCGAGTTCGATCCGTCGCGCATGGTGACGATCGAGAAGGACGTCGGCGATCCGACGTTCCGCTTGCTGATGAGCAAGTACAAGTCGCGCGAAGCTCGCCGCACGAATCCGCCGCCGACGCTCCCGGCCGCCGACCGCGAGTTCGAAGCCGCCGCGCGCGCCGAGGTCGTCTCGTCGAATCCGACCGAGATCCGACTGCGCGTGACGCGCCGCGATCCAGGCTACTTGGTCGCCTGCCAGACCTGGTATCCGGGTTGGAAGGCGACGGTCAACGGCGAGGAGCGTCCGGTGCTCGTCGGCAACTACGCGTTCCAGGCGGTGCGCCTCGACGCGGGAAGCAACGACGTCGTGTTGCGCTTCGATCCCGATTCGTGGCGGATCGGGTTGCACGTCGCGACCGCCGGATTGTTGATCGGCGTGGTCGCGTGGTTCGTCGCGGCGCGCAAGGGCGCGGCGGCGTGACGCGGTTCGAGCCCGAGCCGGAACTCAGTAGAGCTTCGGCGCCGCGTTGATGACGGCGAGGGCTTCCTCGCAGTTGAAGCCGGCGAGCTGAGCGTACTCGCGGATCGAGGGCATGCGAGGCACGCGGTACTCGTCGGACTTCTTCATCGCCTGAGCGCGCGTCACATGTCCCTCGCGGATCATGTTCGAGAGCATCACCTCGTCCTCGGTGAAGCCGGCGATCGTGTCGTAGATGTAGTTGTAGAACGCGGCGGTGCCGTCGCCGATGCGCCACGTCGACGTCGTGTCGGTCGCGACTTCCCAGTCGTACTCGCGGCGGATCGTGCCGACGATCTCTTCCTCGCGCCACGGCAGGTAGTGGAACAGGTAGAGGAAGTCGTCCTTCACCACGAACGTCTGGTAGTACGCGTTGAGCGTGTCGAGGAACGACTCGTTCAAGTACGCCGGGTTCTTGATGTAGTTCCACGCGTAGTAGCGCAGCAACGCCATCTCGTTCTTGAACGGCATCCCGGTCAGCGTCATGCCGTGATCGCCTTCGCGGATCCCGCACAAGCCGGTCTTGTACGGCGTGTCCTCGATCATGTTGCCGGTCGAGAAGACGACGAGCTTGATGCCGGTCTCGTGCCGCAGCTGACGCGCGTGCGAGTAGAACTCCTTGTCGCCCGCGGTGAAGAGCGTGACCATGCCGAGTTCGGGTTGCTTCAACCACGCCTCGACGTTCTTGCGCACGTAGCGACGCTTGGTCGTGATGTCGGCGGAGCGCAGGATGTGCTCGACGCCGAGCTTGCCGCAGATGCGCGCTTGGTTGCGACGCGCGAGGTCGGTGACGAAGCCCCAGTCGTACGTGAACGCGACCGGGTTCATGCCGAGCACGGTCTTGATGTAGTGCAGGCCGTAGCTCGAATCGCGTCCGCCGCTGAACGCGACGATCACGTCGGGGCTGCCGTCCTTCGAGCGATACGGTTCGACAGCCTTCGCCAGCGCGTCGGCGCCCTTCGGCTGGATCCGACGCCAGTTGCGGCAGTAGCGGCAGACGCCTTGGTCGTCGAAATCCATGAACGGATACGTCTCGGGCAGGATGCACTGCTTGCAGCGACGCAGTCCGCGCGCGCGGCGCGTGTGGTCGACGATGTCGACCCGCTTGGGCGCGGCTTTCGTGGCGGCGCCGAGCTTGAGCTGACCGTTCTGCGGCCCGAGCGCGTGGAACTCGGTCTGCGCGAGGTCGCTGAGGCTGACCAGCACGCCGGTGCCCGCGCGCACCTGCGCGATCGTCGACTTACCGAAGTGGCGTTCGAAGTCGGGGCTCGTCGCGAGCTTCTGCACGATGAAGCGCTCGCTCGCGAACGCGAGGAACGAATTCGCCGCGTTGGTCAAACGGAAGAGCGAGCCGGTGTTCGTCGCGAGCAGCAGCGACTCGAGGTCGTTCATGAACACCGCGATCGACGCGGCGCCGCGAATCTCCTCGAACGAACGGCGCGTCGCCTCGGCGGCGTTGCCGGTCTCGTCGAAGTGGATGCGCAGGAGGTTGACCAGGACCTCGGTGTCGACCTCGGACTTGCGCTGGAGTTCCGGGTGGGCTTTCCAGAGCTCGGCGTCGTTGACGATGATCCCGTTGTGGATCCCGACGACGCCGTTCGCCCACACCGGTTGGTTGTTGTCGGCGGTCGACTGGAAACCGTTGGTGACCAGGCGCGAGTGCCCGATCATCGCGAGGGCCTTCTTCGCCGCTCCATTGGCCTCGCCGTTCGCCCAGTGCTCGAGCGCGCCGCCGAAGACCTCGCGGTAGTGATCGGTCTGGATGAAGACGCTCGCGGCGCGGGCTTCCTTCAGGAGTTGGATCGAGCGTCCGTCGTGGATCGCCAGGCCGGCCGCTTCCTTGCCGCGGGTCTCGGACAACTTGTAGAGCCGCTCGACGACGGTGCGCGCGAACTCCGGATCGATACCGACGCTCGGGCGAAAAACGACTCCAAAGATGCCGCACATGGTTGGGGGTGGCTCCGAGTTCCTAGGCGTCAGGGCGGGATGGGACCCGAATGCGTCGTGCCGACCAGGATCGGTCACGGAAGTCGCGTCCGCGGTCCCTCGGAAAGCCCTTCGGCGCCCGAGAGGGCGGAGAATTGTCGCCCGCTCCGGTGCACAGGGCAAGCCGAACGTCGCGAGAGCTAGGGCGCGCGCGGCAAATCGGCCTTCTTTGCCGAGCGCGGGCAGTCGCGTGGTCCCGAGAGCTTTGCGCACTCGGAAACGTCGACCGTACGCGCGACGAGACTATGCTGCGTGACGTTCCGCGCCGCGAGGGGTTGGAGAGCGCGCGCTATGGATACCGCATCGATCCAAGGACGAACGTCGCAAGGCGTGCCGCCCGAGCTACGCCCGCGACAATCGGCGATCCCGGCGCCGGCGCGCTACGCCTGGCTGTTGGCCGGCGGCTACGTCGTGTTCGGCACGGCGTGGATCTTGACGTCGACGTGGCTCGCCGCGTCGAACGCGGTCTCGATCGCCCAGATGGAGCACTTCGAGATCTGGAAGGGCGTCGCGTTCATCACGCTGACCGCGGCGTTGATCTTCGTCTTCGCCTACGTGCTCTTCGTGCGCATCCGGCGCCAGGAGGAAGTGATCGCGCGCCAGATGCACGCGATCCACAACACCGAGCGCGCGATGCTCGCCGGAACATTCGCCGGGACGATCGCCCACGACATCAACAATGCGTTGACGGTCTCGAGCCTGGCGATGGGCGAACTGAAGAGCAGCGTGCGGCCGGGCTCCGAGGAAGCGCGGCTCACCCACGCGGTCGACGAATCGTTGCGCGCGATCGACGAGTGGAACCGACGACTCTTCGATCTCGGCGGGCGCCGCGCGGGCGGTACGGTCGGCCAGGTCGACCTCGCGAAGTTGGTCGCGTCGTGCGTCGAGCTCGCCGGCCACCACGCGCACCTGCGCGATCGCGCGATCACGTTGAAGCCGTCGCCGTCGCGCGTGATGGTGATCGCGTCGGAACAGCTCGTGCGCCGCGCCGTGTTGAACTTGGTGCTCAACGCCGCCGAAGCGTGCGGGCCGGGCGGCGTGATCGAAGTCGCCGTCGAGGTGCAGGACGGCGGCTCGGTGCGCATTCGCGTCGACGACAGCGGTCCGGGCGTGCCCGCGGCCCTGCGCAAGCGGATCCTCGAGCCCTTCTTCACCACCAAGCCCGAGGGCACGGGCATGGGCCTCGCGTCGGTCGTCGCGTGCGCCGACTTCCATCACGGCGCGGTCAGCATCGGCGACGCACCGCTCGGCGGCGCGCGTTTCGAGCTCGTCCTGAAGGCCTGATCGCCGCCCGGATTTCGGCCTGGTAATATGGCCTCGGCGATTCACCCGGGTAGAATGCTCGGCATGGAGCACCAAGCTACCTACACCGCGTTCGTCGGCACGCGCCGAGTCGCCGCGGGCAAGCTGAGCGCCGTCCTGCCGGTTCTGAAGCGCAAGTGGGACGCCGATCGCGCGACGTCGGTGCAGGTCTTCGACGACGAATCGGGGCGCGCGGTCGACTTCGACCTGCGCGGCTCGCTCGAGGAGATCGTGCGGCGCGAGACCGAACCGCCCGCGCGCGGGCCGGGCCGACCGAAGCTCGGCGTCGTCAGCCGCGAGGTCTCGATGCTCCCTCGCCATTGGGATTGGCTCGAGGAACAACCGAACGGCATCTCGGCGACGCTGCGGCGCCTGGTCGAGGACGCGCGCAAGTCCGAGCCCGGCAAGCAGCACGCGGCGCGCGTGCGCACGGCGCTCAGCCGTTTCCTCACCGCCGTCGCCGGCGATCTACCGAACTACGAGGAAGCGACGCGGGCTCTGTTCGCGCGCGAGCACACGCGCTTCGCGAAGTTGGTCGCCAAGTGGCCGAAAGACGTCAAGGCGTACGCGGTGAAGCGTTCGCTCGAGGCGCGGCGCTCGGAACCGCGCGCTTGACCGCTACGGCGCGCCGCGCGAGTGCGAGCGTGCTTCGTGCGCTTCGCGCGCCGCCTCGCGCAACGGCACGCAGATGGGGAAGCGCGGCACGCCGGTGACGTCGAGCACCACCGCTTGCAGCAGCATCTGGAAGCCGAGGATGATCGGCATCGCGGCGAACATCACCATGCCGGCGGACGCGAACTGATCCGCGGCGGCGAAGCGATACCACAGCGTCACGCCGAAGATCGCGCCGAACAGGAACAGCGGCAGCCCGAGCATCACGAAGATCGAGACCGCGCTGAAGTCGTAGACGAAGTAGCGCCAGAACACGCGCTTCACGCTCCCGAGCGCGAGGCGCGGCGGGAAGCCGAACAGTGTGCGCGTCACCGAGAGCGACGAATGCTCGTTGCCGTACCGCGCGTCGATTGGCACGTCGCGGACGACAGCGCGCAGGATGCCGAGCTCGATCAAGAGCCCGCTCTCGAAGAAGTAGCGCGACGGCAAGCGGTCGAGATTCAAGCGCTCGAGCACCTCGCGCCGCAACGCGACGTAGCCGTTCGCCGGATCGAAATTGGCCCAGTAGCCCGAAGCCGCCTTGACCATGAACGTCAGACCGGCGTTGCCGATCACGCGGATCTTCGGCATGCCGGCGAGCGAAGTCGGGCTGTGGTACCGATTGCCCTTGGTCACGTCGGCGTCGCCGTCGAGCAACGGCTCGACGAGCTGCGCGAGGTGCGCCGGATCCATCTGATCGTCGCCGTCCATCTTGACGACGACGTCGAGCTTGCGACGCATGGCCTCCTTGAAGCCGGTGCGCATCGCGCCGCCGACGCCTTGGTTCTCGGTGTGACGCAACAGCACCACGCGCGGATCGGCGAGCGCGAGGACGCGCGCTGCGGTGTCGTCGGGACTCTTGTCCTCGACCACGATGATCGTCTCGATCCAGCTCGGAATCCCGCGGATCACTTGCTCGATCTGCGGGGCGACGCGGTACGCCGGAACGACGACGCCGACTCGCGCGCCTTCGAGATTGGGGACGTGCATCGTCAGCGGCGCTCCGAGCGGACTCGGAGACTGCGTTGGGGTTCTGACGCCATGGGTCGGGAAGCGGCCGAAGTATATTCCACGACGCTCGCGGATGCGGCAGCCTGCTCGCGCCGCTGCGTTCCAAGCCTGCATGTTCCCCCACCCGTTCGCGCCCTTCGGAAGCTCCGCCGTCGGAATCGAATTCCTGCGCGGCCGCCGTCGCGCGGCGCGGAAGGCGTTTTCGCGAAGTCGGCGCCAACCCGCGACGACGTGCGTCGAACGGCGAGCGCGATGAGCAGAGGCGCGAGCGACGAATCCGCGGGTTCCGTCGCCGGACGGCGTTGGTTGGTCGTCGCGGTGCTCGTCGCGTTGACCGGCGCCGCGCTCGGCCTGCGCCTCTCCGGTCGCGGGTTCCTCTTGCCGGCACTCGTCGAGCCCGACGGCGGAGCGTTGCCCGCCGAGCTCGCGCGCCTCGAACGCGGCGGCGCGGAGCCGACTCGAGAAGTCGCGGCGTGGCGCGAGCCGTCGTTGGTCGCGCAGTGCGCGCGGCTCGTGCCGTCGACGCGCGCGACGACGAAGAACGGCGAGCCGCCGTCGATCGACGCGGCTCTCGAGGCGTCGGCCGACTTGCGCGTGCGTTCGCGGACCGCGGTCGCCTGCTTGTCGGCGTTGACGGTGCCGGCGGCGTTCCTCGTCGCGCGCTTCTTCTTGTCGAGCGGTTGGTCGTTGGTCGCGGCCGCGTTCGTCGCGACGAGTTTCCTGCAACAGTGGTTCGCGGCGGAGTCGCGGCCCGACGCGGCGGCGACGACGTTCTTCACGCTCGCGGTGCTCGGCGCGTTGTGCGTGCGTCGGTACGGCACCTTGGCGGCGTACGTGTTCGCGGGCGTCGCGCTCGGACTTGCGGTCGGAGCGCTCGAGAGCGGCGTCGCGCTGCTGTTGCCGTTGGCGGTCGCGATCCTGACCAGCGTGCGCGGCGGACGGAGTCGATGGTTCGGACTCGCGGCGCTCGCCGTCGCGGTCCTGGTCGCGCGGCCGTTCTACTCGACCGAAACGCCGAGCGGCGGCTGGGCGCGCATGGCGTCGATCGTCGGCTTCGACCGCGCGACGCACGAGCTCCGTTTCGCCGGCCATGAGCTCCCGCTCGAGTCCCTCGACTTCGGCGGCGCGCGCGTCGTCGCCGACACCGCGTGGAGCCACGAACCGACGTTGATGGTCCTCGGCGGACTCGCGCTCGCGGCGTTGCTGGTGCGGATGTTGTCGCGACCAGGCGCGCCGGGAATCGAGCACGGGCGCGACGTCGCGGTCGTCTTCGCGTACGTCGGACCGTGTTTGCTCGCAGCCTCTGCGTACTCGCGGGTCCAAGCGCGAGCGCTGATCCCTTTGGTGCCGTACTTCGCGATCCTCGCCGCGTGGGGACTCTCGGTCTTGGCGGAGCTCGCGCTCGCGCGCCCGCGCGCACGTCGCTTCGCCGTCGCGCTGGTGCTCGCGCCACTCGCGCTGAACGCGGCGTTCGCGACGAGCCTCGCGCGCGTGCGCGCCGCGCCCGACACGATCGCGCGAGCCGCGGCGTGGTTCCGCGCCCCGCAGCACTTCGATCGCGAGCACGAACGCCTCGCCGTCCTACCGCCGATCGACTTCCCGTTGCCGCAAACCGACAAGGCGCTCGCGATCAGCGCGCGCGGCGTGCCGATCGGCGAGTTCCCGTGGCTCGACTACCAACGCGGCGCTGATCCCGCGACCAAGCCGATCGAGCGTTTTCACGTCGAATGGCTCGCGCTCGCGACGCCCGAGCAACGCGACGCGATCGCCGCGGATCCCGAGCGCTTCGTCGACGCACTCGACGTCGACTACGTCGTCGTCCACGCGCTGCGCATGGTGCGCCGGCACCCCGCGTTCGCGGCGGTGCGCGGTGCGTTGCTCGCGCGCGCGCAACTCGTCGAGCGCTTTTCTCCCGACGACGGCGGCAGCGCCGGCGAGATCCCTCTCGACATGGACGAGCCCGCGCCCGACGATCCCGTCAACCGGGCGTGGCGCGTGCTCTTCGCCGACTCGACCGGTCCGGTGATGGAGATCTACCGACTGCCGCGCCGCATCGACGCACGATGAACGCACCCGAACCCAAGGCCAAGTTCCAACAGGACGTGCTGTGGAACTTCGCGTCGATCGCCGTGCTCGGGATCAGCGGCATCCTGCTCAACACGTTGATCAGCGGCATGTACGACGCCGCGGCGCTCGGCGTCTTCAATCAGGTGTGGGCCGGGTACGTCGTCTGCTCGCAGCTCGCGGTCGGCGGCATCGATCTCTCGGTGCTCAAGGAGGTCGCGTCCGGCGCACGGGAGCGCGAGCGCGTCGCGCCGGTCGTCGTCGGTGCGATCGTGCCGACGCTCGGACTCGCCGCGGCGGCGACGGCGTTGTTCGTGCTGTTGGCCGATCCGGTCGGCGAGCTGTTGAAGAGCCCCGGCGTCGCCGTCGGCATGCGTTGGTCCGCGGCCGGCCTCTTCTTCTTCGCGTTGAACAAGGTGCTGTTCGGCGTGGTCAACGGGCTGCGCCGCATGCGGATGTTCGCGGCGCTCCAGTCGTGTCGCTTCCTCCTGATGCTCGCCGGCTTCGGCGTCGTCGTGCACTTCGGGCTCGGCGCGGAACGCATCGCGTTCCTGTTCACGTTCGCGGAGGGCGTGCTCTTCCTGTTGCTCGCGCTCGAAGTCGGGATGCAGGTTTCGTGGCGCGCCGCGAGCGGTTGGAGAACGTGGGTGCCGATCCACTTCGCGTACGGCGTGAAGAGCTTCCTCGCCGGCGTGCTGCTCGACCTCAACTCGCGCGTCGACGTGCTCCTGCTCGGCTACTTCCTCGACGACGACGGTCCGGTCGGCGTGTACAGCTTCGCCGCGATGATCGCGGAGGGCGTGTTCCAGCTGATGGTCAAGCTGCAGAACAACTACAACCCGGTGATCGCCGAGCACGTCGCGACGGGACGCATTCGTGAGCTCGAAGCGCTCGTCCGCCGCGGGCGTTGGTGGAGCTGGGCGTTGATGCTCGGCGTCGGCACGATCGCGATCGCCGGCTATCCGCTGGGTTTGAGGATCATCCACGCGGACCCCGGACTCGTCGCCGGTTGGCTCGCGTTCGCGATCCTGATCGGCGGGATCTTCGTGTCGGCGGGCTACTTGCCGTTCCAGCAGACGTTGTTGATGGCGGGCAAGCCCGGTTGGCACACGGGAATGATGGCGGTGCTGGTCGTCGCGAACTTCGTCGGCAACGTGCTCTTGATCCCCCACTTCGGACTCGCGGGCGCGGCGCTCGGGACGGCGCTCGCGTTGTTGGTCTCGGTGCTCGTGCTGCGTTGGATGGTGCGGCGCGAAGTCGGCGCGCGGATCTGACGCGCGGCCGCGTCAGAGGTTGGATCTCACGACCGAACCGCGGTTGTCGGCGCACATCGCCGTCCACGAAGTGACGAGGAAGTCGCTCGCCCCGACCAGGATCGCGTCGAGGGCGACGCGGCGGAAGCGGTTCTTCTCGGCGAGCAGCGCGCGCATCAGCTCGAGGTTCCAACGATGTCCGCCGGTCGGCGCGCCGTCGGTCAGGACGACGATCGAATCGACGTCGGGATCGGCGAGCGCGGCGAGCCACGCGGACCAGAAGTCGCCCTTGCCGTGTTGCGTGCAGCCCTTGAAGAACTCGAGCGCCTCGCGGACGTTCTGCGGCGTCGCCGGCGCGAGCGTCTTCTTCCACGGGATCGGCTCGAGCGTGTACGGGATCACGTTGAAGCGCGTCTCGGGGCCGAGCTTCGCGAGCGCCGCCCCGAGCTCGACGTCGACCGCCTGTTTGCGCGTCTTGCCGTCCTCGCGCGGCTCCCACATCGAGCCCGACAGGTCGACGAGGAACGCGACGCGGCGCGAGCGCACGGCAAGGCCCGCGAACGTCGTCATGTCGAACGACTCGTACTCGCCGAGCGGCGCGTCGCTCGACTTCTCCGCGAACGGCCGCGGTTCGCGCAGCCAGTTGCGCCAGTTCTTCGGATCCGGCGAGTACTTGAAGCCCGACAGCCGCACGAGCGCGTCGTACGCGTCGAGGCGCACGCGCAGTTCGGGTTCGTGCTCGAGGCGGTCGACCAGCAACTTCGCCCCCGCGATCGTGCCGTCGGGATTCGGCGCGAGACCGGCGACGGTCTCGATCGCGCGAGCTCGCAGGCCGGGATGCTCGTCGGCGGCGAGGCGTTCCATCGCCGCGAGCAAGTCGCCCGGCGAGCCGCCGAGCGCGAACACGCCGACCGCCGCGCGCACCTGCCACGCCCGGTCGCGCGACAGGCCGTCGATCACGGAGTCGCGCAACGTCGTGCCGAGTTGGGCCACCTCCCCCGACTTGGTCGAACGCGCCAGGCTGTCGTAGATGCAGAGCTCGGCGACGGCCGCGGCGGCGCGCACCTCGGGGTCCTTCTCCTTCTCGACTCGGCGATCGAGGGCTTCGTAGTACGCCGAGACCTCGTCCAACGAGATTCGTCCGGCGCGGACACGCCGTTCGATCGACCAGACGAGCATGCGACGGACCTCGGCGCTGCGTTCGTCGAGTTGACCGACGATCGACTTCGCCGCAAGTGGAATCGGAATGCGCCCGAGCGCCTCGGCCACCCGAATGCGCACCCATTCGTCGCCGGACGCGAGACCTTCCTTGCCGAAGAGCAACGGCGCCGACTTCGAATTCGCGAGACGGCCGACGCAGAGCTGCGCCTCGTCCGCGACGCGCGCGTCGGGATCGCGCAACCCCTTCTTGAAGATCGGCGTCCACGCGTCGCCGCCGATCTCGGACAACGCGTGCACGGCCTCCTGGCGTTCCTTGGCGTCGGCGGAAGCGAGCTTCTTCTCCAGCTCGGCCATCGATTGCCGCGCCGGCGCGAACGAGACGACGCAACACGACACCAGGATCGTCCAACACCAAACAACGAGCTTCACCGCGCAACCTCTACGGAACTAGGACGCACCGAGCCTCGTTCGGTGGCGTGACGATTCCACGATTCGCGAGTCCCCACTCGCACAAGTCGCGAATCAGCATCGGCGCCTCGCGGCGTTCGGTCGCGCGCTCGAACTCGTCGAGCCCGTCGCCGCCGTCGGCGAGGAACGAATTCGTCGCGACCCGATAGCGCGCGCCGGGCTCGAGCGGCCGCCCGCCGATCTCGATCGAGACGAGGCCCAACTTGCCGGCACCGTCGCGCCGCGCGCGCACGACCAAGCCGCTGTACTCGAGCCCCCCGTGGGTCGCGCCCTCGGTCGCGCGCCGCACGACGCTCGCGAGGTCGGCGCCGGAGAGCTCGAACGACACCACCGTATTGTCGAACGGCGCGTTCTCGAAGAGGTCACGGCGCGTCACCGGACCGGCTTGGATGTCGGTGCGGATCCCGCCCTTGTTGTGGATCGCGACGTCGGCGCCGGTGAGCTCGCGCATCAGATCAGTCGTCCAGTTGCCCGCGGTCGACGACTGGAAACCCTTCGCGCGCTCGAGCGGCGCGGCGAGCGTGCCGACGACGTTCGCGAGATCGGTCTTCGCGCGGTCGACGAGCTCGGCGCAACGGCGCGCGAGTTCCGGATCGCGATTCCGAGGCGCGGCGTCCGCGAGCAGATCGAGCACCTCGGCGTGGATCGCGAGCACCCGTTTCGTCGCCGGATCGAGCCACGCATCGACGCGACCGAGTGCGCTCGCCTTCAAGCCGGTCTGCACGATCAGCGTGTCGCCTTCGAGCTGTCCCTCCGCCAAATACGTGTGCGAATGGCCGCTGACGATCAGGCGCAGCTCCGGATGCGCCTTCGCGAGCTCGATCGACTCGTCGACGCCGAGGTGCCCGACCGGCACGATCCAATCGACCTTGCCGTCGAGCTCCTTCGCGACGCGCGCGTATTCGTCGTCGGCACGCGCGAAGCGCAACGCCGACGCGTCGCGGTGCGTGATGTACGGCGTCGAGGGCGTGAGGAAACCGACGAGCGCGACCCTGAGCCCGCCGCGTTCGACGATGCGCCACGGCTGCGCCCACGCGATGCGCTCGCCGTTCGCCTCGCGGACGTTCGCCGCGATCGCCGGCACGCGCGCGGCGTCGATCAAGCGCTCGAGGTTGGCGACGCCGTGATCGAAGTCGTGGTTGCCGAGGCTGACCGCGTCGTAGCCGATGCACATCAGCGCTTCGACGAACGGCCGGCCGCGATCGAGCGCGCCCTCGGGCGTCCCCTGATACCAATCGCCGCCGTCGACGACGATCACGAACGCGCCGTCGGCCTCGGCGCGACGGCGTTGCGCGTTCACCTCGGCGGCGAGCCGTTCGAGCCCTCCGAGCGCCGGCGGATGTTCACGGTCGAGCCACGTCGCTCGGCGTTCGAGCACCTGACCGTGCACGTCGTTGGTGTGCAGGATCACGAGGTGCACCGGCTCGCTCGGCCGCGGCGGAGTCGCGCAAGCGACGAGACCGAGCCCGACCACACAGAACCACGGGAAGCGCATGGCCGCGGATCGTGACGCGACCGCGCGCGGCGCGCCACGCCGTCGCTCCGAAGTCGTGCTGGAGCGCGCGCTCGGACCGTGCCAGGATCGGCGCCTCGATCGAGCCCGATCGACGACGCCGATGAAGCCCAGCGCGAGCCCCGAACTCCCGGCGTCCGAAACCGGTCCCGGCCTGCCGTGGCTCGCGTTCCTGGTGCCGCTAGTCGTTTCGGCCGCGACGCGCGATCTGTGGGCGCCCGACGAACCGCGGTACGCGCAGGTCGCGAAGGAGATCTTCGAGCGCGGCGACCCGATCGTGATGCACCTGTGCGGCGACGTGTACCCGAACAAGCCGCCGCTGCTGTTCGCGCTCGCCGGCCTGTTCGGCCGACTCGGCGGTTGGAGCGAGCTCGCGATGCGCTTGCCGGTGATCCTCGCGACCGCGCTCACCGCGTGGTTGACCGTGCGCTTCGCGCGCCGTTTCTGGGGCGAGAGCGAGGCCCGTTGGAGCGCGGTCGTTTACCTGACCACGGCGATGATGGTGTGGAACGGCGCGCGGCTGCAACTCGACGCGGTGCTCGGCGTCCTGTGCTTCGGCGCGTTGACGTTGATCGACGAGCCGGCGCGCGACGAGCTCCACGCCCGGCGCCGTTTGCGCTGGGCCGGCGTGCTCACCGGCCTCGGCGTCTTGGTCAAGGGCCCGGTCGCGTACCTGTTCGTCCTGTTGCCGCCGCTGGTGTGGCGCATGTTGCTCGGGAAGAGCGACCGTCCGCGGTCCCGGCGCGGTGTGATCGAAGGCGTGGTGCTCGCGCTCGCGCTTCCGCTCGCGTGGGCGGGCGCCGCGATCGCGCGCGAACCGGCGCTGATGGAACAACTGCTGTTCAAGCAGCACATGGGCCAAACGATGGACGGTTCGCGGCATCCCGCGCCGTTCTGGTACCACCTCGAGGTCCAGCCCGGTTGGATGGTGCCGTGGGTGTTCGCGTTCGTCGCGGGGCTCGCGCTCGCCGGTCGCGCGTGGCGCGAACGACGCGCCGGTCGCGAGCACGACGTCGGTGCGCTGCGCGCCGCGAGTTGGTTCGTCGCGCTGTTCGTCGTCTTCTCGTGCTTCACGAGCAAGCGCGACCTCTATCTCGTGCCCGTCTATCCGGCGGTCGGGCTGTTGGTCGCCCGTTGGCTCGTCGTCGCGGTCCGCGCGGGACGTTCCGTGCGCCTCGTCGGCCTGCCGAGCGCCGCGTTGCTCTTCGTCGCCGGGCTCGCGATCGCGGTCGAGCCGTTCTTCGCCGACGAGCTCGCAGGGCGCGCCTCGTTCCCCGTTCCGGAGTTCGGTTGGCGGGCTCACGTCGCCGGCGGCGTGCTCGCCTTGCTCGCCGCGATGGCGTTCGTGCAAGGTTGGCGCGGTCGGAGCCTCGCGTGGGCGCGAACTCTCTCGCTCGCGTTCGCTTCGGGAGCGACGCTGATCGCGCTCTGCCTCTTCCCGCCGATCAATCCGACCAAGTCGGCGCGCAAGCTCGCGAACGACATCGTCGCGCGAACGGAGAAGCCGACTTCGATTCCGATCGAGGGCGCGCAGCCCGAGGGCTATCGCTTCTACGGCGCGCCGGTGAGAGCGAGCGACACGGTCGAAGCCGCGCTCGTTCGCGAAGGTCCCGCATTCCTCGCAGTGATGCAGGTGAGAACGTGGGAGAAACTCGATCCCGCGTTGCGCACGCGACTCGTCGAGCTCCAGCGAAGAATCGTGGGCTCGCGTACGATGCTCCTCGTCGGTAGGCGGAACGAATAGGGAGCGCGTCGGTCGCGGGGAGCGATGCGGCGCGGGGTCGAGAGGGACGGAGCGATGATCGAGGCAACCTTGAGTCGTTCGCGATTGTTGTCGGTCGCGACGGCATTTCCGGAACACGTCTACGATCGACTCGCGACGGCGCGGGTGCTCGGAGAGTTGTTCCCGAGCGAATCGCGCGCAAACCTCGAGGACTTGATCGAGCGTTCGGGCATCGAAGAACGTCGTTTGCTCGCGCCGCCCGAACGCTTGCGTGCGGAGTTCGACGCGTCGCGCCGCGGCTCGACGTCGGTCGAACGCGAGCTCGCGGAACGCGCCGCGCGCACCGCGCTCGAACGCAGCGCTCTCGCCGCCGAAGTCGTCGACGTGTTGATCGTCGTCGCGGATTCGCGCAGCGCGCCGGCGGGGCTCGAGCTCGAACTCTGCGTCGCACTCGACCTGCGCCGCAACGTGAAGCGCGTGCCTCTCGACGCCGGCGGTGCTTGCGCCGGCAGCTCCGCGCTCGCGTTGGCCGCGTCGGTCGCCGATTCCGGCTGCACGGCGTTGGTCGTCGTCGTCGCGAGCGCGTCGCCCGTCGTTCCGCTCGGGGATGCCGACCTGAACACGCTGCGCGCCGCGACGCTCGGCAACGGCGCCGCCGCCGCGGTGATCGCGCCCTCGGACACCGGTTGGCGTTTCGCGGCCGTCGGTTCGTGGCTCGCGCCGCGCGCGCTCGAGTTCGTCGAAGGCCGCGCGTCGACGTTGGTCGCGCGGCATCTGCCCGGCGCGTTGGTGCGTTTCCTTTCGGAGAACGAACGCTCGCTCGCCGACGTCGGCGTCCACGTCGTGCACGGTCCGTCGCGCCCGAGCCTCGAACGCTACGCCGCGCTCTTCCGCGTCGGCGACGAGGCCCTGCGCTTCTCGCGGCGCGCGCTCGCGAAGTACGGCGACCTCGCGGCGGTGTCGGTGCTCGCGATGCTCGAGCTCGTGTGGTGCGACGCCGACGAGGTCGCGGGCGAGCGCGAAGTCCTCGCGGTCGCAACGGGACCGGGAGCGCGCTTCGAGTTCCTGCTGTTCGATCGCCGGCCGCCCTGCTGAAGTCGCGCGCGAGCGAGCGACTTCCCGCACGCGCGAGCGACTCCCATCGGCGCTGGAAGCCGACGAGATTCGCGGTCATGATGCGCGCATGTTCACTCGCCTCTCGATCGCGCTAGCTTTGAGCCTGGCGCCCGCGTGCCTGCTCGATCGCAGCACCACCAACGAACGTCCGGAACCCGCGGCGCTGCACGAGCTCACGCCCGGCACGACGACCGCCTCCGACGTCGTCCGTCTGCTCGGCGCGCCGAGCGAGGTCGTGCAGCTCGGCAAGCGCTCCGCGTATCGCTACGAACACTCGGTGACGAAGCGTACCGGGCTGTGGTTGATCGTGTTCGGCTCGCTGAACTCCGACACGCAATCCGACCGCGTGTGGGTCTTCTTCGACGAGAACGCCATTCTCACCCACGTCGCGTCGACGTTCGAGTCCGAGCGCGCCGAGTTCGGCATGGCATGGACCGACTGAAGTCGCTCTTCGTCGCGGCGGCCGCCGCGGCGGCGACGGCGACGTTGCTCTCGAGCTGCATCGCGTTCGTCTTCGTGCACGATCGCGCCGGCGAGCCGCTCGCCGAAGAACGCACGGCCGAGCTCGAACCCGGCGTCACGTCGCTCGCGCACGCTCTCGAAGTCTGCGGCGCGCCGACCGACGTGTGGGAACTTCCGGGCGGCGCGTGCGCGGTCGCCTACGGTTGGCTCGATGACCGCAAGGACGGCGTCAACTTCCAAGTGCCGCTCGACAGCGACTTCACGCCCAACCTCGAACTCGAGCAAGGCCGCGCGCGCCTGCACGGTGTCGTGCTGTTCTTCGACGCGAGCGGCGTGCTGGTCGACGTGCGCCGCGGTTTCCTGAAGGCGTTGCGCGGCGAGAGCGTGCGGCCGGCCGCGATCGACGACGATTCGGCGAGCTGAGATCGGCCGCGCTCGAAGGTTGCGCTCGTCGGCCGCGCGGCGATGATGTCGCGCTCCTCCACCAGCGAGAACGCGCATGCACACTTCCAATCGTTTCGGTCGCAACGCCCTGATCGTGCTCGTCCTCGGCGCCTGTGGGCTCGGGGCCGTCGGCTGTCGCTCGACCTCATACGTCCAAGCTCACCCGCGGGCCCCGGCGCACGAGCCGTTGACGCGCATCTACCCGTCCGCGCCGCGCGGCGACGTCGTCGACGAATACCACGGTGAGAAAGTCGCGGATCCGTATCGTTGGATGGAAGAGCTCGACACGCCGCAGACGCGTGCGTGGATCGATGCGGAGAACGCGGAGACGCAGTCCTACCTGACGCTGATTCCGGCGCGCGAGCAACTCGCGAAGCGTCTCGGCGAACTCTGGAACTACGAGCGCACCACCGCGCCGTCGAAGCGCGGCACGCGCTACTTCTTCGGCAAGAACGACGGACTCCAGAACCAGAACGTCGTCTTCGTCGCCGAAGCGCTCGACGCGACGCCGCGCGTGTTGATCGATCCGAACACGCTCTCGAAAGACGGCACGGTCGCCGTCGGCGGCTCGTCGATCTCCTCCGACGGACGTTGGTACGCGTACGGCATCGCCGACGCCGGCTCCGATTGGACGACGTGGCGCGTGCGCGACGTCGACACCGGCCGCGATCTGCCGGAGACGATTCGTTGGACCAAGTTCAACGCGCCGGCGTGGCGCAAGGACGGCTCGGGCTTCTACTACGCGCGCTACGCCGAGCCGAAGGCCGGCGAGGAGTTGAAGCAGAAGAACGAGGGCCAGCGCGTGTTCTTCCACCGCTTGCTGACCGAGCAGCGCGACGACGTGCTCGTCTACGAACGCCCCGACCAACCCGAGTGGGGTTTCGGTTGCACGGTCAGCGACGACGGCGCGTACGTGATCGTCAACGCGTCGCAGGGCACCGATCCGAAGAACCGCGTGTTCTACGCGCGGATCGAAGCCGACGCGCCGGCGAAGATCACGCCGCTCTTGGTCGACTTCGACGCGAGCTACGACTTCATCGGCAACGACGGCTCGCGCTTCTTCTTCGTCACCAACCACGGCGCGCCGCGGCAACGCGTGATCGCGATCGACGTCGAGCATCCGGAGCCGACGGCGTGGCGCGAGCTCGTCCCGCAAGCCGACGACACGCTCCAGAGCGTCTCGACGATCGGCCGCCGCTTCGTCGCGAACTACCTGCACGACGCGCACTCGCGCGTCGCGGTGTTCGCGCTCGACGGCAAGCTCGAACGCGAAGTCGAGTTGCCCGGCCTCGGCACCGCGGGCGGCTTCGCGGGCTCGATCGACGACGGCGAGACGTTCTACTCGTTCGCGAGCTTCACGACGCCCGCGACGATCTACCGCTACGACGTCGCGGCCGGCAAGAGCGAGCTCTTCCACCGTCCGCCCACGAACTTCGACGCGTCGCAGTACGTCACCGAACAGGTTTTCTATCCGTCGAAGGACGGCACGCGCGTGCCGATGTTCCTGACGTACAAGCGCGGCCTGAAGCGCGACGGTCGCAATCCGACGTTGCTCTACGGCTACGGCGGCTTCAACGCGGCGATGACGCCGTCGTTCCAACCGGCGCGCATCGCGTGGCTCGAGCTCGGCGGCGTCTACGCGCTCGCCAACTTGCGCGGCGGTTCCGAATACGGCGAAGCGTGGCACCTCGCGGGCACCAAGCTCCAGAAGCAGAACGTGTTCGACGACTTCATCGCCGCGGGCGAGTGGTTGATCCGCGAGAAGTGGACGTCGAGCGACAAGCTCGCGATCCAAGGCGGTTCGAACGGCGGCTTGCTCGTCGGCGCGTGCATCACGCAACGACCGGAACTCTTCGGCGCCGCGCTGCCCGCCGTCGGCGTGATGGACATGCTGCGCTTCCGCGAGTTCACGATCGGCTGGGCGTGGGAGAGCGACTACGGCAGCGTGAAGAACGCCGACGAGTTCCGCGCGCTGCGCGCGTACTCGCCGGTGCACAACGCGAAGCCGGGGACGTGCTATCCGCCGACGCTCATCACCACCGCCGACCACGACGACCGCGTGTTCCCGGCGCACAGCTTCAAGTTCGCCGCCGCGCTGCAAGCCGCCCAGGCGTGCGCGAACCCGATCCTTATCCGCATCGACGTGCGCTCGGGCCACGGCGCGGGCAAGCCGACGTCGAAGCAGATCGAGCAGGCGGCGGACGAGCTCGCGTTCCTCGTGCGCGAACTCGGGATGTGAGGGCGGTAGTCGAGGGGCGTGGTCCGCGGCAGAAAGCGAGCGATGGCTCGCTCGCGTCTTTCGACTGGCCGACTCGCCGCGCTCCTCGTGGCGCTCGCGAGCTGCGTCGGTACGGCTCTGCGCGAAGCGACGCCTCCGTCGACCGGTCAGCACCTCATCGGCCGCGTCGTGACGACCGACGGCCGCCCGATCGAGGGCGCGACGCTCGAGGCTCGAACGTACGCGGGTCGTGGGCTCGCCGTGACGCTCGCCAAGGAGCTCGACGCCGATGGCACGGTCGTCGCGCGCGCGACCAGTGACTCCGACGGCCGTTTCGCACTCTCGATCGCCGTCCGCGGAGCGGTCGACGTGCTCGTGTCGAAACGCGGGCTCGCGAACTCCGTGCTCGAAGCGCGCTTGCCAGGCGACGAGCTCGAGTGCGTACTCGCCGAACCGGCGACGCTGACCGGCGTCGTGCGCGAACGCACCCGCGGCACGCCGATCGCCGGCGCGAGCGTCGACCTCTTCCCGATCGTCGAATGGTTTCCGCGTTCGCGCGCGCACGCGACGATGACGGCGAGCGACGGCTCTTTCCGTTTCGCCGACCTTCCGCCGGGCGCCGTGCGCGCCCAAGTGCGCGCGCCGGGATTCTCCCATGCGGCCGCGGGTCGGTACGTCGAGCTTCACGCGAACGCGCGTTCGACTGTCGACTTCGAGCTGACGCGCTGTCCTTCGGCGCGCGTACGTGTGGTCGATCACACGAGTGGCAAATCGATCGTCGGCGCGACGATCGGGGCCTTCACCGCTACCAGTCGCGCGATCACCGACGCCGACGGCTGGGCGACGGTCGTAGGCGACTGAGATTCCATCGTGCCGACACGCGTGACCGCGAGCGCGGCGGGTTACGGGAGCGTGCACCGCGCGGTGGATGCGCGGGGTTCGTCCGTCGTTCTCGAGCTCGATCGCGCCGTGCATTTGCGCGGCGAACTGATGACAAGCTCCGGTGAATCGCTCGCGTTCTCGCGCGTCGTCGCGATGACGTCGAGCTTTGTTGACGTCGTCGCGACGACCGATGCGAGCGGACGCTTCGAACTCCCGGAGATCAACCTGGAGAACGATGTCGCGGTCGTCGGAGCGAAGGGCGTTGCCACGACGGTCGAGCGAAAGTTTGCGCTCGCGCCGGGCGAGGAGCTCGACCTCGGCGATCTCGAGTGGCCGCAGAAGGGATCGATCCGCGGTCGCGTCGTGGACGCTCGCGGCGCACCGCGCATCGGGACGGTCGTCAGCGCGCATCGGGGCTCGGTCGTCGAGGATCCAATCGGCGCGACATACAACTTCACGCGCGAGAACGGAGAGTTCGAGTTGCGCGGTCTCGATGACGTCGACTACGAGCTCATGCTCGAGAGCAGCTTCGACGCACAGTCCATCTTGCATCTCATCGCCGGCGTCGTCCGGCCGGGCGAAGGCTCAGAGGAGTTCGTCTACGACTTCCGCGGCGGCATTTCAGGCCGCGCTATCGCCGAGGACGGCACACCGCTCGCACGCGCGGACATCCGACTGATCAAGGGCACGCTCAGCGATGAGAGCGTCTACACCGACCTCGACGGTCGCTTCGAGATGCGCTTCCCCTATCGCGGCGAAGTCGAGTTGTGCGTCGTGCCCTACGACGTGGAGAATCGCAACTGGCGGTGGAGCGAGCGCTTCGACGCCGGCCGCTTCACGATCGGCGACGAACGCGAGCTCGTCCTGCGCCGGCGCTAACGCCGCCAACGCTCGTAGAGTTCGCGGCGACGATCCTTCGCCACCGGGACGCGGCGTTTGAGGTCGCGCGCGACTTCGAGGTCGATGTCGGCGACCAGAAGGCCGTCTTCGCCGCGGCCTTCGGCGAGTGTCTCGCCGCTCGGTGCGACGATCAGCGAATTGCCGGGGAAGTCGAGCTCGAGTTCGCGCCTGCCGATCACGTCGCGGCCCGTGCGATTGCACGCGAGGACGAAGCACTGGTTCGCCGCCGCGACGCCGTGCACCAACGCGCGGAACTGCGTCGCGCGTTGGGCGGGCCATTGCGCGGGGACGAGCAGGAGCTCGACCTGCTCGTCGAACGGCCGATGCCACACCTCGGGGAAACGCAGGTCGTAGCAGACGATGCCCGACACGCGCGCGCCGCAGAGGTCGATCGTCGGCGGCGGCGCGTCGCCGGCGGAGAAGGCTTCGGTCTCGGCGGTCGGCGAGAAGAGATGGAGCTTGTCGTACTCGAAGACGCGCTCGCCGCGGTCGTGGATCGTCAGGCGATTGCACGGCGGCTCGCCTGGCACGCTGGGCGCGCCGCGCGCGAAAGCGGAGCCCGCGAGTACCAGGCCGAGCGTGCGAGAGAGCGTCGCGATCTCGACGAGCGCCTGCTCGGTGCGCTCGACTTCGCGCGCGAGATCGGCGTCGCCGTCGGGGAACGACGTCGGCCACATCTCGGGCAAGAGCACGAGCTCGACCGCGCCTTGCCGCGCGACCTCGAGCCCACGCCGCACGCGCGCGAGGTTGGCCTCGACGTCGCCGCGCCGCACGTCGAACTGCAAGGCCGCGATGCGCATGGGCTCGATGGTAGTGTTCCCGCCCGCGATCGAGGCGTCGCGAAAGCGCTTCGGACGCGACGAAGGCCCGCTAAGCTCTTCGCCGTGGGAAGCGCCCGCACGCGATGCTCGACACGTTGATCGTCCTGCTCGAGCGCGCGGTGGTCGGGCGCGTCGCGTTGGCGTTCCTGCCGCCGGGTGCGATCGGCGAGCATCGGCCGAGCGCGTGGGCGCGGACGTGGGCGGCGAGTCATCTGCTCGGCGGGCTCGTGATCGCGACGGCGCGCGGGTGGTGTGGGCTCGCGCACGTCGCGCTCGACGCGCGTTGGGGAGCGGTCGTCGTCGCGCTCGCGTGCGTTCTGCGCTGGTTCACGTTGCCGGGCGCGATGGTTCCGCGGCACGAGCCGGCGAGCGAGCGCGCAGGAGTCGCGACTTGGATCCTGCGCGCGGCGTCGCTTGGAGCGTTGATCGCGCTCGGGCTCGAGCCGTTCGAGTTCGCCGACGTCGCGGCCGCGTGCGTGTTCGTCGAGTTCGGCCTCGCGACCGCGCGACGGCGGCCGTGGTCGCGCGCGGCGCTCGTGCTCGCGTGGCTCTTGACCGTCGGTGCGACGACGGCGGCGAACACGTCGAGCGTGTTGGTCGTGGCGGCCGCCGCGGCGGCGTGGATCGCGTGGCGACGGCGCGCGGATCGAAGAGCGGTCGTGCTCGCGGCCGTAGCTCTCGCGGGCCTAGCGTTGCGCGAGCCGTGGTTCGCCGCGACCGCCGCCGTGTGCGTCGTGACGCACACGGCGGCGCCGAGTCGCAAGCGCGCGCTCGTCGCTTTGGCCGCGAGCTTCCTCGTGATCGCCGCGCCGCACGTTCACGGCTTCGAGCGCGCGAACGGAGCGTTGATCGCGGTCGCGCAGTCGGTGTTCGCGGCGGCGTTGCCGACGCTCGGAGCCAAGGCGTTCTGGATCGCGGTCGCGCTCGCGTTGGTCGCAGCGACGCTCGGCTTTACGGGCGGCTCGCGCGCCTCGGCGGTGACACGCGCAGTCGATCCGCCGGATCGCGAACTCGCCGCGCTCGCGTTGTGGCTCGTGCTCGCGCCGCTCGTCGTGATCGCCGCGGCGGCGTTGCTCGACGGTGCGTGGCCGGTCGCGCGCTCGCGAGCGTTCGTCGCCGCGCTCGGAGCGTGCGCCGCGTTGTTCGTCGGCCTCGTCGCGGCGCCGGACGAGCGCGTCGAACGCGGAGAGCGCGACTGATGCGGTGCGACGACTTGCGTTGTCCGCGCTGCGGCGCGGAGCTCGCGTTCGAAGGCGATGCGCTCGCGTGCGGAGGTTGCGGAGCTCGTCATCCATTGATCGACGGCGTCGCCGACTTGCGCGGCGATCGCGAACGCCCGCGCGAGCCGTCACCCGCCGCCGCGGCGCCGCTCGACGACGCACTCGCGCGCCTCGGCCGCGGAGAACCGTTCAAGGCCGCGCTCGAGCGACTGCTGCTCGATCTCGACGACGCGGCGGCGGAGCGTTTGATGCTCCTTTTGCGCGAGGGTCGCGGCGCGTGGCATCCGTTGGCGCGCGCGCGCGGCGGAAGCGTCTTGTTGCTCGCCAACGCTCTCTCCGGCGCGGCGGTGCCGCTCGCCGCGGCGGGCTTCGACGTCACCGTCGTCGATCCGTGCGTTGCGCGCGCGCGTTTCGGCGAGCACCGCAATCGCGCGCTCGGACGCGGCACGCGGACGCTGGTCGCCGGCGACGTTGCGCGCTTGCCGTTCGCAGACGCGAGCTTCGACCTCGTCGTGCAGGAGAACGGCGTGCCCGGCGCGGCGAACGAGTTCGCGCATTCGCTCGACGAGTGTCGACGCGTCGCGCGCGGCGAGGTCGTGTTGATCGCCGACAATCGACTCGGCTACAAGCGTTCGGCCGGACGGCGCGGCGCGTTTCACGTGCCGAGTCCCGCAGTGTGGTTGCGCGACGTGCTCGCGCCGCGGCGCGGCGAGCGCACGCTCGGCGGCTATCGCGCGTTGCTCGCGCGCGACGGCTTCGCGCGGCCGCGCGCCTTCGCGCTCTATCCGCATTCGCGCGAGTTCGCGCACGTCGTCGCGCTCGACGACGAATGGCCGAAGCTCTCGATCGGTCCGAAGGAACGCCGCAATCGCCTGAAGATCGTCGCCGACCGCGCGGGACTCTTTCCGCTCTTCACGCCGTCGTACGCGCTCTTCGCGAGTCGCGCGGAACGCGAGCGACCGCGCGTCGAGCGCGTGCTCGACGAACTCGCGCAACGAGTCGGCGAGCCGCGGCCCCGCGTCGAACAGTGGATCGCGACCCGCGGCAACACGATCGTGTGGTTGTGCGCGACGAGCGACGACGTGAACGCGCCGAGCGGTCGTTGGTGCGTCCACGTGCCGCTGTCGCCGCAACAACGCGAGCAGGTCGAACGCCACCACGCGACGCTCGCCGAATTCGCGACGCGTTTCCCGAGCGTTCCGGTTCCCGAGCCGTTGTTCGTCGGCGAGATCGACGGGCTCTTCCTCGCGTGCGAACGTCGGCTCGGCGGCTTGACCGCGCCGCAGTTGACCGGCGATCACGGCGCCGCCGCACGGATGTTCGCGGAGACGGCGACGCACCTCGCGCGGCTCGTCGTCGCGCCGGCGACGCCGCTCGATCGCGCGGGCTTCGACGAAGTGATCGGCGCGAAATGCGAGCTCGTCGCGCGTTTCGCGGCGGTCGAGTCGACGCGGCGCGCGATCGACGCGTTGCGCGGCGAACTGGAGCGCGAGCTCGTCGGCGTGCCGCTCCCGCGCGTCCGCTATCACGCCGATCTGCGCTCGAAGCACGTGCAGGTCGATGAGCACGGCGGCGTCGTCGGTTTCCTCGACTGGGGCTCGAGCGAGCCGTCCGGGCTGCCGTACTTCGACCTGCTGCACCTGATCACCCACGAGCGGAAGCAGGAGGCCGGACTCACCGCCGCCGCGGCGTGGCGCATCGTGCTCGGCGGCGACGGACTGCGTGTCCACGAG
This sequence comes from Planctomycetota bacterium, assembly GCA_021413885.1. Lineage (GTDB taxonomy): Bacteria > Planctomycetota > UBA1135 > UBA1135 > JACRIN01. The sequence goes on from JAIOPM010000008.1 coordinate 43,268, forward strand.
CGCACCGCTCTCGCGAACTATGCCGGCGCGCTCGGCCTCGACCGCCGGATCACCGCAGGGATCACGCGGCTCTACCCCATCCTGGTCGGCGCGATGGCCGAGCAGAACTGGGACTACAGCCGGCCGCGTTGGGTCCATCGACAGTTCGGGATCTGAGCGTCGCGCGCGGCCGCGAGGAGTTTGCGCGGGTGCCCGCAGCCGAAGCGGACCTCCGCGCCCGTGCCAGCTTTTCGGGAGCGACGAACGTCTCGCCCGCGGCCGGCTTCGCGGGACCGGCGCGCCCCGTATTGCGGGGTATCGCCGACTCGACGAGCGCGGCTCGATGAGACCAAGTCGCAGCTTGGACGGGCCGAAATCGGGCGGAGTCCGACGCAAATCTGCTCGGAACTGGCCGTCACGAATCGCTCGGGACGCTGATATTGCCAATGAACACGGCCAAGTATTTGTGCGCGGAATACCCATTCTTGCGTATCCCAGGGCCGTTTTCCGAGCCGCGAACGGAGACGGACGCGCCGCGCGCGAGGTCCGCGGCCGGCGTGGAGCGAACCAACTAACACCTCCGTCAGATATTGCGGCGCATCCACGTTAGACTTCCCCTTCACCTCCAGACGGACCCCACGCATCGAACCGGACGCACCTGCCGCGTTCGCACCGCGATCACCTCAACCCCCTAGCCCGAACCAGATCATGCGTACCCTCGCTCTGACTCTCACCACTCTCACGTTGGGCGCCGCGCCGGCGCTCGCCTTCCAAGGCGACGGCATCGCCAACCAACCGCCGGTCTGCAACAGCAACGGCCCGTACGTCTTCGAAGCCAACAACACGCCGGGCACGACGACGACCGACATCGTCTTCTCTTCGGCCGGCACGTTCGATCCGGACGGCGACGCGCTCACCTACTTCTGGTTCGAAGAGTGCCCGGTCGCGTTCTTCGTCGACCCGACCTCCGCCACCCCGACGATGACCGTCGACATGGCTGCTTCGACCAGTTCACGGTCCAAGACACGCTGCCGCCGGTCCTCGCGGTTCCGGTCAACGTAAGTCTGATCTACGGTGACGACACGAGCCCGGGCGCGACGGGCACCGCGACCGCGACCGACAACGCCGACCCGGCGCCGGTCGTGACCTACTCGGACGTCTACACGCCGAACCCGATCGCGAATGGCTTCGAGGGCGTGATCACCCGCACCTGGACCGCGACCGACTACTGCGGTCACGTCACCACCGGCGTGCAGCTGATCAGCCTCTTCTCGCCCGCGCAAAGCGGCGGAACGAACTTCGACTTCAAGATCAGCTCGTGCCCGAACGTGCTCGATCGCGGAGCCCTGGGCACCGCCAACCTCAACCTGCTGAGCACCTCGACGTTCAACGCGGCCAAGGTCGACAGCAGCACGCTGACGCTCCAACGCCGCTTCCCGACGACGGGTACGACCATGTCGCTCGCCGGCAAGAAGTACACGACGGCCGACTACGGCAAGGTGACCGCCACGGACGCGAACCTCTGCAACAGCTCCGTGAAGGACAAGAAGATCGACTTCCGCATCACGCTGCCGGAATCGGAAATCGTTTCGGGCCTCGGGCTCGCCAACGAAGCTCCGGGCACGGTGGTCGAGATCGCGATCGTCGGCCGCCTGACGACGGGTCAGTACTTCTTCCGTCGTGACTTCCTGACGGTTCAGTAGAACCAGGGTCGCAACGATCCACGCGCAGCGGGGTTCCTCGAGAGAGGAGCCCCGCTGCTTTTTTTCCGCCCGAGCCCGCGCGGAGCTGCATGCTGCTCCGAGCCTTGCGGCCCGGTTCGGGGTTAGTGCTTCCGCATCCGCCTCGCCGCGACCGATGCGGTAGATTTCATGCGGGACTCCACAGCGCAGACCTTCCCCCGGCCGGACGCACCCGCGGCGTCCGCCGATCGATCAACCCAACCCTCTCAGCCCCGACCCGAATCATGCGTACCCTCGCTCTCACCCTCACGTCCCTGACGTTGGGCGCCGCCCCGGCGCTCGCTTTCGACGGCGGCACCGACGGCGCCGTCAATCACCCGCCCGTTTGCAACAGCAACGGCCCGTACGTCTTCGAAGCCAACAACACGCCGGGCACGACGACGACCGACATCGTCTTCTCCTCGGCCGGCACGTTCGACCCGGACGGCGACGCGCTCACCTACTTCTGGTTCGAAGAGTGCCCGGTCGCGTTCTTCGTCGACCCGACCTCCGCGACGCCGACGATGACCGTCGACATGGCGGGCCAGTGCTCGGTGACCTGCAAGTTCGAATTGCGCGTCTTCGCCAACGGCCAATCGGCCAAGTGCTTCGACCAGTTCACGGTCCAAGACACGCTGCCGCCGGTGCTCACCGTGCCGCCCGACCTCAACCTGATCTACGGCGACGACACGACCATCGGCGCCACCGGAACCGCGACCGCGACCGACAACGCCGACCCGGCGCCGGTCGTGACCTACTCGGACGTCTACACGCCGAACCCGATCCCGAACGGCTTCGAGGGCGTGATCACCCGCACCTGGACCGCGACCGACTACTGCGGTCACGTCACC
>JAIOPM010000051.1 GCA_021413885.1 Planctomycetota bacterium
ACTTCGCCGGTCCAACGTTCGGTCGTGCCCGGGTCGGGCTCGCTCTCCGAGAGATGGAGGACCGTGTGCCCGCCGCTCTGCCCGACCTCCGGCGCGCCGAAGTTGCCGGGCATCGAAAAACGCTTGCCGTCGAGCACCGCGCCGATCTGGAACTGGTTCTGCACGCCGTTGAACGCCGGCAGCAACATCTCGAACGAGCTGGTGCTCCCCGCCGGCACGTCGACGCGCGCCGTCACTTCGCGCTCGATCGCCCACGCGGTCGCGCGGATCTCGAGCTTGCGTTCGCGCTCTTCGCCGTTGGTGACGGTCACCTGACACGGGATCCAACCCTTGTGCAGCTGCGCGGGCCACACGGTCGCGACGCGGACGACGACCTTCGTATCGGTGAGCTGGAGCTCCTGCTCCTCGCGTGGCGTCGGCAACGCGCCGAACAGCGCGAGTGCCAGGCCGCCCACGAGCTCAGCGAGCATCCTTCATTCCCTTCGGCAGCGCGTCCTCGAGCTCGCCGACTTCCGCGAGCACCGACGCGACGACGTCGGGTCCGCGCACATGTTCGAGTCGCGCGCGGTAATCGAGGACGAGCCGGTGCGCGACGGCGCTGACGGCGATCGCACGCACGTCGTCGAAACCGACGTTGGGCTTGCCGGCGAGCAACGCGTGCGCTCGCGAGGCTTCGGCGAGCGCGATCGCCGCGCGCGGACTCGCGCCGTGGCGCACGAAGTCCTTGACCAGCTTCGGCGCGGTCGCCGCGCTCGGGTGCGTCGCCTCGATGAGTCGCGCGATCCACGCGGCGACCGCGGGCGGCAAGTAGATCGCGTCGACGGCGGCGAACAGTGCGCGCAGTTCCTCGAGCGAAAGCGCGCGCTCGTGCTCCGGCGAACGACCGGCGCGGCGCTCGGTGATGATCGCTTGCAACGTCGCGCGGTCGACGGGAGGCACTTCGAGCTTGAAGAGGAAACGGTCGAGCTGCGCCTCGGGCAACGGGTATGTGCCTTCGAGCTCGATCGGGTTCTGCGTCGCGAGCACGTAGAACGGTTCCGGCAGACGATGCGTCTCGCCGAGCACGGTGACGCGCCGCTCCGCCATCGCTTCGAGCAACGCCGACTGCGTCTTCGGGCTCGCGCGGTTGATCTCGTCGGCGAGGATCACGTGGCAGAACACCGGGCCCGGATGGAAGACGAGCTTGCGCTTGCCGTGCTCGTCTTCCTCGAGGATCGGACCGCCGGTGATGTCGCCGGGCAGCAAGTCGGGCGTGAACTGCAAACGCTTGAACGAGAGCCCGAGCAACGCTGCGAGCGCCTTGACGAGCTCGGTCTTGCCGAGGCCCGGCAGACCTTCGAGCAAGACGTGACCGCGCGCGAGACAACCGACGAGCACGAGACGCGTCAGGCGTTCTTGCCCGAGCAACGTGCGGTCGAGTCCGGTGAGCAGGATCTGCGCCTTGGCGCGTGCGCTCTCGACTTCGGTGGGGGAGAGCAGGGCCGTCGCTTGGCTCATGTTCACTCGCGTCGGGGGCCGGAGAAGAAACGTTGCACGGCGTCGCGATGGTGCGGAGCGAGGCGCCGTCGCCACACGCCTTGTCCGCCGGAGGCTTCGACGTTCGCTCCGCCGGCGCTCTCGCCTTGCGCGTCGACCGTCGGAGCATTCGCGGCGAGCCCGACGATCGCGGTGCTCTCGGGGTCGAGCATCGTCGCCGGGTCGAGCGCCTTGGCCGTGAACTCGTCGCTCTTGCCCACAGCTTCGTCGCCCCACGTCAGCTCCGCGTCGCCGCGGCCGCGCGACACGCCGCCTCGACCGGGAGCCGCGTTCGCGCGACCGGCTCCCTTGCAGACGCCGGCGCGTTTGCACTCGCCGTCGCAGACGTGATCGGAGAAGCGTTCGAGTTCGCGGAAGCGTTCGAGCTGGGCCTTGCCGACGAGGCCCGCCTTCGCGAGGCGTTCCATGCGCGCGTCGAGGGCGGCGGCGAGTTCGTCGGAGAGTTGCGCGAGCTCTTGCGCCGAGAGTTTCACGCCGTCGGGCAGTTGGAGCGAGCCCGGGTCGAGTCGCTCGAGCAACGACTTCGGCAACTTCGCCGCGAGGCCCGCTTCCTTCAGGTCGCGCAGCGCCGCGTTGATTCCGTCGACGGTCGCTTGCGCGTCCTCGGCGGCTCCGGCGGAGCTCAACGCGTCGCGCGCGCGTTCGGCGGCGGCGAGCGCTTCGTCGGCGTTGCGCGCGAGTTCTTCCTGCGTGCGATCGACCGCTTCGAGGCTGGCGTCGAGCGGCGCGGCGTCGCCCTCGTCGCGCAAGCGTTCGAGGCGCGCTTCGAGTTCCTTCGCGGTCTCGGGCGCGAGCTCGACGACTTCCTGGAGCGCGATCAAGTCGGCGCTCGCCGCGTCGATCCGATTCAGCGCGACCTGCGTTGCGGGCGGCGTCGGAACGATGGCGCGGTCGAGTACGAACGCCGCGCCGACGAAGAGAGCGCCGAGCGCGGTCGTCCGGAAATCGCGCCACGCGGCGATGCGAGGCAGACGCTCGATCGAAGCGAGCGCGTCGCGTGCCGGGCCGGCCCAACGCTCGTCGTCGAGCACGAAGTGGGTCAGCAACGCGCCGCTGCCGCCGCTCCGCCGATCGAGCCACGCGACCGCGGCCTCCGGCGTGAGAAAACGTCGCCGCGCGACGAACCACGCCGCGACCGGCACCAGCGCGAACGCAGCGAGCGACCACGCCGCGGCCGTGCGGCTCTGGCCGAGCGCGAAACGCGCGAGCAACACCCAACCGCCGAGCACGAACACCGCGGGCGCCGCGAGCCGCGCGCAGGCTTCGAGCCACGCCGCGGTCTTCGCGCGGGCGAGCAGTCGGCGCAAGGATCGATCGAGTTCGGGCAGCATCGCGAGTTCAGTCGAGGGGAAGGCGAATCATGGTAGCCGTCGCCGCCGCGCGGCGCATGCGCCACGCCGTTCGCGGTCCGTCGCGAGTTGTTTTCGCGCTCGTCCGGACCGCGCGATCGAAGCGGCCGTTGCGTCGAGCGCGCCGTCGCGACCAGAATGAACCGCCATGGCCACGCCGAGCACCGACGCGACCGTCTTCCTCCGCCGCCTGAGCGCGGGGGATCCGCGCGCGGCCGACGAGCTCCTCCCTCTCGTCTACTCGGAACTGCGCGCCGTCGCCGGGAGCTACATGAACCGCGACGCGCACACCTTGCAGCCGACGGCGTTGGTGCACGAGGCGTTCCTGCGCATGGTCGCCGCCGAGGAAGTCGCGCAATGGCAGAGCCGCGCGCACTTCATGGGCGTCGCCGCCAAGGCGATGCGCAGCGTGCTCGTCGACCATGCGCGCGCGAAGCACGCGACCAAACGCGGCGGTTCGGCGGAGCGCGTCGCGCTCGACGGGCTCGTCGAACAACTCGAAGCGCAGAGCTCCGATCTCGTCGCGGTCGACGACGCGCTCGCGCGGCTCGCCGGCGTCGATCCCGAGCTCGCGCGCGTGGTCGAACTGCGTTTCTTCGGCGGCCTGACGATCGACGAGACCGCGCGCGTGATGGAGACGTCGACCGCCACCGTCGAACGCGCGTGGCGCACCGCGCGGCTCTGGTTGCGTGAGCAGCTCGGCTAGCGCGCTTCGGGCCGCCACACCGGCCGCACCGGCCGCAAGCCGATCTGCACCGCGCGCGCTTCCGGCGTGAGGAACGTGCGGCGCGCGCAGCGCAGGTCGCTCGCCTTGTGGCTCATGCATCCGCCGCGGATCGGTTTCGCGTCGGAGTAGCCCAACGTGCGCCGGCCGTCCACGGACTCCGCGGGATCGCGGTAGTTGCCGAAGACGTCGTCGCACCACTCGCTGACGTTGCCGAGCACGTCGTAGAGCCCGAACGGGTTCGCGCGGAACGAACCGACCGGCGCGTGGAACGCGAAACCGTCGTCGAGCTCCGGCCAATCGCGGATCTCGAGCCAGTCCTGTCCGGCGCGCGCGGCCGCCGCGTCGGCGAGGTTCGCCGCGCCCTCGAGCGAAGCGCGTTCGTCGCCGGTCCACCACGCGGTGCGCGTTCCGCCGCGCGCGGCGTACTCCCACTGCGCTTCGGTCGGGAACGTCAGCGACGCGCGTCCGAGCCACGCGCCGCAGTCGGCGAACGACACGGCTTCGACCGGGTGCGCGAGCGAGAGCTTCACGCCCTTGAACTCGGTCGTCGGCGTGAACGCGCTCGGGTTCAAGCCGGTGATGTGTTGCCACTGCGCCTGCGTCACTTCGAACTTCGAGACGAAGAACGGCGCGAGCTCGACGGTGTTCACCGGGCCTTCCTCCGGTTGGCGATCCGCTTCGCCGTCGGGCGAGCCCATCTCGAACGCGCCGCCGGGCAGGAGCACGAGCACGATCCCTGAACGTTCGTCGGCGCCGAAGCCGCCGCGTTCGTCGTGCGGCGGTCGTTCGCCGGTCTGCACGTGCCAAAATTCCCACAGGCCGCTCGCTGCGTTTTCGCCGAGCGGGAGGAGGCCGAGCTGCGGCAGGATCTCGAGCCCGCCGTAGCGCGGCGACTGCGCGATCGCCGCGCATGCTTCCTTCCAAACGGCGCGCGCGTCGGCGGATCCGACCGTGCGGTCGACGACCGTCGCGGCGAATTGCTCGCGCGCCGCCATCTCCTTCGTCGAGCCGACGAGCGGCACGTCGGACTCGAGGCGCGCGATGCCGTCGAGCAGATGGCCGAGCACCTCGAGCTCCCAAGCCTCTTCCGTCGAACGTTCGGCGTGCACCTCGAGCGAGTTGCGGCGCGCAACGTGCTCGGGCTTGCGCTCGATCACGCGCGCCGCCTCGCCGAGCCAAGCTTGCATGTCGGCCCGCTTCGACTCGACCGCCGGCCACAAGAGATCGGCGCGTTCCGCCAGCTGCTGCACGCGGTGCACGTCCGACAGACGCAGGACTTCGTCGTAGCGTTCGCTCGCGAGCACCCACAGCCGGCTCGACACGATCACGCCCGCGATCAACGCGAGCGTCATCGTCGTCGCGCCCGCGACCGCGGTGCGGTGACGGCGCACAAACTTCGACGCGCGGTACAAGAGGCTGTCGCGTTGCGCGATCACCGGCAGGCCGTCGAGGTGACGCACGATGTCTTCGCTGAACTGTTCCGCGGACACGTAGCGCCGCGCGGGCTCCTTGCGCAGCGCCTTCATCACGATCGTGTCGAGATCGCCGGCGAGCCGGCGTCGCAAGCGCTTCGCCGAACCTTCGCGCGGCGCGCTCCCTGAGTCGTCGACGTTGTCGCTCGGCGCCTTCGGCTCGACCTCGCAGATCGCGCGGCCGACGTCGGCGAAGAACGAGCTCGTGAATTCGTACGGCAAGTGACCGGTCAACAGGCGGTAGAGCACGACGCCGAGCGAGTACACGTCGCTGGTGGTCGTCATCGCTTCGCCGCGCACTTGTTCGGGGCTCGCGTACGCCGGCGTCAACGCGCGCAAACCGCTGCGCGTCACGTCGTTCGCTGTGTCGGGCTCGAGCATCTTCGCGAGGCCGAAGTCGAGCAGCTTCGGTTCGCCGTCGCGCGTGACGAGGATGTTGCTCGGCTTGAGGTCGCGGTGGATCACCAAGCGTTGGTGCGCGTGCTGCACCGCCGAGCAGACCTTGAGGAACAAGCGCAGGCGCGCGTCGATCGAGAGCTTGCGCGAGTCGCAGTAGACGTCGATCGGCTCGCCGTCGACGAACTCCATCACGATGTACGGCGCGCCGTTGTCGGTGACGCCGCCGTCGAGCAAGCGCGCGACGTTCGGATGATCGAACTGCGCGAGCAGTTGTCGCTCGCGGCGCAGACGGCTCAGCATCTCCTCGTTGTCCATCCCGCGGCGAATGACCTTGACCGCGGCGGTGCGTTCGAATCCGCCGTCGGAGCGTTGCGCGAGGTAGACGGTGCCCATGCCGCCCGAGCCGATGTTGCGTTCGAGCCGCCACGCGCCGACGACTTGACCGACGCGCGGGTCGGCGAGCGGATCTTCGTTCGACGCGCCGGAGAGCAGCAGACTCGGCGGTTCGAGATACGTGCCGAGCTCGCCGTCGTGGCGCAGGAGCCGCAGCACTTCGTCGGCGAGCGCCTCGTCGCGAGCACCTTGCTCGCGCACGAAGCGCTCGCGTTCCGGGACGGCGTGGTCGAGCGCTCGTTCGAGCAGCTCGCGCACGCGTCGCCAACGTCCGGGATCGTCCATTCGCGTAGTTCAACGCACGCTCGCCCGCCTCCACCAGTTCGGCGTGCAGGAAATCAGCTCGCCGGAGTCGTGGAGTCGGTTCGCGAGTTCGAGGGCCGGAAGGCCGGGCTCGGTCGGCACGAGGAACGTATTGGAACCGGGGACGAGCTCGCGCTCGACCGCGAGCCCTCGCGTCGCGAGCCAACGGTCGATCTCCGCGCGCGTCCAATCCGCGCGGAAGGACGCGACGACGCCGCCGGGCAGCGCGAGCATCGGCAGCTCCGACGACGGCCCTTCGTGCAGCACGGCGGAGAAGTGCGAGGTGTCGTTCGACAAGCCGCGCGCGAACGCATCCGCGTCCGGACGGCGGCCGACGCGCCACACGCGCGCGGTGGGCTCGGCGACCCAACGCTCGGCGTAGCCGTCGTTCGCAGCGAGCACCGCGTCGCGGCCGGCGTCGCTCGGTGCGAACTCGGCGACGAGCTCGGGCGAGAGGTAGACGGTGCGCCGCTTCGCGCCGTCGAAGTAGGTGTAGGCCTGCGTCAGTTCGTCCTTCGAAGCCCGACGCGCGGCCTTCTTCACCGGACGCGACGGCACGTCGGTCGCGGCTTCGACGGTTCGCGCCAGCGACGACTGCGTGCGCGGACGAGCGGTATCGACGGCAGGGGAGGAACAGCTCGCGGTCGCGAGCACGATCAAGGCGAGGGAGGTGTGCTTCATGGTTCGTGTCGTGAAGAGAGGGTTCGTGAGGAATTGGGATCAGTGCCCGAGGATCGAGAGACCCCAGGTTTGGAAGGTGCCGACGTCGCCGCCTTCGAGATCGCGGACGGTCAACGTCCACGTTCCGTCGGCGGGCTCGTCGAGGAGGCGCGTCGTGCCGAAGACGAGGTCGTCGTAGGCCTGCGGTCCGTGCGGCGCGAGGTGGTGGTCGGCGAGCACGCTCGCGGTGCCGCTCGGACTGGTCAGCACGACTTGGAGGTCGGGGCTGTACGTGTGGTCGTCCGCGTCGAAGAAGACACGCACGAACTCGATCGCTTGGATGCCGGAGCCCGCGACGTCGAGCGAATCACTGACGCCGAACGCATCGTTGTCCGGAATGGCGAGGCCGGGCTGCGACGCTTGCGTCGAGACGACCAGCAGCGGCCCGAGGTTCGTCCATTGGCTCGCGAGCTGCACCGCCGCGCCCGCGTCGACGACGCCGAAGCCGTACTTGTGATTGACGAACAGCCCGGCGCCGTTCTGCGTCCAGTCGGCGTCGAACGGATCGTTGCGACGCGCGCTGTGCGCGAGCACCGAACGCACGTCGCGCCAACCGAGATCGGGATTGGCCTCGAGCATCAGCGCGACGACGCCCGCGACCAACGGTGTCGCCGACGACGTGCCGTTGAACGTGTTGGTGAAGTCGGCGTCGGCGTAATCGCTCGGCTTCTTGCCGTCGTTGTAGCCCGCGGCTCCGGAGCGATCGACCGTCGTGATCGCGTGGTTGGCGCGGCCCATCGAAGGACTCACGACGAGCAGGTTCGCGCCGTTCTCGGAGTAGCTCGCTTTCTTGCCGTCGTCGCCGACGGCGCCGACCGCGATCACGCCGAAGAAGCTCGCGCGTCCGTCGAGGTTCGAATCGTCGGCGAGCATGCCCTGCACGCTCGAGCCGTTGCCGGCGGCCCACAGGTAGACGGTGCCCTTGCCGCCGCGGCCGGTGTCGAGGCCGGCGACGACGGCTTGTTGCCACGTCGCGGGCGCGGGCTGCGGAATGCCGAGGCCGTCCGCCGGACCCCACGAGTTGGTCGAGATCGCGATCTCCGGCGCGTTGCGCGTCATCGCGTCGACCTCGTTCGCGGTCGTGAGGTTCGCGAGCACGTTGTAGCCGACGAGCTCGGCGTCGAACGCGACGCCCTTGCCGCCGAGTTGGTTGTCGGCGACCGCGGCCGCGACGCCGGCGCACGACGTGCCGTGCGCGCCGCCGGTCGGATCGTTGGAGCCGTCGGCGTAGTTGATCGACTTCGCCGGGACGACGTTCGCCGTGAGATCGGCGTGTGCGAGCTCGAGGCCGTCGTCGACGACCGCGATGCGCACGTGCTTGCCGGTCGCGCCGGCGTTCCACGCGGGGAGCACATCGGCGTCCTCGCCCGTGGTGCCGCCGTGTTGACCGGTGTTGTCGAGGTGCCATTGCTCCGCGAACAACGGATCGAGTCCGACCTGCGGCACGACGTCGATCGCGACTTCGTCGGAGAGTTCGCTCACGCCGGCGCCGTTCTTGGCGCGCAATGCGAAGTACACGCGCGAGCCGACCGGGATGCCGTGGATCGTGGCGGGGCTCGCTTGGACGGCGCCGACGCTCTCGGCCGGCGTGCCGGTGATGCCCGGTTGGTCCGAGCCGAAGAGTTGGTACGACGCGGCGCCTTGAGACGCACTCCAAGTGAGCACGACGTCCTGTCCGTGCAGCGTCGCCGCGACGTTCGCCGGCGCGGAAGGAACTTGGGACGACGGAGACGCGCTGCTGCCGCCGCCTCCGCCGCCGCAACTCGCGGCCAGGACGAGCAGCGCGGCGGTGAACGATGTGAAGAGTCGAGAGTGCATGGCGATTCGATCGGGCGCGCAACGCGCGCGGTTCGAGGACTTCGGGGAAGCGCGCGAGTCGCTCGTGATTCGGCGTCGCGCTCGCTCCGTACACGCGCTCGACGCGCGAACTCCATCAAGCAAATGCGGACGCGTGCGCGACGTCGCGAACAGACCGCGGCCCTCCGTGCAGCGCTCGAAGCGACTGCGCGAAGGGCCGCGTAGACGTGACGCAGTTCGATCTCGCGGATCACTCCGCGGGCGGGATCGGCTGCGGCACGCGGTTCGAGATCGGCGGCAGGCTGTGCAAGTACGCGTACACCGCGCCGAGGTCGGAGTCGTTCAAGTTCGCGAGCGGCTCGATCGGCATCGGCGGCAGGATCGCGCGTCCGCGTCCGAGGTGACGGCCCGAGCGCACCGTCTCGAGGAACTGCGCTTCGCTCCACTTGCCGATCCCGGTTTCGTCGTCGGGCGTCAGGTTCGCGGTGAAGCTCGTGCCCCACGGTCCCGACCACGCGGTCATCGTTCCGGCGGCGCTCACATTCCACGGGCCCGGCGGCAACGTCGGCGCGGGCGGGAGTTCGAGGCTCGCGGGATGTCCGGCGAAATTCATGGCGAGGTCGCGCTCGGGCCCGTTCGGTCCGAGCTTCAACGGCGTGTGGCAATCCGCGCAACCGAACGACGTGACGATGTACTTGCCGCGCTCGACGCGCGACGCGGCTTGGTCGTCGGGGTGCACGGCGAAGCACGCGAGCGCGCCGGCGGCGGCGAGTCCGGAGATCAGGAGCAGAGGCGCGAACTTGTTCATGGGCGACGTCCTTTCGCGAGGGGGTCGAGGTCGGGAATCGGTGAGTGCATGCTCGCTCCGCTCGAGAGCGGCGCGAGATCCGACGCGATCCACCCGCGCACCAGCGCGAGGCCTTCGTCGTCGGCGATCTGCGTGCCGAGCGGAGGCATTTGGAGCAGCGGCTTGCGCGAAGCCATCCGGCGCGCGAGCACGCTGTGATCGGGATCGTTCGCGGCGATGCGCACGTCGTTCGCGTGGGCCGACGAACGAAACTTGCTCGCGACGCCGAGCGTCGTCAGCAACGCCGGCGCGCCGCGCGCTTCGCCGAGCGGATAGTCGAGCGCGAGCCCGAGGTCCGCGAGCGGTCCGCGCGCGTTGTGGCAATGCCCGCAGTTCCCGTGCAAGTAGCCGAGCGCCGCACGCTCGCGCGGATTCGACGCCGCGATGCGCGGTGCGTGTTCGACGAACGCGTCGGGCAGACCGCGGAGCAGTCCGCGCCGGACGAGCGCGTCGAGCTCGAGCTCGCCTCCCTTCGCGCCGTCCGCGTGCGGCGCCGACGGATCGCGATCGGACGAGAGCTGCAACGCGCCGAAGCCGAGCACCGCGGTCGGCGCGCCTTGGTGACACGCGCGGCAATCGGAGACGCTCGGGATGTCGTGGCGCACGCCGGGGGCGAGCTCGAGGAGCCCGCGCACGCCGCGTTCGGGCGCGAGCACCGAGTCGCGGCCGTCCTCGTTCCACACGTAGGTCGCGTACGTCCACTCGCCGTTCGCGCCGAGCTCCATGTAGCGCGTCTCGACGCGGCGGCCGAAGGCGAACTCCTTCCAGAGTTTCGTGCCGATCGGGAAGCGCCACGCGTCGACGTCGCTCGCGTCGATCGCGGTGCCGGGCGGGAGATGGATCCAACGCCGCTTGGTCGCGCCGTCGGACCACAGCGGGTACTGCGGCGAGAACGGCAGGTTGTCGGCGGCGACCTGGAGCTCCGCGAAGTTCGCGTAGAGCCCGGTGTCGGCGAGGCGCTTCGGAACTCCGGCGCGCTCGGTGCTCGCCGTCGTCGCCGCGACGAGCGCGGGGACCGTGAGCAACACTGCAAGCGCGAACGCGCGGCGCGCGGTGGTGCGGGTGAGTCCGTGTCGAGGCGCGATGGTGGGCACGCCACGGACACGGAGGAACGCGCCTCACTCCATCAAAGAAAAACGACGGCCCCGAGCCGCACGCCGCCGGTGAAGCGTCAGTCGCGCAGGCGCAGCGTCAACTTCTTCTCCGCCTCGCCCGCGACCGAGACGGTCTTCGAAACCGTGCGCCCGTCGTTCGCGGTGGCGGTCACCGTGTAGGTGCCGGCGGCGAGCGGACCGATGCGCTGCTCCTTCGACGAGAAGCCGCCTTCCTGGAAGACGGTCATCAACTCGGCCATCGTCAACATGCCGTTGACTTGGCGGCCGTGGTCGTCGACGGCGAGCACGCGGGCGTCGACCTCCTGCTCCTTCTCGTCGATCAGCTTGACCACGAGCACCGTGCCCGCGTCGAGCGCGATCTCGACCTCGGTGCTCTCGCCGCTGCGCACCTCGATCGCGACTGGACCAGAGTTCGCTTCGTTCGACGAACGCGCGCTGACGCCGTAGCGACCGGCCGCGAGTCCGCCGTAGCGGAAGCGACCGTCGGGACCGGTTTGCGAGAGCGAGAGACGCTCGAGCAGCCGATCGTGCTCGTCGCGCACGAAGATCGCGGCGCCGGCGAGCGGTTCGCCGTTGCGCGCGCGCACGATGCCGGTCACCGCGCCCGAGGACTTGAGTCGGAAGTCGACGTCGCGCTGGTCGGTGTCCTTGGTGACGGTGATCTCGCGCAGCTCGCGACCGAGCGCGTTGTCCTTGCCGAACATGCCGCCCATCATCGAGCCGCCGGCCGCGAGCGTGTAGCTGCCCGGATCGAGCCAACGCATCACGTAGCGACCGTCCTCGTCGGTGATGATCTCGCTGTAGCGCCCGCCGAGGATCGTGCCGTTCGGCACGGCGCCGAGCGGCGTGAGACTGACGCGCGTCTTCGGCGCGGGCCGGCCTTCGCCGTCGAACACGCGGCCGGAAACGCGCGCGCCGGGCAGCTCGATGTCGAGCGTGTACTCGGGTCCCTCTGGGATCGTGCGCGCGAACTCGTACGCCTGTTGCTCGCCGGCGCCGCCGAAGCTCTGCACCGTGATCAAGTAACGACCCGCGCCGTCGAGGCGCGTCTCGTAGCGGCCGTCCGAACCGACCGAGACGAACTTCAGACTCGCGAGGCCTTTCGTCCCGTCGGCCATGAAGTTGGCGACGACGTTGCCGACCGGCTCGCCGTGCGAGCTGACGCGTCCGCGCACGAGCACCGGATTCTTCGGCGGCGCGCCGAGCACGACGTGCGTCTCCTCGCCGTCGCGGATCGTCGCGCTCGCGAGCTTCATCGAGCTGACGATGCTCGCCGTGTCGTTCGCGGTCGGCATCGCGCCGTCGTCGCTCATCCACGGCATGTAGATCACTTGCCAGTTGCCGGGCTCGAGGTGTTCCTCGCGGAAATGGCCGCTCGAGTCGGAGCGCAACATCCGTTGGCCGAGCGTCGACGTCGGATCCTGCGCGAGCACATTCGCGCCCGCGACCGGCTTGCCGTCCTCGCCGAACACTTCGCCGGTCAACGTGCCGCCGCGGCGCAGGCGCAGCACGACGTCGGTCTTCTTCTCTCCGACCGCGAGCGTCAAGTCGGCCGCCGGACTCGCGGCCGTTCCATCGGCGCGCGCGATCAAGCTCGCCGGTCCCGCCGAGAGCGGCGCGAACGCGAACTTGCCGTCTTCCTTGGTGACCAGCCGATCGGGCTCGTTGGTCGGACGGAAGCGCCGCTGCATGTCGGTCAGACCGATCGCGCGCTGCACCGTCGCGCCGGCGACGGGATTGCCGTCGAAGCCGAGCACGACGCCTTCGACGCTCGCGGCGTGCGCGAGCTTCATCGTCAACGGTTCGGCGCCGCCCTCGCGCGGGAGCTCGATCGAGGTCGGATCGCCGTCGCCGAAACCTTCGGCCAGCGCGTAGAGATCCCAACCGCCGCGATCGAGTCCGGTGAGCGCGAAGCGTCCGTCGGCGTCCTCGAAGCTCTTCTTCACCTCGCCGCCGCCGAGGTTCGGCACGATCGAGTTCGTGTGCGCGCGCGCGACGATCTGGAACCTGGTGATCGGCGCTTCCGTCTCGTCGACGACGCGACCCTGCACGCCTTCGGGGGCTTGGAGCACGAGCTCGAGGTCGAGCGTGTTCGCCGCGACCGCGGACGTCGACGCGCGCCACCACAGTGCTTCGTCGGTCTCGTCGGTCTTCGAACCCGTCGGCGCGGCGTGCGCGCGGACTGTGAACGGACCGGCGCCGAGGCCGCCGATCGAGAAAGCGCCGCTCGCGTCACTCTTCACGTCGCCTTGGTTGCCGCGCCACGCGTTGAACGCGTTCATGCCGGTCATCGCCGCCATGTCGAAGCCGAGCGTGATCTGCGCGTCCGCGACCGGCGTGCGATCGGGCCACAGCACGGTGCCGGCGACGCGCGCTCCGGTGGTCAACTTGTAGTTGCCGCCGTCGTGCGTTTCGCCGTCGACGAGCTCGACGTCGAAGAGTTCCTTGAGCCGGCCGTCCTTCTCGATCGACAGCTTGGACTTGCCCGCGCGCACCGCGGCGAGCACGAAGCGACCGTCGGCGCCGCTCTTCGACTCTCGCGCGAGTTCGCCGCCCATGCCGAGCATCTTCGGATCGATGCGCAGCTCGAGCTTCGCGTCGGCGACCGGCGCGCCGCTCTCGTCGACGACCGCGCCGATCAACGTGCCGCCGCGCGTCAAACGCAACTCGACGTCGACCGCGCTGCCGGGCAGGAGCTTGAACCGGTCGCTGCGGCCCGCGGCGAAGTGCGGCGTCTCGCCCTCCGGCCGCGCGAAGACCGTGTACTCGTCGTCGCCGAGCGCCGCGCGGATCTCGAACGTGCGTCCGTCGAGCGAACGGCCGGTGCGCGATTCGCCGCCGCTGTCCATGCCGCCGGTGCGCATCTGTTCGTTCCAACCGCCCTTGGTTCCGCGCGAAAGACGGATGGTCAGATTCGCGAGCTCGCCGCGGTTCGCTTCGAGCGCCTCCGGAATCGCGAGCGTCCCGCGCACCCACGTGCCGAACTCGACTTCGAGCAACACGGGCTCGTTCGCGGTGAGCGACGCCTTCGTGGTCCCGCGACTCGACGCGTAGCGTCCGGCCGCGAACACGAAGAGCTCACCCTCGCTCTCCGACACCGGGAGTTCGAACGTGCCGTCGGCGGCCGCGGTGACGTGCCACGTCGTGCCCTTCGACTCGCTCCACAGTTGGAAGGCGGCGTGCGGCAGCTCGGCCTTCGTCGCGACGATCTCGACCTGTTCGTCGTGCGGCGGCGGCGCGGGGAAGATCACGCGGCCGCGGAGTTTCGCCTTGATCGAGGCGTCGGTGCGCTCGCTCGCGCCTT
Organism: Planctomycetota bacterium; assembly: GCA_021413885.1. Taxonomy (GTDB): domain Bacteria; phylum Planctomycetota; class UBA1135; order UBA1135; genus JACRIN01. The sequence continues at coordinate 13,963 of JAIOPM010000051.1, forward strand.
CGACGACCGCGGTCGGAGCGGACGTCGCGGCGGTGACGAGCTCCGGCTTCGCGCCCGCGCCGGTCGGCGTCGCGACCGCGGGGGCCGCGGAAGTCTCGGTCGGCGTGCTCGCCGCGGTCTTCGGGCCCTCGGCGGTTCGCGTGGACCAGAGCAGGTAGCCGATCGCACTCGCGATCACGAGAGCGACGAAGAGGATCGAGAGCTTGCGCATGGGGGATCGCGTCGGGAGAAGGGAACTCGACAGCGCGACTGAAAGAACGCGCGCGCGGTCGAGTGCGAACATCGTGCCGCAGAGGACGCGTCGCTCGAAGGCTGCGATCGGGTATCCTGCGCCGCGTCAGCAGCCGAGATCGCAACCGAGCATGACATCCTCCGAACGCGGACCGACGAGCAAGAACCGCTCGACCGGCACTTCGAGCGCGATGCGCTCGCGCCAAGCTTGGCTCGACGAGAGCTGGAAGCCGTCGCTCGCGCAACATCCCGAACGTCAACCGGCGTTCACGACGACGTCGGGGATCGAGCTCGCGCCGCTCTACGGCGACGCCTCCGACGGCGGTTATCCCGGCGAGTATCCGTTCACGCGCGGCGTGCGGCCGACGATGTATCGCGGACGTTTGTGGACGATGCGTCAGTACGCGGGCTTCTCGTCGGCGCGCGAGACCAACCGGCGCTTCCGCATGTTGCTCGAGAAGGGGCAGACCGGCTTGTCGACCGCGTTCGATCTGCCGACGCAGATCGGATACGACTCGGATCATCCGCTCGCGCTGCCGGAGATCGGGCTCGTCGGCGTGCCGATCAATTCGCTCGCCGATGTCGAGCGACTGTTCGAGAACATTCCGCTCGGCGACGTCTCGACCTCGATGACGATCAACGCGAGCGCGGGGATCCTGCTCGCGATGTACGTCGCGCTCGCGCGGCGTCAAGGCGTCGCGCCGGACCGCATCCGCGGCACCGTGCAGAACGACATCTTGAAGGAGTACGCGGCGCGCGGGAACTATCGCTTTCCCGTCGGCCCGTCCATGCGGTTGACCACCGACTTGATGGGCTTTTGCCGCGAGCACGCGCCGAGTTGGAACACGATCTCGATCTCCGGTTATCACATTCGCGAAGCGGGCTCGAGCGCGGCACAGGAGCTCGCGTTCACGCTCTCGAACGGGCGCGCCTACGTGAAGGCCGCGATCGACGCCGGTCTCGCGCTCGACGAATTCGCGCCGCGCCTCTCGTTCTTCTTCAACGCGCACAACCACCTCTTCGAGGAGGTCGCGAAGTTCCGCGCCGCGCGCCGCATGTGGGCGCGGATCATGCGCGAGGAATTCGGCGCGCAGGATCCGGAGAGCTGGATGCTCCGCTTCCACACGCAGACCGCGGGTTCGATGCTGACCAGCCAACAGCCCGAGAACAACGTCGTGCGCGTGACGCTGCAGGCGCTCGCCGCTGTGCTCGGCGGCACGCAGTCGCTGCACACCAACGCGCGCGACGAAGCGCTCGGCCTGCCGACCGAGGACTCCGCGCGCGTCGCGCTGCGCACGCAGCAGATCCTCGGCGTCGAGTCCGGCGTCAGCGACGTGATCGATCCGCTCGGCGGCGCGCCGTACGTCGAGGCGTTGACCGACGAGCTCGAGACGCGCGCGAACGGGTTGCTCGCCGAGATCGAACACCGCGGCGGCCCGATCGCCGCGATCGAATCCGGTTGGATCCAACGCGAGATCCATCGCAGCGCGATGGAGTGGCAACGCGCGGTCGAGAAGAAGACGCGCCCGATCGTCGGCGTCAACGTCTACACCGAGCAGGAGCCGACGCCGAAGATCTTCAAGCCCGACCCGAAGTCGCGCGACGAAGTCCTCGCCGATCTCGCCGACGTCCGTCGCCGCCGCGATGCGTCGAAGGTCGACGGCGCGCTGCGCCACGTCGCGGAGACGGCGCGCTCGAAGGCCAATCTCGTCGCCGCGATCCTGCCCGCGGTCGAGGCCTACGCGACCCTCGGCGAGATCTGCGCCGTCCTCGAGACCGAGTTCGGCGCCCACCGCGCGGCCGACGCGTTCTGAGTTCGAGCGACTAGGGCACCGGCGCGTCGAGCGCGATCCAGGTTCCGCGCCACGGCCCCGCGGTGTGGATGCTGTTCGTTCGAACGTTTGCGGCGCTGCGCCGATGGAGCGCTGCTGAGCCCGAGACGATCCAAAGTTCCCCACCGAGCAGATCGGAGAACTGCACGAGCTGATGGAGGCCCACACCCATGTTGGACCTCGCCTTGCCGCTGCCCGAGATTCCCTGTGTCACCGCGAGCTGCAACGCGTCGCCGTCATCCGCGACGCGGCCCGCCAGCTCGGAATTGCGCTGCAAGCTTTGGTAGAAGCCGACTCCACGATCAGCGAAGGCCAACTCCAATCTCTTGCTCTTGTCGTCGTACGTCAGAGCACCAAAGCCCGTCTCCGTGCTCTGCGAGTGATCGACAATATTGACGCCGAGTTCCTCAAACACGAAACGCGCCATGCGCAGGACGCTCGACGAGAAGTCAGGGTTGCGCGTCTCGATTGCCATCACGACGCGATCCGCCAGAATGTGCGCGGTACGGGCATCGCGAATGCGTAGGAACTCGTGCGCGGGAGATCCAACTGCGGACATCCCGATGTTCGCCCCTTCTTCCAATTGCTTGAGCATGTGTGCCGGCACCGCGGCCGCGGGGCCGGCTTCCACCCGCGTGCTCCGGCCCGCTGCGACGCGCTCCGCAAACCATGCGGCAAGTGCGACGAGCGCGCCGCTGCGTTCTCGGGAACTCTGCGCCAGCCGGAGCTCGACTTCCGCTCCGTCGACCACACGGTTGAGCCCCGCAAGTTCATTCACGACTCGCGCGGGCTCGGCATCGACTGCGAAGCGAATCTCGGTCATTGAGAACGAATCGTAGCCGTCCCTCCAAGCCTCGTCCAAGTGGAGCAGCGGCGGTCGCGACCGCGCGCTCCGACGCTCACCCCTTCGACTCTTTGCTGCCCTCGAGCAGCGCCGTTGCCGCGTCCAGCGCTTCCCGCGTGCCCGTCAGTGCCAGCAAGTCGCCCGCGTGCAGGATCGCGTCGCCGCCCGGGAGGAGCACGACTTCGCGGCCGCGTGTGATCGCGAGGACCGTCGCTCCGGTGCGGCCGCGGAGATTGAGGGTGGCGAGCGAACGTTCGTGGGCCGGCGAGCGCGCGCCGAGGCGCACCGCGATCGGCTCGCCCATGCCGGGCAGGATCTGGCGCACTTGCGCGAGCACGGGATCCGGCGCGTGGTCGGTCGCCGGTTGCGATTGGCGCGAGAGGACTTCGATCACGACCTGCGCGCCGGCGTGCACGTGGCCTTGCAGGTTCGCGGCGCTGCGGCCGAACGCGATCGCGAGGCCGATCAGCAACAGGCCGAGCGCGACGGCGGGGCTCCAGCTCGGCAGGAACGGTTGCGTGATCGCGACGATCGGCAACGCGACCAGCAACACCAACGCGAGCTGCAACGACACGATCAACGCGCGCCGCGGCGCCGCGGCGAGGTCGACGCCGCGCGCGGCCGGCAACGCGGACTCCGCGAGGATGCGGCCGAGGCGTTTCGACAACTGCACGATGCCGTACGCGAACGGCGCGGCGAGCAGCGCGGCGACGATCAGCACCGACGCGCGCGCCGGACCTTCGTCGAGGCCGAGGCGCTCCGAGAGGTAGGCGCCGCCCTCGTCGAGCGACAAGCACGCGGCGATCACGATGCTCGCGAGCAATAATGCGTCGAGCGCGAACAGCTTGCCGAGCCGCCGCGTGTCCGATTGCGCGGTGCGCGCGGTCGGCGACCTGCGCAGGTCCTCGAGCCAGCTCCCGTACAGCGCCGCGTACGTCTGCCACGAGTGGGGGAGCTTGCGATCGAGCAAGTTCGCCGCGGCGCCCGACGAGCGGATCAACCACGGCGTCGTGAACGTCGTGATCGCCGACACCGCGATCGCGACGGGATACAGGAATTCGCCGGTCGCGCCGAGCGTCGCGCCGAGGCCCGCGAGGATGAACGAGAACTCGCCGATCTGCGCGAGGCTCATCCCAGCTTGCACCGACGTGCGCACGCCGTTGCCGGTCAGGAAGGCGCCGAGCGTGACGCTGAACACCTTGCCGACGATCACGACCGACGTCAGCACGACGACGGCGATCCAGTTCTGCGCGACGAGCTCGGGCTCGATCATCATCCCGACCGACACGAAGAAGATCGCGGCGAACACGTCGCGCACCGGGCGGATCAGATTCTCGATCGCGTGGCCCTCGCCGGATTCGGCGACGAGGGAACCCGCGAGGAACGCGCCGAGCGCGACCGAGTAGCCGAACGCTTGCGTGAGCAGCGCGACCGCGAAGCACAGACCGATCGAGACGACGAGCGTGGTCTCGGGCCGATCGAGCCGCTGGACGTAGCGGATCGTGCGCGGCACCACGAGCAAGCCGACGACGACGAGCCCGACGAGGAACGCGACCAAGCGCCCCGACGACACCGCGATCTGGCTCAAGCTCGCGTCGCCGCCGGACGCGAGCGGCGTCAAGATCGCCATCAACAGGATCGCGATCAGGTCCTCGACGATCAGGACGCCGACGACGAGCTCGCGCAACCGCCCGCCGATCTTCTGCTCGTCGAACGCCTTCGCGATGATCGTCGTGCTCGAGATCGCGACGATCGCGCCGGTGAAGAGGCTCTCGAGTTCCGTCCACCCGAACGCGCGGCCGAGCAGGAAGCCGAGCCAGAGCATGATGCTCGACTGGATCACCGCGGTGACGCCGGCGGTCGGGCCGACCTCGAGCAGCTTCCGTAGTCGGAATTCGAGCCCGAGCGAGAACATCAAGAGGATCACGCCGAGCTCCGACAGCGTGACCACGACCTCGCGATCGGCGACCAACGGGATCGGCACGTGGGGCCCGACGATCAGCCCGGCGATCAGGTACCCGAGCACCACCGGTTGACGCAGCACGTGGCACAACACGGTCGTCACCCCGGCCGTGCCGAGGACGACCGCGAGGGCGAGCAGGAAGGCGTGCGCGTTCACAGGGCTCTCGTACCAAATGACCGCGCGCGATGCGTCCGCCAAACGGCCGCGCCGTGGGTTCTCGGACGGAATCGATGGAACTCGCGAACCGAACGCGCGGGGGCGGACACGAAGCCCACTGAGCGCGGGGCCTTCACCCCGCCGTCCGCGCGCCGCGTTCCTCAGACAGGAGCCGCAACATGCTTCGTGCTTCGCTCGTCGGAATCGTCCTCGCTTGCTCGTCGACCGCGTTCGTCTCCGCGCAACTCGCGTCGTGCGGCGACGGCGATCGCGCGCCGTCGGTCCTCGAATTCCTCCTCGGCAACCGTTTCGGGAGCGCGAGCCTCCACGCCGCGGACTCGGACTCGCGAGCGGCGCTCGCCTGCGACACCGCGAACTACTGCGTCGCGACGCCGAACTCGACCGGCTTCGGTTGCTCGATCGGCGCGACGGGTTCGACCAGCATCGCGACCAACGATTTCACGCTGGTCGTCTCGCACGCGCCCGCGCTCAAGGCGGGACTCTTCTGGTACGGACCTCAGTCGGGCCAGACGCCGTTCGGCGACGGCGTCGCCTGCATCGGCGGCACCTTCTTCCGCATGAACCCGACGGTGACGACCGACGCGAACGGCGATGCGTCGCGTCACATCGACTTCGTCACCGATCAATTGCCGGCGTCGATCCTCCCGGGCTCGACGTGGCACTTCCAGTTCTGGTATCGCGACCCGCAGGCGGGCGGCGCGGGCTTCAACCTCTCCGACGGATTGCGCGCGGACTTCTGTCCGTAAGTCGCGGTACGGAGCCAGCCTCAACTCGGCCGTTTTCGCGGGCCCCACACTCGAAGTTGCTGCAAGCGCTTCCCTCCCGCGAAAACGGCCGAGTTGAGGCTGGCTCCGTACCGCGACGCGTTGTCTCGCACGAGCACGGCCGCCTAGAATGCGGCGGTGACCACGCCTCCCGCCGTTCTCGCGCCGATCGTGCGCGGCCTGCACCACGTCGCGATCGTCGTCGAGTCGATCGCCAAGTCGCGCGGCGCGTACGAGCAGGCGCTCGGCCTCGCTTCGAGCCCGATCGAGCACGTCGCCGACCAAAAAGTGAACGTGCTCGTGCTCTACGCCGGCACGCAGCGCATCGAGCTCGTCGAGCCCGCCTCGCCCGATTCGCCGGTGACCAACTTCCTCGCGAAGCGCGGCGGCGGACTGCACCACCTTGCCTGGAAAGTCGACGACGTCGCTGCGGCGATCGCGCGGCTCGAGGCGCTGAACGTGCGCCTGATCGACCGCGCGCCGCGGCCCGGCGCGCACCACACGCGCATCGCGTTCGTCCATCCTTCGGCGACCGGCGGCGTGTTGATGGAGCTCGTCGAGGAACCCCGCGACCACCCGCCCGCCCGATGAGCGACACCGACGAATTCCTCGAGAGCAACCGACGCTACGCCGAGCAGTCGTTCGGCGGCCTGATGCCGTTGCGTCCGTCGCGCCAGGTCGCGGTGGTCGCGTGCATGGACTCGCGCATGCCGATCTTCCCGATGCTCGGGTTGAAGCCAGGCGAAGCGCACATCATCCGCAACGCGGGCGGCGTCGTGACCGACGACGTGATTCGCTCTCTGCTGCTCTCGCAACGATTGATGGGGACGCGCGAGATCTTGCTCGTCCACCACACCGATTGCGGGCTCACGAAGATCAGCGAGGACCAGATGCGCCACGAGCTCGAAGCCGCGACCGGCATGCGCCCGTGGTTCGCGTTCGAGGCGTTCAGCGATCCGTACGCCGACGTGCGCCAATCGATCCGCCGTCTGCGCCGCTCGCCGTTCCTGCCGCACCGCGACGCGATCCGCGGCTTCGTCTACGAAGTCGAGAGCGGTTACTTGCGCGAGGTCGAGCCCGACGACCGCGAGCCCGCGACTTGACGTTCATGCCGCGCGCGCGCGGCCGTAGACTGTCGCGATGTCCCACCCCGCTCGCCTCGGCGTCGTCGCTTCGCTCCTCGCGTCCGCAGCTTTCGGCCAAGAGCCCGCAACGCCCGTCACGCCGCGCGGACTCGTCTCGCACGATGCCGCGGCGTTCGACGGTTACACGCTCTTCTCGCCGTTGCGTTCGACGAAGACGTACCTCGTCGATTTCGACGGCAAGCTCGTCCACGAATGGGAGACCGGCGTGCCGACCGGCGCGCTCGCCGAATTGCAGTCGGATGGTTCGATCCTGCGCACGTTCCGTGACGACGAGAATCCGCGCTTCTTCGGCGGCGGGCTCGGCGGGAAGTTGCAGCGCTTCGCGTGGGACGGCGCGTTGACGTGGGAGTACACGCTCTCCGACGACACGCGCGTGATGCACCACGACTTCGAGGTGCTGCCGAACGGCAACGTGCTCGCGATCGCGTGGGAGAACGTGACGAAGGAAGCGGCGACCGCGCTCGGCCGCGATCCGAAGCAGACCGACGAACGCGGTTGGTGGCCCGACTGCGTCGTCGAGATCCAACCGACGTTGCCGAAGGGCGGAACGATCGTGTGGGAATGGCACGCGAAGGATCACTTGATCCAGGACGCCGATCCGGCGAAGCCGAACTACGGCGACGTCACCGCGCACCCCGAGCTCTTCGACATCAACGGCGATCACCGCAACGAACCGCCGCTCTCGAAGGCCGATCGCGAGGAGCGCGAGCGTCAGGAACGCGAGATGCGCGGGCTCGGCTACACCGGCGGCAAGGACGACGACGACGCGAAACCGCCGAAGCCGAAGGGCGATGCGCCCGAGCTCGATCCCGACTGGATGCACACCAACGCGGTGCACTACCACGCGAAGTACGACTTGCTCGTGCTCTCGTCGCCGCGCCTCGACGAACTCTGGATCCTCGATCACTCGACGACGACCGCGGAAGCGAAGAGTCACGCAGGCGGCCGTTGGAAGCACGGCGGCGACGTCCTGTGGCGCTGGGGCAATCCGCAGAACTACGGCGCGGGGAAGAAGAGCGATCAGAAGCTCTTCGGCCAACACGACGCGCGTTTCCTCGCGGGCGACAAGCTCGCGCTCACCGTCTTCAACAACGGGCTCGAACGTCCCGACGGCAAGTTCTCGTCGGTCGACGAGCTCGTCCTGCCGTTCGATCCCGCGCGCGGCTTCACGCGCAACGCGGCCGCCGCGTTCGGGCCGAGCGAACTCGCGTGGACCTTCAAGGCCGAGGATCCGACTACGCTCTTCTCCTTCTTCATCTCCGGCGCCGAGCGTCTGCCGAACGGCGACACGTTGATCTGCTCGGGCGCGCAAGGTCGCTTTCTCGAAGTCGCGCACGACGGCCGCGTCGTGTGGGAGTACCTCAATCCCTACGGCGGCGAGATCGAGCACAGCTTCGGCCACGCCTCGAAGCGCCCGTCGAAGGTCGACCCCAACGCGGTGTTCCGGTGCATGCGGTATGCGTCGGACCATCCCGGCCTGCGCGCGCTGAAGCACTGAGCCTTCGCGCCGGAGCGCGTGGTAGAGTCCCGCGCTTCGCACGGTCCCTACCTGAGAAAACGACGTGACCCAAGAGACTCCGCTCCAACGTCTCCACCGCATGCGCGAGCAAACGCTCGTCGGCGGCGGCCCCGAACGCATCGCCCAGCAGCACAAGAAGGGCAAGCTGACGGCGCGCGAGCGCATCGACCTGTTGCTCGACGAAGGCTCCTTCATCGAGCTCGATCGTTTCGTCACGCACCGCTGCACCGACTTCGGGATGCAGGATCAACTCGTCCTCGGCGACGGCGTCGTCACCGGCCACGGTTTGATCGACGGTCGTCCGGTCTACGTCTACAGCCAGGACTTCACGGTGTTCGGCGGCTCGCTCTCCGAGACGCACGCCGAGAAGATCTGCATGGTGATGGATCAGGCGCTCAAGGTGGGGGTGCCGATCATCTGGCTCAACGACAGCGGCGGCGCGCGCATTCAAGAGGGCGTGAGCTCGCTCGGCGGTTACGCCGAGATCTTCTGGCGCAACACGCGCGCGTCGGGAGTCGTGCCGCAGCTCTCCGCGATCATGGGCCCGTGCGCCGGCGGCGCGGTCTACAGCCCGGCGATCACCGACTTCATCTTCATGGTCGACGGCACGAGCTACATGCACATCACGGGGCCGGACGTGGTGAAGACCGTCACGCACGAAGAGGTGACAAGCGAAGAACTCGGCGGCTCCGAGGTCCACGCCGCGCGCTCCGGCGTCGCGCACTTCCGTTCGATCGACGGCAAGAGTTGTCTCGCGCTCCTGCGGAAGTTCTTCTCGTACCTGCCGCTCAACAACGCCGAGGACGCTCCGTTCATCCCGACCGACGATCCGCACGATCGCCAGGACCCGGAGCTCGACGACTTGGTCCCGCTCGATCCGCAGAAGCCGTACGACATGCACGGCGTGATCGAGCGCGTCGTCGACCGCGATTCGTTCCTCGAGGCTCAACCCGATTTCGCGCGCAACATTCTGATCGGCTTCGCGCGCCTCGGCGGACGAGTCGTCGGCATCGTCGCCAATCAGCCGGCGGTGCTCGCCGGTTGTTTGGACATCGACGCGTCGACCAAGGGCGCGCGCTTCATCCGCTTCTGCGACGCGTTCAACATTCCGCTCGTGACGTTCGAGGACGTGCCTGGCTTCCTACCGGGAACCGCGCAGGAATACGGCGGCATCATTCGTCATGGAGCGAAGCTGCTCTACGCGTATTGCGAAGCGACCGTGCCGAAACTGACGGTGATCACGCGCAAGGCCTACGGCGGCGCGTACGACGTGATGAGCTCGAAGCACATCCGCGGCGACGTCAACCTCGCATGGCCGAACGCGACGGTCGCGGTGATGGGCGCCGCGGGCGCGACCAAGATCCTGCAACGCCGCGAGATCGAGAAGGCCGCCGATCCCAAGGCGTTCGAGGCCGAGAAGACGCGCGAATACGAGGAGACCTTCAACAACCCGTACAAGGCGGCAGCGCGCGGCTTCATCGATGATGTCATCGAGGCGCACAAGACTCGGCCGATGCTGATTCGCTCGCTCGAGCTGTTGAAGACGAAGCATGAGGAGCGGCCGCTCAGGAAGCATGGGAACATTCCGTTATGATTGGCAAGCGCGCGAGAAGCGTTGCGAGGCTTCTAGCAAGAGACCATGTCTGGTAGCTCGCTGCACGTATTCCAATGTTTGCATACAACCCCGCTCGGACCGCTTGGCTCAAGGAAGTCCATTCTAAGCTTCAGGCAAAGGAGGCGCTTGAGCCTATTTCCGTACGACAGTTGCTGCGACGGTTTGGAGTTGTGAGGCGTGGTCGATGGATCGTTGAAGACATCGACGAGGAGTTCGCGAAGCATGGGATAACGACTGAACCGCATATCGGTGAAACGTGGTATGACGCTCCGGTCGAATTCATGCTCGCAGAGCCAATCAAGTCCACGTTCTTGAAAGTGGCCGACGGCGCCGCTCCAGCCGCGAGGCATGAACCGGCTGTCTCGCCTCGAGTGGAGGACGAACCGATGCAGGAAATCGGCATGCGCGTCGGAGCGCTGAAGACGGCGCGATGCGGCGTGATCAGCGTGTCACCCACTGATACTCTGGCCAAGGCGGAGTCGCTCATGCATCTGAACGACTATTCCCAGCTGCCGGTGCTAACGACTGAACGCACGCTAAAGGGCGTTGTGAGCTGGCGAACCATTGGCCACACGAGGCTGGAAGGCCGGTCGGGCGCCGAAGTACGAGAGTTCATGGAAGCCAGTGTCCCGGTTGTCAACGTGCGTCAGTCCGTGCTCGACATTGTTGGCGACATAATTCGGCATGGGTTCGTATTTGTGCGCGACGAACACGAACGCGTGACGGGGATCGTATCCGCGACGGACGTGAGCCATGAGTTCTTGGTTCGTCTAGAGCCCTTCGAATTGCTCGGAGATATCGAGAACAGCGTGCGCAGGTTGATAGCACCGCATTTCACGACTGAGGAGTTGACCGCTGCGAGGGCGCCCTCGGACACGTTGCGCAAGGTTGAAGACGTTCACGACTTGTCGTTCGGAGAGTACATCCGACTGCTTGAGGTGCCGGATCACTGGGCACGCCTCGGCTTGTCGGTGGACAAGGCATCTTTTGTTGCAATGCTCGGCGAGGTCCGCGACGCACGAAATGACGTCATGCACTTCAGCCCGGATCCTCTGGAGGCGGCAACGCTGCGCAAGCTCCGTGCGTTTTCACGAAGCCTGCAGTCCATGCTGCGCCGCCATTGAGTACCTGAAGTACCGAAAGTACCGAGACAGGTGACATTCCACCGGGTTTCCCGGAGCCAAGGTTCGAGAACCTCACGTGACGCGGCGCGGCCCGCAACCGACGAGGCTTGCGCGAGTCTGATGGTCGGATGGGCCAGCGCACACGCGA
>JAIOPM010000061.1 GCA_021413885.1 Planctomycetota bacterium
GGCCGCGACCGCTTGCAGCGTCAGCGACACGCAGAGTTCCCACGGCGGTCGCCAATCGTCCTGCGCGCGCTCGTCGCGCCAGACCGCGAGCGACACCGCTTCGTCGAAGACGCCGTCGGCGCGCTCGAAGTCGCGCCGCGACAGATACACCTTGCCCAGCGTGCAGAGATGGGAGTGCAGCAACCGCGCGGCGGTGCCGTCCTCCGGATCCTGGTAGGACAACTCGCGCTGGAGGCCGGCGGCGCGCGCCGCGTGCTCCATCGCTTCGTCGTAGCGTTCGAGTGCGGTGAGCGTGTTGGCGAGCGACGCCGCGACTTGCGCGGTGCTTGCGCGGCACGGTGCGTTCTCCGGATGGCGGCCGAGCAGTTCCTCGAGCAGCGCGAGCGACGCGCGCTTGTCTTCCACCGCGCCGTCGCCGTCTCCGGAGGCTTCGCTCGCGCAACCGCGCTCTTGGAGGACGACGGCGACGAAGTAGGAATCGTTCTCGTTGCGCGATTCCTCCGGCGTCGCCCGGTTGTGCTCGATCGCCGTGTCGAGCCAACACTCGGCCTCTTCCAAGCGTCCGTCGTAGCGCGCCACCATTGCGAGCCGCGTGTAGGCCGAGCCGAGAGCCTCCCACGACGTGACCGTGTGGAAGTCCTGGGAGAGATCGCCGAGGAGTTCGACGGCCCGTCCGAAGTGCACGGCGGACGCGGCGCGAGCTGCACGGACGAACTCGACGTCGCCCTCCTTGTACTCGACGATTCCGAGCAGCCGTCTCCGCGCCGTCGAGTCGGCGGGAAAGCGCTCGGCGATCGCGCGCGCCTTCTCGAGCGCCGCGAGCGCTTCGTCAGGATGCGCGAGGCTGCCGCCCGACGCGTCGCTGTAGATCGCGGCGAGGCGTGCGTACGCGTCGAAGAGTTCGATCTCGAGCTCGTCGTCGTCGCTGCGTTCGCTCGCCAACTGATCGAGCGCCGCGAGCGCCGTCGCGAGCAGCGCCGTTCGCGCCTCGATCGCGCCCGACAAGTTCTCGATCTTGTCGTAGACGTCGATCAGGAACGTCGTCGCCAACTTGCGCGTCTGGTCGAAACGGCGTTGCGCGAGTTCGGCTTGTTCACGCTCGCGGTCGCGAGCTTCGTTGGTGCGCCACACCATCCGCAAACTGATCGCGGTCGCGGCGGCGAACGCGAGCAGGATGACCGAGAACGACCCGACGACGAGCTTGTTGCGCCGCGTGAACTTCGAGACGCGGTACGCGAGCGAATCGGGTTGCGCGCGAACCGGCTGATCGGCGAGGTGCCTGCGCAAGTCGCTCGAGAACGCCTCGACCGAGCCGTAGCGCCGCGCCGGATCGGCGTCGCACGCGCGCGCGAGGATCGTGTCGAGATCGCCGACCAACGGCCGCGCGCGGCGCCTCGAGCCCGACGTCGTCGCGAGCGCGGCGCTGGCGCGCGTCGGCTCGCTCTCGGGCGTTCGGTCGCGATCGAACGCGCGCCGTCCGACCAGGAGTTCCCACAGCACGAGTCCCAGCGAGAACACGTCGCTCTTCGTGGTCAGCGCTTCGCCGCGCAGTTGCTCGGGGCTCGCGTACGCCGGCGTCAGGATGCGTTGGCAGGTGACGGTGCGCTCGGCGGTGCTCTCGGCGCCTTGCTCGGACAACACCTTCGCGATGCCGAAGTCGAGCAACTTGGGAACGCCGGCACGCGTCACCAGGATGTTCGAAGGCTTGAGGTCGCGGTGCACGACGAGATGTTCGTGCGCGAACTGCACGGCGTCGCACACGGCGAGCACGAGCTCGACTTTCTCGCGCACCGTCAGATCACGCGCCGCGCAGAAGCGATCGATCGGCGTGCCGTCGACGTACTCCATCACGAGGTACGGCACGCCGTCCTCGGTCGCGCCGCCGTCGAAGAGACGCGCGATGCCGTCGTGTTGGAGCGTGGCGAGCACCGTGCGCTCGGTCTCGAAGCGGCGCAGGACTTCGTCGGTGTCCATGCCGCGCTTGATCAACTTGATCGCGACGACTTGGTCGAAGCCCTCGACGCGCCGCGCGCGCCACACCGAGCCCATGCCGCCCGCGCCGATCTCTTCTTCGAGTTCGTACGGCCCGATGCGGCGCGGCGTCGCCATCCGCGGCACGGCGCGCAACGCGGCGCTCGCGAGCACGCTCGGCGACGGCGGTTCGAGTTGCGCGCGCGCTTCCATCGCGAGCAACGAATCGACCTCGCGCTTCAGCTCCGCGTCCGCGCCGCACTCTTGCGCGACGAACGCGTCGCGGTCGGCGGGCGCGAGCTCGAGCGCTCGATCGAGGATCGACCGAGCGAGCTTCCATTGCTCGCGGAGCATCAGCGGATCCTATCCGAGCGACGTCGCCGTGGAGTGTGCGCGAGCCTCAACGGCCGCCGACCATCACCGGGATCTCGCCCAAACCGCCGCTCCAATCCGCGAGCGCCTTGCCGACGATGCTGCCGGCGCGCGGATCGGACGAGGCCATCGCGTAACCCGGATTCGGCGACGCGACGAGCAGATCGCCGGCGTGGATCGCGCCGTACGTCGAGTCGACGCGGATCGCGCGGAACGAACCGAGCGTGACGACGTTGCCGTGCGCGCCGGGCGCGATCGAGCCCGCGGCGCGCTTCGGGCAAACGGCGTCGGTCGGTTGCTCGGCGAGCTTCGCCTGCGCGACGCCGTGCGCCTGGACCGGCGTCTTCGTGATCGACGGCAACGCTTGGATCGTCACCGCGCAATCGATCGGACCGAGCACCGCGGTCGGGCGCGCATCGCTCGCGCGCCGCACGACCGTCACCGGAAGCGTGCCGACGAGCGCGGGCTCGTAGCCGACGATCTCGACGACGTCGCCGGGCTCGAGCGCGACGACGTCGCCGTTCTTCACGAGGTCGACGACGTAGCCGAACTTGCTCCCGTAGACGTAGAGATCGCTGGTCACGAGCGCGTCGCCGTAGCACGCGACGCCGTAGCCGGTCGAGCTCACGCCGAGCACCGCATAGCTCGGGCTTTCGCCCCACACGCCGGTCCCACTCGCGGTGGTGTAGCCGTGGATCCCCGCGCTGAAATTGCTGCTGGTGCTGCCTTCGACTCCGTGGCGCGCGCCGGACGCGGTCACACCGTTCCCGAGGCTGCCGAACGCTTCGATGGCGGCGAAGAACCCGCCGAACGACGCGGCGCGCAGACCCGGACCGTTGTTGCTGGTGGCTTCGACGCCGATGCCGGGTTGAGTGCTGGTCGACACGCCGCGGACACCGGTGCCGCTCGGCGCGTCGGTCTGGCCGACGAGCGCAAAGCCGCCCGAGGTGGCGTTGATCACGACCAACGGATTGGGGATCGATTGCAGGAAAGCGGAGCTGTCCAGCCCGTCGAGATGGTCCGCGTTGAGATTCGGCACCTTCGCGCTGCTGTCGACGGTGAACGGCGAACCGGACGACGTGAAGTGCGGCGCTTCGCGGAACTCGTTCTCGTACTTGAAGGTCTGGACGGCGTCGAGGCGCGCCACGTTGATCGGCAGACGTGCGTCGTTGATCGTGCCGCTCGCGATCTTGTCGGCGTTGAGCCCGGTCAGCGCCGAACCGTCGCCCTGGAACGCGCCGGCGATGCTCGTGCCGGTGATGTTCGTGTTGGCCGGCTGCGCGATGCCGGGCGTGGAGGGTTGAGCGAGGACCCAATGGCTCGCGGGCCCCATCTGTTGGGCGCTCCCGATCGGCGGGTTGGCGGCTTGCGGGGCGTAGGGCCCAACGAGGCCGGCGACGAGGGGGGCGAGGAAGTGCGCGGGGACGAGCTGGAACATTGTGGTCTCCTGAGGTTGGGGCGTTCGGAGAGAACCACGCACTGCAGGCCCGGCGTCGATCATCGATCTCGAACGAAAGTGAACGTCCGCTCGCCGTTTCCGCGTCGCCGACTCGGCAAACGTGCAGAGACCGCGCGGCGAAGAGCTCGCCGTGCGGTCTCTGCGGATGCGGTGCGACGATCAACGGTTGCCGACCAACACCGGAATCTCGCCGACACCGGCGTTCCAGTCCGAGAGGGCCTTGCCGACGACCGTACCGATGCGCGGATCGGACTCCGACATCGCGTAGCCGGCGTTCGGCGAGGCGACGAGGAGGTCGCCGGCGCGGATCGGACCGTAGCTCGCATCGACGCGGATCGCGCGGAACGCGCCGAGCGTGACGACGTTGGCGTACGCGCCCGGAGCGACCGAACCCGGCACGCGTCGCGGGGAGCGCGAGTTCGCTGTCGGCTCGGCGGCTTTCGCGTACGTCGGTGCATGCGCGAGGCGCGGCGAGTTGTTCGAGGGAGGCGCGAGCGGCTCGACCGCCACCGCGCAATCGAGCGGACCGAACACCGCGGACGCGCGAGCGCTGGTCGCGCGGCGCACCACGGTCACCGGGATGTCGCCGACGAGCGCGGGCTCGTATCCGACGATCTCGACGATCTCGCCCGGTTCGAGCGCGACGACGTCGCCGTTCTTCACGAGGTCGACGACGTAACCGAACTTGCTGCCGGTGACGGTGAGGTCGCCGCCGACGTACGCGGATCCGAACGACGCGACCCCGTACCCGACGCCGGTCACTCCGATGATGCCGTAGTTCGCGCTCTCGCCCCACACTCCGACGCCGCTGCCGTTGTTGTCGAAGCCTTGAACTCCGACGAAGCCGGCGCCGATGACGCCGGCGCCGCCGGTGATCTGGTCGCCGCTGTGGTGTCCGTAGACGCCCGCGAAGCCCGCCGTGTAAGCGCTACCTTCGACACCGTTCTCCGCCCCGTAGGCGGTGACGCCGTTCCCGTAGTTGCTGTTCGCTTCGACCGCGGGGAAAACGCCGCCGTAGGAAGTCGCGCGCAACGCGATGCCGTAGTTGCTCGACGCCGAGATGCCGAGGCCGAAGTTCGTCGAGCTCGTCGAGATGCCAACAATGCCCGTCCCGGTGGATGCGGAGGTTTCGCCCCAGATCGCGGAGCCGCCGGGCGTCGCGTTGGAGAGCACCAACGGATTGGGCACCGCTTGCAAGAAGGCCGAGCCGTCGATGCCGTCGAGCTTGTCGGCGTTGAGGTTCGTCACCTTCGTTCCGCTCGCGACCGTGAACGGCGCGCCGCCAGCGGTGAACGCGGGCGCGGTGGAGAACGTCTTGACGCCGTTGAACGTCTGCGCGGATCCGAGCACGGCGACGTTGCTCGACAAGCGCGCGTCGTTGACCGTGCCGCTCGCGAGTTTGTCCGCATTGAGGTTCGTCAACGCCGAACCGTTGCCCTGGAACGCGTTCGCGATGCTGGTGCCGGTGATGTTCGTGTTCGCCGACTGCGCGATGCCGGGCGAGGTCGCTTGAGCGAGAACCCAGTGGCTCGCGGGCCCCATTTGTTGGGCGCTGCCGACCGGCGGGTTGCCGACTTGCGAGGCGTAGGGCGCGACGAGGCTGAAGGCGAGGGGCGCGAGGAAGTGGGCTGGGACGAGCTGGAACATGGCTTTCTCCTGAAGGTGAGGCGTTCGGAGAGAACCACGCAACCCGGCGCGCGCGCCGATCAACGATTCCAGGAAATTCGGCGGTCGGTCAGTGCGCCGTTTCGCGGACCCGGGTCTCCGAGGCCGCGAGCGTGTCGCGACGCAGGACTTCGCCCGTCTTCGTGTCGATCTCACCGAACTCGAGCACGCCGGTCGGGCACATCTGCACGCACGCCGAGCAGCGCACGCACTCCGGATCGGCCATCGGCAACCCCTTGTTCGCGAAGTTCATCACGTCGATGCCCTGATGGCAGACGCTCGTGCACACGTTGCACGAGATGCACTTCTTCTTTTCGGCGAGGATGCGGAAGCGCGAGAAGCGCGCGTAGATGTGCATCAATGCCGCGAGCGGACATGCGAAGCGACACCAGATCCGTCCGCTGAACCAGAAATAGAACGCGACACCGAAGATGCCCGACAGTCCGACGTCGACGATCCAGTAGTAGTTGAGTTGGACTCCGAGCACGTTCCAGCCCGAGAGCAATCCGTAGTAGAGGCTTTTCGCGTGTTCGCCGAGCCACGTTCCCGGCAGCGACCACGACAGTACGCGCACGAGGAAGAGCAGCGCCGCGACGGCGAGTACGACCTGGCCGATCATGTTCAATCGGTTCCAGAATTTCCCGTGCGGCATCTTGGTCCGATGCGCGTCGCCAAGCGTCTCGGCGAGGGCTCCGCACGAGCAGATCCAACCGCAATACGCGCCTTTGCCGAACTTGCGCACGAGCAGCGGAATCAAGATCGCCGTCTGCACGAGCGAGATCGCGAGCCACCACCACAACGGTTGCTCGGTGAACAAGTTCCAGATGAAGAGCGGCCACGCGAGCACGAAGCCGAAAGCGCGCCAGTACTCGCGGCCGTGTCCGTAGCCGGCGATCGGGAACAGATGATCGGCGAACGTCTTGCCGAAGCCGGCATCGAACGCGCCGTTGTGCCCGAGGTAGGGGAGCACGATGTACGGCAACAGGAAGAGCGGCACGATCTGCACCGCCATCAACGTCAGCGTCTGCACCTTGACGTACGGCGTGCGGCGTTTGCGGATGCGCGCGACGCCGAAGACGCCGACGAGCACGCAGTACGCGAGCGAATAGTAGAAGCCGGGCTCTTCGAGCGTGATCGCGAGCGTGCCGAGCAACGTCGCCGGATCGTTCGCCGCGCCGTCGCCCGACTTCAACCAGTTGGGCACGAAGAACGGGAACCAACCGTTCTCTTGAAACGTGTGCTTGAGCGCGCCACCGGCTTTCCAGTTGTAGAGGAACACGCAGAACGCGAAGAAGAACGCGAGCAGGCTCCAGTCGCGAACCCCGAGCTCGCCCGAGATGCGCACGCCGCTCTTGCGGAAGAAGTCGAGCGGCGCCTCGCGGCCGATCATCGTGAAGACGACGGCGTTCGGGAGCTCGAGCTCCTTCTTGTCGGCGTCGACGATCGTCACTGTTTCCGCGTCGATGCGCTTCACGCTCGACGCCAGCAGCAGACGGATCGAGCCCGCCTTGCGGTGTTCGCCCATGAAGTCGCCGACCGACGTCGTGACGCGCTCGGAACTCGGCGTCTCGATCGCGACCGACGCCGTCGGATCCGCGCGCAACTTCTCGAGGCGCTCGACGTTTTCCGGTTTCGGCCGCGCGAAATCCGGTTTGCGATAGGAGAGCGTGACTTGCGAGCCGCACTGCGCGAGCGCGATCGCCGTCTCGAGCGCGCTGTCGCCGCCGCCGACGACCAATACCGGCTTGCCCGCGAACTCCTTCGGATCGTGGAGGCGATTGAAGACCTTGCCCGAATCCTCGCCGGGCACACCGAGCTTGCGGAAGTTCCCCGAGCGCCCGATCGCGACGATCACGCGGTGCGCGAGCAGCTTCTCCTTTTCAGACAAGATCACCGCGAGCTTCCCTCCGTCGCGTTCGATGCGCTCGGCCTTCGCCATCCGCGGGCGAATGCCGCGACCTTCCGTCTGCGCGCGCAGCTCTTCGATCAACGGCTCCTTCACTTGCGCCCGGAACTGCAGATCGCCCGCCGGCGTCATGTCGGTCGGGTAGGTGAAGATCGGTTTGGCCTTCGGGAAGTTGACGATCGTCGAGAACGGTTCGCTCGCTTCGAGCAACTCGAACTCGAGTCCCGCCTTCTTCGCCTCGAGCGCGGCCGCCATCCCCGACACGCCTCCGCCGACGATCACGAGGTCCTTCACACCGCCTGCGCGCTCCTTCGCGACGTCCTGGAACCCGCGGTCCGCGACGATCGTCTGCACTGCGCGCGCGCCGGTGTCCGACGAGAACTTGAGCAACGGGATCCCGGTCAAGTCGCCGACCACGTAGAGCCCAGGCACGTTGGTCGAACCGTCCGGTCGCGCCTCGGGCAGTTTCTCGACCGCGCCGGCGGGCCAGCGCGTGTGCAACCAATGCGTGTAGCGGCGAATCACTTCGAGCATGGGGTCCTCGTCACGGTTGCTGGAAGGTGAGCATCACGGCGCGTTCGATGCACGTCGGCCCGCTTCGTTTCCGGACTTTTTGGGGCGGTGGCGCGCGCACCTCGACGCGGGAAACACAGAAGCGTTGCGCAGTCGACACCTCGCGGGCGCCGCGCCGTCGTTACCGTGTGGCGCCCCAGGAGAATCGTCCATGCAGAGCCAAGCACTCTTCCTCGCTCTCGTCGTCTTGCCGTTGACCGCCTGCGTGACCGGCGGCGCGAGTTCGTCCGGTGTCGTCGCGAGCGGCACGCCCGCTTCGGCGAACGGCTCGAGCTCGGCGACCGTCGCGCCGCTCGAGAAGTTCGGCATCGTCGCGCCCGCGCGCTACGACGCGATCTCGCTGTGGCCCGAACAATACTCGGGCGGCTTCAGCGTGCTCGAAGTCCTGCCGCACGGCGCGTCGGTCCAAGCGGGCGACGTGATCGCCAAGCTCGACGCGCGCGCGATCGACGAGGAGCTCCATCGCAACGAGCTCGAGCTGAAGTCGACCGAGATCCGCCACCAAGGCGTGGTCGAACGCAACAAGCTCGACGCCGCGGCGGCCGAACTGGCGCTCGAACAGTCGAAGGCAGGACTCGAACGGGCGAAGCGTTCGTTCGAGGGCTTCAAGAAGTTCGAGACGGCGTTCGACAAGCGGCAGGACGATCTGTCGAAGCGCTACGAGCAAGCGAACATCGACGATCAAGTTGACGAGCTCGACCAACTCGAGAAGATGTACAAGCGCGACGACCTCGTCGACGCGACCGAGGACATCGTCGTCAAGCGCTCCAAGCGCCAACTCGAGAGCACGCGCATCGGCGTCGAGCTCTCGCGCGACCGCGTGAAGTACCACGAGGACTTCGAGAAGAAGATGACGCTCGAGCAACGCGAAGAGGCGTTGCACGCACAAGAAGAAGGCCACTCGCGTTTCGTCAAGCAGCAAGAGCTCGACGCCCGCGCGCGCGCTGACGGCGAGTTGCGTTCGGCCGATGCGTTGCGCGAGCAACAGGAACACTTCGAGAAGCTCCAGCGCGATCGCAAGCTGCTCGAGATCCGCGCGCCGCGCTCCGGCGTCCTGCTGCACGGGAGTTCGAAGGACTTCCGCCCCGGCCGCAACGCGCCGCGCTACGAACGCACCAGCTCGCTCGCGCCGAAGACCGAGATCTTCCTGGTCGCCGATCCCGAACCGGGCGCCGTCACCTTCGACGTCAACGACACGGAACTCGCGCAGGCGAAGAACGGCGCGCAAGTCCGCGTCGAGTCGCTGGTCGTTCCGAGTGAGAAGAGCCGCGGCACGCTGTCGATCGACACCTACCCGCGCTCCGCGAGTCCGAGCGAAGCGACCTACGAAGCCCGCGTCACCCTCGACGCGCCGCTGACGGGCGTCGTCTATGGCACGCGCGCCAAGCTCGTCATCGAAGGCGCGAAGGTCGGCGGATGAACGCGCTCGCGTTCTGGCTCGCGCTGGCGCTCCAAGCGCCGACGCAAACGCTGCCCCAAACTTCTCCGACGGACGCGAAGGCTCCGGCGGAGAAACCGGCCGCGAAGGACGACGACGTCGTGTGGCGTCGCTTGCCGAACGTTCCGGTCGCGCAGGCGTTGCGCGAAGGCGTCGTGTGGCTGGTCACGAACCAGAACAAGGACGGCTCGTGGGGTTCCCACGAATCGCCGCGGCCGATCGAGGTGCTCGCTTCGTTCCCGGGTTCGCAGGATGCGTTCCGCGTCGCGACCACCGCGCTCTGCGTGATGGCGATCACCGACGCCAAGCTGCCGCTCGACGGCGCGGCCGAAGCGGTCGAACACGGCATCGAATTCCTGCTGCACAACTTCGACGTCAAACGTCAGAGCGGCCTCGAGCACTACAACGTCTGGGCGTTCGGCTACACGCTGCAATGCCTCGGCGAGCAGTTGCAGAAACGCCCCGAGGATCCGCGCGCGAAGGAGATGCGCGCCGCGTGCGACAAGATCGTCGAGCGCATCGGCCAGTACCAGACGCTCGACGGCGGGTGGGGCTATCTCAGCATCAACGGCGTCGCGACGCAGCAGCCGTCGGACACGTCGATGAGCTTCACGACCGCGACGATGTTGGTCGGCCTGCACATCGCGGGCGAAGTCGGCATCTCGATCCCGAAGAAGCTGCTCGAGCGCGCGGTCGATCACATCGAACGCTCGCGTCTCTCCGACGACGCGTTCCTGTACGGCGAGTACCTGAAGTACCGCCCGCGCCACGGCATCAACGAGCAGTTCGGCTCCGCGTGCCGCTCGCCGCTCTGCTTGCGCGCGCTCGAGATGTTCGGCCGCAAGATCGAGGAGCGCATGTACGTCTCCTCGCTCGAGAACCTGTTGATCAAGTCGCCCGACTACCAGAAGGCGTCGGTGCGCCGGCCGATCCCGCACGAGTCGTGGTATTCGATCTCGGGCTACTTCTATCTCTACGGCCACGCGTACGCGGCGTACGTGCTCGAGCGTTTGCCGAAGAAGGAACAGGATCGCTTCTGGCCGCTGCTCGTCGACGCGGTCGAGTATTGCCGCGAGCCCGACGGATCCTTCTGGGACTATCCGCTGTACAGCTATCACAAGCCGTACGGCACCGCGTTCGCCGTCCTCGCGCTGTCACGCGCGGCGCAGGCCGGCGTGAAGTAGGCGCGGGAGTTCGCGGCGCCGTCGACACCGCATCGCTGCAAGGATCGAGCGCGAAGCGTGCATCGGTGCTCCGCCGCTCGGCGTCGTCGAGCGAGCGCGCTCGCGATCTCCGTCGAGCTGGTACCGTAGACGTCGGATCGAGATGGCGACTCTTCCGAACGCATGGCTCGTCGGCGTCCTCGTGACGGCCGCGGTCGTCGGCGCTCGAGCGCAGCAAGAGCCCACGTCCGACGACCTCGAGTTCTTCGAGCGCCGCGTGCGGCCGATCCTCGAGGAGCGTTGTCTCTCCTGCCACTCGTCGGCGCTCGCGAAGCCGAAGGGCGGGTTGACGCTCGACACGCGCGCCGGTTGGGAGCGCGGGGCCGTGCTCGGCGCCGCGATCGTCGCGCGCGATCCCGATGCGAGCCCGTTGGTGCGCGCGGTGCGGTACGACGATCTCGAGCTCCAGATGCCGCCGAAAGGCAAGTTGCCCGACGGCGACGTCGCGGTGCTCGAGGAGTGGGTGCGCCGCGGCGCGCCCGATCCGCGCGACGGCGAAGCGCACGAGACCAAGCGCTCGACCGTGCGCGCCGAAGATCATTGGGCGTTCCGCGCGGTCGCCGACGTGACGCCGCCGCGCGTCGCGAACGAAGCGTGGGTCGCGAACGACGTCGATCGTTTCGTGCTCGCGCGGCTCGAGAGCGAAGGTCTCGCTCCCGCGGCGCCCGCGACCAAGCGCGAACTGCTCGAACGCGTCTCGTTCGACTTGATCGGCTTGCCGCCGACGTCGACGGAACTCACCGACTTCGAAGGCGATGCTTCGAAGGACGCGTACGAGCGCGTCGTCGATCGTCTCCTCGCGTCGCCGCACTACGGCGAACGTTGGGGGCGCCATTGGCTCGACCTCGCGCGCTACTCCGACTCCAACGGTCTCGACGAGAACCTCGGGCTCGGCGAAGCGTGGCGTTATCGCGATTGGGTCGTGCGCGCGCTGAACGCCGACCTGCCGTACGACCAATTCGTGATCGATCAACTCGCCGGCGATCTGTTGCCCGAGCCCGCGGACAAGGACGCGCTCGCCGATCAACTGACGGCGACCGGCTTCCTCGTGCTCGGCCCGAAGATGCTCGCCGAGCAGGACAAGCAGAAGCTCGTGATGGACGTCGTCGACGAGCAACTCGACGTTGCGAGCAAAGCGTTCATGGGTTTGACGGTCGGTTGCGCGCGTTGCCACGACCACAAGTTCGATCCGATTCCGACGCGCGACTACTACGCTCTCGCCGGCGTGTTCAAGAGCACGAGCACGATGGCGAATCTCGACTTCGTGTCGCGGTGGCGCGAACGCGAGCTCGCGCCGCGCGCCGAGATCGACGCGGCGGACGAGCACGCGCGTCTCTCGACCGAGGCGAAGGGAGCGCTCGATGCGCTCGTCGCCGAGAACGATCGCGCCGTGCGTGTCGAATGGCGGCGGAACTTCGCTTCGTACTTGCTCGCGGGCACGTTCGCGGCGCGCGGGGCAATGTTGTTCGAGGCCGAGGAATCGAGCCGCGGCAACCTCGGCGTCGACCGGACGACGTGGGGCGACGAAGACATCGCGATCGTGCACACGGTCGCGCCCGGCCTGCAATTCGCCGAGTACGACGTGACCGTCGAGAGCGCGCGGAGTCTCGTGCTCGACGTGCGCTACGCGTCGGCGGAGGAGCGGCCGGTGCGCGTGCTCCTGAACGGCGCGGTCGTCGCGGAGACGGCGCTCGACGCGAAAACCGGGAGCTTCGCGCTCGACGGCCAACGTTGGGCGCGCGTCGGCGCATTCGATTTCCAGCCGGGACGCAACGTGCTGCGCTTCGAGCGCGCGACCGACTTTCCGCACGTCGACAAGTTCGTGCTTGCGCGAGCTTCGACCCGCGAGTGGTTCGTCGACGGCAATCCGTGGGCCTCGGGACTGCTCCCCGAAGTCGTGCGCAACTTCGCCGTGTACGTCGAGCTGACGGCGCGCCGCAAGGATCCGATCTTCGCGCCGTGGAACGCGTTCGCCGCGCTCGCGAGCGACGAGTGGCCGACGCGCGCGGCGGAAATCGTCGCGAAGCTGCGCGCGGATTCGGCCGCGAAATCGCCCGAGCTCTCGTCCCGCGTGCTCGCGCTGCTCGACGGACTTCCGCCGCGTTCCCTCGAGGATCTGGCCGGTCGCTACCAGACGTTGTTCTCGATGATCGACGCCGCGTGGCGCGAAGCGCAATCGAAGGAGGGCGAGAAGCCGACCGAGCTCGCGAGTGCGGACGAGGAGGCGTTGCGCCGGGTGCTCTACGGCAAGCACGGCCCGTTCGCGTTGCGCAGCGAGAGCCTCGAAGCGCTCTTCCCGGAGGTCGTGCGCGGCGAACTCGCGAAGTTGCGTCGCGACGTCGACGATCTCGCGCTCACCGCGCCGATGCCGTTCGCTCGCGCGCTCGGCGTCGAGGACGCCTCGATCGTCGACGTGCCGGTGCACTTGCGCGGCAGTCATCTGAGTCTCGGGCCCGAACCCGTTCCGCGCGGCGTGCTCTCGGCGACCAGCGCGGCGCTCGACGCGCCGACGATGCCGGCGGAACACAGCGGCCGACTCGAGCTCGCGCGCTGGCTCGTCGATCCGCGCCATCCGTTGACGTCGCGCGTGATGGCGAATCGCGTTTGGGCCGGGCACTTCGGGCGCGGCCTCGTCGCGTCGACGTCGAACTTCGGAGTGCGCGGCGACGCGCCGACGCATCCGGAGTTGCTCGATTGGCTCGCGCGCGAGTTCGTGCGCCGCGATTGGTCGCTCAAGGCGCTGCATCGTTTGATCGTGACGTCGAACACGTACCGGATGAGCACGCGCGGCGACGCGCTCGGCCTCGAACGTGATCCCGAGAATCGACTGCTCGCGCGTCAGAATCGGCGGCGGCTCGAGGCGGAAGTCCTGCGCGACGCGTGGCTCGCGGTCAGCGAACGGCTCGATCCCGCGCTCGGCGGCAAGGCGTTGACCACCGGCAACGCCGAGTACGTCACCAACGATCAGTCGTCCGACGTCGCGCGCTATCAGTCGACGCGCCGTTCGCTCTATTTGCCGATCATCCGTAACGCGATGTACGAGTACTTCGGCGCGTTCGACTACAACGATCCGAGCGTGCCGATCGACGTGCGGCCCGAAACCGTCGCGGCGCCGCAGGCGTTGTTCCTGATGAACTCGGAGCTCGTGCTCGACTGCGCGCGTGCGCTTGCCGCGCTCGCGACGAAAATGGAGCCCGAACGCGAGGGCGAGCGACTGACGGTTCTCTGGCGTCACGCGTTGAACCGCGAGCCGAGTGCGAGCGAGCGCCAGCGCGCGATCGATTTCCTGCGCGCGGTGCGCGGTGCGAGCGAGGCTCCGACCGCGGGCCAAGCGACGGAGGCTCCCGCCGACACGTCGATGCCGACGCCGCTCGACGTCGACGCGCTTGCGTGGTCCGGTCTCGCGCAAGCGCTGCTCGTTTGCAACGAATTCCTCTACGTCGATTAGCCATGCACGAGTTCCCGCTCAGCCGCCGTCGACTCGTGCAACGCCTCGGTGCCGGCTTCGGCGCGCTCGCGTTGAACGGCCTGCTCGCCGAGAACGCTCGCGCCGATTCGAAGAACCCGCTCGGCCCGCGCGCTCCGCATTTCGCTCCGCGGGCGAAGCGCGTGATCTTCCTCTTCATGCACGGCGGTCCGAGCCAAGTCGACACGTTCGACTACAAGCCGCTGCTGCAACGCGATCACGACAAGCCGCTGCCGTTCGCGAAGCCGCGCGTGCAATTCGCGCAGACCGGCAATCTCTACGGCTCGCCGTGGGCGTGGAAGCAATACGGCGAATGCGGCAAGTGGGTCAGCGATCTCTTCCCGCACGTCGGCGCGAAGGCCGACGAGTTGTGTTTCGTCCACTCGTTGCACGGCACCAACGAAGCGCACGGCGGCGCATTGCTCGCGCTGCACACCGGTTCGGCGACCTTCGTGCGGCCGAGCTTCGGCTCATGGACGCTCTACGGTCTGGGCAGTGAGAACGAGAACCTGCCGGGCTTCGTCACGATTTGTCCGACGCTCGGCCACGGCGGCGTCAACAACTGGTCGAGCGCGTTCCTGCCCGGCATCTATCAAGGTACTCCGATCGGCAACGCGAGCGTGCCCGCCTCGAAGGCGGTGATCGAGCATTTGAGCCGCGCCGACGTGACGCGCGACGTGCAGCGCGCCGAGCTCGACTTGCTCGCCGACTTGAACCGCGAACACCAAGCGAATCACGATCACGACGATCGTCTCGAATCGCGCATCGCGTCGTTCGAGCTCGCGTTCCGCATGCAAATGGAAGCGCCGGAAGTGCTCGACCTCGCGAACGAATCGGAGGCGACGAAGAAGCTCTACGGCCTCGACGATCCGACGACGGAGAACTTCGGCCGTCAATGCTTGATGGCGCGGCGACTTTCGGAAGCCGGCGTGCGTTTCGTGCAATGCACGCACAGCTACAAATGGGACCAACACGAGAAGCTGAAGGAGCTCCACGAGAAGAACGCGCGCGAAGTCGACTTGCCGATCGCCGGGCTGCTGACCGATCTGCGCGCGCGCGGCTTGCTCGACGACACGCTCGTGATCTGGAGCGGCGAATTCGGCCGCACGCCGACGGCCCAAGGCGCGGGCGAAGCCGTCGGCCGTGATCACAATCCGCATGGCTTCACCGCGTGGCTCGCCGGCGGCGGAACCAAACGCGGCTTCTCGCACGGCGCGACCGACGACTACGGTTTCTACGCAAGCGTCGACAAGGTGCACCTCCACGATTTCCACGCGACGCTTCTGGCGTTGCTCGGCCTCGATCACGAGAAGTTGACCTATCGCTACGCAGGCCGCGACTTCCGTCTGACCGACGTCGAGGGCCACGTGGTGCGCGAGTTGTTCGCATAGGGCGGGGCGACGAGGGCCGTCGACGCGGAGCTTGCGCGCGCTCGGCATCGACGCGAGACTCTGCGCCCGGTGGTACCGATGGCTGATCGCGAAGACCGAAGTCGAGCTTTGCCGCGCGAGCGCATCGCCGAGTTCTGCAAGCGGCACGGAATCCGCCGGCTCGCGGTGTTCGGCTCGTTCCTGCGCGACGACTTCACGCCCGAGAGCGACCTCGACGTGCTCGTGGAGTTCGAACCCGGCGCACGCACGGGTTTCGCGTTCATCGGCATGCAGGACGAACTCTCCCAAATCGTCGGACGAACCGTCGACTTGAACACCTTCCGCGGCGTGAGCCGCTACTTCCGCGATCGAGTGTTGGCGGAGGCGCAGGACGTCTATGTCGCAGCAGACGATTTCATCGCTCTGCGGTAGGGGCGCGATGCGAGGCGGCCGGACGATGTTCAGAGTGCTTGCGACGAGCGCGCTTCTGTCGGCGTGCATGAGTGAAGCGATCGAAGCTGAGGGAACGAGCGCTCCTGTGGGCCCCGTCCCGACTGCGATCGCACGACCGCCGGTTCAGGTTCTTCCTGATTGGTTCGCCGGCGAGTACGAGCAGAAGAGCACCGACACCGGACAGGCCCTCGAACTCGAGAACGACGGCTCGTATCGCTGGAGCTACAGCGGGTTCATCGGTCGGGCCTCTTCGCGCGAAGAGCGCGGACGCGTGCGGCTCGTCGACGGCTGGCTCGTGTTCGAACCGACCGGCGATACCGAACCTGCTGCTCACGAGCCGCTCTCGAAGCGCGGGTGTGTTGTGGCGCAGGACTCATGGCGTTGCTTCCTGCTCGAGCGCGAAATCGTCTCGTTCTGCAACGGGGTCAACGCCGGGCACCGCCCGTCGCCCGGGTTCATGCTCGCGACCGAAGCGTCGAGCGCGACGGAGCCCGAATTGGCGGCACAGCTTCCGCCCGAATTCGCGGGCTACGTTCTGAGCGGATCCGTGGTCGCGACGGTGCGCGAAGTAGAGGATCTGCGCGCCGCCGGCGAGAGCGGCGATCGAGTCGAGTTCACGATCGACGCGGGCTCCACGGAAGGACTTCGCGCCGGGATGGAACTCTGGCCTCTCGACTTGCCGAGTTGGGACAAGACGCCGTGGCCCGGCCGCCTCGTCGAAGTCACCGAGCACTCCGCGAAGGGCCGCATGCGCTGGACGAACTCCGTGCCCGCGGTCGGCACGCGGATGTCGACGCGCGATCCGCGCGCGAAGTGACGGTCGCGACGAGATGCTCGATGAAACGCGCGTCGCGAACGACTAGGAGCAGTTGATCTCCGCACCGGCGTAAGCCGTGCGCTCGTCGTTCGGTCGCGCGAGTACCCAGATTCCCTCGGGGCACGCACCTTGCCAACGCGCGGCGGAAGTCGCCGCGCAACCATCGGCGGCGGCATCGCGAACCCAAACGGAAAGAACTACAAACCAATGTTCCTATCACTACTCAGTTACAGCCTCTGCATGGCGAGCGCGACGGCGCCGACGCAGCCGGTCGATCTCTACCCCAGCACGTCTTTGTCGGCGGAGCTGA
The DNA here is from genome assembly GCA_021413885.1 of Planctomycetota bacterium. Classification (GTDB taxonomy): domain Bacteria; phylum Planctomycetota; class UBA1135; order UBA1135; genus JACRIN01. The sequence continues at coordinate 17,024 of JAIOPM010000061.1, forward strand.
ATACCGCCGCTCCGAACTTCCGGTCCGCCTCGATGCAGACCGTGCCTCCGCGCGACTCGGTATTCAGCTATTCGTACGTCGAAGTCGGCGCGATCCAGCAGGATCCCGACGATCTCGGTGACGACGTCGAAGCGGTGTTCGCGAAGGTCTCGCTCGAGCTCTTCGAGATCTTCCACATCTTCGCGGGCTACGCGGCGCGCGATACCGACTTCCACAACACCGATTCGAACATGGCGGAGCTCGGCGCCGGCTTCCACTTCCCCGTCACCTCGACGCTCGACTTGATCGCGGAAGGTTCGTGGCTCTTCAACGACGTCGACAGCGACCTCGCCAGCCTCGACGACAAGGACACCGGCTTCGGACTCTTCGCGGGTGCGCGCTACATGGCGATTCCGTGGGAGGGCGGCGGGCTCGAGCTCAACGGCGGAGCGCGTCACATCGACCTCGACAACGACGTCGCGTCCGACGGCGACGGCACGACCGGTTGGGAAGCCGGCGCGCGTCTGCACTTCGCGCGCATCTTCAGCATCGGCGCCACCTACCAGAAATTCGACGAGTTCGACGCGCTCGCCGGCAGCTTGCGCCTTTCGTTCTGACGTTCACCCGAGTGCGCGCGGCGGGCTTCGACGAAGCAGGCTGCGCGCACCCGATCTGTTCACGCCGTCAGCGTTGCGCCGTTCGCGATCAAGAGTTCGCGCAACACGGAACGATGGCAATGCGCTTCGTCCTCGCAATAGCAACCGACCGAGAAATCGGCGTCGTGGGAGAGCCTGGCGAGCAACGCGAGCGTGTGAGCGCTCTCCGGCGTCGCCATCTCCGCTCGGTACTTCCTGACGAACGCTTTCCACTTCGCGGGCGTGTCGGCGGCGAGGCCGAGCTGCATCGTCGCGAGACTCGGCGCGAGGGTGGGGAACCAGACGTCGTACCAGTCGCGACGCGCGAACTCGGATTTCGGTACGCCGCGCGGCGGACGACGAACGGTGCCGATGCGTACGCCTTCGCCTTTCGCGCGGGTACTCCCCAGCCTGACGATACGCACGGCCATGCCTGCTCTCCGTTAGTGACGTCTACGGGAGAGTGTAGCGGCTCGGGTGACCGCGTGACGCGGTGCGAAGTTCGAGCGAGAATCTGAACCGCTCGTGCGCTCTCGGGCGACTTGCTCCACAGCTTCCTCGCCTCCCGAACCGCGCTCGTCCCACACCGCTCGAATCGCCGGAGCCTCCATGCGTTCGTCGCTCATCGCGTTCGCCGTCACTGCCTGTCTTTCGTCGCTCGCCTCCGCCGGAACGTTCGTCGTCGACGCCGCCGGGAGCGGCAACTTCACCGACCTCCCGCCCGCCATCGCAGCGGCGTCGCCGGGGGACGTGCTGCTCGTCTTGCCGGGCGTCTACTCGGGCTTCACGCTCGACAAGCGTCTCGTCATCCTCGGCCAAGGTCCCGCGGTCAAGGTGAACGGACCGGTGAACGTGCAGAACATCGCGGTCGGCGCAACGACGGCGCTGGCGAGGCTCGAGTTCTACGCGCCCGTCACCGTCTCCAACTGCACGCGCACGCTCGTGCTCGACGAAATCACCGTCCGCGACGGCCTCGACTGTTTCGACTCGAGCGACGTTCGCGTATCGAGCTCGGATTGCCGCGGCAGAACGTCGTCCTCGATCGGCGCCTCGGGTCACACCGCGATCGTCGTCGCGCAATCCCGTTTGGAGGTGACCGAGTCCAACATCGTCGGCAGCTCCGGCAACGACGGCGGAGCGGGGATCTTCAACGGCGGCGACGGCGGGCACGGCATCGCCGGGATCAATGGAGGCGTGCGGCTGCATCTCTATCGCTCGTCGTGCTCCGGCGGCAACGGCGGTTGGCCCGAAGGAGGCTCCCCGCCGCTCGGGCAAGGCGGCGACGGCGGTGACGGCGTCTCGCTCGCGTATCCGCTCGGCGACAGCGAAGCGACGATCGCCGGCAGCCCCGTGCACCTGCTCATCGGCGGCACGGGAGGGGACGACGGCGTCGACGGTTTCGATCTGCGATCGAACGGCGACGTGCGTCTCTCCGGCGTCACCGCGACGTCGATCTTCGCGCCGCTGCTCCAACAGCCGACGCCGAACGATCCGGCGCTCTTCACGCCGGGCGTTCCGATCGCGGGTCAGCTGCTGACGTTCCGCGTCGTCGCCGAGCCCGGCTCGAGCGTCGATCTCCTCCTCGGTCGCAACGCGACGGTCAGCGACGTTCCCGGACTCGCGGAAGATCTGCTGATCGTGCAGCAGCGCAAGTTCCCGCTCGGCGTCGTCGGCGCGACCGGTTTGGTCAGCTTCAATCTTCCGGTGCTCTCGACGTGGCCGAAGGGCTTCACGTTCTTCGCGCAGGCGAAGGTGACTCTGCCGTCGAGCGAGATCCGCTACACGAATTCGACGCCGCTCGTCGTGCGCTGAAGCCGCGGCGTTCCGGCGCACCGTCTATACTCGCGCTCGTCGAAAGAAAACGAGCGCGATGGGACGAGAACGAATCGGTGCGTGGATGTGCGTGGTGCTCGGCGGATTCGCGGCGAGCGCGCGAGGCGGCGACTTGCACGCCAAGCAAGTGGCCGCGCCGGCGAGCGACATCACGTCGGGAATCGTGAAGCTGCCCGAGCCCGCGTCGCTCGCGATTCGCTCGCGAGCTTTCGCGCGGCCGATCGCGTTCGAACGCGACGATAGCGGAACGTGGGTGTGCGAGCTTCCGCTCGACGTCGATGCCGCGGGGCCGTTGGCGTTCGCGTGGAGCGCGCCGGACACGACCGGTTGGCGCGTGAGCGTGCGCGACGCGAGCGGCGCGAGCCGTTCGATCGACGACGTCACGCAGTTCGGCGCGGGGACGCGCGACGGGCAAGTGCTCGGTGACACGCTTCCCGGTTGGATCGTCGACCGCCGCGACTTCGCCATCGCACCGCGCGGGAACTGGACGCTGCGTTTCGAGTCGTCGAGCGACGCGAAGCCTTCGTCTGGACTCTTCGTCGCGCGTTCGAGCGGAGCGCTCGAACTGTCGGCGCATGTTTCGACGCTCGCAACCCTCGCCGACGCCGACTTCGCGGTGCTCGCGCGCGCGAGCGATGAACACGGAACGGCCATCGACGGATCGGGCTTCGTCGAGTTCGAGAGTGGAAGCGTTTCCGCGCGCGCGGAACTCGTCGATGACGGTGCGCACGAAGACGGAGCGAGCGGCGACGGACTCTTCGGCGCGCTCGTGCCGCGCGGGCTCTCGGGCGAAGTGCTCGCTCGCGTCGAATTCGAACGCGCCGGCGCGCGGCGCAGCGCGTTCCTCTCGTTCCCGGTGCTCGAGCGTCGCACGCTGCTCGACGGCAGCGTCACCGCGACCGTCCACGACGCCGTTCGTCTGCGCCTCGAACTCGGCGCGTTCCCGCTCGGACCCGCGGCGCGGCTCCAAGTCTCCGCCGAAGTGTGGGGGACCGATGCGAGCGGCGAGGCCGTTCCCGTCTGCTGGCTCTCGCGCATGGTGGGGCCGCAAGGCGTCGGATCGTGGCGTTTGCCGCTCTACCTCGACGCGCGTTGGCTCGAGCTCGTTCACGCGCTCCCGCCGTTCGAACTGCGTGCGGTGCGCGTGCAAGATCCCGACACGCACGTCGTCTTCGACGAACGCGACGTGCTCGAGCTCCCGCTCGCCGCGTTGCCGCGCATCGTCGGCACGGGCACGACGATGGTCGCGCCGGCGATGTTGACCGGCCCGATGATCGTGAGCGCGACGAGCCTCGGCTCCGGCACGACCGCGACGCATCATCCGTTGCCGCGCGCGTTGATGCTCGTGCACGGCTATTGCTCGGGCGGAGCGATTTGGCCCGCCGCCGATTTCACGCAGCCCAGGATCGCGTTCGTCGATCCGAATGCGAATCGCACGCACGATCAATTCGCTCAGATGCTCGCGCAAACCGGGAGCGCGTACGGTTCGTTCGGCGTCGTCGGTCACAGCCAAGGCGGGCCGGCCGCGCTGCACCTGCTCACCTATTATCAGAGCGGTCTCGACTTCGCGTTCGGGCCGCGCCGCATTCAGAGCGTCGCGTCGCCGTACCAAGGCACGCCGCTCGCGTCGCTCGGTTCGTTCGCGTGCGGCGTCAACAACGACATGACGCCGGCGGGTTCGGCGACGTGGCTCGCCGGCATTCCGAGTTGGGCGCGTGCCGAGGTCTTCTATTGGACGACGCAGAACAGCGCCGGCGTGTGCAACTTCTTGACGAGCCTCTTCCTCGCCGATCCGGAGGACGGCACGGTCGAGCAGTTCCGCGGTCAACTCGTCGGCGGCAACTCGATGGGGCACGTCGTCGGCTGGTGCCACACGACGGGCATGACCAACCCGGCGAACTACACCGACCACACGCGCAACGCGCAGATGAATTTGAAGGCGGCGCGCTGAGCGCGTTCGTCGCGGCCTCGCCGCGCGTTGTCTTCGCAGCGACCAGGAGCACGACCATGATCCAACGACGATTCGAATACCGCAGCGTGATCCTGAAGTCCGGCGGCTTCCTCGGCGGCAACGTCGACCAAGAGGAGTTCGAGCGTGAGCTCAACCGGATGGGCCAAGACGGCTGGGAGTTGGTCTCCGTCTTCGATACCAACCAGGGTCACGGCACGACGCGCTTCATCGTCGCGGTGTTCAAGCGCGAGGTGTGACGGTGGCCCGGCGCGCCGGGTTCACTGCGACACGAACATGTTCAGCACGGTGCCTTGCGCGAACTCCAAGTAGAGCCAGCGATTGTCGTGCCCATAGGTCCACTGCACGTTCTTGTCGTTGATGCTCGTGTGGACGGGCGCGCCGAATCGGCGCAGGATCTCGTTGGGCGAAGCGAAGCGAACCTCGCGAGTGGCAGCAACTGGATCTCGCGCGTAGAGATCGAGCACTGCGTCGACGGCGCTGCCATCGGACTCCGGCTTCTGCTTCGCGAGCTCGTACGTCGTCGCCGTCTGCGCGAGTTGACGCTCCGCTGAATCGGCGAGAGAGCGCATCCGATCGAGGGTCGCTTGGAGTTCGCTCGCGCTGCGCGTCACCGCTTCGAGGGACGCCGGATCGAGTGACACGGCGTCGACGGGCGCTCGCTGAGTCGGACTCTCGAGCGCGTCAGCCTGAAGTCGCCCTTCGATCCCCGCGACCGACGCTCGCAACGCGTTCCATTCACCACGCGAAATCTCGCTCTCCCGCGTCGTCGTCGCGACATCCGCGGTGCTCGCACGCCAACGCGCGAGAACCGCGACACCGAAGAATGTGCCTCCGACAAAGAGCGCCATCGAGATCAGGAGCGCCGGCCCGAACGCAATCGATCGCTGCGTGCTCATGGGCGACAGCGTACCCGCGACATCGAGGGCCGGCGCACTCTCACCGCGCGAGCACCAGCCAATCGACATCGACGAAAGGCCCCGACTCGCAACGGTTCGACCGACGCGGCGCGCCGTCGTCGACGCGGTCGTGGCCGATCGACCACATCACGAGGACTCCATCGGGATCGACGCGCGAGCGCAATGGCGCGCCGTCGAACGGGTCCGATCGTGCGGCGAGCCACGCTCTCGCCGCGTTCGTGCCGTCGCGGTGATTCACGAGCGCGGCCCGTGCGAGCGCGACCTTCGCCTCCAGTTCCATCGCGTAGTCGATGTGCCGCTCGAACTCCGGCGTCAGCAGACGGGACATCGCCTGATAGTGCGACGCAGGCCAAGGAGCCTTGGCTTCGAAGGGTCGAGTCGGTGCCTCGCGCCAGTGCTCGGATTCGAGATGCTCCAACGCGCGACGAAACGACTCCAGATAGACGCCGTGGTCGATCAGAAGGAACCGTCGCGCGAGCCACGCTTGCAACGTGTCGACGGAGTCGCGCCGTTCGTCCGGAAGTCCCGCGCCCGTGAATGCGCGGATCGTGTTGTGGCCCGCGAGACGATCTTGACGCACGGCGCGCACCAGCACCGCGCGCGGATCGATGCCGTCGAGCTCGTGCTCGTACCAGGACAAATCGGTGCTCGGCGGAAGGAACTGCAACGACTCGCGGAGCCCCGTGAGCGCGATGCCGAGATCGAAGCCCCACGCGTCGAATCCCGGGATGAGCGGCAGGCCGGACGCGACGCGCGCGATCTCGAAGTCCTCGCGAAGCGCGTCGAGCGCGGCCTCGGACTCTCCACGGATCAGGTGGAGACGCACGGCGCACGACGCGAACCGCGCCGCCGCGATCATCGGGGGGATCGGCGACGGCTCGAGGATGTCCTG
>JAIOPM010000053.1 GCA_021413885.1 Planctomycetota bacterium
TCGCGGCGCGACTTCGAGCGCGCCGACGGCGTCTTCGACGAAGCGGTGTCGCTCGCGGTCTGGCGCGACGAGCGCGCGCAGGACGATTGGCGACCGCCGTGGGAACTCTGCGTGTCGCTGACGCTGCAAGCGGTCGCGGCCGCGGCGCGCGAGCAATGGACGAAGAGCCTCGCTCTCGCCGAGCGCGCGTCCGACGCCGGCGACACGACGTTGCGACGGATGGGAGCGTCGATGATCCCGTCAGTCGCGAGCCATCGAATCGAATTCGCCGCGCGCAGCCTCGAAGCGCTCGACCACGCGACGCTGCCGGTCGACGCGGCGACGGCGCGCGGCGTGCTCGCGTTCGCAACGCGGATGGCGGAGACCGCACGCGACGACCTCGCGACGATCGTGCCTTCGCCGAAGGACGAGGAGCTGCACCGCACGCTCGTCGACCGAAGCCGTCTCGCGCTCGCGTCGGCCGAAGAACTCTCGCGTCGTTACGAACCGCCGCGCGACTGAACGCGGCGCTGCGGACGCTCCTTCCGCGATTCTTCGAGTTCGTTGATCGGCCGAGCGAGCGAACTGCGTGTGTCTTGGTGCGCCCGTTCTCGCGACGGGTCCCGCGCTCCTCCAAGCCACGAACTCACTCCAACGGTCACCATGAAACTCGCCTCCATCCTCCTCGCTTGCGCTCTCGCGGCGCCCGCGTTCGCCGAAGGACGCATCGTCCTCGTCCACGACGATTGGACCACCTCGAACGCCGGCTTCGCGCAAGCGCCGACGACCGCGCAGTTCGCCCTCAACGTGGCGGATTGGTTCAGTCCCGGCGTTCACGGGAATTTTCTCGTCTACTCGCAGAGCTTCGCGCTGGTCGACACCAAGCTCGCGCAGACGATGACCGGCGCGGGACACACGTGGACCGTCTCGGTCGCGACGCCGTTCTCCCTCGCGCTCGCCCAACAATACGACGCCGTCTTCCTCGGCGGCTTCCCGGTCAACACCGCGGTGTTGACTCAGTACGTGCAGGGCGGAGGCGACGTCTATCTGTTCGGCGGCACCGGCTCCGACTCGGTTTGGAACCCGTTCCTCGCGAACTTCGGGTTCAAGTTCGATCCGCTCAACAACGTCTCCGGACTCCTCTCGATCACGAGCCCGCACCCGCTCTTCAGCGGCGTCACGAGCCTCTACCAGGTCAACGGCAGCACGATCGTCGATCTCGAACCGGCGAACGGGAAGAACCAACTGCTCGTCAGCCAGGGCGGCGTCGGACTGTTCGCGGTATACGACGGAACGCTGCCGACGATCTACTGCACGGCGAAGACCAACAGCCAAGGCTGCGTCCCGGCGATCGGCTACTCGGGCAGTCCGAGCGCGACGAGCCTCGCGCATTTCGACGTCAACGCGGTCAACGTGCTCAACAAGAAGAACGGGATCCTGTTCTACGGGCACTCGCCGCTCGGCATGGCGTTCCAAGGCGGCACGCTGTGCGTCGCGAGCCCCACGCGCTTGACGCCGATCCAGAACGCGAAGGGCAGTCCGGGCGCGAGCGATTGCTCCGGCGCGTACTCGCTCGACATGAACGCGTGGATTCGAAGCGGCGTCGATCCGCAGCTCTTCGTCGGCCAGCACGTCTACGCGCAGTACTGGACGCGCGATCCGCTGAGCCCGAGCACGACCGGACTCACCGACGCGATCCACTTCGTCATCGGCGCGTGAAAAAGCTCTCGCCTCGCGCGGGCGCAACGGCGCCCGCGCGCCGCGAGCGTTTCAGGGCGCCTCGAGCTCGCGCGCGAGGAAGAGCCGCGCGACGCGCCAGCCGCGCACGATCGTCGGTTCGGAGACGTTCATCACCTTCGCGGTCTCCTCGATCGAGAGCCCGCCGAAGAAACGCAGCTCGACGAGCTGCGCGAGCTCCGGATCGACCTTCGCGAGTTCGACCAACGCGTCGTCGAGCGCGCAGAGTTCGAGGTCGCGACCCTCGACCAACGGCTCGACGAGGTCGAGGTCCAACCGCTGCGCCCCGCCGCCGCGCTTGTCGGCTCCGACGCGACGAGCGTGATCGACGAGCACGCTGCGCATCGCCTTCGCCGCGACCGACATCAAGTGCGCCTTGCTGGTCCACTGTTGCGGCTCGTCGGCGCCGAGCAAACGCACGCAGACTTCGTGGACCAACGCGGTCGGCTGCAAAGTGTGCGCGGCGTCGCGTCGCATCGCGCGTTCCGCGAGACCGTGCAGCTCGTCGTACACGAGCGCGAGGAGTTCGCCCGACGCAGCCGGCTCGCCTCGAGCGATGCGGTGGAGCAGGGACTGCGTGCGCTGACTGCGAGCGGCAGGGTCCAAGCGCTCTCGAGTCTAGCAGGGCGTCGTAGATGCGCTTTCGAACGCGCGCCGGCGATGCGCCGGGCCGGGAGGAATGATTCCGCGCTCGACGAGCGCGCTGGCGCGGACTCGGGCCTCACGTCGACGGCGAACGCCGTCGCGCCAGACGGATCCCTTGTCTCCGGACGTATTCACGAATCCCCATTCCGACGGCGGCGCGCCTCGAAGCTCGTCGAGCGGCGCGAGTTCGCTCCGAGCGCCGAGGCGCTCACGGGCTCCGCGCGGATGGTCGATATCGTGACTCCCCGGAACGGCGAGCCGCCGTTCATGCACGCGACGTGACCCACTCTCGAGCTCTACGCACGCTCTACCGGCGCGTCCCGGCGTTCGATTCGCTGCGCCGCTATTCGCGCCAAGACGCGAAGGCGGACTTGGTCGGCGGACTCTCCGTCGCGGCGGTCGCGGTGCCGCAGGCGATGGCGTACGCGATGATCGTCGGGCTGCCGGCGGAGTACGGGCTCTACACCGCGATCGTGATGACGACGGTCGGCGCGTTGCTCGATTCGTCGCGCCAACTGATCAACGGACCGACCAACGCGATCTCGATCGCGTTGTTCGCGGCGATCGGCCACACGGCGGATCAATCGCAGTTGATCCAAGCCGCGATCTTCATGGCGTTCTTCATCGGCGCCATCCAGCTCGCGATCAGTCTCGCCGGCCTCGGCGACTTGACGCGCTACATCTCGCACTCGGTGATCGTCGGCTTCACGACGGGAGCGAGCTTGCTGCTCGTCCTCGACCAGTTGAAGAACCTGCTCGGCCAGAAAGTGGTCGGCGACGTCCACGATCACTTCCTCGTGCGCTTCTGGAATTCGCTGACCGAGGGCGGGCCGATCCACGGGCCTACGGTCTTGGTCGGGCTCGGGTCGATCGCGCTGGTGCTCCTGTTGCGAGTGCTCAAGAAGAAGCTCGGGCTCCCGCTGTTGCCGGAGTTCCTGATCGTCGTCGTCCTGATGGCCGGGCTGACCGCATTCTTCCGCCTCGACCAGAGCGGCGTGCGCGTCGTCGGCGACATCCCGGCGAAACTGCCGCGGGCCGCGGTGCCCCACTTCGAAGCCTCGTGGATCCGCGAGTTCGCGTCGAGCGCGCTCGCGATCGCGTTGCTCGGCCTCCTCGAGGCGATTTCGATGGCGAAGTCGATCGCGGCGGTGACGCGCCAGAAGCTCGACCTCAACCAACAGTGCCTCTCGGAAGCTTGCGCGAACCTGGCCGGCAGCTTCTTCTCGTGCATGCCGGGTTCGGGTTCGTTGACGCGTTCGGCGATCAACCAACAAGCCGGCGCGCGCACGCAGTGGGCCGGCGTGATCTCCGCGGTCGCGGTCGCGGTGATCATGGTGTTGCTCGCGCCGCACGCGCGCTTCATCCCGCGCGCCGCACTCGCCGGACTGTTGATGTTGACCGCGGCGCGGATGGTCAACTTCAAGGACCTGCGCTACCACCTGCGCGTGTCGCGCTTCGACGCGGCGATCGTCGCGATGACCGCGATCGCGGCGTTCGCGATCTCGATCGAGTTCTGCGTGCTGATCGGCGTCGTGTTGTCGTTCATGCTGACGGTGCCACGCACCGGGAACATGCTCCTGACCGAATTCGTCGAGGGCGAGGACGACCACGTGCGCGAGCGACTCCCCGAGGACGCGCCGTCGCCGGAGATCCTGGTCTTCGGCCTCGAAGGCGAGATGTTCTTCGGCGCCGCGACGAGCCTCGAGCACCACCTCGACGAGATCGAACGCCGCATCACCGACCGCACGCGCGTCGTCGTGATGCGGATGAAGCGCGCGCGCAACCCCGACGCCGTCGGCCTCGCCGAGTTCGAGCACTTCGTCGAGCGCCTGCGCCAACGCGGCGTGCACGTTCTCTTGTGCGGCGTGCGCACGCGGTTCCGCGATTCGCTGCAGCGCTCGGGGATGCTCGACAAGCTCGAGCCCTCGCACCTCTTCCTCGAGCAACCGGTCCGCCAGACCAGCACGCAGGCCGCGATGCGCCTCGCGCGCAAGCTCGCGGGCCGAGTCGACGGGTTGTCGACGGCCGGCGCCTAGACGGCGCTCTTCGCGGTCGCGAGGCACTCTGTTCGCCGACGGACGGCCAAGCGTCCGCCCAGCGATGTTCCTCCAAGCATTCCTCGTCGCAGCCTCGACCGTGCACGTCGCGCAGGAGCCGCGGAGCATCGATCAGCTGATCGACGCGCTGCCGCCGGTCGGCTGCGAGACGCACTTCGACGAGAGCGGAAAAGTACTGACGTCCGATCCGGCATCCGTGGAGCTGAAGGAACTCGTCGCGAATCACGCGCTCACCGACGATCAATGGCGACGCGCGTTGAGAACGAGCGGCGCCATTCGTTGGAGTCCGCGTTGGGTCGCCGAGGATCCGTTCTTGGTTCGGCTCCGGATTCCCGAGTGGGTCGGCGGCGGAAGGCTCACACTCACGCCGCGGAACGACGGGATGGTGCCCGCCGAGGATGGCTCTCTCGATCCGCAGTTCGGTTGCGGCCCCTGCGACCCCAGAGGCGCGATGTCGCGCTTCTGGTGGTCCGGCCACGAGCTCGGACCGCTCCCGGCGGGAACGCGATCGGTCATGTGCGACGTGCGCATCGAACGCACGTCGAAGCCCTCGGCGCGCGGCCGGTCCGGAAAGGTGAGCACTGTCTGGCAGGGCTCGATCGACCTGGAAGTCGAACTCGCAGGCTCGATCGACGCCGTGCTGCCCGCGGTCTCTGGTCCTGCGATCGACCAGTCGGTGCGCGACGCGCTCGAGCTCGTCGTCGAGGCGATCGAGATCGACTATGGAGAGTTGGTGCCCGACATCGAGCTGAAGCTCCGGCTCGATGCGGACCACCAGTCCAAACTCCTCGAAACCGCGCTATCGCTCGAGGTCGAGCTGATGCGCGATGCCGAGGTCGTCGGCGAAAAGACATGGGCGATCGCCGTTGAACTCTCCGGCCTCGGCCACGGTCCGCATCCGGGCGCGGCGGCACCGACGGGTTACGCGCTCACCTGCGAGGTGCCGCCGATTCCAGCCGAGGCGTCACGCACGCCCGAGGAGCGCTCGCGTTGGCGATTGCGCGTGCGCGGCATCGGTCGGGGCGCACTCGCGGTGTGGAACGCGAAGCGCTACTGGAAGGGCGAGATCTCGATTCTGCTCGCCGATGCGTTGGCGGCGTTCGAAGCGGACCGCGCGAAGCACTGACTCGCTCGCTGGCGCGCGCACGTCGGATCGGGTACGAAGCGCGCCATGCTCGCTCTCTTCGCGGGATTGGTCGCCGGCGCGGTGCACGTCGTCACCGGGCCGGATCACCTCGCCGCCGTCGCGCCGCTCTCGGTCGAGACGCGCGGCGCGGCGTGGAAGGCCGGATTGCGTTGGGGCATCGGGCATTCGGCCGGCGTCGGCCTCGTCGGGATCGCGGCGCTCGCGTTGCGTGAAGCGTTGCCGATCGACGTGTTGTCGAGTTTCTCCGAGCGCCTGGTCGGCGTGACGTTGGTCGGCCTTGGACTGTGGGGCCTTGTGCGGCTCTTCGGTTCGCGCGCGCGAGCGGTCGAGCAGCGGCACGCGCACGACGCGACCGCTCATTCGCACGAACGACCGCTGCGCCTCGCGCTCGGCTTCGGCACGCTGCACGGGCTCGCGGGCAGTTCGCACGTCCTCGGCGTGGTTCCAGCGCTCGCGTTGCCGACGCGCACCGACGCGGTGCTCTACCTCGCGGCGTTCGCGCTCGGCACGGTCGGAGCGATGGTGGTCGCGGCGGCGACGATCGGCGCGCTCGGCGCGCGCAAACAGCGCTTCGCCCTCGGCGCGACGTCGTTCGCGGCGCTCGGCGTCGGCGTGCTCTGGCTCGTCGCGCCGTTCGGCTAACGCGCGGTGAGGTCGAGCGACGCGAGCGCGTCCTCGACGCCTTGCCCGAGCTCCGCCCACCGCGAATCTTCGAGCTGCGCGGTCAGGATCACCTGCTTGTTGCCGACGATCCAGACCATGCAGATGTAGCGCATGTCGGAGTCGAGCCCCGGCTGCCGCCCGTGGTAGTCGAAGCGCAGGATGTCGACGCCGTCGACCGCGAGGCGGCGACTCGAATCGAGTTGGATGCCGGGCGTCACGCGCAACGCGTCGACGTTCTCGGCCTCGAGTTGGATCAGGTTCTTGCGGAAGAAGTTCGGCAGCGCGATCACGTTGAGCGACGCGCGGTCGCGGCGATTCGGTTCGAGGCACACGCCCTCCCGATTGCCGTTGACCATCCACGCCCAACCGGTCGGCACGCGCAGGGAGAGCCCGTACTTCGGCACCGTCCACAGGTTGCTCTCGAGCGTCGACTCCACCATGCGTGTCTCGGTCGCAACTTCCTGGCGCGTGCTCGACTTCGGACCGCCGGCGAGCAGCAGCACCGCCGGGATCGCGAACATCAACAGATAGAAGGCGCGCAGGAAGGAGCTCATGGCCCGCGCTCTTCGGCCGGATCGCGCGCCGACTTTACGCCTAGAAGCTCATCCCGACCGACAAGTGCAGCACCCAGCGGCTCTCGGTGCCCTGCACGTCCGGGTTGTACCCAAGGTCGAGACGCACGGGCCCGATCGGCAAGCGATAGCGCAGGCCGACGCCGGGGCCGTGACGGAGGTCCTCGAACTTCAGGAAGTCGCCCGCGCGCGCGGAGACATCGCCCGCGTCCCAGAAGACCGCGCCGTCGAGGTTGCCGGCGAGCTCGCGACGCAGCTCGAGCGAGAACACGTTGAACGCTTCGCCGCCGAGCGGTTCGCCGTCGCCGTCGATCGGACCGATGTCGTCCTCGCGGAAGGCGCGGACCGAATTCTCGCCGCCGTTGAAGAAACGCTCCTGCAACGGAATCGTGTCGGTACCGCCGAACGGCGCGATCACGCCGCCGCGCCACGAGCCGGCGACGACCATCGCATCGGAGAGCGAAAGGAACTGGCTTGCCGTCCAACGCGTGCGCACGAAGTCGAGCTGCGAACCCGTCGCGCCCGAGCCGTACTCGACCGACAACTGCGCGAACGTGCCCTTGGTCGGCAGGAAGTACTGATCGCGATCGTCGTAGGTCGGCGTGACCAGGAGCGAGCTGATGTCGACGTCCTGCACGAGATCGGAGGACGAAACGTTGGCGTCGACGTCGGACACGCCCGAGTGACGGAACTGGTAGCCGAGGATGCCGCGCGTGTGCCGCGAGAAGTTGCGCGTCAACGTCAGCGAACCGCCGAAGTCCGACGACGTGAACGACGGCTCGATGCGGCGACCGCCGAAGATCGACGCGACGCCTTCGATGTCGCTCTCGAAGAGGTGCAAATCGACGAGCGAGAGCGACGCGCGCTGCGCGAGCTCGGCGAGCGTGCTGTCGAAGTTGAGGGCGCGCGCGGTGCCGAGCCAATTCTTGTCGCGCCAACCGAGGCCGAGGCGCAAGCGTTCGTACGAACCGTAGCCGGGCTCGACGGAGAACTCGCGCGACGACGCCTCGCGCACGCGCACGACCAGAGTGCGCAACTCGCCGGTGCCTTCGAACGCGAACTCGACGGCGGAGAAGAGGCCGGTGCGGAAGAGCTCGCGTAGCGAATCGCGTTCGTCCGACGCGCGCCACAGGCGCCCTTCGCGGAAGGCGACGCGCGAGAGCACCAGTTCGCGCGCGACGTGCTCGTTGCCGCGCACGTCGATCGCCGAGATCGTCACCTTCGGACCGGTTTCGACCTCGAACGCGACGTCCGCCTTGCTGTCCTCGGTGAGATGTTCCTCGACCGGCCGCACGCGGATCTGCGGGTAGCCGCGCTCGGCGAAGAGTTCGCTCGCGCGCGTGGCGAGCGAGCCGAGCGCCTGACTGTTGAACACCGCGTCGCGTTCGCGGCGGCCGAGGTCGTCGAGCTCGCCCTTCAACGCGCCGAGATCGCCGTTCCACGTCACGTTCCCGACGCGGAAGATCGCGCCTTCGCGCACGGTGATCGAGACGCGCGCGTGGGCCGCGCCGATCTCCCGCTCGATCTTCGGCGGGTCGAGTTCGACGCGCGCGTAGCCGCGAGCCACGTAGCGTTCCTCGATCGCGTTCGCGAGTTCGGTGACCGCGCTCGACACCAACACCGATCGATCGCCGACGCGCGGCGCGGCGTAGAGCTCGGTGAGTTCGACGAACGTGAGCGCGTTCGCGCCGGGGAACTCGAAACCGTCGACGAGCACGCGCGGCCCCTCGCGCACGTCGAAGCGCACGCTGCGCTCCGCCTCGGAGCCGAGATCCTGGAACGCGACCTCCGCGTCGGCGAAGCCTTCGCGACGGTAGAAGCGCTGCAGAGCGAACGCGGCGTCGTCGAGCACCGCGCGGCGATTCGGCGCGCGCGGAAGACGTTCGAGGTCCTCGCTCGCGACGGTCGACAGGCGCTCCGCGTCGAACGACAACGCGCCGGCGAAGACGAGCTCGACGCCGCTCGACTGCGCGTGCTGCAACGCCGCGCCGCGGTCGCCGCGGCCGGACGCGCACGCGGAGACGAGAGCCAAGAGCAACGCGTACCGCAGCTTCATGGGAACCTGAAGAGCAGCTTGACGCCGAAGTTGACGCGGTCGTAGACGTCCTTCTCGCCGCGCAAGTACACGATCCGTCCCGCGCCGCCGGGATCGTCGGTCAAACGCACGGACACTTGCGTGGTCTGACCGCCGCTGCGCGTCAGTTCCTGACCTTGCAGCCACTCGATGCGCTCGACGACCGACTCGCCGTCGTCGCCCTGGAACCAACGCGACAACACGTCTTGACCGAGGTACACGGCGACCGTCTGCGCCGCGCGTTCGCTGGTGGCCGAAAGCGAATTCGCCGGCGGACGCCCGGTGAGCAGCATCACCAACAAATCCGATTGCGAGAGCGGCGGCGTCGACGACAACACGATCGGATCGTCGTACTCGCCGTCGAGCGTCGCGACGACGTCGTAGCCGGCCATGCGCGATTCGCCGCGCAGCTTGAGCTTCGGGATCACCGGGTTCGCCTCCGGCAACGTCGCGGTGCCGCCGACGATCCGCAGCGTGCCCGACGGCAAGAGGATGCGCGCTTCCTCGACGAAGATCGGGCCGGAGAGCGTCGGCGCGCTGGCGAGACCGCGCAAGCGCAAGTTCGGCCGCAACGTCGCGTGCAGGACGTTGTTGTCGATGCGCAACGGATCGGTGCTGCGCACGGTGACGTCGAACTCGGCGCGCGCGAACGGACCGGTGGTGAGCGACGGGAGCTCGAAACCGCGCACGCGCTCGGTCCGCGCGCCCCGCCGCGTTCCGCCGAGGCGATCGAGCAGCTCGAAGTTCTGCGTGTAGCGTCCGTCGCGCAACCGCAGGTCGCCGCCGATGCGCAACGCGTCGAACGCGCCGCGCAGCGAGAGTTCTGCGTCGGCGCGCAAGCGCAGGTGCTCGCCGCGCGCGAGCAAGATTTCCTCGCCGACCACCGTGAGGTCGACGCTCGGCACGTCGCCGGTGAAGTCGAGGCTGCCGCTGCCGTGGAACGGTCCCGCGCCGAGCGCGCCGGAGAACGAGTTCAGCTTCGCCGTGTAACCGTCGAACACGACATCGGCCGTGAGACCGGTCAGCGTCGGCAGCTCGCGCTCGAAACGCACTTCGCCTTGCTCGAGCGTCATCGAACCGGACCACGTCGGCGCTTCGAGCGACGCGCCGAGCGCGACTTCGACCGCGAGACGCCCGTCGGTCCGCCCGAGCTCCGGCACGAGCCGCCGCACGAACGACAGATCGCCGATCGTCGCCGACGCTGAGAGCGCGAGCCCGACGTCGGACGCGAGCGGCGGTTCGCCTTCGACCCAGTCGAGCACGCGCGGCGCGACGTGGAGGTCGCCGGTGACGAACGCGCGGCCGCGGCCGCGATCCTCGACGACGAGATGTTCGACGTGGACCTCGGGCCCGAAGTCGAGTGCGAGATCGACGTCCCACGGTCCGAGTCGACGTCCGGCGAAGCGGCCCGCGCCGTCGAGCTCGAGCTCGCACGCCTCGAACGCGACGCGCCCGGTCAGCTCGCGCCACGTTCCGCCGAGCGTGAAGTCGAGCGCGACCTGACCGCTCGGCGCGGCACCGAGCGGACGCCACGCCTGCGGGATCTCGTCGAGATCCTCGAGGGCGAGCGTGCCTTGCAACGCGAGCGCACCGTCGACGAACGGAACGCCGGAGAACGGATCGAGCGGAGCGGAGCCCGTGAGCGCGACGACGCGGCGCTGGCCGTCGCGGATCTCGAACTGCTCGATCGCGAGTCGACGTTGATCGAACAGCGCGCGCGTCGCGAGCGAATACGTCCGCCCGCCCTTCTCGAGCCGCACGCGGTCGATCGCGAGATCGATCGCCGCGGTCGAACGATCACCTTCGCGCAACACCTCGAACTTGCCGCGCAATCCGTCGAGGTCGACGCCCGGCGGCAGGAACGGATCGAAGAGGCCGAGCGGCGAGAGCTCGACCAACTCGAGCGCGACGACGACGCGCTCCTTCTGCCAATGGCACGCCGCGATCCAACGCCCCGCGTCGCCCGCGAGGTGCGCGTGATCGAAATCGAGCGAGCCGTCGCCGATCCGCAGATCGACCGGCGCGACGAGATCGAGCGAACGACCTTCGCGCTCGGCGTGCAGGCTCTCGAGTGCGAGCGCGTACGGCGCGTGCCAGTCGAGCGACGAGAGTTCTGCCGTGGCGACGACCTCGAGCCCCGACGAACGCGCGACGAGATGATCGAAGCGCACGCGGGTGCCTTGCCATCGGCCGCGCGCGTCGACGCTCTCGAGCACGCGCTCGCCGATCGCGAAGTCGCGCGCCGCGACGGCGAAATCGACGCGCGGCTCGGAGAGCGGACCGTCGAGGCTCGCGCGCGCTTCGACCGTACCCGAGCCGAGCACCGCCGGCATCCACGGCGACGGCGCGACGAGCCGCGCGGTCGCCGTGACGTCGAAGAGCCGTCGCTCGCGGTAGTCGAATTCGCCCGCGACCTCGAACTCGCCCCACGCGCCGGCGGCGTGCGCGCGCGTCACACGCACGCGTTCGCGATCGACGCGCGCGGCGAGCTCGACGTCGCCGAGCTCGCGGTCCTCGACGACGACGTTCGAACCGACGAGGTCGACGTCGCCCGAGAGCCCGTCCGCGTTGCCGACCAACGTGACGCGACCGCGCGCGCTGCCGCACCAACCTTCGCGGCCCAACACGCCGCCGAGTTCGGCGAGGTCGGGGAAATCCGCGCGGCCGGCGAGGTCGACGCGCGCGTCGGCGAGCCAACGCTCGTCGGTCGCGCCGAGGACGATCCTGCCTTCGTCGACGTCGAGCACGCCGCTCGCCGTCGCGATGCGACCTTCGTCGAGCACGATGCCGGACTCGGTGAACGTCGCCGCGACGTGCAAGTGATGCGGCGGCACGTCGGCGCCGAGCGCGTCGGATCCGACCCACGCGGGGAAGTCGCTCGAGTCGAGCGCGACGTGGCCACGCATGCCGCGCCAACGCTCCGCAGGATCGGCGACGCCGAACGGAACGACCAACGCGTTCGCGGTCAGACGATCGGCGCCGCGCGCGCCTTCGAGGCGCGACACGACCAAGCTCGCGCGCGTCGCGACGAGTTCGGTCGTCAAGCGCTCGAAGCGTTGGTTCAGGACTTCGCCGTCGCGCACGACGCCGCGCACCGCGATCTCGAACGCTCCGCCGGCGTGCAACGCGGCGGTGACTTGCGCTTCCGCGTCGACCGTGCCCGTCCAAGCGAAGCGCGCAAGCGGCGGGAACTCGGCGCGCAGCCGTGCGCCGTCGACGCCTTCGAACGTCGCCGTCGCGTTCAACGCGTGGTCGGCGAGCCTGCCGCGCGTGCCGATGCGCCCGAACTCCGGCGTGAACCGCGCGTCCCACGCGAGGCCGCCGGCGCCGAGCTCGGTCAGGTCGAGCACGCCGGACTCGAGCAGCGCGCGGCCGTCGGCGTCGAAGCGCGAGAACTCGAAACGGCCGCCGTTCACGCGCAGCTCGGCCGCGCACTCCGCGGCCGGCCAAGCGGTCTCGGGCGAGGCGAAAGCGGCGCGTGTCGCGCGCGCGACGACCTGCGCGCCGTCGGAGCTCGACGCCGCGAGTCCGGTGAGCTCGATGCGCCGTCCGCCGCCGAGGTTCGCCGCGACGTGCGCGTCCGCGAGCTCGAAGCGCGGCCAGCGCGCGGGCCAGACGAACGCTTCGGGCTTGCCGGAGCTCGGCGCGCGCTGCTCCTCGTCGAACGCGATGTCGACGCCGCGCGCATCGACGAACTCGATCGCGCTCGGATTGCCGCGCAGCAGACCGAGCAACGAGAAGCGCGCGTGCAGCTCGCGCGCCTCGATTCGCAACGAACCGTCGAGCTTCGCGAGCCGCGCGTCGGCGACGTCGACCGTCGTGAGCCAATTGCCGCCGACTCCACCGACCGAGAGTTCGAGCCCGTGCTCGTCGCGCAGCGACTTCGCGATACGCGCGACGACCCACGGCGCGATCCACGTCGCACGCATCACGTACGCCGCGACGACTAGACCGGCGAGAACGAGCGCGATCCAACCGAACAGCGCGCGCCGCCTGCGCACCGGTCCTCCGCTCGTCGCCGTCATCGACATCTCGCTCTTCGGTCCCGACTCGACGTGCGTTCGAACGTCTCGCGGATCAGGAATCGCTCAGCCGGAACCAGCCTGCGTGCTTCAACCGCCACACGATTGCGAGCCCGGCGCCGAGGAGCAGCGCCAAGACGAACGGATAGCTCCACGACCATTCGAGTTCGGGCATGTGCTTGAAGTTCATGCCGAAGATCCCGGTGACGAACGAGAGCGGGATGAAGACGACGGTGACTGCCGTCAACACCTTCATCACCTGGTTCATGCGCAGATCGAGGTTCGCGACGATCAACTCCTGGATGTCGACCGCGGCGGAACGATGGTGCTCGGCGAGCTCGACGATCTGCGCGAGGTGATCGTGCACGTCGCGCATGAACGGACGCGTCTCGGGCAGGAAGTAACTGGTACACTCGCGCTCGCAACTCCCGAGCACGTCGCGCGACGGCAACGCGGCGCGGAGCAGGATCCCGAGCTCGCGCCGGATGCGATAGAGATCGCGCAACGGCTTCGACGAAGGCTTGTCGATCGCTTCGCTCTCGATGCCGTCGAGTTGATCGGCGAGCCGATCGATCTGCGGGAAGTGGAGGTCGACCGCGGCGTCGATCAAGCGATAGACGAGGTAGTCGGGCCCGTTGACGCGCAGGCGGCTCTTCGCGTCGCGCGCGCGAGCGAGCGGCGCCTCGAACATCGCGTCGTCGTGCTCGCGGAACGAGAGCACGAGCTTGCCGAACGCGAAGAACGAGACCTGATCGAGGTCGAGCCCCGCGCCGGGCCGCGGCACTTGCAGGATCAACAGCAAGCCCTCGCGATGGACTTCGATGCGCGGACGTTGCGGCACGTTGACGATGTCGGCGAGCGCGAGCCACGGGATCTGGAACTGCGCGCGCAGTTTCTCGAGCACGCTCTCGGTGCCGAACCCGACGACGTCGATCCAGTGCGTGCCGCCGTCCTGCACGAGCGTGGCGAGCTGCTCGACGGTCACTTCCTCCTTGCGATCGAAACGCTGCGCGTCGAAGCGCGTCCAACGGATGCGCGTCGGCACCGCGTCGTGCGGAATGCGCAGCGTGCCGGGGCTCTGCCCGACGCTCGCGCTCATCGCACGCCGTTGTCGCTTGGAAACCATCGGAAGGAAGCGTTCTTCGCCGTGGATCGTATCCCTCGCCGAGTTCGGTTCAATGCACGGAGCGACGGCGTCGACCGTTCTTCCGTGCGCTAAGCTCGTGCCGATGAGCGAACGCCTCGTCGTCGACGAACCCGTGCGTCTGCTCGAGTTCCTGCGGCGGAGTTTGCCGGGTTGGAAACGTTCGACGCTCGAACAGCGGATCCGCGGCGGCTGCGTGCGCGTCAACGGCGCGACGTTGCGGCGCAACGACGTGCTCGCGCAGGGCGACGAGGTCCAAGTCGGCGACCGGGACGACGCGGAGGTCGAGACGTCGGCGCCGGCGGGGATCGCGATCCTCCACGTCGACGACGACCTGGTCGCGATCGACAAGCCGGCGGGGTTGCTGTCGGTGTCGACCGATCGTCAGAACGAGCGCACGGCGCTCGCTCTTCTGCGCGACCACCTCTCGCGGCCCGGTCGGCCCGCGCGTCTATGGCCGGTGCATCGCATCGACCGCGAAACGTCGGGCGTGCTGCTCTTCGCACGTTCGAGCGAAGCGCGCGACTCGGTGCAAGCGGCGTGGGACGAAGCGACGAAGACCTACCTCGCGTTGGTCGATGGCCGGCCGCGGCCGCCCGACGGCGTGATCGATCAGCCGTTGTGGGAGGACCGCGGGCTCTTCGTGCGCGTCGGTCACCATCCCGACGCGAAGGAGGCGCGGACGCGGTACACGACGCTCGAGTTCCGCGGCGAGCGCGCGTTGCTCGAGGTCGAGCTCGAGACCGGACGCCGCCATCAGATCCGCGCGCACCTCGCGTCGCTCGGCCATCCGATCGTCGGCGATCCGCGCTACGGGAAAGCGGGCGGACGCATGGAACTCCACGCGTTGCGTCTCGTCGTCCCCCATCCCGCGGACGGACGCGAGTTGATCCTCGAAGCGCCGGCGCCGAAGAGCCTTCGAGCGCGCTGACGTCGGCCTGCGTGCGGCGCGTACACTTCGCGCGTGTTCCCGATCCGAGATACGCTGCGTTCGCGCGGCACGCCGGTGATGGTGTGGCTCCTGATCCTCGCGAACCTCGCGGTGTTCGCGTACGAGCTCTTCTGTTCCGAGCGCGAGCTGCAGCGCGTCCTCTACGAATTCGGCATGGTGCCGGCGGAGCTGCTCGGTCCGCACGCGCACTTTCGCTTGGGCTGGAACGGCGGCGGTTGGCTGACGTTGATCACCAACCAATTCCTGCACGCGGGTTGGCTGCACGTGATCGCCAATCTGTGGACGCTGTGGATCTTCGGCGACAACGTCGAGGATCGGCTCGGCTCGTTCCGCTTCCTCGTCTTCTATCTGCTCTCCGGAATCGCGGCGAGCGCGCTGCACCTCTACTTCCACGCCGACTCGACGATGCCAGCGATCGGCGCGTCGGGAGCGATAGCCGGCGTGATGGGCGCGTACTTCGTGCTCTTCCCGAGCGCGCGCATCGTCACGTTGGTGCCGGTGTTCATCCTGCCGCTCTTCTTCGAGGTGCCGGCGTTCGTGTTCCTGCTCTTCTGGTTCGCGACGCAGTTCTTCAGCGGCGCGTTGTCGCTCGGCACGGGCGGTCTCGGCGGCGGCATCGCATGGTGGGCCCACGTCGGCGGTTTCCTGGCGGGGATCGTGTTGCTTGCGGTGCTGCGCCCGCGCAGAGCCGCGCGAAGCACGGATCGCTGACCGGTTCTAGCAGCCCGTTGAAGAAGTGCTTGCGAGCGAGAAGCCGTCCGGCTGCGTCGGATCAAGGAGCGTCGCCGCAGGCGAATTCGTGAATTCGCCGAGGGGCAGGCCTCGGTCCCGCGTCCGCGGGATCGCAACGACGCTGCGCGTCGTTGCGAAGAGGATCCCGCGACGCCGAGCCGGCGCGGCCGGACGGCTTCTCTCCGCAATGACTTTTTCAACGGGCTGCCATGGACCGGTTGCGTGTCCGCACTCGGCGCGGCGGGCGCGTAGAACTCGCAGTCGAGCCTCAGGGCGTTTCGTGCAGGCCGTCCAATTCGCGACGGTGCTCGCGCAACTTCGGCAGCACGCGTTGGGCGAACGCGAGCAGCTCGGGATCGTCGACCGCGCTCGAGGCGCCGTCGAAGAGCCGGATCGCTTCGTCGTGGACGGTGATTTGAGCTTCGCGGTAAGCGCCGTCGAGCTGCGAAGCATCGAGCTTCGTCAGATCGTCGAGCATCCGTTGGTGCACCGCATCGAGCGTCGCGGGCACGTCACCGCCCTTGATGCGCATCAGGTCCGCGAGGTCCTTGTTCAGTTGGCGATGCTCGTCGACCATCTGCTGCGCGAAGCGCCGGTGCGGATCGGATTCGCTCTTGTCGAGCACGAGCTGCGACGCGGCCACTTCGAAGAGACCGCCGTAGCTCGCTTGCTGGACGAACTTCTGATCGGCGGGCGTGATCTGCGGCGCCGGCAAGTCCGGAGTCGCGCCGACTTCGGGGATCGGCACGCCGTCGGGCGGAAGCGGCAACGAATCGAGGCCGACGTCCTCATCGAGCCGCGGCGGAAGCGTCGGGTCCGCGAGCGGATCGGAGAGCGAACTCGTCGGCGGCGTCACCGGCGGATTCTGCAGCGGATCCTTGCGCGTCGGCTCGACGGGGCGCATCGGCTCGACCGGCGGCGTAACCGTCGGGAGCGGATCGCGCGGGATCGGATCGGTCGGATTCTCGCCGACCGGCGGGTTGTAGCTTCTACCAACGTCTGCAGCTTCGACGTCCTTGCGACAGGCGCACATCAGCAGCGCACTGAGCGAGAGTAGGTACAGCTTCATCGTTTTCCTCCGGCCCATGGGGCCACGCGTGGTTTCGAGAGTTCGTGGAGCGTCGTCGCGCCGAACGACCACAGGCATCGCATCGGCGTCGAACACGCGCAGGACCCTCGTAGGTCACAGGACAGTGCCGCGCGTTTCGTTTCCCGTATTGCGGCGACTGCGCGATCGCCGGACGACGTCAGTCGGAGGGATCCAGGTAGAGATCGAGCGCGAGTTCGATGTGTCGCGCGGCGATACGGGCGAGAAGCTCGGGCGCGAAGTTCAACGAGCCTTGGTTCCCGGAACCGACGAGACAGAAGAAATCGGCGTGCACGAGCCGCGAGCGCAGCGCGTCGAACGCGTCCGCGCGGCGCTCGACGAACGCGAGCAAGTGTTCGAGATGGGCTTCGAGCGGCGCATCCGCAGCGAGCGGCGATTCGAGGATCCACAGGCTCTCCTCGCGCGGCTTGCTCGACGGCCGACGCGAATGGGTCGGTTCGCCCAATGCGTAGAGCCTCGTCGGCTCGCACTGCAGCGCGTCTCCGACGAACGCGGCGCTCGGCTCGCGCGTCGCGCAGCGCAGCGACGCGCAGGTTTGGCCGACGGGGCTCACGCGGGTTCGATCGTCGCGGTCAAAGGGAAGCCGCGCGGGCGAGCGAGCGAATGCACTTGCTCGACGTAGAGCTCCGCGCGCTCGCGGCTGGTGATCTCGACGATCGCCGAGCCGGAACGATGCACTTCGTCGGTCAAACGCTGCGCGTCCTTCGCGTCCTTGTGGAAGAGCTCGATCAACAAGCGCGTCACGAACTCGAACGTCGTGATGTCGTCGTTGAGCAAGATCACCTTCCACCGCGGCGCGATGCGGACTTCGACCTTCTCCTCGGTCTCGGTCGCGGCGCGGGAGAGCACTCCGATCATGGAGAGATCGTAGCGCGTGCGCTCAAGTGTAGTTGCGGAGCGTCAGCTCCTTCGGACTCGGCGCGAGGTACGTCTGGTCGCGCAAGTAGCCGACGTCGAGCGCGCGGACGTGGTGGCGCACCAACGCGATCGGCACGACCAACGGCACGAGGCGTTTGCGATAGTCGTCGAACGCCTGCGCGAGCTCGCGCTTGCCGTCGGCGTCGAGCTCGTCCTTGAAGTAGCCGGCGAGATGTTGGAGCACGTTGAAGTGGCGCTTCGGCGTCGCGTGCGCGCCGAGGGCTTCCATGAAGAGCCGGCTGTAGCGCTCGACGAGCTCGCGGCGATCCGCCGTGCCCGCGAGCGCGACCATGCGCCCGAGTTCCGAGTAGTGCTTCGGGCTGTGCGCCATCAACTGGTACTTGTGCACGCGGTGGAAGTCGACGATCGCGCGCGGCGCGAGCGTGCCGCGCCGGAACTCGAGTAGACGTTGGTACGCGAAGACGCGATCGAGGAACGACTCGCGCAACACCGAGTCGTGGAGGCGTCCTTCTTCCTCGATCGGAAGCAGCGGGAAGCGCTCGAGCAGCACCTTCGCGAACGCGCCGACGCCGCGCCGTTCCGCCATGCCCTTCTGGTTGTAGACGCGGACGCGTTCCATGCCGCAGCTCGGGCTGTCGCTCTTCAACACGTAACCGGCGAGGTCGAGCGCGGCGAGTTCGTCGACCTTCGCGCGGGAGAAACTCTCCATCGCATCGGTGTGATCGGCGCCCGACTTCGTGCCGACGAGGCGCGGCGCGTCGGCGCGGCCGAGCAAGTGCACCGTCTCGCGCGGCGCGCCGAGTCCGATCCCCATCTCCGGGCAGACGTCGACCCACTCGACCCACGTCGCGAGCACGTCGGTCAGGAAGCGATCGCGCTTGTGCCCGCCGTCCCAACGCACCGCCGCGCCGAGCAGGCACGAGCTGATACCGATGCGCGGCTTGACGACCGTCGCGTCTTTCGTCGGAGCTGTCTGGACTTCGGTCGCCATTCGTTCGTTCGCGGTCGATTCGCAACACTGCGTTTCGCGCGCGCGCAGACTATAAGCGCTCTCCGTCCCTTCCGATGTCCCAACTCGTCACGATCGAACGCGCGCTCGAATTCCCGAGCGAGCCCTACTTGCTCGAACGTCCGCCGAGCCACGTCCTGCGCGCCGCGACGCGCGTCGACGCTCCGCTCGAGCGTGTCTTCGATTTCTTTTCGCGCGCGGAGAATCTCGAGCGACTGACGCCGGCCGAACTCGGCTTCACGATTTTGACGCCGGCTCCGATCGAAATGCGCGTCGGCGCGACGATCGACTACCGCATCCGACTCGGGCTCTTGCCGCTGCGTTGGACGACGCGGATCGACGCGTGGGAGCCCGGCGCGCGCTTCGCCGACGCGCAACTGCGCGGACCGTACGCGTGTTGGTGGCACGAGCATCGTTTCGTCGCCGACGGCGGCGCGACGAGGATGTTCGACAACGTCTACTACCGGCCGCCGTTCGGTCCGCTCGGCGCGCTCGCGAACGTGTTCTTCATCCGGCGGAAGCTCGAGAGCATCTTCGAGTTCCGCGAGCTCGCGATCGGCGCGCACTTCGGCGCGACGACGATCATGTCAGGTCGATGATCGTCGTCGTCGACGCGGGATTCAGGCGGGCCGGCTCGTCGGCCTTCTCGCGCTTCCACCGACAGCGTTCGCACGCGACACGCGAATGACGTCGACAGTCCGCGACCCACAGCACGAACGCAGGCGCGAGGCACACGCCGACGAGGACCGAGTCGGCGCCGCTCACGTACGCCCACACGCCCGCCGCGAGCAACGCGATCCACAACACCTGCACTACATGGAAATGCCGAGAGCTGTGCGGCGTGACTTCGTCGCACGTCTCGCAACGCTCACACCACGACTTCGTTCGGAACGGGCTCATCGACACGCGTCCAAATCCTAGCGCGTCGCGCGCGACCCCGCGCTTGTCCCGCGTTCTCGCGCCACCTACGCTGCTCGAAGAAGCGAGGCGCGCATGTCGAAGTCCAATGTCGAACCCCACCTGATCGTCGTCTTCGGGGCGACCGGCGATCTCTTCCACCGCAAGTTGCTCCCGGCGCTCTTCCGTTTGGTAAAGCGCCGCGCCGAGCCCGTGCCCTATCGCATCCTCGGCGTCGCGCGCCGCGGCGACCTCGACGACGCGAGCTTCCGCATGCTCTGCGCCAAGGCGCTCGAATCCGCCGGCGTGGCGGAGAGCGATTCCGCGCGCGCGCCGTTCCTCGCCGCGCTCGACTACCAGACGTTGCAGGACGGCGTCGAAGACAGCTATCGCTCGCTCGCGGAGCGCATCGACGCGCTCGAGACCGCGCACCGGCTGCCGCACAACCGGATCTTCTATCTCGCGCTTCCGCCGCAAGCGTTTCCCGCGACGATCGCCGGCCTCGGCGCGGTCGGACTGAATCGCTCGGCGGGCTTCACGCGTTTGGTGATCGAGAAGCCGTTCGGCCGCGACCTCGCGACGGCGCGCGAACTCAACGCGCTCGTGCACACCGCCTTCGAGGAGCCGCAGGTCTATCGCATCGATCACTACCTCGGGAAGGAGACCGTCCAGAACCTGTTCGTGTTCCGCTTCGCGAACGCGCTCTTCGAGCCGATCTGGAATCGCGATCGCATCGAGCACGTGCAGATCACGGTCTCCGAGGAACTCGGCGTCGAGAGCCGCGCGGGTTACTACGAGCAAGCCGGCGCGTTGCGCGACATGGTGCAGAACCATTTGACGCAGCTGCTCTGCCTGACCGCGATGGAACCGCCCGCGCAATTCGAGGCCGACGCGATCCGCAACGAGAAGGTCAAGGTGTTGCGCTCGATCGCGCCGATCTCCGAGGACGACGTCGTGTTCGGTCAGTACACGCCGGGCAACGTCGACGGCGCGCAGGTCCGCGGCTACCTCGGCGAGACCGGCGTCGCGCCCGAGTCGAAGACCGAGACGTTCGTCGCGCTCAAGCTCGCGGTGTCGAACTGGCGTTGGCAAGGCGTGCCGTTCTACTTGCGCACCGGCAAACGGATGCCGAAGCGTCTCTCGCAGATCACGGTTTCGTTCCGCTGTCCGCCGGTGTCGATGTTCCAGCCGTTCAACACCTGCGTGCTCTCGTCCAATCAACTGGTGATCACCGTGCAGCCCGACGAAGGCTTCGACCTCGTCTTCGAGGTCAAGGCGCCCGGCGATTCGATGACGATGCGCTCGCAGCGGATGCAGTACCGCTACCACGAGCACTTCGAGACGCTGCCGGACGGCTACGAGACGCTGCTGCGGGACGTGATCGTCGGCGACCAGACGCTCTTCGTGCGCGCAGACGAAGTGGAGAAGAGTTGGGAGCTCTTCACGCCGGTGCTCGAACGCGCGCGCGCGGTCCACGGCTACGCGGCCGGTAGTTGGGGCCCCGCGGCGGCCGAGCGACTCGTGGTCTCGGAAGACCATCGTTGGGTGCAGCGTTGAGCGTCGCGCCCGATGTACGCGTGCACGAGACCGCCGACGAACAGTGCGCCGCGGTCGCGGACTTCGTCGTCGGTGAATTGCGCGCGATCCTCGCCCGCGCACCGCGCGCGACGTTCGCGCTGACCGGCGGCTCGACGCCGAAGAGACTCTACGAGCGCCTCGGCGCGCGCCACGGCCGCGACCTCGATTGGACGAAGGTCCACTTCTTCTTCGGCGACGAGCGGTGCGTGCCGCTCGACGCGCCGGACTCGAACTTCCGCATGGCGCACGATGCGTTGTTCGCGCCGCTCGGGCTCCCGCGCTCCGGGTTGCACCCGATGCCGGCCGAGGATCCCGACCGCGACGCCGCGGCGCGCAGGCACGAACGCGAGCTGCGCGAGTTCTTCGGCGACGGCGCCACGTTCGACCTCGCGATGCTCGGCCTCGGCGAGGACGCGCACGTCGCGTCGCTCTTCCCCGGCGAACGCTCGGTCGACGAGCGCGAGCGTTGGGTCCTCCACATCGAGACCCGCGCCAAGCCGCCGCCCCATCGCTTGACGATGACGTTGCCGGTGTTCGCGCGCTCGCGCACGTTGTTCTTCCTGGTCGGCGGCGCGACCAAGCGCGACGCGGTGCGACGCGTGCTCGAGCCCAAAGACGACGCCGATCGCGCGTTGCCCGCGGCGCGCGTCACCGCGCGCGAACGCTTGATCTGGTTCGTCGACCGCGCGGCGCGCTGAGTTCGGTCACCGACCGATCGAGCAGCCGACGCCGACGAGCCAGCGCGTGCCCCGCGCTCGCGTCTTAGCGCCGTCTTAGCGCCGCGCGGCTTCCATTTAGCGCGCACCGCGCGGCGCGGCGACCTAGCCTTCGGGCGTGCTCTCGCACGAGGCCAACCTATGGATGTCGTCTACGTCGCGCTCTTGATCGCCGTCTTCCTCGCGCTCGCCGCGCCGCTGCGCGAACGCCACACGGACTAACGAGGAAACCGTGACCTTCCTCTACGCACTCGCCGCGTTGCTCTGCGTCGGCCTCGCGCTCTACCTGTTCGTCGCGCTCTTCCAACCGGAGCGTTTCGAATGAGCCTCGAAGCTTGGATGCGTCTGACGCTGTTCATCGCTGTGCTCGTCGCTCTCGGCTGGCCGCTCGGCGCGTACCTCGCGAACGTCGCCGCGGGCAAGAACCCGGGTGTCGCGCGTTGGCTCGCGCCGCTCGAGCGCGGGATCTACCGCATCGGCGGAGTCGACTCGGCGCGCGAGATGACCTGGAAGCAGTACGCGCTCGCGCTGCTCGCGTTCCAACTCGTCGGCGTGTTGGTGCTCTACGCGCTGCAGCGGCTCCAGGGATCGTTGCCGTTCAACCCCGCCGGCTTCGCCGGCACGACACCGGACCTCGCGTTCGACACGGCGATCAGCTTCGTGACCAACACGAATTGGCAGAGCTACGGCGGCGAGACGACGATGAGCCACTTCGTCCAGGCCGTCGGCCTCGGCGTGCAGAACTTCGTCTCGGCGGCGACGGGCATCGCGGTGTTCTTCGCTTTGGCGCGCGGCTTCCAGCGCGCGAGCGCTGCCACCCTCGGCAACTTCTGGGCGGACATGGTGCGCTCGACGGTCCATGTGCTCTTGCCGTTGTCGGTGGTGCTCGCACTCGCGCTCGTTTCGCAAGGCGTCGTGCAGACGCTCGCGCCGGCGGCGACGGTTCAGCTGCTCGAGCCGACCACTGATTCCGCGGGAGCGCCGGTGAGCGAACAGACCCTCGCGCTCGGGCCGGTCGCCTCGCAAGTCGCGATCAAACAACTCGGCACCAACGGCGGCGGCTTCTTCAACGTCAACTCCGCGCACCCGTTCGAGAACCCGACGCCGCTCTCCAACTACCTCGAGCTGCTCGCGATCCTGCTCCTTCCCGTCGCCGCGTGTTCGGCGTTCGGGCGCATGGCCGTCGACCGGCGACAAGGACGCGCGCTGCTCGCGACGATGATCTTGATCTTCGTGCCGCTGACGGCGCTCGCGATCGGAGCGGAGGAGCGCGGCAATCCGAAGCTCACGGCGCTCGGCGCGGACCAATTCGCGAGCGAGCAGCAGTCGGGCGGGAACTTGGAGGGCAAGGAGGTGCGCTTCGGCGCGTTCGAGTCCGCGCTCTGGTCGACGGCGACGACCGCCGCCTCCAACGGCTCGGTCAACTCGATGCACGATTCCTACACGCCGCTCGGCGGGCTCGCGCCGATGGTGCTGATGCAGCTCGGCGAGGTCGTGTTCGGCGGCGTCGGTTCGGGGCTCTACGGGCTGGTGCTCTTCGCCCTGGTCGCCGTGTTCCTCGCCGGACTGATGGTCGGTCGCACGCCGGAGTACCTCGGCAAGAAGATCGAGCGCTTCGAGGTGCAGATGGCGTCGCTCGGGATCCTCGCGCCGTGCTTCGCGGTGCTCGTCGGCACCGCGCTCGCCGTTTCGACGAGCGTCGGCCGCGCGTCGATCCAAGACCCGGGCGTGCACGGCTTCAGCGAAGTGCTCTACGCGTTCTCGTCCGCCGGCAACAACAACGGCAGCGCGTTCGCAGGCCTGAACGCGAACGTGCCCTTCTACAACGTGGCTCTCGGGTTCGCGATGTTGATCGCGCGGTACCTGGTCGCGTTGCCGGTGATCGCGATCGCCGGAACACTCGCGGCGAAGAAGAAGACACCTGAGTCGGCCGGCACGTTGCCGACGCACGGTGCGTTGTTCGTCGGGCTGCTGGTCGGCGTCGTGTTGCTCGTCGGCGCGTTGACTTTCCTACCCTCGCTCGCGATCGGTCCGATCGTCGAGCACCTGCAGATGATCGCCGGAGGAGGAGCGTGAGCGTCTCTTCGCATGCTTCGGAACGTCGCGCGCCCAGCCTGGCCGACTCGCGACTCCTGATGGACGCAGCGAAGGCCTCGTTCGCGAAGCTCGATCCGCGCCGCCAGATCAAGAACCCGGTGATGTTCGTCACGTGGGTCGGCGCAGCGTTCACGACGTTGCTCGGCTTCTGCTCGCTCGCCGGCGTCGGCGAGAGCGGCACCGGCTTCGTGTTCGCCGTCGCGGCGTGGCTGTGGTTCACGGTACTCTTCGCGAACTTCGCGGAAGCGATGGCCGAAGGTCGCGGCAAGGCGCAGGCCGCTTCGCTCAGGCGCTCGCGCGGCGAGACGATCGCGAAGGCGCTGCCGAAAGGGAAACGCGACGAGCCGTTCGTGTTGGTCCCGGCCGAGCTGCTCACCAAGCATCAGATCGTGCTGGTCCAAGCCGGCGACATGATCCCGTGTGACGGCGAGGTCGTCGAAGGCGCTGCGTCGGTCGACGAGAGCGCGGTGACCGGCGAGAGCGCTCCGGTGATCCGCGAGAGCGGCGGCGATCGCAGCGCGGTCACCGGCGGCACGCGGGTGCTCTCCGATTGGCTGGTGATGCGCGTCACCGCGCGCACCGGCGAATCGTTCCTCGACCGCATGATCGCGCTGGTCGAAGGCGCCAAGCGCCAGAAGACGCCGAGCGAGATCGCGCTCGGCATCTTGCTCGCCGGCATGACGCTGGTGTTCCTGTTCGCGGTCGCGACGTTGCTCCCGTTCTCGCACTTCGCGGTCGCCGCGACCGGACGCGGCGCGCCGATCGGACTGTCGGTGCTCGTCGCGTTGCTCGTGTGCCTGATCCCGACGACCATCGGTGGTTTGCTGTCGGCGATCGGCATCGCGGGCATGGATCGCTTGATCCGCAAGAACGTGATCGCGACCTCCGGCCGTTCGGTCGAAGCCGCGGGCGACGTCGACGTGCTGCTGCTCGACAAGACCGGCACGATCACGCTCGGCAATCGTCAGGCGACGCGCTTCGTGCCGGCGGAAGGCACGAGCGAGCGCGAGCTCGCCGACGCCGCGCAGCTCTCTTCCCTCGCCGACGAAACTCCCGAGGGCCGCAGCATCGTCGTGCTCGCGAAGACGGCTCACGGTCTGCGCGAGCGCGCGATCCACGAGCTCGGCGCGACGTTCGTGCCGTTCAGCGCCCACACGCGCATGAGCGGCGTCGATCTCGACGGTCGGCGCATCCGCAAGGGCGCGTTCGACGCGATCGCGAGTTGGGTCGCCGAGCACGGCGGCCGCGTGCCGGCGCAAGTCGACGCCCAAGTGCGCGAGATCGCGAAATCGGGCGGGACGCCGTTGGTCGTCGCGGACGGCGGGCGCGTGCTCGGCGTCGTGCACTTGAAGGACGTGTTGAAGGGCGGCATCCGCGAGCGCTTCGCCGATCTGCGCCGCATGGGCATTCGCACGGTGATGATCACCGGCGACAACGCGCTCACCGCGGCCGCGATCGCGGCGGAAGCCGGCGTCGACGATTTCCTCGCGCAGGCGACGCCGGAAGCGAAGCTCGCGCTGATCCGCGAGATGCAGGCGAAGGGCCACCTCGTCGCGATGACCGGCGACGGCACGAACGACGCGCCCGCGCTCGCCCAAGCCGACGTCGCCGTCGCGATGAACAGCGGCACGCAGGCGGCGAAAGAGGCCGGCAACATGGTCGACCTCGACTCGAATCCGACCAAGCTGATCGAGATCGTCGAGACCGGCAAGCGCACGCTGATGACGCGCGGCGCGCTCACCACGTTCAGCATCGCGAACGACGTCGCCAAGTACTTCGCGATCCTGCCCGCGGCGTTCGCCCTGACGTTCCCGGAGCTCGGGAAGCTCGACGTGATGCACCTCTCGTCGCCTCGGTCCGCGATCCTCGCCGCGGTGATCTTCAACGCGTTGATCATCGTCGCGTTGGTGCCGATCGCGCTGCGCGGCGTGAAGTACCGACCGATCGGCGCGTCGTCGCTCTTGGCGCGCAACCTGGGCTTGTGGGGAGTGACCGGTCTCCTCGTGCCCTTCGTCGGCATCAAATTGATCGACCTCGCTCTGTCCATGTTCCTGTGAAGGATCCAGCGCCATGTTCACCCTGCTTTCCGCCGCTCTGCGAGTGCTGCTCGCGCTCTCGCTCCTGTGCGGCATCGTGTACCCGGCGTTGGTGCTCGGCCTCGCGCAGCTCGCGTTCCCCGTGCAGGCGAACGGCAGCCTGATCGAACGCGACGGGCGCGCGGTCGGCTCGCGCCTGATCGGTCAGCCCTTCCACTCGTCGCGCTACTTTTGGAGTCGGCCGTCGGCGACCGGAGTGCACGCCTACGACGCGCGCGCGTCGAGCGGCTCGAATCTCGGGCCGACGAGCCCGGCGTTGCTCGATGCGGTCGCGGGTCGCGTTCGCGATCTGCGCGCGAGCGTCTCGAGCGAAGCTCCGGTCCCGGTGGATCTCGTCACCACGTCGGCGAGCGGCCTCGATCCGCACATCAGTCCGGCGGCGGCGTTGCTGCAGGTCGAGCGCGTGGCGACGGCGCGCGGACTCGCTCCGGAGCGCGTGCGCGCGCTGGTCCTCGATCACGTCGAGCCGCGCACGATCGGTCTCCTCGGCGAGGCGCGCGTCAACGTGCTCGAGCTCGACCTCGCGCTCGACGAACTGCGCTGACACACTCTCCGCCGTGGTCGAACGACGTCCGACGCCGGAAGAAATGCTCGCGCTCGCCGCGGCGGAGGAAGCGCGGACGCACCGTGGTCGGCTGAAGGTCTTCTTCGGCGCCGCGCCGGGCGTCGGCAAGACGTACGCGATGCTCGAGTCGGCGCTCGCGCGCAAACGCGAGGGCGTCGACGTCCTGATCGGTTGGCTCGAGACGCACGGCCGCAAGGACACCGCGAACCTGGCGGCGAGCCTCGAACGCATGCCGCCGCGCTCGATCGACTACCGCGGGATCCGCATCGAGGAGTTCGACCTCGACGCGGCGCTCGCGCGTCGGCCGAAGATCCTGATCGTCGACGAGCTCGCGCACACCAACGCCGCCGGTTCGCGGCATGCGCGCCGTTGGCAGGACGTCGAAGAGTTGCTGCAAGGCGGCATCGACGTCTACTCGACGCTCAACGTCCAACACATCGAGAGCCTCAACGACGTCGTCGCGCAGATCACCGGCGTGACGGTCCGCGAGACCGTGCCCGACGGCGTCTTCGATCGCGCGGACGAGATCGAGCTCGTCGACTTGCCCCCCGACGAACTCCTGTCGCGCCTGCGCGGCGGCAAGGTCTACATCCCGGCGCAAGCCGAGCGCGCGGCCGAGAGCTTCTTCAAGAAGGGCAACCTGATCGCGCTGCGCGAACTCGCATTGCGCCGCGCCGCGGAACGCGTCGACGCGCAAGCCGCGGAGTGGAAGCGCGAGCAAGGCATCCGCGAACCGTGGGCGACGCGCGAGCGGCTGCTGGTCGCGGTCGACGGCTCGAAGCGCAGCGCCGACGTCGTGCGCGCGACGTACCGGATGGCGGCGCGGTTGCGCGCGCCGTGGATCGCGCTCTCGGTCGAGACGCCGGCGTACCAGCGGCTCGGCGAGGAGGATCGCGAGACGCTCGACGCCAACCTCGAGCTCGCGGCGCGCCTCGGCGCGCAGACGTTGGTCGTCCGCGGCGAGTCGCTGGTCGACGAGATCCTCGCGGTCGCGCGCGAACGCGACGCGTCGCGCATCGTCGTCGGACGTCGGCGCGAAAGACGTTGGCGCAGGCTCGCGGGAAGATCGCTCGGCGAGGAACTCGTGCTGCGCGCGACCGACGTCGAAGTCCTGGTCACGTCGGGCGAACTCGCCGACGAGCAGCCGTTGCCGCGCGAGCCGGTGCGCACGCATTCGACGCTCGCCCACTACGTGTTCGGGCTCTGCGTCGTCCTCGCGAGTTCGCTCGCGTGTTGGTTCACGCGCGAGCTGTTCACGCTCGGCGACCAAGCGATGATCTACCTGCTGGGCGTGTTGATCGTCTCGACGCGCGTGACGCGCGGGCCGGCGCTGGTCGCCGCGGTCGCGAGCGTCGCCGCGCTCGACTTCTTCTTCGTGCCGCCGGTGTTCACGTTCGACGTCTCCGACCTGCGCTACTTGATCACGTTCTCGGTGATGTTGATCGTCGCGTTGACGGTGTCGACGTTCACGCTGCGGCTGCGCGATCAAGCCGAAGCCGCGCGCCAACGCGAGCGCCGCACCGCCGCGCTCTACGCGATGAGCCGCCAGTTCGTGATCGAGACCGGCGTCGGCGAGATCGCCGCAACCGCGGTCGCCGCGGTGCGCGAGCTGCTCGAAGTCGAGGCCGTGATCCTGATCGCGGACCGCGCGGGCCGCCTTTCGCCGTGCGGCGGCGCGGACGCGCGGCTCGCGACGTCCGAGCGCGAAGTCGCCGTCGCGCGTTGGGTCTTCGACAACGGTCGCGTCGCGGGCCACGGCACCGACACGTTGCCGGCCGCGGAAGGTTTCTACATTCCGTTGGTCGGCACCGGCGGACACCTCGGCGTCTTCGGCATCGAGCTCGCGCGTCGGCCCGCGCCGCCGACGCCGTCGCAGCGTCAGATCCTCGAGACGTTCGTCGCGCAGACGGCGTTGGCGCTCGAGCGCGCGTTGCTCGTCGAACGTAGCGCGCAGACCCAAGTGACGATCGAGACCGAGCGCACGCGCAACGCGCTCTTGTCGGCGGTGTCGCACGATTTGCGCACGCCGCTCGCGTCGATCCAAGGCTCCGCCGACGTGCTCGCCGACGAAGCGGTCGAGTTGCCCGACGCGACGCGGCGCGAACTCCTCGCGACGATCCGTTCCGAGTCGGAGCGCCTGAATCGCTTGGTCGGCGACCTGCTCGACCTCACGCGCCTCGAGTCGGGAGCTCTCGCGGCGCGCAAGGAGTGGTACCCGCTCGAGGAGGTCGTCGATTCGGTGCTCGAGCGCATGCGCACGCGCCTCCAGGATCGACCGATCGTGCGCGAGCTGCCGTACGAGATCGTGTTGGTGCCGATCGATCCGATCCTGTTCGGGCAAGTGCTCGAGAACCTGCTCGACAACTCCGCCAAGTACGGTGCGCCCGGCACGCCGATCGAAGTCCGCGGCGCGGTCGACGGCGAGCGCGCGTGGCTCGAGGTCGGCGATCGCGGCGCGGGAATCCCTGAAGGCGCCGAGGAGC
Source organism: Planctomycetota bacterium (assembly GCA_021413885.1). Taxonomy (GTDB): domain Bacteria; phylum Planctomycetota; class UBA1135; order UBA1135; genus JACRIN01. The sequence continues at coordinate 29,153 of JAIOPM010000053.1, forward strand.
TCGTCTTCGAACGTTTCTTCCGCGCCGCCGACGGTTCGCGCGCCGAGGGCGCCGGCCTCGGTCTCGCGGTCGCGCGCGCGATCGTGAAGGCGCACGACGGCACGATCCGCGCGCACCGTCGCGCCGACGGCGGCAGCGTGTTCCGCGTCGAGATCCCGATGAGCGGTCGCGACCTGCCGCCGCGCCCGGCGAAGATGGACGTCACATGAGCGCCGAATCGCGCGAGCCCGCTCCGCTGATCCTGATCGTCGACGACGAGCCGCAGGTCCGTCGCTTCCTGCGCACCGGGCTCGCGCCGCATGGCTACCGCGTCGTCGAAGCGTCGACCGGCAACGAGGCGTTGCGTCTCGCGACGCAGTACGTGCCCGACGTCGTGTTGCTCGACCTCGGATTGCCCGACGTCGACGGGCTCGCGGTGACGCGCGCGTTGCGCGAGTGGACGCGCATGCCGATCATCGTGTTGTCGGCGCGCGGAACGGAGCGCAACAAGGTCGAAGCGCTCGATGCCGGCGCTGACGACTACTTGACCAAGCCGTTCGGCTTCGCGGAGTTGCTCGCGCGCTTGCGCGTCGCGCTGCGCCACACGGCGCGCGTCGAGCGTGCGAACGTCGACGGACCGCTCGAGTGCGGAAGACTCTCGATCGATCTCGAAGCGCGCCGCGTGCGCTTCGACGACAAGGACGTGCACCTCACGCCGATCGAGTTCAAGTTGCTCGCCGTGCTCGCGCGCCACGCCGGCAAGGTGGTGACGCAAACGCAACTGCTGCGCGAGGTGTGGGGTCCGGACAGCACCGACCAAGCGCACTACCTGCGCGTCTACATGACGCACCTGCGACGCAAGCTCGAACCGAGCGACGGCTCCGCGCGCCTGTTCCGCACCGACGCCGGCGTCGGATACCGCTTGGAGTATCCGGACGCCGACTCCTGAGCCCTGCAAGGCACTTCGGGCGTGCCAAGAGATGAACTTCCAGTTAGGTTCGTGGGCGCTTTCGCGATGAGCACGACGACTGGAATGGTGAGCTTGATCGGCCTGTGGGTGCAGGCCGCGGCGACCGCCGTGATCGCGTTGATGCTGCACGGGTACGCGCGGCGCATCGAGCGACGGCGTTTTTACGAGGACTGGCGCTCGGCGTTCGCGTGCTACGCGGTCGCGATCGCCGCCTTGGTCGTGTGCACGTGGGTCGAGACGCACCTGGATCGCGTGGTGCATCCGCTCGTCTACCAGCGCGGCCTGCTCGCGACCCACGCGGTGTACCTGGTCTTCAAACTCGGCTTCGCGTACTTCCTGGTCCGCGGAGCGTTCGCGCTCGCGGAGCGCAAGCTGCCGTTCGCGCGCACGCGCGATGCATGGATCTTGATCCTCGTGTGCGGAGTGAGCTACGCGTGGCTCGCCGACCACCTCCACTGGGCGATCGTGTTCCAGGCGCCGCTCTTGATTGCCGCGATGTTCCTCGCCGCGAGCACGTTGCTGACAATCGCGCCCGAGCGGCGCAACTTCGGCACGCGCTTCACGGCCTCGGTGCTGTTCGTGTTCGGCTCGTACTGGATCGCGTACGCGACCAGCAACGCGATCCTGCTCGACGGGATGAAGGCCGCGGACGCGGCCAATCGGACGTTGGCCGCGATCACCGGCGCGGGTTCGATCGTCGACACGTTGTTCGAGGTCTTGCTCGGCTTCGGTTTCACGACGGTGCTCTTCCTCGAGCTCGATCGCGATCGCGCGCACGAGCACGCGCGCGCCGTCGAGCTCGAACGCCGCTTGGCCGAGTCTGACAAGCTGCGCGCGCTCGGCGGTCTGGTCTCCGGCGTCGCCCACGAGATCAACAACCCGTTGACGGCGGTGATCGGCTTCACCGAGGAGCTGCTCGCGCAACCGCGCTCCGCGGAGGACCGGCATGCGTTGGAGATCGTCCGCGAACAAGCGGAGCGTTGTCGGCGCATCGTCGGCGATTTGCTCTCGACCGTCGGCGGACAACGCGATCGCCGCGAGCAGGTCGACGCGCGCACGCTGGTCGAGCGCGTGGTCGCCGGCCTCGCGCCGGAGGCCGCGAAACGCGGCACGCGCGTCGAGGTCGAGGTCGAGGCCGAGCTCGGCCAGATCGAAGCCGATCGCGTCGGGCTCGAACAGGTCTTGACCAACCTGATCGTCAACGCGCTGCAGTCGCTCGGCCGTGGCGGCCGCGTGTGGGTGACCGCGCGGCGCGACGGCGGCGGCGTCGAGTGGAGCGTCGAGGACGACGGGCCGGGCGTGAAGCTCGAGCTGCGCGAGCGCATCTTCGAACCCTTCTTCACGACGAAGGCGCACGGCCAAGGCACCGGACTCGGCCTCGCGATCGCCGCGGGCATCGTGCGCGCGCACGGCGGTCAGATCTCGCTCGAGCCGCCGGTCGGCGAACGCGTCGGCGCGCGTTTCCGTTTCGCGTTGCCGCGCCGTCGGCTGGCGCGTGTGGAGCTCGCCGCGCCGCGCACGGCGTCGTCCGCGCCTTCCGCGCTGCGCGTCCTCGTCGTCGAGGACGAACGCACCGTGCGCGAGGCGTTGCGCACGTTCGGCGAACGCCGCGGCTGGCGCGTCGACGAAGCCGCCGACGGCGAGGAGGCGTTGACGCAGCTCGCGCGCGCCGCGCCCGACGATTTCGACGTCGTGCTGTGCGACGTCAAGATGCCGCGCGTGTCGGGGATCGAACTCTACGACCGCTTGAAGACCGAGGCGCCGCTGTGGATCGGTCGCCTGCTCTACGTCACCGGCGACGTCGTCGCCGAGGAGACGCAGCGCTTCTTCGCGCGCACGCGTTGCCCGGTGGTGCACAAGCCGTTCGACTTCGACTTCCTGCAGAGCGAAGTCGAGCGCCGCGCCGCGGCCGCGCGCGCCTGACGCGGAGCTTCGGCGCGCGCCGCGCCGCTCACGGTTCGATGCCGTCCGCCTCGAGGTCCGCCTTCGACGCCGCGTCGGCGACGGTGCCCGTCGGGTGCTCGTACGGCGCGGGCTCGCCCGTGTTCGTCAACTGCTCGCGCACCTCGAGCACCGTGAACATCCCGCTCATCGTGATGTAGCCGAACGGGCCGCGCGCGCTGATCATCGGCAGACTGTTGGCGGGGATCGAGTCGTCGGTGCTCATCGACGCGCCGCCGCTCATGTCCATGCCCATCGAATCGAACTCGGGCACGACCTCGGCGAGCTTCTCGTCGAACTTGCTCGGATCGACGCCGATCAGGTTCGGAATGCCGTGACCCATCTGCGTCATCACGTGGTGCGTCATGTGACAGTGCAACGCCCAGTCGCCCGGGTTGTCGGCGACGAACTCGATCGTGCGCGTGCTGCCGACCGGGACCAAGACGCTGACCTCGGGCCAACGGCCGGCCTCGGGAATCACGCCGCCGTCGGTTTCCGTGACGACGAACGAGTGACCGTGGAGGTGGATCGGGTGGTGATCCATCGCGCTGAGGTTGCCGATGCGAATGCGCACGCGCTCACCGGTGCGCGCGACGAGCGCATCGGTCGCGGGCGAGATCTTCGCGTTCAGCGTGAGGACGTTGAAGTCCATCATCTCGTTCGGATCGGGACGACGGGCACCGGGGTCGAGCTTCCACTCGCTCAAGAGATAGACGTAGTCGCGATCCGGCGGCGGAGCTTCCGGTTGACGCGGATGGATGATGAACATCCCCATCATCCCCATCGCCATCTGCGTCATCTCGTCGTGGTGCGAGTGGTACATCAGCGTTCCGTGCTGACGCAGCACGAACTCGTACTTGAACGTCTCGCCGGGGTGGATCGTGCGCTGCGTGAGACCGCCGACGCCGTCCATGCCGTTCGGGATCTTCAGTCCGTGCCAGTGCACGGTCGTCGGCACGTCGAGACGATTGGTCACGTAGATGCGGACGTGATCGCCTTCGACGGCTTCGATCGTCGGACCGTGGACGCGACCGTTGTAGCCCCAACAGTGCGCCGTCATGCCGGGCGCGAACTCGTGCTCGACGTCCTCGGCGACGAGGTGGAACACCTTGACGCCGTCGACGACGCGATGCGGGAGCGCGACGCCGTTCGGCGTCACCACCGGCTTGTAGTCGACGCCGGGCAGTCCGGGCGCCGAAGCGGAGCGCGGCGTCGAGTTCGCGGACGTCGGCGTCGCGCCGACCACGCTCGTGAACAGACCGCCGGTCACGGCCGCCGAGGTCGAACGAAGGAGGAAGTCGCGGCGCGAGGAAGACGTCATGTCAGTGTCCTTCCGGGTTCGAAGCGTTCGTCGAGCGAGCGTGGGCCGACGGCTCGGCGGCGACGCGCTCGTCGTTCAGCCCGCCCGCCAAGAGTTCCTCGAGGTCCAAGCGCGCGAGCCACGCATCGCGCAGCGTCTCGACGTAGTTGCGCGCGGCCTCGATCTCCTGCTCCTTCGCCGCGAAGACTTCGAAGACGCCGATCTGCATCGCGTTGTAGTTGCGCAGGGTCTCGCGCACGAGCCGCGTCGCCTTCGGCAATTGCGCGTCGCGGATGAACGCGGCTTGGGCGCCGAGCGCGATGACGCGTTCGCGCAACCGACGCGCCGCGGAACGCACTTCGACGGCGCGCGCGATGTGCCGCGCGAGCGCCTCCTCCAACTTCGCCTCGGCGACGGCGCGGCGCGGGCTGCCGGTGTCGAAGACCGGCAAACTGAAACCGAGCGCCGGTCCGACGCCCCACTCGGAGCTGCCGACTTCCTTCTTCGCGGTGACGCCGATCTCTCCGGGCGCGAGCACCGCCTCCCAACCGACGATGCCGACGCGCCGCGCTTCCGCGGTGGCTTCGGCGCGCAGCTCGGCGAGTTCGAGGCTCGCTTCGATCGCGCGCGCCTCGACGTGATCGAGCGAGAGTCCGGCGGCCGCGTCGTCGGCGAGATTCCCTTCGATCGTCCACGCGACGTCGTCGCCCCACAGGCCGAGCAGGACGTTGAGCGGTTCGCGCGCTTCCGCCGAGGCGGCCTCGGCTTGCGCGACGGCGAGTTGCTCGCGTGCGAGCGCGACTTCCTCGGCGGTGAGCTTCGGGTCGGTGACGTTGCCGGCGCGGTGCAACTCGCCCATCAATTCCGACGAGGCCTCGGCGGCGCGCAGGACCTCGTGTTCGACTTCGAGCAGTCGTCGCGCCGCGCGGACGCGGACGAACGCACGGCGCACGTCGTGCACGACGCCGACGAGTTCGCGCGCGATGCGCGCCTTCGTCGCTTCGAGTTCGGCCTCACCGACTCGCTTGCGCGCCGCGACGAAGAAGACGTCCATGAACGACTCGACGATTCCGAACTCGATCTCGGTGCCGCCGTCGAAGAACTTGGCGTTGGCGGAGAGCACGGGATTGCTCAGCAGTCCGGCCTGCACGAGTTCGGCGGACGCCACGCCGAGTTCGGCGAGCTCCGCGCGCACCGTGCGGTTGTTCAGGACGGCGATCTTCACCGCGGAGTCTTCGGTCAGAGGACTCGCGAGCAGCGTGCGAGCTTCCGCCGCGATCCTGCCGTCGTCTTGGACCTGCGCGCCGAGCTCGACGCCCGTGCGCTCGTGGACGAGGCGTCCGAGGTCCGCGCGATCGCGATCACGTCGCTCGGCGACGCTCGTGCATCCGGTCGCGAGCGTGAGAAGGAACGCGCCGATGACGAAACGAGCGCTCATCCGCCGTGCCCTCCATGCATGTGCATGTGCGAGTGGACCATCGCCGGCTGGGCGGGCTCGGGCTCGGTCGTCGCGGCGGCGCCCAACACCGTCGAAGGCTCGGGCCGAGGCGCCTCCGCCGCGTTCGGACAAGTCGGCTGCGTTTCCGAACACGCGGGCATCTCCGCCGTGCTCGCGCAACTCGTCAGCGCGAGGAGCGAACCGAGCAGCCACGACAGTCTGTCCATGCGAGATTCTCCGCGGTGCGGCCGCACGATCGGCGTCAAGACTTCTTCACGTCGCCGCGTGCCTTGGCGGCCTCGCGCGCCGCGTCCTGCTGGACGCGCAGCTCCTTCGCCTTCTTCAACACCTTCGCCGGATCTTTCGCGATCTCGTCGGCGAGCTTCGTGGACGACAAGCGAACGATCGTCCCCTCGATCACGACGAACGTGTTCCGCGCGACGGGTTCCCCCGTGACCGGGCACGTCTCGTTCTCGAGGTCGACGAGTTTCGGATCGTCGAGCTTCGCGAGCACGATCTGCGAGTTCTCGCGCGCCTTCGCGACCTCTTCCTTGCCGCGCACGAAGAACTCGAAGCCCTGCAGGACGACCGTCGGCGAATCCTTGGTGATCGCGGCACCGCTGACCGGACAGAGCTTGTTGTCGAGCTTCTTGTCCGTCGGGTACGCGGTGCGGTACGCGCCTGCGACGTCCTCGAGGATGTCCTTCACGCAGCCCTTGCAGCACACGTAGATGCGCCCCATCTCGGTCTCCGCGAACAACTTCGTCGAGACGGGCTTGCCCATGATCGGGCACGAAGCGTTGGGAAAGATCGGCGTGCTCGCCGCCGCCGTCTTCGCGGCGACGGGCGACGCGGGAGCGGACGGCTTGTCTTGGGCTTGGGCAACCGACAGAAGCAACGGCAGGACGAACAGAAGTGAGCGGATCATGGTGAAGGGTTTCATCGAAGCGTGGGGGAACGTAGATCGTCGGCGCGAGCGTGTCGACCCGCGATGGCCGGTGAATGCGATGAAGGGGGAGGGCGGCCTCATAGGCTCGCCCGCTTTAGGCGCAGTGCATTCGCGATGACGGAGACCGAACTCAGACTCATCGCCGCGCCGGCGAGGATCGGGCTGAGCAGCAGGCCGAAGAATGGGTAGAGCACCCCCGCCGCCACCGGAATGCCGAGGGCGTTGTAGAGGAAGGCGAAGAACAAGTTCTGCCGGATGTTCCGCAGCGTGGCGCGACTGAGGCGGATGGCTTGGGCGATGCCGCGGAGGTCGCCCCTCACGAGCGTGATGCCCGCGCTCTGCATGGCCACGTCGGTGCCAGTGCCCATCGCGATACCGACTTCTGCTTCGCTGAGGGCGGGCGCGTCGTTGATGCCGTCGCCGGCCATCGCGACGTGCTCACCTCGCGCGCGGAGCTGCTTCACATGGGCGACTTTCCCGGCGGGCTCGATCTCGGCTTCCACGGCATCGATGCCGAGCTGCTTCGCCACCGCGGCGGCGGTACGGCGGTTGTCGCCGGTGAGCATGACGAGCTTCAGACCGAGCTCGTGAAGTTGGGCGATGGCTTCTGCCGTGGTGGCCTTGATCGGATCGGCGACGGCGAGAATGCCCGCCGGCCGACCGTCGATGGAGACGAACATCGCGGTCTTGCCCGCTTCTTGAAGACCTACCGCCGAGGCTTCGAGCGGCTCCAAGCCCGTGATCTTTTCGTTCCGCAAGAAGTCGGGCTTGCCGATCATCACCGCACGACCGGCGATGTTGCCGATCACGCCGCCCGCCGTCACCGAGCGAAAGTCCCGCACGGACTCCAGAGCGATGCCTTGCTCCTTCGCGCCGCGTACGATCGCGGCGGCGAGCGGGTGTTCACTGTTCTGCTCGAGGGATGCGGCAAGCCGCAGGAACTCCTTCGCGTCGTGACCGTCGATGGGCAGGACGTCCACGAGTTTGGGCTTGCCTTCCGTGAGCGTGCCCGTCTTGTCGACGACGAGCGTGGTGACTTTCTCCAACCGCTCGAGCGCCTCGGCATTCTTCACGAGCACGCCTTCCTGCGCGCCGCGCCCGACGCCGACCATGATGGACATGGGCGTGGCGAGGCCGAGGGCGCACGGGCAAGCGATGATGAGAACCGCGACGGCGGCGACGATAGCGTGCGCGAACCGCGGCTCCGGCCCGAGCCACATCCAAAGGACGAAGGTGAGCACCGAAACAGCCAGCACCACCGGCACGAAGATGCCCGCGACCCTGTCGGCGAGACCTTGAATCGGCGCGCGGCTGCGCTGCGCCTCGGCAACCATGTTCACGATCTGCCCGAGCAACGTGTCGCTCCCGACACGCTCGGCGCGCATGACGAAACTGCCGGGCCCGTTGACGGTGCCGCCCGTCACTTTGTCGTCGACGGTTTTCTCCACAGGGAGCGGCTCGCCGGTGACCATGGACTCTTCCACGCTGGAGCGGCCTTCGATCACCACGCCATCCACGGGCACCTTGTCACCCGGGACCACGCGCAACGAGTCGCCGACTTTCACTTGATCGAGCGCGACTTCGTGATCGCCGCCCGGCCCGACGCGTCGCGCCATCGGCGGCGCGAGGTCGAGCAACGCCTTGATCGCGCTGCCGGTGCGGCTGCGAGCCCGGAGTTCGAGCACCTGACCGAGGAGCACCAACACCACGATCACCGCGGCGGCCTCGAAGTAGATGCCGACCTTTCCCTCGTGCTGCATGGTCGGCGGAAACAGACTCGGCAGGAGCATCGCCACGGCGCTGAACACGAACGCGGCGCCGACGCCGATCGCGATGAGCGTGAACATGTTCAAGTGACGCGCGACGACCGAGCGCGCGCCGCGACGGAAGAACGGCCAACCCGCCCACCAGACCACCGGCGCGCTCAACGCGAATTGCGTCCACCGCGAGAACTCGCCATCCACCCAGGCCTTTCCGGCCAGCGCGGGAATCAGGTGGGCCATCGCCAAGACAAAAACCGGCAAGGTCAACGCGGCGCCGATCCAGAAGCGCCGCGTCATGTCACGCAGCTCGACGTTCTCGTCGTCGCTCGCACCCGAGGACACGATCCTCGGCTCCAACGCCATGCCGCAGATCGGGCAGTCGCCGGGAACGGCGCTGGTCACCTCGGGGTGCATCGGGCAGACGTAGGTCGACGCGCTCGCCGGCTTCGGCGGCGCGGGAGGAGTCCCGCCGCAGCAGGCTTTCGCGTGAGCGTTCGGTCGGGAGCCGCTCGACGCGGCGTGGCGGTGATCGTGGTCGGTCGGCGGAAGGGTCGTAGGCATCGGAAGGGTCTCCTAGTCGGTTCACCCCCGCCGACGCAGCCCCCGCGGCTTGCTTACACCTCGAAACGACTTTCTCGCGCGATCCCGCAGCTTCAGTGCGACGGCGAACCGCCTTCGGAGCGCGAGCACGAGCAGTCGAGGCATCCGTGCTCGGCGCACGTCCGACACACACGTGTGACCTGCTCGCGCAACGCCTCGCGCGCGCGGAAGATCCGCACCGCGGCGTTGCTGTCCGAAATCCCGACTTCGGCCGCGAAGTCCTTCACCGCCGCGCCCTCGACCTCGATGCGGCGCAGGGCCTGCGCGTACTCCGGCTTCAAGGTCGCCGCCAAGTCGGCGACGCACTTGCACACCACCGCGGCGAGTTCGCCGCCGTGCGCGGGGCTACGGTCGAGCTCGTCGCTCAACGTCTCGAGGCCGCGCGCCGCCGAACTCGCGCGTCGACGGTGATCGACGACGGCGTTGCGCAAGAGCCGATAGAACCAAGAGACCGCCGCTTCGTCGTCGCGCACGGCGCTCGCCTTCTGCAAGCCGCGCACGAATGCGTCTTGGAGGATGTCTTCCGCGATCGCGCGATCGCCGACGCGACGTTCCAAGAACGCGAGGAATTCGCGGTGACGTGCGACCAACGCCTCGACGATCTCCGAGGAAGACTGCTCGGGAGGCTCGCGCTCGTCGTGCGGTTTCATGCCGCCGGAGTCAGGCCGGATCGCCTACTTCCCCTTGCCGCGGTTGCGCAGCACCTCGATCACCGCCGGCAGCACCGAGATCACGATGATGCCGATGATCACGAGGTGGAAGTTGCGCTTGACCGGCTCGAGGTTGCCGAAGACGCATCCCGCCGTGACGATCAAGCCGACCCACACCACCGCGCCGACGACGCAGAACGTCGCGTAGCGGCGGAACTCCATCTTGCCGACGCCGGCGACGAACGGCGCGAACGTGCGGACGATCGGGACGAAGCGCGCGAGGATGATCGTCTTGCCGCCATGTTTCTCGTAGAAGTGCTGCGTGCGTTCGAGGTGCTTGCGGTTGAAGAGGCGCGAGCCGTCGCTCTTGAACATCCTTGGCCCGAGCTTGCGTCCGATCGTGTAGTTGACGAGGTCGCCGCACAGCGCCGCCGCGATCAAGACCAACGCGACCGGCACCGGGCGGATCACCGAATCCGGCGTCGCCGACAACGCGCCGACCGCGAAGAGCAGCGAATCGCCCGGCAGGAACGGCGTGACCACGAGACCGGTTTCGCAGAACACGATCGCGAAGAGCAATACGTAGAGCCACGGCCCGAGATCCGCCGCCCACTGGTTCAGGTAGACGTCGAGGTGCAACACGACGTCGAGGAGTTGGTGCAGGAGATCCATGCGGGGGTCGTTCCGGCGATTGGGGGCGCGAGGCGGTCGAGACGCACGCTCGCGAGCACGCCGACCGGGAAGCGCCGAGGCGGACCCCGCCGCGAGGCGTCGCGACCGTCGGCGGAATCTCGCAGAGCGCGTGCTCTCGTGCAAAGGCTTTGCGTCCCCCTTGCGCGCGGCCTTCCGCGTCTACAATGACTTCGACCGGCGCGGCGACCTTCGGGTCGTGCGGCCCGAGTCCTCCGGCCACCCACCTTCGAACCCTCTCGCGCCTTCCTCGAGAAAGAGGATCGTCTCATCGACTCCCAACAGCTCGCCGCCCTCGCCGCGCACATCAGCGACCTCAAGAAAGGCGTCGACATCCGCGTGCTCGACGTCCAAGAGCAGATCCAGATCGCGGATTACTTCGTGGTCGTCTGCGGTCTGTCGCGTCCGCAACTGCGCGCGCTCCACAAGGAGCTGCACGTCCAACTGAAGCTCGCGGGCGCCGGCCATGAACACGCGGAAGGCGTCGAGCTCGGCTGGTGGATCCTGATGGACTACGGCGACGTCGTCGTGCACTTGATGCAGCCCGAGGCGCGCGAGTACTACGACCTCGACGGCCTCTACCGGGATTGCCCGGACATCGATTGGCGCAAGGTCACGCTGCCGGAGATCGCAGAGGTCTCGAAGCTGCGCGCGGCCGAGTGAGTCCAGGCCAGAGTCCCCGAAATGCAATGGCGCGAGTGGAGCGACGAGTCGTTCGCGACGGCGCGTGAGCGTTCGGCGCCGGTCCTGTTGTTCCTCGGCGCGTCGTGGTGCCGCTTCTGCAAGGAGCTCGATGAACTGGTGCTCGCCGACGAACGCGTCGCGCGGGTGATCCACGAGCGCTTCGTCCCGATCCGCGTCGACAAGGACCGGCGGCCGGACATCGACGCGCGTTATTCGAAGGGCGGTTGGCCGACGATCGCGTACCTCGACGATCAAGGCGAGCTGATCGCGTCCGACGCGTACCTCGAAGCCGAGGAGCTGCTCCCGCGTCTCGAACTGATCGCCAACTACTACGCGCAGAACCGCGCCGAGCTCAAACGCCGTCTCACCGAAGCCGGCGAGCGTCCGACGACGTTGCGCCGTCCGCGCGGCGAGCTCTCGCGCGAACTCGTCGACTGGGTCGCGAAGACGGTGCTCGAGACCGCCGATCCGACGTTCGGCGGTTGGGGACGCGAGCACAAGTTCCCCCACTTCGAGGCGATCGACTTCGCGTTGATCCGTTGGTCACAGACCGGCGACGAAGCGATGCGCAAGCTCGTGCTGCGCACGTTGCGCGGCATGCAGCAGGGTGAGATCCACGACAAGGTCGAGGGCGGCTTCTACCGCTACGCGACGCAACCGGACTGGAGCCGCCCGCACTACGAGAAGATGCTCGACTCGAACGCGCAGCGGCTCTTCTCGTACCTCGAGGCGTATCAAGCTTTCGGCGAGACGAGCTTCAAGAAGACCGCCGAAGGCATCCTCGATTGGATGGTTTCGACGCTGCTCGATCGCGAGACCGCGGCGTTCAAGGGTTCGCAGGATGCGAGCCCGAGTTACGCGCACCTCGCGACGCGCGCGGCGCGCAAGGAACTCGGCGCGCCCGATTGCGACCCGACGATCTTCGCGAACTGGAACGCGATCGCGGTGTCGTCGCTCTTCAAGGCGGCGGCGGTCCTCGGCCAGGAAGAGCTCGACGTGCTCGCGTTGCACTGCCTCGACTTCGTGCTCGAGGAGCTCTACGACGAACGCCACGGCGTCTATCACTACTGGGACGGCACGTACCACCTGCCGGGCATGCTCGCGGATCAGGCGTACACGCTGCGAGCGTTGGTCGACGCGGTGCAGTTCTCCGGCGAGACGCGTTACCTCGAACACGCGCGCTCGCTCGCCGCGTCGACGATCGAGACGCTCTCGAACGACGAAGAGGGCGGCTTCTGGGATCTGCGCAGCGATCCGAAAGCGCACGGGGGCTTGAAGCGGCGCACGCGCTCGATCCTGGAGAACGCGGTGATGGCGGAAGCGTTGGTGCGCCTCGCGCTCGTCAGCCACGAGAACGACTGGATGGCGAAGGCACGCGAGACGTTGGAGTCGTTCGCGTCCGACTACAAACGCTACGGCCACCTCGTTGCCGGTTACGCGCGAGCGGTCGACCTCGTCCTGCAACCGCCGGTTCACGTGATCGTCGTCGGCCCGCGCGACGCGAACGAGACGACGACGTTGCGGCGCGCCGCGCTCGCGCCGTACGTCGCGAGTCGCGTCGTCCAAGTGATCGATCCGGCGGTCGACGGCGCGTTGCTCGAACGCTCCGGCCTGCCGCGCGGCGAAGGCGGCGCGCGTGCGTTCCTGCGCCGCGGCCGCGAGAGCTACGCGGAAACGGCGGATCCCGCGCGGCTGCCGGCCTTGCTCGCGCGCATCGAACGCGGGTCATGAAGTTCTTGCGTGCGCTCGGGCGCTCGGCGGCGGCGCTGGCGTTCGTTCTCCTCGCCGCGTGCTCTGTTGGATGCAGCAGGGGCGAGCCCGCGACCGGCGTCGTGCACCTCGCGCCGAAGCTCGCGAGCGGCGGTGCGAGCGTCGCGGAGCTCGAGCGCGTCGCGAAGCGCGCGAGCTTCGTCGTCGAACCGAAGGTGCGCACCGATTCGATCGCTCCGTGGAAGCTCGAGTTCGCCGAAGTGCGCTCGTACGACGAAACGGAGACCGGCACGGGCTTCCGCGTGATCGGCAACGTGCGCGAAGGCGACGCGTTCAAGCACGTCGAGATCGTCCTCGACGAACCGCTCGACGCCGGCGACGTCGACGCGCTCGAGCTCGTCGTGCGCGACACGCAGCGCGGACTCGCGCGCCTGACGTGGCGCCGTGCGGACGAGCCGGCGGACGCCGACACGTGGACGCGCCACGTCGACGCGCACATCGAGGATTCGAAGGACGAGCAGACGATCACGCTCTCGCTCGCGGACCATCCCGAATGGCGCGGACGGATCGCGCGGCTCGACCTCGTGCCGAAGCAGGATGGTTGGCAGCGCTTCGAGCTCGTGCGCCTCTCTCTGGTGCGCGGCGGTTTCACGCCGGGGCCCGATCGACTCGAAGACAATTCGGACGCGGGCCTCGTCGCGCGCGAGCGTCAGACACGCCGTTCGTTCCCGACCGACTTCGACGTGCCGCTCTTCGCGCGCGCCGACGTTCCGCGGGGCGGCCGTTTCGCGTGCGAGGTCGCGCTCGGTTCGGGAGCGCGCTCGCTCGGCGAGACGACGTGGTGCGCGGTCGACGTCCGCGAAGGGACGAACGCATGGCGCAATGCAGGTCGTTTGGAGCTCGCGCCTTCGAACGCGCCCGAGAAGGAGTGGTACACGTTCGCGGCCGATCTCTCCGATTGGGCAGGCCGCGCGGTCGAGCTCCGGCTGCGCGCGTTCCGCGGCGCATGGACCGACGATCCGACGCGCGGCGTCGGCGGTTCGCTCGCTCGCGTGAACGTCCACTGGGGCGCGCCCGTGATCCTCGGCGAGCTCGAGAAGGACCGGCGGCCGAACTTGATCCTCGTGACGCTCGACACGACGCGCGCCGACGCGCTCGCCGCGGATCGCACGCCGTACTTCGATGCGCTCAGGCACCAGTCGCTCGACTTCACCAACGCGTGGTGCTCGTGCAACGCGACGTCGCCGTCGCACGCGTCGATCCTGACCGG
>JAIOPM010000054.1 GCA_021413885.1 Planctomycetota bacterium
CAGGTTTTTTCTGGTCTCGATCCGGGCTTGAAGCTGCACGTCGCGATCGCGATCGAGCTCGCCGTCGTCGTGCTCGGAATCTGCGCGCCGGCGATCGGCTGGTTCTTCGTCAGCGGTTGTCTCGCGGTGTTCGTCGTCGTCCTGTTGCGCCTGTTGTCGATGGATGCGGACTCGTGCGGCTGCTTCGGCACAGCGATCAAAGTTCATCCGGGCGTGATGCTCGGGATCGACTCCGCGTGCTTGCTCGCGATCCTCGCCGCGAAACCGTGGGGCAGTCTGCGCGGCGCGAAGCGCGCGCCGCTCGTGTTGCTCCTGCTGTTGGTCGCCGCGGGAGTCGCGGCGCCGTGGCTCGTCATCGACGATGCGAGCGACGGCGGGCTGCGCTTGCCGGTCGTGCACCCGCCGACGACGAGCGCGTCGACGAACGCCGGATCGCTCGGCGCTCCGACGAAGGCGGCCGAGCCGACGACCGCCTCACCCGCGAAGACGACGACGCCCGAGCCGGTCGCGACCGCGACGCCGCCGGTCGAACTCCCCCGCTACATCGTTCTGTCGCCGCTCAAGCAGAAGTGGGTCGGCAAGCACATCCGCGACACCGAACTCGCGCGTTGGCTCGACGTCGACGCGTTCCCGCAGGACGGCGAGTGGCTGCTCTTCCGCTACACGTGCGATCACTGCAAGCAGCACTTCCAGGACCTCGACGCCGCGTTCGCGACGAACCCGAAGACCTACGTCCTGGTTCACATCCCCGACGACAAGGACCAGGACTACAAGGTCGTCGACGTGCTGCCGCCGCACTTCGAGCCGATCGCGGAACTCCCGCGCGGCACCGAATGGGTCGGCGTGACGCCCTGGACCCTCGAGCTCGAGGGCGGGATCGTCAGACGCGCCTACCTCAACAACGGTGAAGAGGAAGACAGCGCGAAGGAAGCGCCCGTCGCGCCGCCGGTCGAAAAGCAGTGAGCTGAACTCACTTCACCGCCGCGACGAAGTGAGCGGAACTCACTTCGCAGCGACGAGGTACGCGATCCACGACACGCAGTTCTCGCCGCGCAGACCCTTGCGGAAGATCCCGTCGCCCGCCGTGCCGCGCGCGTTCCAACCTTCGAAGTAGCGCTCGACCTTCTTGAAGCCGGCCTCTTCGAGCAGGTCGACGAGCTCGGTCAAGTACCACATGCGCCAGCGGTACGAGAAGATGCGCTCGAGCGCGGTGCCGTCGGGGAAGCGGAACGTGATGTGGTTGACGTACTCGCCGGTGCCGGGCGAGAAGTGCGCTTGCTCCCACACGTAGGTGAAGCCGCGGAACTTGGTCGTGTCGTCCATCTCCTCGGTCGCGTCGGAGCCGCCGTAGAGGTCGAGCACGAAGAGGCCGTCGCGAGCGAGCGACTCGCGCGCCTTCTCGAAGTACTCGAGCATCTCGCGGCGCGTCGTCAGCGTGAAGTGCGAGAAGTTCTGGGCGACGCGGACGTCGTACGCGCGCGTGCCGGGCTCGCGCACGTCGCGCAAGTGCGCAGTGAATCCCGCGGCCTTCGGCCCGAGATCGTGGAAGTGGTGAGCGAGTCCCCACGCGATCGGTTCCGGATCGAGATCGAAGCCTTCGGCGGTCGCGCCGGGCTTGCCGGCCTCGAGCCACGTCGCGCTGAGCAACGCGGTGCCGCAGAAGTCCTCGCGGAAGTGCAGCGCTTCGCGTCCGCGCGTCGTGCGGAACACGCGCCGCAGGAACGCGATGTCGAGCTCGGGCGCCTGGACCGCCTTCTGATAGAGCTCGTACTTGTCCGCCGTCGCCGCGGTGTAGCCGCGCCCGGCCTTTTTCCGGTTCTGCTTGCGGGGCTTCGGCTTGCGGACCACGACGCCCCTTTCGACTCGCGGACCGGCGACGCGGGCGCCTGCTTTCGCGGCGGGCTTCGCCTTCGCTTGCGCGGTCTTCTGCGAAACGTGTCGGAACGGATCTTGGCTTCGAGTCTTCGGCATCTTGGCTTCGCTTGAGGGGCGAAGAGGATACCGACAACGCTCTCAGCGTCGGAACTTCTGATCCGGATTCCAGCGCGGCGTGAAGGCGCTCGACGCGACCAGCAGCAACGCATCGAACCCGTTGCGCGCGCACGTCTCCATGTGCGCGTAGTCGAGCGTGTCGGCCTCGTCGCTCGTGTGGTGATAGTCCTTGTGCAGGTCGTACGTCGACAGCGACTGACCGACGATGCCGCGCAGCACGAACGCCATGTTGTCGGAGCGCTCGAAGAAGTGCTCGTCGGGGTGCGGATCGGCCAGGATCGCGAGGCCCTTCTCGCGGAACGCGGGGCCGAGGTTCGAACGCTCGTCGCCGGTCAACCACATCCTCCCCGCGCCGCCGGCCTTCGCGTCGGGACGGCCGAGCATCTCGAAGTTGAGGTTGAGCACCGTGTCGGCGAGCGGCACGAACGGATGGTCCATGTACCAATCGGTGCCGAGCAACCCGACCTCTTCGCCGACCGCGAAGAAGAAGACGACCGTGCGTTCGGCTCCGCCGGCGTGAACGAGCGCGTCGGCGAGCTCGAGCACCACCGCGCAGCCCGACGCATCGTCGTCGGCGCCGTTGTAGATCACGTCGACTTCGCCCGTCGGCGGCGTCGCGGCGGGCGGCGGCTTCGAATCGACCCCGAGGTGGTCGTAGTGCGCGCTGACGACCACGGCTTCGCGCGCCTGCTCGCCGCTGCCGCGAACCACGCCGACGACGTTGTAGGCCTCGACCGGAATCCGCACCGCGTTCGCAGTCACGGCGAGCGACGCGACTTCGCCGGCCAGGAAGCGCGCCTTCCACAGCCCGCGCAAACGCGCGCTCGGCGCGTCGTCGTTGTCGATCGAGAGCGGCGCCTTCGACGGCGAGAAGTCGCGCGGTTTCCCGGCGGTGTCGGGACCGAGCGCGAGCAACAGGCCCCAACCGCGACCCTCGGGCGTGCCCGCGTGAGCCAACAACTCGGTGCGCGCGGTCTTCGACTCCGGCAGCACGAGCGCGATCGACGTCGCGGGCGCGGCGGGAAGGTCTTCGACCTTGGACACGACGACGACGCGCTCGATGCGGAGGTCGCGCGAAAGGTTGCGCGTCTGATCGAGGTCGACGCCGTTCGCGAGTTCGAGCTTCTCGCCGCTCTTCAACGTCACCGTCCACTGCACGTCGCGCTTGCGCTCGAGCTCGCTCATCGGCACGCGCTGCAGGAACGTTCCGCCGTCTCCCGCGGGCGCGACGCCGCTCTTTTCGAGCTGCGCGGCGAGCCACTTCGCGGCGACGACCGCTTCGGGTTTGCCGGTGCGCCGCCCCTGCAACTCATCGGAGGCGAGGTAGCGCACGTCGGCCTCGAGGTCGGCGCGCAGGACGCGCGCGCGCGCCGCGTCGACGTTCTGTCCGCTCGCGAAGCCGACGAACACGAACAGCGCGCAGCTGAGCGCGACGATGAACCTGGAACGATTCGAAAGCAGTGCGGCGTTCACACGCGCGAGCCTAACGGCGCGTCGCGGCTCGCGCTGTCGAATCTGTGTCAGACGACCGCTTCGCGGAGCGAGCGGAGCAGGCGCTCGTTCGTCTTCGGATCGCGGACCGTGATGCGCACGGCGCCGTGCACATGTCGCGGCACGCTGATGATCGTCGCGTCGAACTTGCGCGCGATGCGGCGCGCGACTTCGGCGGGACGCGCGACTTGCAACAGGATCCAATCGCCGACCGAAGGCATCGGACGGATGCCGGGGATCATGGCGAGACGCGAATAGAAGCGATCCTTCTCCTGACCGACGATTTGAAACTCCACGTCGTTCTCTTTCCGCCGCGCGCGAGCGCTCGGCCTTCGAAAGTCTCGGGCTCTGAACGGACCCCGCCGTGGGCCGGCGTCAGCGCAACTCGCCGACGGCGTGCCCCGTTGGGACCCGATCGACCGGGACCGACCCTTCGAAAGCGCGCGGCGAACTTCGGGGTCCCAGTGGTCCACTGACCCGGGGGCCCCCTCGCGCGGCCCCCGTGTGGGCTGCCGGCCGACGGAGGGGCACATTATCTAGTGTTGGTAGATCCCTCAAGCGCGAGATGTGCGGGTCCGTCTCACAGACGGATTCCGTCCCGGCGTTGAGACTCCGTGGAGAACCCTGCCGAAGGGGCGGGGCGACCGAGCTCCCGACTCCGCCCGCTATGCTCCGCCGCCCATGCTCGACGACTGCGATCCGGCCGGTCGGTCGGCGGCTCGGGTGCGAGTCGCCTGCTCGACCTCCAATCTCGGGCCGGGCTTCGACCTCGCGGGTTTGGCGTTGTCGCTCTTCCTCGACGTCGAGGTCGAGCGCGTCGCCGGAGCGAACTTCGAGTTCGGCGAACTGTCGGGGACCGCGACCGCGTGGCCGCGTGAACCGGAGCGCAACAAGTTGGTGCGAGCATTCGAACGCGCGTCGAAGGAACTCGACGGCGCGAGCGGCGGCTGGCGCTTCCGCGCGCGCTCCGAGATCCCCGTCGGCCGCGGACTCGGTTCGAGCGGCGCGGCGACGGCGGCGGGACTGTTGCTCGCGGCAGCGCTCTCGCCGCGACCCACCAGCCGCGAAGCGTTGCTCGCGCTCGGCCTCGAACTCGAAGGCCATCCCGACAACATCACGCCGGCGCTCTTCGGCGGACTGACGTTCACCGTGCCGCGTTCCTTCGGACCGCCGGTGTTCGTGCGCGGCAAATGGTCGGAGTCGCTGGGCTTCGCCGCGGCGTGGCCAGCGAGCGAATTCGAGACACGCATCGCGCGCGGACTCTTGCCCGCGACCGTGCCGTTCGCCGACGCGGTCGAGAATGCTCGACGGCTCGCGCTCTTGATCGCGGGGCTCGAGAGCGGCGATCCCGAACTGCTCGCGCTCGGCGGCGAGGATCGACTGCACGTCCCCTATCGCCTCGACGCGCTTCCCGGCGCGCGCGCCGGGCTCGCGGCGGCGCGCGAGGCGGGTGCGTGGCTCGCGACGATCTCGGGCGCGGGTTCCGCATTGTTCGCGATCGGCGCACGCGACCGCGCGACCGTCATCGCGACTGCGATGCGCGACGCGCTGATCGCGGCGACCGGCGCGGGCGAAGGTCGAGCGCTCGAAGTCGTGCGCGAGGCCCCGCGACCGGAGTTCGTCGCTCGCTGAGACCGACCGCCGCGCGGGCGATCAGTGCCCGCTGTAGCCGTGGCGGTAGCTGTCGACCAACGTCGTCGTCTCCGATGGCGCGCTCGCGGCGGCGGCGATCTCGGCGGAGCGCTTCGCGTTCTTCAGCGACACGCCGGCGACGACCTTGACGAACTCCTCGACCGAAGCGGGCGCGACGCAGAACGCGCGCACGCCGATGCCGAGCAGGAACGGCGCGTTGCCGGGCTGGACGGCGGTGACGCCGAAGACCGCGAGCGTCTTCGACTCCGCGTGCGCCGCGCGCACGACTTCGCGCAGCGCGCGCAACACGATCGGATGCACGTGTTGGAACGTCGCGACGAGGTCGGCGTTGTCGCGGTCGGCGGCCAAGAGGTGCTGTTGCAACGAATCGAGGCTGACGAGCAGGAAGTCGGCTTCGCGCGCGAGATCGCGAGCGCCGAGCGCCGCGGCCGGAGTCTCGACGACCACGCCGACTTCGCACTTCTCGACGTGGGGCTCCTGGTTCTTGCGCAGCTCGAGGCGTTCCTCGAACAGGATCTCCTTGAAGCGCCGCAGCTCGCCGCAATCGGTGACGAACGGCAACGCGATGCGCAGGCGACCGTCCGCGCCGTCCGCGGCGGCGGCGCCACCGACCAGCAGCGCTTGCAACTGGCGCCGCAACACGCGCTCGCGCGAGAGCAACGCGCGAATGCCCGCGCGACCGAGCGCCGGATTCTGCTCGCGCCGTTCGTGCAGGTAGCCGATCTCGAGGCTCGAATCCGCGTGCAACAGACGGAACGTCACGCTGCCGCCGCGCGACGCGTCGAGCACCGCGGTGTAGTGGCGCGCGAGCGCGTCGCGGCTCGGCTCGCCCTTGTCGATCAAGTACATCAACTCGGTGCGATAGAGCCCGATGTCGCGCAACCCGGCGCTCTGCGCTTGATCGACCTCGGGCAAGTTGCCGCAGCTCGCCGCGACGTGGATCACCTCGCCGTCGCGCGTACGCAGAACGGTCTCTTCGCGCGTCGTCGAACCGGTCGCCGCGATCTGCGCGAGATCGGACGCCGCTTGGCGATACTGCGCGACGACGACCTCCTCCGGGTTGACGCGCACGAGCCCCTCGCTCGCGTCGAGGATCACGAAATCGCCTTCGCGAACGTGGTCGAGCAACTTCTCGATGCCGGTGATCGTCGGCACGCGCATCGAACGCGCGAGGATCGCCGCGTGACTGGTCAAACCGCCCGACTCGGTCAGGATGCCGAGCACCTGACTGCCCGAGAGGTTGAACATGTCGACGATCGAGAGCTCGCGCGCGACCAACACATAATTCTCCGGCACCGCCTTGCCGGGGCTCGGCGCGTCGACGTCCTTCTCGAGGTGGCGCAGCACGCGAATGCCGACGTCGCGCAAATCGACGGCGCGTTCGCGCAGCGTCTCGTTCTGCACGAGGCGGAAGATGCGATCGAAGTCCGAGATCACCTTGCCGATCGCGGCTTCGAGGCTCATCTGCTCCTCGAGGATCAAGTTCTCGACGTCGCTGATGAACACCGAGTCCTTCAAGTACGCGACGTGGACGTCGAGGATGCGCGCGTCGTCCTTCGGCACCTTGCCGGCGAGCGACGTCTTCAGGCGCCCGAGTTGCGCGCGCGCGTGGGAGAGCGCTTGGTGGAAGCGATTGAGCTCGCGCTCGACTTGATCGAGCGGCACGCGTTCGACGGCGGCGCGCGAGAGCTCGTAATCCTTGCGGTGCACGACGCCGAGCACCAGCCCCGACGCGACCGGCGTGCCTTTCAGCGTGATCCCGGGGCGGACGCTCGCCGCGGCGTTCGCGACCGGTTCCGGCTTCGAGCCTTCGCTGGACGTCGTCTCGTTCATCCTCGTATCGTACTCTCCCGCTTCACGCGAAACAGGACGCCGACCGTGACCACGCACCGCTTCCGCGCCTTCGGCTTCGCGCTCGCACTCGCCGCTCTCGGGAGCTTCGCGCCCGCGCAAACTCCGGTCGCGACGGCGACGCAGGTCGCGAAGACGCGCAGCCAACCACTGCACGCCGCGCCGACGGAATTCGTCGAGATCGAGCGCGTCGTAGACGGCGACACGCTCCACGTGATCCGCGACGGCAAGCTCGTCAAGCTGCGCCTCGAGAACGTCGACACCGAGGAGAAGTTCCACGGCGGCACCGACGCGTCGTCGTCGACCAAACCGAGCACCGTTTTCGGCGAAGAATGCGCGGCGTGGGCCGAGCGCTTCTTCGCGGACCTCGCGCCGCCCGGCGTGAAACCGAAGGTCGGCCTCTTCTTCCCGGGCGGACGCGAGCGGCTCGACATGTACGGTCGTTTGCTCTGCCACGTCGTCCTGCCCGACGGCGTCGACTTCAATTTGAAGTTGGTCGAGCTCGGTAAGAGTCCGTACTTCGACAAGTACGGCCGCAGCGAGTTCTGCCACGCCGAATTCGTCGCCGCGCAAGCGGCGGCGCGCGCGAAAGAGCTCGGCATCTGGAATCCGAGGACCAACCAACCGACGACCGCCGGCGCGCCGTCGGCGAAGCGACCGTACGCGAAGCTCCAGCCGTGGTGGGAAGCGCGCGCAATCGCGATCGACGCGTTTCGCGCGGCGCGCGCGAACGAACCGGAGCGCGTGTTCGACGCCGACGAGCCCGAGGCGCTCGCGCGCGCTCTCGAAGTCTCGAAGGAGCACGACGTCTGCGCGTTCGGCTGCGTCGAGCGCACGTTCGACGAGAAGGACGGCTCGCTGACGGTGCTCTTCCGCACCCAGGATGCGCACCGCGCGCACCGCGCGCTCCGCGTGCGGATCGCGAAACGCGAGCGAGCGAACTTCGCCGCGCTCGACCTCGAACACCGCGGCGCCGAGTTCACGCAGAACTACCTCTTCGCACGCGGCCGTGTCGTCACCGGAGCTCGCGGCTTCGAGTTGCACGTCGCGGCGCCGACCGAGCTCACGCTCGCCGGCCCCGAGCCCGCGCACTGAAACGCACGAGCCCGGCTCGTCGTCGCCGACGAACCGGGCTCCAGCTTCTCGGGGCTGCACGGGGTGCGGTCCCGTCGGATGCACTTCGTTACGAGTGCAGCCCTCCGTCGGATCGGTCACGCATCGTGATCACCTCCTTTCGTGAAGCCTCCCCGGTCGCGCGCGAGTGACAAGTCGCGGCGCCGGGCTCGCTCGCGGCGTCGGCGTCCCGACGCTGCGTCGTTCGCGCCGCACCGAGCGGCCGTGAACGAAAAGCGCGCGACGACTCCGCGCCGGAAGGCCGTGCCGTCCGAGAGGAGCCGTCGCGCATGCTCTAACGATGGAATCCGCGGAGCGCGAGTCAAGACGCTCGACGGAATCGGCGCGAGCCCGCGACGCGTGCGTCGAATGGGCGCCCTGCTACCATCGCGACGCGCCTCCTCGATCCTCGCTCGAGCGCGGCGCGGAACCCTCCGCACCATGCTTCACCTTCGTCTCGAAACTTCGTCGCGAGCTCGGCGCGCGCTCGCCGGCGCCGCGGTCGTCGGCCTGGCGCTCTGCGCCTCCGCGGACTTCGCCTTCCCCGACTTCGCGAGCACCGCGGGCACGACGCTCGTCGGCGCGGCCGCGGTGAACGGCGCGCGGCTCGCGTTGACGCCGGCGGTCGACGGCGTCGCGGGCGGAGCGTGGTTCGACAC
>JAIOPM010000055.1 GCA_021413885.1 Planctomycetota bacterium
GGCAACGCGAAGTCGTACTCGACCGCGTAACCGTGGCGGAGGAACCGCGCGCGCTCGAGGCCTTCGATCGAATGGATCAACTCCTCCTGCACTTCGGCGGGCAGCGACGTCGACACGCCGTTGACGTAGATCACGTCGGTCGAGAGCGACTCGGGCTCGAGGAAGATCTGGTGACGATCCTTGTCGGCGAAGCGCATCACCTTGTCCTCGACCGACGGGCAGTAGCGCGGCCCGACGCCTTGGATGCGGCCCGCGTACATCGGCGCGCGATGGATGTTGGCGCGGATCGCGGCGTGCGTGCGCTCGTTGGTCCACGTGACGAAGCACGCGACCTGCGGCAACGCCGGAAAACCCGCGCGCGAAGTGCGGAACGAGAACGGCGTCGGGTGCGCGTCGCCGCGTTCGGGCGCGAGCCGCGACCACTCGATCGACGCGGCGTCGAGGCGCGGAGGCGTGCCGGTCTTCAAACGCCCGAGCACGACGCCGAGGCGCTGCATCTCGGCGGACAGACCGCCGCTCGACGCTTCGCCGACGCGGCCGCCGGAGCTCGTCTGCTCGCCGGTGTGCATGATCGCACGCAGGAACGTGCCGGTGGTGACGACGACGGCGAGCGCGCGCAGTTCGCTGCCGTCGGCGAGCCGCACGCCGCACACGCGCGGCCGCGCGCCGCTCGCGTCGACCAAGAAATTCTCGGCCGCGCCTTCGACGACGCGCACGTTCGGCAGGGCCTCGATCGCGCGCGTCACCTCGTCGCGGTAGAGATGGCGATCGGACTGACAACGCGGTCCGCGCGACGCGGCGCCCTTGCCGGTGCCGAGCATCTTGAACTGGATCCCGGTGCGGTCGGCCGCGAGCCCCATCAGGCCGCCGAGCGCGTCGACCTCGCGCACGAGCTGGCCCTTGCCGAGGCCGCCGATCGCGGGGTTGCAGCTCATCTCGCCGATGCGGTCGCGCCGGAACGACACCAGGATCACGCTCGCGCCGAGCCGCGCGGCCGCAGCCGCCGCCTCGAGCCCCGCGTGACCGCCGCCGACGACGAGCACGTCGGCGTCGCGGCCCTGGTCGCGCCGGGCGAGCGCGTGCGGGTGGCTACGCGTGGTTTCGGAAGATCGTTCCAAGGAGCTCATCGTTCGCGTTCGCGGACCGATCATTGGACCGCGAGCACGCTCGCGCGTCGACCCCGACCGACGCGGCGTTTCGGCCAACTCGTCTTCATCGGCGAGTTTCGCGCGGCCGAAAGCCTGCGCCATGCACTCGTGGATCTTCCGCCACCGCTTGCGGCTGCTGCAGATCTACGGGCGCGTGCCGCCCCCGCCGCTGCCGGGCGCTCGCTTCGCGAAGAGCGAGCCCGCGCCCCCGAAGCCCGGCGGCGAGGTCGAACGGGCGGGCAAGTACGTCGTCGTGCGGCCGATGCCGCGCGCCGCGCGGTAGCTCGCGCGCGCCGCGCGGGTACAACCGGCGCCTGCGGGCCGGTATCCTGACGCCGCTCATGGTGCTCCGAACGCTCTTCCTCGTCGCCGCCCTGGTCGGAACGCCGTCGCTCGGCGCGGCTCAGGACAAGTCCGCGCCGGAGCGCGAGCCCCCCCAGCGCGAGACCTTCGAAGAGTTGCTCGCGCGCGCGCGCACCCAACGCGATGCGTTGCAGCAGCGCCTCGGCAGCGACGTCAAGGACAAGGTCGCGCGCCTCGAGCCGAACGAGCGCGTCGCGAAAGCCGCCGACCTCGAACGCGCGATCGCCGACGTCGCCGCGCTCGGTTCGGAAGCGGCGCCGTTGCTCGTCCCCTACCTCGATCCCGGAGCGCAGCCGCCCGCGCGCGACTCCGTGCGCGCGAAGCGCGTCGCCGAGGCGTTGGTGCGCATGGACACGACGCCGGTGACCGAAGCGTTGCTCGCCGCGCTCGACAAGTTCGGCGACGACGGGCGCAAGAACGTCCTCGTCGTGCTCGAGACATCGAAGGAGCCCGACCGCGTGCGGCCGAAGGTCGCGGCGCTGTTCCGGGACGCGCACGGTCAGGTCAAGGGCGCTGCGTTGCGCGCGCTCTTCGCGCTCGGCGCCGCGAACGACGAGGCGTTCGTCAAGGAGGTGCTGCTCGGCGCCGATCCGGAGCTGACGCGCCTGACCTTGCGCGCCTTGGCGGACGGTCGCCAGCCGGCGTTGCTCGATTCCGTCGAGACGTTGCTCGCCGACACCAAGCGCGCCGCGCCGCTGCTCACCGACGTCATCGGCTACCTGCGCGCGGTCAAGGATTCCCTGCGCGACAAGGACGTGCTCGCGTTCGCGAAGCTCGCCAACGTGCAGGAGCTCGAGGTCGAGAAGCGTTCGGTCGTGCTCGACGTGCTGCCGAGCCTGGTCGACAAACTCACGCCCGAGTTGAAGAAGACGCTCGAGCGCGCGTCGGAGTCCCGCGACCGCAAGGCACGCGAGTCCGCGTTCGTCGCGCGCGTCTGCCTCGGAGACAAGAGCGCGCGCAAGGACCTGATGCTCGAGTACGACGAGCGCATCAAGAAGAACGATCGCTGGGCGCCGGCCTTCGGCGAACGCGCGGAGATCCTCTACCGCATCCGCGACTACGACGCGGCGGTCAAGGACTACAACAACGCGATCGTCGTCGGGAAGAACGACCCGACGCCGCGGCCGGAGTACTACGTCGGCCTCGCGCGGAGCTACGCGATGCTCGGCCGCTTGAAGGAAGCCTCCGAGTGGCTCGAGCGCGCGCCGATCACGTTCGACGAGCTCAAGGCGCTCGCCGACGATCCCGCGTTCGCCAAGTTGCGCGACCACGCGAAGTACGGCGCCGTGTTCGGCGCGAAGTGAGAGCGGCTCGGACGCGCGGCGAGGGTCTCTCTCTCCTCGGTTCGTTCCCCAAGACGTTCCGACCCGGCGTTCGGCAGGACGTTCGATCTGGCAACCGAGCGTGGCAGGCCTGCGTCGCGCCTAGTCGGACGGCGAGCGTTCGACGCGCGCCCGAGCCGACCTCGGTCAGGGGAGCGCGATGACCGATCGCACCGAGCTTCTCGAAGAAAGGCGCGCGACGCGAATGGCGGAGAGGGCGGGATTCGAACCCGCGGAACCCTAAGTAAGAGTTCAACGGCTTAGCAAGCCGCCGCTATCGGCCACTCAGCCACCTCTCCGCGCGAGAAGGCGAGGGAGGATAGCCGCGCGGCACCGGCGCGGCAAGCGCGGGGCGAGAAGCCGACGCCGAGCTTGCTACCCTCGGTTCGTGACGAGGCTCGACGTTCACGACCACGACCGCGGAAGCGCGGGCTTCCTCTACACCTATCCGGTGGTTTCGCGCCGCGCGCGCGGCGTGTCGGTCGGCATCAACCTGAATCCGAACAACGCGTGCAATTGGCGCTGCGTCTACTGTCAGGTTCCCGACCTCGCGTTCGGCTCCGGGCCGGAGATCGATCTCGAGCGTCTCGAGCGCGAGCTCGACGAGTTGCTGACGCTGGTGCTCTCGCCGGGTTGGATGCTCGCCAACGTGCCCGAAGGGATGCAGCGTCTGAACGACGTCGCGTTGTCGGGCAACGGCGAACCGACGAGTTCACCGAGCTTCCACGACACGATCGAGCGCATCGGTCGCGTGCTCGCGCGACGGAACCTGCTCGGCAAAGTGCGGCTCGTGTTGATCACCAACGGGTCGCTCGTGCACAAGCCCGAAGTGCTGTCGGGGATCAGCGCGCTCGCGGGGATGAACGGCGAAGTGTGGTTCAAGGTCGACAGCGCGACCGAGGACGGGCAGCGACGCACGAACTCGATCGCGCTCGGCGTCGAGCGCACGCGCGCCAACCTCGAGCTCGCGGCGCGCGCCGCGCCGACGTGGATCCAGACCTGCGTCTTCGCGCGCGACGGCAAGGCGCCGACGCCGAAGGAACAGCGCGCGTACCTCGAGTTCGTCGGCGATCTCGCGCGACGCGGCGTGCCGCTGCGCGGCGTGTTGCTGTACGGGCTCGCGCGGACTTCCTGTCAGCCGGAGGCGCGCGAGCTCGCGCGCTTGCCCGCCGAATGGCTCGAGAACTTCGCGAACGAGATCCGCACGCGCGGGCTCGAAGTGCGCGTCGATCCGTGAGCGTTCACTCGTCGAGACGCCGCGCGAGTTCCGCCGCGAGCGCGTCGGGCTCGCGCCGCGCCGTCTCGACGTGCCATTCGCAGCGCGAGTAGTCGCTCTCGCGTTCGGCGAGCAACGCGCGCAACTCCTCCATCGCGCGCGGCCGGCCTTGCATCGGACGCGGATCGCCCTGCGCGGCGACGCGCCGGTAGTGTTCGTCGGCGTCGGCCTTCAACCACACGGTGCGACAACTCTCGCGGAGCCGCGCGAACGTCGCGGGCGAGCGCACGATCGAGCCGCCGGCGGCGAGGACCCAACGCTCGCCCTCCGCCAGGACTTTCTCCAGCGCCTCCGCCTCGAGCCGTCGGAAGTACGCCGCGCCGTGCAGATCGAAGATCGCGGCGAGCGACAGCCCCGCGAGTTCCTCGACGCGTCGATCGAGCTCGACGAACGGCACCTCGAGCAGCAACGCGAGTTTGCGCCCGACCGTCGTCTTGCCCGCGCCGCGCAAACCGACCAACGCGATACGCCGCGGGTGCGCGACCTCGACGTCGAAGTCGAAGAAACGACTCGGGCGCAGGCCGAGCGCGCCGGCGAGCGCCGCGATCTTGGTCGCCGAGAGGTTGGCGCGGCCGGCCTCGGCCTCGGTCAGGTGACGACGGCTAACGCCGGAGCGGCGCGCGAGGTCGCTGACCGACACCTCGGCCTCTTCGCGGGCGGCGCGCAGGCGGCGGCCCAGGTCGACCAGAATCGCGTGCTCGTCCATTGCGGGGCTCCGGGCTGAGCTGTATCTTTCTCGCTCGACCGGAGACTTGAGCAGAATACTGCTCGACTCCGAGCCCTGCAAGACCCGAGCGGACTCCGAGGCGTACGACGTGGCCGAGACTCAAACCGCGCCCGAGCGCGTGAACTTCCAGACCCACCCCGACCGCTACCGCCATTGGCGTCTCGCGATCACGGGCGACGTCGCGACGCTCGCGATGAACGTCCAGCAGTTCGAGCCGCAGCGGCCAGGGTACGAGCTCAAGCTCAACAGCTACGACATCGGCGTCGACGTCGAACTCGCCGACGCGGTGCTGCGCCTGCGCTTCGAGCACCCCGAAGTGCGCTGTTGCGTCGTCACCGGTTCCCTCGACCGCGTGTTCTGCGCCGGCGCGAACATCGTGATGCTGCGCTCGTCGACGCACGGCTTCAAAGTCAACTTCTGTCGCTACACGAACGAGACGCGCCTCTCGATCGAGGACGCGAGCGCCAACTCGGGGCTACGTTTCCTCGCGGCGTTGAACGGCACGGCGTCGGGCGGCGGGTACGAACTCGCGCTCGCGTGCGACAAGATCCTGCTCGTCGACGACCGCAACAGCGCGGTGTCGTTCCCCGAAGTCCCGTTGCTCGGCGTGTTGCCCGGCACCGGCGGGCTCACGCGCATCACCGACAAGCGCAAGATCCGCCGCGATCGCACC
Source organism: Planctomycetota bacterium (assembly GCA_021413885.1). Lineage (GTDB taxonomy): Bacteria > Planctomycetota > UBA1135 > UBA1135 > JACRIN01. The sequence continues at coordinate 5,510 of JAIOPM010000055.1, forward strand.
GACGTCTTCTCGACGATCGCCGAAGGCATCAAGGGCAAGCGCGCGGTCGAGTGGAACTTGGTCGACCGCATCGCGCAGCTCTCGAAGTGGGACGAGGCGGTGTCGCAGATGTCGCACGAGCTCGCGAACGAAGTGCAGCCGCGTGCGACCAAGGGCGTTGAGCTCGATCACGTGGAAGCGGCTCATGAAGGCGGCACGCTGCGCTACCGCCACGTCGAGCTGAAGGTCGACCGCGCGACGCGCGTCGCGGAGTTGACGCTGGTCGCGCCCGATGCGTGCGCGAAGAACGAAACGGAAGCGCACGGCCAGGGCGCAGCGTGGTGGTTCCTGCGCGCGTTCCGCGAGCTCGACGACGCGATCTGCCAACTGCGCTTCAACGAACCGCACATCGGGCTCGTGCTCTTGCGCGTCAAGGGCCCGGCGAGTTCGTGGGCGACGACCGACACGCTCCTCGCGACTTCGAAGCACTGGTTCGTCGTCGAGACGCGCCACCTCGTCAAGCGCGTCCTCAAACGCTTCGAAGGCAGCGCGAAGAGCCTCTACGCGATCGCGGACGACGGCACGACGTTCGTCGGCACTGGCCTAGAGCTCGCGCTCGGCTGCGATCGCATCTACTTGCTCAACGATCCCGATCAGGCGGTGCAGATGGGCGTCACCGAAGTTCACGCCGGGCTCTTCCCGATGGCCAACGGACTGACGCGTTTGCAGACGCGCTTCCTCGGAACACCCGACAGTGTCGGCAAAGTCCTCGAGCAACGCGGGAAGCTCTTCGACGCCGCCACTGCGAACGACCTCGGCCTCGCGACCGTCGCGCCCGATTCGATCGACTGGGACGACGAACTGCGCCTCGCGATCGAAGAGCGCGCGAGCTTCTCCCCCGACGGCCTGACCGGCATGGAGCAGAACCTGCGCTTCGCCGGACCCGAAACGATGGAGACCAAGATCTTCGGGCGGCTCTCCGCCTGGCAGAACTGGATCTTCCAACGCCCGAACGCGGTCGGCGAGCGCGGTGCGCTCACGTGCTACGGCACGCCGACCAAGCCTGAATTCAACACGCTGCGCACTTGAGACACGGAGAACGAGCCATGGCCACGATCGACTACTCGCAGAAGATCCCGAACAACGTCGACCTCGCTTCCGACAAGCGCCTGCAGCGCGCGCTCGAAGCGTGGCAGCCCAACTACCTCGAGTGGTGGGGCCAGATGGGCCCGACCGACTTCAACACGAAGGACGTCTACCTGCGCACCGCGGTGTCGGTCGACTCCGACGGCTGGGCGATCTTCGGTTACACGAAGATGCCCGACTACCGTTGGGGCATCTTCCTCGAGCCGCGCGACGAGAAGCGCGTCGTCGGATTCGGCGATCACCTCGGCGAGCCCGCGTGGCAGCAAGTGCCGGGCGAATACCGCAATTGGCTGCGGCGCTTGATCGTCACGCAAGCGGACACCGAGCCCGCGTCGGTGGAGCAACAACGCTTGCTCGGGCACACCGCGCCGTCGCTCTACGATCTGCGCAACCTCTTCCAAGTCAACGTCGAAGAGGGCCGTCACCTGTGGGCGATGGTCTATCTGCTGCACACGTACTTCGGCAAGGACGGGCGCGAAGAGGCGGAAGAGCTGCTGCAACGCCGCTCCGGCAATCCCGATCACCCGCGCATCCTCGGCACGTTCAACGAGCCGTGCTCGGACTGGCTCTCGTTCTTCTGCTTCACGATGTTCACCGACCGCGACGGCAAGTTCCAACTGCTCGCGCTCGCCGAGTCGGGCTTCGATCCGCTCGCGCGCACGTGTCGCTTCATGTTGACCGAGGAAGCGCACCACATGTTCGTCGGCCAGACCGGCGTCGGCCGCGTGATCCAGAAGACGTGCGAGGTGCTGAAGGCGAATCCCGGCAAGGATCCGTTCGAGCTCGGCGCCATCCCGCTCGAGGTGATCCAGAAGTACATCAACTTCTGGGCGAGCTCGTCGACCGATCTCTACGGCGCCGAAGTCTCGTCGAACTCCGCGAACTTCTTCCGCTCCGGCTTGAAGGGCCGCGCATACGAGGACCGCTACACCGATCACAAAGCGCTCGAAGGCGTGTACGACTTCGAGAATTTGATCGAGGGCAAGCTCGTGAAGGAGCAAGTGCCGCTGCGCAACGCGATGAACGAAGTCCTGCGCGACGAATACGTCAAGGACAACGAGAAGGGCATCGCGTACTGGAACAAGATCTGTGAGAAGGCGGGCATCGAGTTCCGCTTCCGTCTCCCCCATCGCCGCTTCAATCGCCGCATCGGCGTGTACGCCGCGCAGCGTTTCGACCTCGACGGCGCGCTGCTCGACGAAGCGACGTGGAACGCGCACGTCGCGCAGTGGCTGCCGACCGAAGCCGAGCGAGCGAAGGTCAACGCGCTGATGGTGCGCTGCACCAAGCCGGGCGAATTCGCGAGCTGGATCGCGGCGCCGGCGAAGGGCGTCAACGATCAGCCGCGCGAATTCGAGTACGTGAAGCTCTGAGCGCACCGATTTCGACGCGGCGCTTCGAAGCCGCGGGCACTGACCGAGCGCCGAAAGTGGATACGACGCAGACAGATTGGCCTTGGACGTGCGAGCCAAGGACTGTCGTCTACATCGACTTGCTCGGCACGCGCAGCGCGACGACCAACGCGGACGTGACGTGTGAGAGTCTGCGCCGGCTGGCGGCGGCCTACGCGCAACTGCTTCAGGTCCAGACACACTTGCGTTGGGGGGCGGAGTTGCGCCCTGTCGAACGGGACGGGTGCCGAGCCTACTACCTATCCGACGGCTTGCTGCTCACTGGAGCCCCAACTGACGCCGGACTCTGCGACCTCCTTCGCTGGGCGCGAGAAGTTCACAACGACATGCTCCGCGATCACAGGCTTCTGGTGCGCGGAGCAGTGGATGTCGGACTCACGTTCGAACTCTGGCCAATCGTCCTGGGTCCCGCACCGTCCACCGTCGTCGAATTGGAGAAGTGTGCGGACAAGCCGCGCATCATCTTGTCGGAGCGCGCGTGCGCGCTCGCCCGGATCGACGGTGGACTGTTCGACGAGAACCACCTCGACCGCGTCGGCTGTGCGAGAGAAGGCGATACCGTGTTCTTGGATCCCTTGGGGCTCCCGGCTGACACCCGCGCGAGAAGCGGATCGCGATTCCGAGAGCAGCATGCGGCGCACCTCTCATTGCTCGATCAGGCACGCCAGCTCTGCACCGCGACACTTGCGAACCCGACGGTGCCCAAGGCGGCGGTGCCCAAGTACGTGTGGCTGTTGGAGCGCGTGGTCATGACCGAGACGCGCCTCGGACTCTGAGGCGCACCGTTCGCACGGCGAACCAGGGTTCCTGGCCCGAGCCACTGCGTACGCGTGCAAGGCTCGTCGACCGGATCGGTAGACCGAATCCGCAGCCTCGTCTTCTTCGCGTTGCGTTCCGGCGCGGGTCGGTTTCCAGGGACTGAAGGCCCACGAAACCCATCGCTCCCCCGAAACCGACTCGGACGCCGCCATGAAGACGACTTTGTTCTCGCTCCTCGCTTCCCTCGCCCTCGCTCCCCTCGTTGCTGCGCAGAACAGCGTCGACGTCGAGGTCTGGGCGCAGTTCTCGCACAACTACGCCGGGAGCGTCGGCTGCAAGCTCTTCGACATGGCGTACACCGCCGACGGTCACCTGATCGTCGCGTTCGCGGAGGACCGGCCCGCGGGCTCCGACCGCTTGATCGTCGCGGAGTGGGATCCGACGACGTTGGTCTGGTTGAAACTCTGCGATCAAACGGTCGGCGTCGACGACATCACCGGGATGGAGCTCGCGGTGCCGCGCATCAAGTACTCCGACAGCTTGCGCAATCAGTGGTACGTCGCGCTGTCGCTCAATCAACCGCCGGTTTCGTCGGGCAACTCGCCGCAGAACTACGTCGGACTCTTCACCGGCAAGATCGGCAAGGTCTGGGCGCCGATCGCGCGCTTCTTCCAGAACCTGCCGACGACGGTCAACACGTCGGTCGACGTGCATCCGACGCTCGCGGTCACGCCGACGAAGCCCGGCGACTGGAAGGACTATGCGGTCGACGTGTTCGCGTGTTGGAGCGAGAACGCGGGCGGCACCGGCGGCACGATCTGGCGCGCGACGTCGGTCGACTACGGTCGCTCGTTCGCGTTCGACCAACGCGTCGCGGGTCTCCAAGGAACGATGAAGCGCCTCGACGGCACGAAGATCGACACCGGCGAGTACGGCCGTCCGTCGGCGTACGGCGACTTCAACAACGCGTTCACGCTGCTCGCGTTCGAAGATCCGGCGCGCGGCACCGTGCGCATCGCGACGAGCACGATCGGCATGACCTCCACGTTCCAGGAGATCTTCGAGACCAAGAAGGACGGGCGCATCGAGTTCGTGCCGACGATCGTGTCGTACGGCAACGACGTCAACTTCACGTGCTTGACGAGCTTCAACCCGACGCTGTCGGGCTCGCTCGCGCTCACTTGGTACGTCGGCACGCCGTTCGGATTGTTCGACGAGCTCCATGGGCTGCACATGAACGTCTCCACCGCCGCCGACATCCAAGCGTACGAGAGCGACGCGTACGTCACCGTGATCGCCTACCCCGATCAGTCGGGAGCGAAGAGCGCGCTGACCTGGGAAGGCGACCGCGACGACACCACGATCACGCTGCCCTCTGTCAACGTCAGCGACGCGGGCAAGGCATGGGGCCCGGCGCGCGTCGCGGTCACGCCCGACGGCACGCAGCCCTTCCGCCACAGCTACGGTTGGATGTCGTTCACCGTCGGCGCGCCGAAGGCCGGCGTGTGGCTCGACCTCTGATCCGAAAGCCTCAACGCGCGCCGGCGGGAGCTCTGACGCTCCAGTCGGCGCTCGTTTCGTAACCGAGTCTCTCCGCGAGGTCGGCGTAGACCTGCTTGAAGTGCGCGACGTGCTCCGGCGAGAAGTGGTTCTTCCAATCGCCGGCGACGCCCTTGCGGTAGTGGCTCTTCTCGTCGGTCTGGCCTTCCGTGCGGCCGCCGGCGAAGTTCGAGAAGCGGTGGTCGTGGACGATGCCGAGCAGACGCTCGGCGGGGAACGGAACCAACGGCGCGCGGAACGGCACGAGCTTCTCGTGATGCCAGTGCAGCACGTTGAGCGCGAGCTTCGCGTACAGCCACGGACGTTGCCGCATCCCGATGTGCGTCTCGTCGAGCAAGTCGAGGTGCGCGAGGATCCGCAGGAAGCCGCGGTACGGATCGGGCGCGAGCTCTTCCTGCCGCAGCTCGAGCACATGCGCTTGCGCGTAGTCCCACTTCGCCATCTCGCCCAGCACCTGACGCGTGAAGGAGAACTCGATCTCGGCGTGCAGGCCTTCGTCCTTCGAGCACGAATTCAACTTGTCCCGGTGCGCGGGCAGCTCGGGGAAGTCGTCGGTCGGGTGGCTGTTCTTGTGGGAGAAGTAGCCCGACACCACGATGTCACGCGGATCGCGCACGACGTGGAAGCCGCGGTACGGCGGGAGATCCTTCACGAAGCTCGCGTCGGCGTTGACGTACGAGACGAAGTCGATGCCCTTCTCGCGCACGTGCTTCGCGAGGTCGTCACCGAAGTTGCGCGGCGCGTAGAGATAAGCGATCGACAACCCGCCGTCGGCGCAGATCGTCTCGAGGATCGAGTGGATCCAAGTCGAGGCGCACTTGTGGTGGCCGAAGTAGGCGTAGAGCGGACGGGTCATCGAGAACGCGGGGGACGCGGGAGAATCGGGAGCTCGGAGCGGTTGCGTGTCGGTCGGCTCGCGGCCTGCGCTTGAGTCACGGTCGTTTCGAGCGCCCAAGGAGGCCGCCGACCACCGGCAAGCGCTCCAAGCGCGCGCCGAAACCGGACCGCTCCTCGCGCGTCAGGACGGCGAACCACAAGAACGCGAGCATCGCCGAGAGCGCGGCTCCCTTCAAGAGCTGCGTGACGCCGACGGAGAACTCCGCGGCGAACCGCGTCTCGTACAGCACCGACGCGCCCAGGGCGACCACGACGACGGCGAGCACCTTGAGGATCCGCCCCCACTCGGTCGCGACGCCGCCGCGCTTGTTGGCGACGCCGACGCAGACGAACGCGAGCACGGCGAACGTGACCAGCTTCGCGGCCGCCGGTCCGACGTAGCCCCAACGCGGGATCCAGATCCAGTCGAGGCCGACATTGAGCGCGAGCGCTCCCGCGTTGAGCCAGAAGAGCGGCCACGTGCGCTTCTCCGCGAGCAACGTCACCTGCGCGAGCGCGTACAGCCCGTAGAAGACGTACGCCGCCGCGACCCACGGCAACACGCGGTACGCGTCGAGGTACGCGACCTGGCCCGACAACCACTGCGTCACTTCGCGCGCGTAGAGGATCGGCACGAGACTCGTCGCGCCGACGAAGAGCATCGCGTACGCGTCGACGCGCGACTGCAAACGCGCGCGCTCGTCGCGATCGACCACCGCGAAGAGCGACGGTTGCCACGCCTGCATGAACGAGCCCATGCCCATCTGCTGGACCATGAACCCGACCTTGTAGCCGAGGCCGAACACGCCGACCCACGTCATCGCTATCTCCGCGGGCCCGAGCGCGCGCAGCATCACGCGGTCGACTTGGTGCAAGCCCATCTGCATGAGTCCGACCGGAATCAACGGCGCGGCGTACACCAGCATCGGCCGCAACTTCTCCCACGACACGCGCGGTCCGATGCGCGCGAGGATGCCGCCGGTCAAGAGCACCGAGGTGATCAGCTCGCCGACGAAGACGCTCGCGACCATGCCGACGACGCCCCAGTCGAAGTACGCGACCATCGCGATCTTGAGGAAGAGCTCGACGAGCGACTTGGTCGTGCGCAAGGTCGTGTAGAGCTGCGAACGCTTCTCCGTCTGCAGGTAGCGGAAGCCCGCCTCGCTCGACATCGCGAGCGGGATCGTCGCGAGCACGACCGCGATGCAGCGCGGCAAGTTGTCGCCGGCGAGCAGGACGTCGCCGCTCTCGAACAACCAGTCGGAGATCTCGACGCGGAAGACGATGCCTATCCCGGCGACGATCCACGAGAACACGCCGAGCGCGACGACCGCGCTGCTGATCACGCGACGGCGATCCTCTTCGCGCTGGTAGTCGAAGTAGAAGCGCGTCATCCCCGCGAGCAAGTTCATGCCCGCCGCTTGCGTCGCCGCCACGACGACCAGGTCGAGCAGCTCGGACGCGCCCCACTGCGCCGGATTGAGCTTCTTCGTGAACAGCGGCACCAACACGATGTTGAGCGCGCGCTGGAGCAACGGCACCAAGCTGTAGATCAGCGAGTGCTTGACCAACCCGCCGAGCGCGGAGCTCTTGCCCGGAGCGGGCGTCCCCTCCGACGGACTCACGTCCCGGTCCGATTCCGCGGCGCGTTCGCAGCCGCGGTGAGCGCCGCGTCCATCTCGGCGCTCTTCTTCGACCACGTGTAGTGCTCGAGGACGGTCTCTCTCGCGCGCGCGCCGAGAGCGCGGCGTCGTTCGGGATCGCCGAGCAACAGGACGAGCGTGCGCGCGAGCTCCTGCGAACCGTCCGCGACCACGATGTTTCGATCCGGCTCGAGCACGAGCCCGCCGCAGCTCTTCGACGTCGCGACGACGCACTTCGCCATCGACCACGCCTGCAGGATCTTGTTCTTGATGCCGGTGCCGCTGACCAACGGGCACACGAAGAGCGACCCGCGCGCGAGATAAGGCCGCACGTCGTCGACGACGCCGGTGACGTGGACGGACGAGCTCTCGAGCTCGCGCACCGCCGGCGCGGGATCCTTGCCGACGACGTAGAGCTTGGCGCGCGGCTCGCGCGCGAGCACCAGCGGCAAGACTTCGCGTGCGAAGTACAGCACGCCTTCGACGTTCGGCGCGAAGCCCATGTTGCCTTCGAAGACGAGCGACGGATGCTCCTCGGGCTCGTCGCGCGGCGCGAAGTACTCGTGGTCGACGCCGTTCGACACGACGCGCACGTCGAGGCCCGGGTTCAGACGCGCGATCGCGTCGCGGTCGCCTTCCGCGACGACCGTGCAGACCGCGAGATGTTGGAAGAACAACTTCTGGTACCGCGTGATCTTCGAGAGGTCGCGCGCGTTGCGCAGCAGCTCGGTCGCCCCGCGGCTGTTCGCGAGCCGCGTGCGCGCCGGTCCGGTCTCGTCGTCGGCGACGTCGCCGAGCACGCGCGCACCGGCCAAGCAATGCGAGTAGACGAGCATCTTGATCCCGCCGGTCCACACGACGTCGAACTCCGCGGGCCGCAACGCTTCGATGCCGGCGAGCACGCGCGGATCGCAGTCGAAGACTTCGTGCACCGAGAACGAGCGCACCGCGCGCGTCAGTCGATTCCCGCGCGGCGTCGGCGCACGCGCCGGAAAAAGATGCATCGAGCGGAACAGCGGCGCGAGCTCCGGCGGAGGCGGCGGCGCGCCGATCGCGACCAAGTGGATCTCGTGACGGCGCGCGAGCTCGCGCACGTGGTGGTAGTTGTGCAGGTTGTAGCCGTCCCTCAGCGGGAACGGCGCCTTGTGCGCGAGGAAGAGCACTCTCATCGGGACCGTCGGCTCATCGGCTACACCAGTGCGCGGCCGAGAGCAATGCACCGCCGGCCTCGCCCGACGCTGAACGGGGCCGGCGGACCCGAGCTCCCGCACCTCGAAACACGCTTCTCGACCCCTGTGGGACGACCGAACGCACGAAGTCGCTTTCTCTTCAGAAGCCCATCCCACCGCACCGAAAGTGGCGCCCGGAAGAGTGTGTGGTCGACCGCCTGCTGCGGCGGTCTTTCAGGGGAAGGTCCAAGGATCATGGCAACAGAACATTTGGTGTCGCGGATTGCGCACCTGCGCGGCTCGTCCATGTCGCGCTCGGGTTGGCTCGTTCGAGTGTTGGGTTTGGCGGCGGTGTGCCTCGCGCTCGATGCGTGCGGCGCCGGCGCCGGAGCGGGTTCCGATGGGAGTCCCGCCGGGACCGCCTCGGCGACGCTCAGCGGTTCGGGGCAGGTCCTCGCCGAGCTCGAGCTCGGCGCGCCGACCATGAACACGTTCGTGCTGCGCGGCACTGTGCCGGTGCCTAAGGGTACCTACCCGCGGGCCGACGGAATGACGCCGTTCTCGATCCTCGACTTCGACGGCAACGTGGTGCCGACGCAGTGCGAGATCGTCAGCCGCTATCCGAACGACAACGACGGCGCCGACGTCGTCGAAGTGCTCGGGCGCGTGAAGCTGCAACCGGGCACGGCGCCCGGCACGCGCGTGACGTACGCGATCGTCGACGATCCGCACAAGGCGGGCAAGATCGCGGTGACGAAGTCGGTGCTCGGCATGATGAGCAAGCCGGGCTCGATCCTGTTGGTCGCGACCGATTGCTTCGGCCATCAGTACACGCTCGACCTGGTCTCGGACACGCGCCTCGCGTACTCGAAGGGCGCGACGAAGCAGATGCGCGACGGCGACGCCGCGAGTCAGCTGCGCACGTACGGCGTGCTGTTGCCGTCGAGCACGGTCAAGTCAGGTCCGCCGACCGGACCGCTGCCGCACCTCTTCGGCGCGCACGCGTACTTCGGCATGTGGGCCAAGTCGAACGTGTTGTCGCTCGACCTGCGCGTCTCCAACGGCTTCAGCGGCCGCGACGCGACGACGAACAACGACGACCCGATCAACGACGTCTACTTCCGCTCGCTCGAACTCTGGGTGCGCAAGGGCTGGACGCTCGAGACGTCGCTCGTCGACTCGGGCGCCGGCCCGTCGTACGACGCGGGCAAGTGGACCGCGTTCCCGCTGGTCGCGCCGCGCGCCGACGGGAAGCTGCACCTGATGCCCGATCAAGGTCAGTTCCACCGCCGCCTCGCGTTGACGCCGGTCGGCAACGAGACCGAGGCGCTCGCCTACGCTCGTGCGGAGAACCTGGGCTTCTGCAAGAAGGGTCTCGGCTCGACCGGCGCCGAGCTCTTCTCGTGGTGGAATCCGCTGACGTCGCGCTACTTCCCGCAGAAGCACCGTCTGCCGGAACTCGACCACATCGGCGCGACGGCGATGCGTCAGAAGCTCGGCGCCGAGCTCGCGAAGACCGAGCAGCGCATCAAGACCGGCCAACCGGACGCGTTCCCCTACCCGACCAACGGCGCGATGGGCTGGGCCTATCCGTGGGGCTCGAAGTACGGCGGCATGACCGGCGGCCAAGAGATCTTCATGTACGACGGCCTCACCACCGCGGCCGCCGCTTCGGCCGAAGGCTGGCGCGGCTACGAAGCGACGCACCGCATGTACAGCGATCGCCAACCGACGACGCTGTTCAACAAGGACGGTGAGCCGACGCGCGTCGCCGACTGGGTCGTGCACGGCTCGCAAGGCGACTACATCCCGATGTACTTCTTCTTGAAGCTGCAGACGGGCAACGATCCGTTCGGCTTCAAGGTCGAGCCGACGTACCAGACGAGCTACGTCAAGGCGAACACGTTGAACCCGCCGTACGAAGCGGCGCTGCTCGGCTACAACGCGATCGACTTCCAACACTACGTGCGTCGCACGCGCGCCGAGAAGGTGTTGATCTGGCTCGGCAACGACGCGATCGCGAAGGACGACGCGAAGATGGACGCGGAGATCTTCCACCTCTCGTACTGCGAGTACAACAACGACGCGAAGGGCAACGCGCAGGGCTCCGGTCTGCTCGCCGACATCCAGTCGGTGACGACCAAGCCCGGCCAAGGCTTCGGCTTCGGTCGCGGCGAAGGTTGGGGCATCGACGTCACCAACGTCGCGTACAACACCGGCTCGGTGAAGTGGCGCCAGGAGATGCTGCCCTGGTACCAGAAGATCGCGGACATGGTTCTCGCGGGCCAGGGCGACTGCAACGGCTTCTGGCAGAACATGTACAACGCGAAGTGGGTCGCGGGCCTCTACCGCGCGCGCCAATCGTTCGAGCAATCGATCTGCGAGAACGCGCTGGTCGGCGCCATCGAAGTCGCGTTGCGCGACGTCGATCTCGCTCGCCAGCAAGAGGTCGAGACCTCGCTGAAGAGCTCGCTCTACGCGATGATCGGACCGATGGGTTGGAGCGCGAGCGCCAAGGGTCCGTGGACCGTGACGGCGGTCGCGCCGCTCTCCGGCGGGACTCCGTTCTGCGGCTCGCTCCCGCCGAACGGCGACTCGGGCAAGCCCGACAAGTACTACACGTGGTCGTCGTTCGCGTACGGGTACGAGCTCACCGGCGACCCGCAGTTCATCGACCTCGCCGAGGTGATGATCGGCGGCAACCTGCTCGCGATCCTCGAGGGTCAGGGGTACACCACGCTCGAGAACCGAGCGGCGCTGCTCGCGCTGGTCCAGATGGGAATTCCCTAGGTCGCGGCGATGGATCCAAGAACTCCGGGCGTGTCGGCTACCAAGCTCGACGCGCCCGGAGACGTTTTCGGAGGCCCGATCGCGCGCCACCGCTCGCTTTGCTTGTGCAAGACCGCTCGTTCCGGTCGTCGGCGAACGTGTTGAGCGGCACAGCACACCCTCGCTCGTCGCGCTCGACTTGGTTTCGTCGGCGAACGTCGAACGAGTTCGAGCTGCGTTCACGAAGTGGATGACAGTCCGGAGCTCTCGAGTCCGCACCCGCCCCAGTGGCACGGCCATTGCCTTCGCAGCGGCGCACGCCATTCCGATCGTCGGTTCAGCATCGGTTCCGACCTTCGCATCGCGGATCGCCCACTTCGGTTTCGGAAGCCCGCACGCGACCTGACCGTTCGACGACCCGCTCGCGCGCAACCCTCGCGGCGTCCGGGAAGCAGGTCGCGAGGTTCCGAATCAAACCAAAGAAGAGGGGATTCACCATGAAGAGGGCCGTCGTCGGCACCTCGTCGATCCGGCGTCCAGCCGCCGATCGACGATCGCACCGTGAGCGTTTCGAGATTCGTCTGCGCGCCGGAGTCGGTCGAGCCTTGCTCGCGGCGTTCTGCTTCGGCGCGGCATCGAGCGCGGCATTCGCCGCGACTCCCGTTCAGGGTTCGCAGGGCACGATCGTCGGCGAATTCGAACTCGCCGCTCCCGCGTCGCAGAGCTTCACCCTGCGCGCGACGATCCCGGTGTTTCCGGGCACGTTCCCGAGGCCCGACGGCCTGATGCCGTTCGCGATCCGCGATTCCAACGGCGCCCTCGTTCCGGCGCAGGTCGATCCGGTCAGCTATTACCCGAACGACGCCGTCGACGGCGCGGACGTGGTCGAGCTCACCGCGGCGGTCCGCGTACCGCCCGGAACGCAGGTCGGAGCGCACATCCAGTACAAGGTGATCGACTCGCCGCACCCGGCGGGAACGTTCCCGCTGACGCCGGCGGTGCAGTCGCTCTTCACGACGGCGGGCGCGGTCTCGATCCGCACCCGCGATGTGTTCGGCAACACGTACGTCGCCGATCTGCTGCGCGGCGCTGACGACACGCGGCTCCTGCGCTCGGGCGAGTTCCGCGAGCAGACGCGCTTCTACGAGGTGATGCGTCCGACGACGACCAACTACGGCGCGCCGAGCGGTCCGTTGCGTCGGATGATGGGCGTGCACTCCTACGTCAGCACGTGGGCCGGCGAGGACATGATCAGCCTCGACCTCCGGATCCACAACGGCACCAGCGGCGAGGACGGCCAGGATCCGATCGACGATCCGCAAGAGCGCCTGTACTTCGACCAACTCGAGATCGTCGTCCCGCAAGGTTGGGTGCTGCTCCCCGACATCCAAGACGTCTCGTGGGGCGCGCCGGTCAACCAAGGCGCGACCACGGTCTACCCGATCGTCAAGGGACAGCCGGGCAACACGCTCAACGTGCTGCCGGTCCAAGCGCAGTTCCACCGTCGGTTGGTGCTCGCCAAGGCGAGCGCCGTCGTGCGCGCGCAAGACCTCGTCACCGAGCAGTGGCTCGGGTTCTGCCAACCGGACGCGGACACCAACGGTCCGTACTTGTCGTGGTGGAACCGCTTCACCGCGCGCTACTTCCCCCAACACCACGTGTTGCCCCGCTTCGACTTCAAGGGCAAGAACTCGGCGCTGGGCAAGATGAAGAGCGAGTTCGAGACCGACCACACCGCGCTGCTGACAGGCAAGTCCAACGGGGGGTACCCGTACTACTCCGACCAGATGGGCTGGGCGTTCCCGTTCGGTTCGAAGTACGGCGGCATGACCGGCGGCTCGGACATCTATCTCTACGATGGAGTGGTCACCGCGTGGGCGGCGTCGAACGAAGGCTATCGCCACGCGCAAATCACCCACCGCATGTACACCGACCGACAGGCGGTCGCGCTCTACAACAAGGACGGCGATCCGACGTCGCTCCACGACTGGATCACGCACGGGCCGCAGTTCGACTACGTGCACATGGAGTTCTATCTGACTCCGTTGCCGGGTCCGGATCCGTTCGGGTTCACGTCGGCGCCGACGTACCAGATCGACGCGGTCGCCGCGCAAGGACGGCAACCGGCGTACGAGAGCGAGCTGCTCTCCTACTTCCCCATCGACGTGCAGCACCACATCCGTTGGCTGCGGTCGCCGAAGGTGCTGTTGTGGCTCGGCAACGACGCGATCGCGAAGGACGATCTGCGGATGGAGGCCGAGATCTTGCGGCTCTCCTATCACCAGTATCCGACGTCGCCGAGCAACGGCGTGATCCCGTCGGGGATGCTCTTCGACATCCGTTCGGTCGAGACGAATCCGGCAGTGGGCTTCGCCTGCGGTCGCGGCGAAGCGTGGACGATCGACTGCATGTGCGCGGCGTACTCGATCGCCGATCCGGCGTGGCGAGCCGAGGCGAAGCCGTGGTTCGACGCGGTCACGAAACTGATGCGCTCGGGACAAGCCGATTGCTCGGGCTTCCTGATGCGCTTGAAGACCAACAAGGACTTCAACGGTCAGTACTTCGTCCGTCGTTCGACCGAGACGGCGATGCTCGACCAGGCGTTGGTCTCGATAGTCGAGAGCGTCTATCGCGGCGTCGACGTTCCGCGGCAGAAGTCGCTCGAGTACGTGCTGACCAAGCAGTTCTACGGCGAGATCTCGCCGATGTCGTGGAGCGCCACGCAGAAGGGACCGATCTCGAGCATCGCGGTCGCGCCGCTCTCGGGCGCTCCGTTCTGCGGTACGACTCCGGGCCAGTTCCCCGACGCCGACAAGTTCCAATCGTGGAGTAGCCTCGCCTACGCCTACGAGTTGACGAGTGATCCGATCTTCTTGAAGCGTGCGGCGGAGATGAGCGGCTCGAGCGTCACGAAGAACACGCTCGGTGCCCAGCAGAACATGAGCTGGGGCAACCACGAGAACCGCGCGGGACTGCTCGCCTTGGTGCAGCAGCTCTGGCTGCCCTGAACTTCGGGCAGGGATAGAAGGGGAATCGAGGAGTCGCCGTTCCGGCAGGGGCGGCGACTCCTTTCCGTTCCCTCCTCGGCGTCAGTGCGACTTCGGCGTCAGCGCCGAGACCTCGACGCTCTCGCCCGCGCGCGTGACGCCGCCGCGGACTTGCGTGTCGGTCGACACCGAGAGCGAACGGATCGGACTGTTGGCGAGCTCGCCGTCGTCGCCGAGTGGATCGACCGCCAGCGCGGGCACGCTTCCGCCGGAGACGAAACGGTTCTTGCCTTCGATGCGCACCTCGCGGCAACCGCCGAGCGAAACGAGCGGCCGATCGCCGCAGCCGCGCGCCATCTCGAAGTCGTTGTCGCGCAGGATCAGCGTTCCGTTCGGCGCGCCGGCGCCGCGGTCCCACGCGACCAACGCGCCGGTGCCGTACGGCGCGCCCTCGCGCGTCAAGCCGCGCAACTCGGGCGCGAAGCCCGCGCGGAAGATGTTCTTCTCGACGACGATCTCGCCGCCGTGGCGACCGGCGAACGTCAACGCCGAGCCGCCCTTGTAGTTGTCGCCGGCGGAGATCCCGACGTCGGAGATCTTGCAGTTGCGAATCGTGATCTTGCCGACGCCCGCGGGACCTTCCTTCTCGCGCGCGGTGATCTGGCAGAACGTGCGACCGAGGCGCGTCGCGTCGACGTTCTCGATCAACACGTCGCCCTTCAAGTTCTGGAGGTAGAAGCCGTGCTCCCACCGCACGTCCTCGACGATCGCGCGCTTCTGCCGGCCGCAGAACTCGAACTCGGCGAGGCCGGAGCCCCACACGCCCCACTTCGATTTCTGTCCGGTCTGCGTCAAGTGGTTCCAACCGCCGTGGACTTCGCAATCCCAGAAGCGATAGCCCGCGTACGTCGAGCGTCCTCCATCGGCGCTGAAGAAGATGCCGGCGCGGTAGCCGCACTCGATCTTCAGGTTCTTGAACGTGAACCAGCCGTTGGGCACCGCTTGGCTGAAGCCGAGCGTGTCGCTCGACTTGCCCGGACGGATCCACACCTCGCCCTGGCCTTCGATCGTCACCGGCGAGTTCGCGTTGCCGCCGATCGTCTGCGCGTTCCACGGCGACGGCTTGCCGTAGCCGATCGCGAACGCCGGATACTCGCCCGCTTGCACGAGGATGCGCGTGCCGGGACCCGCACGACCGAGCGCGGTCGCCAACGGATTGGTCGTCTTCACCGGACCGACGCCCTCGAAGTCGACGCGATCGGGATAGCAGGTGATGTTGAGCACCTGACTCGGCGGCTGCGGCGGAGGTTGCCGCGGCTTCTTCCCGCGATCCTGCGGTGCGAACACGAGCAACGAAGCGGCGAGCCACATGAGTCTTGTCATCGTTTCCCCTTCGATCGCGGAGTCGATTCGAGGATAGACCGTTCGAGGCTCCCCCTCCATCTTCGGCACCGCGGAAGCCCGCGTCCCCGACGGCGAACGTGCTTCCGCCGACGGGACCCCTAGAATCGCCGTGCGATGTCCAAGGCCGCCGTGGTGATCCCGTGCTTCGACGAAGCCGCCCGCCTCGCGGTAGACGTGATCCGCGCCGAGCTCGCGCGTTCGGCCCACGTCGACCTGGTCTTCGTCGACGACGGTTCGACCGACGGGACGCGCGCGCGGCTCGAGGACGTGCGCCGCGGGCTCGAGACGCGCGTCGAAGTCCTCGCGCTCGAACGGAACCAGGGCAAGGCCGAAGCGGTGCGCCGCGGCGTGCTGCAGGCACTCGAACGCAAGCCAGCCTACGTCGGCTACTGGGACGCCGACCTCGCGACGCCGATCGAGGTGATCGAGGACTTTCGTCGCCTGCTCGAGTCGCAACCGCGCTTCGAGATCGTCACCGGCGCGCGCGTCGCGTTGCTCGGCCGCAAGATCGAGCGTCGGCCGTTGCGCCACTACGTCGGCCGCGTGTTCGCGACCGCGGCGTCGATGACGCTCGGCCTCGCGGTGTACGACACGCAGTGCGGGGCGAAGCTCTTCCGCGTGCTGCCGCACACACGCGAACTCTTCGCCGAGCCGTTCGTCGGCCGTTGGGTGTTCGACGTCGAGCTGCTCGCGCGGCGCAAGGTGCTCGCGGCGCAGCGCGGACTGCCGCCGCTCGAGGATTCGCTCTACGAGTTCACGCTGGCGAACTGGCGCGACGTCGCGGGCTCGAAGGTGAAGCCGCTCGACCTGCTGCGTTCCCTGTGGGACCTCTCGAAGATCCGCCGCCGCTACTTCTGACGCGCGGCGCTCAACCGAACTGGATGCCCTGGGCGAGCGGCATTTCGCGCGACCAGTTGATCGTGTTGGTCTGACGGCGCATGTACGCTTTCCACGCGTCGGAGCCCGACTCGCGGCCGCCGCCGGTTTCCTTCTCGCCGCCGAACGCGCCGCCGATCTCCGCGCCGCTCGTGCCGATGTTGACGTTCGCGATGCCGCAGTCGGAGCCGACCGCCGAGAGGAATTTCTCCGCGTGGCGCATATTGAGCGTGAAGATCGACGACGACAGTCCTTGCGGCACGCCGTTCTGCTTCGCGATCGCGTCGTCGACGTCCTTCGCGCGGATCACGTAGAGGATCGGCGCGAACGTCTCCTCTTGCACGATCGGCCATTCGTTTTCCGCGCGCACGATCGCGGGCACGACGAAGTTGCCGCCCGCGAGCGCGCCCTTGCCCTTCACGACTTCGCCGCCGAAGAGCACCTTGCCGCCCTGCTTCTTCACTTGCGCGAGCGCCGCTTGCATCTCGTCGACCGCTTTCGGCGTCACCAACGGACCGCACAACGTGCCCGCCGCGAGCGGATCGCCGATGCGCACGCCGGCGTACGCCTTGACGAGCCGCCGCTCGACCTCCGCCGCGATCTTCTCGTGCACGATCAAACGGCGCGTCGTCGTGCAGCGTTGTCCCGCGGTGCCGACCGAACCGAAGACGATCGCCGGCAGGGCGAGATCGAGATCCGCGTCGTCGAGCACGACCAACGCGTTGTTGCCGCCGAGCTCGAGGATCGTGCGTCCGAAGCGCGTCGCGACCGCGGCCGCGACTTTGCGGCCGACCGCCGTCGAACCGGTGAACGAAATCAACGGCACGCGCGCGTCGTGGAGCATCGGCTCGCCGACGTCCGCCGACGGACCGACGACCAGCGCCGCGAGCGCGCCGAAGCCCTCGGCCTCGAGCACCGGCCGCACGACGTTGGTCAACGCGATCGAGCAGAGCGGCACGGTGCCGGCCGGCTTCCACACGCATGCGTTGCCGCAGATGTAGGCGAGCATCGAGTTCCACGCCCACACCGCCATCGGGAAGTTGAACGCGGTGATCACGCCGACGACACCGAGCGGATGCCACTGCTCGCGCATCGCGTGCGCCGGACGCTCGGAGTGCATCGACAAGCCGTAGAGCATCCGCGACTGCCCGACCGCGAAGTCGGCCATGTCGATGGCCTCTTGGACTTCGCCGAGACCCTCTTGGAGGATCTTGCCCATCTCGAGCGTGATCAGACGACCGAGCGGTTCCTTGTGCTCGCGGATGCGCTCGCCCATGCGCCGCACGATCTCGCCGCGCTTCGGCGCGGGCACTTCGCGGAAACGCAGGAACGCCGCATGCGCCGCCGCGACGCACGCGTCGTAGTCGGCGCGCGTCGCTTGCGTCACGCTCGCGATCACTTCGCCGGTCGCGGGGTTGAGGCTGTCGAGCACCGCGCCCTTGGTCTTGCGCCACGCGCCGTCGTAGGCGCCTGAGTTCTGCGCCTTGATGCCGAGTTGCTTGAGGAAGGCGTGCTGAGCGAGGGTCGCGGTTGCCATGTGGAGATCCTGGTGAGCGGTGACGAGCCGCACAGGATAGCCGCGCGCTCGGAGCGACGACAGCGGTCGCGCTCGTCGCGCAGCGCGGACGAGCACGCACGCACCGTGAACGACGAACGATGCGCGGCCGCCCTCCTGAATGGAGCGCGGCCGCGCGACTTCGAAGCGGTGCGAACGTCCGCGTCAGGCGCACGTTCGCGCGGGCGCTCTTACTTCTTGCCCTTGCCTTTCCCTTTGTCCTTGCCCTTCTCCTTGTTCTTGCCCTTGCCTGCGTTGCTGCCGCCGTGACCGCCGCCGGTCGAGGGGCCGGTCGGCGTGCCCGCTCCTCCGCCCGTGGCCGGGCCACCCGCCGACGGACCGGACGGACCGCCGGTCGACGGTCCCGTCGGAGTCGGCGTCGAGGGCTTCGGAGTAGAGGGCCCCTTCGGTGCACCGGTCGAGGGACCGGCAGGTCCGCCGGTCGACGGCCCCGCGCCGCCGCCGTCGCCGCCGGTCGACGGTCCCGGTCCGGTCGGGCCGGGATTGCCGCCATCGGTGTGCGGACCCGGCCCGCGCGGATCGCCGGTCGACGGACCCTTCGGCGGACCGTCGGGACCCGGAGTCGAGGGCGGCGGACGACCGTTCGTGTCGTAGTCCTTCCAGGTGTCGAGTTCGCCCTTGTTGCCGCAGTGGTTCTTCCAGTCCTCGAGCTCCATGCGCGAGCAGAGGATCGACAGACGGTTTTTCGCCTCGATGATCGCCGGATCGGTCGGGTGATCCGGGCACTGCGCATCGCCCCACGTGACCTTGTCGGCCCACCATCCGAGGCGCTTCTTGGTCTTCGAGCCCTTGCGGCACTTCTTGCAGTACCTCGAAGCCCACGCGTGGCCGAAGTCGTGCACGAAGGTCTCGCCGTCGGTGTCGCGGTGATAGACCATGTCCTGAACGAAGTGCAGGAACACGCCCATCATCTCGGTGGAGCACATGCCGTGATTGACGGTCCACCAGTGCGTGTACCACTCCCAGCGCAACGCTTCGTCTCCGAACGCATGGAACCGTCCGTTCGTTGGCCCAGTCCGCGCGTCCTGGTAACCGGCCTCGCGAGCGCCGTTGTCTTGTCCCCAATTCGCTCGAACGATCGCCTTGGTGTCCGCGTCGTTGATGCCGGCCTTCTTGCAAGCCGCCAACGTTTCACCGCAGTGGTCCTTCGACTTCTCGGTGCTCGTCACCGGATTGCCCTGATCGTTGGGCGGGACGAGTCCGAACGGATCGCGTCGGTGCGGGTCGTTGGTCCCGAGTTGATAGCGATTCATCGAGCCATCGACGAAGCCCAACGGATCCTGCTGCGCGAAGCGGCCCCACTCGGGCAGATAGATCCGATTGCGGAAGTCGAGATACTTCTCGACACCGGCGACCGTCCAACGTCCTTGGAAGCCGATCTGCTGGTTGAAGACGCTCGGCGCCGGATCGGCGAGTAGGTTCCCGTTCGACACGTTCGCGCGGGTGCGCTTGCCGAAGTCGTTGTAGCGGAACGACTCGGTCACGTTGCCC
This sequence comes from Planctomycetota bacterium, assembly GCA_021413885.1. Classification (GTDB taxonomy): domain Bacteria; phylum Planctomycetota; class UBA1135; order UBA1135; genus JACRIN01. Next base: position 25,157 of record JAIOPM010000055.1, read on the forward strand.
GAAAAGTCGCTCGTCGCGATCAGGCTCTCCACCTCGTTGCCGAACAACAACGACACCGTTCCGCTCGAACGATCGGAGGTCTCGAGTAGGTGATCGAGCTCGTTGCCGAAGTGGTATTCATACTCCTTCGTCGTCGCGCCGACCGTCGCCGTGCGCGCCATCGCTTGCCAATCCCAGTAGGTCACGAGCTCCGACTGGCTCGACTGCCCGGCCCACGTCTCGATGCGGCGACCGAAGACGTCGTACTTCATGCGCAGATCGTTCGGCGCGAACGGCAGAGTCAGCGGCAGGTCGCGGTGATCGTAGGTCACCGCCGCGCCGCCGTTCTGCGAGACCAAGTTGCCGTTCGCGTCGTAGACCTGAGTCAGTCCGGCGATCTGAACGTACTCGTTGACCAAGTTCGACACGAAGGCGACCACGGTCCCGACCACACCGCGCTGGGTCGCACGGCTGGTCAGGTTCCAGACCCGGTCGAAAGCGTAGGACTCGACCAACTTCGCGTTCGTCGGATCCGCCGCCGCGTACTGCGCCTGAGTGAGACCCGATTGACTGCGTTGGAGCTCGCCGGCGTCGTCGTACTGGTAGAGCACCCCGCCGTCGTACATCTTCGGCGCGATCGGATTGCCGCTCGCGTCGTAGAACTCCCGGAACGACCCGATGACTTTCCCTTCGGGATCGTACTGCAGATCGATCGAAGCGATCGGCCGGCCGGACGCCGAGTGATCCAGCGAGATGAGCCGGCGCAGGACGTCGTAGTCGCGCGCCGTGGAACGCGAAGGTGACTGCTCGGTGACCGGGAACTCACCGAGGTACGAATACGTCGCGACCACACGATTCGCCGCGCCCTCGAACTTGCGCACTTCACGTAGGCGGTCGATTCCGTCCCAGGTGTACTGCGCGTAGTCGGGCACTGCGGCGGTGTGCGCCGGATAGAAGACGCGTGACGTCCGACCGACGGTGTCGTACTCGGCCTTGATCGTCTTGCTCCAGGCGATGTTCGTCGGAGAGACGGTTTCCGACTCCATCGAGTCGAGCGAGTTGTAGGTGCGAGTCACCAAGTAGTCGTCGTTGCGAGCGCTGACGGTGTGCCCTCGGGCGTCGTACCCGAAGATGCCAAACGTCTCGCCGGCGATGCCCGGCGCTGTCGCGACCGAGAATTGAGTCAGACGATTGAGCGCGTCGTAGGTGGCGCTCACGACGTTCTGACTCGGGTCGATGCTCTTCACGACGTTCGACATCGCGTCGTACTCGACGAGTTCGATCGTTCCATCTCCGTACGTCACACCCGTCGTGCGTCCGAACGCGTCGTGCTGGAATTGAGTCGTCTCGTCGTTCACGCCGCCGGTCAAGGCCGACACGGCGGCGAGCAGCGTTCCTTGATACGTCCGGAGCGTGGAGATCGGACCGCTCGCGCCCAGCGCGGTCGCGGTGACTTCCCGCGTGTCGAGGATCACGCGCCCCAATTCGTCGTACGCGGTCGTGCTCGCGCGCCCCGCGCGATCGACGAGACGCGTGACGTCGCCGCTCAGGCTCCACTCGAACGCTCGCTGGTGGCCAAGCGCGTCCTCGACGACGAGCGGACGTCCGACGCCGTCCTTCTGCAGGATGCGACCGACCAAGCGCGTCGTCGACGCGCCCGTTCGATCGTCTCCGTCGACCTTCCACGCAGCCTCGAGCGCGCCGTCGGAACCGTAGTCGAAGTTCCAGCCGTTGCTCGGGAGCACCGAATCGCGGACGCTCTGCGGGCGACCGAGACTGTCGTAGGCGATGATCAGTCGGCTGCCGTCCTCACGCTCTTGGAGCGTCATGTTGCCCATCGCGTCGTACTCGAAGTCGACGGTCAGGTAGCCGTCGCCGACCGGCGTGCCGTCGGCGCGACGGTAGAGATCCTTGGTCTCGATCGTGCGATTCTGTTCGTCGAACGCGTTGAGGGTCTCGTCGATCAACTGGTTCGACGCGTCGTAGACGCGCATCGCGGTCACGTTGTCGTCTTCGTCGAAAGTCGCGACCGAGTACGAACCCAGCGGGTGCGTCACGCGCTCGAGCAACCCGTACGGTCCGTACTGCAGCGTCGTGTGCTTCGAGCGCGCGTCGACGATGCCCGAGAGCCGGCCGACCGAATCGTGCTCGTATGCGGTCACGATGTCGTCGCTCGGATTCGAAGCGACGCCGAGGCGCCGCAGCTCGACGAGATCGTCGCGGTGGTCGTAGCCGTACTCGATCGTCGCGCCATCGGCGTCGGTGAGCTTGGTCAAGCGCTCCTTCGCGTCGTACACGAACGTCGTCGTCAAGCGCGTGCTCGCGTCGACGTCCTCGACGATCTTGGTGACGTTGTTCAGACGGTCGTACGTGAAGTCGCGCGTCGCCCAGCCGTCGCCGACCGGCGAATCGTCCGCGTCGCGGCGCCGGACGACGTTGCCGTTCTCGTCGTACTCGAACTGCGCGACCTGCGTCGTGTTCGCGTCGACGGTGCGGCGCACCTCGATCAGGTCGTTGCGCGCGTCGTAGACGTACGCGACGTGGCCGCCGGTCGGACAGGCGCAGTTGCTGTCGACCGTCAGCGGACTGTGCGCCTTGTTGTAGGTGTACGCGGTCGAGATCGCGGCGCCGCCGATGTCGCGGGTCTCGACTTGCGCGAACGGTTCGAGCTTCACGCCGCTGTACGCATAGGTCGATTGCGAGCCGTTGGGCTCGATACGCTTGGTCAGACGACCGAACGCGTCGTACTGGAACTGCAGCGAGATGATCTGCGTGCCGTTCGGCGTCGTGACATCGGGGAACGTGACCTGCGAGAGATCGCCTTGCGGCGTGTAGACGAAGCGCGTCGACGCGGTCAGAGGCGCCGCGCCGCCGTAGAGCGCGTTCATGCGCGCCGACGTCTTCGTCGCGACGCGGTTGAACGCCGAGGTGTAGGTCCAGCTCGTCTTGTGCGGGTGCGGATCCGACGCGCTCGACTTCACCTCGACCGAGAGCAAGTTCGAGCGTGACCGCGGATCGGAGTTCGTGACGTCGTACGTGTAGTGCTGGATGCGGCCGTCGGCCATCAGGACGTCGTTGCGGTGACCCTGCGAGTCGAACGTGAAGATCGTCGTCGACGTGGCGCCGGTGACGGGATCGTGCTCGACGCGCCGCAGGATGTGGTGCGAGCTCGCGTCGACCAGGTAATCGACGACGTTGCCTTCGCGATCGGTGACGGTGACCCACGGGAACGCCGAGTAGTCGATCGTGCACAGCTGCTGCGACTCGCCGAACTGTTGCGCAACGACGCGACCGTTCGAGTCGTAGGTGTTCACCAAGTACGGCTTCGGCTTGCCCGCCTGCGTCGCCGATTCGATCCGCGAGCCCGAGAAGTACGTGTACGTGTCCTTGGTGCCCTTCGGGAACTTGGCGGTCGCGGGACGGACGACGGCGATCAGGTTGCCGGTCGCGTCGTACTCGTAGCTCGTCGTGCGGTCCGCCGCGTCGGTGTAGCTCGCGAGCCGACTCTGGTTCGCGCCGGCTCCCATGTACTTCAGGGTGTGCACGCCGCTCGTGCTGTCGGTGATCGAGGTCAGGCGATCCTGGCCGTCGTAGGCGAAGCGGATCTTGTTGCCGTGCGGGTCCGAACTCTCGCGCAGTCGGAACCACGAGCCCACGCCGGTCGCGACCGTCGGCTCGAACACGTCGGTGTTGCCGCCCGCGTCGACGAGGTTGTACGTCCAGAGGCCGGCGCCGAGGCGCTTCTCGAGCGAGTAGAAGAGCCCGGCCGGCGTCTGGAACGTGACCAGCGTCGAGGTCGTCTGGAGCGGCGTGAACGTCTCGCTGCGACCGCGTCCGGAGCAATACACGATCGGCAATCCGGAGCCCGCTTCGTGGATCCGGCGGAACACCGGCGAATCCCACTTCTGTCCGAGCGGCCCGTCGATGTTCAGCCCGCCGTCGTAGTACCGGCGGAACTCGAAGTCGTGTCCGGCGACGCCCGGCAACGTCGAGTCGAGCTCGTCCATCAAGTACGCGCCGGTCGCAAGGTCGACGGGGTCCGGATCCTTCTTCGGCAGCCACATGATGCAGCCGGGGAACTGCGCTTGACTCGTCTCGTGGTCGTACAGGATGAAGCCGCGGCAGGTGGGACCGCCTTGCGGCGCGGCATCGACGCGACTCGCGACGGCAGCGAGCAGAGCGAGGGCGGAGAACCAGACCTTGGCCTGGAACGGTCGACGCGGAGTGCGGTGGTGCATGGCGGTGGACGAGGAGGAGAAGGAGGAAACGGGGAACGGTGCGCAGTGAATGCGCCTCGACCGCGTTGGTGTCCGCCGGGCTCGCCGTGGTTCTCGCCGAATCGGCGAGAGAACGCCGTCTCGTCGCTCGCGCGCTCCACCTCCGAATCACGCGACGCTATGCTCTTCGCCCCCCATGGCAGACAAGATCATCTTTCAGCTCCAAGACCTCCGGAAGCACTTCGGTCAGGACGAGATCCTCAAGGGGATCACGCTTGCGTTCCTCGAAGGCGCCAAGATCGGCGTCATCGGCGCGAACGGCGCCGGCAAGTCGACGCTCTTGCGGATCATCGCCGGCGTCGACACGAAGTTCGACGGCACCGCGAAACCGGTCGGCGCGTTGTCGATCGGTTACTTGCCGCAGGAACCGCCGCTCAACGAGAACCTCGACGTCGCCGGGAACCTGAAGGAAGCGGTCAAGCCGCTGCTCGACATCGAAGCGCGCTACCACGAGGTCAGCACGTTGCTCGGCACCGCGGAAGGCGCCGAGGCCGACAAGCTGAACGACGAGTTCATGCACCTCTCGGAAGAGATGGAGCACAAGGAGATCTGGGAGCTCGACAGCCGTCTCGAACAAGCCGCGACCGCGCTCTCGTTGCCGCCGCTCGACGCGGACGTGAAGAAGCTCTCCGGCGGCGAGCGCCGGCGCGTCGGCCTGTGCAAGCTCCTGATGTCGCACCCCGACCTCTTGCTGCTCGACGAGCCCACCAACCACCTCGACGCCGACACCGTCGAGTGGCTCGAGCACTTCCTGAAGGAGTACCACGGCACGGTGATCCTGATCACCCACGACCGTTACTTCCTCGACAACGTCGTCGGTTGGATGCTCGAGATCGAACGCGGCCTCGCGATTCCGTACAAGGGCAATTACTCCGAGTACCTGATCACGAAGTCGAAGGCGCTCTCGATCAAACGCGGGCAGGACTCCGCGCGCGAGAAGGTGATCGCTCGCGAGCTCGAGTGGATCCAGAAGACGCCGAAGGCCCGCACGGGGCGTTCGAAGTCGCGGCTCTCGCGCTACAAGGAACTGGTCGAGCAGAAGGCCGAGGACGTGCTCGAATCGCTCGAGCTGCGCATTCCGCCCGGACCGCGCCTCGGCGACAAGGTGATCGACTTCCGCGACGTCACCAAGGGTTTCAAGGGCCGCGTCCTGATGCAGGACCTGACGTTCGAGTTGCCGCCGGGCGGCGTGCTCGGCGTCGTCGGCGCGAACGGGCTCGGCAAGACCACGATGCTGCGCATGATCCTCGGTCAGGAGAAACCCGACTCCGGTTCCGTCGCGATCGGCAGCACCGTCGTGCTGCGCTACCTCGATCAATCGCGCGCGATCCTCGACGACTCGAAGAGCGTCTTCGACAACATCACCGAGGGCAACGTCCAGATCAACTACGGCGGCAAGACGCTCGACTCGCGCGCGTACGTCGCGCGCTTCAACTTCAAGGGCGAGGACCAGCAGAAGCGCCTCGGCGAATGCTCGGGCGGAATGCGCAACCGCGTGTTGCTCGCCAAGATGCTGCGCGAGCCCGCGAACGTGATCATCATGGACGAGCCGACCAACGACCTCGACCTCGAGACGTTGCGCGTGCTCGAAGAGGCGGTGCAGGAGTACCCGGGCTCCGCGATCGTCGTCAGCCACGACCGCTACTTCTTGAACCGCGTCGCGACGCACATCCTCGCGTTCGAGGGCGAGGTCGAAGAGGGCAAGGGCCCCGAGGTCAACTACTACGGCGGCGACTTCGAGGGCTACCACGAGTGGCGCGAGAAGAACCGCGCCGAACGCGGCATCGGCCCGGTCTCGCGCGCGGGCAAGTACCGTCAGTTCTGGCGCGACTGAGGATGGAGCTCGCGCGGCGCGAACTCGCGGCGTGGCGCGTCGGCGATCCGCGGCTCGCGGCGAACGCGGACTTGGCGCTCGCGCGCGCGGTCCTCGCCGCGTACGCCGTCCGCGACGAAGCGCAGCGCGCGGAGCGTGAACGGATGCTCGCGTTCGTCGACCTGCATCCGCTCGACGCCCATCGACGCACGTTGCAGGTCGGGCATCTCACCGCGTCGGCGTTGGTCGTCGATCGCACGCGCGGCGCCGCGTTGCTCACCCATCACAAGAAGCTCGATCGCTGGCTTCAACTCGGCGGCCACTGCGACGGCGACGCCAACTTGATCGGCGTCGCGCTGCGCGAAGCGCTCGAGGAGAGCGGCCTCGCGGACCTCGCGATCGATCCGACGCCGATCGACCTCGACATCCACACGATCCCGGCGCGCAAGGACGAGCCCGAGCACTTGCACCTCGACACGCGCTTCGTCGTGTTCGCACCCGCGAACTCCGTCGCGACCGCGAGCGACGAATCGCACGCTCTCGCCTGGTTCACGCCGGCCGAGCTCTCTCGGATCGAGACCGACGACTCGGTGCGCCGCCTGTTCCGCACGGTCTTCGGGTCGGGCTGACGATCACGCGAGTTGTCGCGCGGCCGGACGACGGTTAGCGTCGCGGCCTCGGAATTCGCGGAGCTACGACGATGCAAGACTTCGAAGGCCTAGGCACGTTCTATCTCGGCGCGCACTACGACCTCGCCGCCGGCACGCGGCGCGTGGACGAGCTCGCGCTCTACGACTCGAAGGATCTCGTCACGCACGCGGTCTGTGTCGGCATGACCGGCAGCGGCAAGACCGGGTTGTGCACCGTCTTGATCGAAGAGGCGGCGATCGACGGCATCCCGGTGCTCGTGATCGATCCGAAGGGCGACCTCGCGAACTTGATGCTCGGGTTCCCGGACATGCGCGCGAGCGATTTCGCGCCGTGGATCGATCCCGCGGAAGCGCAGCTGCAACGCAAGAGCGTCGACGCCGTCGCGGCCGAGACCGCCGAGCGTTGGAAGAACGGCCTCGCGGCGTGGGGCCAAGACGGCGAACGCATCCGCCGCATGCGCGAGACGTGCGAGTTCGCGGTCTACACGCCCGGCTCGTCGGCCGCGCGTTCGCTCTCGATCGTCGAGAGCTTCAAGGCGCCGACGCCGGACGAACGCGACGACGCCGAGGCGTTCCGCGAGCGCATCGCGACGACGGTGTCGAGCTTGCTCGCGCTCGCGGGCCTCGACACCGATCCGCTGAAAGGGCGCGAGCACATCTTGCTCTCGACGATCGTGCAGCAGGCGTGGAGCGAAGGCCGCGATCTCGAACTCGGGGCGCTGATCTCGGACGTCCAGAAGCCGCGTGTCGAACGCATCGGCGTCTTCGACCTCGAGTCGTTCTATCCGGCGAAGGAGCGCTTCGAGCTCGCGCTGACGCTGAACAACCTGCTCGCGTCGCCGGGTTTCGCGGCGTGGATGCAGGGCGAGCCGCTCAGCATCGACACGTTGCTCTACACGAGCGCACGCAAGCCGCGCGTCGCGATCCTCTCGATCGCGCACCTCTCCGACGCGCAGCGCATGTTCTTCGTCGCGCTGCTCTTCAACCAAGTGCTCGCGTGGACGCGCCGTCAGCGCGGCACGACCGCGTTACGAGCGCTCGTCTACATGGACGAGATCGCGGGCTACTTCCCGCCGGTCGCCAATCCGCCGTCGAAGGCGCCGATGCTGACGTTGATGAAGCAAGCGCGCGCGTTCGGCGTCGGGCTCGTGCTCGCGACGCAGAATCCGGTCGACCTCGACTACAAGGGACTCGCGAACGCGGGCACGTGGTTCGTCGGTCGCCTGCAGACCGAGCGCGACAAGGCGCGGTTGCTCGACGGGCTCGAAGGCGCCGCGTCGGCGGGCGGCGCCAACTTCGATCGCGCGACGATCGAGCGCACCCTCTCGTCGCTGCAGCCGCGCGTCTTCCTGTTGAACAACGTGCACGAGGACGGACCGCGCGTGTTCGAGACGCGCTGGGCGCTCTCGTTCCTGCGCGGCCCGATGACGCGCGTCGAGCTCAAGGCGCTGGCTGCCCGCGCACCGGCGACTCCGTCCGCTCCCGCGGTCGTCCTCGCGCCGCCGACGGCTCCGACACCGAGCGCGAGCAACGCGCCCGCGTCCCAACGTCCCGTGTTGCCTCCCGAGATCGCGCAGTACTTCGTCCCCGCGCGCGGCGCGCAGGGCGGCACGCTCGAGTATCGGCCCGCGCTCTTCGGCTCGGCGAAGCTGATGTACTCCGAAGCGAAGACCAAGCTCGAGTGCGAGTCGACGGCCGCGCGCCTCTGCGCGTTCGGCACCGGCGCTGTCGCCATTGATTGGGACGGCGCGGAGTCGGTCGAGCTCGGCGAGAACGAACTCGAGAACGAGCCCGTGTCCGGCGCGCGCTTCGCCGCGCTGCCCGCGGACTGCACCAAGGCGAAATCGTACGACGCATGGAAGCGGGCGTTCGCCGACTCGCTCTTTCGCACGCAGAAGCTGGAGCTGTGCATGCAGCTCGACCTCGAACTCGTCGGCGCGCTCGGCGAGAGCGAACGCGACTTCCGTCTGCGCCTCGATCAGGCCCTGCGCGAACGCCGCGACGAATCCGTCGAGAAGGTGCGCGCGAAGTACGCGCCGAAACTCGCGGCGCTCGAGGAGCGCAAACGCAAGCGCGAGCAAGCGGTCGAAGTGCAAGCCTCCCAAGCCCGCGACGCGAAGATGTCGACCGCGTTGTCGTTCGGCGCCGCGCTCCTCGGCGCGTTCTTCAGTCGGCGCTCGACCTCGGGCACCGTCGGACGCGCCGCGACCGCCGCGCGCGGGGTCAGTCGCTCGGTCCGCGAATCCGGCGACGTCTCGCGCGCGCAGGAGGACGTGCGCGCGCTCGACGAGCAACGCGCCGAGATCGAACGCGCCGCCGAAACCGAGCTGCGCGCCGAGACCGAGCGCCTCGCGCGTCTCGCGAACGAGGTCGAGCGCGTGACGCTGCGCCCGAAGAAGACCGCGGTGTCGGTGCGGGCCGTCGTGCTCGTGTGGGTGCCCCACCGCGTCGGCGGCGACGGCGTCGCGACTCCGGCCTGGCGCTGAAACGCACTTCGTGCGCGAGCGCGCGAGCTCGGGTTGGACTTCCCGCGCTCCGGCGGGTTAGATTCCGGGACTTTTCCGTCCCCACACGTCCGTACGCAACGCACCCGATCGCCGCCGTGGAAGTCACCGTCGAACGCCCCGCACCCTGTGTCGCCAAGATCTCCCTCAGCGTCCCCTTCGAGGAGTTCAGCTCCGAGAAGCAGAAGCTGTTGGTCAACGCCGGACGCCAACTGCGCGTCAAGGGCTTCCGACCCGGCCATGTGCCGCCGCAGGTCGTCGAGAAGCTCTACGGCAAGGAGGTCGAGCAAGAGACCAAGAAGAGCTTCATCCAACGCGCGTTCGAACGCGCGATGGAGGAGCACAAGTTCAAGCCGCTGACCAACCCGAACCTCGAGCTCGGCGAAGCGGCCGTGCTCGCGGGCGTCGGCTACCGTCACGACTTCACGATCAACCTGCGGCCCGAATTCACGCTCGGGAAGTACAAGGGCCTCGAGCTCGACGGCGAGCAACGCCCGGTCAGCGACGAGGAGATCGAAGCCGCGATCGAGCAGGTCGCGAAGAACAACGCGCGGCCCGAACCGGCCGGTGACGACGGCCTCGCCGAGGACGGCATGGCGGTCGCGCGCGTCGAGTTCCTCTGGAACGACCAACAACTGTTCATGCGCGAAGGCTTGCGCCTCTCGCCGTCGAGTCCGATCGTTGGCGTCGAGCCCGAGGCGTCGAAGAAAGCGCTGACCGGCGTAAAGGACGGCGCGACGATCGAGCTCCCCGCGACGTTCCCCCAGGACGTCGAGCCCGCCGAAGCCCGCGGTCAGACCGGTCTCTGCCGGATCACCGTCGGCCAGGTCTTCAAGGTGCTCGTGCCGACGCGCGCGGAGCTCGTCACCGCGCTCAAGCTGACCGACGAAGCGTCACTGGTCGCGCGCGTGCGGGAGAAGCTCGAGGAAGCCGCCGTCGACATGGAGCAGAAGCGCATCGAGCAGGCGCTGGTCGAGCGCATCATCGACGCCCACAAGATGGAGCTGCCCGCGCCGATGGTCGAGGACAGCTTCAAGCACCGCGTCGAGACCCTGCGTCGGGATCTCGCCGCCCAAGGCACGCCCGAAGCGGACGTCGAGCAACAGATCGACGCTCAGTCGGGCTCCCTGCGCACGCAGTCGGAGCGCATGTCGCGCGGTTACTTCCTGATCGAAAAGATTGCCGAGCAGGAGAGCCTCAAAGTGACCGATGAAGAGGTCGTGAAGGAGCTGCGCGGCATCGCCGAACGCAACCGCACGTCCTTCGACGACGTCCACAAGTACTACCGCGAGAAGAACCTGATGTCGCAGCTCGTCATGGAGATCGTCGAGCGCAAGGTGCGCACGTTCCTCCGCGAGCAGGCGGTAATCAAGCAAGAGAGCTGAGGCTCTTCGCGCCGAGCGAAGCCTTGAGACCTCGCACCGCCGACACTACGAAGTCCGAGAACCCCAGAGACATGAACGACATCCAAAGCATGAGCGCGAACGCTTCGTACATCGTCCCCTACGTCATCGAGAAGACCGGCCGTGGTGAGCGCGTCTACGACATCTACTCGCGCCTGCTCGAGGACCGGATCATCTTCATCGGCACCGCGATCGACGACATGGTCGCGAACTCGGTGATGGCCCAGCTCCTGTTCCTCGAGAAGGCGAACAAGACGCAGGACATCAACATCTACATCAACTCGCCGGGCGGCTCGGTGACGTCGGGCCTCGCGATCTACGACACGATGCAGTTCGTGCAGTGCGAGATCGCCACGTACTGCCTCGGCCAAGCGGCGTCGATGGGCGCCGTGTTGCTCGCGGGCGGCACCAAGGGAAAGCGTTTCGCCCTGCCGCACTCGCGCGTGATGATCCACCAACCGTGGGGCGGCGCCCAAGGCACGGCGATGGACATGGAAATCCAGGTCACCGAGATCCTGAAGCTGAAAAAAGCTCTCGAAGAGATCCTCGGCAAGCACAGCGGACGCACTGCGAAGGAAGTGTCGAAGGCGAGCGAGCGCGACAACTTCATGGACTCCGAACAGGCCAAGGAATTCGGCCTGATCGACCACATCGTCAGCTACCCCGCGAACAAGGCGTGAGCGGTTAGAATGCGGGACGCATGAGCCCCTCCTCCAATCGCGGCCGTCACGTCGAGCGTTGTACTTTCTGCGAGAAGCGACGCCACCACGTCGCGTCGCTGATCGCAGGACCTCCCGGCGTCTACATCTGCAACGAGTGCATCGAGATCTGCAACTCGATCCTCCAAGAGGAACAACGCCGTCGTCCGGACGGTGCTGCGGGCGCGGCCGGCGCTCCCTCGACGGCGACGACCACGACGCCGGGCGGCGCGCGACGCGCTCCGTTCACGCCGGCTCGCGAGGATCGCCGCCTGCCGGCGCCGCTCGAGATCGCGCGGCACCTCGACGAGTACGTGATCGGCCAAGAGCGCGCGAAGAAGGTCCTCTCGGTCGCGGTCTACAACCACTATCGCCGTCTGCGCCACGCCGCGCAGAATCCGGCGGCGAGCGGCGACGTCGAGATCGAGAAGTCGAACGTGCTGCTGGTCGGACCGACGGGCTCGGGCAAGACGCTGCTCGCGCGCACGCTCGCGAAGATGCTCGACGTGCCGTTCGCGATGGCGGACGCGACGACGCTGACCGAAGCCGGTTACGTCGGCGAGGACGTCGAGAACATCCTGTTGAAGCTCCTGCAGAACGCCGACTTCGACATCGAGCGCACGCAGCAAGGCATCATCTACATCGACGAGATCGACAAGATCGCGCGCACGTACGGCAACGTCTCGATCACGCGCGACGTGTCGGGCGAAGGCGTGCAACAGGCGCTGCTCAAGATCCTCGAGGGCACGGTCGCGAACGTGCCGCCCCAAGGCGGACGCAAGCACCCCGAACAGGCCTACATTCAGGTCGACACCTCGAACATCCTCTTCATCTGCGGCGGCACGTTCACCGGTGTCGAGAACATCGTCGCGCGCCGCGTCGGCCGCGACGTGATCGGCTTCCAACGCGGCAAGGACGCGAAGAAGCGCCTGAAGTGGGCCCACGCGGAGACGGTCGGCGGCGACCTCGCCGACGTGAGAGTCCGCGACGCGTTGCTCGCGCAGGTCGAGCCCCGCGACCTGATCGAGTTCGGCATGATCCCCGAGTTCGTCGGACGCTTGCCGGTCGTCGCCACGCTCACCTCCCACGACGTTGCGGGCCTGGTGCGCATCCTGACCGAGCCGCGCAGCGCGCTGGTGCGTCAGTACCAACGCCTCTTCTCGCTCGCGGGCGCGGAGCTCGAGTTCACGCCGAAGGCGCTCGAAGCGATGGCCGAACTCGCGCTGCAACGCCAGACCGGCGTGCGCGCGTTGCGCTCGATCATGGAAGAGCTCCTGACCGACCTGCTCTTCGAATTGCCGTCGCGCACCGACACGCGGCGCTTCGTCGTCGACGACGTGCACGTGCGCGGCGAGGCTTCGCTCGCGCTCGGGCTCTCGATCGACGACCTCGACGAGCACGGCCACGCGCCGAAGCTCGGCCCCGACGCCGCCCGCGAAATCGCCTGAGTTCGCGCGTTCCGGCGGGCGCTCCGCGGACTGCGCGCGGAAGCGCGGGTAACACGGCGTCGCCACGCAACCGGACGCGCTCGCTCCGGTATGCTCTCGCCCCATGGTCGAGCGTCTCTGCATCCACTATCACCGCGACTTCGACGGCATGGTCTCCGCCGCGGTGCTCGCCGTCGCGCTGCGCGACACGCGCGGCGAGGACGCGACGTGGTCGGACATCAATTACGACCAACGCAACGACTGGGAGAACTTCCGCCAGGGCCAGCGCTTCGCGATCGTCGACTTCCACTTCCATCCGCGCGCCGAGTACTGGTTCGACCACCATCCGACGACGTTCCTCAGCGACGCGTTGCGCGCGGCGTACCAACCGAACGAGCGTTGGCAATGGGACGAGACGTCGCCGTCCTGCCCGCCGCTGATCCTGCGTCACGCGACGCAACACTGGGGCTTCCAGGTCCCTGAACGCTTCGTCGAGATGGCGCGTTGGTCGGACATCGTCGACGCGGCGCGCTACAAGGACGTCGAGCAAGCGGTCTTCGGCGACGAGCCCGCGCTGCGCGTCGCGCGCGCGCTGACGGTCGCGCCGAACTCCGAGTGGCTGAACCAAGTCGTCGGCTGGATGACCGCCGACACGCTCGACGACCTCGCGCGCCGCACCGAGGTCGACAAGGCCTTCTCGCGCGCGTCGAAGAACCGCGACCGCGCGCTGCAACAGTTCCCGCCGACGGTCGAGTCGAAGAAGGACGGCGTGCTCTTCTACGACGCGTCGAGCCCCCACATCCGCCGCGAACGCTTCGCGCCCTTCTACCATCACCCCGACATCCACTACGCGGTCGGCGTGATCCCGACGCGCCAGGGCTTCCACGTCTCCGCCGGTCAGAACCCGTGGAACCCGCCGCCGGTCGACGTGCACATCGGCGAGATCATGGAGACGTACGGCGGCGGCGGTCACAAGGCGGTCGGCGGCGCGAATCCGCCCGACCTCTCCGCGGCGCGTCGCGCGGCGGCCGAGATCGCGGAGAAGCTCCGTGGTTCGCTGCTCGGCCGCGTCTAGCGACCGCTAACGAATCGTCCCGCGCGGAGCTTCGCGGCGCGCGTAGAGCGCGAGCTCGCGTTCGAGGTCCGCGGCCAACTGCGGCTTCTGCTCACGACGCGCGAGCTCGAGCGCAGGTCGCGCGAGAGCCTGCGCCTCGTCGAAGCGCCCCTTCGCCGCCGCGAGCACCGCGCGCACGCGCCCGAGCTCGGCGTCGCGCGTGTGAGTCTTCGGCCTGACCGCGGCGAGCCGCGCGTCCGCGGCGGCGACATCGCGCACCGTGTCGTCGAGCGCGGTCGTTTGCAGCAGGATCATCAGCTCGAACGCGCCGAAGTCGTTCCGGTCGCGCTCGAGCACCGCGCGCGCTTCGGCGAACGCCGCGGCCTCGCGGCCGGTGCGCGCGAGCAAGCGCGCGTGCAGACGTCGGACGACGCCGGAATCCGGATCGGCGGCGAGCCGCGGCGCGAGCTCGCGTTCCGCGCGCTCGAAATCGCCGCGGACGAGCAACGCGCCGACCAGGTTCTCGCGCTCGAGCGTCGCGGTCGGTTCGAGCGCGAGCGCGCGTTCGTAGCGCGCGATCGCGAGGTCGACGTCGCCGAACCCGAGCTCCAGCGTCGCCAGGTTGTTGAGCCAACGCGGGAACGTCGGGTGGAGCTCGACGGCGCGGACGTACGCGTCGTGCGCGCCGTGCAAGTCGCCGTTCTTGCGACGGGCCTCGCCGAGTTGGAACCACGCGCGATCGTTCTCCGGCAGTGCCGCGACGTGGCGCATCCAGAAGCCTTCCGCGTCGTCGAAGACGCGGTTCTCGGCGCGCGTCTTCGCGATCGCCGCCGACGCGACGAGCAGGAGCAACGCGAACGAGGGCACGCGCCCCACCCGCAGCCGTTCGAGCAGGAGGCTCACGCCGCACACGCCGAGCGCGACGAGGCACGCCAGCGGCAAGTACATCCGGTGCAGCGCGCGGAGCTCGTACGGGATCGGCAACACGCTCGAGGTCGGCGCGAGCAACAGGAACGCGACGACGACGACCGTCGCGACGCGGCTCTTGCGCCACCAAGCGACGAACGCGACGACGAGCACCGCGACGACCGCGAGCGCGGCCGGCAACCACTCCGAGACTCCGTGCGGGATCGGCCAGCCGTAATCGATCAACACCGGATCGGGCACGAGCGCCATGCGGACGTAGTGCGCGAGCGCGGCGGCCTGGCTCTTCAGCCACACCCACCACGTGAGTTCCGGCAACAAGCCCGCGGTCGATGCGCGTTGGAATCCGGAGACGCGCACCCAGAACGCGACCCACAGCCACACGGCGAAGAGGCTCACATGGAGCCCGCGTCGCGCGCGCCACGCGGCGGTGAGCGAGCCGCTCGCGAAGCCGACGTCCAGCACGAGCACGACCACCGGCAGGACGACGATCGACTCCTTCACCATCGCGCCGAGCGCCATCGCGAACGCCGCGAGTCCCCACCAACGCGCGCGCCGCTCGCCTCGAAAGCCGCGCAGCGCGCAGTACACGCCGGCGAGGAGGCAGAGCCCCATCAACGACTCGCAACGTTGGATCACGTACGTGACCGACGTCACTTGGATCGGATGCACGGCCCACAGCAACGCGCTCGCGAACGCGAGTCCGTCGCGGCGCGCGCGCCAGGCTTCCGGCACACGGGCGAGCGAGAGCAGCTCGCGCACCACGCCGAACAGACACCACGCCGCGCACAGATGGATGACGAGATTGGTGACGCGGTAGCCCGCAGGCTCGAGCCCATGGAGCGCTCGATCGACCGCGAAACTAAACGCCGCGAGCGGCCGGCCCGAGAGCCCGAGCCCCGGCGTCGCCCAGAGCTCCGCGGTCGGCGGCCACAGCGGCTCGAGTCGCCGACTGGCGACGAGATCCTGGATGTCGTCGAGCACGAACACGCCGTGCAGCGAGTTGCCGAAGGCGATCGCGATCGCGACGGCGATCGCCACGAGTCCCGCGATCCGCCTCGCCCGCGCTTCCGTGACCATCGCCTGCATCCTGCGCGCCGCTCGGCCCGGCGGCAAGATCGTGTTCGACTCCGCGCGACCGCGCGGCGAAGATCTCCGTTCGATGTCGACCGCCGAAGCGCCGCGCCCGCTGTTCGCGTTCCACCCCGAGGAGCTCGCCGCCCTGTGCGTCGAGCTCGGCGGCAAGGCGTTCCACGCCAAGGTCCTGCGCGCCGAAGTGCTCGAACGCGGTGTGCTCGACTACGCGGCGATGACCGGGCTCTCGAAGACGTTGCGCTCCGCGCTCGCCGAGCGCGCGCCCATTCTCGTCGGCAGCGAGGTCGCGCGTTCGACGTCCGGCGATCGCACGACCAAGTTGTTGATCGACTTCGGAGCGGTCGAAGGTCGCTCGGGCGCCGTCGAGACCGTGCACATTCCTTCGCTCGAACTCGCGGCGGGCAAGGGCGCGACGTTGTGCGTGTCGACGCAGGTCGGTTGTCCGGTCCAATGTCCGTTCTGCGCGTCGGGCAAACTCGGCCTCGCGCGCAACCTCGAAGCGCACGAGATCGTCGAACAATACCTGCGCGGTCGAGCACTCGGGCCCGTCTCGCGCAGCGTCGTGATGGGCATCGGTGAGCCGCTGCTCAACTACGCGAACGTCTCCGCGGCGCTCGATGTCGTGCACGACGACCTCGGCCTCGGCGCGCGCAAGGTGACGGTGTCGACCGTCGGTTTCCCCGATCGCCTGCGCAAGATCGCGCCCGAGAAGCCGCGCTTCCAACTCGCGATCTCGCTGCACACTCCGTTCGACGAACAGCGCGACGAGCTCGTCCCCGCGATGAAGGGCGTGCCGATCGAGGAAGTCCTCGCCGCCGCGGACTTCTGGTTCGAGTGCACCGGTCGCGAAGTGACGTACGAGTACGTGTTGCTCGCCGGCGTCACCGACACCGAAGAGCACGCGCGGCACCTCGCCGAACGTCTGCGCCGTCGGCGCTGCACGGTCAATTTGATCCCGTTCAATCCCGTCTCGGACTCCGAGTACGCACGGCCGAGTTCGCAAGCGGTCGAGCGCATGCAGCTCGCGCTCGCCGAGCGCGGCGTGGTCGCGACCGTGCGTTGGTCGCGCGGCGTCGCGGACGACGCCGCGTGCGGACAACTGCGCGTGCGAGCGGCTACCGCGCGTTCTTGACGTCGCCGTCGAGCGACTCGCCCCACGCGAGTTCGAGATCGTCGAACGACGTGCGCGCGTCGGCCTTGGTCCAGAGTCCGATGCGGCCGCGTCCGGAGAACGTCGCGTCGTCGACCGACAAGAGCGGCGCTCCGTCGAAGCTCACCTCGTGGTGCGCGCCGGTCGCGCGCACGGCGAGGCGATGCCATGGCGTCGGATCGGCCGTCACGTCGGCGGAGGCGAGCTCCTCGCGCTGCCCGTCGACCACGCGGTAGACACGCACGTTGTTCTCGAGCGGATTCCAGCGCGTCACGTAGTAGTCGTGCGCGCACTCCGCGCGCCAGACGAGCCCGCCGCCTCGATCCTCCGTGCCGCCGTCCGCGCGGAGGAACACCGAGAGCACGAAGTCGTCGGTGAACTCGCGCCGCGAGAGCAACACGTTGTAGACCTGGCCCGCACCGTGCGTCTCCGCCACCGCGACGCAGCGACCGCGGTCGCACTCCTGCACCTCCCAGCGCGCGAGCTCGGCCGGACCGCCGGTTTGCGCGACGCGCCACTGACTGCGCAGGAACGCCGCGTGATCGAAACCGAAGTACCGAGCTCCGCCCGAGATCTTGGCTTGCGTGATGGGCCCGAGGTTGACGACGCAACCCGCGCCGAGCACGACGACGCACAACCACGCTGCGACGATCCGAAAGTTGCGCATCGCAGCCGCCCAACGGCCGACGCCGAGCTCGCGCCTCACGCCTTCTTCAATCCGAGCGTGCGCGTGTCGCGCCACAGCTCCGCGAGTCGGCGTGAGCCGAGGACGAGCCACACCGCGACAACGAGGGAGAGCACGTCCTCGACGCAACCCCGCCAGCCTCCGACCGCGGACGCGACCGATTGTCCTTTCTCGAGCGAAGCGAGCCCGCCGATCACGCGCCCGCCGAGATCCGGACCGACGTGGGCCACGATGAAGACACCGATCGCGGCGAAGACGAGCTGCGCGGCGTCGACCGAAGGCCGCGGTTCGGCGGAGTCGTCGCGCATCCCCCGCACCATCAACGCTGCGATCGGGCTGCCCAAGAACCACAACACGAGTGCCGCCGCGAAATGGAGCGCCGCGGTCTCGACCACGGGCGAATGGAGCGGCATCTCCGGCATCGAGTCGGCCATGCGCTGGGCCGCGATGACCGCGGGAACTTGCACGACGACGTCGACGGCGAGCCACAACGCGAAGCTGCGGCAGATCAACGTGGCGATGTCGCGCGGATGCATGGCGAGCTCCTGGGTCGAGCGCTCCGGGAAGATCGGTCGAGCGCGGCGCGAGTGTAGCGCCGCGAACGGCGCGCGCTCACTCGGCCTTCGCGCCGGCGGCGAGCAACAGCTCGACGTGACCGCGTAGATGTTCGCGTTCGGCGCCCATCAACGCGGTCGTGCCGTCCGGCGCTCGCGCATGGACGTCGGCGCCCTTCGCGAGCAGCGCCGCGACGATCGCGCTGTCGCCGTAGTCGACGGTCGCGGCCCACATGAGCGGCGTCAGGCCGTCGCTGTCGCGCGGGTCGACCTTCGCGCCGCGCGCGAGCAGGAGTTCGACGATCTCGGTGCGACCGTCGAGCACCGCCCAGGCGAGCGGCGTGCCGTTCTCACCGAGCGCCGGCGAGTCGACGGCGGCGCCGTGGTCGAGCAACCAACGCGCGGTGACGACGTCCCCTTGCATCGTCGCGGCCGAGAGCGCCGTCAGCTCGGCCGGGCCCTTCGGATCGAGCACCGCGCCGGCCGCGAGCAACAGCGCGAGCTTGTCGCGATCGCCGCCGAGCGCCGCGGCGATCGCCGCGGTCGTGCCGTCCTGCGCTTCGACGCCGACCTTCGCGCCGTGTTCGAGCAGGAGCTTCAACGCTCCGAGTCCGTCGGCGTGCCCGGCCGCGAGCAGCAGCGCGGTGAACCCGAGTTCACTCCTCGCGTCGACCTTCGCGCCGCGTTCGAGCAACATGCGCGTCTTCTCGACGTCGCCGACCGCGCACATCAACGCGGTCAAGCCGTGCTTGCTCGTCGCATCGACGTCGGCGCCGGCCCCACCTGCCTCGAGCAGCGCGCGCACCGCCGCGACGTCCTCGTAGCACGCCGCGAGCATCAGCGGCGTCACGCCGTCGTCGTTCGTTCGCGGAGCCGCGCGTTCGAGCGGCGCGACGCGCACGAAGGTCGGCGACGGACCGGGCTTGACCGTCAGCGCGAGCGCGAGCGTCGCCCAACACGTCCCGGCGCACGAGATGAACTGGTGCTCGCCGTGCGGAAAGCCGGACTCGAAGTGCTCGAGGCCCGGCGCGCGTCGGCGCGTCTCGACGAGCCACGAACCGTCGTCGTGTTGCGTGCGCAGCAGGAACTCGACGCCGCGCAGGTACGCAGGATCTGCGACGGACAGGCCGCCGGCTTGATTCAGCGCGACGAGCGCTTGCCCGGTCGCATACGCGTCGCTCGCGCGCGTCGCGAGCTGCGCCCAACCGCCGTCGGGCCGTTGCTCGGCCTGCACCGCCTGCCGCGCGCTCGCGAGCGTCGCCGCGTTCGCGCCGCCCCACGCGAGACCGAAGAGGCGCATCGCGCGCTCTTCCTGCGTCCGCGGCGTCGCGCTCTCGAGCCAAACCCGTGCGCGCGCCGCGCGACGTTCGAACGCGGACGCGAGCCCCGGCGGCGCGTAGAGTCGCAGCGCGCGCAACGCGAACGCCGTGGCCGTGAACTCGCTGTCCTCGAGCGGCGGTCGATGGCTTCCCGAGAGCCAAGCTCCGTCGGGCTGCTGGCGACTCGCGACGAAGAGGACGCGCGCGTCGGTCGAGTCGTTCGCCGCGACGCCGACCGCGGCGAGGCCGAGCAACTTGTAGGGCTGACCGAATTGCGCGTTGATGCCGGCGTCGCCTTGGAGCACCGATTCGCGCACTTTGTCCGGCGTCGGCAGCATGCGCGCGACGACTTCGGCGATCCGGCTCTCGTCGACGACGAAGCCGCGCTCGCGCGCGACCGCGGCGGTCATCAGGCCGAGCGAATGATGATGGCAAGAGATACACGAGCGGCTCGCGAACCAACCGTGCTCGGTGCTCTCGATCAGCGGCAGGCTCTTCTCGACCGCGCGCCGCACCTCGGGCCGGCCGTCGTCGTCGCCCGTGAATCGGGGGGCGGCCGGAGCCGCGAGCACGGCGACGAGCAACGCGAGCTGCACCTTCGACGGGAGCCGCAGGTCGCGACTCATCGCGCCGTCTCTTCCTTCCAGTCGACGTGCAAGTCGTCGAACGACGTCGCGGCGTCGGCCTTGGTCCACAGACCGAAGTGGCCGTCGCCGAGGAACGTCGCGTCGTCGACGATCGCGACGCGCTTCGTGCCGAACGAAATCTCGAACTCGTCGCCGCGGGCGCGCACCGCGAGCTCGTGCCAGTCCTTGACGTTCGCGTCGACGTCGACGCTCGACAGCATCGAACGCCGGCCGTGCTCGACCTTGTACGTGCGCAGGTTCTTCTCGAGCGGATTCCAACGCGCGACGTAGTAGTCGTTCGCGCCCTGCGCGCGCCACACCACGCCGCCGCCTTGGTCCTCGGCGCCGGAGTCGGCGCGCAGCTTGACCGAGAGCTCGAAGTCCGCCGCGATCTCGCTCTTCGAGAGCAACACGTTGAACGTCGCGCCGGCGTTCTTCGTCTCGGCGAGACGCACGAAGCGGTTCGCGTCCTTGCCTTCGCCCTCTTGATCGACTTTCCACGTCGCGGGCGTGCCGGCGCCGTTGGTCTCCGCGACGCGCCAACCGTCGGGCAACACGCCGACGACCGCGTCCTCGAAGTCCGCGTCGACGCCGAGCGCGCGCACGACGCCGGTCGACGCCGCGTTCGAACGCTGAGCACGAGGCAGGTTGCAGCTCGCCGTCAGCCCGACCAAACAGATCCACGCGTACCGCTTCATCGCTTCGCTCCTAGGGCTTGGGGTTGGAGGAGCAGCCTACGCTCAGTCGAGCCCGTCGGCGATGCGCGACTCGCGGCCCCCGACGGAGCCCGAGCCGCCGAATCAGCGTCGACGCGGATCGACCGTCGCGAAGCGCGCCGTCAGCTCCGCGAACGCGACGGGATCGACGGGTTTGCGAAGTTCGCGCGCGACGGCCGGGTACTTCTCGCGCAACCCGCTCGGACGCACCGGGCGGCGTTCGAAGCCGCCGCCGCAATTGGGGCAAACGTTCGCGAGGCATCCGTCGACGCACGCGCTGCAGAACGTGCACTCGAACGAGCAGATGCGCGCCTCGTCCGAATCCGGAGGCAACGCCTTGCCGCAGTGTTCGCAGACGGGACGGAGTTCGAGCATCAGCGGGCCGCGGAGGTTCGAGAACGCGTTCAGGCGCGCGCCGTCGCCGGCAGCGCGTCGGCGACGCGCGTGACGATCGAGTCGACCTCGGCGTCGGTGATCACGAACGGCAGGCGGAAGCGGATCGACTGCGGCCCGGCCTTCAGCGCGAGCAGACGTTGATCGCGCATGCTCGCCATCATCGCGTCGCGAGCGGCGGAGCTCGGCAGCGTGAAAGCGACCAGCGAACCCATGCCGCGCACGTTGGTGAAACCGCCGCGCGCCTTGCCGAGTTCGCGCAAGCCGCGGATCAGACGCTCGCCGCGCGTCGCGATCTGCTCGTGGAGCTTCTCGCCGAGGATGATGTCGATCAATTGCCGCGAACGCACCATGTCCGCGAGGTTGCCGCCCCACGTCGAGTTGATGCGGCTCGGGCGATGGAAGACGTTGTCGGCGATCTCGTCGACACGCGCGTTCGCGTAGATCCCGCAAACCTGGGACTTCTTGCCGAACGCGACGACGTCGGGGCGCACGCCCTTCGCCTGCCACATCCACGCGCGGCCGGGCGAGAAGAAGCCGGTCTGCACCTCGTCGAAGATCAGCAGCGCTTCGTTCTCGTCCGCGTACTGCCGCAGCTTCTTCAGGAACTCGGTGCGGAAGTGGTTGTCGCCGCCTTCGCCCTGCATCGGCTCGATGAGGATCGCGGCGACGTGTTTGCGCTTGTCGCGGAACGCGGCCTCGATCTCGTGGCACGCGCGCAGCTCCGACTTCTCGATGTCGTTCGCGACGCGGCCGTCGAGATCGAACTCGATCTTCGGGTTGTGCACGCGCGGCCAATCAAACTTCGGGAAGAAGCCGATCTTCGACGGATCGGTGTTGGTCAGCGAGATGCCGTAGCCCGAACGTCCGTGGAACGCTTCGGCGAAGTGCAGGATGCCGAGGTCGTTGCAGCTGTCGGCGAGATCGCGTCTCCCGAGCTTCTGCGCCTTCCAGTCGAACGCGACCTTCAACGCGTTCTCGACCGCCAACGTCCCGCCCGACACCCAGAAGTGGTGCGGGTAACCCTCGGGCGTCACGCGCGTCGCGAACGCCTCGACGAAGCGCGTCATCTCGAGCGTGTAGAAGTCCGAGTTCGACGGGTTGTGCGTCGCGGCGCGCGCGAGCTCCGCCTGGAACATACCCTCGAAGAGCCGCGGATGGTTGTAGCCGACCGGCCACGTCGCGAAGCACGTGAAGCAGTCGAGGTACTCGTCGCCGGTCTTGCCGTCGACCAACCACGAACCGTGCGAGCGTTCGAGGTCGAGCACCAACGGAAAGCCGTCGACCAGCTGATGGCGCTTCAACACCTCGAACACGTTCTGGGGATGGATCTGCATGGGCGGTCTTTCCTGACGAATCGAGTATCGAACTCGAGGCCACCCGCAACCGGTCGCCCGGACGCGAGTCATCCCCCATCGACCGCCTTCGGCCTCGCACCGAAGCGCCGGAGCTTCAGGCGTCCAGCGTGCGCGCGAGCTCTGCGCCCGCCCGCGCGTCCGGAACGCGCAAGAGCCCCAGCACCGGCACGGCTCGTCGGAAGCGTCCGATCCGCGTTCGCGGGTCGACGTTGGTGAACACCACCGGTCGCACCCCGAGCGCTCGTCGCACGCCCCCGCGGTCCCTGCCGGGGCCGCCCCCCCCTATCACACGCGGGATCTCGACCGAGCTCCCGCGCGCACCTTCCTCGTTCGCGAACCAAGGGTCGCCTCCCGAGAGCGGAGTCGCCCCCTCGTCCAGACCGAGGAACCAGGCCTCCCGCAAAGCGTCCAGGGCATCCGGTTCGATCAGCGGGACCGGACGCACGACGTCCGGGTGCCGATCGAGGGCGCCGAGGAGCTCCTCGCAGAAACGCGAGAAGTGCCTGCGGGGGCACAGGACCCGGCCTATTCGGCCGGGCAGCTGACCGGAGAGTGTAGCGGATCGCCCGAAAGATGTCTCCAGTAGGTCGGCGGCGGCGCGGACGGGATCGAGCTCGTCGGCGAGCACGCGGGTGATCGAAACCGTCGGACGCAGCGCGAGCGCGAGCCCCGCGTGCGCCTTGCGACCGAGGTCGGCGAGACGCGCTTCGTCGCCCGCGAGCCGCGCGAAGTCGACACGCGCGTCGGCGAGGCAGGCGTCGAGCGCCGCGCGGCCGTCGTCGAACAGGACGTTAAGGACGCCGGGCGGGAGCTCGCTTCTTTCCGCCGCGCGAGCGAGCGCCTCGCCTCCGCGCCCGAACAGCGGATCGGCGACGACGACCCACGTCGCTCCGGCCGCGAGCGCGCCGACCGCGCGACCGGCGAGCCGTCCCGCGCCGTCGCTCCAGTGCGCGCCGAAGAGGCCGACGCCCGCGCGCTCCGCCACGTCGTCGGCGACGATCTCGAGGCTCTGGCGCGCGTGGAAGAGTTCCGCGTCGCGCCACGCGTGTGCTTCGTCGGCGGTCAACGCGAACGCGGACTCGAACGAGGCGCAGAGCGTCTCGTCGGCGAGCAACGCGTCGAGCCACGCGCGCAAGTGCGCCACTCGCGTCGCGCGTGACGCGCTCGCCCACGCCGCGCTCGCGTCCACGCCGGAACGAATCGCCTCGTTCGCGTCGCGCGCGTCCGCTCGGGGCCACTTGCGCGCCGGAGCGACGAACGTCTGCCCCTCGAACGCGATCTCGCTCCTCCCCGGCCGCCACGAGCCGCCGATCCAGTGCGAGAGTTCCGGGTTCGGCATCGAAGAGCGGGTTCCAAGTCCCGCCGTGACTAGGATAGGCGCGAGTTCGATGAGCACCAAACCGACCCGGCTGCGTCATCCGAAGGACGCGCGGATGCGCGGGCTCTCGGACTTCCAACGCGCGTACCGCGAAGGCTCGCGAGCCAAGGGCTCGATCGTGGTCGTCGTCGCGCGCGCGAACGGGCTCGAACGCTCGCGCCTCGGCCTCTCGGTCGGCCGCGCGATCTGGAAGAGCGCGGTGCGCCGCAATCGGATCCGTCGGATCTTCCGCGAGGCGTTTCGGTTGGAGAGCGCGTCGCTGCCGGTCGGCTACGACTTCGTGTTGATCCCGGCGCAGCCCAAGCTCGAGCCCGAACTCGCCGCGACCCGCGCCGAACTCGTCCACCTCGCGCGCAAGGCGGTGCTGCGCGCGAACGAGCGGCGGGCGAAGCTCGAGGCGGGCGGGGCGTGAATTTCTTCGGGCGCGTGTTCGCGTGGCCGGTGCGTCTCTACCGGCGCTTCGTCTCGCCGCTCAAGCCGGCGACGTGTCGCTTCTCTCCGACGTGCAGCCAGTACGCAATCGACGCGTTGCACCGACACGGCGGCTTCCACGGCGGCTTGCTCGCGACTTGGCGCATCCTGCGTTGCCAACCGTTCGCGCGCGAGGGTTTCGATCCGGTGCCCGTCGAGCGCCCGCGACATTTCTGGCACGCCGGGCCCTTGAAAGTCGCGTCGAACGACGGCGGGATGACGCGTTCGCCGACCTCCAAAACACAACGATGAATCGCAATCGAACCGCGTCCTTGGGTCTGTTCCTGCTCGCCGCCTGCTCCGCCGTGAAGGCGCGCGACGACGCACCGCCGCTCGCGGTGCTCGGGCCCGTCGATCAGCTGATCCAGCCCGACGAGAAGCACTTCGCGCACCTGTGGCAGATCACCAAGGGCGGCGAGAACGCGGAGGGCTATTGGAGCTTCGGCGGTGATCGCCTGACGTTGCAACGTCGCTTCGGCGACGCGAAATGCGACCGCATCTTCGTCACCGATCGATCGGGCGACGCGCCGGGCGAGCACGGCGTCTTGTCGCAGCTCTCGAACGGCAAGGGCGTCTGCACGTGCTCGTACTTCATGCCCGGCGACCGCGAGGTGATCTACGCGTCGACGCAGGCCTTTCACGCCGAGTGCCCGCCGCCGGTCGATCGCAGCGACGGCTACGTCTGGCCGATCCATCCCGAGTACGACATCTACGTCCACGATCTCGCGACGGGAACCGAGCGCCGCTTCACCGACTCTTGGGGTTACGACGCGGAAGCAACCGTTTCGCCGAAGGGTGATCGCGTCGTGTTCACGAGCGAGCGTTCGGGCGATCTCGAGCTCTGGACCGCCAGGCTCGACGGCAGCGATCCGCGCCAAGTCACCGACAACCTCGGCTACGACGGCGGCGCGTTCTTCAGTCACGACGGCAAGCAGCTCGTCTTCCGCGCGACGCACTTCATCGAGCCGGGTCCGAACGGCGAACTGATCGGCACGCGAGAGCAGTACGTCGATCTCCTGAAGAAGCACAAGATCCGCCCCCACCGACTCGATCTGTTCGTGTGCGACGTCGACGGCTCGAATCGTCGGCAAGTCACCGATCTGCACGGCGCGTCGTGGGCTCCCTATTTTTTCCCGGGCGACAAGCGGATCGTCTTCTCCTCGAACCACCACGACACCAAGACGCCACAGGTCGAGTTCGATCTCTTCGCGATCGACGTCGACGGCAAGAACCTCGAACGGATCACGACCTACACGGGCTTCGACAGCTTCCCGATGTTCAGCCCGGACGGAAAGTGGTTCGTCTTCGCGTCGAACCGGGGCGGGACGGATGCGGGTGAGACCAACCTCTTCCTCGCCGAGTGGCGTTGACTCGGGTACAGGCTCAGGCGCGCCCCACGCGAACAGCGTGGGCAGCAGCGAGTCTCGAGCGTCGCAGCTCGCGTACTTGTGGGGCTCCCACGGGTGCGCGTGGTTGTTCGCGAGGCACGCATCGGCGCCTGGGGCGAGGAACACGAGTTCGGTGCAGCGTGGTGTGGCGTGCAGGACGTGTTTGCCGTAGCAGCCTTCGATCACCCACTCGGAACGCTCGGTCAAGAAGCGCTCGAATCCGCGATCCTGTCCGCCATGGATCAGGCGACGGCGATCCGATTGGGCGCCCACGCGATCGTGTCGAGGTCGAGGTGCGCGAGCCCGTGCTCCGTCAACAGCCGCCGCGCGAGATGGCTCTTCCCCGACCCGGAGTTCCCGAACACCAGCACGCGCATCGCGGCGACGACGATACACGCGCGACGGAAGCGAGTGAACGACGGCACGCCCATGGTCCGAGCATTCTCGAACCACGGGCGCGAGGTTTCGTCCCGACGCCGCCCGCTTGCGCGGACCGCGGCGCAAACTACGGCTTCATGCTGACGGACTTCTTGTCGTCGTAGCTACGTTCCACCACGTCGCAGTCGCCGGACGCGGCGTCCAGTTCGACGCGGGCGAGAGCGACTTGCTTCTCGGCTTCGCGCACGACGGCTTCGCTTTGGGGCACGTCGACGTTGCGCGACTGGGCGCGGTCGATCTTCGCGAACGCGCGGGACTTCTCGAGTTCGACGCGCGCAACGGCCAATTCGTGCTCCCGGCGTGCGAGCGTCTCGGCCTTCTCGGAGCGAGTGACTTGGCATTCGCGCAGGCGGATGAGCTCGCGTTGCGGAATCAGCTTGGCCTCGGCGACGCGCAAACCTTCGCGCGCGTCGGTCATGTCGTCGGTCGAGCCGGTCTCGGCGACCGCGACGACGGCCTTCGCCTTGTCGACGCGCGCGTCCGCGACGTCGAGATCGGACTTGGCGAGATCGTGTTCCGCCTTCGCGCGCACGACATCTTGGTGGGCGACGGCGAGCTCGTCGCTGCGGTGATCCTGTTCGGTGCGCGCGGCGTCGATCGGTTTGCGCTGGGCGTCCGACAGATGCGCGATCAGCGAGTCGTTGTCCTCGTTGTCGTGGCGGAGATTCGAACAGCCCGCGAGAGCGAGGCAAGCGACGAGACCGGCGTAGTGAACGAAATGCATGGAGATTCCTTGGGTGCATGGATACGGAGGAGCCTTTCTCTTACGCCTCACGCACCACGCCGAACCTCGGCATTGCCGTCGATACGGCGCCGCAGATCTAGGTAGCGAGCGGTCGGACGTGCAAGCGGTCCGAGCCGCGCAAGCGCTTGACCGCGTGCTCGACGCGTTGCGCTTCGCCGCGCGCCTCGAACGGACCGAAGCGTTTGCCCACCCGCCACGGACGATGCGCGCGCGTCGCTTTCGCTCCGCCCGGCAACTTGCCGTTGTGTTGCGCGAGCCGTCGCCGCACGTCGAGCGCGATGCCGACGTACGTGCGCTTCGAAACTCGCGACACCAACACGTACACGGTCCAGGCCATGGCGAGGAGCGCGCCGGGCTCACGCGATGTCGACCAACTTGTGGTTGGGGTTCTTGCGCGCGGCGGCTTGCTTGTCCCATTCGCTCATGAAGAGCACCACGGTCCGCCCGCGCGCGTCGCGCGTCACCATCGACGTGGTCGGCTCGACGAACGTCTTCGGATCGCCTTCGACCCACGCGCTGCATTCGTAGGGCAACGACGAAAGCATGGTTTCGACGCCGTACTCGTCGCGCAAACGGTACTCGAGCACTTCGAACTGCAACTTGCCGACGGCGGCGAGCAACGGATCACTGTTCGAACGATCGTCGGTCGAGAGCTTCTGCACCGCGCCCTCGGCGATCAATTGTTCGAGACCGCGGTCGAACGACTTGCGCTTGCCGAGATCCTTCGGCGCGATCCGTGCGAACACTTCCGGTTGGAAATGCGGGAGCGGCTTGTGCTCGAAGCCGCCGCGCGTGGAAATCGTGTCGCCGATCCGAAAGGTGCCGCGGTTGATCAGGCCGATGATGTCGCCGGGATACGCGACGTCGACGGTGTTGCGCTCCTGCGCGACCATCGAGTGCGGGCGCGAAAGACGGATATCGCGATCGAGCCGATGATGATGCACGAGCTGATCGCGCTCGAAACGCCCGGAGCACACGCGCACGAACGCGAGCGAATCGCGGTGGCGCTTGTCCATGTTCGCCTGGATCTTGAAGACGTAACCGCTGAACGGCGCGGTCACGGGATCGAGGGCGAGCTCGCCGCCGTCGGGCAGATCGACGCGCCGCGCGCTCGGGGACGGAGCGAGTTCCGCGAACGCATCGAAGAACGGCTCGACGCCGAAGTTGGTCAACGCGGATCCGAAGAACGTCGGCGTCACCTCGCCGCGCAGGAACGCTTCGCGCGAGAACGGATTGCCGGCGATCGAGAGCAGCTCGAGATCGTGACGCGCCTTCTCGAGCAACGTCGGTCCGACGCGCTCGAGCAGACGCGGATCGTCGAGCCCCATGCGCTCGAGCTCCGGCCTCGACGCCCCCGCCGCCGAAGTCTTGGTGAACAGGAGCACGTCGCCGGTCCCGCCGCCGTCGAGCCGCCGCTCGACGACGCCCGCGAAGTCGCGGCCCGAACCGATCGGCCAATTGAGCGCGCTCGAGTGGATGCCGAGAACTTCTTCTACCTCGTGCATCAGGTCGAGAGGCTCGCGCCCCGGCAAGTCGAGCTTGTTGACGAACGTCAACACCGGGATCTTGCGGATGCGGCAGACCTCGAAGAGCTTGCGCGTCTGCGTCTCCACGCCCTTCGCCGCGTCGAGCACCATGATCGCGGAATCCGCCGCGGTCAGAGTGCGATACGTGTCCTCGCTGAAGTCCTGGTGCCCCGGCGTGTCGAGCACGTTGATCACCGCGCCCTTGTAGGGAAACTGCATCGCCGACGAGGTGATCGAGATGCCGCGCTCCTGCTCCATCCCCATCCAATCCGACGTCGCCATCTTCCCCTTGCGACCCTTCACCATCCCCGCGGTGCGGATCATGCCGGAGTAGAGCAGGAGCTTCTCCGTCAACGTCGTCTTGCCGGCGTCGGGATGCGAGATGATCGCGAAGGTGCGCCGCCGCGCGATCTCGCGGGCGAGCTCGTTGTCGAGGGTTTCGGAGGTCATGGGATTCGTCGGGCGAGTCCGCGGCGCGCGCGAACCCAGGATGCGAATCGCAGAGGTTCGCCGATCCCGGCGCGCAGGTCCAGAGGTCGTTGGTGCGATCGCGCCGCGCGCCTCAGTCCGGCTCGCCGGTCAGCACCCACGCCGCCCAGTCGCGCGTGGTGTGGAGCGGCTTGCCGTCGGCGTCGCGTGCGTTGCGCAGCTTCGTCTTCGCCTCCCACAACGCTTGCCACTTCGGTTTCTTCTCGACCCACAGGCGCCGATAGAAGTCGAGCATCAGGTCCTTCGTCGCAACGTCCGGGACTTTCCAGAGCGACGTGATCACGCTGCGCGCGCCCGCCATCTGCAACGCCTTCTGCAAACTGGCGATGCCCCGGCCACCACGAGCGAGCTTGCCGACGCCCGTATCACATGCACTCAACACGGCGAGCTCGCAGTTCGACAGGTCGAGCGCAGCGAGTTCCTCCGCGGTGATCAAGCCGGGGACTCGGCCGAGCGGGTCCTGCCGTGAATTCGCTCCTGCCAACGCGAGACCGCACAGCAGCAGCGGACTCATGCCCTGCACTTGCTCGTCGCCGCTCTGGCGCATGCCTAGTCCGGACCACGCGTCGAGAGGTTCGGGATCGTTCCACGAACGAATCGAGTCGGGCGCATACCAACCATGCGTCGCGACGTGAACGAACCGAGCGCGCTGAGCGAGAGCGACGACACGGACCTTCGTCGCGTCCGCGCCGTCGACGATCGTGCAGTTCGCGTCGTTCCCGAACGCGGAGACGAAGCGCGCTGCGATGCCGGCAACCTCGCTTCGCGTCGCCGGAAGCGGCGAGAAGCCCGGTGCCCACGGCGTGTCCGCCAGGATCCCCGCTTCAGACGAACCACGGGAGGGATCGTTCACGGGAGCAGCTCGAGCATCGGGCCCCGATCGCTCGCCGTAGTCGACGGCGCCGACGCCCAGCCAACCGTTCGGCGCATCGATTGCGACTTGCGCGCCGATGATCTCCGCGAGCGTCGCGCGGACGTCGATGCGAACTCCATCGCCGAGGAACGCCTCGCCCATTCGATCCGCAGGAAGTGCGTCGAGCGGCACGAGGTTCAGGACGTCGTCGAGTTCGACCACGACGTGATCGCAATCGCCCAGAGCCGGACGCAGCGGATCGAAGACCAGGCGACGCAACACATCGCCGTACCCGTTCGTGTCGGTAGCGGTCGAAGCGCCACCGACCGATACCCCGCGCGCGCCGGCAACGCCGAGCGCTTGCCGCCAATCCTCGACGGCACGTTCGACCGGCTCCATCGAACCGAGATCGAGGACGACGAGCCGCGGAGGGACAGCGCCGGGATCCGACCGCGAACTCCGCACCACGAACGCGCAAAGGTGCTCCGCCGATCTCGCCCCGGCCGTAGGCGTTCCGTTCGCCTTCGACGTCGCCGCCACCGCGATGTGCGACATCCGAAAGCGCCTGAAGGCGACAGCGGCATCGCGCGGACCGAGCTTCGCGGCGATCGCCTCGACCCCAGGGGCGATCCGGAACGGCATGTCCGGCAGCCCGTCGAGCAGCACGACGAGATCGCGCTCGGCGGCGTCGCGCGCCACACGCGCCCGATCGAATTCACGGCTTGTCGCTCCGTGTCGCACGAGCGTGGCGAGGTCCTCGCTTGCGGCCGACAGTGCATCGCGCAACTCGCGATAGCGCCGATCGCTCACCGCACGCTTCGAGAGCACGGTCGAAGTCAACGCGGCGCCGCGCGTGACTTCGGCGAGTTCGAAGGCGTCCGCATCCAGCTCGTGCGACGGCGAGAACACGCCGCCACCGAGCACGAGGGACAGGACCGTGTCCAGCGCTTCGGCCGACTTCCCGCAACGCGCCTCGGCCTCGCGGGTCGGGCTCCCTACCAGCGATCGTCTCGCGGCCCGTGTCTGCGCCCGGCAGAGCCCGCCGAGCAACCCCACGCACTGCTTTCGCGCCGTCTCCCGTGCTTCGTCGTCGGCGGCCCCACGCTCCGGTTCACGCGGCGTGCGCGCGACTTGCATGGCGATGGTCAGCGCGAGATTGCTGCGCGCGCGCTGTCGGTCCGGGTGATCATCGGGCAACGTGCGCGCGTAGGTCTCGAGGACCGACTCCTCCAACGTGCGCGCAGCGGACGGGTCGCCGAGATCCCGGAGCGTCAGCGCGAGGTCTAGTCGCGCGGCCTGGAGGTCCGGATGATCGGGAGGCAACGTGCGCGCGCGTACGTCGAGCACTTTCTCGAAGAGCGCGTGAGCGCCCTCGATGTCGCCTTGCGCCCACAGCGTGCCGGCGAGATTCTGGCGGGCTCGCTGCAGGTCGGGATGGTCGTCCGACAATCGGCTCGAGAACACCTCGAGCACTTTCTCGTCCAAGGATCGGGCGGCGGTGAGGTCGCCGAGCATGTGGAGCGTCGACGCGAGGTTCGACCGAGCTTCCTGAACGTCCCGATGGTCGTCCGACAGCGCGCGCGAGCGAACCTCGAGCGCTCGCTCCTCCAGCGCTCGCGCTCCCGCAAGGTCGCCGAGCGACTTGAGCACCACGGCCAGGTTCTGGCGCACGGCCTGCACGTCCGGGTGGTCCTCCGGGAGCGTGCGCGCGAACACCTCGAGCGTCTGCTCGAACAGGACACGAGCACCTGCAAGGTCGCCGACCGCGTACAGACTCGCCGCGAGATCGACGCGTGCATGCTGCAAGTCGCGATGGTCCGCGGGCAGGGTTCGGGTGCGAACCTCGACGACCTTCTCGTCCAACGCGCGCGCACCGTCGAGGTCCCCCAACTCCGCGAGCGTCGCGGCGAGACTGAGGCGCACGGTCTGGAGATGCGGGTGCTCGTCCGGGAGCGTGCGCGCGAAGACGTCGAGCACGGCTTGCTGAAGCTCGAGCGCTCCGTGGAGATCGCCGAGAGCCTTGATCGTCACGGCGAGATTGAAGCGCGCCGCCTGCAGATCGGGGTGGTCGGCGGGCAACGTGCGCGAACGGACCTCGAGCACCTTCTCCTCCAACGCTCGCGCGCCTTGGAGATCCCCCAACTCCGCGCGAGTCTCGGCGAGGTTCTGTCGTGCCCGCTGGAGGTCGGGGTGCTCGTCGGGCAGCGTCCGTGCGAAGACATCCAGCACCTGTTCTTCCAATGCGCGTGCGCCTTCCAGGTCCCCCAGCGCGGAGATCGTCACCGCGAGATTCTGCCGCGCGATCTGGAGATCGCGGTGATCCGGGGGCAGCGTGCGCAGCCGCACCGCAAGAACCTGCTGTTCGAGTGCGAGCGCCGCCGGCAGATCGCCCAGCGTCTTGATCGTCACGGCGAGGTTCTGTCGCACCGCTTGCAGTTCGGGATGCTCCTCCGGCAGCACACGCGCCAACACCGCTTGCACCTTCTCGAGGAGCGCGTGCGCTCCTTCGACGTCTCCGAGCGACTGGAGCGCCAACGCGAGATGGCCCCTGACCCGCTGGAGTTCCAGATCGTCGTCCGGAAGCGCGAGCTCACGGTGCGCGAGCACTTCCGCCCAGGCGCTTCGCGCGGTGCCCGCGTCCTGCGCTTGCCAAGCGGAAAGACCGGCCTCGTCGAGAAGCTCCAACCACGACGCATCGCGCTCGGCGGCCGGTCGCTCCAACAGCAGGGTGACAGCTTCGGTCGCTCGCTCGCGCGCCGCTGCGTAGTCCGAGGCGTCCCGCGCGACGTTCGCGTCGCGGAGCAGGCCGCGCACCGGTTCGGCGTCGACCGCCGATCCAGGCGACATCGCCGGCGACTCGGCCGGCACGGACCGGGTCGCGGAGGTGCAGGCCGCCACCGCAGCGAGCACGAGAAGTTGGAGTCGCCTCATCGTTGGATCAGCTTCGTCGGACCCAGGATCCAACGTCCTCGTTCGCCATTCGGACCGGCCGGTTGCTGCACTCGGATTCCGCTCACACCCTCGCATGCAGCATCGCCCGCACCTTCGCCAGCAGCTCGCTCAGCATGTACGGCTTCGCGATGAACTCGTAGCCCGCGCCCGCGATCGCGCGCCGGTCGACCAGATCGTCGGTGTAGCCCGACATCAACAGCACCGGCAGGTCGGGGCGCACGTCGCGCAGCCGATCCGCGAGATCGCGGCCGTTCATGTGCGGCATCACGACGTCGGTGACGAGGAGCTCGACGCGCGCGCCTTCGCGGCCGAAGAGCTCGAGCGCTTCGCGGCCGTCGCCCGCCTCGAGCACGACGTAGCCCTGGCGCGCGAGCGCGCTGAAGACCATGCGCCGCAACGACGGCTCGTCCTCGACCAACAACACGGTGCCCGAATCGTTCGGCGCGGCGCCGACGGCGGCGAAGGCCTTCGGCGGCGCGGGCTCGCCCTCGGCGCGCGGCAACGCGATCCGGAAGCACGAGCCTCGACCGATCGCGCTCTCGACCGTGATCGCGCCGCCGCTCGCGCTGACGATGCCGTGCACGGTCGCGAGGCCGAGGCCGGTGCCCTTGCCGCGCGGCTTGGTGGTGAAGAACGGCTCGAAGAGCCGCGCCTGCGTCGCCGGATCCATGCCGACGCCGTCGTCGCGCACCGCGAGCTCGACGTAACGTCCGGGCGCGAGCAGATCGAAACCCTCGTCGCGTCCGCCGACCAGCGTCAAATTGCGCGTCGAGATCACGATGCGTCCGCCGTTCGGCAACGCGTCGCGCGCGTTGACGATCAAGTTCACGAGCACCTGCTCGAGCTGCGACGGATCGACGAGCACGCGGCCGAGGCGCGGCTCGGTCTCGAGCAGCAGCTCGACGTCCTCGCCGATCAAGCGCCGCAACATCACCAGCAGGTTCGCGATCAACGCGTCGAAGTCGACGACGGCGGGCGCGACGAGCTGTTGGCGGCTGAACGCGAGCAGTTGCTGCGTCAACGACTTCGCGCGACCGCACGCGGCGTGGATCTCGTCGACGCACGCGCGCGCCGGATCGTCGCCGGCGAGCGTGTTGCGCGCGAGCTCGCTGTAGCCGTGGATCACCGTCAACAAGTTGTTGAAGTCGTGCGCGATGCCGCCGGCGAGGCGGCCGATCGCTTCGAGCTTGTCGACCTGGCGCAGCCGGCGCTCAGCTTCCTCGCGCTCGATGCGCTCGCGCTCGAGGCGTTCGTTCGCCGTCACCAATTCGACCGTGCGCTCCTCGACGCGCAGTTCGAGCTCGTCGCGGCTGCGGCGCAACTCCTCTTCGAGACGTTTCCGCGCGAAGAAGTCGGGGATCTCGTAGCTGCCGACGCGCGGCAAGAGTTCCGGCCGCGTGCTCAAGTAGTTCGCGACGCGCTCCTCGATCCGCGCCGGCGGCGCCATCACGAAACGACAGCAATCGTCGCCCTTCGCGCGGCACAGGATCTCGGCGGCGACGAGCTCGACACCGAAGCTCGCCTCGGTCCAACCCGACGAGTAACCGGCATTCATGATGCACACCGGGAACGTCGCGCGTTCGCCCGCAGCCATCCACGCGTGCGATTCGAACGAGTACGGATGGTCGTAGACGAGGAAGCAGCTCTCGTCCTGCGCAGGCGTCGACTCCTCGAAGAGGTCGACGAACGCCCATCCGGTGTACGCGAAGTGCACGGGGCCGGCGGAGAGCTTCGCGACCGGATCGACGAGGCCCATGCGCTTGTGGAACGCTTGCGCGTCGGACTTGCCGATCGCGTGCGCGAGGTCGAAGAGGATGTTGCGCGCGAAGCGTTCGGCCTCGGCCTCGCGACCGGCGCCGTAGAGCTCGCGCGCGACGCGGAAGAACTCGACCGACAACGCGGCGCCGCGCACCAGGACGTAGCGCTCCTCGAAGACTTCGATCGTGCCTTGCTCGGGATCCTCGCGGCGGCGCGCGAAGTAGGAAGCGACGGTCTTCTCCGCGGTCGCGAAGAGCTCGCGCATCGACTCGGGCACGCGAACGGTCTTCGGATCCATCGTCGTCGCGCGTCCTCGCGTCCTACTGTTTGTTGCGGGTCGCGAGCGTGACGCGCACGCTCTCTTCCTTGCCGTCGCGCAGGAACTTCGCGAGCACCGTGTCCCCCGCCTTGTAGAGCGAGAGCATGTAGACGAAGTCCTGCATCGTGTCGATCTTCACGTCCCCGACCTGGATCAACACGTCGTCCTTCCGCATGCCCGCCTTCTCGGCCGGACTGCCCGCGGAGGTTCCGGCGAGCTTCAGTCCCGGGCCCTCGAACGAATACTCGGGCACGGTGCCGAACCACGTTCCGTTGCTGCCGCGCGACGGCGCGGCCGGCGCATTCGGATCCTTCAGCGGCTCGACGTACGCGAGCTCGCCCGCCGCGCCGAGTTTCGCGATCAAGTCGACGGTCAAATCGACGGTCGCGGCCGCGCCGTCGGACTCGAAGCGTTCGATGTCGTCGCTCGGCTTGTGGTAGTCGTCGTGGACGCCGCTGAAGAAGTGCAGTGCGGGAATGCGGTGTTCGAGGAACGGTTGGTGGTCGCTGCCGCCGATGCCTTGGCCGCTGCCGTTCAACGCGAGCTCGAAACCGTGGTCGCGACCGAGTTCACCGAGCCACGCTTCGAACGGCGCCGCGCTCGCGACGCCGAGGACCTGGAGCTTGTGTGCGTGCGCGCGCCCGACCATGTCGAGGTTGACGTTCGCCGCGACGCTCGCGAGCGGAACCGTCGGCTGCTCGATCCAATGACGACTGCCGAGCAGCCCGAGTTCCTCGCCCGACCACGCGGCGAAGACCACGTCGCATTCGAGGGTCTCGCGTTGCGACAGGAGCCGCGCGATCTCCAGGATCGCCGCCGTGCCGCTCGCGTTGTCGTCGGCGCCGTTGTGGATCGCGTGGACGCCGGGCGCCTTCGATTCCGGTCCGCCCATGCCGAGGTGATCGTAGTGCGCTCCCACGACGATGCAGCGCGCGCTCGTCTTGCCCTTCAAACGCGCGAGCACGTTGAACGCCGCGCCTTTCTTGTGTTCGACGTCGGCGACGACTTCGACGGTGCGTTCGGGCGCGCCGACCTCGACCAAACCCTTCATCGGATGGTCGAGCATCCAGCTCAACGTCTGCACGTACTCCGGCGCGAGCTCCATGAGCACCTGCGCCGACACGATCAACACCGGCAGCGACGTCGCGCGCGCTTCCGCAGCGTCGAACGCGGGCAGGGCCTCGGGGTGCTCGGGATGCTCGACGACGACCACCGCGACCGCGCCACGGCGCTTGCAGTTCATCACCTTGGTCAACACCGAGGTGCTCGCGCCCCAATCGTTTCCCGCGACGACGTTCGCGTTCGCGTCGGCGACCGGAGCCGCCTTGCGACGCGGCGGCGCGCCGCGCACGATCAACGCGACGCGGCCGGCGAGCGAGTCGTTCGCGTCGAGCCCGAGCTGCTTGAAGTCGTTCCACTCGAGCGCGTCGTTCTCGACGCCGTAGCCCGCGAACGCGAGCGTTCCGGTCGCGCTCGCGCCGTCGGAGCAGTACGCGGGGACTATTCGATCGGCGCCGCTCCAAGACTGCGTGCCGCACGAGACCTTCGAGCCGCCGCGATCGACGGCGGCGAGCGGCACGTCGAACGGTTGGAGGAAGCCCTGCTCCCCCGCCGGCTCGAGCCCGAGCGCCGCGAAACGCTCCGCGAGCCACTCGCCGCAACGACGTGCGTCGTCGGTGCCCGCGCGTCGTCCGCCTTGCGCGTCGTCGGCGAGCCACGCGACGTCGTCGTGCAGTCGCTGCGCGTCGGCGAGTCGCGCGCTCGACGACGAGCTCGTCGCCGGCGCCGTCGACTCGCGCGGCGCGGTCGAACAAGCGGCCAAGATCGTCGCGCTCAGGAACCCGAGTTGGAACGTTCGTCGCAGGTGCATCGCGCCAAGATACGCCGCGCCTCGGCGAGCCCCAAACACGAGTCCGCGCCGCACGGTTGAGTCGCACGCGCCGGACCGCATGATGGCGACCCATGCGGCGGAACCTCTTGGCGCTCGGGCTGCTGCTCGTGCTGCCGTTGGTGCTCTTCGCGCCGACGGTCGTCTCCGGCGCGCTCTTCCTGCCGCAGGCCCCGGTCGGGCTCGAACCGCTCGCGACCGAGCACCAGGACCTCGCCGCGCAAGCGTGGACGCAGGCGAACTACCTCGCGTCCGATCGCCTCTTCCCGATCCTCACCGACGAGCTCGAGATCGCGCGTCAGCTCCGCGAAGGTCATCTCCCACTCTGGAACGCGAAGCAAGGTCTCGGCTTGCCGTTGCTCGGCGGGACGTTGGTCGGGCCGCTCTACCCGCCGAATTGGATCGCGTACGCGACCGATCCGGTGCGCGCGGCGCCGTTGCTCGCCGCGTTGTCGCTTTTCCTCGCGGGCCTCGGCGCGTGGCTCTTCCTCGAACGACGCGGTGTGTCGTTCGGCTCCGCGGCGATCGGAGCGTTGGCGGTGCAGACCGGCGGCTTCGTGCTGTGCAACTTGCACTACCGGATGAAGGTCGACGCGGCGTTGTGGTTGCCGTGGATGTTGTGGGCGATCGACGGGATCGCGTCGAAGAAGCCGCGCGCGAGCGCGGCGCTCGCGTTCTCGGTCGCGGCGAGTTTCCTCGCCGGGTTCCCGACGATCGCGGCGTTCGCGGTCGGCGCGGCGGTCGTGTACGCGCTCGCGCGGCGCACGCTCGATCGCGTGAAGACGCTCGCGCTCTCGCGTTGCGGCGCCGCGGTGCTCTGCGGCGTCGCGATTGCCGCGGTGCAGCTCGTGCCGACGTGGGACGCGGCGCGCGAATCGTTGCGCGGCGCGCGGACGAGCGCGAGCGTCGCGGCGGAGAGCCTGCCGCTCGGCACCGCGCTCGGCCTCGTCGTCCCCGACCTGTTCGGTTCGCCGAACGAGCCGCTCGCCGCGCCGCACTTGCCGGTGCCGTGGTGGTTGTCTCGGGCGACCGAGAAAGAGGCCGCGCAGAACGCGAACCAGCTCGAGTGGCAACTCTACGTGGGCGTCGCGGTGCTGGTACTCGCGCTCGCGGGTTGCGTCGCGTTCCCGCGCGACACGCGGGTGTTGCTCGGCCTCGCGGTCGGCGCGCTCGCGTTCGTGCAGGGCTGGCCGTTGGCGCGCGAGCTCTTCGCGTTGCCCGGCCTCGACGTCGGCGCGCCGGCGCGCGCGGCGTGCGTGCTGTGGATCGCATTGCCGTTGTGCGCGGGCTTCGGCGCGGAAGCGTTGTGGCGGCGCCATCCGCGCGCGTTGAAGACCGCGGCGGGAGTCGCGGTCGTCCTCGCGCTCGTCGGCGCGGCGTTCCGCGCGACGATCGAACCGGAGAATTTCGTCCTCGCGCGCGAGACCGAAGTCGCCGCGCGCCACGGCGTGACGCTCGGCGAGGTGCGCGCGCTCTTGCCGCACGACGCGTCGCTCGCCGCCGCGCAACGTCTCGCGCATGCGAGCGAACGCCTCGCGCTCGTCGGCCTCGCCGCCGCCGCGGCCGCCGCGTTCCTGCACTGGAGCCGCCGACGCGAACAGACGCGCGCGCCGTGGTTGCCGCTGTTCGCGGTCATCCTCGTCGAAGGCGTCGCGGGTTCCGGCGCGCACCTCGTGCCGCGCGCCGCGTCGCTCGGCGCGTTGTTCCCGAAGTCCGAGTCGATGGAAGCGATCGCGTCGGCGGCGGGCGACGGACGCGTGTTGCGCCTCGACCTGAGCCAGAGCGGCGTCGACGACGTGCTCGTGCTCGCGCGCCCGAATCTGCCGGAGGCGTACGGACTCTGCGATCTGACGCCGTACGTCGTCTTCAGCCAACGCAGTTTGGTCGAGCTGGTGCAAGCGATCGATCCGCTCGCGAGCTACCGCACCGGGATCAGCCGCCTCTCGCTGCCGGCGCGCGTCGACCATCCGGTGCTCGATTGCCTGCGCGTCGGCGCGTTGGTCTCGAAGGATCCGTTGCGTCTCGCGCGGCTCGAGCCGGTGCTCGAACGCGATCGCTTCCACGTCTATCGTCGCGACGTGCGTGTCGCCGAAGCGCGGATCGTCGCGCCGCTCGCCGTCGCCGACGACGCCGCGGCGCTCGCGCGTCTCGGCCACGGCGATTTCGATCCGACGCGCGAGTCGGTGATCGTCGCCGAGCCCGCGGCGGCGCCGGATCTTTCGGGCGCGAGCGTGCGCTCGTGCCGCGATGACGGCGCCGGCCGGATCGAGGTCGAAGCCCACGCGCCCGGCGGCGGATGGCTCGTTCTTGCGACCGCGTACCATCCCGGTTGGCGCGTGACGATCGACGGCGAGCCCGCGCCGCGCGTCGCGCCGGCGGATCACGCGCTGCTCGGCATCGAGCTCCCCGCTCGCGCCGGCTTGCACGTCGTCGCCGAATTCGCGCCGCCGTCGTACTTGCTCGCCGTCGTCGTTTCGATCGCCGGCCTGATCGCGGCGTTCCTGCTCGCGCGCGGTCCGCGCGCGGTCGAGCTCGACGACTGAGAGTTCGCGCGCCCCGCCTCGGCCGTGCTACGGTGCGCGCGTCGTCGAACGACCTCGCGATGCGTCTCCAAGTCCTCTCCAGCGGCAGCGGCGGCAACTCGACCCTCGTGCGCGCGGGCGAGACGACGGTGCTCGTCGACGCCGGCCTGACGGTCGCGGGGATGGAGGAGCGGCTCGAAAGCGCGCGCGTCGCCGCGAGTTCGATCGATCACGTCTTCGTCACGCACGGCCATCTCGATCACGCGCGCAGCGCCGGCGCGATCGCGCGCAAGGCTCGTTGCACGCTCCATTGCGCCGAAGCGCTGATGCGCGCGCCGGCGATCCGGCGTTCGAAGAACCTCGCCGCGCTGTCGATCGACATCTCGAAGACGGTGCGCGGTCGCCAGGGCCTGGACGACGTCGTCGTCACGCCGGTCGCGCTGCCGCACGACGCGTCGCCGACGGTCGCGTTCAAGCTCGAGCACGCCGGCCGCCGCGCCGTGATCCTGACCGACATGGGCCATCCGCGCGTCGACGTCGCGCGACAGCTCGGCGACGCTCACGTGCTCGTGCTCGAGTTCAACCACGACGTCGCGATGGTCGAGTCGGGCCCGTATCCGGCGCCGCTGAAGCGCCGCATTCTGGGCAACGCCGGCCATCTCTCGAACGACCAGGCGCGAGAGATGCTGCGCGAGATGGCGAGCGAACATCTGCACACGCTCGTCCTCGCGCACCTCTCCGAGACCAACAACACGCGCGAACGAGCGCTCGAAGCGGCGAATGCGTCGCTCGTCGAACTCGGCCTCGCCGCGCGCGTGCGCGTGGTGATCGCCGAACAGGACGCGATCGGCGAGAGCCTCGAAGTCTGAGCGTCAGCCGCGCGCGACCGAGCGCACGACGCCGGACTCGAGGAACCAGAGTTCCGCGTCGATCGCTTGCGGATCGAGTTCGAGGATGCGCGCCAGCGCCGCGCGGTAGGCGCGCAGTTGCGGAGTGTGATGCTCGACGCGCTCCGCGAGTGCGTGGTCGTCGTCGAGGTTCGCGTCGGACTTGAAGTCGATGATCCGCGCGCGGATCGCCTTTCCGCCGATGCGTTCGATCGTCACGCGGTCGAAGACGCCGCGTTCGACCTCGCCGGTGTCGAGCGGCAACAGGTAGCGGCGCTCGCGCCACGCTTCCCACTCGCCGTTCGGTCGAGCCAACGCCGCGCGCGCCGATTCGCCGGCGAGCATGCGACGGAAGTCCGCGAGATCGCGCTCGAGTCCTTCGCCGCCGAGGTCGCGCGAACGCGCGAGCGCCACGAGCTCGGCATCGCTCGCGCGGAAGTCCCCCAACCACTCGACGCACTCGAGCCACGCGTGCAGACGCAAACCGCGCAACCGCGCGGCGCCGGAGTCGGCGAACAGCAAGCGCAACGGCGTCGACCGGTGCGCGCCGACCTTCGACGGACTCACGCTGCCGCGCCCGACTTCGGCGCGGCCGAAGACGACGCGCGGCGCGATCGGCGATGCGGGCTCGTCGACGCGCGGCTCGGCGTCGCCGAACTCTTCGGTCCAACGCTCGTCGCTGCCCTCCGCGCTCCACGGCGGCGAACCCGGTTCGCGGTCCGCTAGCGCAAGCGCGTGCGCGACGATCGCGGCGCCGGAGAACGCCGGCTTGGTGCTCGAAACGGCAGGAAGGATCAGGTCGAGCTCGCGCCGCGCGCGCGTCATCGCGACATAGAGCGCGCAGAGTTCGTCGTAGTCGCCGCGCGTGCGCGTCGCGCGATCGAGTTCCTCGAGCAGCGGCTCGCCCGCGAACGCGAGTACGGCGCGCAACTCGGTCGACGCGTGGCGCGACACCGCTTCGACCTCGCGCGTCGGATCGCCGTCGGCGCGGCGCCACACGAGCGCCGGTCGCACGCCGCCGAACTCGTAGCCGAGGTCTGGCAGGAGCACGGCGTCGAACTCGAGGCCCTTCGCGGCGTGGATCGTCATCACCTTGATCGAGGCGGAGCTCGGGTCCTCGACGCGCGCCTCGCGCACGCGCGCGACGAACTCCGACGTCGAGAGCTCGGGCTCGTCCTCCCACGCGAGCGCCAGTTCGACCAAGCGATCGAAACGTCGGCGCTCCCACGGGCTCGCGCCGGCGAACGCGGTGCGGAACGTCTCCAACGTGGCGGCGAAGCCGCGCTCGACGAGCGAACGTCGCAGCGCGCGCGCGCGCGTCACGACCGCCGTCGCGTCGCTCGCGGGCTCGATCCCGAGCGTCGTCCCGAGCGCTGAATGCGCGACATGGAAGCGCGCCGCCTCGTCGCCGGGATGTTCGGCGAGGTGCAACGCCGACAGCGCGACCTGCACGATGCGCGAATCGGTCAATGGGTTGCCGGATTCGCCGCTCGCGGCGAGGCCCTCTTGGCGCAGGCGGTAGACGAGCGTTCCGACTTGCGCCTTGCGCCGCACGAGCACGCCGATCGTCGCGCGCGGCGCGGCGGCGACGAGCTCGACCACGCGTTCGACCGCCGCGTCGAGGCACGCGCGCCGTTGCGTCTCCGCGTCGGCCTTCGCCGGCAGCGCGGCGAAGATCGCGCGGACCGCGCCGCGTTGCTCGGGATGCGCGGAAGTGTGGGTCTCGAAGCGGAAGCTCGCGGCCGCGGGCTGACGCTCGGGCTCGTCGACGAACACCGCATTCGTCAGCAGCGAACCGAACACGCGGTTCGCGACGTCGAGCACCACCGGCGCCGAACGCCACGACTGTGTGAGGCTGCGCGTCTCGACCGTCGGCCAATGCGCGACGCCGTCGAGCAACCGCGGATCGCCGCCGCGCCAACCGTAGATCGATTGCTTGGTGTCGCCGACGCAGAAGAAGCTCTTCTCGCCGGTGCCGTCGGCCGCGAGCTCCTCCGCGAACGGCGCGAGCACGCGCCACTGCGCGGGCGACGTGTCCTGGAATTCGTCGAGCAACAGGTGATCGAGTTCCGCGTCGAGACGCCACGCGAGCTCGGCGAAGCGCTCCGCCGCGTCGCCCTCGCCGCGCGCGAGCACGCGCGGGAGATCGGCGAAGCGGACGAGCCCGCGCTCGTCGAGCAAGCGCCGCAGCTCGCGATCGAAGTCCTCGATCAACGCATGCGTCGCGCGATTCTGGCGCGCGACCATCGCGCCCTGATCGGCCGCGGCTTCGCAGAGCAGACCGGCGAAGACCTCGCGCACCGCGCCGGAGATCGGCGCGCGGTTGAACGCTTCCGCGTCGGCGAGGATCGCCTTCGAAAGCCCGCCTTCGCCGAAACCGGACCAGTCGCCGGCGGCGAGGCGCCGCGCGGCGTCCGCGTACGAGTTACCCCAGTGCAGCACCGGCTTGCTGCTCGACTTCGTGATCGGAACCGGCAACTGGCCGAGTTTGCGCACCAGGTCGGCGCGCTCCAAGTCGGGCAACTTCGCGGGCACGCAGAGCGCCGACCACGCGCTCGCCGGCGCTTCGAGGAAGAGCTCGTGCGCCTCACGCACGCGGGCGACCAACGTCGCGTGCACCGCGCGCTTCGCTCGCGAACGTTCGAGCTCGCGCAACAGCAGGATCCAACGCTCGGTCGTCCCCTGCTCGAGAGCGCGCGCCACCGCCGCTTCGCGCGCGCGCAGCTCGTGGAACTCGTCGGCGATCCCCCAATCGGCGGCGAGGCCGAGTTCGGCGGCGGTCGCGCGCGCGAGCACGACGAAGAACGCGTCGATCGTCATCACGCGACAGCGATCGACGCGCCGCGCGAGCGACGCGACCAGTTCCGCCGCCGCTTCGCGCGTCGCGAGGCCGCCTTCGAGCGCAACCTCGAGCTCCGCGCGCTTCGTCTCGTCGCGCGCCGCGGCGACGAGCCGCGCGAAGATGCGGTCGAGGATCTCCCCCGCCGCCTTGCGCGTGAACGTGGTCGCGAGGCAACGCTCGGGCGGCACACCCGCGGCGACGAGGCGCAGGAAGTGCGTGGTCAACGACCACGTCTTGCCCGTGCCCGCCGACGCGAGCACCACCGATGCGCCGCGCGGACGACTCACGGCGCGGCCTCCGCGTCGTCGCGGTCGCTCTGCGCCGCGAGGCCGAAGCCGCACAACGCGGCGAGGATCGGTTCGGACGGCTCGTCGTCGCCGACTTCGTCGAAGCGGCCGGCGAGCACGTCGGCGACGACGCGCTCCGCCGTCGCGTCGGCTTCCGCGAGTTGCTCAGGACTCCACGCGGCCGCGACGAACAGTTCTTCGTCGGCGCCCGCGTCGAGCGAGACGTAGCCGAGCTCGAGGCCCGAGTCGCCGCAGAGTTCGTGCACGAGCCGGCGATACAGCGGCAACTGCAAGTCGATCCACTCGTCCTTGCGCCGATGCGCCTGGTTCGGCGTCTTCGCCGACTCCGACGTCTTGTAGTCGATCACGCGCCAACGTCCGGTCGTCGCGTGTTGGTCGATGCGGTCGATCCGCCCGACGAGCTCGACCGAGCCCGCGTCGACCGCGATCGACACCGGCGTGTTCGGCGAGAACTCGACGCGCCGGATGCGCCAGCCTTCGCTCGTCGTGCGCGCTTGCCACGCCGCGAAACGCTCGAGGCGCGCGCGCAGTTGCTCGAGTTGCACGCGCACGGCGGCGTGCATCTCGGGGTCGAGCTCGAGGCGCGCCTCGCGCGTCAAGCGCTCCGACAGGAAGCGCGCGATCGCCTCGGCGTCGGTCGAATGCGCGAGCTCGCTCTCGCCGAACGCCTGCAGCACCGCGTGCGCGAGCGTGCCGAAACGCAACGGATCGAGTTCGAGCGCGCCCGCCTCGACGCTGTCGAGACGCAGGACGTGCCGCAAGTAGAAGAGGTACGGCGACGCGAGGTAGTGCTTGAACGCGGTGACGCCGATGCGCTCGATGCGCGGCGCGGCGACGACCGTCGCGTGGAACGGCTCGGCGGCGACGACGGGCTGCACGAGCGGACGCGCGGAGTCGACGAACGCACGAGCGACGCGCTCGACGACCGCGGCGCGTTCCGCGCGGAAGACCAGCCGACTCGGCACGCGCGGATCGCCGGCGAGACTGCGGCGCGAGCTGATCCACGTCGTCGAACGCGAACGGCAGAGCACGCTCGCCGCCCACACGTCGCGCGCGAGGCGCCGCGCCGCGTGGCCGAGGCCGAGGTCCGCGCGCAGGCGTTCGGGGAGCCACGCGCTCTCCGCGGCCGGGCTCGGCACGAAGCCTTCGTCGAAACCGGTGACGACGACGTGCGGCGCGGGATCGAGCGGCAATTCGAGCCAACCGAAGAGTTCCGACGCCGGATGCTCTCCCGCGCGCGGCGGCGGCGGCAGC
Source organism: Planctomycetota bacterium (assembly GCA_021413885.1). Lineage (GTDB taxonomy): Bacteria > Planctomycetota > UBA1135 > UBA1135 > JACRIN01. Next base: position 69,800 of record JAIOPM010000055.1, read on the forward strand.
GCGATCGCTTGGATGCGTTCGAGCAACAACTCGAGCGCCTCGCGCGCGTTGCAACGCGTCGCCGCGATCCGCGGCGCGCGCAGCTCGTCGACCAGCTCGCCGAACGCGATGAAACTGCGCGCGCGATTCCAACCGGTCTCGTCGCGCGCTCCGAGATCGACTTCGTCGAAGACGTGCGTCACGAAGCGCACGAGCTCGTCCGCCCAACGGCCCAGCGTCTGCTGCGCGTCGCCGGCGAGCGTCCCCAGCAACGCGAAGAGCGCGTCGCGCGCGCGCGCGAGTTCGTCGCCGTGCGCCGCGCGCGGCGCGAAGTCGCGCGCGAGCCGCGCCGGCACCGACTCGGTCGCGTAGTCATCGAGCTTCGGCCCGAGCGACGACAACGACGCGCCGAGATCGCGCTCGAGCGCCGCCTCGACGTCGGGATGGACCAGCAACGCGCGGAAATCGTCGAAGCGGCGATCGGCGAGGAAACGCGCGACCAAGCCGAGCAACCGCGCGAGCCCGGTCGACGCGAGCGGCCGACCCGCGGCCCAACGCGGCTCGAGGCCGGCGGCCGCGAGCCTGCGTTCGAGGAACGGGCGCACTTCGACGTCGAGCACGCCGATCGCGACGTCGTTCGGCGCGCAGTTCGGCGCGAGACGCGCGAGTTCCTCGATCGCGACACGCGCTTGGTCGTCGGGTCCGACGACGACGCGCCAATGTTCGGTCGCGATTGGCACGTCGCGCTCGGCCCAGCGGTCGATCACGAGCCCGCCGAACGCATCGAAGTCGTCGCGTTCATCGGCGGCGCCCTGGATCCAAGCGGTCGCCGTGCGCGGCGACGCTTCGAGCAGCCGTCGCGCCGACGTCGGCAAGTCGACGCAGCCGACGAGCTCGACGTCGAGGTCGTCGCGCGCGAGACCGTGCTCGAGCACGTGCCGCGCCGCGTCCGACGGATCGACCAGGCCTTCGCGCGCGAGGCGTTCGCGGTAGCTCCGCACCGCGTTCGCGAAAACGCGCCAACGCGCTTCGTCGCGGCGGCCGGAGCTCGCGAGGTGTTCGGCGACGTGCGTCGCTTCGACGCCGTGCGCGCAAAGCTCGGCGAAAGCGCGAGACGCGGCGCGTTCGAGCGCTTTCTCCGAACCCGCGGCTTCGGCGCCGCGCCAGAGCTTGGAGCGGTCGGCGGGCGCGAGCTCGGCGAAGACCGCGCGCCACGTCAACGTCGCGTGGAGCGGCGGGGCGAAGCGCAACGTGTCCCGCGACAACGCGCTCGCGAGTTGGCCCTCGGTGATCACCCGCGGAGGCGGACGGCTCGGCGCGAGACGCGCGGCGAGTCGCGCCTCGAGTTCACGCGCGGCGCGACCGCCGGGCAACACGAAGAGCGTGCGCGCGGTGTCGTCGTTCGGTCCGAGGCGCGCGCACCAGCGCTCGACGACGTGGTCGAGGAACGGACGCTCGAAGCCTAGGAATTCTCGCCGGATCTCGCCCATCGCGCGTCGCCGCAGCGACGGGCGCGATGCTATCCGAACCAGCTCCAGCGCACGATCGCCCAGGCCGCGATCACCGCGTCCTTCGGCCCGATCTTCTTGCCTTCGGAGTAGTCGCGGCCGGCGTAGCTGATCGGCACTTCGTAGACGCGCACGTGCATCTTCGCGACTTTGGCGGTGATCTCGGGCTCGACCGCGAACGTGCGCGACTTGATCTGCAGGCGATCGGCGACGTCGCGCTTGAAGACCTTGTAGCAGGTCTCCATGTCGGTCAGGTTGAGGTTGGTGAAGACGTTGGACATCAACGTCAACATCCGGTTGCCCACGTAGTGATAGAAGAGATGGACGCGCGAGTACGCGCCGCCGAGGAAGCGACTGCCGAAGACGACGTCGGCCTTGCCCTCGAGGATCGGGCGCAACAACAGCGGATAATCCGCCGGGTCGTATTCGAGATCGGCGTCCTGGATCAACACGACGTCGCCGGTGACCTTCGAGAAACCGGTCGCGAGCGCGCCGCCCTTGCCCTGGTTGGTCTCGTGGTGGAAGCAACGCACGTTGTCGTACTGCTTCGCGAGCGCGTCCATGATCTCGCGCGTCTTGTCCTTCGAGCAGTCGTTGACGAGGATCAACTCCTTCTCGAACGGCGTCGCCTGCACGCGGCGCACGATCTCGTCGAGCGTGCGTTCCTCGTTGTAGACCGGGATGACGACGGAGAGCTTCATCGTTGGAGGAGGAGGCGGCGGCGGTGCGGCGCGCGAACGCCGCTCACGCACGGACTCACTTGTGCGGATCTCCGTGCACGAACGTCAGGCCGGTGAAGAGCTCGTCGAGCCCCGTGAGCTTGGTGACGCCCTCTTGGAGCGCGCGGTAGGCCGGATCGTCTTCGATGCACCACATGGGCTTCAGGAACAGGCGGAAGATCTCCTGATCGGTTCGCTTGCGCGCGGACTGTACCTCTCGTCGACGCTCCATCCAATGCTCCCAGTTCGAGAGCAGGTCGTTGACGCCGATCAGGTCCGCGACCGCGACGCGGCGGATCGGGATGTCGCTTTCGAAGTGCTTGTGGGCCTTCTCGATCAACTTGCCGACCAGGCTCGACGGGCGCGCGCTCGCTTGCTCGATGCGGAAAGGTTGGTCGCTCGGAATGCCCGACAGGATCAACATGCGCCGCAGCGCGAGCGCGAGCATCGCCGGCAGGACCTTGCGCAGGTTCTCGTCGTCGTAGTTCTTGAAACAGGCGTACATCGGATTGCGCACCTGCAGCAGACGAATGACTTCGGGCGGAAAGCTCTTCGAGGTGCTCGAGTGGTGGTGGTAGCAGACCGAGCTCGGCACGTAGTGCACGCTGCCGCCGCGGACCCACAGCCGCCAACCGAGATCGACGTCCTCGTAGTACGCGAAGAACTCCGGGTCGAAGCCGCCGATCTCGTCGAACGTCTTCGCGCGGATCGCCATCGCGCCGCCGCACGGGAAGAGCGTCTTGCGCGGCCGATCGAACTCTTGTCTCGGCGCGGCGTTCATGCCGTGCTGGAAACCGATGCCGTGGAAGTTCATCCCGCCGCCGGCGGAGTTCAGGACCTTGCCGTCCCACGACAACATCTTCGCCGTCGTCGCGTCGCACTCGCCGCGCACCAGCGGAGCGACGAGCTCCTTCAAGAAGCCCGGCTCGACGCGCATGTCGTTGTTCAGGAAGACGAGCACCTCCGCGCGCGTCGCGAGGCCCGCGCCCTGATTGCACGCCGGCGCGAAGCCGGTGTTGCGCTCGTTGACGACGAGCCGGACCCATTCGTGCTTCGCGCGCATCTCCTCGACGCTGCCGTCGTCGGAGCCGTTGTCGATCAACAGGACTTCGAGGCGCTCGCTCGGATAGTCGAGCTTCGCGAGGCTGCCGAAGCAGAGCTCGAGGTGATGGCGCCCGTTGTAGTTGAGGATCACGATCGTCGCGCGCGGCAACGCGGCGTCGGCGACCGGCGGACCCGGATGGACGAGCAGTTCGTCGAACGACGCGGGGCCCGCGTCGTGGGCGCGCGGGGCGACGGCGGGACGCGCTCCGAGCAAGCGATCGAGGAAACGTTTCATGGGGAGCGTTCGTTCAAAGCACGGCGGCGCACTCGAGCAGCGACTTGGGAGCAGGTTCGCGGACGGCGACGCGTTGGACGCGCAGGTAGGTCTCGGGTTCGTTCGCGCCGGGGCGGCTCTCGAGGCGCAGGATGCGCGGCGCGACGCCGAGCTCGCGCTCGAAGCGCAGCACGACGTGCTCGTCGCGGCCCTTCGACGCGAACGGCGCGATGCGGCCGACCTCGACGCCGTCGACGAGCACGCGACCGCCGAGCGTCACGCGCCCTTCCGCGCCGAGCGCGAAGAGCGTCACCTCGAACTCGCGCAGCCCCGCGCCGACGAGCGACACGTCGAACTCGATCGCCGCGCCGCCGGGGCGCAGGAGCAACATGTCGGCGCCCTGCTGCTCGACCGGCCCGACGCGGTGCGTCGCTTCGATCGCCTTCTTCTCGAGCAGGAGCTTGGGCTTCTTCGTGCGCACGCGCGCGCAGAGAGCGCGGTAGCGGTACTCGGTCTCCTTCGCGTTCGCCTCGATCGACTTCACCGGCGGGAACGCGCGCGAGAGCTTGGCCGCGAGGTCGGGCTCGTCGACGAAACGCGCGAGCTTCTCCGCGAGGTCCGCTGCGTTGCCGACCTCGAAGTGCAGACCGTCGATGCCGTCGCGCACGAACTCGCGCATGCCGCCGATGTCGCTGGTGACGACCGGCGTCTGGAAGAGGAACGCTTCCTTGATCGTGATCGGCGAGTTCTCGAACCACAGCGACGGCACGATCAGGACGTCGATCTCGGCGTAGACGTCGGCGAGCTTCGGGTTGTCGAAACGCCCGCGGAACTCGACGTTGCCGGCGCGCGCGAGCTCGCGCAACCGCGCGTGGTGCGCGTCGCTCTCCGGCTTGAAGTCGCCGAAGACGTTGAGCACGCAGTTCTTCCCGGCGAGGCGATTGAAGGCCTCGACCAACACCTCGCCGCCCTTGTACCAGACGAGCGAACCGACGAAGCCGAAGCGCACGCGGCCGCGCGAGTCGGGCGATTTCGGCGTCGGCCGCACGAGATCGGTGCGCGAACCGTTGTCGGAGAAGAGCGTCGTGTGCGGATCGAACTTGCCGGTCGCGAGCAACTTGTCGCGCAGGAAGCGACTCGGGCTGACGCGCAGATCGGCGGCGGCGTACGCGCCAAGCACGTAATCATGACGCGCGAGCAGATCGCCGAAGCCCTCCCAGCGCCACTTCGGTTTCTTGCCGCGTTCGCGCCCCTCGTCGGAACGGCGCGTCAACCAGTCGACGACGGAGCCCACGCGCTCGCCGAGCTCCTTCATCCGCGGCACGAGCCCAAGCGCCTTCTCCGACACGCAGTTGAAGCAGCCCGCGCCCTGGTTCTCCTCGCAACGCACGCCGTCGGGCCGGATCAACTGCACGCGCGAGCAGATCGCCCAGTAGTCGTGGCAGTGCATCACCGTCGGCAGACCGAAATCTCGCGCGAGTTCGACCATGCCGGCGGAGAGATGGAGCAAGTGTTGGAAGTGGACGACGTCGGGCTTCTCGCGCAGCAGGAGCTCGCGGAACGCCGCCGCCGCTTTCGGTTGGTCGTAAGTCTGCCGCAGGTTCTCGTGGTTCAGACGATGGATCATCCGCCACACGCGCAGACTCTCGAACTCGCCCTGCACGAAAGAGAAGTCGGGCGGGCCGCCGTCAGCGACGCTCGTCGTCGCGGACGTGCGAGTGAGGATGGTGCAGCGGTGGCCGAGCTTCGTGAGCTCGCGCGCCAGGTTGAGCGTGTAGATCTCGGTGCCCGCCCACGTCTCGGGCGGAAAACTGTGCACGACGAACAGCACGTGCAGGCTCGTGCGCTCGAGCAACCGCGTCGTCGGGAAGCGCCGCGTCGAGAGGCCGCCTTCGTGCAGGCCGAAGAACGCGGCCTCGCGGAGGGCCTTCGCCCGTTCGACCTCGCGCTCGAGTTCCGCGCCGCGCAAGCCGGCGACGAACAACGCCTCGCGGTCGCGGACCAGTTGACGCTCGGTCAGGATCCGCGCGTCGTCGCGCGAACCGACGCACACGCGGTCGAGCCACTCGACGTTGAACTTCGCGTCGATCTTGGCGCGCGCGAGCATCTGCTCGCTCGAATAGTCGTGGCTGTGCTCGACGGTCGCGACGTCGTCGTACACGACCGTGTGGCCGGCTTCGAGCAGCGCGCGAGCGAGCAACAGGTCTTCGCCGAACTCGGTGCGCGGGAACGGATGGCGCTCCCACAGCTCGCGCCGCAGCGCCGACGCGACGTCGTTGAAGTTGTAGAGCAGGCGCCGCGCGTGAGGATCGAGCTTGGCGTACTCGACCTTCGGCGGAAGCCGCACTTCACGCCGGCCGGCGACGTAGCCCGGATCCTGTTCGCTGAAGACGCGCGTCAGGAGTTCGGCGTCGGGTCGCGCGACGTTGCGGCAATACGCGGCGCCGACTCGCTCGTCCCCGAAGTTCGCGGCGAGCCGCCCGAGCCACTCCGGCGAACTCGGGATCGCGTCCTGCGTCAGGAAGACCAGCAGATCGCCGCAGGACCGCGCCGCGAGCGCATTGCGCGTGTCGCCGTGATCGAACTCGGTCTTGTGGATCGACTCGACGCGCAGCGGAACCGGGAAGCGCGCGCGCCACGACTCGAGAATCGCGAGAGTGCGATCGGTCGAACCGGAATCGATGGCGAGGAAGTCCCACGGAACCGAGACGCGTTGACCGGCGAGCGCCGCGAGAACTCGCTCCAGGAACTCTTCGCCTTGCCACGTCGGCATCAGCACGGAGATCGAACGGATCGGGCGCATCGCGAAGAGGGCGGACAAGCCTACGGGTTCGGGACCATGGAGGGAACGCCGCCTCGTCCGCTACCCGGACGCTTTTTCCGACTCGACGTGCGCACAGGCCGCGGCGCGGTAACGCCACTCCATGTCCGCCGCGTCCTCGGCGATCGTCTTGATGCGCGGGAAGTCGCGCGAGAGCCGACCGACGAGGTCGGGCTCGCTCAGGAAACGCGCGAGCTTCGCCCGCAGATCTTCCGCGTCGCCGACCGCGAAGTGCAGGCCGTCGACGCCATCGGTGACGAGCTCCTTCATCCCGCCGATGTCGCTGGTGACTACCGGCGTGCGCAGCAGGAACGCTTCGTGGATCGTCAACGGCGAGTTCTCGAACCACACCGACGGCACGACGAGCACGTCGATCTCGCGGTAGACCTCCGCGAGCCGCGCGTTGTCGAAGCGACCGCGGAACGCGACGCGCGCCGGATCGGCGAGACGCGCGAGTTCGCCGTGGTACGCGTCCTTCTCGGGCTCGAACGCGCCGAAGACCGCGAGCTTCGCGCCCGCGAGACCGGCGAGCGCCTTGACCAACACGTCGACGCCCTTGTACCAGACGAGCGAACCGACGTAGCCGAAGCGGACCGCGCCGTCCGCATCGCGCGTCTTCTCGAGCGCGCGCAGATGCTCGGTCACCATGCCGTAGTCGGAGTACACGAAACGCCGCGCGTCGAAGCGTCCGCTCGCGAGGTACTTCTCGCGCAGGAAGCGACTCGGCGCGAGCACGAGATCCGCCTGCGCCATGTTGCCGAGCACGACCTTCGGCCGCGCTTGCATGTCGCGGTACGCCTGGGCCCAACGGCCGACTTCGACGCGGCGCTTGTGGAGGAAACGCTCGAGCTTGACGCTCGGCGCCTTCGGCAACGCGAGCGCGAGTTCGGTCAACGACACGAGCGGCGCGGCGAGCGGGAAGAGCTCCTTCGCGCGCCCGATCTGCGTGTAGTCCTTGTACTTCACGCACATCAAGCAACCGAGGCCTTGATCGTTGTCGCAGCGGACGCCGTCGGGCCGCACCAGTTGCACGCGCGCGCACAAGCCCCAATAGTCGTTGAGCGTCAACACCGTCGCGACGCCGGCTTCGCGCGCGGTCGACACGAGCCGCGCCGAGAGGTGCAGCAAGTGTTGGAAGTGGACGACGTCCGGCTTCTCGCGCGCGAGCACTTCGCGGAAGCTCGCCTCGACGCCCGGATGTTCGAAGCTCTCGCGCAAGCTCTGGTGATCGAGGCGATGGACCAGACGCCACACCGCGACGCCCTGGAACTCCTCGCGTTGGAGCGCGAAATCCGCGGGGCCGCCGTCGGCGACGGACCGTTTCGGATCGGAGCGCGCGAGCACGCTGACTTGGTGGCCGCGGCGCGCGAGTTCCTGCGCCAGCGTCAGCGTGTAGACCTCGGTGCCCGCCCACGTCTCCGGCGGGAAGCCGTGCGTGACGAAGAGCAGCTTCAGCTTCTCGCTCGCGAGCATCTTCGTCGGCCCGCGCCGCGCCGTCGTGCGCCCGCCCGCCCACAAACCTTCGAACAACGCGCGTCGACACTCTCTCGCCCGCGCGGTCTCGCGGTCGAGGGCGGCGCCGGAGAAACCGTGGGCCGCGAGCTGCACGCGATCGCGCTCGACGAACCGATCCTCGAGAACCCGCGCGTCCTTCTCGCGCGCGACGCAGATGCGATCGAGCCGTTCGGCGTTGAAGCGTCCGTCGATCTCGGCGCGGCGCCGCAACTCGGCGGGTCCGTAGTCGTGGCTGTGTTCGACGCACGCTTCGGCGTCGTAGACGATGGTGTGTCCGGCCTCGAGCAACGCGCGAGCGAGCAACACGTCCTCGCCGAAATCGGTGCGCGGAAACGGATGGCGCATCCACGCCGAACGCCGGATCGCCGACGCGACGTCGTTGAAGTTCCACAGCAGGCGCCGCGCGTTCGCGTCGAGGCGCGCGTACTCGTCGGTCGGCGGCAGACGCACTTCACGCCGCTCGCTCGCGTAGCCGGGATCGTCGGCGCTGAAGAGCTTCGTCAACAACGCGGCATCCGGCCGCGGCACGTTGCGGCAGTACGCGGCCGCGACGTGCGGCGCCTCGAAGTTGCGCGCGAGCTTCGCGAGCCAATCGTTCGACGCGGGGATCGCGTCCTGCGTCAGGAAGACCAAGAGCTCGCCGCGCGAACGCGCCGCGAGCCGATTGCGCGTGTCGCCGTGATCGAACTCGAGAGGATGGATGCGTTCGAGCTCGAACGGCACCGAAAAACGCGCGCGCGCCGCTTCGAGGATCGCCCACGTGCGATCGGTCGACCCCGAATCGACGACGCGCAGGTCCCACGGGATCGAAGTCGCTTGCGACGCGAGCGCCGCGAGCACGCGCTCGAGGAACGCCTCCCCGTTGAACGTCGGGACGAGGACCGAGATCGACGAAACGGCGGTCATCGACGTCAACGCATGCGCCCCGTCGCTTCGCCGCGCGGACCGGCGGCGAAGCCGTGGCTGCCGACCCATTGGCCGAGCACCTGCGCGCCGCGCAGGATCGGCGAACGGACGCAAGCGTAGAGCTTGCCGGGTCGATCGGTGCGCGCGAGGAAGCGCAGGTCGGCGGCGACCTCGAACGCGAAACCGCGCGCGAGCGACATCACGCTCGGCCGCAAGCGATGGCCGTGGACGAGACGGTGGAACGCGGCGTCGACGCGGTAGCGCTCGTACGCCTTCTTCGGCGAGTAGTGGTGCGCGTGCCGCGCGATCGCGCCGGGCACGAAACGCAGACGCCAACCGGCGGTCAACGCGCGCGCGGCCCACGCGAAGTCCTCGCCGAACGCCAGGTCGGGGAACGGGATCGCGCGGAAGACGTCGGCGCGGATCGCGCTCGCGACGTTGTTGAAGCGCACGAAGCGCGCGCGCTCGTCGCCCGAGAGTTCGTGGAGCCCTGCGACGTGGTCGAGGTCGCGCACGAGCTCGCGCTCGTCCGCCTCCGGCAAGTCGAGCACCGTGCGCGCCGTCAACGGATCGTCGTCCGCGAACGGGAGCACGCGACCGTACGCGCCGGCGGTGCGCGGATCCGCGAACGCGCTTGCGAGCTCGGCGAGGAAATTCGGACCGTCGGGCACGACATCCTGCGAGAGGAAGATCAGGATCTCGCCGCGCGCGCGCAACGCGCAACGGTTGCGCGTCGCGCCGTGGCGGAACTCGCTCTTCGGGATCACCTCGATCGACGCGCCGGCCTTCTCGAGCAACGCGCGCGTGCCGTCGGTCGACGAACTGTCGATCGCGCAGAGCTCGACGCCGCCGTCGACTTCTTGCCTCGCCAACGCCGGCAACAACCGCTCGAGATCGGCGGCGCCGTTGTAGGTCGGCAGCAAGATCGAGAGACGCGGGGCGGTCACGTGGAGGCTCCAGTATGCACCAGCCGCGCGAGGGATGTAGGAGCGCCTAACGGTCGGCGTTCTTGCGCGGCCCGGCCGCCGCGACGACCAGGATCACGACGAGGACCGCGAGCACGATCGCGGCCACGAGGTCGCTCTGGAAGAACGCGGGATAGGTGCTCCCGCCCGCGCCGTCGGACTTCGCGAACAACTCCGGAATCGCGAGCGACGGCAGCCAACCGTGTACGCGATCGAAGCTCGGCACGAACGTCAGCAACGCCGCCGCGATACCGAGGATCGAAGCGCCGGCGATCAGGCCGGAGCAGAAGAGCGTGCCCTCGGGCTCGTCCTCCGCATCGGGCGCACGCGCGTAACGTTTGTCGGCGATCTTCCGCGCGAGGCCGCCGAGGAACACCGGCAACGTTCCCGCGAGCGGCAAGTACACGCCGACCGCGAACGTCAACGCGTTGAAGCCGAGCATCTCGATGAACACCGCGATCGCGACCCCGAGCAGGATCAAGTCCCACGGCAACTTGTGCGTCAGCAGACCGTCGACGACTACCGACATCAACTTCGCTTGCGGTGCGCGCAGCTTGCCGGCGCCGATGCCGTCGTGGCGGCGGATCGTCGCTTCGCCCTTCGCGGGATCGACGAGGTAGATCCCCTCTTCGACTCCGGCCGGCAGATCGCTCGCGGTCAGCCGCACGAAGCGATACTCGGTCAGATCCTTCTGGTCCTTGCTCGCGATGGGCTCGGCGTTCTGCCAGAGCTGCGTCGCGACGGGGATCGGCTGAGCGAGCTTCTCCTCGGTGGTCTCCGCGAGGTTCAGCGCGTACGCCGTCCAGCCGACGGCGAGCACCGACGTCAACACGCCGATCAGCAACGCGCCCTGCTGCTTCACCGGCGTCGCGCCGACGAGGAAGCCGGTCTTCAAATCCTGCGAGCACGTCCCCGCGTTCGAGATGGCGATGCAGATCACCGCGCCGATCAGCAACGCTTGGCGGCCGTACTGCGCTCCTTCCCAACCGCGCAGGAGGAAGAGACCGCACGTCGCCATCAAGACGCCGATCGTCATGCCCGACAACGGACACGAGGACGACCCGACCTCGCCGGTGATGCGCGAGCTGACCACCGCGAACAGGAACCCGAGCACGAGAATCAGCCCGGCGCCCATCAGGTCCATCTGAAAGGTCGGCACCGCCCAGATGAAGCCGATGATCGCGAGCCCGCCGACGAGCAAGACCGCGAGCGGCGTGTCGCGATCGGTGCGCGCGATCGAAGCCATCGAACTCCCGCCGAACAACGACTTCGCCGACGCCGAGAGCGACGAAACGATCGCCGGCAGCGCGCGCAGCAACGCGAAGATGCCGCCCGCCGCGACGGCGCCCGCGCCGATGTGGCGAACGTACGAGTCCCACACGTCGTCGGGCGACATGCTGCCGATCGGAACGGTCCCCGGCGCGATCACCGAGTCCGACCCGCCGACCAACATGATCAACGGGATCAGCACGAACGACGCGAGCAAACTGCCCGCGACCATCAACACCGACGTGCGGTATCCGATGATGTAGCCGACGCCGAGCAACTCGGGCGCGACGTCGCAACCGATCTGCGCGCCCTTGAAGCCGGCGAACGGCGTGAGGATCGAGCCCTTCACGCCGGCAAAGATGGCCTGCACCGCCTTGAACGCCGCGCCGATGCCGAGGCCGTAGAAGACCTTGCGCGCCGACGTGCCGCCCTTCTCGCCGGCTTGCAGGATCTCTGCGCACGCCTTGCCCTCGGGATAGCGCAACTTGCCGTGCTCCTTGACGATCAAGTAGCGCCGCAACGGCACCATCATCAGCACGCCGAGCAACCCGCCAGTGACCGCGATCAACGTCGTCAGTCCGACCTGCAGCGGATAACCGAGGAAGATCAACGCGGGCACGGTGAACACAACGGCCGACGCAACCGACTCCCCCGCCGAGCCCGTCGTCTGCACGATGTTGTGCTCGAGGATCGCGCGCTCGCCTTTCTTGCGACGAATCGCCCAGATCGCGAGCACCGCGATCGGAACCGAGGCGCTCGTCGTCAAACCGACGCGCAACGCGAGGTACGTCGACGCCGCGCCGAAAACGATGCCGAGCAACGCGCCGAGCGCGACCGCTCGGAACGTCAGCTCGGGCGCGTTCTCGTGCGCCGGGACGGCGGGCGTGAACTCCGCGGCGGTCTCGCTCACGACGCCGTTTTCTTCATCGCGACGCGGTAGAGCACGAACGCCATGAAGCTGAACGCCGCGACGCCGAGCAGACTGAAGCGGCCGTCGCCGAGGTGATCGAGAGCCCAGTGCTCGGCGCTGAGGTGGTCCGCGAGCCACTTCGAGACCGTGTCGTTCGCCTGCAACGCCGCGACCAACACGCCGGCGAGCGCGCCGCCCGCGACGAGTCCGGTCGCGAACAGACTGCCGGGGCCGAGCTCGTCGTCGCCGTGGACCGCGTCGCCGCGCTTCTTCTGGCGCCAGTCGACCAAGCCCTTGAGCATCCCGCCCGCGAAGATCGGCAGCGTCGTCGAGAGCGGCAGGTACGCGCCGACCGCGAACGACAGCGGACTGACACCGCAGAGCTGCACGGTGATCGCGAGGAACACGCCGACCAACACGAACTGCCAGTCGAGGTTCTGCGCGAGCAAGCCCTTGATCAACGTCGCCATCAGCGTCGCTTGCGGCGCGGCGTACTTCTCGCCGATGTTGTGCGAGATCGTTCCGTCGGCGAGGACGTGCGGGTTGTCGAGCACGTTCATCGTGATCCCGATCACGAACGCCGCCGCGACCGCGCCGAACATCAGGCCGATCTGCTGGTACTTCGGTGTCGCGCCGACCAAGTAGCCGGTCTTCAGGTCCTGGCTCGTCGCGCCCGCGTTCGCGGCCGCGATGCAGACCATCCCGCCGACGCACAGCGCCATCGGCTGGTAGATGTCGCCGGTCCAACCGATGCCGACGAAGATCAGGCACGTCGCCATCAACGTCGCGATCGTCATCCCGGAGATCGGGTTCGAGCTCGAACCGATGATGCCGACGATGCGCGACGCGACCGTGACGAAGAAGAAGCCGAAGACGACGATCAGGACGCCGAGCAGCAACTTGCCGAACAGCGTGCCCGGGATGTACGGCAGGAACGCGAGGATCGCGATCAGCGCGAGGCTGCCGATCACCACGACGCTCATCGGGAGGTCGCGCTCGGTGCGCTTGGTCTTGAACGCGGCGCTCGCGCCGGCGCGCATCGAAGCGACGCTGCCCTTGAAGCTCGACACGATCGTCGGCAGCGTGCGCAAGAGCGTCATGAAGCCGCCGGCGGCGACCGCTCCCGCGCCGATCTGGCGGACGTACGCGCGGTAGATCGCGGTGTTGAGCGCGCCGAACTCGTGCGTCGCCGCGTCCCAACCGTACTTGAGCGGGTTCTCGCCGAGCTTGACGAGCTGCGCGTGGATCAAGTCCGCCGGCACCAGCGACGCGAGCAACGGGATCAGCCCGAGCCACGCGAGCACGCCGCCCGCGACCAACACGCCGCCGATCTTCGGCCCGATGATGTAGCCGACGCCGAGGTACTCGGGCGTGATGTCGCCGCTGACCGTCGCGGCCGGGAAGATCTTGCTCTTCGCCGAGCTCACCCACGTCACCGTCTCGCGGATGATCAGGATGATCTTCTGCGCGACGGCGTAGAGGAACGCGAAGCCGAGCCCCATGTACGCCGTCTTCGCGAGGTCGCCGCCCTTCTCGCCGGCGATCAGCACCGACGCGCACGCGGTGCCTTCGGGATACGGCAGCACGCCGTGCTCCTTGACGATCAACGCGCGTCGCAGCGGGATCATCATCAACACGCCGAGCGTTCCGCCGAGCAACGCGAGCGTGAAGATCGTCCAGTAGTTGAAGTAGCTCGCGCCGACGCTCAGCCCCGACGAATCGCGCGCGAGGAAGAGGAAGCCCGGCAACGTGAACACGACGCCCGCGGCGATCGACTCGCCCGCGGAACCGATCGTCTGCACGATGTTGTTCTCGAGGATCGTCGAGCCGCCGAGCTTCTTCAGCAGCGAGATCGAGAGCACCGCGATCGGGATCGACGCCGACACCGTCAAGCCCGCCTTCAGCGCGAGGTAGACGGTCGACGCGCCGAAGATCAGGCCGAAGACCACGCCGATCACCACCGCCTTGACGGTGAACTCCGGCATCACCGTGTCGTCCGGAACGTACGGCTTGTGCTCGACGACCGTCTGGGGGGCGGAATCGGCGCTGGGTGCGTGTCCCAAGAACTCCTCCTTGCGTGGGGGGGACCGAAAGGCGCTCGGATCCTAGCCATGCCGCCGAGCGACGCAAACGTCGAGCTCGCGAGCACGCCCGTCGCGCGGCGGAGGGTCGCCGAAGCTCAGCGCTTCTGGCAGTACTTCACGAACTCGGCTTCGAAGCCCGCGAGGTCGACGCCGTAGACCGAACGGATCGCCGCTTCGATGTCGGCGAGCTCGTCGCTCCGGACCCGCCCGACGGCGACGAGGAACCGATCGAAGCGCTCCTTGCCGAACTTGCTCTCGCGCGCGAACTCGATCACCACCGCGGCCTGCTTGTAGTGATCGGCCGCCTGATCGCCGCCCGGCGCGTTCTCGTCCGCCGAGCCGAGCAGGCTTTCGATCTGCATGAACTGCGCGAGCTTCGTGTACCGCCCCTTCTTCACCGACGTCGCGGCAGCAGAACGATCGCCCGGTTTCGTCTCGATGTACTCGGCGACGCCTTCTTGGAACCACGAGCCCCCGCCCGAGAGGTGCAGACGATTCGCGAAGATCTGGTGCGTCGCCTCGTGGATGTGGACGGGATCGTTCGGCGCCTCGTACCACGTCGCGTAGTAGTCCTTCCACGCGTGGCCCTTCGAACGCTTCGCGTTCTCGAGCGACGTGTTCGCGACCTTCACGTAGTACGCGTAGTATTGCTCGGGCGTGCGGAAGAGGAACACCGGCATCTTCTTGCGCCCCTTCACCTCCGCGAACGGATACGTCTTCTGGATCGTCGCGTACGCCTCCTCCATCTTCTTGGCGAAGAGCTTGCCGCCCGAGGAGTTGCCGAGGATCAAGTAGTGCTCGGTGACGATCGGCTTCTCGTGATCGGCGACGACGTCGTCGGGCGCGTCGCGCTTCCAACGCGCTTCGATCTCCGCTTCGGTCCACGAGCCGTCGCCGACCTTGCCGCGGTAGACGACGCCGGTCTTCAGGAACGCGAGCAACTGCGCTTCGCCCTCCGCGTTCGGCGGCGGTTGGCAACGCACGTCGATCAAGTAGCCGCCTTGCTCGAGCAGCGCTCCCAACTGATAGACGCGCGCGCGCACTTCGCCGCCGGCCGCGCGTTGGTCGCCGATGCCGAGGCTCGCGAACGGCGCGAGACCGAATTTGCCGGTCGGCGTCTCGGTGCGCTCGTAACGGAAGGCCGGCGCGTCCTTCGCGAGCGGCCGCACGTTGAACTCGCCGAGGTCGGAGACGTCCTCGGGCTCGACGAAGCGCTCGGGGTCGTCGAGGAACGCGACGAGCGTGATCATGACCGAACTCTCGCCGAGCTTTCCGGTCCAACGACCGCCGTCGTCGCTGACGTCGAGGGTCTTCAGGTCTGCGAGCGGCGGCAGCGCGACGTCGAGATTGAGCGCGGAGAACGAAACCTGCTCTTGGAGCAGCGCGATGCAGACGAGCAAGTTCGCGAGCATGTCTTTCTCGAGTTCCGAGGTTAGCGCAGTAGTCGATGCCAACGCTGTACGTCTCTAGTGGTGATCCGGATCCGACGCCGGCTCCACCGCCCCGCCCGATCGCGCGTCACCTACGCCCTTCTCACGCGGCGTCGCCCGGAGTAGCGAAAGCGTCAACAGCACGTGCAGAACCCGCTCGCTTGCCTGGCGACCAAATCGATTGGTAGCCCAAAGTCCGTGGCACACGTCGTTCCGAATGTTCAGCCCCTTCGGATGGGTGAGTACGCTGAGCAAATACATCCGCAGGTTCTCTCCAGCGTCGCCAGGAACCGGCCATGCATCTTTCGGGAGCATGTCGTTGAGGTTCTTGAACTGCATCACTCCACGACCGGTGCGGTGCGGTTTTGTGCTGGGCTTGCCGCCATGCGGAGACAGGCCGACGATGGCGTGCTCAATCTGAGGGATGAGCAGGTGGATCGCCTGCGCGTAGTCGCCCATCAAGTGCGCTTGGATTCCTCTGCGGATCAGCTCCATGCGATCCGCGACGAAGAAGGGGCACTTCTCTACGAACGCGACTACATGCTCCGTCGTCAACCCGTCGCGAACTAGCCGGTCGATGGTCCACGAGATCCAAGGCACGTCGAATTGCAGGGCTTCGGCTGTGCGGTGAACCATGAGGCCATCTGGATCGCCGGCTGAGTCGCCCACGTCTGCCTCGATGTGGCCGTGATCCAACTTGACCGGCTGCGCCGCGAAGATGGCGTAGATCGGGTGCTCGCGCGCGGTCTCTTCTGCACGTCGAGCAACCTCTCCTTGATCAGGCACATTGCGCCGTGCGAGACGCACAAGTGCGGCCTCGAATCCGCCCTCGACCATCGCATCAAGGAACTTCTCCACGTCCTCCTTGGAGATCTCGCGCGACACCGTCGATCGCGCCATCCGCTTCTCCGCCTCGGGCCCTAGCTTCTGCGCTTCGAGTTGGACTCTGTCCGCTTCGTCCCGAGCGCCTGCCAACAGGTAGTGCTCTCGGGCGTCGTTTAGGAAGATCACGCCCATGAGTGCGTCGCCCAACTTCGCTCGCCGCTCGAATGCTCCGGCCACAAGGTGAATCACGCGCGCTCGATCCGACGGCATGCCCCTCCGTTCGTAGTAGGCCGCTAGTCGCATGCCGATATCGCGCGGACTATGCGGATCGGCATCCCACTCGCTTCCCGGCGTCGTCATCACCGCGAGCTTCGACTCGAACAGGGCGATGACCGTGCGCTCCTGCTCGGGTTCAAGGTGCGGCCCTTTCTCTGGAGGCAGGAGATTGTCGAACAGATAGCAGTACGTGCCGATCCTGTCGTCCTCGGCCGTTCGTTCCACGTACTCAATACTCGCCGCTGTAGCGGCGGCGATTCGAGTTGAGTCGTCCACGCTCATCGCAAGTCTGAGCGCTCGTCCCAGGCTCTGACGCATCTCGTATCGGGCCGCGCCGTTGTCCATCCGCGACGCAGCGATGTATGCATCGACGGCAAGGCGCGCAAACTCGATGGCGCCTCTTCCGCGCTTGGACTTGGTGACCACATGCGTCATGTCCCACACAAGGTCGGCGTAGCGCGCGACGAGCACAGGATGCCTTGCTGCCCTCGCGCGCATCGCCCAGTACGCCAACACATCCGGTTCGACCTCTGCGATGTCCGGCGAATAGTACGCAGACCCTTCAGACGTCGTTCCCGACATCAGGGGTTGGAAGTACGTGCCCCACGGCCCT
The DNA here is from genome assembly GCA_021413885.1 of Planctomycetota bacterium. GTDB lineage: Bacteria > Planctomycetota > UBA1135 > UBA1135 > JACRIN01. Next base: position 86,938 of record JAIOPM010000055.1, read on the forward strand.
CCGCCAGCAACGCCGTGTGTGCTGAAAGCGAACGCGACTTGCTCCGCCCACGCTCCCCGTCTCAGCGCCGGCGCGAGGGACTGGCGATTGGGCACGGCTCGACCTAACTCGCGTTCGACTTCGTGGCTATCGAAGGCAGTTGGCCGCGAGTCAAGCGCCTCAAGCACCGCGACCAACTCGGGCGGCGGCTGGACAGGCAGTCCTTTCTGCGCGCCTGACAGGTTCGAGTCTCCGTTGGCGATCGGGGCACCCTCGGTCATGGTTGGGCCGAAGGTAGTCGAGTTCCCTCGATGTATCCACGCAGCACCGATGGCGAAGGCCGCGCGCGGCGAACGCGACCACTGCGGCTATCGCGGATCGCCGCCGGCCGGTCGCAGAAGTTTGCGATAGATCACGCGGTCGTCGCCTTCCTCGTAGAAGTCCGGTACGCGCGCGACCTCGACGTAGCCGGTCGACGCGTAGAACCCGCGCTGCGCGGCGTACGACGGCTTGCCGCCGGTCTCGATCAGGATCATGCGGCCGCCGTCGGCGCGCACCGCTTCCTCGACCGCGCCGAGCACCGCCTTGCCGATGCCGCGGCCGTGCAGCGTCTTGTCGACCGCGATCCAGTAGACGTCGAACGTGCCGAGCGTGCACGGCGTCGCGCCGAAACACGCGTAGCCTGCGACGACGCGCTCGAGCTCCGCGACGACGAAGCGATAGCCTCCGCCTCCCGGCGTGAGGCCGAGATCGATCAGCTCGAGCGCGACCGGGATTTCATCCGGCCGGAACGCGCGCGTGTCGACGAGCAGCCGCTCGAGCGGCGCGCGATCACGCGCCTCGAGTCCGCGCAGCACGACGTTCGAGCGCGAGCTCGGCGATGCGGGCGACGAGTTGGGCATGGGTCCTTCCGCTCCTTTGGGCCGCGAGCGCGAATCCCGCGTCGGGCGACAGATCGGGATTCGGGTTGACGTCGATCACGAACGCGCGGCCGCGCGCGTCGAGGCGCAGGTCGACGCGGCCGTAGTCGCGGCCGCCGATCGCGGCCCACGCGCCGCGTGCGAGACGCTCGAGCTCGGCGCGCTCCGCGGCGGCGAGCAACTTCGCCGCGCCGGAGAGCGTGCGGTTCCAGTCGTCGCTGCCTTCGATCCACTTGCCCGCGTACGTGACGATGCGCGGCACGTCGGCGGGGAAGTTCGCGAAGTCGATCTCGCCGAACGAGAGCAACTCCGCGCCCGCACCTTCACCGATCAACGCGACGTTGAACTCGCGGCCGTCGACGAATTCCTCGACCAACGCGGGTTGGCGATAGCGCTCGATCACGAACCGCGCCCGCGCGCGCGCCGCAGCGACGTCGCGGACGACGCTCGCGCCGTCGATGCCGTGGCTCGCGTCCTCGCGCGTCGGTTTGACGATCGCGGGGAACGGCACGTCGAGCGGTTCATCGCCGCGCGCGAGCGTCGCGCCGCGCGGCACCGTTACGCCGGCCGCGGCGAGAACGACGCGCGAGAGCGGTTTGTCGAGCGACACGCCTAGCGCCCGCGGGTCGGAGCCCGTGAAGGCGAGCCCCGACAATTCGAGCGCTCCCGCGAACGCCGCTTCGAGCCGCGGGTCGCCGCCGATCGACTCGACCAGGTTGAAGACGAGGTCGACGTCGAGGTTCGCGAGGACGCGGAGGATCTCGCGCGGCTCGGGTCGGATCGCGATGCGCTCGACCGACGCGCCGCTCGCGCGCAAACTCTCGGCGACCGCGCTCGCGCACGCTACGACCGCTTGCACCGCGATCGCATCTTCGACGCCACCGCCGAGCAACGCTTCGTCCCGATTGAACACGACGGCGACGCGCACGCTCAGAGCCCCCACCGTTCGCGCGCGGCGTCGACCACGCCGAGGATCAAGTCGTCGTACTCGAAGTGCGCGAGCTCGCAGAGCAACGCGAGGTCGCTCCAACCCGGCCGGATGCCGGGCAGCGGATTCGCTTCGAGGAAACGCGGCTCGCCGCGCGCGTCGCATCGCAGATCGATGCGCGCAAGGTCACGGCATTCGAGCGCGCGGAAGCTCATGAGCGCGAGGTCGGCGATCCGCGCGACGAATTCCGCGGGACGACGCGGCGGGACATGGAGATCGATTTCGTTGCGCCAATCGTCGCTGCGCTTCACCTCGAGCGAGTAGACGAACTCCTCGCGCGGCACGAGCTTCGGCACGACCTCCATCACGCCGAGCACGCGCGCCTTCGCGCCGTTGCCGAGGATGCCGACCGTGAATTCGGGTCCGGAGCAATACTCCTCGACCAACACGGGCTCGCCGTAGTCGGCGAGCAATTCACCGGCGCGAACGACGAGCTCGTCCGCGTTCGCGACGCGCGACCGTTTGCGCACGCCGATGCTCGAACCCTCGAACAGCGGCTTCGCGAAGAGCGGGAACTCGAGGTCGATCGCCTTCGCAGCGTCGATGGACTCCACGACGCGAAAACGCGGCGTCGCGATCCCGTGCGACGCGACCAAGCGCTTCGCCACCGCCTTGTCGAGCGTCGCCGCGAGCGTCAGCGGATCGGAATGCGTGTACGGAATGCGGAGCAGCTCGAGCACCGCGGGCACGTGCGCCTCGCGCGAACGCGAACCGAAGCCTTCGGCGAGGTTGAAGACGAGCTCGCACGGCCGCGCGAGCACGCTCTCGAGGAACCGCCGGCCGCCGCCGAGCCGCCGCGTCGTGTGACCGCCGCGGACGAGCGCGCGCTCGACGCCTTCGACGGTTTCGATCGAGTCGAACTCCTCGTAGCGATCGTCGGGCTCGCCGCTCCGCGTCGCATGGTCGGCCTTGAGATCGAAGGCGATCCCGATCTCCATCGCGTCCTCCGTCGGCGCCTCAGCCCTTGGGCTTCTCGAAACGCGCCGCGCGTTCGGAACGGGTCGAGCCGCGGTGCACCCACTTGCTCTTGCCGACGACGCGCTCGTCGCCGTGGCCGTTCTTGCCGTTTCCGTTTCCGTTGCCGTTGCCGTTTCCGTTCGACGTCGCGGGCGTCTCCGCGCTCTTCCCGTTCGAACCCGCGAGCCGCACCGGCGCGCTCTCCTTCGACGGCGTCGGCACGAGCACTTCGTCGTGCGCGCCGCGCGGCTCGACGTACTCGTACACGTTGCCTTGGTAGTTGCGCACCAACGCGCGCCCCTTCTCGCGGTCGTAGTCGAGCAGGTACTGCGGCTGGATCGGGATCTTGCCGCCGCCGCCCGGCGCATCGATCACGTACGTCGGGATCGCGAGGCCGCTGGTGTGACCGCGCAAACCCTCGATGATCTCGAGCCCCTTCGCGACCGTCGTGCGGAAGTGTTCCGCGCCGCGCACCGGATCGCACTGATAGAGGTAGTACGGCCGCACGCGCATCTTCATCAGGCCGTGGCAGAGCGCCTTGATCGTCGCGACGTCGTCGTTGACGCCCTTGAGCAGCACCGCTTGGTTGTTGAGCGGGATGCCGGCGCGCGAGAGCTTGTCGCACGCGCGCGCGGCGTCGGCCGTCAGCTCGCGCGGATGGTTGAAGTGGACGTTGATCCATAACGGGTGATGGCGGGCGAGCATTTCGCAGAGCTCGTCGTCGATGCGCTGCGGCAGCGCGACCGGCACGCGCGTGCCGATGCGGATGATCTCGAGGTGCGGGATCGCGCGCAGCTTGGTCAGGATCGCGTCGAGCTTCGCGGTCGCGAAGTTCAGCGGATCACCGCCGGAAACGACGACGTCGCGGACGCTCGGAGTGCGCGCGATGTAGTCGACCATGCGATCGATCTCGACGTCGGCGGTCGCGCCTTCGTACATGGTCCGCTTGCGCGTGCAGTAGCGGCAGTAGATCGCGCAGTTGTTCGACAGCACCATCAACACGCGATCGGGATAACGATGCGTGATGCCCGGCACCGGCGAGAACTTCTCCTCGGCGAGCGGATCCTCCTCGCCGACCGCGCGGTAGAGATGCTCCTCGAAGAGCGGCGCGACCTGACGCAACACCGGATCGTCCGGATCGTCGGCGTCGACCAACGACAAGTAGTAGGGCGTGATGCCCATGCGGAAGTCGGCGAGCACTTGCTCGCGCGCCGCGCGATCCGCTCCGACGCTCGGCAGACGCCGCACGAGTTCGTCGAGCGTCGTGACGCGATGGCGGAACTGCCAACGCCAGTCGTTCCAATCCGCGTCGGAGACGTCGGGGTAGTAATGCGCGCGGCCGCGGCGGCCGAGACGAACGCTCGGAGACTCCACCTTCATCGGAAAGTTCTCGTGGACCGCGAACTCGTCGGAGCCGAGCCGCCGCCCGAACGGTGGAGGCTGTTTCGATGGAGGCGCGTCGAGCTCCGGTCGCTCGACCGGCGCTTCCTGCTGCGGCGCGCTGTCCCCCATCTCGCTGCGATTCACGGGGCGAGATTCGATCCTCGCGGAAGGCGGAGATCAAGGCGCGAGCGGGCGAAAGCCGCGCGGCCGCCGGTCGCTCCCGGGCGTTGCCGTCCCGCCGCTTTGAAGATACCGCCGCGGAGCCGGTTCGACCGTGCGCGCGAGGGCGCGCCGCGAGGCGCCGGGCGTGCGTCGGCCGGGCGGTACGCCGCTTGAGAAGGCGCTCGACGACCGAGCGTCGATGCGCTCGTGACTTTCATCCCTAGTCCCTTTCGAAGGATCCAGAGCCATGAGCAACACCAACAAGTCCGTCGTGAGCCGCTCCGTCCTCGCGCTCCTGTTCGGAGCGATGAGTCTGCTGAGCCTCGCCTCCTGCGTCGGCGACGGCCGCGCCGAGAACGCCGGCGAGAAGGTCGACGAAGCCGCGAAGGACGCGAAGCGCGCGATCGAGGACGCCGCCGACTAGCGGCCGACGGCACCACGCTTCGACTCGCCGCGAGGGCGCTTCCACGAGGCGCTCTCGCGGCGCGCCTTTGGGCGTGCGTCGCCGGGGCCGGCGCGGTCCGGTCGGCGGATGACCAGCGCTCGCGGACGCGTGGGCCGCTACGCTGGAGAACCGTCGTTCACGGGTCCGCCTCCGATCTCTCCATGCGTTCTCGACTGCCGCTCGCGCGCACCGTTCTGCTGCTCACCGGCGCCTTCGTCGCCGCGATCGTGTTGGTGCTCGCGTTCGTGGAGCTCGAGCGCGTGGTCGTCGCCGACGGAGCGTTCACCGGGCCGTCGCGGCCGGTGCGCGCGCCGCGCGACGGGGTGATCGTCGAGCTGCTCGTCGAGTCCGGCACACGGGTCGAGGCCGGCGCGGTGCTCGCGCGGCTCGACGCGCGGTCGTTCGAGGCCGAGCGCGCGGAGCTCGCCGCGAAGCGCTCGAGCGTCGAGGCGCGGCGCGCCGAGTTCGAGCGCGAGAAGAAGCACCTCGCGGAAACCGTGCAGCCGGCGGAACGCGAGGCGCTCGCGCGCGCGGAGTCCGCAGCGGAACTGGTGGTCGAAGCCGCGAAGGTGAAGGAGAAACGCTTCTCCGATCTCCAGGCGGTCGGTCTGGTCGAACAGGGCGAACTCGAGGATGCGGCGCTCGCGCGCAAGCTCGCCGAGGTCGAGCTCGAGACCGCGCGCACGGCTCGCGCGCAGCGGCCCGCGCTCGAGACGTCGGCGCTCGCCGAAGTCGACGCGCGCGTCGCCGAAGTCGGCTTCGAGCTCGCCGCGTTCGACGCGCAGTCGGTCGACCTCGAACGCCGCGCCGCCGAACGCGACCTCGTCGCGCCGGTCGCGGGTTGCGTGCTCGCGCCGCCGCGTTCCGAATTCGTCGGCCGCGCGGTGCGCGCCGGCGACGAGACGATGCGCGTCGCGGTCGCCGGCGTCGAAGCGTTCCTCGCGCACGTCGACGACCGAGGTCGCGCGCGCGTGAAGAACGGCCTCGCGGCGAAGCTGCGGCTCGACGGCTATCCGTGGCTCGTGCACGGCACCGTCGACGCGAAGGTGACGTTGATCGCCGACCGCGCCGACGAACACGGTTACCTCGTGCGCCTCGAGATCGATCCCGCGCTCGCTCCCGGTCCGCTCTTCGAAGGCATGCGCGGCCGCGCGCGCATCGCGACCGCGGAGAGCGCGTCGCTGCTCCGCTTGGGCCTCGAGGAGCTCTTCGGGCTCGAGTCGAAGTGAACGCCGCGCGCGCCGGGTCGCCGAAGCTCGTCCGCCGCTTCCTCGCGGAGCACGTCGCGCCGTACTGGCTCCTGCAGGCGGAGATCGGTCTCTGCGTGTTGGTCCAGGTCGTCCTGGAGCTCGTCGATCCGCTGATCCTGCGCGCGGTGATCGACCGCGGCCTCGGCGACGGCGACATGGAAGCCGTCGGACGGTTGGTCGCGCTGCTGGTCGGCGCACTCGCGTTCCGCGTCGCGTTCCGCATCGTCTCGACGTGGCTCTACTCGTACGGCGGGCTGCGCGTGATGTTCGATTTGCGGCGGCGCGCGTACGAGCAAGTGCAGCGCCTCTCGCCGTACTTCCTGCGCGGCGAACACTACGGCGACGTGTTGTCGCGGTTGACCGCCGACGTCGACGTGTTGCAGCGTTCGGCGGTCTACACGGTGGTCGGCGCGGTGCAGCACGTGTTGACGATCGTCGGCATCTGGATCGTGCTCGTGTTCCTCGATCCGCGGCTCGCGGGGATCCTCGCGTTCGTCTACCCGGTGCTCGCGCTCTGTCTGTGGCTCACCAACAAGCACATGCGCGTCGAGAGCGAGAACGCGCGCACCTCGATCGGACGGCTCTACTCGTTCCTCGAGGAACGCCTCGGCGCGGTGCGTTTGATCCAGGAGTTCCGGCGCGAGCACGCGCAGGCGAAGCGTCTCGTGCGCGTCTCGCGGCCGTGGATGCGCGCCAACTTGCGGCTCTCGATGTTCGGCTCGCTGCAGACGTCGGCGGCGGACGTGATGCTGTCGATCGCGCCGGTGCTCGTGTTCCTGTTCGGCGGCGCGCGCGTGCTCGACGGTTCGCTCTCGATCGGCACGTTGATCGCGTTCTACACGTTGGCCGCGCGCCTGCAACGGCCGGTGTCGCTCTTGGTCGACATCCACATCGAGCTGCAGTCCGCGCGCGCGGCGTTGCGGCGCGTGTACCACTTGATCGACCTCGTGCCGTGGATCGCCGAACGGCCGGACGCGAGCGCGCCGACGGCGGTCGCGGGCCGCGTCGAGTTCGAGCGCCTCGACTTCGCGTGGGACGGCGCGTCGATCCTGCGCGGCATCGACGCGCGCATCGAGCCGGGCGAGCGCATCGCGATCGTCGGCGCGTCGGGCTCGGGCAAGTCGACGCTCGCGGCGCTGGCGTCGCGCTTCCTCGATCCGAGCGGCGGAGCCGTGAAGCTCGACGGGCTCGACCTGCGCAGTTGGAAGCTCGGCGAGTTGCGCCGCGCGGTCGGCGTCGTGCCGCAAGAGGCGCAGATCTTCCACGACACGTTGCGCGAGAATTTGAAGCTCGCCGCGCCGCGCGCGAGCGACGCGGAGTTGCGCGCCGCGTTGGACGCGATGCAGCTCGGGCCGTTCGTCGCGGCGTTGCCCGAAGGCCTCGACACCGAGGTCGGCGAGGCCGGTTTGCGCTTGTCGGGCGGCGAACGTCAGCGCCTCGCGCTCGCGCGCGCGTTGCTCGCCGCGCCGCGCGTCCTGATCCTCGACGAAGCGACCTCGGCGCTCGACGCGCGGACCGAGCGCGCAGTGCTCGACGCGTTGCGCGAGCGGCTCGCGGGCCGGACCGTCGTGATGATCGCGCACCGCTTGACCAGCGTGCAGGACTGCGATCGCATCCTGGTGATGCGCGAGGGTCGCATCGTGGAAGCGGGCACGCATGCGGCGCTGTACGCGGCGGGCGGCGTGTACCGCGAGCTCTACGACGAGCAGTCGCGGCGCGAGTCGTAGCGGCTCAGTGCTCGCCGCTCTGTTCGTCGTTCGCGGCCGGCGCCTGGACCTCGCGCACCTCGACGTCCTTGCCGTCGCACAGGAGGAGACGACCTTCGTTCTCCTCGCGCGTCGAGAGGTGCACCGGCCCCTTCCACAGCGCGGCGACGCGCAACAGCGTCTCGCGCGCGTGGCCGAGTTGCAGATCACGGCCGTCGTGGTGGTGCAAGAGCACGAGCTCGCCCTTGCCGTCGGCGTCGACCGCGATCAATTCGATCTGCGGCAGGCCGCCCCACGCGAGGTCGGCGAGCAAGCGATTCTTGACCTTGCGCCAATCGCGATCGGTCACTTCGACGCGCGAGCTGCGCGCGTTCTTGCCGTAGAGGAAGAGCTGTTCGCGCTCGATGAAGGTCTCGTCGACGAGTTCGTCGATCAGGCTCGCGTCGTTGTGCCGCCGGCGCAGCGCGAAGATGTCGTGGCCGAGTTCCTCGGCGTAGCGGAAGAGCTCGATCCCGAGCTTGTACGGGTTGACGCGGCCGGGCGCGCGCGCGGTCGCCCCGCTGTGGCAGTCGGCGAAGTCGACGATCTCGCTCGCGTCGAGCACACTCTCGGTGAGGATGCGCGAATGCCAGAACGAGGCCCAACCCTCGTTCATGATCTTGGTCATGCGCTGCGGTTGGAAGTAGTACGCCTCGGCGCGGACGATGCGCAGGATCTCGCGTTGCCAATCGTCGAGCGGCGCGCGTTCGACCAGGAAGCCGAGCAAGTCGTACGTCGGGAGTTTCGCGCGCGCGAGGGGCTTCGCTTGCGCGAGGTGTTCGCGCAACGGCAAGTACGGATCGAGCAGGTTCTCGAGCGAGAGCGCCTGATCCATGAACGTCTCGACGCGTTCGAGGCCGTGACGATCGACCATGCGGCGCACCGCGGTCGAGTGCCGGCCCATCGTCTCGAGCATGTGTCGGTCGCTCGCCGCGAACCAACAGTTGTGCGCGAAGAAATCCGCGTGGCCGAAGACGTGCGCCATCACGAGCTTCTGCTCGAGCAGCGAATTCGACTTCACGAGGTAGGCGATCACCGGATCGTTGTTGATCACGAGCTCGTAGATCTTCGAGAGGCCGTACTCGTAGCCCTTGTCGAGGCGCTCGAACTCCATGCCGAAACGCCACGACGGATAGCGCACCGGGAAACCGCCGTACGCCGCGATGCCGTTGACGTCCTTCGAATCGAGCAGTTCGAACACGACCTCGCGGAAGTCGAGCTCGTAGCCGCGCGCGACCTTCTCGATGCGTTCGGCCCAGAGCGCGAGCTCCGGCGTCAACGAACTCTTGCGGCGCCGCGCGGACTGCACGTTCAACGACCCTTCCCGAGGAACTGTCGGATCGCGGCGGCGATGTCGCCGCGGTCGGCGACCGAGCTCGTCACCAACCGTTCGTCGGAGCCCAACACCTCGTCGAGATCCTTCTTGAACTGGCCGGAGCCGTACGCGCTCTTCACTTGTCCGTAGCAGAACTGATTGCAGCGCGGGAGCAGCTCGTCCTTCAGCAACGCGACGCAACGTTCGGTGTCGCGCGCCGACCAGTTGTCGCCGTCGGAATAGTGGAACGGGTAGATGTTCCAGTCCTCGGGGCGATAGCGCTCTTGGATCAACTTGAGCGCGAGCTCGTACGCCGAGCTGATCTTCGTGCCGCCCGATTCGCGCAGGTGGAAGAATGCGTTCTGGTCGACGATCTTCGCGACCGCGTCGTGGACGATGTAGACGACTTCGAGGTTCTGGTACTGGCTGCGCAGCCACGTATCGATCCAGAACGCTTCGATGCGGACGATCTCCTTCTGCTCGCGCCCCATCGAGCCCGAGACGTCCATCATGTGGAAGATCACCGCCGACGAATCCGGCACTGGCGCGGACTTGCGCGCGCGGTAGCGTTGGTCCTCGCGGATCGGCACGATCTTCGGATCGTTCGGATCCCATTCGTTCGCGGCGACCGTGCGCAGCAACGCGGCCTTGAACGTGCGCCGCATGTGCCGCAGCGAATCCGGACCGGAGCGCCGCACGCCGTTGTAGCGACCGCCGTCGGTCGAGATCTCGCGCTTGCCGCGCGGTTGGATGTTCGGGAGCTCGAGTTCACGCCCAAGCATCTCCGCGAGCTCGTCGAGCTCGACTTCGACCTCGAGGATGTGCGAGCCCTCGTGATCGCCCGCCGCGCCCTCGCCGCCGGCTTCGCCGTCCTCTTGGCCGACAGCTTCGCCCTTCTCTCCGGGACCTTGGCCGACGCCGGACTTCGGGTTCTCGCCGAAGCGGAAGTGCGGGAGCTCGATCTGCGGGATCGGCACCGAAACCGCATGTTCGCCTTGTTTGGCGATCAGTTCGGAGTTCGCCAAATACTTGCGCAAGTCCTGGCGGATCCTGCCGCGCACGATCTCGCGGAAGCGCGCGCGATCGACCTCGATGCGGAACACGGGAGCCTCCCGCCGCTCAGGCGGCCTCGGGCAGCGAACCCTTCGCGTCGCCGCGTGCGAAGAGACCGGCGACGTGCTGGAGCACCTCGTCCGCCGACGGTTCGTCGTAACCAAATTGACGCATCAGTCGATCGCGGATCACCGCGATCTTCTCCTGCGTGTCGGGGTCGACGACGGTGGAGACGAGACTGGTGAGCTGGATCGAATCGCGACGGTCCTCGAAGACCTTGAGCTCGAGCGCCTTCGAGAGCCGCTTGTTCTGGCGGTAGTCGAAGATCTTGCCTTCGCGTTGGCACTCGGCGACGTAGTTCATCAGCTCGTGACGGAAGTCGTCCTTGCGCGACTCGGCGATCTCGATCTTCTCCTCGATCGCGCGCATCAAGCGTTCGTCGGGATCGCTCGCGCGGCCCGCCGGATCGATCACCTTCTCGCGCGTGGTGTACGCGCGGACGTTGTCGACGTACTTCGAGCAGAGGCGGTCGATCGCTTCACGGTCGGACGCGATCGCGACCTGGACCTCGTGCTTGATGATCTCCTCGTACTCCTCGCGCGCGACGGCGACGAGCTGGATGTAGCGCCGGCGTTGGTCTTCGTTCGAGATCAACGAATGGTGCAGCAGACCCGACTCGAGTTTCTCGAGCACGTCGAACGCGCCGAGCGTCGGCTTCTCCGACACCAACGCCGCCGCGATCTTGTCCTGGACGTAGCGCGGACTGATGCCGAGCAAACCTTCGCGCGTCGCGAGCTTCCGCATCTCGAGCACGTGCTCCGGCCCGAAACCCGACACTTCGCCGCCGTCGTAGAGCCGCGTCTTCTGCAACAGACTCAGGTTCGGATGCGTCGGCTCCTCGAGGCGCGTCATCACCGCCCACAGCGCGGCGATCTCGAGCGTGTGCGGCGCGATCGAGCGTCCCGCGATGTCACGGCGCGTGAACTGACGCTCGTAGATCTGCACTTCGTCGGAGACCGTCAGGTTGTACGGCACGTCGATCTTGATCGTGCGGTCGCGGAAGGCCTCCATCAGTTCGTTGGTCTGGAGCTTCTTGTACTCAGGCTCGTTGGTGTGCCCGATGATTACTTCGTCGATCGAGGTCTGCGCGAACTTCTTCGGCTTGATCGAGTGTTCCTGCGTCGCGCCGAGCAAGTCGTAGAGGAACGCGACGTCGAGCTTGAGCACCTCGATGAACTCGAGCATCCCGCGGTTCGCGATGTTGAATTCACCGTCGAAGTTGAACGCGCGCGGATCGGAGTCGGAACCGTACTCGGCGATGCGGCGATAGTTGATGTCGCCGGTGAGCTCGGTCGAGTCCTGGTTCTTCTCGTCCTTCGGTTGGAAGGTGCCGATGCCGATGCGGTCCTTCTCGGACAGCACGAGGCGTCGCACCTTGACGTGCTCGATCAACTTGCTCCAGTCACCGTCGTAGCGCGCCATCAACGCCTGGTAGTACCAACGGCTGACGGGATCGAGTTCGCCTTGGATCGCGAGCTTGTACTCGCGACGGTGCTTCTTGTTGAGCTTCTGCTCGACCGCCGCGCGCGCCTCGGGCGGCACGAGCAACAGCGGATCCTGGTTCATGGGCGAGCGCACGACCACGCCGTCGACGTGCCAGTCGAACGTGTAGAGCGCGCCTTCGTCGGCGAACGAATAGAGCTCGAGGCCGCGCTTCAGGAGTCGCACGATCGTGCTCTTCGAAGAACCGACCGGTCCGTGCAAGAGGATCACGCGTCGCTCGGGCCCGAAGCCGCGCGCGCCGGCGCGGATCGTCTGCACCAACTCGTCGAGCGGCTTGTCGAGCCCGAACACCGCGTCGCGACCGCCGTCGAACGGATCGTCGAAGATCTTCCAGCGGCGCGCGCCGTTCCGCTCGGTCGGCGCCTCGGAGCCGTGGCTCTCGATCATGTCGATCAAGCGTTGCCACGCGTTGCGCGTCGGGAGCGGATCGCGTTCGAGCAGCGCGAGATGCTCCGCGAACGTGCCCTCCCAGTTGAGCGCCGCGTACTTCGCACGGTCGCACTGGGAACGAACCACTTCGAACAGGGACTTCGGTGCGTCGGACATGGAAGGTGAGTGGGTCGGTTCTCGCGCGTCGGCCTCATAGGCCCGGGCTTCGGCGGCGCGCAGGGACGAGCAGGTCAGAACTTCGACCGTATCGAGCGGCAACCTGAGAGGTCCTAGGAGGTAGGTGAACGAGGGAGCGCGTGCTCGTCGAACCGAGGCCGCGGGCCCGGCGCCCGTGCGTCCGGAGGGCTTCCGCGCGAGGCGTTTCCTCCCCCGCGCGAGACCGCCGGCGCCGCGAGCGAGCTTCTGGATCCAAGACTCGACGGCTAAGCTCGTCGTCATGCTCCACCTCCATCGGCCGATCTTCCGCGCCGTCGCACTCGCGAGTCTCCTCGCCGCTTGCGACGCCACCGGCGCGGCGCCCGTGCGCGCGACGTTCGAAGCCGACCGAGCTTGGAAGCACCTCGAGACGCAAGTCGCGCTCGGCCCGCGACCGGTCGGGTCAGAGGCGCTCGAGAAGTTGCGCGTCTACCTGGAGACCGAGTTGCGCGCGGTCGGCCTCGAGCCGAAGCGCGAGACCTTCGATTGCCCGGAGGCGCCGTTCGGTCCGATCCGCGTCACGAACGTCTACGCGGACGTCGTGGCGCCCGGCGCGGACGCGTCGAAGCTCCCGATCGTCGTCCTCTGCTCGCACTTCGACACGAAGCTCTACGGCTTCAAGTTCGTCGGCGCGAACGACGGCGGTTCGAGCACCGCGGTGTTGCTCGAACTCGCGCGCCTGATCGCGGCCTCCCCGAGTCCGCGCGTGGTGTGGCGCCTGCTCTTCCTCGACGGCGAGGAAGCTCAACGCGCGGAATGGGTCGATCCGGACAACCGCTACGGCTCGCGGCGCCACGTCGAAGCGATGGTGAAGCGCGGCGAGCACAAGCGGGTCAAGGCGTGCATCGTGCTCGACATGGTCGGCGACGCCGATCTCGTGTTGACGCGCGACAGCTATTCCGACGAGCGCCTGTTCAAGATCCTCTGCGACACGGCGAAGTCGATCGGGCTCGAACAACACATCGGCCGCAAGAGCGAGCAGGTCAGCGACGACCACCTGTCCTTCATCGCGGCGAAGATCCCGTCGCTCGACCTGATCGATTTCCACTACGGTCCGGACAACACGTACTGGCACACGAAGGAAGACACGCTCGAGCACTGTTCGAAGGCGAGCCTCGACGTGATCGGCCGCCTGGTCGTCGCGGCCCTCCCGGCTTTCGAGAAGTTCGCGACGCGCTGAGGCTCACTCGAGCCCGAAGGTCGTCTCCACCGCGCCGAAGCGCGCGCCCTCGCAGCGCAACGCGATTTTTCCGCCGGCCGGAGCCTGAAGCATCAGTCGCACGCGCACGTGCTCGCCGCCGCCGAGCGCCGCGAGCCTCGGCACGCCGAGCGCGTCCGGATACGGCGCGAAGTCGTCGGTATCGGCGGAGCGCAGCCCGAGCGCGACCAACTTGCCGCCCTCGACCGCGAGCGCGATCGAATCGGCGAGCCCGCGTTCGCGCCCGAGCGCGGTGGTGCCGCCGAGCGCGGAGTCGTTCGACAACACGAACTCGACCTGCCACAGATCGCTCTTCAACCGCGTGCGCGTCACTTCGCCGAACGCGAGACGCGGCAGCGCGCGCGCGAGCTCGACCAACGCCCGCGAATGCTCGCGACCGAGATCGAGGATCTCCGACGGCGGCGGCACGCCTTCGGACGCGAGCGTGCGCACTTCGAACGGGAACGCGCCGAGTTCGAGCAACGCGAACTCGGACAGGCTGCCGCGCGCACGCGGCCGTTGATCGGCGCCGAGCACCGACAAGGCTCCGCGCGGCGACGCGAACTTCGTGAGCGCGCGTCGGAACGCCGCGCGGTCCTCGGCGGGCAAATCGTCACGCGCCGCCGGCGCGACACCGCCGGACGCGGTGGTCACCAACATGGCGACGTTCGCGTGCTCGAGCAGGCTCTCGACCAATGCGCGCGTCTCGGTCGTCGACAACGGGTACGGCCCCGCGCCGTCCGCCCACGGATCCCACGCCGACGGGAAATCGCGCTCGAGATGCGGACCTTCGCCCGCAGCGCGCGGACGACCCGCGAAGAGTTCGGCGCGTCGATCGGGATCGGCGCACGGCACGACGTACAACGTCGCGCGCGCGAAGAACTCGCCGGCGCGCGGATCGCGAGCGTGGTTCTGCAAGAGGTCGTACAGCGCGTACAGCGACATCTCGGTGCCGACGACGTCGCCGTCGGCGAGGCCCGAGACGACCGCGATCGCGGGCTTCGCGCCGAGCTCGCCCTTCGACGCGTCGCCGACGGTCGCGAGCCACAGATCGCGTCCCCCGCCGCTCTTGCCGATCGAACGCACCGCGAGGAACTCGGGGTACGCGGCCGCGAGCTTCTGCAGCGTGCTCTCGAGCTCGGGCACGTCGTAGTAGTGCTGGAAGTCGAGCTCGAGGCGCTTGTCCGGCGCGCTGGTCAATCGCGACGCGGGCGCGGGATCCTGCAGCGCGAGCACCGCCGCGAGCCACACGCCGATCACGGCTTGACCTCGCGCGTGATCGCCGGCGTCCACTCGGACGTCGCGCTCAACGTGAACTGCGAGCCCTCGGCCGCGAGCACGACCCATTCGTACTCTTCGCTCGATTCGCCGCCGAGCAGGCGCGCTCGCTCGATCTTCGATCGTCCGGCGAAGAGCTGCGCGCCGGGCGGCAGTTCGAGCGCGAGCGACACCGCCGCCGTCTTCGCGCGTTGCGCGCGCGCAACCAGCCCGGTCGGCAGCAATCCGGCGTTGCGCACGCGCGCGCGGATGCGACACACATCGCCTTCGCGCACCAGCTGCGTCACCTTGATCTCGAGCTTCGGCAAACCGTCGACGAGTTGACCCACGAACTCCGTCGAGCCGCGCAAAGCGCGCGGGAGACTTTCGAGCGGCGGATTCGCGACCGTGCGCGACTCGAAACCTCCGACCAACGCCTGCACGCCGGAACCGAGATCGACCGGGTTCCAATCGACGAAGCCGATGCCGCCCTTCGAGTTGTCGAGCCAATTGGCCCACGCCCGATCGCTTTCGCCGGGCACCGGACGACCGTTGCCGAGCCCGCGTTCGTGCGGCTTGACGTTCGGCCGCGCCGGGAAGCGCGCGTCGGTCGCCGCGACGTCGGCTTGCAGCTCGACCTCGGGACCCCACAACGCGACCTCGACCGCGATCGAGCGCTCGACCGCGTAGAACCAATCGAGCGCCGCGCCGCCGCGCACCGCGCCGCGCGCTTCGCACAGCGTGACGAAGTTCTTCTGACGTCGACCGGTCGCGACTTGCAACGCTTCGCTGACGCGTTCGAAGACCGGCCGGTCTTCGACAGCGACGAGCTCGGTCGCCGCGCCGTCGCCTCCCGGCGCCGCGAGCTGTCCGTGGTTGCCCTGGAAGAACAGCGCGACCACCGTGCGCCGCGCGAGCGCCAAGTCCGCCAACGCGCGCGCCGGCGCCGCGGAGAGCGGCAACGTTCCCTCGAGCGGATCGGCGCGACCGGCGCCGCGGCCGAGCGGGAAGTTGCGATCGAGCACGACTCCGCCCGGCGGATCCTCGTTGTACTTGCCGTCGCCGTCGTCGTCGCGACCTTCCGAGCAGAGCACGTAACGCACGCCGTCGTTCGGACCGGCCGGCACGAGGAAGCGCGGATCGGCGGCGCGCGTCCAACGTCCGCGCGGATCCTCGATCAACATGCTGAGCACCTGCCCGTCGCCGTCGAGATCGTCGGGCCCGTCCTCGTCGACGCGGCCATCGTGGTCGTCGTCGTACGGTGTGTCGTCGCGGCCGTCGCCGACGTCGCTCGCGAGCGCGGTCTCGAGCGCGCTCGGGCTCGCCCACGGCACCGCGATGTACGTGAGGTCGGCGGAGAGCTCATCTTCGCGCAACAGATCGGCGACGACCGACAACACCGCTTCGCCGCCGGCGAGCGAGAGCCCGTCGAGCCCGCCGATCAGGAAGACCGTCGGCCGCGCGGCCGGCGGAATCGGGCCCGGCTTCGCGAGCTCGAGGACGTGGAACGGCAACCCGTTCACGCCGACGCGCACGCCGAGGTCGAGCTCGCGCACCGAGTCGGGCCGCGCGGCAGTCCACGCGGCGACGAGCTCGCCGACCTGGGCGTACGAACGGTAGCTCGGCGCGAAGGCCGGCAACGCGACCGGCTTCGGCGCGGGCTGCGGCGCCGGAACCTCGGGCGCGACGCTCGGCGCGGCGGGCGCGGGATCCTGCGGAGGCTCGACCGGCGTCGGCAACGGTTCGGGTTTCGGAGGATCCTGGGCGGGAACCTGCGCGCCGTCGCTCGTCACTACCGGCTCCGGCGTCGTGGACGCAGAAACCTGGGCGCGAAGACTCGCCGACGGGCCGAACCCGACGACGAGCAGCAGAAGAGCGAGCTTCGTCAACTTCCCCGACTCCATCACACGCGCCAACCCGCGAGGACCGCCGATGATAGCGCGGCACGACCGACGACCGGCCGCGCCGCGAGCGGTTCTACGCAGGAGGAATCGGCGCGCGGGGTTTCAAACTGAGATTTGAGGCGCCGAAAGCGCCGCAATCGTGGCCTGCGTGTGCTGGAAGGGACGCCGGAGCACCGCTCCAGACGTGGTTTCAGATTGCTCTTTCCGCAAGAGGGCGTCAAGTGCTGTAGCGCAGTTGTCGTAAGTCGACCCCGCGTACCAGACTTACGCGTATCCAAACTACTTCTCCACAATCCATCCACAGGTTACCAACAGAGTTATCCACACCGTTTGGAAAGGTCCTGGCGTGCTCTCCGTAAATGCGAACTCCTTCTCGATACGAAGTCGCAACTACACGGATGCACAAGGACCTCGACTCGTGGACCGCCTCACTGGTCGCCCGTGCCTACGCCGACGGCAGCGTCACTCTCTACCGCCAGAAGGCGCTAGAGTTCGTCGACTGGCTCGCGCAGCAGGAGGTCACCACGGCCCGCCAGATCACGCTCGCCCACATGGAAGGGTTCTTCGGACGACTGCGCGAACGGGGACTGAGCGCCGGCACCCTCCACACCTTCTCGGCCGCCATCCTGAGCTTCATGCGCTGGCTCGTGGCCCACGGACGAATTCGCCGCGCGCCAGGCGTGCCGAGGTTCCGCCGGCAGGGCAAGAAGCTCCCACGCGTCCTGACCACGGACCAGATCGAAGGGATGCTCGCCGCCTGCGACGGGGACGCGTTTCTCGCTGTCCGCGACCGCGCGATCATCGAGGTGCTCTACAGCACCGGTGCGCGCGCCTCCGAGCTCTGCGGGCTCACCACCGGCGCGATCGACACCAACCGCGGCGTCGTCATCGTCCACGGCAAGGGCGGCAAGGACCGCGTGGTGATGATCGGCGAGCCCGCGCGCGACGCGCTTGTCGCGTGGCTACGCCTTCGAAGGGTCATCCACGGAGTCTCTACCGACGCGCTGTTCTTGACCCAAGGAGGGACGGGACTCGCCCAGCGTCACCTCGCGAAGACCGTCACGACGCGCGCGCATCGCGCCGGGATCCCGATCAGGGTTTCACCCCATGTGCTGAGGCACTCGTTCGCGACGCACATGATCGAACGCCGCGCGGATCCGTGCTCGGTGCAAGCGCTGCTAGGCCATGCGTCGCTCTCGACGACGCAGATCTACGTTCACCTGAGCGCGCGGCACGTCGCCGAGACGTTCGTGAGCACGCACCCGCGAGCGCTCAGACGCGACCCGCCGTGCGAGCAACCGCGCGCGAGCTGAGCTACGGCGCGCGCCGCAACTTGCCCGCGGCTTCCTTGCCGGCGAACGCGACGATCGCCGCCATCGTCAGCTCGGTCGGGATCGGCGTTCCGAGCCACGCGAACGCGCCGTGCAGCAGCAAGAACGCGATCGTCGCTTGGAACGTGGTCGACTCGAGGGCCGAGGTCGACTTCTGAACGCCTTCGGGCTGCATGCTCAATAGCTCCTGCGCGGCTGAAACAGCGGGACGTCGATTTCGCGATTGCGCGCCTGCAGCAGCTCGACCCAGTGCTGCATGTCGGACGTCGTCGCGACGCCCTCTTGGATCGCGGTGAGCTGCGCCTTGATCGCCTCGAGCTCCAAGCGCGTCTCCTTCTGCGCGGTCTCCTGCGCAGCCAGGTAGGCCGAACTTCGCCACGCGCCGATCGCGATCGCGATCCACGCGCCCGTGTTCAATACGAACGCGAGCGGCGGACCGATGATCTTGAACGACACCGAGTCGCCTCGCTCGCCGTCCTTCGCGTTGGGCAAGCCCATGGCTCAGGCGACGGGAAGGACGCCGGCGGCGGCGAGCCACTCGGGACTGTTCAGGAGACGCGCGATGTCGTCGCGCCGCTTGAAGAGACGCAGATCCCCGATCGTCGCGTAGTCGCACGCGACCGCGACGCGCGCCGGCATCGCGCGGGAGCTCTCGCTCGCCCAGCTGCACTCGACCTTCAACCGGTCGACGCGGCCGTTGCACGAGTCCGTACCCGCGTTCGCGAACACGAGGATGCCGTGGATCTCTTCGCGGTTGGTGTTGCGGCCGACGACCTCGTCGCCGATCAGCGCGTGCGTTCCGTCTTGGTAGTGCATGGTTCGAGAGTCTCCCTGTCCGGGATTGGTGAGTGCGCGCGACCGCTCAGGCCTGGAAGGGCTGCTGGAGCGCGTCGAACGTCTTGTGCTTCTTGCCGCCGATCACGAGCAGCGCACCGCCGTCGCAGCGCTCGAGTTCGATGCCGCCGGGCACCGCACCGTCCAGCTCGACGCGAGACGAGCGGAAGTGGGCGTCCTTGTAGCTGTAGCGCTTCGTGCCTTCGCCCAAGATCAGCGGGCGCGAGTTGGTCGGGCCAGTGTTCTCGACCTCGAAGCGCACGTGGTCGATGACGTGGTACGGGCGCCGCTGCACGAGTCCAGCGCCTGCGTCGCCGCCGAGCTTCCTCGCGTCGTTCTTCATCCGCCCGTTGCGCCACGTCACGCCGGCGCCGTGCGGACCGACCGGGTAGTTCGCCGGATCGACCGTCTGTGTGCCGAAGAACGAGAGCGCGAAGGAGGCCTTCGAGCCCCAGCCCCAGCCGTCGCAGTTGAAGTCCTCGACGAGCTGATCGCCCTGTTCTTCGAAGAGTTGCGGCCAGAGCGATTCGACCCAGACTTTCGATCCCGCGGGGCTCCCTTGCGGAAGGTGCGCGGTGCGCGCGGTGATCTGGAGAATCTGACTGGGGATGTTCTCGGCGAGGAAGTGGCGCAGCGTGTGATTGCCGGCCCAGGCTTCGTAGAGACCGTGACCCTCGCCGCCCTTCGCCTGGCCGTCGTGGATCCAAATCCACTCGTCGACGCCGTTGTGCAGCGTGTAGAGGCGCGAGAGCCACTTGGTCGAGACCCAACCGAGCCCGTGAATCTCAACGAGCGTGCGGCGGAAGCCTTCGAGCAGTTGAGTGCCGCTCGAGCTGAGCACCGCGTTCGCGTCCTTCGTGCCGGTGTAGCGATCGGTGCGCACGTGCACGCCGACGCCGCCCGGAATCTTGAGCGTCGCCGCGGTGTAGTCGATCGCGTGCGTGACGATCTTCTTGAAGCGGCGGACCCAGGCTGCGTCGATCGTCGGGGCGGGTGCGGTGGCTTGCATGGTTCGGACCTCCACTCGCGACCCTACGCGTGTCACGTACCTAGTTCACCCGTCCGGCACTACGCGTATCCGGACGCTTCGTACGTGAACGCGGCAGTCGCACGGTGGGTCGATGACCACCGCACCGCGCAACGTGCTCGAGATCGCGATCGACGACCTTGGTTCCGGACTCGCCGGCGGCGCGCTGCTTCGCGGCGTGATGCCGTGGCTCGCGCAGGCAATGACTCGCTGCACGGTCTTCGGCAACTTCTGGGCGGCGCCGCTGTGCTCGGTGTTTCGCGCGCGCGCGTTGGTCGGACTCGAGGCGGTGCGCGCCGGCAACCTCGTCGGCGAGAACGTCGGCCCGAACGTCGGCATCGGTCAGACGCCGTTCCCGGGCCCGTCTGCTCCCTGGGTCACGGCCGCAATGCCGGGGCGCAAGACGATGCGCGGCAAGTTGCACCTGATCGCCGGCAACACTTGGGCGACGCACGTCGTCGGTGTCGACCGCTTCGACGAGTACTCGGGCTCCCAGGCGAATCTGAACCAGGGCGTCTCTGGCTCGGGCGACTACTACCACTGGGTGAAGGGCTCGGGCACCGGAGCGCTCTTCACGTGCACGAAGTTCGCGACCAACGACACCGCGGACGAGGCGCTAGTCGACGTGGGTGACGGCGTCGAGTTCATCAAGGTCGCGTTCAACGCGATCCACCAGCCGCTCTCGCCGCTGCCGCCTGACAACGAGCCCGCGGGCCACCTCTACTCGCAACACCCGGCGACGGATCCGCGCCTCGACTTCCTGCGTCACCTGGACTTCCGCCTCGGCGAGCTCGTCGACGCCGCGGTCGCCGCGGGCTACGTCGTGATCGTCGCGTGCGACAACGGATCGACCGGCGCGGGCAAGGGAACGTTCACGGAGGACGGGCTCAACACGCCGTGCTTCGTGATCGGCGACGGCGTGCCGGCGAAGTACTCGTCGCGCCTCGTGCAGGCGACGGACTTCTTCGCGACGATCCGCGAGCTGCGCGGCGCGCCCGCGATCGCGACGCCCGACTCGTTCGCGTTCACCGACGAGATCCTGCCGGACTGGACGCCGACGCCGCCGCGCGCGTTCCTCACGTGCTCGTCCTTCAAGGGGCTCGGGGAGCCGCCGACCAACGTCTCGCGCGCGGCGCGCGGCGCGCGCTACAAGCTCGTCGACCTCGAGGGCCTCGAGTTCATGTACGACCTCCGCAACGATCCGGAGGAGGACGTCGACCTGCTCGAGACTTCGCTCTCGACCGAAGAGCAGGCTGCGTACGCCGACCTCGCCGACGCGCTGCCCTAGCGCTTCGGGTACTCGCTCCAGATCCGGCCGTCGAGCAGACGACCGACATCGTCGCGCCGCGGCCACCACGGCACCATGAGCGCGGGACCGTGCGTTTGATCCGGCAACCACGTCGCGTCCGGCGTCTGCATCATCGCCGGGCAGAACTGCCCCCACTGCTTGAAGAAGAACGGCACGCCGGCGGCGACGCACTGATCACGGATCGCGCGCGCCCACGCGGGGTGCATCGGCCGCGCGCCGCTGCCGGACTCGCCGCCGACGATCACCCACTTCAGCGCGTGGATCCACGGCGAGAGATCGACCTCCTCGAGCAGAGGCTCACACGAGAGACCAATCACCGGCGCGCGTGTGCCGAGCAGCGGCGGAATGCGGTCGGCGGCTGATGCGCGGTCTTCGACCGATGTGAGCAGGTGAACGTTCGCGGGTGGCCAGGAGCGAACGTGGCGCTCAGGCAGCTCGCCGCCTTGCTTCGCGAGCACTGCGCGCGTCGCTGCGAGGCAGTCGTCGGCATCGTGCGCGCGCAGGAACTCGTACGCGCGCGCAGGACGCTTCGTGACCACCTGCCAGATCGTCTCGGGCTTCGAGATCAGCACACCGTAGACCGCCGCGATCGCGTGGTCGGACAGGCTCTCGTGGAACGTGTCCGACATCGAGTTCACGAAGACGCGCTTCTCCGTCGTCTTCAGCATCGTCTCGAAGACTTGCGGCTTGATCTCGACGCGTCCGGTCCACTTGCCGGTCTCCGCATCCACGAAACCGTGGAACGCAGCGCCGCGCGCCGACCAACGTGCGGCCCAGCGCTCGGCGTAGCAGTTTCGACATCCCTCGCTGACCCGCGAGCAACCGCGCATGGGGCTGACGGTCGCTTCCGTCCACTCGATGCCGGTGCCGCGGTTCATGGTCTGTTGACGAGCGCGCTACTTCTCACCGTCGTGAGTGCAGAGGAACTCGAGCACTTGCTCGCGCGAGCAAGCCTCCGTGACTTCCGTTCGCGCACCGACGGCGCACAAGCGGACGATCAGATCGACGAGCTCCTTCTTGCGCTTCTTGCGTAGGGCGGCGCGGGCGGCGAGGTCGGCGAGGTCGGCGAGGTCGGCGAGGGCGGCGAGGGCGGCGAGGTCGGCGCGGGCGGCGCGGGCGGCGCGGGCGGCG
>JAIOPM010000004.1 GCA_021413885.1 Planctomycetota bacterium
CGTCGAGCCCCTTGCGCATGTCGATCGCTTCGCGCCCGACGAAGATCTTCACGGACGGCGACGGCGGAAAGCTCAGCATCGCTCCAGCGCTCCGAGCACGCGCCGCAAAAGCACCGGATCGAAGTCCGCGCCGATCCGCAGCCGGTGACCACTGGTGAGCTCGATCTCGAGCGCTGCGGCCGCGGGCTTCGGTGCCTCGGCAACGACTCGCACCGGCAGCAGCGTCGGTCCGCTCGGTCTTTGCCTGCCCGCCGATTCAGCGCGTAGTAGATCCGCCACGGCGAGATTGCGCGACTGCGGGCGAAGGCCGCCGCGCTCTCGCCGCTCGCGTCACACTCGGCCAGAAGCGATTCGCCCATCGACGCCGGGCCCGTCTTCGAGGTGCTCATCCTCCAGACTCTGCAAACCGTTCAGCCCTTCAACCAGCTGGGCTGGCCGGACGCGTACGGTACGTGGGCCGGTGACGCTCCCCATCGGCGCGACGCGGGCTCGAAGCGAAGCCGGCCGTGCTGGCACCCCGGTACATACCGAAACCCCTCTCCGATACCGCGTCTGGAGGCATCAGGACGCATCGCGCGGCGACGTCTTGCGACCCGGTGAACCGACGCTAAGCTCGATCAGCGCAAGGCCATACGCGAGCCAATCGGCAGTCGATGGGGTTGCAGAGGTCGGAGGTTCGAATCCTCTCGCCCCGACCAGCTTCGCTCGGATGAGAGCGTCCACGCGATCGCCGCGCAGCGGCTGGCGCGTGGCGCGCATGTGGCTGGTGCGCGAACTCGAAGGCGCCGACAACTGAATCCGCGCGCCGACCGTCGCTCTAGCGCGAGCCGGTGTGCTCCGCCGCGTCGCGCATCATCTCCTCGGCGACCTCGCGCACCGCGAGGACGCGCTGCGTCAGCCGCGAGTCGAACCAGAAGAACGCGACGAAGCAGAACAGCGCGACCATCAGGCCGAGCGCCGTGGACGCCAACGATTCGGCGAAGCCGGTCGTGAAGTCGCCGGGGACGGGCGCCTTCAATTGCGCGATCAAGAAGAACGCGCTCATCAGCCCGGTGGTCGTACCGAGCACGCCGATCATCAGCGCGACCCCGCCCAGGCGCGCCAGATGGGCGACGCGGTTGCCCAGGCGCAGCGATTCCTTGGTCGCCGCGCGCTCGACGTTGGCGAGCATCTCGTCCAGCCCGGCTTTCCGCAGGTAGAGGCCGGCAGCGACGAGATCGCCGAGCAACGTATGGCTCGCGACAGCGCGCTCGAGCGCCTGGTCGAGCTGACCGGCGTGCACGGCGGCGTCGAGCGTGCGCTCCAACTCCGCCGGCGCGAGGCGGCCCGCGCGCAGCTCGAGCCAGCGGCGGATGGCGATGAACAGCGCAACCGCGCCGGCGAGGAGCATCAACGGACCCATGAAACCGGTCGACCCGAAGAGGTGCCCCGAGGAAGGGGGGGTGTAGACGCCGGTGGGCTGCCCGGCATTCGACTGGAGCGCGATCGCGGAGGTGAGGAGCGTGGCGAACATGGCTTGATCTCCTTGGGCTGGGAGGTTGCCCCAGTGATTGCCGCGCAGCGCCGCGAGGGTTCACCGAAAGCCGCGAGCGCTTTTCGTGAACCCTGCCGGGCGAGCGTGGCAATCTCGGCAGTCGAAATGGCGAGCCAACGCCTCGAGCGCGCCGTCGAGAGGGACGAGCTGATCGAGCACGACCGTTTCGTGCGCGCGCTCATCCGCCGTTTCATCGCCGACCCGCACCTGGCCGACGAGCTGACGCAGGAGACTTGGCTCGCCGCCCTGCGCCAGTCGGCCGCGTCGCGCTTCCTCCAACGCGCGTGGCTCGGCACGGTTGCGCGCAACCTCGCCTTCCAAGCCATGCGCGCCAACGCGCGACGCCTTGCGCGCGAAGCGGCCGCCGCACGTTCGCTCGCGGTCGAGCCCGACGGCGAAGTGCACATCGATGCCGATTTGCGCCAGCGCGTGCTCGCTGCGGTCGAGGCTCTGCACGAGCCTTACCGCACCGTCGTGCGCCTTCGTTTCTACGACGATCTCGCGCCCACCGAGATCGCCGCGCGCCTGCGCGTGCCGCACGAGACGGTGCGCACGCAGCTCAAGCGCGGATTGCAGGCGGTGCACGCGCACTTGCGCGCTTCGCGGTGAGGCTCGCGCCGCGCGGCGCTCACGGCACGACCAGCGTCTCGGTGACGTTGCTCACAGCCCTGAAGCTCATCGTTCCAGGCGCTCGTTCGCGCGTTACTTCGCTCCGCCGACGAGGTCCTTCGCGACGACGGTCCAATCGGCGTGGCCGTGGCCCTCTGCGATGAACCGGTCCATCAACGCGGCGACCGCCGGAAGCATCGTCAGCGCGACGCCGGAGCCGTCGGCTTCCGCCTGCATCAAGCGTGCGTCCTTGCGAGCCATCGCGAGTTCCCACGACGGATGCGCGTGGTCCGCCTCGATCATCCGTTTGAAGCGCGCGGGCACGGACGTGCCGGGGTTGAAGTGCTCGAAGAGAGTCGCGACCTCCGTCGGCGAGACGTTCATCGACTTCGCGAGCGCGAGCATGTCGGTGAAGCCCGCGGTCAGCGCGATCAGGAACAGGTTGCCGAGCAACTTGAACGCCGCCGCCGCATCGACGCGCGGGCCGAGGTCGACGAGCTTGCCGGTCAGCGGCACTAACAGCGGCGAGATGCGCGCGACGATTTCGCGATCTCCCGAGATCAACATCACTCCGGTGGAGTCCGCGGCGTTCTGCGGACCCATGAACACCGGAACGTGGTGGTAGATCACGCCGCGTGCACGCCAACGAGCCGTGCGCTCGAGAGCGCCGGCCGTCGAGGTCGTCGAGTGATCGAGGACGAGCGCTCCCTTCGCGAAACCGGGCGCCGCCGCCGCGAGCACCGCGTCGACCGCCGCGTCGTCGGAGACGATGACGTGGGTGCGCTCGGCGCCGCGCACGGCTTCGGCCGGATCGTGCAGCGCCGTCGCGCCGATCTCGGCGAGCGCGAGCGCCTTGGCGGGCGAGCGATTCCAGACCTGAACCGTCTCGCCCTGCTTGCGGAGCGCGCGCGCGAAACCGGAACCCAGCAGACCCGTGCCGAGAAGCGTGATCATGCGGGCCAGCGTACCGCGTGCGTTCGCTCGCCGCGATCGAGCGCGTGCGCGTCGGCCTGGCGTTGCTAGGCTTCCGACGTCTTCTCCCAAAAAGCGCCTCACACAGGAGTGCAGATGTTCAAGAAGATCGTGATCGTCCTCGTGGTGTTGATCGGAGCGATCCTCGCCTACGCGGCGACGCAGCCGGCGACGTTCCGAGTCGAGCGCAGCGCAACGATTTCGGCCGCGCCGGAGAAGCTCTTTCCGTTGATCGACGACTTCCACCGTTGGGCCGAATGGTCGCCGTGGGAGAAGCTCGACCCCGCGATGGAGCGCACGTTCAGTCCGACCGCGAGCGGCAAGGGCGCGACGTACGCTTGGCGCGGCAACTCCGACGTCGGCGCAGGCAAGATGGAGATCAAGGAGTCCGTTCCGAACTCCAAGATCACGATCCAACTCGACTTCCTCGAGCCCTTCGCCGCCACGAGCGTCAGCGAGTTCACGCTCGAACCCCAAGGCAGCTCGACGACCGTGCACTGGGTGATGAGCGGCAACAACAACTACATCGCGAAGGTGATGTGCGTTTTCGTGAGCATGGACAAGATGGTCGGCAAGGACTTCGAAACCGGTCTGGCGAACATGAAGGCGGCGGCGGAGAAGTAGGGGCTGCGTTCCGCAATGGACGGACGTTCTCTCGACGACGACGAGCGGGAAGCTCTCGAGTCGATTCCGGATTCGCTGTACGAGCTTGCGGGCTTCGCGCTCGGGCACGCCGCATGGATCCTGTCGGAATTGGAGAGCGGTGTGCTCTTGGCGCCCTTCGGCATGACGCACGCTTCCGAGAACCGACAACTCGTACCGTTCGAAGCGGAGACGCAAGAGCAGGCAATTGCGGGCGGCAAGGCGTGGTTCGCTGAGCACGGCCACGAGTTCGACGCATGGGTGTTCGCGCGTGAGGGCCGGCTCACCGGCGCCGACTCGCGTGTCGACGCTTTGACGGTCGAGGCGCGGGCTCGGGGCATGGCCGAGTCGGTGTACTTCGTTCAGCGCTTCAAGCCGCGCGCTTCGGGGGCGTTCAAGGTGTTCGGCGGGCCGATCGTGTTCTGGGGAACCAAGTGGTTGTCCGACGAAGCGGCGACCGCGTTGTTCGCGAAGCTGCACGTCGGTCTTCGATCCCACGCGGAAGCGGCGCAGCGTTGGCCGGAGTGGTCGTCGTGACGACCTGATTCCGCGCGTCGAGTCCGAGCGTTCGAGAACTCGCGATCGACCGTGCGAGGTGCTCGGCGAAGAAGGAGTTGCGCGGATCTTGCTGGGACGACGAACCGTCGGACCGGTCCGGGTGCGACACTCGTCGTTCCGAACACACTCGGTGCTCGGTCGCATCGTGCGGCGGACTGACACAACTCGAAGGACCGAACCATGCTCGTTCAAACCCTCGTTCGCGTTTCGCCGGTGGCTCGCTTGTCGGCGCTGATCGTCGGCACGTTGGTCGTCGCTCTGCCTGCGGTGCTCGCCGTGACGCAAGCGAGCAAGGCGCAGAGCGCGCCGGCCGCGGCCGCGAAGCGCACGATGCTGGTCACCGGCGCGAACCGCGGGCTCGGGCTCGAGTTCGCAAAGCAGTATCAAGCCGCGGGCTGGAACGTGATCGCGACGGCGCGCGAACCGGAGAAAGCGACCGAGCTGAAGGCGCTCGGCGTGCGCGTCGAAGCCCTCGACGTCGCCAATGCGAAGAGCGTCGCCGCGCTCGCCGAACGGCTGAAGGATCAGCCGATCGATCTCTTGATCAACAACGCGGGCGTCGGCTCGATCGACGCCAAGAAGGCGCAGGACATCGACCTCGCCGCCTACGAGCACGTCTTCCAAGTCAACGCGCTCGGTCCGGTGCGCGTGACGCAGGCGTTGCTGCCGAACTTGCGCGCGGGCAAGGGCAAACAAGTGGCGAGCATCTCGAGCCAACTCGGCAGCATCGCCGGCAACACGCACGGCAACTACTACGCGTACCGCGAGAGCAAGGCGGCGTTGGTGATGTTCATGCGCAGCCTCGCGGCCGAGCTGAAGAGCGAAGGCTTCGTCTGCATCGCGATGAGCCCCGGTTGGGTGAAGACCGACATGGGCGGGCCCGATGCGCCGCTCACGCCCGAGCAGAGCATCACCGGCATGCGCAAGGTGTTCGACGGCCTGAAGCCCGACGACTCCGGCAAGTCCTGGTACTACGACGGCACCGAGTTGCCGTGGTGAGCGCGCGTCAACGTCGCTCGCTCGCCGGCGCCGCACCGCGTTCGCGCACGCTCTTCACGAGCGAGTGCGCTTCGGTCAGCGAGAGCTTGCGTTCCTCGCGCGCGAGTTTGACCGCTGCGAAGTGTTCGCCGCGCGCGACCAATTCGACGACGCGCGTCTCGAACGCGCGCTGATCCGGCGCGTCGAGCGCGACGTTCGAGTCTTCCGCGGTCGCGACGCGCTCCGCGATCGCGCGCAACATGCCGCGACCCAACCAATCGACGTAGACGACGCCGGCACGCGGGACGACCACCGGCGCGTGATCGAAACGCGTCGACGACTCGACGCCGAGCGTCCGTGTCCGCGGCGCGGGCCGCGCGCGTTCGGCGGCGAGCCACGCGTCGAGCGGCGCGGTGTCGACCGCTCCAAGTCGAAGCTCGAGCCACGTCCTCCGCCCGCGCCTCCGATCGTCGACGTCGCCGACGTCGAAGGTCTCGATCGCACGCCGCACGCTCGCGAGCTCGTCGAACGCGAAGTACGCGACCGTCGGCAGGTCGAGCGTGAAGTGATGGTTCTGGTACGAGCGCAGTTGGAGGTAGAGCCCGTCGCGCGTCGTCTTGACGAGCCAGTTCGACGGCAGGAACGACGCGTAGACGACGGCGCGCGTCGCGGCGAGGCAGATCCACCAGATGCCCGCGGTGATCAAGAGCACCGGCCCGGCCGCGATCCACGCGAACCACGTCAGCGAGCAGAGGAAATGCCACGCGGTCGCCCAGCCCGACACGAGCGCGACCAGCGGCGCGCTGAAGAACGCGCTCAACATCAACGGTCCGACCGCGGAGTGCCGGAACGTGCGAACGACCTCGCCGTTCGGCACTTCGTCGGCGCGCAGGAATCGCATGGATCCCTGGATCGGCCCGCCGCGGGGCCGGCCTCCAGCGCGAAATCCGATTCCTCGACCGCGGTCAGGCCGCGCCGGCGCCGGCGGCGATCGCAGCCGCCTGACGCATCCGCAGGATCGTCTGGATCTGGACCGTCGCTTGGATGCGCGAGAGCTTGCGCAGCGCGCGGTCCAGGCCGACGAGCTCCAGGAACGCGGTCCCGCACGCCAGGCTGAACGAAGTGTTGCGCGACATGCGCGGCCGCAGCGCGGTGATCGGTTCGCGGTGTTGCAACACTTTGGTAGCGATCGCGCTCGCGGTGCCCGGCGCGAAGGCGAGCAACGCGAGCTCGTCGTAGTCGCCGGGCTGCATGCGCAAACCGCGCGCGCCGAACTCGCGCCACAACGCCTCGAAACGCTCGCAACAACGCGGATCGTTCGCGGGATGGAAGTAGAGCAGGTGCGACGTCGCGATCAGCGGTCCGCGTCCCTTGAAACCGCGGCCGCGCAGATCCTGATAGATCTTCTCGACGCGCGTGCCGATCGTTTCGGGCTCGATCGCGGTCGACGCGAGCAACGCGACGGTCGGATAGTCGCCGGTGCTCGCGACCATCGGATGATCGCGACGGATCCAGTCGAAGACGACACGCATGCGGCGCACTTGCGATTCGGTGACGCGCCGATCGGGAGCTTGCTCGGCGAGCAATTGAATCGCGAGCGCTTCGCCGCCCTTGTCGCGACGCAGCTTGTGCGCGCGGAAGAGTTTCGTCGCGCGCGCTTGCTCGGCGAGGTAGTCGTTCGAGCTCGTGCCGTTCTGGATCAGCAGCGCGGCGATCAGGATGCGCATGTTGCCGTGGACGTGGCTCCACCACGGCGTGCGCTCCTTCAATTCGTCCATCGTCGCGCGCAGGCGTCGCACGATCTCGGCCGGTTCGCCGGGCGCGAGCGACAACGGAATCGCGGCGTGACGCAGCAGTTCCCAGTCGTCGAACCAACGTTTCGTGGCGGCGAGTTCGTCGGCGAGAGCGAGGAAGCGCGAGAGAGCGTCGGCCGGACCGGGAGGACGAAGTGCCATGGGAACGTCCGTGGAGAGAGGGATCGATCGCGACGGGCGCGAGAGCTTGGCATACTCCGCGTCGATCGCAAGGCGCGCCGACGTGGGGTTGTTCGACGAAGATGCGTGGCCGCCGCTCGCTTGCAGCGTGCGCGGCTGCGAACGACCGCTCGCGAGCGCGGGTCGAACGCTCGTCTGTCCGAACGGCCACGCGTTCGACGTCGCGCGCAGCGGCTACTGCAATCTGTTGCAGCCGAACGATCGTCGTTCGCTCGACGCCGGCGACTCGGCGGAGCAAGTCGAAGCACGCAAGCGATTGCATGCGCGCGGCGCCGGTCGGGAGCTCGACGCCGAACTCGCGCGGCTCGTGCGCATCCACGGCGGGAAGCGCGTGCTCGAAGTCGGTTGCGGGCCGGGCTTCGCGCTCGAAGCGTTGACGAAGGAGCTCAGCGTTCGCGGTGTCGGCCTCGATCTGTCCGCGCACGCGATCGACGCGGCGGCGCGGCGTGTTCGGAGTCTCGCGTGGATCGTCGCGAACGCCGATCGGCGTCTGCCGATCGTCGAACACTCGCTCGACGTCGTCGTCAGCATCACCGGTCCGAAGAATTGGGCGCAGTTCCGGCGCGTGCTCGCGCCGACAGGTCACGCGATCGTCGCGGTGCCCGCCGCCGACGATCAGATCGAGCTACGCGCCGCGGTGCTCGGCGAAGGGACGGAGACCGAGCGTGCGACGGCGACGCTCGCGGCGTGCGCCGCTGATTTCGAGCTCGTCGCGCGCAGCGAAGTTCGCACGCGCGTGCGCCTCGATCGCTCAGGCCTCGCCGACTTGCTGGTCGCGACCTACCGCGGCGCGCGGCACAAGGAAGCGGAACGAGCGAACGCGCTCGGGACGCTCGAGGTCACGCTCGCGCTCGAACTCTTGGTGCTCGCGCCGCGGATCTAGGCTAGCAGCGCGAAGCGGGTCTCGAGAGCGGTTCGCCACGCCGCTTCGAGCGCGTTCAACTCTTCGACGCGCCGCGCCGAACCCATCAACGCGATGTGCACGAACGTGCCGCGCGCTCCGCGCAGCGCCGAGAGCGTCAACAGCTCGCCGGTCTGCGTCTCGCCGACGAATTGTACTTCGCGTTCGACCGTCGACGCGCGGCCCGTGAGCTTCAAGCCGCCCGCGAACGCGAGCGTGAAACCGTCGCGGCGTTGCAGTTGGTCGACCGCGCCTTCGACGATCAGCGCGTCGACACCGAACATCGCGCGCCACGCGCTCGTCCGATCCGCGTTCGTCCAGACGCCGGCGCGCGCGGTTTCCGCTGAGCCCGCGGAGTCGACGTGCGCGCGCAACGCGAGCAACGCGATGCGCCACTCGCACGACTCGGCCGTCGCGAGCTCGTCCGCGGCGTCGCGCGCGACCAACGCCGTGCGCACCGCGCGCACCATCGTGCCGCGGCCGCGATGATCGAACTGGAATTCGATCGAACCGCCGTCGCTCGCGTTCGCGACCAACCTGCGCGTCGGCGCGAGGTTGTCGATGCGGCCTTCGAACGTCTCGCCGCGTTGGTTGGTCCAACGGCACTCGCCGTCGCCCTTCGCTTCGATCACCGCGCCGGCGCCGAGCCAGCGCGGAGTCTCCGTGCGACGCACGAGCGCGTGCCACACCGTCGCGGTGTCGGCGCGCAGCTCGATTGCTTCGCGCGCGGTGCGCGACACCAAGTCGGCGTTCGTCATCGCGAAGGATCATGCCCGCGCGAACGAGGCTTGCAAGCGCGTGACAGCTCGAAGCTGCGCGTGGTGCAATGCGCTGCATGTTCCTGGGCGCGATCCTGCTCGCGACGGCGGCGAATCCGGGCGGCGTCGTCGAGCTCGGCGCCGCGTGCATCGATTGCCACGGCGAGATCGTCGCGAGTTGGCGCGCGTCGCCGATGGCGCGCGCGGTGCGAGCGCTCGATCCGAAGGAGCTCGACGGCCTGGTACCCGTCGTCGATCCGCGCACGGGCTTCACATACCGACTCGAACGCCGCGGCGAGCGCGGCTTCGTCGTCGAGGAATGGCGCGCGAAGGACGGGACCGAACTCGCGGCGGCTCGCAACGAAGCCGAACTCGTCTTCGCGATCGGCGCCGGAGTGATGGACACGTCGTACGTCGCGTCGCGCGGCGAGATGTTGTGGTTCGCGCCGCTCGAAGTGCTTTCTGCGAACGCGACGAGCGGACGTCACGCGGCGCTCGCGCCCGGCCAACAGGTTGCACCAGGCGTGCGCTTCTCGGTGCCGATCCAAGAGGAGTGCCTCGCGTGTCACACCGATGCGTTGCCGCGCGAGCGTTTCCCGTTGAACCTCGTGCCCGACGCCGATTGGACGCCGCGCGGCGTCGATTGCGCGCACTGCCATCCGGGCTCGCAAGCGCACGTCGAGCATCACGCGAAGAACGCGTCCGGTCCCGATCCGCTGCTCGCCGTCGCGCCGCCCGATCCGCTCGAACGCGTGTCGTCGTGCGCGCGTTGTCACCTCCAAGGCGACGCGCGCATCGCGCTCGACGAAGACCTGTCGTTCGCGCGTCGGCCGGGCGGCGATCTGCTCGCGAAGCTCGCGGTCTTCACCGGCTCCGACGCGAACGGCGAGATCCCGTTCGTCGGTCAAGTCGAGCGCATGGTCGAGTCGCGTTGCTTCACCGCATCGCTCGAGCGCGGCGAGCGAGCGATGACGTGCGAGACGTGTCACGATCCTCATCGTTCGGTGTTCGAGGCTCGCGAGCGTGCGCACGCGCGCGAAGCGTGCGTGAGTTGTCACGCCGCCGGCGACGAGCGCGTGGCCGACCGCGACCCACCGTGCTCGCTCGCCGCGCCCGAACGCGGCGCGAAAGCGTGCGTCGATTGCCACACGCGTCGCACCGCGCCGTTCGACGTCGCCGGCGTCGAGGTTTTCGATCACCGCATCGAGCGCAAGCCGCTCGCGCCGTCGAAGATCGACGCGGTGCGCATGAAGCAGTCGAACGGCGGGCCGTTGACGCGTTTCCGTTGGCCGGGTCGCACGCCGCCGCTCGACGGCGATCCGGGGCTCGCGCTGATGGCGTCCGTCGTCGCGGGTCAGCCCGCGCGCGCGCAGGAGCTCGTCGACGTCGCGCCGGCTCCTGCGGTCGAACGCTTGTCGGTCTTCCACCACCTGCGCGGCGGTTTGCTCGAGGCCGTCGGCCGCGCCGACGACGCGCGCAAGGCGTACGCGCGAGCGCTGCTGCTCGACCCGAAGTCCGCCGCGACGCGCGTCAACCTCGGGCTCGTGCTCGCGCAGTGCAACCGAGCGAAGGAAGGCCTCGCGCAGCTCGACGCCGTTCTCGCGACGTATCCGCGGTCCGACGGCGCGTTGCGCAACCGCGCGTTGGTCAAGCTCGCGCTCGGCGACTCGAGCGGCGCGCGCGCCGATCTCGAGACGGCCCATGCGCTCCTGCCGAACGCAGCGACCGCGCGCGGCCTCGCCGAGCTCGCGCGCCGCTCGAACGATCGCGCCGCGGCGGAGCGTTGGCTCGCCGCGGCGCGCGCGCTCGATCCGACGCGCGAGTGAGTCGATCCACGAGTCCGACGAGTTCGTCCGCAGCCGGCAGGGCCGAACGGCTGCGAACGCGTCGCGCCGGGACTCGTGGATCGGTTTCCTAGAGCCCGATCACGAAGCGGACCGCGTCGGTGAGGCCGACGTTGTTCGGCGCGCTGAAGCCGTTGTCGCGGCTCCAGATCTGCGCGTAGACCGCGACGCCCGGCGCGAGCCCGTGGGACGCCATGTAGCTCTGACCGAAGAGGAAATCGTACGTGCCCGAGCACGTCACCGCGGCGTCGCCGCCGGCGAGCTGCGCCGAGGTGCGCACCAACGGCGTCGCGATGCAGAGAGTTCCGCCGCCGAACGATGTCGCGCTCGCGGCGTTGCTCCAGATCAGGATGCCTGGGGCCTTCGGGATGACCGAGCTCGCGCCGACGTGGAAGTTGTCGAAGCCGCCGGAGTTCGGCGCGCCCAACGTCGTGATCGCGGGGATGCAGAGCTGCGAGTTCATCTTGGCCGTGCAGTAGGTCGTGATGTGGCACGAGCCCTCGCGGACGAAGATGTCCGACCACATGTCGCTCGGTCCGGGCGTCAGCGGGGCCGAGCTGGAGAAGCTGATCGCGCGTCCGAAGGCGGAGAGCGAGGGGTCGTACGAGGCCTTGTCCGCCTGGGCGCCGAGCGTATCCAGACTCACGAGTTCCGTCGTGTCGAACAGAAGATCGTGCACGAAGACGTCGTACTGCGGGTTGGAGTCGGGCGCGAGGTTCTTCGCCACGCTCGTGAACACAATGAAGCGACCGTCGGCCGAGAACCGCGGCTGATAGCTGGTGCCGTCGCCGGGGACGGCGCCTGCGTTCTCGCTGATCAGAGTCGTCCGGCCGAGTACCAGGTCGTGCACGAACACATCCATCATGCCGTTGGAGTCGCCGGCGATCAGGTTCGACGCGGCGGAGCCGAAGGCGACCTTGGTGCCGTCCGGCGAGAGCGATGGCGCCCAGGAAAGATCATTGGCGCCGATTCCGGCGCTTGAAACGCTGGCGCGCACGGTCGTGTTCGTATCGAGATCGCGCACGAAGATGTCGGTCTGCCCATTGGTGTCGCCGGGGACCATGTTGGTCGCGTGACTCTCGAACGCGACGATGCGGCCGCTGTCGGAGAGCACGGGCTTGAGGTTGTAGCCGTTGGCCTGAGCGCCGGACGAACTGACGCTCGCCATGGTGAGTGCGCCCGTCGCGAGGTCGCGGACGAAGACGTCGCTCACGAGATTCGTATCGGATGGAACGAGGTTGCTCGCGCCGCTGCTGAATGCGAGCGCCGTTCCGTTGGCTGCAAGCACCGGGTACGACGAAGCCCCGTTGGCCTGCGGCGCACCCGTGCCGGAACCCCGGCTCGCAATGATCGTCGTGCCGGCCACGCGATCGTAGAGGAAGATGTCGCCCTGGTTGTTGGTGTCGAGCGTGACTAGATCGGACGCCCAGCTCGCGTATGCGACGAAGCGCGCATCCGCGGAGATCGACGGCAGGATGCTGGCACCGTTGCTGGCCGCGCCATTCACGTCGAGCGTGACACACATCGTCGTGCCGTCCGCGCGATCGTGCAGGAAGACGTCGTCGCCGCCGTAGTCGTTCGCCGCGAGATTCGACGCCAAGGACTCGAAGACGACGAAGCGTCCGTCCGCAGAGATCATGCTGTGGCGTGATTCGTGGTTCGCAGGCTCGCCCTGCGAGTTGACGCTGACGAGGGTGGTGCACTGGGCGGCGGCGCGGGAGCTCGTCAACGCGAGCGAGCACGCGGCGAAGAAGAGGAAGGAACGCGGATGCATGAGAGGACCTCGTGGAAGTCGTAAGGAGGAAGCGTAGTGCACCGGCGGTGTCGTTCCGGCGCTTGTGTGGGCCGCTGTAGTCGGAGGCGTTGCACGGGTCCCTTCGGGTGGTCGCGCGCGGTCGGCGCGAGTGAGCGCGAGCGAACGGTCGAGGCTCGGTGCTCGCGACGAGTTCGATTCGAACGCTCGCGAACGCGTCGGAAGTTCCGACGCGGGTTGTGCGGCGTCGCTCGGGCGCGCGCTCCTGAAGCCGTGTGACGCGTTCGCGTCGCGGCTTCGCGCGCGAGGCCGCACATTGCGCTTCGAGTGCGCGTCGAAGCCCGGAGCGACACCGCTCGACGAACCGCGATGACAACGCCGCGTAAAATCGCGCGGCGTCGCGGATCAGGGCTGAATCGTGATCCGCAGCGTGTCGGAACGCGCGAGTCCGCCCGGCGCGCACGCGTCCTCGAAGTAGGCGCGAGCGTAGAGATCGACGCCGACCAACGCGGGAACGTTCGGCAACGGACACGTCGCGAACGCGAAGCCGTGCGCGTCGGCGTGGAAGGTCACGCCGAGCGGGACGCGCCCGACCGTGAACGGAACTCCCGGCGCGCCGCCGCCGATCACGACTCCGCCGGCAGCGAACGGCGCGGCGTGATGCGCGACGACCGCGAAGAGCGAGTCGCCGATCGCAGGCTCGCCGTTGGCGAAGATCGCGATCGAGCCGGAGCACGCCGTCGTCGCTCCGCCGAGATCGACGACGCCTTCGTCGCCGTCCTTCACGCCGTCCTGGTCGCGATCGACGCCGATGCGGACGCCGGAGAAGAGCGGCACTCCGGTCAACGTCCACACCGCGCTGCCGCCGAGCGCTTGCGACTTCAACTGCGCGACGGTGAACGGACCGAGGCCGGTGCGATCGCTCGTGAAGCGCGCGGTCGCCGTGTCGTAGACGAGGCCGTGTGGCTCGCCGAAGAGCACGCCCTTCGCGACGAGCTCGCAGTTGCCGAGCGCGGCTTGCGACTCGAGCAACGCGCAGTCGCTCGCCGTCGTCGCGCCGCCCGCGGTCGTCGCGTCGAGCGTCACTTGGTAACCGACGGTCGGCGCAACGCCGGTGTCGAACGCGAGCAAGAACTCGACGAGATCGTCCTTGGTGTCCGCGGGCCAGATCGAGAACACCGGCTGCGCGAGAAACGCGTTGAGGTTCGGCAGCGAGCCGTCGTGGACGAAACCGAAGCCCGACTTGCCGGTCGCGGTGCCGCTCGGTTTGCCGACCTTGCGATAGAGGTTGCGCAGCTGCGGAATCTTCATCTGCTGCGGTTCCTGCAGCACGCTCGCCGGGATGATCAAACCGTTCGAGCCTTGCGGCAGCGCATGGCACGACGCGCACGAGCCCGAACTCGGCACCATGAATTGGAACGCGGCGAAACCGGCCGCTTCGTTCGCGCCCGCCGGCGCGGTCTTCAACGTGCGGTCGAGGTTCTCGCGCGGGTTCGGCGGGAACTTGGTCGCGACGAGGAAGTCGAAGAGCAGGTTCAAGTCGCTCGCGCCGAGTTGCGCGCCGCCCAGCACCGACGCGAACGCTCCGTTGAACGCGAGCAGGTTCTCGCGATCGCCGCGCCAGTGGAACGGCGGCGTGTCGAGGCCGCGCAGACTCTGCGTCGTCGTCGGCCCTTTCATCGGATGCATCAGCACCGCGGCCGGTTGGTTCGGCGGCGGAGCTTCCATCACGCCGTTCGGATCGCCGAGGTCCCACGCGAGGCCGTCGACGTCGCCGTCGACGTGGCACGCGGCGCACGACAGCGTGCCGTTGCCCGAACGCTTCGCGTCGTAGAGGAAACGCCGGCCGAGCGAGACGTTCGTCGGCAGCGGATCGTGCGCGAGCGGTTGCTCGCGGATCTTCGCGAGCAATTGCGTGTCGATCACCGCGAGCGAATTCGACAGCCGGTTCAACACGTAGAGCCGCGCCGCCGTTGGATGCAGCGCGAGGGCGCGCGGCCCGCGCTTCGTCTTCGAATCGACCAGCGCGCCCGGCGTGTCGCCGACTTCGATGCGCGAGAGAATCGAGCCCGCGAGCGACAACACGCCGATGCGATCGGTCCCTTGGGCCGCGACGTAGAGCCGACCGGCGTTCGCGTCGAGCGCGAGACCCGTCGGCTCGGCCAGCGCGTTCGCGAGCGCAGTCGAGTTCGGGAGCTGCGCGTAGTTCACGCCCGGATTGAGATCGAAGACGGTCTTGGTCGGCGTCGCGGTCGCGACGAGGCGCGTCACGCGGCTGTCGATCGCGTGGCCGCGCAAGTTGGGCTCGAAGCGCACCAGGTTGCGCGCGTCGGTGTTCGCGATGAAGAGCTCGTTCGTGTTCGGATGCGCGACGAGATCGAAGTTGCTCGTGCCGAGCGCGGTGAAGACCTTCGCGACCGTCAACGTCGTCGCGTCGAGCTCGAACACGTCGCGGTCGGGGAGCGTCCACGTCACGACGCTCGCCCACGCGGGATCGTCCTCGGCGACGATCACGGCTTGCTGCGGCGCGAGCGGCAGATTCGGATTCGTCGGGAGCGGCGGCGCAGGCGCTTGGGCGTACGGCACCAACGTCGTGTCGTTGCCCGAACGCTGCGAGAGCACGTAGACCGAGTTGCCGCGCACCGCGAGCGCGCGCGGATCCTTGGCGCTGATCGGGATCTTCGCGAGCAACGCGCGCGTCGTCGCATCGAAGACGTGGACCTCGTCCTTCGCCGCGGCGGTGACGAACGCGCGGCCGTTCGCGAACGCGATGTCGGAGGGCTCGTCGACGACGCGCAACGTGGCGATCACGGCGCCGAGTTCGATCGAGACGATGCTGACCGAATCGGAGAGGCCGTTCGCGACCCAAACTTCGTCGCTGGTGCGCGGCGTCACCGACACGGGCTCGAGCCCGACCGGGATGTCGCGGATCAGCACCGGCCGATCGATGTCGGTGAGGCTGTAGACCTCGAGGCGATCGTCGGCGGTGTTGCAGACGAAGAGGCGCGTCCCGTCGCTCGACGCGCGAAGCGGATGGACCTGCGCGTTCTCGAAATGGACGTAGCTCGACTGCGCGCGCGCCGAAGCGGCGAGAGCGATCAGGAAGAGCAGTGTCCGTCCACGCATAGAGCCATCTCGAAGTCGGTCGGCGCCGCGGGGCCGTCGATCGGGCGAGCACGCTAACACTCGGTCGCACGAGCGGGAACGTTCGAATTCGCGGCGCGCGACGATGACGATTTCGTTCGCGAGTGTCTTCACCAACTCCTGATCATGTTCGCGCGCAAGAGGGGGTTTCGCGCTCCGCGAAGCTAGGTAGATTGGCGCCATGAGCAACGCAGACGGCGCGAAGTCGGGCACGAGGACACTGCATTCGCTCGCGGCGTTGCGCGCCGCGCTCGGCGATCGCGAGCTGCCGTCCGGACCCGCTGCGGCACCGAGCGGACCGAACGCGCCGACGGTGAAGATCATCACCGCGCAACTTGTCGTGCGTCGCGAGCGCGCCGGCCACGGCGGCAAGACGGTGACGATCGCGGAGGGACCGGCGTTGGCGGGCCGTGATCTCGACGAGTTCGCGCGCTCGGCCGCGAAGGCGCTCGGAGTCGGCGCGCACATCGACGCGAGCACGCTGGTCGTGCAAGGCGATCAGACCGATCGTTTGATCGCGTGGTTTACCAAGCGCGGCTTCGTGTCGGTCACGCGCGGCAACTGAGCGTTCGCGTCAGCGCAGCACGACTTCGGTGACGAGCTCGTCGCGACTCCATTCGCGTTGGAGACGCGCGCCGTCGATCTCCGCGCTGCCGCGCAATCCGTCGGGGCCGGAGACGTCGAGCGTGTAGCGCGACGCCGGCGGTACGAAGATCGTCGCGAGCGTGTCGAGCTCGGGCGGAAGTCCCTCTTGGTGCTGCAGCCAGGCGTGCGTCGAGTACGGCGCGCCGCCGTCGCTCGGGCGGAAGACGAGTTCGAGATTCAGCGGCAGTGCGCGGCCGGCGGGCAGGTGGAAGCGAAGCACGGCGCGCACCGCTCGACGCGGCGTGACGTGCAAGCGCGTCGTCTCGTCGGCGGTGATGGCGAACTCGATGTGCTCCGCCGCGCAACCACCTTGGACGTCGAGCACGTAGTTGCCCACGGGTAGCTCGATCGCTCCGGGAGTCTCGTCGGCGGTGAAGAACCGCACGGTTTGCCGCTCCGGCGTGAGGAGGAGCAACAGCACCCGTTGCGGATCGACGCCTTCGACCACGTCCGTCTCGATCTCGACGCGGCCGGCGGCGCCGAGCCGCAGCGCACCGAGATCGAGCGTCGCGCCGGACACGAGCTCGAGACCTTCGCGACGCACGCTCTCGTTCTTCTCTCCGAGCGCCGACAGCGAATACGTTCCAGGCACGCACGGCCCGAAACGGAACGCGCCCGTCGCGAGATCGCTCCACTTCGAGGCACGACTCATGGTTCCGGTTCGTTCCAAACTCACCTCCGCCGCCTTCGGCGCTCCGCTCGCATCGACCAAGCGACCTTCGATCCACCCCGTCGCGCGCATCGCGTCGCCGATCACGATCGTGAGTTCCTGCTCGCCGGCGCGCACGTCGTGCATCTCGACGGCGGGGAACGTCCGGGCGGCGTCGGGCTCCCGCACCTCGAGACGCATCGGCTTCTCGACGCAATTCGTAACGCGAAAATGTCCTTCGGCGTCGCTCCGGGTCTGGGCATTGAAGCCGCGATAGGCGTCTCGACCGTCGTTCCCTTCGTCGACTGTGACATACCAATCGGCTAGCGGCTGTTCGTGCGCATCGACGATGCGTCCGAGCAGCACGCGACCCGGATCGATGCGCGGATTCCAGACGACCTCTTCGCCGTCGACGCCGCTCGACGTCGTCCGGTCGCGGCCCGCACCCTCGCGCCACGCCTCCAACTCGAATTCTCCCGGTGCGATCGCGGCGAGTCGGTAGCTGCCGTCGGCACGCGTCTTCACTTGGCGCGTCGTGAAATGGCCGTACTCGCCGACTCGAATCTCGACGCCCTCGAGCGGCTTTCCGTTCGGCTCGCTCGCGATGCCTTTCACCGTGACGCCCGCGCCGAGTTTCACTTCCTTCGCCGTGACCCCACCTGTTTCGAGCACGACGCGATCGATCCACGGCGCGAGGCCGGAGGTGCTGACGACCACGTTCACCTTCCCGGGCGCCAAGCTCGCCACCGAGCAGTTGCCTTCGGCGTCGGTGATGTCGAGATAGGTAAGCGGTTGCTGGGTGTGCGCGTACATCTCGTAGCCTTCGCGCTTCGCGTCGAGTTCGCTGATCTGCACGCGCGCGCCCTCGACCGGCTCACCGTCCGGGCCGACGACGTGCACGGCGAGCGCGGCGCCGCGACCTTGGAGGATCAGCACGACCTCGCGCCGCTCTCCCGCACTGCCGCTTGGCCAGAGCGTCGGCGACGGCGAGTGCCCGATCTTGCGTGCGCCGATCCCGTGGGCGTCGGGGATGTCGCGCAACACGAAGCGGCCGTCGGCGTCGCTGGTCGCGACCGTGGAGCCCGACTGTCCGGGGCCGTAGTCGGAGAGCCAGATCTCGGCGTCCGCGACCGCGGAGCCGGCGGGATCGACGACGCGTCCGGCGACTTCGAGGCCCACCGGCACAGCGAAGGTTGCGCGCGCTTCCTCGCCTGCTCGTACGTCGACGTTGCGACCGTCGCCGCGATCGACGTAGACGCCGACTCTGCCTGGAATGAGATGCTCGAGCCGGGCCTCGCCCTTCTCGTCGGTTCGCACGCGGAAGCTCGCGAGGTACGGATCGAGCGCGCCCCACGGAAACGCGTTCAACACGATCCCCGCCGCCGGCGTTCCGTCGGACCACGTCACCGCGACGCGGATCGAGCCGAGCGTCGCGATGGGCGTGCGCGCGGAGCTCGCGCTCGAATTCGTCGCGTCGGTCGGAGCTGCGAGCATTGCGTCCGACGGCTTCGACTCGCCGACGTAGGCAATGGAGCGCAGCAAGTCGACGTCCGTCGCATCGCGCGTGTTCGTCGAGTCCCCGTGCGATCCGCTGGTTCCGAGTCGAACCGCGAAGAACGCGGCGAGCACCAGCGCCGCCGCGACAGCCAACTTGATCTTCGTACTCAC
This sequence comes from Planctomycetota bacterium, assembly GCA_021413885.1. Lineage (GTDB taxonomy): Bacteria > Planctomycetota > UBA1135 > UBA1135 > JACRIN01. The sequence goes on from JAIOPM010000004.1 coordinate 18,650, forward strand.
GATCACGGCGCCCGTCGTCACGCTTCCAGCGGTCCCGAGTCCGCCGCCAACGAGCCCCGCGCGCTCGCCGTCGACCAATCCGACGAGGCCGAGAGCCCACGCGCGCCGTTCGCCGCCGTGCTCGCGATCGAGGCGTTCGCGCAACTGCGCGAGCGCTCGAGCGTGGCGGCTGCGCACGGTCGCGAGCGGCTCGTTCGTTCGCGCCGCGATCTCCGCGAGCTCGAGGCCCTCGAAGTAGCGCAACAGGATCGTCGAACGATACGGCTCGTCGAGCGCGAGCACCGCGTCGGTGACCGCGCGCAACGTGTCGGCTCGCTCGACCGCGTCCGCCGACGAGCTCAGCGCCTCGTCCTTCGCGACGGCGCGTTCGCGCGCGGCGCGACGCTGCTCGCCGCGGCGTCGCTTGAACGCGAGGTTGCGCACGACGCGCGCCATCCAGGCTCGCGGCGACTCGATCTCGTGCTCGCGGCGTTGCAGCGCGGTGAGCCACGTCGTCTGCACGACGTCTTCGCTCGCGTGTTCGTCCCGCAGGAGCCCCTGCGCCAACGCGCGCAGGAAACCGGCTTGCGCCAACAAGGCCTCCGGCGGAAGCTCCGAACGGGACTCGGTCATGGGTGTGACGAGAGGAAAGCCTCTCCTTTCTACCCACACGTCCCCGCGGTCGCGCGGAACGCTGCAGCCGAGCGCGATTTCTCGACGACGATCCGCGCTACAACGCGCTCGCGACGCGCCGGAAGTGGTGGCCGACGATCGCGAACTCGATCGCGCGCGGGAACTGGCGCGGACGCCTTAGCAACGTGCTCGCGAACAACCGCCAGTACCCGAACCGCCCGCGATGGCGTGCACCGAGCAGCCAGATCGAGCGCACGAAGGCGCGCACGTCGGTCGACGAGAGGCGCGGCGTCGGGCCGCTCGGACGGTGGTGCTTCAGGAACGTGCGCACGCGTTCGTAGTAGGCCTTCGGTTCGTAGAGTCGCTGCATCAACTCGCGGTAGCCGCCTTGAAGGAACTCGCGCGCGAGCCGCGGCTCGAAGTTGAGGACCGCCTGCGTGTTGTTTCCGGTGCTCGCGGTGCGCAAGCGCCCTTCGCGATCGAGCCGACGGTAGAGCCGCGTCTGCGGCAGCGCGGTCAACAGTCCGACCATCGCGGTCACCACGCCCGAGCGCTGGATGAACTCGAACTGACGATGGAAGATGTCGGGTCCGTCGCTGTCGAAGCCGACGATGAAACCGCCCATGACTTCCATTCCGGCGCGTTGGATCGTCCGCACCGAGCCGACCAGATCGCGGCCCTCGTTCTGCAACTTGTGGCACTCGCGCAGGCTCGCGTTCGACGGCGTCTCGATACCGACGAACACCTTCTTGAAACCGGCGCGCGTCATCAGCTCGCAGAGCTCCGGATCGTCGGCGAGGTTGACCGACGCCTCGGTGAAGAAGCCCATCGACGGCCGAACGCGTTCGCGCCACGCGATGATCGCGCGCAGCAGCTCCTTGGTGCGCTTCTTGTCGCCGATGAAGTTGTCGTCGACGACGAAGACCATTTCCTTCCAACCGCGCCGGCGGAGGGCGTCGAGCTCGGCTACGAGCTGCGCCGGCGCCTTGGTGCGCGGCACGCGGCCGTTCATCACGACGATGTCGCAGAACTCGCAGTCGTACGGACAACCGCGCGAGAACTGCACCGACATCGTGACGTAGCGGCGGAGGTCGACGAGATCCCAGCGCGGCACCGGCGTGTCGTGGAGTTGCGGGAAGCTGGCGCCCCGGTACACGCGTCGCGGCGTTCCGCGCAGCAGATCGGCGACGAGTTCGTGGACGACGCTCTCCGCCTCGCCGAGCACGAAGTGCTCGACGTCCGTGAAGTCCTCGTGCCCGGTGGTGAACAGCGGCCCGCCGGCGACGACCGGTCGCCCGAGCGCGCGACAACGCGCGACCACGTCTTCGACCGACGCGCGGTGGACGATCATCGCGCCGAGGAAGACGTAGTCGGCGGCGAGGATCGCTTCGTCGGGCAGCTCCTCGACGTCCAAGTCGACCAACTCGAGCTCCCATTCGCGCGGCAGCAACGCCGCGACCGTCAAGAGCCCGAGCGGCGCGAACGCCGCGCGCTTCGCGACGAACGGCAGCGAGTGCTTGAAGCTCCAGAACGTGTCCGGGCTCCGGGGGTGGACGAGCAAGACCCTCACACTTCGACGCTAGCCCGCGCGCGCCGTGCGTTCCATTGCACGCAGTGCGCAGCGAAGACGCCCGCCGACCGACTTGGTGCGTAGGTCGTGCGTACTCCGCCGCGAGTCGAACGCGCTCAGCGCTTCTCTTCGATCACGAACTTCGGTTTGCCGCGCGGGCCGGTCTCGACCTCGAGCGTCCAACGGCTCGAGCGCAGACGGCACAGACCCGCGGCGTCGCACACGTAGTAGAGCGCTTGCACGAAGAGTCGGCCGCTGCCGAGGACGCCGAGCGGAATGCTCGTGCGTTCCGACTTGATCGAGCCCGCGATCGACTTCGCCGCGGTCAGGCCGAAATCGTGGAGGACGCGGTACTGCGACGGAGCTTGCGGCGCGAGCTTCTCGCCGGGAAGGAGCGTGAGCACGAGCTCCATCTCCGCCTCGCCCGGTTCGAGCAACGCCTTGACGACGCCGAAGTCGCGCGTGCCCGGCAACGCGGGCAACGGTTGGCCGTCGACGGAGCCGGCGCCGCTCTCGATCGTGACGTGCGCGGGAATCGGCACGCCTTCGAGCGCGAGCGTGCGCACCGTGTGCTCGACGAGATCGATCACGCGCACCGCGTGGTTGTTGGTGTCGGCGACGTAGAGCGAACGCTCGAACACGGCGAGGCCGCCGGGCTCGCGGAAGTTCGCTTCGGCGACTTCGTCGTCGGCCGCGCCGGGTTCGCCGTCGCCGGCGAAGCTCGTCACCGTTCCCGACCGCAAGTCGATCCACCTGATCTTGTGGTTGAACGTGTCGGCGACGTAGAGCACGTCCTGATCGAACGCGAGGCCGAGCGGATGTTGGAAGCGCTTCCCGAGTCCGCGTCCGTCCTGATCGCCGAAGACGAACAGGTTCTGCGGGTTCGGATCGCCGCCCGCGACCGTGCCGACGCGGCCCGCGACGATGTCGACGATGCGCACGGAGCTCGCTTCGGCATCCGCGACGAACATCAGATCGCCGGCGAGCGCGAGACCCGACGGTTGCGCGAACGCCGCTTGCGCCGACGGGCCGTCGAGCCGTTGCTCGGTCCCGTCGCCCGCGATCGGACCGATCGTTCCGGCGCCGAGGTCGAGGCGCCAGAGCTGGTGCGTCCCTGCCATCGCGACGTAGATCGCGTCGTCGCGCGCGACGAGATCCCACGGCGAGTTGAGGCCGATCTCGCGAGCCTTGTGCACGCCGGCGCGGAGGTAGCCGAGCGTGCCGTTGCCCGCGACCGTCGTCACCGTGTTCGTGAGCAAGTCGACCTTGCGGATCGCGTGGTTCTGCGTGTCGGCGACGTAGAGAGCGCCGCCGTCGAACGCGAGGCCCTGCGGTTTGCGGAAGCACGCTTCGGCGAGCGAACCGTCGACGAAACCGGGCCGCCCCGAACCGATCGCGCACACGAACTTGCCGTCGAGCGTCGTGACGACGATGCGATCGTGGCCGGTGTCGGCGAGGTAGAGCTCGCGCGCGCTCGGACGAACGCTGAGCTTGCCGGGGAACGCGAGCTCGCGCGCGAACTCGAGATCGCGTTCGAGGCGCAGCGGCAACGGACGCGGGTCGACGCTCGGCGAACCGGCGTACATCGCGAGCGCTTGCTCGATCAACACCTCGAGCCCGGCGCGTTGGCCTTCGCCCGCGACTTGGCCGAGCACGAAACCGTCCGGCGAAAGGATCACGATCGTCGGCCACGAGCGGACTTGGAAGCTCCTCCAGATCTCGAACTCCCGATCGAGGACGACCGCGTGCTCGATCCCTTCGCGCAGCACCGCTTGGCGGACGTGGGCGGCGTCGGTTTCGTTGGCGAACTTCGCCGAGTGGCAACCGACGAACGCGACCGGCGCGCCGGCGAATTTTTCTTCGAGCGCGACGAGATCCTCGAGGACGTGCGCGCAGTGGATGCTGCTGTACGTCCAGAAGTGGAGCACCACGACCTTGCCGCGCAGGTCGGCGGCGAGCGAGAGCGGTCGCTTGGTGTTGAGCCACGTCCTGTCGGCGCCGAAATCCGGCGCGGGGATCCGCAGCTTGGCGTTGTTGGCGAGGAGCTCGCGCGCTTTCTGCACGAGCTGGGCACGATCGGTCATCTCATTCTCCGAAGAGGAGAGCGAGCACGCGCTCGCTCACCGAAGTCATCTCGACGCTCGAACCGCGCGGTGCGCCGCCGCAACGATTCCAAGGCAGTGAACACAGGAAGACCGGCCCGTCGCGCGGATCGTCGGGCACGCGACCGTGGCTTCCGCGCACCAGACTCGCGTCGAGCGGGATCACGTCCATCAAGTAGCGCAGCCCGAGCTTCTTCTGCGCGAGCCGTGTCGCGACGCGCAGCTTCGGACTCGCGAGCTTCGGATCGACGAAGAGCTCGCACGGGTCGTAACCGGGCTTGCGATGGATGTCGACGGTGCGCGCGAAGTCGGGCGCGTTCGCGTCGTCGAGCCAGTAGTAGTAGGTGAACCAGCTCTCGCGCTTCGCGATCACGACGAGGTCGCCGGCGCGCGGATGATCGAGACCGGCGGCGCGTTTCTCCGCGTCGTCGAGCACGCGCTCGACGCCCGGCAACGCGGCGAGCACTTCGCGCGCGGCGGATTTCGAGCGCTCGTCCTTGGTGTGCACGTGCGCGATCTGGTGATCGGCGACCGCGAACGCGCGACTGGCGAACGGATCGAGCAGTTCGCCTTGCGGCGTTTCGCGCACCGCGAGCAGGCCGGCGGTGCGCAGCGCGCGATTCAGGTGCTCGTGGCCGGTCACCGCGTTCAAGCCGTACTCGCTGACGACGACGGTCGCGGCGCCGGCGCGACCCGCGGCGTCGCGGATCTTCTTGCAGAGCGCGTCGACTTCACCGAGCGCCTTGCGCGAGCGCGGATCGTCCGGTCCGAAACGTTGGTGGTCGTAGTCGAGATGCGGCAGGTAGACCATCGTCAACGTCGGATGTTGACGCGCGAGCGTGCGAATCGCCGCCTCGGCGAGCCACGCGCTCGACGGCAAGCCCGACTTCGGTCCCCAGAAGTCGAAGAACGGAAACGGGCCGAGCTCGGCCTCGAGCCACGCCGCGTAGTCCGTCGGCGCGCCGTACACCGCCGGGATCTTGCGTCCGTCCGCCGGATAGAACGGGCGCGGCGTGATCGACCACTCGACCGCGGCGCCCATGTTCCACCACCAGAAGATCTTCGCGCACGTGAAGGTCGGATCGCGTTCGCGCGCGAGCTCGTAGAGCTTCTTCCCGCGCACCAACGCGTTCGCTTGACGCCACAGCGCGATGTCGAACGTCTCGCGATCGAACCAACCGTTGCCGACGACGCCGTGCTCGCTCGGGAGCTTGCCGGTCAACATCGTCGCTTGCGCGCTGCACGTCACCGCGGGCAGGATCGCGTTCATCGGCGCACCCGCGCCGGTCTTCGCGAGCTCGCTCAACGTCGGCGTCTCGGGCCCGAGCAGGCGGCTCGTCAACCCGACGACATCGATCAGCACGACGGGACGCATGAGGGGCGAAGATCTTACGCGCCGAGCGTCGAACCGCGACGCGTCCGACGTGCGAGGGAATTGCTAAGATCCGCGGATGCTCTCCAAGCTCTTCGGTTTCCTGCGCGGCAAGGGTGTGCTGGTCCAGGGCGTCGACAAGTTGCCCGAGGGACAGGCGAGAATCCTGTCGCTCGGCGATCCGCTCGCCGGCGGCAAGCAGATCGTGCTGTGTCGGCTCGAGGGCAAGCTCTACGCGGTCGATCGAATCTGCCCGCACGAAGGCGGACGGATCAACGAAGGTCCGTTGGTCGACGGCAAGTACTACGTGTGCCCGTTGCACAGCTACAAGTTCGACCCGAAGACCGGCGAGTCGATCGACATCGGCTGCAAGGCCGCGAAGACCTACAAGGTCGAGGCGAAGGGCAAGGACTGCGAGATCTTCGTCTGAGCCGGTGAGCTCAGTCGCGGAACTCCGCGCGCGCGTTGGCGTCGGTGGTGACGACGACTTCGATCGGCGAGCCGATCGCTCGCGCCGAATGTCCGTCGCGGTCGGAGTGCTCGCGCCACTCGACTTCGACGACGTACGCGCCCGGCAACAGCGCGTCGAAGAACGCCGTCGGCGGCGAGCGCTTCGGCTGGATCTGCGCGCTCACGGAAACGCTCTCCGACGGATCCTTCGAACGGACGCGCGCTCGATACTCGCCGCCCGGCGGCGGCTCGCCTTGGTGCGCGACCACGACGATCAAGCGACCTTGCCGCGGCACGACGACGCGCAGGTCGCCGGCGAGCGGATCGACCTCGCGTTCATAGGCTCGACCGCCGATCGTCAACGTCGCGGTGACGGACTCGCCGGGCAGATCGCGAAGCTGGAACGTGTTCGGCTTGCGGCGGCGCACCGAGAGCTCGGGATTCTGCGGCGCGCGGACCTTGCACTCGTCGGTGGGCACCTCGGTGCCGAGATCGTCGACGACTTCGAGTAGGAGCTCGTGCGCCGCGTGCAGGCGGAACTCGGCGGGCTCGGCGTCGAGCACCAGCTCGTAGTCGGCGATCTCGATCGGCGAGAAGCCGTCGCGGTCGACCTGCAGCGCGACCTTACCCGGCGCCAGGCCTTCGAAACGGAATTCGCCGGCGGCGTCGGTCAGTTCGGATTCGCTGGTGCGCAGCGAGCGCAGGTTGAGGCGCACTTTCGCGCCGGCGAGCGACGCACCCAGTTCGTCGACGACGCGGCCCGCGAACGCGCCGCCGGGGGAGTCGAGCTTCACCGCCTCCTCGCGCACTTCGGTCGTACCGAGCGTGATCTTGCGTTCCTCGAGCGTGCGTCCGAGCCCGTCGACGATGCGCAACAGGAACGGGCTCGCGAGATCGCTGAGCACCGCGCGTCCCTTGTTGTCGCAACGGAAGCGCGTCACGACGCCGCCGCTGTCGCGCAACTTGAAACTGCTCTCGCTGTTGGTGCCGCCGCTCTCGACGTGCGTGCGCGACGGCCGCGTCGGATCGTCGCCGAGGAAGAGCACGTCGGACCGCGTCAACACGAACCTGCGGCGCGGGATCGGCGCGCCGGTCGCGTCGACGAACGCGAGCGTCCACACGTTGGTCGGTTGCAACACGACTTCGGTCGGAGCCTCGCCGCCGATCGGAACGTCTTGCGGATGGAAACCGAGCTTGCCGACCGAAGCCGTGTCCGCTTCCGAGACGTGGACGATCGTCGCGCGTCCTTCGGCGTCGCTCTTCGCGCGCGCTTCGCCCGCGAGCACGATCGCGCCTTCGATCGGCTTGCCCGCCGGATCGTGGATGACCACCGAGAAGCCGCGCGCCGGCGCGAGCACGACGTCGCCGACGTCCCAACGCGAAACCATCGTCGCCGCTTGAATCTCGATGTCGACCGACGCCGCGTTCTCGCCGCGATCGATCGTCAGTCCGACGCGCTCGGTGGGCGGCAGATCCGCGGCGCTCGCGAGCTTCCCCGGGCCGAAGCCTTTCGGCAGATCGAGCAACATCCGGAACCGACCCTCGCCGTCGCTGATCGCCTCGCCGTTGAAGTCGGAGACCGTGCGGCTGCGCGAGCGATCGGGATTCGCGTAGGCCAACCACCCCGAGAGCCGCGCCTCGGCGACCGCGGTGCCGTTCGACTCGACGATGCGTCCGGTCACCGCCGGCAGCGCGAGCAGGTCGACCGCGATTTCGGACGCGAGCTGCGTCAGCCGCACCGCGCGGCGTTCGAGGATCGCACCCGGCCCGACGACCGCGGACACCACGTACGCGCGCGGCACGTCGATGCGACCGCTGAACGGATCGGTCAGGCCGCGGAACACGAAGTCGCCGTGCACATCGCACTTCGCCTGCAAGCGCGTCGCGTCGTAACCGTCGAGCCCGAGGAACGTGCGCACGTTTGGCGCGAACGACGCGGTGTCGAAGAGCGTGCGTTCGGAGACGAGCTCGAACTCGAGCTCGACGTTCGGCTCGGCGCCGTCGACGCGCGCCTTGCCGCGCAGGATGTCGCGCGCGGGCTCGTCGAGACGCCGCCTGCCCGCGGTCAGATCGGCGTCGGCGATCCACGGGACGAAATCCGCGCCGCGGACGAGCACACGTCCCGCGCCCTTGCCCGCGCGGAGCTTCGCGACTCCGGCGTCGTCGCTCTCCGCGTTGTCGACGAGACCGGAGTCGTCGAACGCGCGCACCTCTGCGCCGGCGAGCGGTGTTCCGTCCGGCGCGTGGAGTTCGAGCTCGAGCGGCGGCGGAGGCGGCGCGTCGAGCATCTCGGAGCCCGCGGGCACGATCTTCGTGCGCTCGTCCTCGCCCGACGGCCGCGCGTCGACCACCAACTTCGGCGGAGGCTCTTCGCGCCGCTTCGGCGTCGTCGCGAGCTCGCGCGACGTTCCCGCGACTTCCATCGGCCGCGTGGGTTCCGAACGCAACGTCCACCAGGCCGCGGCTGCGATGCCCAACACGAGCATCACGAGCACCCACGGTCCGATTCGCGCTCTGTCGGTCATCGCTCGACAGTCTAGGACCGAGCGCGAGCTCCCGCACTCGCCGTCGTCGCGTTCACGGAGTCAGAGCGATGTTCGTCGTCTGCTCCGCGACGACGCGGAAGCGCACCGGCACGCGCGTCGCGTCGGCGTCGCTGCACTCGAAGCACGCTTGGTAGTCGCCGGGCAGCAGACGTTCGAGGCTCGCGGCGGTGCTGCCGAACGGGAAGTACGCGCGTTGCGGCGCGAGGTTGCCGTCGACATCGCGCACCGCGACCGAGAGCGGCGTGCCGCGCTGCGTCCACGCGTCGCGGCTCTCGTTCGACGCGAACGTGATCTGGAATTCGGCGCGTCCATGGTCGGGGACGGGGACGACGAGCTCGCTCTCGTCCGCGCCGAGCGCTCGCGCGTACGTCGCGCCCGCGACTTGGACCTCGACGCGCGCCGGTTCGCGCGGCGCGACGTCGGTCGCGTAGCCGGAGGCCGGAAGGCGTTGCAACAAGACCTCGGGCGCCGTGTCCCACGCGATGCGCAACGCGTCGAGCGGCACGCCGCGGCCGCTGCGATCCTCGGCGCGAACTTGCAGTGCGCGCGACGCGAGCAACGTGAAGTGGAAGTGCGCGTCGCCGACGCCTACCGTGCGCTCGACGTCGAAGCTCGGCGCGAAGCCGCTCTTCTGGATCGAGAACGTCACCGAGCCTGGCGTTGCGTAGGGAACTTCCACGGTCCCGTCGGCGCCGGACTGCAGCGTGACGACGCTGTCGCCGCGTTCGAGGTAGAGCGTCGCGTCGTGCAGCGGCCGCTGCGCTCCGTCGGTGACAACGCAATGGAGCGTCGACGTCGGACGCGTCAGCGCGAGGTCGAAGGTCGCGCGTTCTTCGGGCCCGAGCCTGACGTGGAAACGCTCGAGCTCGTCCTCGAACGCGCTGACCGCGACGAGTTCGATCGGCACGTTCGCGTTGACTTCGCACAGGACGAGCTCGCCCGCGCGATCCGCGACGACGCGGTCGCCGTTCGCTTCCGGTCGCGCCTCGACCACGCCGAGTCCGACGTTTGCGGCAAACGCGGTGTCGTCGACGGCCGCCGCGAAGACCGCCGCGCGATCGAGCGCGATCCGCAGGCCGCTCGCCGGAGTTCCGTCGATTTGGCGCAAGCGCAAGTGCAGGCGATTGGTCGGCGCGAGTTCGACGACGATCGGCTCCGAACTCGCCTTCGGCACGTCGACGCGCGCGGCGCGGAAACCGAGCGCGGCGACGTTCGCTGCCGGCGTTCCGTACAGCGGCCGTTCGAGCTCGACGCGCCCGCGTTCGTCGGTGTCGGCGTGGTGCCCGCCGTAGGTCACGGTCGCGCCGCGGATCGGAGCGCCGGCGCGCGCGCGAACCTCGAAGCGAACTCCCTCGAGCACTTCGTCGGAGAAGGCGAACTCGCCGAGGTCGAAGCTCGAGCGCATCTCCGCGGCGAGCCGGATCGTCTCCTGATGTCCGGTGCGCCCGGGCTCGCGCAACCGCACCGAAACCGCTGCGAGGTCGGGCCAACTCGGCTTCGACGCTCCGTCCGCGCGCATCGCTTCCGGCAACCAGATCGCGAACGAACCGTCCGCGGCGGTGCGCGTCGGTAGGTACGGAACGTCCGATTCAGCCAGCGGCGAGCCACCGGTCACCGCGTACCTCGGCATCAACGCGACCGAAAGTCCGCCGATCCCGCGACCGCCGGCGCGATCGACGACGCGCCCGGTCAAACGCGGTCGTTGGAAAACGTCGAGCCCGAGATCCGCGCGCGCTTCGCCGATGCGCACGCGGTTCTTCGGACGCGCTTCCGCCGGCGGATCGGCGGCGACCAACGTGCATTCGGGGCCGACGCGCAACGTGCCGCTCCACGGTTCGGAGAGGCCTTCGAACCGAAAGCGACCGCCGGCGTCGGCTTGTAACGTGCGATGGATCGGATCGAGCCATTCGGCTTGCACCGCCGAGCGCACCGCGTCGGGCAGTCCGTCGTCGACGAACCACGGACGGTCGCTCGCGAGCTCGAGGCTGACGATGCGATCGAGGCGCGCGTCGAGCGGCCGCAACACGCCCGCGAGGACTCCGCCGGGGAGCTCGACGCGCGTCGGCGCGGACGCGAGCTCGACGGCGCGAAAATCCGGCGCGAGGTTCGGGCCGGCGATCAGCAAGCGCGTGCTCCGTTCGCCGCACGCGAGGTGCACGTGTCCGTTCGCGTCGGTGACGTCGCGGTCGAGCAGGCGAGCCGTGCCGAACGCGGCGACCGTCGCGCCGATCACCGGCCGTCCGCCGACGAAGGTGAAGACGAACTCGTGCTCCGGGCCGGTCGCGGACGCGCGCTCGATGTCGGAGCGCGACGTGTCGGGCGATCCGGGATCGATCGGTAGCGCGAGAGGCTCGGTTCTCGCGCTTCGCGTCGGAGCGGCGTCGCCGTTCGCTCGCGCCGCCGTCGTCGGTGCGCGCGGCGTGAACAGTCGCGCGCCGAGCGCGCCGACGCCGGCGAGCAAGGCCGCCGCGAGGGCGATCCAGGAGACGGTGTGCTTGCGTCGGGGGCTCACGCGTGGGTCGCGACGCGCTTAGGCATCGACGACGCGACGGGTACGAGCGTAATCGTTTTGTTGTGAGCGGCGAATCCGTGCGGCAGGAGCGCCGCGGCTCCGGTTCGGTTCATAGATTGACCAATCTCGATGGATGGGCTAGCATCGGAACCCATGGCACGCACGAAGACCGCCGACGCCGAGTGCTGCGCCCCGACGGGGCGCGCCGGCGGACGCGCCACGCGGCCGTACGTGCAGCTCTGCAAGGCGCTCGCCGACGAGACGCGCTTGGAGGTGCTCGGCATGCTCGCCGAAAGGGCGGGGGAGCTCTGCGCGTGCGAGATCGAGGCCCATTTCGATCTTTCGCAACCGACGATCTCCCACCACCTGCGGGTCCTGCGCGAAGCGGGCCTGATCCGTGCCGCGCGTCGCGGCACCTGGAACTACTACTCCCTCGAACGCGGAGCCCTCGACCGGCTCGGCGAGCTGCGTGCGCTGCTCACCGGTTGACGCTTTCGTGTCCATAACATCGAGAAAGATCGATCTATGAGCTCCACCGACCACGAAGAGTTGAAGCGCATCGTTCGCCAACGCTACGGCGAGGCGGTCCAAGCGAAGCTCGCCGGAGGTTCGACTTCCTGCTGCGGGTCGAAGAGCTCCGGATCGAGTTCGTGCGATCCGATCACCACCGATCTCTACGGCGCCGACGAGGCGCGCGAGCTGCCGGGCGATGCGCTCGCCGCGTCGTTCGGTTGCGGCAATCCGACCGCGCTCGCGGAACTGCGGCCGGGCGAAGTCGTGCTCGACCTCGGCTCCGGCGGCGGGATCGACGTGTTGCTCTCCGCGCGGCGCGTCGGACCGACCGGCAAGGCGTACGGCCTCGACATGACGCCCGAGATGCTCGAGGTCGCTCGCAAGAACCAGCGCGAGTCCGGCCTCGCCAACGTCGAGTTCCTGCGCGGCGAGATCGAGAACGTGCCGCTCCCCGACGCGAGCGTCGACGTGATCGTCTCCAACTGTGTGATCAACCTCTCCGGCGACAAGGACCGCGTGCTGCGCGAGGCGTTCCGCGTGTTGAAGCCCGGCGGACGTTTCGCGGTGTCCGACGTCGTGCTGCGGCGCGAACTCGGGATCGAGGCGAAGCGCTCGATGGAGCTCTTCACCGGCTGCGTCGCCGGCGCGCTCGTCGAGCACGACTACATCGCGAAGCTCGGCGCCGCCGGTTTCGTCGACGTCGCGATCGAACCGACGCGCGTCTTCGGCCGCGACGACGCGAAGCGCATGGTCGCCGACGCCGGCATCCGCGGGGCGGACTTCCGGTGTTGCGTCGATTCCCTCGACGGCGCGGTGATGAGCGCGTTCGTCCGCGCGACCAAGCCGGCGTGAACGCTCACTCGCTCGGCGCGCGCGCGACGGCGGAAGCGTTGGGCAGCGCCTTCCTGCTCGCCGCGGTCGTCGGTTCCGGGATCATGGGCGAGCGTCTGTCCGCCGGGAACGCCGCGGTCGCGTTGCTCGCGAACACGGCCGCGACCGGCGCGGCGCTGTTCGTGTTGATCACGACGCTCGCTCCGATCTCGGGCGCGCACTTCCATCCGTTGGTGACGCTCGGCGCGACGTTGCGGCGCGCGCTCGCGGCGCGGGACGGAGCCGTCTACATCGTCGCGCAGCTCGCGGGCGCGTTGCTCGGTGTCGCGTGCGCGAACGCGATGTTCGGCGCGGCCGTCTTCGAAGCCTCGACCAAGTTGCGCGACGGTTCGGGCCGATGGCTCGGCGAATTCGTCGCGACCTTCGGACTGATCGCGGCGATCGAACTCTCGTCGCGGCACACGCCGTCGCGCACTGCGCTCGTGGTCGCCGCGTACATCTCGGCCGCCTACTGGTTCACGTCGTCGACTTCGTTCGCCAACCCGACCGTCACGCTCGCGCGCGCGACGACCGATTCGTTCGCGGGCATCGCGCCGTCGTCCGTGCCGGGCTTCGTCGTCGCGCAATGTCTCGGTTGGGGCGCGGCGAGTCTCCTGCTCCGCGCCACGCGCACTTCGACACCATGAAGACGATCCTCTTCGCGTGCATTCACAACGCCGGTCGTTCGCAGATGGCCGCGGCGTTCTTCGAAGAGCTCGCGGAGCCGACGCTCGCGCGCGCGATCTCGGCCGGCACCGAGCCGGGCGACCATGTGCATCCCGAAGTCGTCACGGTGATGCGCGAGGTCGGTCTCGAGCTCGGCGCGAAGCGACCGCGCAAGTTGACGCCGGAACTCGCGCGCGACGCCGAACTGCTGATCACGATGGGCTGCGGCGAAGCGTGTCCGAACGTGCCCGGCCCGCGGCGCGACGACTGGCCGCTGCAGGATCCGAAAGGCGCTGGGCTCGAAGCCGCTCGACGGATCCGCGACGAGGTTCGCGCGCGTGTGCGGACGCTGCTCGAACGCGAAGGCTGGTCGCGGCGCTAGCGCAGCGCGATCTGCTCGTCGAAGAGGATCTCGAAGCGCAGCGTCGCCAGGTCGGCGAGACGTTTCGCGTGCAGCGCCGGATCGCCGCCGCACAACGGGCACTCCGGCGGCGGCGGATCGTCATCGAGTCCGATTGCATCCGACGGAAGCACCGACTGCGGCCGGAACGACGCCAGGGCGAACACGCCGACGGCGAGCAGGACCGGAACGATCGCGGCGGGCTTCAGCTTCATCGGTGACCTCATTCGGCTTGCGAGACGCGACTCAAACTACGCCTCGCGGCTGGAACGCGCAATCGGCCGGGCTCGGCGGGCCGACCCACGAGAACTCGGTGCGCAGGGCCTGGTACTCCGGGAGGCGGCAATCGCCCCAGAGCGCGAGCTCCGCGAGGATTCGCCCGATCATCGGCCCGAACTTGAAGGCGTGGCCGGAACACGCCGACCCGAACACCAAACGCGGGTTCGCGGGGTGCGGCGCGAGCACGAAGTCCTCGGTCGCCGTGCAGGTGTACATGCAGGTGTCGGCGCCGGCGAGGCCGCGCACCGCGGGCACGAACTCGCGGATCGCGAACGCGCGCAGGTCCTCGAGCGCGTCCTCGTCGAACGTGCCCGACGGCGTTTCGGGATCGTCGTCGCGTGCGGTGGTGACATGGCGCGCGACCTTGACGCCCGGATGATCGAACTCGGGCAGGCCGTAGTAGAAATCGTTCTCGCCCGCGCCGATGCGCGCGAAGACCGGGAAGCGACCGACGCGAAACTCTTCGCGCGAGCCTTCTAGTTCGAAGTACGCGAGGTTCTGTCGCGCGACGAAGAGGCGGGGCGCGAGAGCGGGCGCGAGCTCGCTCATCCACGGACCGGCGGTGACGACGACGCGCTCGGCGAAAATCTCGCCGCGGTCGGTCTCGATGCGAATGGGATCGTGCGTCGGATCGATCGCGAGCACGCGCGTGCCGCTCTGGATCTCGGCGCCGCCGGCGCGCGACACGCGCTCGAGCGCGCGCAGCACGCGAGCCGACGCGATCAACGCCGCGGTGCGATCGTGGAGCGCGAAGTCGCACTCGCCGAAGCGCAGCATCGGGAACATCGCTCGCGCCGTGCGCAGATCGAGGCGATCGACTTCGACGCCCGCGTCGGCGACGGCTTTCGCGTACGCATCGATCGGTCCGTTCGGCGGACCGAAGAAGACGCCGGAGCTCCGGAAGAGCAACGGCTCCTCGGCGGCGCGTTCGAGCCGCGGCCATTCCTCGGCGAACGTCGCGCGCATCAGGCGCACGTAGCCGACGTGCGGGTACGTCGAGCGCGCGATGCGCGACGGACCGTGGGAACTCGCGCGATCGTGGCCGACTTGGAAGCGCTCGAGCAACAGCGGCCGCGTCGCACCGAGGCGCAAGCCATGGAACAGCGTCGCGAGCCCGTTGAGCCCGCCGCCCACGATCACCATCGAGCGGACGTCGACTGCTGCCATTCACCCGCCTTCCTCGACGCATTGGAGGAAAACGCGGCGCCGAATTGAAGGCGGGGCTCGGAATCCCCAGGCTCGTCGCGCCTCCAACTCCGGGAGAAGCACGCGATGCCGCCGCTCGTCCGCCGTTATCTCAAGACGTCCTTCTGCTTCCTCGTCTTCGGCTTGTTGACGGGTTTGCACGTTTCTGCCGCCGAGTACATGGGCTGGGGCGTGCTCCGTCAGGGCTACGTTCCCGCCCACGCGCACCTGATCCTGGTCGGGTTCCTCTTGATGCTGATCCTCGGCGTCGCGCTGTGGATGTTTCCGAAGCCGGCCGAGGGCGACGTGCGTTGGAAGCCCGGGCGCTTCGAATTCGTGTACTGGATGTTGGTGCTCGGCGTGCTCGGGCGCACCACCGGAGAGATCGTGCGCGAGTACTCGACGAACCGCGCGTGGGGCGCGTTGGTGTTCGGCGCGTCGTCGCTCGAGACGCTCGGCGTGATCGTCTTCGTCGTCAGCCTCTGGCCGCGCATTCGCAGCCCGCGCGAAGACGTGGCGCGCAACGTGTCACGTTGAATCGGCTCAGGCGGTGACGATCAACGGCGCGCCGAGCGGCGCGGGTTTCGCGCTCGCGAGCGTGCGCGGTCGACGCGGTTCGAGCGCGCGGCACGCGACCCACGCGAGGAAGCCGAAGAGCAACGTCGCCGCGATCCACAGCGCGCGCGCGACGCGTTCGCTCGGCGCGTCGCCGAGTCGGCGGCGCACGTCGAACGCGAGGAAGAGCGCGAACGCGAAGTGCACGTACCAGATGGGCCGCGTTCCGAAGAGCGCGAGTTCCGTGCGCGCGTCGCGCACGACGCCGTCGTCGCTCATCAAGCCCGCGGCGGTCGCGAGCGGCGCGTGCGCGAGGCCGAGGATGCGCGTGCCGGCGGCGAGCGCGCGCTCGAGCGGCCTGCGCGGCGCGTAGTCGTAGCTGAGGAGCTCGCGACCGCTCGACGGATCGAGTACCGCGATCACCGGCGACACGCGATCGCCGTCGACGCGGCGCACGAGGTATTCGGCGCGCTCGGCGAACTTCGAGGGCTCGACGAACCACTGGTCGCTCTTCCACGCGAGGAATTGTTGGGCGACGTGGATGTAGAGCCCGCGTTCGCCGACGACGGCGAGACGGTCGCTGTAACCGAACGGCTCCCACAGTCCGAAGCGTGCGCGGAAGTTCCCTTGGAGTTGCTCGACGCCGACGATGCGATCGCCGTCGGGGAGCGAGAGCGGCACGAGCTTCGGCTCGCCTTCCAAGTCGACACGCCACGCCGTTTGGTCGCCGAGGTCGACCAACGCGCCGGTCGAGCTGTTGTCTCCGCCGCCGTAGACGATCACGGTGCGATCGGAGAAACCGTGGTGGTCCGGCCGCTGCAGATCGAAGCGTTGCACGGGCGCGTCGTCGCCGCGACGGTAGGCGAGGAGCTCGCGTCGCTTGCTGCCGAACCACACGCCCCACTTCGCGCCGGCGTTCTCGCCGAGCACGACGTGTTGCCACGAACCCGAGAAGAGGAACGGCGACGTCCACACGCGCAGCTTGGACGGGTCGCCGGACGGCGCGTTCCACTCGAGCGGCGTCACGGAGTGGGCGTAGAGCGTCCAGTAGCGCGCATCGGCCGCGGTGTCGAAGCGCTTCCAACCTTCGAGCGGAGCGCCGATCGGTTCGCCGCTCTCGACGTCGACGCGTCGCCAACCGGCGTTCGTCTCGCGCGCGGGGAAGACGTTGCGTTCTTGGTCCGCGAGGATCCACGGACGTTGCGTTTCGAGCGCCGTCACCAGTCCGCGTTGGTACGAGAAGAGCAGCGCTTCGCCGATCGGCACGCTGAGGGCGAGCGCGATGAGTACGGTCGCGAAGTGCAGGCTCGGTGCGAACGGCAAGTCGCCGTCGTCGCCCGCCGCGAACATGCGCCGCGCGAGCGTCAGTCCGACGGCGGTCAGCGCGGCGAGCACCGCGAGATAGAGCGACGTCGAGCTGCTTCCGGCGCCGAAGAGCGCTTGCGACGCGACGCCCGCGCACGCGATCGTTCCGCCGGTTGCGTACAGCGCGCACGTGATGCGCACGCCGACGTTCGCGCGCAGTTGCGAGGCGAGCACCGCGAGCGCGTGCGCGGGGACGTAGCCGAGCGAGAGCCAGAACACGTCGATCAACACGTCCCACCGCGCGATCGCCGCGTTCGGATCGAGCAGCCACGTGCGCGCGACGAACGTCGCGAGCCCGACGGCGAGGAGCACCGGCAACGCGGCCCACGCCGCGAAGCACTTCGCGCGGAACGCGGCCACGTACCCGCCGCTGCGGTGCACGAGATACGACTCGGTCGCTTGCGCGCGCTCGAGCTGGAACTGGAGGAACCCGATCGCGGCGCCGACGAACGCGAATGCCGTGAAGATCACGGGCCACGCTTCGACGCCGCCCATCGACGGCTCGCCGAGCGGGATCATCTCGCTCCCGAAGAACGAAACGCCGAGCGCCGATGCCGCGGCCAACGTCCAGACCGGCGACGCGATCTGGCGCCATTCTTTGCGGAAGAGAGCGTTCATCGAGCTACCTCGTGTTCGTGCGCGATCGTGGGGGCCGCATCGGCGGTGAGCTCGACGAACAAGTCCTCGAGCGACGGCGCGACGCCGAGCGCATCGCTTCCGCCGGCCGCGGCGAGCGCGCGGCGCGTGTCGTCGGCGATGTCGAGCAGGAAGAGCTCGTGCCCCGCCGCCGTCTTCCGCGCGCGCAAGCAGCGCGGGATCGTTCGCTCGAGCTCCGCGCGGTCGCCGCCGCGCACGAAGCACGTCGTGACCCGGCGTTTGAGGTCCTCGAGCGATGCGTCGACGATCAAGCGTCCGTCGTGCAGGATCCCGACGCGGTCGGCGATGCGCTCGACGTCGCTCAGGATGTGCGTCGAGAACAGGACGCTCGCGCCGGTGTCCGACAGCAGGTCGATCATCACGCCGAGCAAGTCGCGGCGCACCACGGGGTCGAGGCCCATCGCGGGATCGTCGAGTACCAAGACGTCGGGACGGCCGCACGTCGCGGCGAGCAACGACAGTTGCGCGCGCTGTCCGCGCGAGAGCTTCGCGACTTTCGCGCGCGGGTCGAGGCCGAGGCGTTCGCGCAGCGTGCGCGCGTGGGCGAGGTCGAACCGCTCGCGCGTGCCGGCCTCGAATTCGAGGACGTCGGCGACGGTCATCCAACCGTAGAGCGCGTGTCCCTCCGACACGAGTCCGACGCGTTCGCGCACTTGCGCGCTCAACACGCGGCTGTCGACGCCGAGCAACGCGCTCGAACCCTGCATCGGCGCGAGGAAGCCGAGCAAGATGCGCATCGCCGTCGTCTTGCCCGCTCCGTTGCGGCCGAGCAGCGCGTAGACCTCGCCGGGACGCACCTCGAGCGAAAGACCGCAAAGGACCGCGCGCGAACCGAACCGGCGATGCACGTCGTCGAAGCGAATGGGGGCGTTCATGGTTCTCTCTTGGTCGGCAAGGGCGCCGAGGACAGTCGTTCGGACAACGCGTCGCGCAGCTCGCGCGCGCCGAAGCCGAGGTGGAAGCCTTCGGTGACGAGCCGTTGGACGAGGTCGTCGAGTCGACGCTTGCGCTCGCTGTTCGAGAGCGCGTTGCCGCGTTCGCTGACGAAGCAACCGGAGCCGTGGCGCCGCACGATCACGCCGTCGGACTCGAGCGACTCGTAGGCGCGCGCGACGGTGTTCGGGTTGATCGCGAGGTCCTTCGCGAGCTCGCGCACCGAAGGCAGGCGATCGCCGCTCTTCAACGAGCCGCCTGCGACCGCGTGCTTCACGCGGAAGACGATCTGTTCGAAAATCGGCTCGGAGCTGGAGGGGTCGACGCGGAAGAGCATCTCGATTGACTCAACTGTACTAGGACAGATAGTACAGTGTTGCGCGGCCCCGTCAATCCTCGGCTCGAGGTTTTCGAGCAGCGCGACTCGTAGGCGCTATGACCTGATCGCCGCTGGACACCGCGGTGCCGGACATCCGCCCGTGCGGCATCCGCTCCGCAGCTCATAAGCGACTACTAGAGCACGAGTTAGAACGGCACAGCGCCGCCGGCCTCCGCGCCCGGGACGGACCGCTGCCGCGACGGTCCGTTCGGGCTGGCCGCGAGTCTCGAACGTCCTACAGCGACAGCGGCCGAAGACTCCGCATAACCTGGTTCGCGGTCCTTGGCGCGCGCCGCCGCAGGCCGCGCACCCATCCCGTCTCCTCTCGACCCAGGCGAGTCCATGAAGCTGAAGGCACTGATCTTCTTTGTCCTGTTGATCGCGGGGTTGTGGGCCGCCAACCACTTCCTCAACGGACCGCGAAGTTCGGTCATCGACTCGGTGCCCAACACCGTGCCCAGCGACGAGGCCGGCAAGCCGACCGCCGTGCGCGAGCAGTTCACCGTCGGCTTCCTGCCGGTGACGTGTCACCTCACGTGTCCCGTGACTAGCTGGGTGACGCAACATTCCGGCGCGGGCACCGTGTTCGCGCCCCAGCGCTTCGGCGACTTCGCGTCGATGAAGGAGGCGCTGATCGCGCGCAAGATCGATGCGACCTTCATGATCGCGCCGCTCGCGATGAAGCTCGCAGCCGACGGCGTGCCGGTGAAGATCGTCTACCTAGGACATCGCGACGGCAGTGCGCTCGTCGTCGCGACCGACAGCGAGATCAAGACGTTCACCGACTTGAAGGGCAAGAAGGTCGCGATCCCCAGTCGGTTCTCGAACCAGAACCTGTTGATGCGGCGCATGATGAAGCAGAACGGGATGGCCCCCGACGACATCCAGTTGATCGAGACGCCGCCTCCGGATCATCCGGGTGCGTTGGCCGCCAAGGCGGTCGATGCGTACATCGTCGGCGAGCCTCACTGTGCGAAGGCGGAGATCGCGGGCTACGGTCGCGTGCTCTACTTCATGAAGGACCTGTGGCCCAATTTCATCTCGTGCGTGCTGGTCGTGCGCCAGGAGGTGATCAACGATCGGCCGCAGCTGGTTCAGGAGCTCGTCAACGGAATCGCTGCGTCGGGTAAGTGGCTGGACGAGGACAAGAACGACGGCGCCGCGCACCGCAAGCAAGCGGCGGTCGTCGTCGGCAAGATGTTCTACAACCAGGATCCGGCGCTGCTCGAATTCGTGCTGACCAAGCCGTTGGACCGTGTCTCGTACACCGCCTTGAAGCCGCCGAAGGACACGTTCGAGGAGATCATGAACCTCGCGGTCGAGACCGGGGTCATTCCGAAGCACATGGAGTTCGAGGAGTACTGCGACGTCAGCTTCGCACCGGATCTCGTGACGGTGAAGATGCCGTTCCAAGACCTGCCGATGCCGACCGAGGCGGAACTCGCTAGTCTCGGCAAGAAGTGAAATACAGCCTTTGGCCGTTCATCACCGTCGCGGTCGCGACCGTGATCATCTATGGCTCCCGTCGATTCCGTGAGGTCGCGCAGCGCCTGATCCTTCCGCTCGCAGCCCTGGCGATCTTCGTCTCTGCGTGGCAGTTCGGATGCGATCTCAAGAAGTACGAGCTGCGCTCCCCGGACGGCACGATACGACTGCTCGAGGTGTTCCCGACGCCGTGGCAGACCGTGGTCGAACTCGGACGCATGGTCACGGACGGCACGTTGCTGCGCTACACCGTCGCGAGCATGTACCGCGTCGCCATCGGGTTCGGACTCGCAGTGCTGATCGGGATCCCGGTCGGTCTCACGATGGGCTGGGGCGCCCGGACCTTCCGAGCACTCAATCCCCTGGTCCAGGGTCTACGTCCGATCTCGCCGATCGCGTGGATCCCGATCGCGATCCTCTGGTTCGGCGTCGAGGACGCGTCGGCGATCTTCCTGATCTTCCTCGCTTCGTTGTTCCCGATCGTGACGGGCTCGTTCACCGCCGTTCACACGATCCCGTCCGTCTACGTGCGCTCCGCGCGCAACTTCGGACTCCGGCGGTTCGAGCTCCTTCGCTACGTCATCTTCCCGGCCTCGCTCCCGCAGATCATCACCGCGCTCCGCCTCGCACTCGGCATCGCGTGGATGGTCATCGTCGCGGCCGAGATGATCGCGGTGCAGTCCGGCCTCGGCTACGTGATCACCGACGCGCGCAACGGCAACAACTACGCGCGAGTTTGCGGCGCGATGGTGTGCCTCGGCGCGCTCGGTGTCTTCTTGGACTACGCCATTCGCCAGTTGCAGCGTCTCGACGAGGTGCGTTGGGGCTTCTCCAAAGTCTGAACATGGGCGACGCAACGCAGAACGACTCCAAGGTAGTGGTTCGTGGACTCGGCAAGGTCTTCGAGCGCAAGGGCGACGGTCTCGTGGTCCTCGACCAAGTGGACCTGACGATCGCCGCGGGCGAATTCGTCTGCTTGCTCGGTCCGTCCGGTTGCGGCAAGTCGACGTTGCTCAACATCATCGGTGGGTTCGAGAAGCCGACCGTCGGGAGCGTCACGATCGATGGTGCGCCGGTCGTCGGTCCGGATCCGCGACGGGTCTTCGTCTTCCAGGAGTACGGAGTGTTTCCGTGGGCGTCGGTTTGGGACAACATCGCCATCGGACTCCGCCATCTTCCTCGCGCGGAGCGAGACGCTCGGATCCACCGCTACGTGGAACTGATCGGGCTCGAGGGGTTCGAAAAGACCTACTCGAGCGAGCTCTCGGGCGGCATGCGCCAGCGTGTCGCGGTCGCGCGCGCTCTCGCAGTATCGCCGGATGTCATCTTGATGGACGAGCCCCTGGGCGCTCTCGATTCGCTGACGCGCTTCCAGATGCGCACCGAGATCCTGCGCTTGTGGCAGAAGGAGCGGATGACGATCCTCTTCGTCACGCACGACGTCGATGAGTCGGTTCAGCTCGCTGATCGCGTGGTCGTGATGAGCCCGCGTCCCGGTCGGATCGCAGCGGTGGTGCCGATCGACATGCCGCACCCGCGGGAACTCGGCAGCCCCGCCTACGCCGCGCTCAAGACGAAGCTGTACGAACTCCTGAGCGTCACTCACGCAGTCTGACGGCGGACCGCGAGTCGTCCACGTGCCCGAACTCCCCGAGGTCGAGACCGTCGCGCGGTTGTTGCGGCCGAAGCTCGTCGGTCGCGCCTTTCGCGGAGGCGAGGTGCGATGGGCGCGGACCGTCGAGTCCGGCGAGCCCGAGGCTTTTCTCGCCGGCCTCCGCGGAGCGCGTTGCGTGCGCGTGTGGAGGCGCGCGAAGTTCGTCGTCGTCGATCTCGAGCGGCGCGGTCGGCCGGCGGGGCACCTCGTCTGCCATCTGCGGATGACCGGACGCCTACACGTCGAGAAGCCGAGCTTCGACGCCGGGCCTCACCTGCGCGTGCGGATCGCGCTCGACGACGGGCGTGAGCTCTTCTTCATCGACGTGCGCAAGTTCGGGCGCATGTGGTTCGTGCGCGAGCTCGATGCGCTCTTCGCGGAACTCGGGCCCGAGCCGCTCGACGATGCCTTCGACGTCGACAGCTTCCACACGGCGTTGCGCGCGCGCAGTCGCTTGCTCAAGCCGTTGTTGCTCGACCAGAGCTTCGTCGCCGGCCTCGGCAACATCTACGTCGACGAGTCGCTCTTCCGCGCGAGGCTGCATCCGCTCGCGAACGCGGCGCGCCTCGATCGCGCCGCCGCCGAGCGTCTGCACTCGGCGATCCTCTCCGCGGCGATCGCGCGCGAAGGTTCGAGCTTCGACACCTTCTACCGCACGCCCGAAGGCAAGCCCGGCGGCTTCCAGGACGAATTCCAGGTCTACGATCGCGCCGGATTGCCGTGCACGAACTGCGGCGCGCCGATCGTGCGGACCGTCGTCGGCCAACGCGGCACGCACTACTGCCGCGCGTGCCAGCCGCGTTCGCTCAAGCGAGCCGCGCGCGCCAGAGCTTCTCGATCGAAGTGATCTCGGGCCATTGTTGGGCCGCGAGCGCGAGGTACGTGGTGACGTCGTCCTTCACGTACTTTTCGTCGAGCTCCTTCACCGCCGCCGCGACCTTCTCGTCGTCGGGCAGGTTGTCGTGCGCGTCGTCGATCATGCCGTTCTCGTGCGCGACGCCGGTCGCGTCGAGGAAGGCGATCACGAGCTCGCGGTGATCCTTGATCAGGTACGTGCCGAGGAATTCGTAGGCGAGCTCGGCGTTCTTCTGCGCGAGCAACAACGCCTTCGCCTTCCGCGCGCGTTGCGCCATCGGCACCTTGCGGATCGCTTGCGGCCGGAACTTCAGCAGCTTCGCGACTTCGCCGTCCAACGGGCCGAAGCCCTCTTGGGCGAGCGCCTCGTACATCATCAGGAAACGTTCGTCGCTCAGGACGCGGATCTGCTCGAGGGTTTGCATGGCGGTTGGAGCGGGAGTGTAGCGACGGCCCGCGGATTCAGCGCAGGAGGATGTCCGAGATCGACTCGCGGCGCGTGAAGGCCTCGCGCGTGCCGCGCAGGGCGAGGAAGAGGTAGACGTGCGGCGCCGCGAACGCGATCCACAGCAGTGAGCGAGCCCAGCTCGAGAGCTTCTCCCGCGCGCCGATCCAATCCGCGAGCGGACGATCGAGCATCAGTCCGAAGAGCGGCAGCAGCACGAACACGCCGAGCTGCACGCCGAACAGCACGCGCGTCGAGCGCCACTGCGTGCGCACCGAACGGAAGTTCGACGGCGGAACGAGCGCGAGCATCCCCATCGAGAGCATCAGTCCGCCCGCGCCGGCGAGCACCGCTCGCGCGGTATCGCCACCGGCGCTGTCGAACCAGCCGAGCACCGCCGCGGCGCGCAGCAACCACTCGACGCTCCACAGCAACGCCGCGACGCCGAGCCACGAGGAGACGTGCCCTGCCTGTTGAGCGCGCGACACGAGCCACGTCGCGTAGACGAACGCCGCCGCGCCGATCAGGCCGAACCAGCTCGCGATCAAGTGAACTTGCAGTCCCGCAACCCACTTCGCGAGCACATCGAACGAGAGCAGCGCCGGCACTCCGACCGCGAGCACGACGACCGCGAAGCCGTTCGCTTGCCAGGGCAGCGCCATGCGCAGCACGCGACGGAACGAGTCGGGGCCGGTCACGCGGGCCGGATCGTGACGCACTGCTCCGGCGCGGTCAATTCGCGGCGCGCTCACGACGCGTCGCGAACGCCGCCGAGCGGTCGCGGACGCAACGCGCCGCGCACCAGGCTCTTAGCGAGGGCGGCGCCGGCTGGGGCGTCCGCCTGCTTGACATAAAGTCGCCAGCTTTTAGGCTTCATGCGCCGCGTTTTAGTCTCCAGGACGAGACCTCAAGCCTAGCCGACGCCCTCTCCAGGCAAATCCCGACCTCCCGAGCCGGATCCGACCCCCATGGAAACCGTACCCCTGCGCGACTTCCTCGAAATCCCGTACGACCAGCTCGAGGAGATGAACCTCGCCGCGAAACAACAGCGTCTCGACCGCGTCGATCCGGACAAGGTGCGCAAGGAGCGCGTCAAGTACCTCGAGACCGAGAAGCGCATCAAGGCGGTCACCGTGTGCTTCACCGACCTCGAAGGTCGGATGCACATGCTCGACTACGACAAGAAGTTCCTGCTGAAGAGCTACGACAACCTGACCTTCGACGGTTCGTCGATCCGCGGCTTCTCCCAGCAAGCCGAGAGCGATCTGCGCCTCGCGATCGACTGGGCCGCGTTCTACTGGTTGCCGTCGGACGTCTTCGGCACCGGCAAGGTGCTCGTCTTCGGCGAAGTGCTCGGTCGCGACGGTCAGCCGTACGAAGGTGACATGCGCGGTCGGCTCAAGCAGTACCTCGCGAAGCTCCACGCGAAGTCCGGCCACACCTGCTACGCGGCGAACGAGATCGAGGGCTTCCTCTTCAAGGGCCGCGACGCCGAGCGTCACTTCGACGAGACCGGCAAGTTCGAATACTGCTCGACCGGCGGGTACTACCACTCGCTGCCGAGCGATCCGCTGCGCAAGTTCATCGACGCGTCGGCGGAAGCGCAGCGCGCGATGGGCTTCGCGAACGAGAAGGATCACCCGGAAGTCGCGCCGTCGCAGTTCGAGATGAACTTCTCCTACTCGGAAGCGCTGATCGCGTCGGATCAGTTCCAGCTCTACAAGCTGCTCTGCCGCCAAGTCGCCGCGAAGATGGACATGACGGCGTCCTTCCTGCCGAAGCCGGTCGTCGGCATCAACGGCAGCGGCGCGCACACCAACATCTCGGTCGGCAAGGCCGGCAAGAACCTCTTCTTCGAGAAGGGCGGACAGGACGGCGTTTCGAAGCTCGCGTGGGAGTTCATCGATCGCATCCTCGCGAGCGGTTCGGACATCTGCCTCGTCCTCAACCCGAGCGTCAACGCGTACCGTCGCCTCGATCCGCACTTCGAAGCGCCGAACCAGATCAAGGTCAGCCCGATCGACCGCGGCTCGATGATCCGCATCCCGCTCGGCAACGAGAAGAGCGCGCGGATCGAAGTGCGCTCGGTCGGACCGGACACCAACATCTACCAGACGCTGTACACGCTCTTCCGCACCGGCTTCGAAGGCCCGAACGGCGAGAAGGACGAGGCGAAGCGCGCGCGCACGCGTTTCCTGCCCGACAACATCTTCGACTCCATTCGCCTCTTCAAGCAGAGCAAGTGGGCCCTCGACCTCTTCGGCGAGAACGTCCACGCGAAGTTCGCGGAGCTCAAGCTCGCGTCCGCCGAGCGTTGCCCGAAGGCGCTGGGCACGATGGTCAAGGCCGGCGAAGTCCAGTTCCACCACGAGGTCACGAACCAGTACCTCTGGAACCACTTCTAGTCGGAAGCGAGAAATCAGCGCGGCGGCGTCGAGCTTCGAGCTCGGCGCCGCCGCTTCGTTCTCGACCGGACCGCGATCAGGGCTGCGGTTGCGGCTGCGGCGTGATCTCGACCTGGGGCAAAGCGGCGTTCGTCGTCCCCGGTCCCGGTGTCGTCGGATCGACGGTGTCCTTCTCGCGCGCGAGGTACGTGTAGCTCTGCAAGCCCGCCTCGTACGCGCGTTGCAGGCGCGCGGATTCCTCGATCGTCATCCGGCCCTCCTCGAGCGAACGCTCGATGTGTCGGCGCAGACGCGTGAGGACGTCCTGCTCGAAGTACTCGACGTACGAGAGCACCTCTTCGGTGCGATCGCCGCGCACGACGTGCGTCAGACGCGGACGACCTTGCTCGTCGATGTCGACGTGCACGATGTTCGGATCGCCGAACAGGTTGTGCATGTCGCCGAGGATCTCTTGGTACGCGCCGACCAGGAAGAAGCCGACGTAGTAGGGCTCGTTCGAACGCAGCGGGTGCAGCTCGAGCGTGCGCTTGACGTCGCGGAGATCGATGAAGCGATCGACCTTGCCGTCGGAGTCGCACGTGATGTCGGCGAGCACCGCGTGACGCGTCGGTTGCTCGTTCAAACGATGGAGCGGCAGCACCGGGAACAACTGGTGGATCGCCCACGCATCGGGCAGCGACTGGAACACCGAGAAGTTCAGGAAGTACGTGTCCGCCATGTCGCGTTCGAGGTTCGCGAGGTCGTCGGGGACGTACGGTTGCTCGCGCACGATGCGGAGGATCTTCTGGCAGGTGCGCCAGAAGAACTCTTCGACGCGCGCGCGTTCGCGCAGCGTGATCTGCCCGACGTTGAAGAGCACCATCGCTTCGTCGCGCAGTTGCAGCGCGTCGTGGTAGCTCTCCTGGTAGTTCTTCGCGGTGACGCCGTCGCACACGGCCTGCGCGTTCTTGAGGATCTCCTTGTCGTCCTCCTCGTCGTTCAACGGCACCGGGTTGGCGGCGGCGGCGTTGTCGCTGACGCCGAGCACTTCGGCGACCAGCACGGCGTGGTGGGCGGTCAGGGCCCGGCCCGATTCGGTGACGATCGCGGGCTCGGGGATGGCGGCTTCGCGGCACGCTTCGGAGATGTGGTAGACGACGTCGCGCGCGTACTCGGCGAGCGAGTAGTTCATCGACGACTCGAAGTTGGTCGACGAGCCGTCGTAGTCGATGCCGAGGCCGCCGCCGACGTCGAGGAACTTGATCCGGCAACCCATCTCGGTGAGGTCGATCAACGTGCGCGTCGCTTCGCGCAGCGCGTTCTTGATCGCGCGGATGTCGGTGACTTGGCTGCCGACGTGGAAGTGCAGGAGCTCGAGGCACTGCAGCTTGTTCTGCTTGTCGAGCGTCTCGACCACCTCGACGATCTGCCGCGTCGTCAGACCGAACTTCGAACGGTCGCCGCCGGATTCGCTCCAGCGTCCCGAACCACGGCCGCCGAGTTTCGTGCGCACGCCGATCGCCGGCCGGATGCCGAGGCGATCGGAGACCTTGAGGATCGTCGCGAGCTCGCTGTACTTCTCGACGACGATGATCGGGTAGATGCCGAGCTTCGACGAGAGCAACGCGGTCTCGATGTACTCCTCGTCCTTGTAGCCGTTGCACAAGAGGAGCGAACCGCCGTCCGCCTGCAGCGCGACCGCCGCGAGCAGCTCGGGCTTCGATCCGACCTCGAGGCCGGTGCCGTGCTTGCGGCCTTCCTCGAGCAGCGACTCGACGACGTGCCGCTGTTGGTTGACCTTGATCGGATAGACGCCGCGGTAGGGGCCTTGGTAGTTGAACTCCGCGCGAGCGGCGTTGAACGCGAGGTTGAGCTCGCGCACGCGCGAACGCAGGATCCCGTCGAACCGCAACAGCAGCGGCGTCTCGATGCCGCGGCGTTGGATCTGACCGATCAACTTGTGGAGGTCGATCCCGATCGGGCCGTTGTTCTGGCTGTCGACCACTGCCTCCACGTTGCCTTCGGAGTTGATGCGGAAGTATCCGCAGCTCCATTTGGCAACGTTGTAGAGGCCTTCACCGTCTAGGTGTGTCCAGGGCGCCATCGTCGTCTCGGGTTCTCCTTTCGAGGCCGGTAGTATAGGCAGGTCTCGAGCGCGCGACGTACCTCGACTCGCGACCTTTCTTCAGCGAACCGAGATCGATGACTCCGACGCACTTCCTCCAACGCATCCGGGTGAGCGACGCGGCCGCGCGTTTGAAGGGTGTCGTCAAGCGCACGCCGCTCGCGCCGTTCGACGCCGCGGACGAGCGCGTCGAGCTCCGCCTGAAGCTCGAATGCCTGCAGGAAACCGGCGCTTTCAAGGCGCGCGGCGCGTGGAACCAGATCTCGCAGCTCTCCGACGCCGAGCGCGAGGCCGGCGTCGTCACGTTGAGCTCCGGCAACCACGGCAAGGCCCTCGCGTGGGCCGCCGCTCGCGCCGGCGTGCGCGCGACGATCGTGATGCCGCACGACGCCTACCCGAACAAGATCCAGGCTTGCCGCGACTTCGGCGCCGAAGTCGTGCTCGCGCCGAGCCGCAACGCGTGCGACGAGCTGTGCGCCGAACGCGTGCGCGCCGGAGCGACGCTCGTCCATCCTTACGACGCCGAGCGCACCGCCCAAGGCGCCGGCACGGTTGGTCTCGAGATCGCCGAAGACTGGCCCGAGGTCGACGTCGTCGTCACGCCTGTCGGCGGCGGGGGACTCGCGTCGGGAGTCGCGCTCGCGATTCGTCAGGCGCTCGGGAGTCGACCGGCGATCGTCGGCGTCGAGCCCGAGGGCTCGGCGACGCTCGCCGCCGGCGTCGCGCGCGGCGAGCCGGTCCACTTGGTCAACTCGAGCGCGGTGCAAGGCCTTTGTCCGCCGTACTCGGGCGCGTTGAACATCGCGGTCGCGAAGGAGACGGGGCTCGAGCTCGTCGCGCTCTCCGACGCGCAGATCCTCGCGGCGCAAGCGGTGTTGGTGCGCGTCGGCGGTTGGGTGGTCGAGCCCGCGGGCTCCGCCGCGTTCGCCGTCGTCCGCGAACGAGCTCTGCCCGCGCGTCTCTACGCCGGCCGCAACGCGCAGAACAAGTTGCGCGTCGCCTGCATCGTCTCCGGCGGCAACCCGGATCCCGCACAACTCGCGCAGGTGCGGAGCGGAGCGTGAGGCCTCTCGACGACGTCGCGAGCATTCGAAGTTGACGAGGTCGTTGCGATGTTCGGCGGCTTGAGCGCGAAGCCCGCGACCGCGGGTCTGCTCGCGCTCGCCGGCGTTGCGTGGAGCGTCGCGCTCGCGCGCGGCGAGAGGCCGATGACGCTCGAGCGCACCGGCCCGATCGCGTTCTTCGTGATCGCGAGCTTCGGCGGCGCGGTCGCGGTGTGGATCGCGCACAAGCGCGCGGCCCCGGCGACGGCGACCGACGCCGAGCCCTCCGATCCGAACGGCGTCTTCGTCGGCGCCGCGCTCTTCGGGTGCGTTTCGTTCGTCGGCGCGTTGCTCGTGCTGTTCGCGGGCGACTTCGTGGAGCGTTACCTCGATTGAGCGACCAAGTGCACGAGACGTGGTGGGTGTTGCGGCCGCTTCCGCGTCGGCTGCGAGTCGCGCTCTGGATCGGCGGCACCCTCGTCGGCGTGTGGTGGCTCGTGAGCTACGGCTGGCCGGTGACGCGGCAACTCTTCACCGAAGGCGCGCCGCCGCCGCAGGTCCGCGACTTCGCGATCTATGGGCTCGGCCTCGCCGTGGTCGGTTTCTTCGCGCTGATCGCCGGCGGAGTGTGGGTGTTCCTGAAGTTGCAGAGCGAGTTCAAGAAGCTCCACGAAGAGGATTCGAAGCGATGAAACGTGTCGTGCTCGTGCGACCGACCGGTCCGCGCAACGTCGGCGGCGTGATGCGCGCCGTGGCGAACTTCGGGCCGGCCGAGCTGTGGCTCGTGCGCCCCGAGCGCCCGTCGATGTTGATCCATCCGGACTTCGATCAGATGTCCCACGGCGTCGAGAACGTGCGCGAACGCATCCGCGTCGTCGATTCGCTCGACGAGGCGCTCTCCGAGTGCAACCTGACGATCGGCTTCACCGCGCGACCGCGCGGCGAACGCTGGCGCGCCGATTGGCGCGAGATGGTCGAAGAGACGAGGCCGACGGCGCTCGCCGAGGATCAACGTCTCGCGCTCGTCTTCGGCAGCGAGTGGAACGGCCTGACCGACGACGAACTCGATCGCTGCCAACACGCGTCGCGCTTGCCGACGGCCGAGGAGCACACGTCGCTCAACCTCGCGGTCGCGGCGAGCATCGTGCTCTACACGCTCTTCGAAGGCCGCGGTTCGTACCGTCACGAAGGCGGCGCGCGGATGCTCTCGTTCGAGGAGCGCGCTTTCTTGAAGCAGCACCTGATCGCAGTGCTCGCGCACAAAGTCGCCCGCGGCGACGCGACCGTTCGCGACGTCGAAGCGTCGATCGAACGCGTCTTCTCCCGCGCGCCGCTCGAGAGCCGTGACGCGCGTGCGTGGCACAAGCTGATGCGCGCGCTCGGCAGCGACCTCGAGCCCTCCGACTTCGACCTCCAGCCGAATCAGAAGGGCGAACGTCGCGACGGCGCCCTCGAGCGCAATCGGAAGAAGCGCGAGCCGGGAAGCGAGCGCTAGAATCCCACGATGGTTCGCCTCAACCGCATCTACACGAAGTCCGGCGACGACGGCACGACCGGGCTCGGCGACGGAACGCGTCTGCCGAAACATCACCTGCGCATCCAGTCGTACGGCACCGTCGACGAGACGTCGTCGGTGATCGGGCTCGCGTTAGTCGGCGGCGTCGAAGAACCGCTCGCGGCGCGTTTGAAGACGATCCAGAACGATCTCTTCGACGTCGGCGCGGATCTCTGCGTGCCCGGCGCGGCGGGGGAGAAGCTGCGGATCACCGCGGACTACACCGCGCGGATGGAGCGTTGGATCGACGACGTCAACGACAAGCTCGCGCCGCTCAATTCGTTCGTGCTGCCGGGCGGGCGTCCCGCCGCGGCGTGGTTGCACTTGGCGCGCACGGTGTGCCGGCGCGCGGAGCGTTTGGTCACCGAACTCGCGACGCTCGACGGCGAGCACGATCGCGTCAACCCCGAGGTCGTGCGCTACCTCAATCGTCTGTCCGACCTGTTGTTCGTCTACTCGCGCGCCGCGAACGACGGCGGCAAGC
The DNA here is from genome assembly GCA_021413885.1 of Planctomycetota bacterium. Lineage (GTDB taxonomy): Bacteria > Planctomycetota > UBA1135 > UBA1135 > JACRIN01. The sequence continues at coordinate 49,646 of JAIOPM010000004.1, forward strand.
TCGACGTGCTGTGGAAGCCGGGCGCCGGACGGGGCGCGCAGTGACCGCGATCGCGCGGCGCGTCGGGATCCGCGGACTCGTGCAGGGCGTCGGCTTCCGCTATCACACGCTCGATCGAGCGCGCACGCTCGGCCTGGTCGGTTGGGTGCGCAATCGTCTCGACGGCACGGTCGAAGCGTGGGTCCAAGGCGACGAAGCTCGCGTCGCGGAGATGCTCGCGTGGCTGAAGGGCGGTCCGCGCGCCGCGCGGGTCGAGCGCCTCGACGTCGACGAAGAAACGCCGGGCGCGTTCGTGACGTTCGAGATCCGACGCGGTCACTTGTCCGCGTCGTGAGTTCTCACGCGTCGGGCTTCGGCCGACGATCCTGCTGACTCAGCGTTTCGCGCGCAGCTCGCGTCCAACGCTCGAGGACTTGGGCGAGCGTGTCCGGGTTGACCGGCTTCGAGATGTAGTCGTCCATGCCCGCGGCAAGGCACGCCTCGCGGTCGCCTTGCATCGCGTTCGCCGTCATCGCCACGACGGGAAGGTGCGCGCCGCTCTGCTTCTCGCCGGCGCGGATCTGCTTCGTCGCCTCGAAGCCGTCGAGCTCGGGCATCTGGCAGTCCATCAACACGACGTGGAACTCGGTGCGTTCGAGGGCTTCGAGCGCTTCGCGTCCGTTGTTCGCGATCTCGCAGCGGTAGCCGAGCCTCTTCAAGAGCTTGACCGCCACCTTCTGGTTGACGACGTTGTCCTCGGCGACCAGGACGCGCAGACGTTCGCGTTCGGCCATCAGCTCGAGTTTCTCGCGCGTCAGGATGCCGGTGCGCGCCAAGACTTCTTGCGGTCGGCCGGTGCCCATCAACACCGCGATGCAGTCGAAGAGCTGCGATTGCTTGACCGGCTTCGACAGGCACGCGGAGAAGCCCGCGTTCTTGAGCTTGATCGCCTCGGAGACGCCCCACATCGACGAGAGCAACACCAACGGGACGCCGCCGATGTCGGGGTCGGAGTTGATCGCCTTCGCGACCATCTCGCCGTCCATGTCGGGCATCTGGTAGTCGAGCAGCACGAGGTCGAACGTGCGCTTCTGCGCCTTCGCGGCGCGCAGCGCGTCGATCGCCTTCGGGCCGTAGTCGACTTCCTCGCTCATCGCGCCCCACGCCGCGAGTTGCTCGCGGAGGATGCGGCGGTTGGTCGCGTTGTCGTCGACGATCAGCACGCGGAGACGGCCGAAGCGGCGCGGCAGCGGCGCTTCGATCGCTTGCACGTTGCGCTGTTTGGCGAACGGCAGCACGAACTGGAACTGCGAGCCCTTGCCCATTTCGCTCTCGACCGACATCGTGCCGCGCATCAGCTCGACGAGCTGCCGCGAGATCGCGAGCCCGAGGCCGGTGCCGCCGTACTTGCGCGTGGTCGACGCATCGACCTGCGAGAACGACTGGAACAGTCGGTTCATGCGATCCGGCGGGATGCCGATGCCGGAGTCCTTCACGGAGAAGCGCACGGTCGCTTCGTCGCGCGCGTCATGCTCGAGCGAGACCTCGAGCAGCACTTCGCCCTGCTCGGTGAACTTGACCGCGTTCGAGAGCAGGTTGAGCAGGATCTGACGCAGGCGCCCCGGATCGCCGCGCAGGAGCGGCGGCACGTTCGCGTGCACCAGGCACGCCATCTCCAACTTCTTCTCCGCGACGCGGTGCGCGAGCATGTCGACCGAGTCCTCGACCAACGCGCGCAAGTCGAAGTCGACGACTTCGATCTCGAGCTTCCCCGCCTCGATCTTGGAGAAGTCGAGGATGTCGTTGATGATCGTCAGCAGACCTTCCGCCGAGTTCATCACGGTTTCGGCGAGCTCGCGTTGCTCGTGGTTCAGTCCGGAGTCGAGCAACAGGCCCGTCATCCCGATCACCCCGTTCATCGGCGTGCGGATTTCGTGGCTCATGTTCGCGAGGAACTGCGACTTCGCGATCGCCGCTTGCTTCGCTTCGTCCATCGAGACGACGAGTTGACTGTTGACTTCGCGCAGCTCCGCGGTGCGCTTGTCGACCTTCTCCTCGAGGTGCTCGCGATGCTCGGCGAGTTGTCCATCACGGGCTTGGATCTGATCGAGCATCCCGTTGAACGCGGTCACGACGTCTCCGATCTCGTCGTCGTCGCGCCGCGCGGCGCGCATCGAGTAGTCGCTGTCGCGGGCGATGCGTTTCGCGGTGTCCGCGAGCTCCAGTAGCGGCTTCGAGATCGTGTGCTGGAGGCGGCTCGCCAGGAGGTAGGTCGCGAGCAGCGCGATCGAGAGCACAACCACCAGGATCATGCCGTAGCTCGCCAGTCGATCGGTCAAGCCGCGCAGGTCGGACTCGAGGTAGACCGTGCCGATGCGCTTGCCGTCGCTCAGCACCGGATGGAAGAGCCGCAGCGATTGCGCGGTGAACTCGTGCCCCGTTTCGCCGGGCACGACCGGGAGCGCGACCGTGAAGTCCGGATCTCCGCGCTTCCAATCGGTGAATTGCTCGCCCGCCGCGTTGAAGATCCGCGCGGCCTGCAACTGCGGCTTCGCTTCGAGGCGTTCGAGCACGTCGGCCGGGAAGTCGCGGTCGTCGAAGTCGAGCGCCGAGCGCACGTTGACGCCGACCATGTCCGCCATCACGTCGAGGTCGCGCACCAGCGCCGAACGCGCCTGCGTGTAGTCGTACGCCGCGAGCAGCGAGATCGCGAGCATCAGGCCGGCGGCGGCCGTCAGCATCATCATGCGCGTCAGCTTGACGCGGATAGAGTTCGAACTCTTCACGCCGAGCATCAGTCGGGCTCCGTTTCGACGACCACCGCGAGCTTCAGGATCTGCGAGCTGATCTCGAGCCGCGCCTTCTTCGCCACGTTCTTGTTGATCGCGAAGCGCAGCTTCTTGTTCTCGAGGTAGACGCCGACGATGCCGCCGCGCTTCGCGAACTTCGTCGCGTCGCCGAACAGCAGCACGGGCTTGTCGGCGAGCCCCTTGATCGCGTCGAGCTGAACGGCTTTCTCCGTCGACGTGACGTAGACCATGTGGCACTTCGCCGCGTCCTCGATCGTCGAGCAACGCTTGATGACGACCGCGCGTCCGTTGATGAGCTTGTCCTTGAACGTCCGGTCGAGGTCGCTGCCGAACGGATCGCGACCGAGCACGCCGACGATCAGCGGCGCCAACTCGACGACCGGCGGCGTCGCGTCGTTCGTCTTGTCGGCGAAGCACTCGCTCGGCCAACCGACGTAGCCCGCGAATTTGTAGAGCAGCAGCGCCTTGGCTTCCCACTCGGTCGGCGCGTGGACCTGAGCGGCCTCGCCTTCGGCCGGACGCGCGACGGCGCGCACGGGCGAGACCAGCGACAGCCCGAACAGCACCGCGCACGACACCGCGAGGCGCGTGCGTCGAACGGCCGCCGACGAAGCGAGCTTCGCCGACGGGGGCTTCGACATCGCCGGAGCGATGGGCGTCTGGGACACGGGCGGCGGCATGGAATGTCGCGGGGGGATCGAGGGCTCCTCGATGGGGGTGCGACTCGAATCGGCTTCCCGACGCCGCGGGATGAACTACCGTGTTGCACAACCGACCCTCGACCCCCGTCTCTCCCAGCCATGGGCCGCCGGAGGCCCGCGGAGCGGGTTGCGCGGCCGCGGCGGTCGGAACGAAGCGACGAAGAAGGCGGCGGGCCCGGGTGGACTCGCCGCCTCGTTTCGAAGTCGGAGTTGCCAGGCCGAAGCGGTTCGCGCTCGGCCCGCGAGCCTTACGGCAGGCGCCCGTCGCGCGTCGTCGCCCGCGCTTTTTCGCCGCGCCATTCGACCGTGAAGTCGCCCTTGCCGCGCACCAACCAGCGCACGAGCACTTCACCTTCGCCGCGCACACCGCGTTCGGAGATCAGACGCGCGGGTTCGCGTTCGGCGAGCTCGATGCGCTCGGGCCGGAAGCGATCGGTGCGGAAGCCGCCCGCGACGACTTCGAGTCCGTCGCCGCGGATCGAGAAGACGTCCGGCGTGCCGACCTTCATCTGGCGCGCGCGTTCGGTGCGCGTCGGGATCAGGTGATCGTTCGCGAACGTCGCGTCGACGGCGAAGAGTCCGTCGCCGAGCGCGGTCGCTTCCAACCTATCGACCTTCACTCTCGGCATCTCGCCGGCGTGCTTCAGACAGAAGAGCGCGTTGCGATGCGCCTCTTCCTCGATCATGAAGCTCGGCGGCACGCGGCCGTAGTCCTTCTTGAAGCCGCCGACCAACACCTCGCCGTAGAACGGATGTTGGACCGGATGCCAATCGACGAACGCGTCGCCGCTCATCACGAGGTCGTTGAAGACGAAGCGCTTCTTCTGGAACGAGCCGAAGTCGAAGTCGCCTCCGTCGCCTCTTCGTTCGGTCGGGAAGAGCCGATCGGTCGACCACATCTCGTTGGTGAACGAGATCACGCCGAGGCCTTCGTAACCCCACGTCGCGAAACCGCCCCACACCGTGTAGAGGTCCTTCCAGATCACCATGTACTTGTAGAACGGAAGCATCTTCTCGCCGTCGCGGCCGATCGAGTCGAAGACGCGCACGTCCTCCTGCGGATACTCGCCGAAGTCCTTCGCTCCCGGTCCGCGCAGGATCATGCCGCCGTTGTTGTGGAAGGATTGCAGCGCGGCGAGGTTCGCGTGCTCGAGCAAGAAGCGCGCGATCGCCCTCGTTTCCGGCCAATAGAGCGGATACGGCCCCGCGCCGTACTGCACGTAGTTCGGCGCCCACATCGAAGGCCACGCGCGGTTCATGTCGTAGCCGCCGGCTTCGTCCTCGTTGATGCGGCCGTCGCCGTCGTTGTCGAAACCTTCTTCGCCGAGCGCGATCCAGTCGCCCTTGATGCCGAACGGATTCGGAGCGACGGGCTCGAAGATGCGCGGGTCGTCGGCGTTGCGACGGTGCGTGCCTTCGCCGGGCACGTGCTTCCACATCTGCGTGATGTTGCCGTCGCCGTCGAGGTCGTCGGGTCCGTCCTCGTCCGCGACTCCGTCGTGGTCGTCGTCGATCGGTCGGCGGCCGCTGCGCGACGAGCTCGAATCGTGCGCATCGCGGAACCAACTCGCGCGGCCGTCGGGGTTGACCATCGGCAGGAAGTAGAAGGTCGAGCCGTCGACGAGCTCGGTGATCTTCGGATTCGTCCCGTAGTTCTCGAGCAGGTACCACGCGGTGTAGACGACCGCTTCGGAGCCCTGCACTTCGTTGCCGTGCACGTTGCCGTCGATCCACATCGCCGGCTTCTCGACGTCCTTGCCGGTCGTCGGTTGGTTGAGCGTGTAGACGCGCATCTCGCGGTTCTCGACCGAGTAGCCGATCACTCGGTGCGCGAGCAACTTCGGATATCCCGCCTCGAGCCGATCCATCAACGCGTACACGCCGTCGAAGTCGTAGAGCCGGTTCCACGCGATCTCGACCTTCGGCGCCTTGCCGGCCGGCGTTCCGGCGAAGCCCGCGCCGGACGGATTTTGCGGCGCGAGCACCGCGAGCAAGAGTGCGAACGAGATCACGGCTTCACCTCCACGTTGCGGTGCGCGAGTCCCAGGTTGTCGCTGTCGACGTCGAGCTCGAGAGCCTTCGGCGTCTTCGTGCGCACGAGCCAACGCAGCTCCTTGCGTCCGCCCGAGCCGGGCAGATCGCCGACGAGTTCCCGGCGCGAGCCCGCGAGCAACACGTCGCCGTCGCCGAGCCCGAGCGTCACGCGCGCCGGCCGCGCCGCTTCGTTGCGCCGCGCGGCGGCGCTCGAGATCGGCAGGTACGCCGCGTTCTCCACCGCGGCCCGCACTTCGAACACGTTCGAGCCGAGCGCCTTCGCCGTGAACTCCGCGATCCCGACGCGCGGCAACAATTCGCCGAGGCCGAGCACGAAGTCCGCGTGCTTCTTCGCGATCTCGGCGCGTTCCTTCTCCGGAGGCTCGATCCTCGCGTACGGCGCGAGTCCGCCGATCTCGACTTCACCGAGCTCCGGATGGGTGAACTTGCGCCACGGCACGAAGCGCGCGGTCTCGCCGGTCGCGTCGATCCACTTCAAGCGCTTCGAATCCTCGCTCGCCTCGCGCTTGGGCTTCTCCGGCTCTTTCGCGTCCGGTTTCTTCTCCGCCTTTTCATCGGACGCGGCATCCGCGGCCTTCGGCGCTTCGAGCGGCAGCTCCCACGGATGCGCGGCGAAGACCCAGAGGCCGCGGTACTCGTACGCCCAACCCTGGAAACTCCCGGCGTCGTCGCGCACGCCTTTCGACTTGTTGCCGGTCGCGTCGGCGTAGCGCTTGCCGATTTCTGCGAGCAAATTCGCGTCGCCCTCGATCCAACCGCTCGGCAGTCCGTCGCCGCCCTCCTTCGACGCCTTCGGTTTCTCGACGAGATCGTCGTAGCCGCCGAGCGTCACCACCGCCGCGATGTCGGAGTGCGTCAGCACGAACTCGCACAACGCGCGCGCGCCGAGCTCGTCGGTCGCGAAGAGTCCGGCGTGCGGATCGTGCTCCTTCCAACCGAACGGAAAGTTGAAGTTGAGCCACGTGTCGGCGAGCGGATCCTCGGCGACGCGCTCGTCGTGATCGAGGTCGCGGCCTTCGACGTAGAGCTTGTAGCGCCCGCGTTCGCCGAGCGCGCGATCGGCTTGGACCAGTGCGCGCGGATCGTTGGGATCCTCGAGCCATTCGCCTTCGGGATCGAGTTTGCGCATCGCGGTGATCATTCCGTCGCCGTCGACGTCGCTCGGCCCGTCCTCGCCGGCGCGTCCGTCGCGGTCGTCGTCGACACCGCGTCCGGTCGCGAGCACTTCGGCGAGCGGCTTCGCGAAGCGCGCCTCGGCCGCGTCGACGTCGAGGCGCGGGATCACGTAGAGCGTGGTGGTCGCGAGGAACTTCTTGGTCGCGTCGTCGCTCGCGTTCGCGGCGCGTTCCGCGAGAGCGAGCGCGATCGAGCTCGAGAACACCTGCGGCCCTTCGAGGTTCGCGACCACCAACAACGCCGGCCGCGCGCGCTCGTCGGGCTTCTCCGAGATGCGCAGGCACCAGACGTCGCGTTCGCCGCGCGAACGGCCGATCGGCGCGAGCATGCAGCGTTCGGGGTGCGCGTGCTCGAGTGCCTTCAACTTGCCGGTGAGCGCCGCGTGGTCGAGCAACGGCGCGGAATCCTGGGCCGACGCGAGCGCGCACAACGTCACGCTCGCCAACAGGGACGAAGACATCGCTTCCATGGGGATCCTCGGGGGGCGCGAGAGACTAGCGCGTCGTCTGCTCGCGCGCCGTGCGGAACTCGACTCTTACCGCTCGCTCGCGGTCAACGCTTCGCGTCGTCGGTGAATGATCTCGACGTACGGATGGTTCGCGAGATCGAGCGCTTTCAGCATCGCCTCGGCCTCGTCGTAGTGCACCAACGCCTCCTCGCGCCGACCCTGAGCTTCGCGCAACCGACCTTGGTTGATCAGGACCACCGGGATGTCCGGGTGCCGTTCGCCGTAGAGCTCGTGGTACATCGCGAGCGCGTCGGCGTACGACGACTCGGCGCTCTCGAATTCCTTGCGAGCGAGCGCCACGTTGCCCGCCAATACGAAGAACTGCCCGCGAGACACGTCGAGCTTGCCGAAGAGGTGATCGAGCTCCGCGCGACAGCGTTCGACGACCGCCGAGGCTTCGTCAAGCTCGCCGAGATCGATCAACATCGTCGCGAGGCTCATCGAAGCGATCGCGCGGTGGGCATCGCTCGCCTTGCCGTCCGCGGCGTAGAGTTCGACCGCGCGTCGGATGTGCTCGACGGCTTCGACGAAGGACTGCTGGTCGTACAACGCGCCGCCGAGGTTGCATTCGATCGCCGCGACCGCCGACCCGACGCCGCCGTTGAGCCGGCTCTGTCCCTCGAGCGCGCGACGAAAGAGTTTGACGGCGTCGTCCGTGCGACCCGCGCGTTGCACCGCGGTCGCGAGGCTGTTCAGCGCGAGCAACGCGTACTCGCCGAGATGTCCGTTCGTCTTCTCCTCGACCTCGACGGCGCGTTCGAGCAACGGGATCGCTTCGTCGTAGCGCCCGAGCGCGCGGTACGAATCGCCGAGCAACAGCAGCGCGCGCGCTTGCATGCCGGGCCGCGACGCGAGCTGGTCGACCGATCGCGCCATGTCGGCGAGGACTTGTTCGAGCGTCCGTTGCGCACCGCCTTCGTCGGGCTTCGCGGATTGGACGATGCTCGTCAAGTAGAGCAACGTCGACTCCGCGTCCTCGGTCGCGATCTTCTGCTTGGCGAGCGCGTCCTGTTCGCTCTTCAACGAACGCTCGAGCGTCGTCGCGTAACGCGTCTTCTGCGCGAGCAACGCGCTCGGGATTCCGACCGCGAGCACGACGGCCGCGAGCACGCCGACGCTCGCCGTCGGATGGCGCCGCACCCAACGCGCGGAACGCACCGCGGCGCCGACCGGCCGCGCTTCGATCGGTTCGTGCGCGAGCACGTGCTCGAGATCGCGCGCCAACGCCGCCGCCGAGGCGTAGCGGCGACCGCGCTCGAGCTCGAGCGCGACCGAGCAAACCGTCTCGACATCGGCGCCGACGCGCGGGTTCAGCGTGCGCACCGACGCGCGCAGGCCGGCGAGGATCGCGGTCTGGATCGAGTGCGCGGTCGGACCGTCGAACGGCGCGCGCAACGTCAGGAGTTCGTGCAGCGTCGCGCCGACGGAGTACACGTCGCTGGTCGCGTCGAGGCGCTCGCCGCGCACTTGCTCCGGCGACATGTACTGCAACGTGCCGAGCTGCGCGCCGGAACGCGTCAAACGATCGTTGCTCTCCGCGCTCGTCAGCCCGAAGTCGAGCAGCAGCGCGCGCCCGCGGCGCGTCAACATCACGTTCGACGGTTTTACGTCGCGGTGCAGCAGGCCGCGTTCGTGCGCGTGCGCGAGCGCGTCGGCGATCTGGCGCGCGATCTCGACGCACGCTTCGACCCACGGTCGCTCGAAGATCGAACCGGGCTCGATCACGCACGGCGCGCCGGTGCGCCGCGCGACTACGCCGGCGAGGTCGGCGCCGCTGACGTCCGAAGGCGCGCGCGCTGCGAGCTCGACGAGGCACTGCGCGAGCGTCACGCCTTCGACGAGCTCCATCGCGAAGAACGGGATCCCGCGCTCCTCGCCGACCGCGTAGACCGGAACGATGCCGGGATGTTGGAGCTTCGAGATCGCGAGCACCTCGCGCCGGAAACGCTCGCGCGCGCTCGGCAGGAAGAGCAAGTCGGGCCGCACGAGCTTGAGCGCCACCTCACGATCGAGCGACGTCTGCCGCGCGCGCACGACGACGCCCATGCCGCCTTCGCCGAGCTTCGCGCCGAGGCGGAATTCGCCGAGCGTCTCCGGCAAATCGCCGCGCGGGTCGCCCGCGACGAGTCCGATCGCGCGCAACGCCGCGAGCCGCGAACGGATCTCGTCCGCGTGTTCGGGATGTGACGCGACGAGCTCGGTGAAACGCGACGCTTGCTCGGCCTCGGGCGCCTCGAAGCACGGCGCCATCAACGCCTCGACGGGATCGGAACCGTCGGAGTCGAGACCGTCGGCGGAACCGTCGCGCATCGCTCCAGCGTAGGAGCCCGAGCGACGGCTCGCCACGGCGAGCGCTAACGCTTCGGTGCGGGCAGCGCCTTGTGCGCGTCGAGCCAACCGCGTGCTGCGCCAGCGCCGACCGTCGGCGACTTCGCGAGGTAGGCGTCGAGCTTCGCCGCGAACTTGTCCTCCGCCTTGCCGCGCTTCGCGGGGAATTGCGGCGGCCGTTCGCCTTCGAGCGCGAGCCATGCGCTCCACGCCGCGACTTCGTTCGCCTTCGTCGGATCCGCGGCGAGCGCGTCGAGCGACGTGCGACACGCTTTCGCCTCGGCGCTCTTCGGGAACGCGAGCTCGACGTCGCGCACTGCGCGCAACGAGGCTTCGACGCTCCCGGAGTCGTGCGCCGCGCGCGCGGCGTCGATCAGCTTCGTCTTCGTGGTCTCGGCTTTCTCCGCGAGCTCGCGCGCCGCGGTCGCGATCTTCGGCGCGGCGGCGTCCTTGCGCTTCGTGAAACGCGCTTCGACCTTGCGCGCGAGATCGAGCGCCTTGTCGAACGCGCCGTCGACGTACGCGGCGACCGCGTCGGCGACTTCCGGCGGATAGGACGCGCCGAGCGGTTCGCACCTCGGCGCGCGCAACGCGCGTTGCACCGCGGTGAGGCACTCGTCGAGGTGCGTGCTCGGATCGCCGTCCCACACGATGCCGCCGTGGCGACCGACGACGTAGACGTACGTCAACGAGTGTTGGTTGGTGTTCAAGTACGGCGACGAGTCGCCGAAGTAGCTCGAGAAGCCGATCGCGTGGCGGATGCCCAGCTTCTGCGCTTCGGGGACGAGCTCGCGATCGCCGTCGTCGCCCCACGTGCTGGTCAACGAAATCACTTCGAGCTCGCCGGGATGCGCCGCGCGCAACGCGAGTACCGTCGGAATGCCGACCGCGACGCACGACGGGCAGTAGTAGCCGTACGTGTGCACGAGCACGACTTCACCGCGCAACTTCTCGAGGTCGGGCGCGGGCGCACCGATCGGGAGCTGCACCCAACGCGTCTCGCCGATCGGCGGCGCGACCGCGCCGGACTTCGGGAGCGGAAGTTCGGGTTTGATTTCCTCGCGCTCCTGGAGCGGCGCGGCGAGAGCGAAGAGCAGCAGAGCGTGGAGCATGGGCGCGACCTCGGTGTCGAAGAGTCCTTCCGAGTCCACGCGCCGAACGGCGTGACCGCGCGCCACGAATCTCGGTAGAACCGGATCAGCGCGCCGCGGCGAGCACCGCTTCCGCCGCCGCGCGGTCGGGATGATCGACCGGCAACGCGTTCGCGAGCACGGCGTTCGCGCCGCGCGCGAAGCTCACGGCCTCCGCGTCGCGGCCGAGCCGTTCGAGCACCGACGCGAGCCGCGCACGCGCGACCGCGGTCTCCAACGCGTCTTCGCCCTTCGCGCGCGCGAGGATCGTCGCGGCACTGCGGAGGTGCGCCTCGGCGTCGTCCCACGCGCCGCGGGCGGACGCGATCGACGCGAGTGTCTTCAGGACCGCGGCGAGCGACTCGTGCTCGGCCCCGAATTCCGCGACGTAGAGCTCACGCGCGCGCCGCGCCGCCTGCTCCGCGCCGTCGAAGTCGCCGAGCGCGAGACGAGCCTCGGCCGCGCGATTCGACGTGATGCCGCGCAGGAACGCCGAGAGTTCCGGATGGGCATTCTGGATCGCCGTCGCTTCGCCGAGCACGCGCAGCGCGTCGTTCGGTCGGCCTGAAGCGGTCAAACACAGCGCGAGTTGGTGGAGCACGCACAGGAGCTCCGGATCGCCGGGCTCGTCGAGCTCGCGGCGCAGCGCGAGCATCTGATCGAGCTCGTGCACCGCGCGTTCGCCGTCTCCGAGTTCGCGCCACGCGTCCGCCAACACCGCGTGGACTTCCGCGCGCGCTTCCGGCACGTCGGCGAGTTCCGCGGCGACCCGCGCCGACGCGTCGGCGAGGACGTCGGCGAACGCGCGTTCGCCCGACGGCCGTCCGGACGGCGCCGTCGACTGCAACACCGAGCAGAGGAACGCGGTGACGCGTTCGGAGCGCGCGCGCTCGCTCGCCGCCGTGCGTGCGCCGCGCCACGCGATCACCGCGAACGTCGAGGCTCCGAGCAGGCACAAGCCCGCCGCGACCGAGAGTGCGCGTCGATGGCGATACACGAACGTGCGCAAGCGCCAACGCGCGCCGACACCGCGCGCCGCGACCGGCTCGCCGCGGCGCAGGCGCGCGAGGTCGCTGCAGAGCTCGTCGGCGTCGGCGTAGCGCCGCGACGGCTCCTTCTCGAGCGCGCGCATCACGATCGCTTCGAGGTCGCGCGAGACGTGCGTCGCCAGCGCGCGCGGCGGCGTCGGCGCGGTCTCGCGGATCGCGTCGGCGATCTCGGTCAACGAACGGCCGGCGGTCGCGTGCGGCAGCGCGCCGGTGACGAGCTCGTACAGCATCGCGCCGAGCGCGTACACGTCGCTGCGCTCGTCCGCCGCGCGCGGATCGGCGCATTGCTCGGGGCTCATGTACGCGAGCGTGCCGAGCCACTCGCCGGTCAACGTGCGCCGTCCTTCGTCGCCCGCGAGGCGCGCGATGCCGAAGTCGATCACCTTGACGCGTCCGTCCGCGTCGATCAGGACGTTCTGCGGCTTCAAGTCGCGGTGCACGACGCCGCGGCGATGTCCGTGCGCGACCGCCGCGCACACCGACGCGAAGAGCGCGAGCCGCGCGTCGAGGTCGAGCACGCGCTCGTCCGCGAAACGCATCAAGTCGCGCGCGCCTTCGACGAGTTCGAGCGCGAGGTACGGCGTCTCGCGGCCGTCGAGCTCGAGCGTGCCGCACTCGTGGACGCGCGCGATCGAAGGGTGGTCGAGTTCGGCGAGCACTTGCGCCTCGGCGAGGAAGCGTCGCACCGCGGCGTCGGAGCGCGAGCCGTGGAGCAACAACTTGAGCGCGACGCGACGCTTCGGCGCTTCCTGTTCGACGGCGAAAACGACACCGGAGCCGCCGACGCCGACGATCGTCAACACACGGAAACGACCGAGCCGCGTGCCCGGCGTGAACGTCGAGCCGCGCGAAGCGTCCCACGTCGCGCGCGGATGCGCCGGCGCGTCGAGGAACCCGGCGGCGGCGGTGTGCAGCGCGAGCCAACGCTCGAGTTCCGCCGCGCGCTCCGCGGATTCGGCCGCGATTTCGGCGAGACGGCGCGCGCGGTCGGGCGCGGAGAGTTCGAGCAGCTCGACGAACTCCTCCTTGCAGACGTCGAATTCGTTCGGGCTCATGCGGAGGCTCCGCGCCCGACGTCGTCGAACAACCACACACGCGCCGCTTCGAAGTCGCGCACGACGGAGCGCTCGGAGATCGCGAGCACTCGCGCCGTCTCCTCCACGCACAGACCGGCGAAATAGCGCAACTCGACGACGCGGAAGAGGTCGGGATGGATGCGCTCGAGTCGCGCGAGCGAACGATCGAGGACGATCAGGCGTTCGCAGTCCGCGTCGGACTGCACGTCGAGCGCACTGAGCTCGTCCGCGCCGTCGAGTTCGACCCTGCGCAGCTCGCCGCCGTGCCGCGCGCGCGTCCGCCGTCGCGCTGCTTCGACCAGGATCCGCCGCATCGCGGTCGCCGCCGCCGCGAAGAACTGCGCGCGGCTCGCCCAATCGACGTGGCGTTCGCGCGAGAGCCGCAACCACGCCTCGTGCACCAACGCGGTCGCCTGCAAAGTCGCGCCGCCGCGCTCGCGCAACATCTCGGCGTGCGCCAAGCCGCGCAATTCGTCGTAGACCGCCTCGAAGAGTCGATCGGCCGTGTTCGGAATCGCTTTCCTCATCCTGCTCGCCCGCCGACTCCAGTACCCGACTCGACGCGCTCGGTTGTGTTCGATCTTGGTTGGATGCGCGGCGTGACGTCGTCGCGCAGGCCGTCGAGCTCCTCGCACGCGAACGCGCGCTGCGCTGACTCAGATCCGCCAGAAGCCGGTCTGCGCGATCGCGGGGAGATCCTCGCCGCCGACGAAGGCTTCGATTTCCGCCTTGCGCTTCCACGCGTCGGCCTCGCCGATCTGGATCAGCGACTTCATGTAGTCGGGTTGGAAGAGGACCATCGAGAGGGAGTCGGGGCTCTTCGCTTCGCGCGAGCCCATGCCGCGCATCAGGAAGCGGAACATGCCAGGCAACGCGGCTTCGTGTTGCGACGCGAGCTTGCTGATGTCTTGCGACGGACGCAGCAGCAGCAGACCCGCGGGTCGCAGGCCTTGACGCTTCTCCGGCGGCAGATCGCGCAGGTAGTCGTTGAGGCGCTGCATGTTCATCGCGTCCTGATCGAGCATGTCGAGGAACACCGACGACAGCAGCACGCCGATCACGGTCGCGGGCGGCGGGTAGGGCTCTTCCTCGGTTGCATCGGCGTCGACGTCGAAGCTCGCGCGCGCGAAACGCGTCGAGATCGCGATCAAGCGATCGGCGCCGAGGTGCAGCGCCGGCGCGAGCGGCGCGGTCAAGCGAATGCCGCCGTCGCCGTGCCACGCGCCGCCGATGCGGATCGCGGGGAAGAAGATCGGCAACGCGCTCGACGCCATCACGTGATCGACGGTGATCGAAGTGCGCGCGCTGCGGCGGAAGGGACGGTTCCAGTCGTGGTAGTCGCTCGACTGGACCCACGTGACCGATTGGTTGCCGGAGTAGCGCGTCGTCGTGATCGCGAGCGAACTCAAGCGCCCGTCCGCGATCTTCTTCGCGACGTTGGGCAACGTGCCGTCGGTCGTCTTCAACATGCCGCAGACGTATTCGCGCAGCGGCGAGGTGTCGACCATGCCGTGCGTCGACGGGCCGACGCGCGCTCCGCCGGAGACCAAACGCACGCCCCAACGCGCGGCGTGGTTCGCGAGCGACAACGAACCCGCGTGGAAGACGCGATCGACGGTCAGGGTCTCCCACGCCTTCGCGAGGTCCTCGACCGCTTCGCCGAACTGGCCCTGATGGTTCGCGAGGAACGCTGCGCTGATCGCGCCGGCCGACACGCCGGTGAGGATCGGCGGATCGAGCCGCGGGAACATGTGCCCGAGCGCTCGCAGGAAGCCGACTTGGTACGCCGCGCGCGCACCGCCGCCGCCGAGCACGAGAGCGAGATCGCCTTGCGAAGCCATGCAGCTCGCCGACTCTAGGGAGCGCAGCGAGCCTGTTCCAGGACCCGCATGCCGAGAGCGTTACTTCGCCTCGAACATCTTCGCGAACCGCGTGCGGAACATCTCGAAGCGCTTCTTCGCCTCGCCGGAGTTCGCGACCATCCACTCCGCGTTGCGGAACGCGGTCGGCGCGGTCTCCTTGCGGAAGCGTTCGAGGTGCGGCGCGACCTTCGCGAAGAGCAACATGCCTTCGCCCGTGTTCTCCGCGAGGAAGTCGGCGTTCACCACACCGTGGCGCGCGAAGCCGAACGCCATCTCGAAGTAGCTCGACACCTGACGCCACGCGGCGTTGTCGTGGTGTTGGGGCTGCGTGACCGCGATGAAGTCCTCCCAGTTCTTCGGCATCCACTGCGCGATCGCGTTGCGCGACGCGCGCATCACCGGCTCGCGGCGCAGGTCGTAGAGCTTCATGACGATCTCGGCGTCGTGGTGGTCGGGAGTTTCTTTGCTCATGGCTTCGATCTGCACTGCAGGGACATGTGGCGGTCGGTGTCGATCACGACTTCCGCATCGACGCCGGCGTCGCGCGCGATCCGACGGAGCTCGTCGGGCTCGAACGCGGCGCCCAGGCTCGCGCGGAAGAGCCCCTGTTGATACGCGTCGGCACCTGCCGCGTGCAAGCGCACGAGCTCGTCCGCGCGCTTTTCGTCGCCCGGCCGGAAGAGATCGCGGATCAAGAGCACGCCGCCCTTGCGCAACACGCGCCACGCTTCGGCGAGGAAAGGCTTCGGATCGGGGATGTGGTGGAGGATCGTGTTCGAGTACACGCAGTCGAATTCGCCGTCCTCGAAGTCGAGGCCCTTCGCGTCGGCGAGGCGAAACTCGATGCGCTCCGCGAAAGGCGAGGCGAGTCGATGGCGCTCGGCGTGGCGCAGCATGTTCTTCGAGAGGTCGACGCCGACGATCCGCGAGCCGGCGATGCGCGCGCAGACGAGCAACGGGATGTGACCGGGCCCGGTGCCGATGTCGAGGATCCGTCCGCGAGCTCCGAGCTCGACGAGCCGCGCCAAGAAGTTGGCGTTGGGCTCGGAGTGGTCCATCGAGTCGTAGCCGTCGGCCTCTTCCGCCGTGTCCATCACCTCGGGTTCGAGGATGCGCTTCATGGCGGACATTAGAACGTGCGCGCGTTCGTTCGGCATGCCTTCGCTGGCGTCATGGATCCGAGACTGCGTGTTACCCTCGGCGCCGACATGGACCGGCGTGCGTCAAATGGTTGCCGCGTCACGATCTTCCTGGCTTTCGTCATGAGTTGTGCGACGACCCAGGAGCGCGAGATCGTCTCCGTGCCGCATCCGGCGCAAGCGAAGGATCTCGCACCGGTCGAAGTCCAGCGTCTCGTCGACCGCAGCGGGCCACGCGAACTGTGCGCGACCACGACGCAGGCGGACGACAAGAGTGAGGCGACCGTACTGCGGATACGGGGTGACGTGGCCGAGCCGCTCAGGACGCAGCTCGACATTCCGGGCCGACTGGTGGACGCGTGCTTGTTCGAGTCCGGCGTTGTCGTTGCGGCGTACTACGCCAACAGATTGCCGGCCGAGGAGCGACGCCTCGCGTTTGGCATCCAACAGTTGGACACCGTCGGAATGCGCGTCTGGAACGCTCAGGGCGAAATCGTTCAGTCGATCGAGGTTCGCCGAAAGGGGCGGCGGATCTCCCATACGACGCCTTACCCGGAGATCGTCGGCGTCGACAAGCTCGAGTGGAGCCACATGGCTCTGGTGCGCTTCAACGAAGGTCTGCTGCAGAGCGGGGGAGCATCGTGGTGGGCATTCGAGACACGCTTCGGCGGCCTCTACAACGTCTTCCTGCCGAGCCAGTTCGATGCCGCAGCGAAGGCGGCGCAAGGCGCTCTGCTGAACGTCACTGTCTGGGAAGACGAGAAGTTGATCGCCGTCGTGTGGAGTAACGAGGAGATCACGAAGTGGGTCGGCGACGAGCCCTTCGGTGACGCGCTCACGCTCTTTTCGTTCGAGGCCGTGCCCGCGGTGGTTTGGAGTCGAAGCCTGCGACGGCTTTGGCCCGACGGAAGCGCTGAAGATCGCGTCGGTGTGATCGGCGTCGAGCACGGCCGACTTCGGCTCAAGCGACTCGACGGTCCGGAATACCTGATGTCGATCGAGCGGTTCCCCGAAGGCAGCGTGCGTGCGCGACTCGACCCTGCGAACGACTGACGCGTCGACCGCGGCGATTGCCTAGCCGAACTTTATCGAGCGGCGCGTCAGCGAGCCCGCCCAGAAGCCGGTGAGCGGGAACGCGATCCTTAGTTGGGTTCGAGGATGCGCTTCATGCGCGCACTCTAACGCAAGAGCTCGCGGAGGGCCTCGTTCGTCACTTCACGGGCTTCAGCGGCAGCTCGATCTCGACGATGCGGTCGCGCACGGCTTCGACTTCAGCTGAGACGGTCTCGTACGTCACGCCGTTCTCGTCCTCGCTACCGAATAGGGCGCTGAAGTTGTCGACGCGAATGACGTACTTGCCCGGCGCGTCGAAGCCTAGGTCGATCCAGTCCGTGTGGTTGTAAGTGCGCTGGGAGTGGCGGGCCGCCGTCTGTTCCACCGCGCTGAGGTAGACCGAGTCCGGCCACGGAACGCGCTTGCCGTCCTGCACCGCGAAAACTCGCACGCGCACGAACGGCGCGAACGGCACTTCGATCACGTTCACGCCGGGCGCGATGTGGACGGGTTCGAAACGGATCGGTTGCTCGGCGTCGGAGAGGTTGAGCACGATGTCGCCGATCGGCGCGGTGAAGCAATAGCCGCCGCGTGAGGGAACGTAGCTCACGCGCGTGCCGGTGATCGAACTCGGTTGCGGCGGCGGCATGCCGTACCAGCTGAGTTGCTCATCGTCGATCGGCGCACCGGTGCGCTTGTCGATGAGCTTGATGCACACGTCCGCCGGCGGCGGGATGACGAGCGCGAAGTCCGACGCCGACTTCGGGTCGTAGTCGAACATGAAGCTCCACATGAACGGCCTGACCAGCGCCATGTAGCGATCCGCGTCCTGCCGTCCCGCTCCCCAACTCCACACGTTCGGTTCGAGCGCGGTGACCAGCGGTCGACCGATCCACACGAACGAGTCCTCGAGCCGCGCGAGTTCGATCGAGAAGTCGATCGCGCCCCACTCGGGCGGAATGCGCAAGCTCCCGAAGAGCGAGCGCTCACCCGGCGCCGGCGTCACGGGATCGAGGGAGAGCGCGACTTCGACAGCAGCGCCTTCGCTGACGGTCACGTCGGCGAACGCGAGCGCCGTGAACGATGAGTCGTCCAGGCGCTCGATGGTTGCGCGGTAGGCGCCGGGTGCGAGGCTGTCGATCTCGATCGGGTCCGCGCCGGTCGAGAGCTGTGTCGCGATCCACTCGCTCATGCCGTCGCGCGCCAGGCGCAGGAACAGTTCGTCCTTCCGTTCGCTCGCGGTCGCAGTGAGCAGGAGCACGCCCGCGGTTGCGAGCTCGATGCGTTGATCGCCTGCGGTCGACTCGTCGTACTCGAAACGCGTCCACGCGTAGCCCGGAGCTCGCAGCCACCACGTTCGGATCGATTCTCCATCCGGGAGCTTCGGCGCTTGCGCGAGGAGCTCGGAGAGCTCGAGCGGCGAGCTCAGGTCGCGACCGATGCGAACCGCGTCGTCCGGCGGGCGGATGAGTCGATCGGACACGACGACTTCGACGCCGTGCGCGAACTCGCGTCCGGTCGCCTTCGAGAACACGCGCAGCACGGCGGGCGCGGTGCGTGCCGCGGGTGCGAGCACGGGCTCGGCGACTTGCTGCGGCGTCTTCGGCGCCGACGAACACGCCGCGATCGCGAAGAGAGCACTCAGCCACACCGATCGGACGAGGAGATTCATGCGCTGTCTTCGCTCGACCGCGCGGAGCGCAACGCGCTTTCGCGAAACTCCGCTCGCGCCCGGACGAGTCTCAGCCGAACTGTACCGACCGGCGCGTCAGCGAGCCCGCCCAGAAGCCGGTGATCGGGAACGCGATCTTCGTTTCGTCGGCGGCGGCGCCGAGGGCGGCGAGCACCGGAACGAAGTGCTCGGTGGTCGGCAACGCGATCTCGACGCCGGGAGCCCGTCGCTCGAAGTCGACCAACGCGTCGACGTCGCGGCGCGTCAACGCGTCGGCGGCCCATGCGTCGAACTCCTCGGCCCACGCGGGCGTCGCGGGCTCGGGCCCGAAGTCGATGCGGCGCAGGTTGTGGGTGAGGAAACCGCTGCCGACGATCAACACGCCTTCATCGCGCAACGGCGTGAGCGTCTTGCCCAGCGCGAAGAGCTCCGGCCCCTCGAGGCTCGGCAACGACATCTGCAACACCGGCACGTCGACCTTCGGGTACATCGCGACCAACGGCACGTACGCGCCGTGATCGAGGCCGCGTTCGGACTCGACGACGTCGTGCTCCACCGCGCCCATGAGTTCCTTCACGCGCCGCGCGAGGTCGGGCGCTCCGGGCGCCGCGTACTGCTGCTCGTAGTACTTCTGCGGGAAGCCGTAGAAGTCGTACACGAGCGGCACGGCCCGCGTCGCGCCGAGCGTGATCGGTCGCTGCTCCCAGTGCGCCGACAACATCAAGATCGATTTGGGAGTCGGCAGCGCGCGACCCCAGCGCGCGAGCTCGTCGACCCAACTCTCGATGTCGAGCAACGGCGGCGCACCGTGCGCGATGAAGATCGTCGGCATGCGCTTCGGCATCGCGTCGGGCAGTACGTCGCTTCGGGGCGCGGTCTGCAAGCGCGGATGGAGCTCGGGCGGCGCCGCGACTGCGGCGATGCCGGTCGCGAGAACGCCGAATGCGGTGCGGCGAGAGATCTCGTGCGGTCGAGGGGCGGCTTCCATGGAAGCGCGACCCTAGGCGACTTCCCGCGATCGCTCACGGGGGCCGCGGAGAAATTTCCGCGCGACGAGGTTCAGCCCCGCGCGGGCTCTTCCGCGACCAGGTCCTGCGTGCACGACTGAAGCGTCGCTTCGAGCTCGCGGATCTTCGGGCGCAGCTCGGTCAGCGCCGTCAACGTCGCCGCGAGTTGTCCGTCGTGCTTCTCGCGTTCCGTGCGGCGCACTTCGAGTTGCCCGAGCGCGGCGTTCAACGCCTCGTCGAGTCGACGGTTGTCCTGTTGCGCGGTCGACAGAGCCGCGGCATTCGCGTCGCGCTCGGCGCGCAGCGCGCAGGACTCCTCGGAGAGCTGGTGCACGCGCGCGTCGCGTTCGACGACCGTCGCGTCGCGTTGCGCGAGCTGCGCGCGCGTCGCTTCGAGCTCGGCCTTCGTCGACTCGGCCCAGTGACGCGTGCCTTCGAGCGCGTGGTTGCGCTCCTGCAGCTCGGCCTGGAGCTGCGCGAGCTTCGCGAGGCCGTCCTTCTCGACGGCGTCGCGCGCGACGCGGCTCTCCTCGAGCCAACGCTCGAGGCGTTCGATCTGCTGCGCGGCGTGTTCGCGCTCTTGGGCGGACTGAGCGACGAGCGCGTCCTTCTCGCGCTGGCGGTCGCCGAGGATCTCTTCGAGCTGACGGATGCGCTCGCGCAGTGCGACGACTTCGCCGCCGAGGCGTTCGACCTCGGCGAGGCGCCGTTCCGATTCGGCTTGGACGTTCGCGCGCGCTTCCTCGCTCGCGCGGTGCGCTTCGATCGCGACTTGGCGGTTCTCCTCCAACGCGCGGTGCGCGCGTTCGAGCACGCCGAGCGCCTCACGCAGCGTCGCGAGCTCGCGTTCCCGTTCCGCGAGTTCGCGTGTCACCGGCTCGAGCGTCTGCACGCGCGTCATCAATTCGACGACGCGCGAGCTCTTCTGCCACGCCTCCGCCAATTGTTCGGTGCGACGACGCTCGAACTCGCGTTCGAGGTCCCACATCTCCGGATTCTCGGCGCGCGCGGTCGGACCGCGGCGTTGGGGGAGCGAGGCTTCCGGGGAGACGGACGATTCCGACGGAGACGATTCGTGATCCATGGCGTGCGCGCAGTTCCTGCGTGGGACTCAGCGTTCGGAGACGTTGCCGTCGAAGCCGAAGTCGGGCTCGGTCGGCGCGATCGGGTCGTTCTGCGTGTGGTGGACGATGTCGAACTCTTCGCGCGCGGTCGGCAGGTCGATGTCGGCGCCGAAGAGTTGGATGCTGGCGAAGCGCTGGTCGGGATTCACCGGCGTCGGCACGCGCGGCAACGCGGCGGGCGGTTGGGCGAGCGTCGCCGCGACCGGCGTCGGAGCGACGTTCGCGGGCGCCGTCGCGTGCGCGACGGCGGGCGCTTCCCACGCGAGCTCGACCAGCGCCGTCAAGTCCGCGGCGAGCGCGTCTTGGCGAGCACGCAGGCTCTCCTCGATGCGGCGGCCGAGCGCTTCGAGGTCGGCGCGCAGACGGTTCGCCGATTCCTCGGCGTCGCGCACGAGCTTCTCCGCGTCCGGCTTCGACGCGCCGAGTTCGCGCACCGCCGCGAGCTCGCGGTCGAGGCGTTCGAGACCCAGATCGATCCGCGTGCCGAGCGCTTCGATGCCGACGCGCACCGCCGCGAGGTCGTCGCGCAACGTCGCCGTTTCCTCGCGCACGCGCTGTTCGAGGCCCGGCGCGATTCGGTCGATGCCGGCGACCAGTCCGTCGTGGGCGCGCTGCGTCGAGTCGCCGAGCGCCGTCAAGCCTTGTCGCAATGCGGCGTCGCCGCTCGCTCGCGCCGTTTCGATGCGCGCACGCAGCTCGGTCCAACGCGAGCTCTGCTTGGCCTCGAGCCCTTCGAGTTCCTTCTCGACGCGCAGCGTGAGGTCGGTCATTTCGCCGCGCAGGTCGACACGAGCCTCGGCCACCGCGCGCGCGGTCGTGCGTTGCTCTGTCGCCAAGGCGTGCGTCGCGTCGCGCAGGACGTGCTCCAAGCGCGGCGCGACCGCCGCGACTTCGACGGCGAGTTCCTGACGCGAACGCTGCACCATCTCGGTGATCGAGTTCATCCCGTCCCGCAGCGACTGAGCGCTCTGAGCCGCCTCGGCTTCGATGCGCGCGGCGAGTTCCTGCAGCGCGCGGCCGTGTTCGCCGTCGAGTTTCTCGAGTCGTTGGCTCAACACCTCGCGCACGTCGCGCACTTGCACTTCGAGCGTCTGCCCTTGGACCTCGAGGCGCGCCTCGAGGGTTCCGCGCAGCAGCTCGGCGCCGGCGATCGAATCCTGCGACGCGCGTTGCACGGCTTTCAGCGTCGTCGCCGAGCTGTCGTTCAGCGCCGCGCGTTGGAGCACGAGCTCCTCCGCGAGCTGCGTCAACGCGTCGAGCGCGCGATCGATGCGTCCGCGATTCTCGACCGACGCGGTGGCGAGCGTCTCGAGCGACTTCTGCAGCCGCAATTGGTTCGCGGTGAGTTGTTCGTCGACGTGCTCGCCGAGTTCCTCGACGCGTGCGACCACCGACTGCTGGGTCTTCGTCACCGACTCCATCGCGAGGACGAGCTCCGTGCGCAACGCGCGGAAGCGTTCCTGCATCGCGAGGTCGACGCGCTTCGCGAGTTGGTCCTGGCTCGCGGCGAGATGGAACATCGACGTTTGGATCTCGGGGTTCGCCGCGAGCTTGGTGAGCTCGTCGAGTCGGCGTTGCACGAGCACCAACTCGCCGTACACCGAACCGGTCGCGTGCGAGCTCTCGCCGACGAGCTTGCGCAGCGCCTGCCCGCCATGCGCGACGTCGTCGATGCGCGCGGACTCCGAGCGCACCGCGGCTTCGAGCGCGACCAACATGCGGCGCACGCGACCGATCCCGTAGAGCAACGCGCCGCCGAGCGCGAACGCCGCGCCGACGACGTGCGGGTTGCCGAGCCGCGCGATCACTTGCGCGATAGACGGCGCGACGTGCGGCGTGGCGACGATCGCGACGCCGCCGCAGACACCGAGGATTCCGGCGAGACCGTACAGGCGATCGAGCACGCCGGACTTGACGGCGACGTTGGTCTCGACGGGGACCCGAACGTTCGCTTCCGGCGCGCGCGTCGGCGCGACGACGACCGGCGGGGCGATGACCGGGAGAGCGGCGACCGGCGCGACCACGGGCTCGACCGGAGTCGCAACGGTCGCGACCGGGGGAACTTCGCTCGTCGGCGCCGCGTTCGTCGCGGCTTGGGCGCTCGGGGCGACCGACGGGGTTTGGTCCGTGGTGAGTGTGCTCGGTTCTCGTTCGTCCTGCGGAGACATTCGTACCTCTGAGGCCGCGCGCGACGCGCGCTCGTTCGGTTGAGCTGGGGCGGAGTCGCCGACTGCGCTTCTCTCGCAGTCGTTCGACGAGCCGCTGATCGGGAGTCCAAACGTTCGACCTTGAGGGGATCCCCGTCGGACGGACGTTCGTTCCGACTCCGCTCGACGAGCGCTCGCCGGGGCGCCGAAGACGTTGCTTGGCTGCGACGTCGAAGCGTCGCCGACCGCCCGGCGGCCCGAGTTCAGCCCTTCCGACTCAGTCCGCGATCGGCGTCAGCCGCACGGTGCGGAACTCGATCTCCGAGCCTTCCGACTGCAAGCAGATCGGCCCGGCGACTTCGGCGCACCAGTGCGCCACGTTCTGCACGAGGCCGTTGACCTCGAGCGAGAGCTCACCCTCGCGCAACGTGATGCGATAACGATTCCACTCGCCGATCGGCTTCTCGTTGCACGGGAACTCCTTGGTCGTGTGGCGACCTTCGGTGCGTTCCTTCGCGGCCTGCATCGGGAACTCGTCGATGTTCCAGATGTCGCCGGCGTTGCGGTGCATCAGCTGCGCCTCGATGCTCTTCGGCCACACCTTGTCGGCGCCTTGCATGCGCATCAGCACGCCGGAGTTGCCCGGCGGAAGACCTGGGACGAAACGCCACTCGACCTCGAGGACGAAGTTCGTGTACGCCGCTTCGGTGCGCAGGTAGCCGATCGGATTGCCCTTGCAGTGCAAGACGCCGTTCTCGATCGACCACACGTCCTCCATGCGCGCGTTCGGAGCGTCGAGGTAGAAGGTCCAGCCCTTCAAACTCTTGCCGTCGAAGAGCTCGATCGGCGCGCCGAGTTTCGGCGGTGCGGTCGGATCGTGGAGGAGGAACGCGGCGAGGTCGGCGAGCTCTTCCGTCGAGAGCCCGAGCGCGACGTTGTCCGGCATCACCGACGTCGTCTGACGCACGGCCTCCTCGACTTCGCTCTCGGGGAAGACGACGCGTTGGCCCGTCGTGTCCTTGAGCACGACCGTGCCCGTGCCGCTCGCGCCCGCCGCGAGATCGCCGGCTTGGAGGAAGCCGGTGTGCACGAGTCCGTCGCGCGTCTCGACGATCCACGCTTGGTAGCCGAACTCGATCGCCTTGTTCGGATGGAGGACGTGGTCGAGCAGATCGGCTTTCGCGTACTTCGCGCGGATCGACGTCAGGTCGGGCCCGACTTCGGCGCCGCGGCCGCGCACGACGTGGCAGGTCGAGCAGCTCGCCTTCGTGCCGAAGAAGACGCCTTCGCCGCGGCGCCGATCGCCGACGGCGGCGAGCGCGCCTTCGAGGCTCGGACCGACTTTGCGCGCGGTGTCGAGCGGCGGGAAATGCCCGACCGCCAACGCGCGCACCGCGGGATCCGGATGGAGTTGCACGGTGTCGCCGATCGCATCGCGGGTCGCTTCGCTGAGACGACCTTGCGCGGCGAAGTGGATCAGCGCGAGCGCGCCGTCGCGCGTCTTCACCAGCTCGAGCGCCGCGCTCTTGCGGTCCGCTTCGCCCGCGTTCGCGTCGACGACCTTCACGAGCGCCGCGGCGTACGGACGATCGTCGGCGGGCGCGTCGATCCAGACCTGGAACTCGACCGAAGTCAGCGTGCCCGCTTGCCGCGCGCCGCCGTCGTCGGGCCCGAAGCGACCGACGAGACGCGTGAAGCCCTCCTTCGGGACGCGGAAGACGATCTCGGAGTTCGCGTGCGTGCCGATGCCGTGCGCGAACGTCGCGCCGTCGACCGCGAGCGCGCCGCCGTTGCAGTTCTTGTCGACTTGGACCGAGCCCCAACCCGCGTTCGCCTCGACCCACGCTTCGCGCGCGAGGTCGACTTCGCCGACGGCGCCGACGAGCTTCGGCTCGATCCAATTCGCCCAGTCGTAACCGTTGCCGTTGCCGCCGTCGGTGACGACGAGGAAGACGTTGCGCGCGCCGGCGATGTCGACGTCGAGGTCGCGCGCGCCACTCTTCACGACGCCGCTCGACCACGCGAGCTTCGCGTTCTTGCGATCGGAGTTGCCGAGCTCGTCGCCCAGCCCGTACGCGCTCCAGTCGTTCGTGTCGCGGAACTTCACCCACCACGCGGCGTACGAGCGCAAGTCCTCGGGCCCCGCGAGCGCGACGTCGAGCATCGCTTCGGCCGCGCGGCGCTCGCCGACGAACGCGACGCCGTCGAGGGCGCGGCGCCGGAGCTCGAGCGACGCATCCGAACGCGCGACCGCGAGCAACGCGTCCAACGCCGCCGGCGGATGCAGACGCCAGGCGAACGCGAACGACTGCTCCGACCAACGCGGGTTGCGCGCGGACCGCGCGGCCAATTCGGCGTAGAGCTCCGCCTCGTGATCGCTCGCGGCGATTCCGAGCGCCTCCAGCTCGAAACGATCGGACGTGTCGGCGAGTTCGGCGAGGCGCACGACGAGTTCTTTCCTCTCGGCCCACGGCACGTCGCGGATCGCGATCGCCGTTTCCGCGCGCACCGCCGGCGAGCGATCGTTCGCGGTGAGACGCACCGGCCCGAGCAAATCGCGCTTCGCCGCGCGCAGCGCGCGCAACGCCGCGATGCGCAGGTTCACGTCGCGATCGGTCAACGCGGTCTGCACCGTCGTGACGCCGCGGTCGAGCCGCGCGAGCAGGAACAGCGCGCGAGCCCGTAACCGCGGATCGGCGTTCGCCGCCAACGCTTGCAACGCCGCGAGCGCTCGGTCACCGCGCGCCGCGAGCTTGGTCCACGCCTGCCAACGCACGTCGACCGCCGGACTGCATAGGCCCGCGATCTCCTGCTCGAGGCTCTTGAGCGGATTGCGCGTGAGCCCGGTGCGCTGCGCCGTCGACGCGACGCGCAGGATGCGGCCGTAACCCTTCTGATCCGCCATGCCGTGCCCGCCGACGCCGGGATCGAACCAATCGGCGACGTACGCCGCTCCGTCGGTGCCGAGCGCGACGTCGCTCGGACGGAAGAGGTGCGCTTCGTCGTCGTGGCCCGCGCCGAAGCGCGAACGGATCAGGAAGCGCTTCTCGAGCTCGAAGCCCGCGCCCTTGCGTTTCGGCAGGTGCGCGTAGACGACGTTCGCTCCCGCGTCGGCGTTGAGCACCGCGCCGTCGAGTTCCGCGCCGAGCGCATCGCCTTCGTTGACGACGACGCCGGTCGGACCGCCCGCGCCGTTGATCGTGCCCATCGGCACGACGCCGGGGTCGTCTTGGTGCCAGTGCGCGGTGAGCACGCTTTGGCCCGGCCGTTTGTCCGCCGACCAGAAACGCGAACCATCGGCCGCGAAGTAGCCGTGGTTCCCGCCCTCCATGCACCACAACGTGCGGCAACCTTGCGAGCCGTCGTCGTCGTTGTCGCTCTGGAACATGTTCCCGAACGAGTCGAGCGCGACCTCGTAGTTGTTGCGGAAGTTGTGGGCGAGCACCGCGAGGTTCTTGCCGTCGGGATCGATCGAAAGGACGAGTCCGCCGGTCCACACGCGGCCGTCGTCGCTCTTCATCCGCGGACGGTTGTCGGCGAGCGTCGGTCCGCCGTCGTTGTAGATCGAGCCCGCGCGCAACGTCCAACCGCTCTTGTCGGTGACGATGTGCGGCCCCGCGTTGCCGGTGTTGAACCACAGACGTCCGTCGGGTCCGCCGACGAACGAGTGCAGACCGTGGTCGTGATCGCGGCCGCCGAAACCGGTGAGGAGAATCTCCTTCTTCTCCGGCACGTCGTCGCCGTTCGCATCGGTGTAGACGATCGCGTTCGGCGAACAGGAGACGATCACGCGCTCGCCGAGCACCGCGATCCCGAGCGGCGCGACGAGATCGACGTCCTCGATGAAGACCTTCGACGAATCGCACACGCCGTCGCCGTTCGTGTCCTCGAGGATCACGACGCGATCGCCTTTCGGGAACTCGAGGCCGGGGTTGCGCCCGTTCCACTTGCGATAGTTGACCGCCTCGGTGACCCACAAGCGTCCGCGCGCGTCGACGTCGATCGCAGTCGGGTTGTAGAGCGACGGCGATTCGGCCCAGAGCGTCACCGCGAGTCCGTCGGCGACTTCGAAGCGCTCGCCGAGGTCGAGCGGCACTTGCGTCGGCGACTTCGAAGCCGAGGGGTGCGCAGCGGCTCCGACGGCCGCGGAGTTCGCGGTCTCCGATCCCGATCGACAACCGAGCGACACGAGCAGCGCGACGACTCCGAGGTGCTTCATGGCGAGGAGCGTATCGAGCGACCTGCTCCCGTGCATCTCGCTCTTCCGAGCGAAGCGCTAGACTCCGCGCACTCGCCGTGAAACGAACGAAATCCTGGTTGGCGATCGCGCTGGTCGTCGCGGTCGCGCTCGCGAAGTGGCTGCTCGGCGGCGAGGACGCAAGTTCGCGCGGCGACGTCGCGAAGACGGCAGCACGCGGTTCGACGGCGACGGCCACGGAACTCGCGCGGAGCGCCGACGCGCTCTACACCGCGATCCGCGACCACCGTTCGAGCGAATGGGTCGAAGGCTCCGCGCGCGTCGTCAAGAATCTGCCCGACGACAAGGACGGCGATCGGCATCAGCGCTTCCTCGCCGAACTCGACGACGGCTCGAGCTTGCTCTTTGCCCACAATATCGACGTCGCGCCGCGCGCGCCGGTCGAGAAGGGCGACGTGATTCGCTTCCGCGGTCGCTACGAATGGAACGACAAGGGCGGCGTCGTGCACTGGACGCATCACGACGACCGCGATCCGGCGCGCGGCGGTTGGTTGCGGCTCGGCGACGACGTCTTCGAGTGAGGCGCGAGCGCGGAGCTCACTTCAACTTCGCGAGCGGCTCGACGACCTTCGAGTCGAACGAGCGCAGTTCCGCGGCGGTGACGCTCGCGTTCGCGCCGAGCGCTTCACGCACGATCGGCAACGCAGCGGCTTCGTCGAAGAAGAGCACATCGACGTACTCGCGCTCGCGCCCGTCGACCCAACCGACGACGGTGCCGGCGTGGGCGGCGCGCAGGCGCGCGTCGAGATCGTTCGCGACCGCGTCGCGGAGCGTACTGATCGCGAGATTCGAATCGGTGTCGAGCGGACGCCGTTCGAGCGCGTGCGAGAACGCGACGAAGCCCGCGCCCGCGCCGCTCTGCGCGACGCGGCCGAGCGTCTCGGTGCTCTCGAGCAGTTGGTAGTCCGCGACGAGATCGATGAAGCGCGACGCGCCACTCAACGTGTCGCCGAGGCGCGTTCCGGCGGCGTGCTCGCGTTCGGTGGGACCGTAGTGTTCGAGCACCTCCTCCGGCGCTTGGACGACGTCGAACTCCTCGCCGCGCAGGAACTCGACCAACGTCGGGTAGAGCTCGTCGCCGGTGAGCACGCCTTCTTCGTCGTCGGCCGGCGCGCTCTCGAGCAGGCGGATGTCGTGCGGACAACGCCGCAACATCGCGGCGCCGAGCGCGCGCTCGATCAAGCGTGTCGCCATCTGTTCGCGGTCCTTCACAACGAGCAACGTGAAGCCCTCGTGCCACACCGCGAGGTCGAGGCGCAACGCATCGCCGTCCCAACTGCACGCGACGCGGAAATCGCTCGGCATCAAGTCGTGAGCACCGAGCTTCCCGAGCGACTGCGTCATGTCTCCGGGCGGACGCCACGCCACGAACTCCCAACCGGGAATCGCCGGCATTGCGGCGACGAGTTCCGCGCCGAGCAATTGCGTCAGACGATCGTCGCCGGGAACGAGGCAGATGCGCACCGACTCCGCCACGGCGCCGTTCTCGGCGGAGAACGCGAGGCCGGGCGCGAGCTCCTTCAACTTCGCGCCGAGCTCCTGCGTCACCTGGGCGACGACGCTCGGCTCGCGCGCGAGCAAACCGGGCCGATAGGCGTCCGCGTGCGACGCGAACCACGCCCAGAATACCTGGACGCGCGAGCGGAACGACGCGGGCCGTTCTTGCGCGACGACCGGCAGCGCGCCGAGGACGAGCACCGCGACACCCAGACCTGCGAGGAAGCGACGGTTCATCGCCGGAGAATACGCGACGGCGCTCGCGCCGTCTCCGCCGCGCCCGGGTCGTCGCGCGGCGCGCAACGCCGCGCCGATGAAATCGCGGCCGGGTGCGCGGCTCGACGGATCGGCGGTTCCTCTCGTAACCTGGTGCGCATGGCGTCGCCGAGTCGGAACCGTCGCTCCGGGCGTCGCTCGAACGGCCCGGATTCGTAGAGTGAGTTCCATGGCGTCGTCGCGTCCGCTGTTCGTCGTGTCCTGCGTCACGGTGTTCGGCGTCGTCGCGGCGCTCGGCGCGGCTTCGAGCGGGGATCGCCCGGCCGCGGCTCGCGAGCCCGTGCGCTACGACCGCGACGTGCGGCCGATCCTGTCGGACCGTTGCTTCAAGTGTCATGGCTTCGACGCGGCGAGTCGCAAGGCGGAACTCCGGCTCGACGTCGCGGAGAGCGCGTACGCGGAGCGCGACGGTGGTCATGCGCTCGTCCCCGGCGACGTCTCGGCGAGCGCAGTCCTCGCGCGCATCGCGACCGACGATCCCGACGAGCAGATGCCGCCGGTCGACAGTCACAAACGCAAGCTCTCCGCCGACGAAGTCGCCGTCGTGCGCCGTTGGGTCGAAGAGGGCGCGAAGTACGAAGCGCATTGGTCGTTCGTCGCGCCGGTGAAGAGCGCGGTGCCGACAACGGAGCACGCGACGCGCAACGAGATCGACGCGTTCGTGCTCGCGAACCTTGAGCGTCACGGACTCGCCCCGAGCGCCGAAGCGCCGCGCGACGTGCTCTTGCGTCGGCTCTTCCTCGATCTCACCGGTCTGCCGCCGACGCCGGAGGAACTCGACGCCTTCCTCGCCGACACGCGGCCCGATGCGTACGAGCGTCGCGTCGATCAGCTGCTGAACGAAGAACCGTACAAGAGCCGCTACGCCGAGCGCATGACCGCGCCGTGGCTCGACCAAGCGCGTTACGCCGACACCAGCGGCATCCACATGGACGCCGGCCGTCAGATCTGGCCGTGGCGCGATTGGGTGCTCGCCGCATTCCGCGACGACTTGCCGTTCGATCGTTTCGTGATCGAGCAACTCGCCGGCGACTTGCTGCCGAACGCGACGCAGGACCAGAAGATCGCGAGCGGCTTCAACCGCAACCACGTCACCACCGACGAAGGCGGCGCGATCGACGAGGAGTACAAGGTCGAGTACGCGGCCGATCGCGTGAACACGACCGGCGCCGTGTTCCTCGGGCTGACCGTCGGTTGCGCGCGCTGCCACGATCACAAGTTCGATCCGGTCACGCAGGACGAGTACTACTCGCTGTTCGCGTTCTACGACTCGATCGAGGAGCCCGGCCTCTACTCGCAGGTCCCCGACGCGAACCGAGCGCTCGAGCCGTTCCTGCGCGTGCCGTCGAAGGCGCAGGAGGAGAAGCTCGCCGCGTTGGTCTCGGACCTCGCGACCGCGACGAAGGCGCTCGACGAACCGGTGCCCGGCGAGGACGAGCAACGCGCGAAGTTCCTCGACGACGTACGCGCGCGCGCCGGACTGCGTTGGGCCGAGGCTTCGCTCGCGAGCGCGTCGTCGAGCGGCGGCGCGACGTTGACGATCCAGCCGGACGGTTCGGCGCTCGCGAGCGGTACGAATCCGCCGATGGACGACTTCACGTTGACGCTGCGCACGCAGGCGACCGACCTGCGGCTCGTCGCGCTCGAGGCGTTGACCGACGAACGTCTGCCGAACGCGCGCGTCGGGCGCGCGCACAACGGCAACGCGGTGTTGACCGACTTCGAGGTCGACGCGGTTTCGCTCGTCGATGCTTCGAAGACGGAGCGCGTCCACTTCACGTGGGCCGTCGCCGACTTCGAGCAAGCGAACGGCGACTTCCGCGTGCTCAACACGATCGACGCGTCGGAGTCGAGCGGTTGGGCCGTCGACGGACACAATCGCACCGACGGACGCGCGGCGCTCTTCCTCGCCGATCGGCCTTTCGGTTTCGCGGGCGGCACCGAGTTGCGCGTCGTGCTGCGCCATCGCTCGATGTACACCGAGCACACGCTCGGCCGCGTGCGCGTGTCGTTCGCGTCGATCGCGGACGACGGGATCGCGCTCTTGCCGACCGCGTCGAGCGGTTGGTACCTCGCCGGACCGTTCGAGACCTCGCGCGAGAAGGTGTTCGACACCGCGTTCGGGCCGGAGAGCGTCGCCCAGCTCGATCTCGCGGCGAAGTTCGATGACAAGGGGGCCAAGGGCTGGAGCTTCGTCGAGACGTTCGCCGACGACCGCGCGAACGGCGAGTTGCCGCAAGGCTCGAACGCGAGCTACGTCGCGAAGCGCGTCGTCGCGCCGAGCGCGCGCAAGCTCTCCATCTCGCTCGGCAGCGACGACGGCGCGCGCGTCTTCGTCGACGGCCGCGAGGTCTTCCAGAAGAACGTCGATCGCGCGCTCGCCGCGGATCAGGACGCGTTCGACGTCGAGCTCTCGGCCGGCGAGCACGCGATCGTCTTCAAGATCGTCAACACCGGCGGCCAAGGCGGTTTCTATTGGCACGCGAAGGAACGGACCGGCGAACTCGCCGGCGATCTCGTGTGGGCCGCGGGGCCGAAGACGGCGCTCGCCGCCGAGCGCGAAGCGCGTTTCGTCAAGGCGTGGCGCGTCGCCGAGTCGCCCGGTTTCCGCGCGGCGCTCGGGCGCGTCAATGATCTCGCGAAGAGCATCGCCGACGTCGAGGCGAGCGTGCCGTTGACGATGGTGATGAAGGAACTCGCGATGCCGCGCGACACCTACGTCCTGACGCGCGGTCAGTACGACAAGCCCGACAAGAATCGCAAGGTCGAGCGCTCGGTGCCGCGCGCGCTCGGAACTTTGCCCGCCGACGCGCCGAAGGATCGTCTCGGTCTCGCGCAGTGGTTGGTGTCGAAAGACAATCCGCTGGTCGCGCGCGTCGCCGTCAATCGGTTGTGGGAGCTCTTCTTCGGCGCCGGTCTCGTGCGCTCGAGCGAGGACTTCGGTCATCAAGGCGAATGGCCGTCGAATCCGGAGTTGCTCGATTGGCTCGCGGTCGAATTCCGCGACGGCGATTGGGGCGTCAAGTCGATGGTGAAGCGCATCGTCACCAGCGCGACGTACCGTCAGAGTTCGCACGTCGATCCGAAGGCGCGCGAGCTCGATCCCGACGACCGTTGGCTCGCGTACTACCCGCGTCGTCGCATGGGCGCCGAGCAGATTCGCGATCAAGCGCTCTACGTCGCCGGCCTGTTGGTCGAGAAATTCGGCGGCCCGTCGGTCAAGCCGTACCAACCGGAAGGTCTGTGGCAGGAAGTCGCGATGCTGCAGTCGAACACGCGCGTCTACGAGCGCGGCATGGGCGACGATCTGTGGCGCCGCAGCCTCTATACGTATTGGAAGCGCGCGTGTCCGCCGCCGTCGTTGATGACGTTCGACGCGCCGACGCGCGAGTTCTGCACGATCCGTCGGCCGTCGACCAACACGCCGTTGCAGGCGTTGGTGCTGTGGAACGACGAGCAATACGTCGAAGCGGCGCGCGCTCTCGCCGAGCGGTCGTTGCGCGGGAGCGGGGACGAGCGCGCGAAGCTCGCGACGATGATCCGCCGCGCGACGGCGCGTCTTCCGAACGACGAAGAGCTCGCGCTCTTCACCGAGGCCCTCGGCGCGTTCCGCGAGCGCTTCCGCGCGGCGCCCGACGACGCGAAGAAGTTGGTCGCGGTCGGCGAGCGAGCGACCGACATGGAGCTCGATCCCGTCGAGCTCGCGGCGTGGGCGATGGTCGCCGGCGCGTTGCTCGATCTCGACGCGACTCTCTCACAGAGCTGACGATGAACCCGCTCGAAGAACGGCACCTCGGGCTCACGCGGCGGCGGTTCTTCGCGTCGTCGGCGAAGACGTTCGGCGCGGGGCTCGGGTCGCTCGCGATGTCGTCGTTGCTCGGGGATTCGCTGTTCGCGCGCTCGACCGATGCCAACGGCGCACCGCGCGGCCCGCACTTCGCGCCGAAGGCGAAGCGCGTCATCTACATGCACATGGAGGGCGCGCCGAGTCAGCTCGACCTCTACGACTACAAGCCCGAGTTGCGCCGACGCTTCGACCAAGATCTGCCCGACTCGATCCGCCAAGGCCAACGCCTGACCGGGATGACCAGCGGCCAAACGCGCTTCCCCGTCGCGCCGTCGATCTTCAAGTTCTCGCGCTACGCGAACAACCAGGACGGCGTTTGGTTGAGCGAGCTCCTGCCGCACACCGCGAGCGTCGCGCACGAGCTCTGCGTCGTGAACTCGATGCGCACCGACGCGATCAACCACGAGCCCGGCATCACGTTCTTCCAGACCGGCAACCAACAGCCCGGTCGTCCGTCGTTCGGCGCGTGGACGAGCTACGGCCTCGGCAGCATGAACGCGAACCTGCCGACGTTCGTCGTGTTGATCACGCAAGGCCTCGGCAACATGCAGGCGCTCTCCGCGCGCTTCTGGGGTTCGGGTTTCCTCCCGAGCGAGCACCAAGGTTGCAAGCTGCGCAGCTCCGGCGATCCGGTGCTCTACCTGAAGGATCCCGACGGTGTGACGCGCGCGGATCGGCGGCGCATGCTCGACCTCGTCGCGGCGATGAACGAGCGCGAGTCCCGCGCCAGCCTCGACCCCGAGATCGACGCGCGCATCGCGCAGCACGAGATGGCGTTCCGTATGCAGATGTCGGTGCCCGAGCTCGTCGACTTCTCCGACGAGGACGAGGAGACGCTCGCGCTCTACGGCGACGACGCGCGCAAGCCCGGCACGTTCGCGTCGAACTGCTTGCTCGCGCGCCGCCTCGCCGAACGCGGCGTGCGCTTCATCCAGCTCTACATGCGCGGTTGGGACCAACACAACGGCCTGCCGAACGAGATCAAGCTCCAGGCGAAGGCCGTCGACCAAGGTCAGGCCGCGTTGATCAAGGATCTGCGGCGACGCGGTTTGCTCGACGACACGCTGATCCTGTGGGGCGGCGAATTCGGGCGCACCGTCTACAGCCAAGGCACGTTGACCGAGACCGACTACGGTCGCGATCACCATCCGCGGTGTTTCTCGGTGTGGCTCGCCGGCGGCGGGATCAAGCCGGGCATCACGTACGGCAAGACCGACGAGTACAGCTACAACATCGTCGAGAACCCGCTCGAGGTGCACGACCTCCACGCGACGATGCTGCGGTGTCTCGGGCTCGATCACTTGCGGTTGACGTACTTCCACGAAGGCCGCGACTATCGGTTGACCGACGTGTCGGGGCGCGTGGTGCCCGAGCTCCTGAGCTGACGATGGCGCCGCCGTTTCCCGCGTGGCTCGAGGTGTTCGGTCGCTTGCACCCGCTGGTGTTGCACTTGCCGATCGGACTGTTCGTCGGGTTGGCGGTGGTCGAGTTGCTTGGCGCGTTCGGCGTGTTCGAACTTCCGCGCCGCGTCACCGGCGTCTGGGTCGGGCTCGCGGCGTTGAGCGCCTGCGCGACGGCGGCGAGCGGTTGGGTGCTCTCGCACGAGAGCGGCTACGGCGGTGAGACGCTCGAGCGGCACGAGACGTTGGGTTTGATCGTCGGCGGGCTCGCGCTCGTCGTCTCCGCGTTGCACTGGATGACGCGCGGCGGTTCGCGCGTCGGCGTCGTGCGCGTCTATCGCTTCGTCCTCTTCGTCGCCGCCGCGGTGCTCGTGCCGACCGGACATTTCGGCGCGACGTTGACGCACGGCGAGGACTTTCTGCTCGAGCCTCTGCGCGAAAAACCCGCGCCGCCGGTCGAAGCCGCGCCCGTCGCGTCGACCTACGCAACCGTGATCGCGCCGATCCTCGCGTCGCGTTGCACCGCGTGCCACGGCGAGTCGAAGCACAAGGGCAAGCTCGCGCTCCACACTCCGGAAGCGATCGCGAAGGGCGGCGAGTCGGGACCGCCGATCGATCGCGCGCGGCCGAGCGAGAGCGAGATGCTGCGTCGCTTGAAGACGCCGCTCGACGACGACGATCACATGCCGCCCGGCGAGAAGCCGCAGCCGACCGCGGAAGAATCGGCCGCGCTGGAAGCGTGGATCTCGGCCGGTGCGCCGTTCGAAGGTGTCGTGAACGGCGTCGCAACGACGAGCGCGCGCACGAGTGCGATCGAAACACCGACTCCGCCGAAGCCGCCCAAGCCGATTGGCCCGTCGGACGACGCACTCGCCGCGTTGTCGACGGCCTTCATCCACGTCGAAACCGTCGAGCGCGAGACGCACTCGCTGTGGATCGATTTCTCCGCGGTTGCCACCGACACGGACGACGCGGCGGTCGAGCGCCTGGTCGCGCCGGTCGGCGAATTCGTCGCGGAGCTGACGCTCGCGCGCACGAAGGTCGGAGCCGGAGCGCTGGCGCTCGCCGCGAAACTCCCGCGCTTGCGCCGTCTCGATCTACGCGCCGCGCCGATCGACGACGCGGCGCTCGCGAAGCTCGCCGGTCACGCCGCGCTCGCGGAACTCGTGCTCGCGCAGACGAAACTGACCGACGCGTCGGTCGACACGTTGCTCGCGCTGCCCGCGCTCACGCGCGTCTTCCTGTGGAGGAGCGGTGTCGGCGCCGAAGGTCTCGCGCGTTTGCGCGCCGCGCGTCCGACGCTGATCGTCGACGCGGGCGACGAGCCCGACTCCGCGCCGACGAACGCGGAGACCGAGATCAAACTCACGAGCGACGCGCCGCTGCCCGGCGCCGCGCCGATCGTCGCTTCGCTCGTGCCGATCAACACGAAGTGCCCGGTCTCCGGCTCGCCGATCAACCCGAAGTACTCGGTGGTCCACGACGGCAAGGTGATCGGCTTCTGCTGCCCGAACTGCCCGAAGGAGTTCTGGGCCGACCCGACGAAGTTCCTGTCGAAGCTCGAGTGAGACGTACGGAGCCAGCCTCGCCTCGGCCGTTTTCACCGGCCCGCGTCCTTCCAGTTGCTACGTCGTCGGCCGGCGAAAACGGCCGAGGCGAGGCTGGCTCCGTACGTCTCAGTAGCCCGCGGTCCAATCGACGACGTTGAGCAGCGGCTCGCCCTTCGCGAAGCGGCGCAAGTTTTCCGCGAAGAGCGCGTCGGCGCGTTCTTGCGTCAACGCGGCCTGAGCCGCGACGTGCGGCGTGATCAAGACGTTGTCGAGCTGCCACAGCTCGTGATCGGCCGGCAGCGGTTCGGGATCGGTGACGTCGAGGCACGCGCCGCCGAGGTGCTTCGACTTCAGCGCGTCGATCAGCGCCGCGGTGTCGCACACCTTGCCGCGCGCGATATTGATCAGGATGGCGCCGGGCTTCATCGCGGCGAACGCTCGTGCGTCGAACAGATGCTCGGTCTCGGGCGTCAGCGGCACGCAGAGCACGACGACGTCGGACTCCGGCAGCAACTCGAAGAGCTTGTCGGCGAGCTCGACGCGATCGACGAACGCCGGCGCGTCGGTTCCGCTACGGCGCGTCGCGACGACGCGCATCTCGAAACCCTTGGCGCGCCGCGCCACTTCGGTGCCGATGCCGCCGAGGCCGACGACGCACAGCGTGCGGCCCGCGAGCGCGAACGGCTCGTGCTCGCCGCCTTCGCGATTCCAACGGCCTTCGCGTTGCGCTCGCCACGAGCTCGGCAGATCACGCGAGAGCGCGAGCAACATGGCGAAGACGTGATCGGCGATCGCCGGTCCGTGCACGCCGCGCAAGTTGCAGAAGACGATCTCCGAGCGCGCCTTCAATGCGTCGAGGCCGAGGTAGCGATCGACGCCGGCGCTCATCGCCTGCACGTAGCGCAGCTTCTTCGCCGCGGAGAGGAATTCGCTCGACACGAACCGCGCGTCGCAACCGTCGGCTTCGGCGGCGCGCTTCAGCGCTTCTTCGCGCGAGAGGTTCGCGAGCAAGCGGACGTTCGGCGCGAGCGCGTAGAGTCGGTCCTGCTCGTCCTCGGAGATCTCGCCGGCGAGGAAGAGGAGCTCCTTCTTGCCGCCCTCGGTTTCGAGCGCGACGCGCTAGCCGCGGTCGGAGCCGATCGCCTGCGCGTCGGTCAGGCTCGCGACCGGTGTCGGCGGCGCGACCTTCTCCGCGGCGCGACACGCGGAGACGGCGACGAGCAGGAACGCGAGCGACGCGACACGACGCGGAGTGGCTTGCATCCGCGCATCGTAGCCCGCGGTCACGGCGCGAGCACGACGCGGGCGGAGTACGCGAGCTCGGGATCATTGCGCTCCGCCGTCGCGAGCAACGTCGCGAGCGTGCGCTTCGGTTTGCCCTTGAACACCTGCGTCTCGCCGAGGAACACCGTCACGTCCTTCTCCATGTCGACGAGCGCATCCTCGAGCAGGACGGAGAGTCCCTTCGCGTCCGCGTCGCACACGACACGGATCTCGTTCTTCGCGCGATCGACTTCGGCGACGACGGTCGCGCCGCGGTTCGGCGTCTCCCAGAAGAGCCAGTAGAACTGACGCTTCCACGACAGCACCGGTTGCCACACGACCTTCGTCGGATGCGCGTCGCGGCGCTTGTCCGCGATCTTCGCGAACAACGCGTCGAAGCCGCCGGGCGGCAAACCGTGTTGACGGTTCGGAACCTCCCAGTATTCGAAATCGAAACCGCCCCAGCGCGCGCGCGCTTTCTCGAGCGCCTTCGCCGCCGCGCGGTTCGCGTCGGGCGGCACTTGCGGATCGTCGTCGCTCTGGTAGATGCGGATCGGCACGTTGCGCAGGTTCGGAATCACGCCGAGGTCGATGTCGTAGACCTTGCCCTGCCTGTCGAAGATCGGCGTCGGCGCGCCGGCTGAAGGCGCGAGCGCGCAGACGAGATCGGCGTGGTGCGCACCGAGCGTCCACGTTCCGTAGCCGCCCATCGAGTGGCCGGAGAAGACCACGCGATCGCGGTCGAGCTTCCACGTCGCGAGCGCGGCCTCGACGAGATCGATCACGAACTCTTCGGAACCCGAGTCGGTCCACCCGTGCTCGGTCTTCTCGAGCACTTCGGGGAAGAGCGCGAGCCAGCCCTGCTTCTTCGCGTCGGAGTCCATCGCTCCGTGCGCCGACCACGCGTCGCCGGAGCCGACTCCGCCGCCGTGCATGCCGATCATCAGGCCCTTCGGCTTCTTCGTCTCGCCGCCGACGATGAAGAAGCCGCGACCGGCGGCGCCTTTCTTTTCAGCGGGCCAGAACCATTGGGCGCCGTCCTTCTTCTCGAGCTCGTGCGCTTGCTTGGCGGAGAGCTTCGCTAGCTTGTCGCGCCAAGATTTCACATCGCTCGTGCCGAGTTCTTTCGCCGACTCGATGCGCGCGAGCAGAGCGAGCTCTTCCTTGCGGCCGTCGACGGTGCGCCCGTCGAGTTCGATGTAGCGCGCGACCGTGTCTTGGACTTCCTTCGTCGTCGGCGGTTTGACGGCGTCCTGGGCGAGTGCGGCGAGGAGGAACAGCGACGTGAAGTTGGGCACGGCCATAGTCTGACGTACGGAGCCAGCCTCGCCTCGGCCGTTTT
>JAIOPM010000056.1 GCA_021413885.1 Planctomycetota bacterium
TGGCAGGATCGCGGAAACTTCCATCGATCGACCAAGGCCGCCCCAAGCTTCTGGTGATCCACCCCGGTCATCTCTTCCTCGATCTGGCAGAACGGCTGCCCGGTGGAGCTGGCGGCCTGGCAGATTTCCCGGAGCTTGTCTGGCCAGACCTGGAGCTCGACCAGGATTCCCAGGTCGTGAATCATCCCAGCGAGGAATGCCTCTTCGACGATCGGCAGCTTGAGCTGCTTGGCAAATTCGCGGGCGGTCACGGCCACCGAGACGCAATGCGTCCACAGGTCGCGGGCGCTATAGCCGTCGCACAAGGGGGCCGCGCGGAAAAGCTGGCCCATGCTGGCGGCCACCGCGATGTTCTTCACCGCGTTCAGGCCCAGCAGCACGATGGCGCGATCGACCGTGCCGATCTGTCCGGGCAGTCCGTAGAACGCGCTGTTGACGACCTTGAGGATCCGGCTGACGAGGGCGGGATCGTGCGCGACGATCTTGTGGAGCTGGGCCGCGCTGCTCCGCGGGTCTTCCACGATGGTGACGATGCGCGATGTCGTCTCAGGGAGCGTCGCGATGGTCGCGACCTTGGCAATCACATCCCGAAGGATATGCTGCGGGTCCGCAAGCGTGGCCGTTGTCATAAGCGCATCCTGCAATTCTCCCCTCCTCTTATCGAACCCATTTGGTACGGACTTAAACGCGTAAACTTGTAGGGTTCGCCGTGCGAACCGCTCGCCGGTTGGTTCGCACAGCGAACCCTACTTGGAAACCGCTAATACGTGATCAACTTGCGAAGGAGTTTGGGACCGATACCAAGATGCGACAAAATCGACGCGATGCGCCGGCCGGCACCTTGACCGCCGTAGACATTGCGGAATCTTCGGCCGGCCTCCCGCCAGCGGAGGCCCCGGGCGATGGCCGCCGCGATGCGATCTTGCCTGACCGGCACAGACATCACATTTTCACTTGCCAGCCGGCCCCGCTGGCGAGGACCGATATTCACGACCGGCAGGTGAAAGCTGGCGGCCTCGATGATCCCGCTGGAGCTGTTCCCCACGAGCACGGCCGCCTGCCGCATCAGTCCAAGAAAAAGGGCGCGGGGCGCGCTGCGAAGGACGATGAAGTCCGGGGACGCCGAACTCCTGAAACACTTGATGATGCCATCCGCGCCGGGGTCGTTATTCGGATAGATCGCGACGATTTGACGGATGGCGCTTCGGCCGAGTGCATCGAGGACGGTTCGGGCTGTTTGCCGTTCGGCCTCGGGGTCCGACTGCACAGGATGCAGGACCAGAAGCGCGAATCGGCGGGTACCCAGTTGCGGAATCGCCCGCCGCACCTCGCTCGGCGGCGCCGCGGATCGCACGATCCCGTCGACTCCCGGCGCGCCGACCGTGTGGACGCGCCAGCGATCTTCCCCGAGCCGCCGGATCCGCTGCGCGGCTTCGGCCGTCGCGGCCAGATGCACATGGGCCAACTTCGTGATGGCGTGGCGAAGGCTGTCATCCACCTGGCCGATGGCACGGTCGCCTCCATGAATATGAGCGACAGGAATCTGCGAAATCGCGCCCGCGGCCGCGGCCGCGAAGGCTTCCACGCGGTCGCCAACGACGAGCACGATGTCCGACTTGAGCCGCTGGTACAACTTCGCAAGGCTCGCGATGGCCAGGCCGGTTGCTTGGGCCGCCCCACCCGCGCCGACGGCCGCTCGCCAGGGCGCGACCGCGTCCACTGTCCACTCATCCGACATTTCATCCAGCGTCCGCCCGTGCCGGCGGTCCAGGTGCATGCCGGTGGCGATGATCTGGAGCTGAAGTTTCGGATGGGCCCGAATCGCCTCCAGCACGCTCCGCATCAACCCGAATTCCGCGCGCGTTCCCGTGACGAAGCAGACCCGCCGACGCTGACTTTCAGAACGAGCCGCGACCGTGAGGGAGCGGTCCTGTAGGTCCCCCGCTCCCTTACGGTCGCGGCTCGTGGATACCTGCCGGGGGCTACGCCGCCTCATCAAGCATCTCCCAAGTCAGGATCGTTCCGGCCGGGGCACCCGTCCGCAACGTCCGGCCGACCACGCGATCCACATCCGCAGCCGATATCCCTGTCCCCGGCCTCTGCACGGTCAGGTCGTCCGGCATCACGCGTCGCCCCGCTGCCAGGCCATCCCGCAGCACCAGGCTCTGTCGGCTCACGGTTCGGACATCCTCCTCGATTTCCAGAACGCGCTTCGATCCGGTCCCCAGCATCGCCTCGGCCGAGCGCACCAGGCGCACATAGGCTGCGAACTGGGCCGGATCGCTGCTGGCGGAGTGGTCCGGGCCGATAGCTTTGCGGTCGTATGTCAGATGCCGCTCAAGGAAACAGGCCCCGCAGGCCACCGCCAGCGCCCCGGCCGACTCGGCCAGCGAATGATCGGAATAGCCGA
>JAIOPM010000057.1 GCA_021413885.1 Planctomycetota bacterium
GCCCGCGCCGCGCTTCGTCGACGCGAGCACCGGAGCCGCGCGGATCCTTCCTGCGTCAGCGGCGCCGTCCGAAGTGCGCCTCGAATCGCAGGACGGCACGCTCTTGCTCTCGATCCAGGCGAACGACGGCGTGACGAACACGCTCACCGATGCCCCGACGCTCGCCGGCCACGCGACGGCGCGCGTGCTGATCACCGCCGGTTCGAACGGGCTCGCGCTGCCGACGACCGACCTGCACTTCGTCGACGAGGATTGCG
Source organism: Planctomycetota bacterium (assembly GCA_021413885.1). Lineage (GTDB taxonomy): Bacteria > Planctomycetota > UBA1135 > UBA1135 > JACRIN01. The sequence goes on from JAIOPM010000057.1 coordinate 258, forward strand.
AGACGCACGCGATCCTCCTTCCGGCGCTGACGCTCGCGCCGGGTGAGCAGCACTGCTGTTGGATCTCCACCGTCGGCGCGACGTACTTGGGCGATCCGTCGGAAGGCGCGGCGAACCTCGACATCCTCGAACGCGGGCTCGAGCCGCCGTGGAAGACGCGCCAACCCGGCTTCGAAGTCGACGTCTTCGCGGGCGGCTTCCAATTGCCCGTCGCGCTCGCGTTCGTGCCGAACGCCGGCCCCGATGCCGACGATCCGTTCCTCTACGTCGCCGAGCTCTATGGCCGCATCGCGGTGGTGTCGCGCGACGGCACGGTCGGCACGTACGCGAGCGGCCTGCTCGATTTCAATCCGACGGGCGCGTTCCCCGGTTCCGGCGAGCAAGGCGTCGGCGGCCTCGCGGTCGATCCGACGACCGGCGACGTGTTCGCGACCATGCTCTACGCGTCGCCCGGCAATCCGACCGTGCACTGCCCCAAGATCGATCGCTTCTCGAGCGTCGACGGCGGCCGCACCGCGGCGGTGCGCACGACGATCCTCGACCTGGCGAACGAGCCCCAGGCGCAGTCGCACCAGATCTCCAACCTGACGCTGACGCCCGACGGAAAACTCCTATGCCACATGGGCGACGGCTTCGCGACGCTCGCCGCGCAGAATCTCGATTCGTTCCGCGGCAAGATCCTGAGGCTCGAGCTCGACGGCTCCGCGTGTGCGGACAATCCGTTCTACGACGCGAACGATGGGATCAGCGCGCGCGACTACGTCTACGCGTCGGGCCTGCGCAATCCGTTCGGCGGCGAGTGGCGCGCGGCCGACGGCCACGCGTACGTTGTCGAGAACGGGCCGACGGTCGATCGCTTCGCGCGCCTCGTCGCCGGCCGCAACTATCTGTGGGACGGCAGCGACGCGAGCATGGCGAACTTCGCGCTCTACAACTGGAATCCCCCGCACGCGCCGGTCGGCCTCGCGTTCGTGCAAGCGGAGACGTTCGGCGGCAGCGGCTTCCCCGCGAGCTCTCTTGGTCACGCCTTCGTCGCCGAATCCGGATCGACGTACGCGAAGGGCTTGCAGAACACCGGCAAGCGCGTCACCGAATGGACCCTCGACGCGAACGGCGAACTCGTCGCCGGTCCGAGCATCTTCCTCGAGTACGCGGGCTCCGGTCGCGCGACCGCGTGCGGCCTCGAGGCGGGGCCGGACGGGCTCTACGTGACCGAGCTCTACGCCGATCAAGGCGCCAACGCGATCGAGCCCGGCGCGCGCATCCTGCGCGTTCGCTACGTCGCGCCGCCCGATTGCAACGGCAACGACATCGACGACACGTGCGATCTCGCGAGCGGCACGAGCTCCGATGTCAACGCGAACGGGATTCCCGACGAGTGCGATTGCGCGGGCACGACGTATTGCACGGCAAAGGTGAACAGCAAGGGCTGCACGCCGACGATCGCCGCGACCGGCGCGTTGACGGTCGGAGCGCCCGACGACTTCGTCGTGCGCGCGACCAACGTGCTCAACAAGAAGAACGGACTGCTGATGCGCAGCAGCGCGGCCGCGAACCTCACGTTCGGCGGCGGCAAGCTCTGCGTGCAGCCGCCGATCCATCGTTTCCCGCCGACCAACTCGGGCGGCTCGACGACCGGCCTCGATTGCTCCGGCGTGTTCGCGCAAACGGTGAGCGATGCTTACCTCGCGAGCAACGGGATCGTCGCCGGCACGACCGCGTACTTCCAATTCTGGTCGCGCGATCCGGGCTTCTCGGTACCGAACAACATCGGCTTGACCGACGCGTTGAAGGTTCTCGTCTGTCCGTGACGACGTCGCTCTTGGCGCCGCGGACGAAGCGCGGTGCAATGGAGCGATGAGCCCCGCACCGAAGAAGGCGCGTTACGAGCGCGAGTTGCGCGCGCTGCAGATCGAGCTCGTGAAACTCCAACGCGACGTGATCGCGCGCGAGCGCAAGGTGCTCGTGATCGTCGAAGGCCGCGACGCCGCGGGCAAGGACGGCTTGATCCGCACGTTCACCGAGCATCTCTCGCCGCGCGAGACGCGCGTCGTCGCGCTCGGCAAGCCGACGGATCGCGAGAAGTCGCTGTGGTACTTCCAACGTTGGGTGCCGCATCTCCCCGCCGCCGGCGAGATCGTGTTCTTCAACCGCAGCTGGTACAACCGCGCCGGCGTCGAACGCGTGATGGGTTTCTGTGACGCCGAGGAGCTCAGCGAGTTCCTCGAGGACGTGCCGCGCTTCGAGCGCATGTTGCAGCGCGCCGAGATCGAGCTGGTGAAGTACTACCTCGACGTCTCCAGGGGTGAGCAGGCCGAGCGCTTCGACGAACGCCGCGGGGATCCGCTCAAAGCCTGGAAGATCTCGCCGATCGACGCGACCGCGCAGAAGCATTGGAAGGACTACTCGAAGGCCCGCGACGAGATGCTGACGCGCACGTCGAGCCCCCACGCACCGTGGACGATCGTCCGCGCCGACAAGAAGAAGCGTGCGCGGCTCGAGACACTACGCGACCTGCTCGAACGCCTGCCGCCCAAGGAGAAGCGCAAGAAGTCGCGCCCTCGCCCGAACCGCCGCGTGGTCTTCCGCTTCGACCCGAGCATGCTGAAGGACGGACGACTCGCGCCGTGACTCCGCGCGACGCGCGAGTTCTCGGGAGCGCTCTGCTCGCGGCAGCCGTGGCGCTGTCGGTTGTGTTGGTCGGCTTCACGCGAGACACGAGCGAACGCTACTGCTCCGTCCCAACGCCCTATCCAGTCGAAGCGGCTCCGAAAGGCTGGGCGACGTTTGAGCACGACCGCGTCCGCTTCCTCGCTCCGAAGGATCTCGTGGACGCGCACATGCTTAGCGAGGACTCGGTGGTCGGCAGCTACAAGAGTCCGTCGCTCCAAGTCGACTTCGACTTCGGTTGGTACTCCGACGATTCCTTCGCGGGTCGCTACGACGGCAAAGTGATGCGCTCGGGCTCGCTCGAAGCGACGACGGTCGACGGTCGGCCCGCGCAGCTCGCCGCGTGGAACGACAATGCGTTTCCGCCCGAGTTCCCGAACGTCGTTGCGCTCTACGTCCCCGACGTCGATCACGCGGGCGAGGCGGTCGGCGAGGTGAAGCTCTCGTTCACCGTTGCCTACCGCGACCCCGCGGATGTCGAGATTGCGCGCCGGATCGTGGACTCGGTTTCGATCGCGCCCTCGGCGCGCTAGGACTCGACTTCGGCGCGTTCGCCGCGCGTTCACGGAGAGCGACGAGATCGTGCGCGAGCGGAGCGTCGACCGAAACCTCCGCGCCCGTCCACGGATCGCGGAACGCGAGGCGCAACGAGTGCAGCGCGAGGCGCTTCGCCTTCAGCGGATCGTCGGAGCCGCGCGCGTACTTGCGCTCGCCGGAGAGCGGATGGCCCGAGTGCGCGGCGTGGACGCGGATCTGGTTCAAGCGGCCGGTGACGAGCTCGACCTCGAGCTCGGTCGCGGCGGAAAAACGCGCGAGCGTGCGATAGCGCGTCTCGCACTTCTTGCCGAGCGCCGACACGCGCGCGAAACCGCGCTCCTCGAGGATCGGAAACTTCCACGCGCCGATCGGGGGCTCGACGCGGCCGAGCGCGAGTGCCCAATACGTCTTCGCGAGGTCGCGTTCGCGGAAGAGCAACTCGAACCGCTCGCGCGCCTCGCGATCGAGCGCGAAGAGGATCGCGCCCGACACGTCGCGATCGAGACGGTGCACGGGCTCGACGCGCAGGCCTTGCTTCGCGAGCAGCTCGATCAGATCGTGCTCCGCGCCGCCGCCGGGCACGCTCGAAACGCCCGCCGGCTTGTCGACGACGAGCCAACGCTCGGTGCGCGCGAGGATCGCGAGTTCGCCCTTCGACTTCGGTGCCTCCATCGGTGCGGAGTCTAGCGGCCCGTTGAAGAAGTGCTTGCGAGCGAGAAGTCGTCCGGCCGTGTCGGATCAAGGAGCGTCGGCGCAGGCGAATTCGTGAATTCGCCGAGCCGGCGCGACGCAGAGCCGGCGCGGCCGGGCGGCTTCTCGCCGCATTGACTTCTTCAACGGGCCGCCTGCGCGCTCACGGCATCAGCGGCGCGAGCGGCGGCGGAGCTTCGAGGACGAGCGTCTCGCCGAGCGCCGGCGGCGCGATCCGCCGCAACGCACCGTCGCGCCAGCCGACGAACGCGAGCTCGCTCGCTTCGAGTTCGACGTCGAAGTCGAGACGCAATTGCCGAACGCCGCCGTTCTCGAGCGTCGGCGTGACGCGGAAGCACGCGGTCGAGCGCACGTCCGGCGCCCCGAGCCCGCGACCGGGCGTGCGGAAGACGCGCTCGATCAGGCCGACGCCGAACGGCTCGTCGCGCGATTCGACTTCGAGCACGCGCTCGCCCACTCGCTTCAACACCAATCCGCGCCGTCCCATCTGCAACGGGAAGAAATGCGTCGACCACGCGCCGGTTTCGACGGCCCACACGGCGCTCGGTTGCAACGCAACGAGTCCGCTCGGAGCCTGCAACAGGACGACGCGCCGCTCGACGGCGTCGTGCGGCAAGTCGATCGAAGTGATTGCGGTTCGCGCGCGCTCGGCGACGTCGCGCAGCGTGAATTCGCGCACCGCGAGCGACGCGGCGGAGAGCGGAACGGCGACGACGAAGAGCAACGTGCCGAGCGCTCGCAAACTCCGCCGCGGCGAAGCGCGCGCCGCGAGAATTGCGTGCGCGATCAACGGCGCCGCACCGATCGCCGGCACGAAGAGCAAGCGATCCGACGGCCACGTCCCCGCTTGCGGCAACAACGCGAGCAACGCGAACGTGAGCCAGAAGCTCGCGCCGCTCCAGCCGCGCGCCGCGCGCAACGTCGGAATCCAGACCGCCGCGCCGATCGCAAGCCCGACCACGACCGCGCCGAGCGTCACGCTTCCGCCAACCGACAACAGATCGACGGGGAACGGCGACACGACTCCGGCGCTCGCGCCGATCACGACGCGCACGAGGTTGGAGCTCCAGCCGAGCGGATCGCTCCACGGCGTCGGGTACGCGAGCGAGCGCATCCCGAAACCCGCGAGCGCCCACGCCGCGACATACGCGCCGCCGAGTCCGAGCGCGACGAACGCCCCGCGCGGCGCGCGTTCGCGCCAGAGGAACGCGAGCAACGCGAACGTGACGACGCCCGACTCCTTCGCCAGAGCCGCGGCGAACGCGAGTAGCAACGCGACGACGAGGCGCGCGCTCGCTCCATGCTCGACGCGCGCTCCAACGAGAACTGCACCCAACAGCGCGATCGCTTCCACCAACGTGTTCTGATTGGCGAGCCACCCGACCGGCATCACCGCACCGTCCTCGAACGCGACGAGAGCGAGCGCAAGCAACGCAACGCGCGGCTCGAGACCGAGAACTCGATACACACGCCAAGCAAGAACGAGCACGAGCGCGAAGAGCACCAACGACACCGCATGATGCGCCGGCGCCGCGTCGCCGAAGAGTTCCCACGTCCCCCACCGCACCACGCTCGCGAGCGGCCTGAAGAATCCGCCCTTCCAATCGCCGTCCGTCCACCACGGGAACGCGCCGGCGCGCCAGAGCTCGCTCCCCTCCGCCGGCGGCACGCCGAAGTCGTACAGCGACCACGGCCGCATCGTCGGATGCTCGAGCGCGTGCGAGAGCACGGCGACGTGCACGTAGTCGTCGGCGAAGAAACCCCACGTCAGGCTCGGGGAGTGCAGCAGCACCGCGAGCGCGATCAACGCTGCGACGAGGAGACCTTCGCGGCGAGACGAAACGTTGGTGGTGAGTTCCACGCGAGGCGAGTGTGTCCCGCGTGATGGCGCGCGTTCAAGCGCTCGCTCGCGCGTCAGGGCGCGAAACGTTGGGCAAGGTGAGCGGGAAGCAACGGACACGCGGACTTCGGCGGGAGGAACACCGTCTTGCGCAGGCGCGCGATCCCGTCGTAGACGAGGTCCGCGAGCGGCGCGGGCACCACAAGGATCGCCCACGCGGCGACGCGCCAGAATCCGCCCAACGTCGCGAGCATGCGCGCGGCGGCGCGCGAACGTAGCAAGAGTTCGTCACCCTCGACGACGACGATCGAATCGGGCAAGCGCTCGCGCTCCCTGGCGGCGATCGTCTTCTCGAACGTCTCGCCGCCGAGCGGCGCGAACCGCAGCCTCGAACCATCGCGATCCTCGGCGAGCGCGAAACGCACGACGCGGTGACAGAGCCCACAGCTCCCGTCGTAGAAGACGAAGATCGGCGCGGCTCCCGCCCGCGGACGAATCCACGCCGGATCGAACGTCAGGGCGAGCAACGCGATCGTCGCGACGCCTCCATCGTCTCCGTGCGCGAGCTCCCGCCACCCAAGGATCATCGACGCGACGAGCACGATCCAAGCGATCGGCCGCGTCTTCGACGACAGAGCCGCGAGCACGAACGCAACTCGGAGCCCGAAGAGCCACGCGTGCGACGCGACGAATGCATCGCCACGCCGCCACTCGACGAACGCCGCGAGTCCGTGGAAGGCGACCCAGAAAACCCAGACGGTTACGAAGAGCCACGGCCGGAATCGCCAACCGCCGCCCGGATCGACTCGTCCGCGAGCAGGCCACGATCCATAGGGTGCGCGCGGCAAGAGCGCGATGACCGCGCAGAGCACGATCCACTGGAGCGCGTAGGCGGCGTCGGCGCGCGCGGCGAGGTCGTCCAGCTTCGGAACGGCGATTCCGTGCGCGAACAGCGCGATCAGCTCCTGACTCCAATGGCCGGCGGACAACACGCCGAGACACACGGCCGTGACGCGCGAGAAAACGCCGCTGACGAACGCGAAGGCGAAGACCATCCACACGAGCGACAACAGCACGATGATCTCTGCCTTGTCCCCCGCCGCCGTGAGGAGCCAGACGATGCCCTGAGCGCCGAAGCACAGGCCGAGCGCGACGCGCACGACGCTGAACTGTCCGCCGGTCCAACCGTTGCGCATCGTTCGCGCGGCGCGAGCCGCAAGACCAAGCTATGACAGAGCGAGAGCCCGAGCAAACGCCGCCCGCGACGTCGATCGAGTACCATCCGCCGCTTCGCTGGAAGGAGAATCGCCCATGCTGCTCGCGCTCTTCATCGCGCTCCAAGCGCCCGCCGCCGCTCCCGATGCGCTCGCCGCCGAGCGCGCGACCGTCGAGAAGATCTTCGCCGCCGAACTCGGGGAGGGCCGAGCCCACGCGACGCTCTCCGGCCTGATCGGCGCGGCGCCGAAGCGTCTCTCCGGTTCGCCCGGCGCCGCTCGAGCGGTCGAATGGTGCCGCGCGGAGTTCGAGCGCTCGAAGCTCGACGAAGTGCGCCTCGAGAAGGTGATGGTCCCGCACTGGACGCGCGGCGCGAACGACAGCCTGGTGCAAGTCGCCGCCGACGGCACGAGTCGTCCGCTCGCGATGCTGGCGCTCGGCGGCAGCATCGGAACACCGAAGGACGGCCTCACCGCGGAAGTGATCGTCGTCAAGAGCCGTGACGAGCTCGCGACGCTCGGCGACCGCGCGAAGGGCAAGTTCCTCTTCTTCGATCAACCGATGGATCCGCGCGAGAAGAGCACCTTCTCCGCGTACGGCGGCGCGGTGTGGCAACGCGGCCACGGCGCGGTCGAGGCGGCGAAAGTCGGCGCGATCGGAGCGATCGTGCGCTCGATGACGTTGCGCCTCGACGATTTGCCGCACACCGGCTCGATGCGCTACGACGAAGGCGTCGCGAAAGTGCCGGCGGTCGCGATCAGCACGCTCGCGGCGGAAGCGCTCGCGAAGGACCTCGGTGAGGGGAAGAGCGTGCGCCTGAAGTTGAAGCTCGACTGCGCGACGCAGGACGACGTCGAGTCCGCCAACGTGATCGCCGAGATCCGCGGCCGCGAGAAACCCGACGAGATCGTGTTGATCGGCGCGCACCTCGACGCGTGGGATGCGGGCGAAGGAGCCCACGACGACGGCGCGGGCTGTGCGCATGTCATCGAAGCGATGCGCGTGCTGCGTTCGCTCGATCTGAAACCGCGCCGCACGATCCGCGCGGTGCTCTTCATGAACGAGGAGAACGGCCTCGCCGGCGGCCGCGAATACGCGCGCGCGCACGCGGCCGAACTCGAGCACCACGTCTTCGCCCTCGAGACCGACCGCGGCGGTTTCGCGCCGCGCGGGATCGGCGCAGGACCGGAGCTGAAGCCCGCGCTCGCGCCGCTGGTCGCGTTGCTGGAGCCGTGGGGCGCAGGAACTTGGTACGAGGGCGACGGCGGCGCGGACATCTCGACGTTGCAGCCCGCGGGCGTGCCGCTCGGCGAGATGTTGCCGGAGGACGCACGCTACTTCGACTATCACCACTGCGCGCGCGACGTGCTCGGCGAGGTCGACGAACGCGAGCTCGCCCTCGGCGCCGCGACCGTCGCCGCGACCGCGTTCTTGGTCGCCGACCACGCCGGTGCGTGGCCGCGCGCGACGGTCGAGAAGCACTGAGTCAGCGCAAGCGTTCGAGCGCGGCGCGCGCCGTCGCGTCTTCGGGTGAGAGCGTCAAGACTTGCGCGTGCGCCGCGCGCGCACCGTCGCGATCGTTGAGCGCTTCGCACTCCGCGCCGAGGCGCAGCCACGCCTCTTTCTCGCGCGGGAGGAGTTCGGCCGCGCGACGGAACGCGGCGCGGCTCTCGTCATGGCGCTCCAACTTCGACAGCGCGATGCCGAGGTTCATCCAACCCCAACCGAACGTCGGTTTCTCGCGCGTCACCGCCTCGAACTCGATCGCGGCTTCGGCGAAGCGTCCCTGATCGACCAGGATCGCCGCGTGGTTCGAGCGGTAGTCGACGTCGTCGAGGCCGATCTTGCGCGCCTCTTCGATCGCGCGTTGCGAGAGCGAGAGCGCGAGTTCCGCGTGCTCGTCGGAATGTTCGAGATCGAGCCCGACCAGCGCGCGGTGCACCAACGCCAAGTTCCCGAAGAGCCGCGCGTCGGGGGCCTTCGGCAACGCGCGTTCGAGCAGATCGCCCGCGGCGACGTAGAGGTCGAAACGCCGCGACAACTCGGTGACGGCGCGCGCTTCCTGGATGTACGCGAACGCGAGCTGCTTCTGGATCTCCGGCGCGTCGGGCTCGACCGCGTGGGCGTACGACCAGAGCGTCAAGTCGTCGCGCCACGCGCGCGTCTGGCGATGCGCCGCGGACCCGAGCGCGCCGACCCACGCGACCGCCGCGAGCACGACGACGACGCGCAAGATTCCGCCGCGCGCGAACGCGCGTGCGAAGAGGCTCGCGACGAGCCACGTCAACGGCAACAACGCGAGGTACGTGTACCGATCGGCGACGAGCTGCGGCCCCGACTGCAGGAAGCCGAGCACCGGCGCGATCGTCGCGAGGTACGCGCACCACGCGACGGCGCTCGCTCTTTGCTTGAAGAGTCCGATGCAAGCGACGACGCCGAGCACGATCGCGAGCGAGAGCGGCAGGCCGAAACGCGCCGACACGATCGGCAGACGATCGGGAATGCTCACGATCGGCAGGAGATCGACCGGCCACAACGTCTTCCACGGATAGTGGACGACGCCGAAGCCGGCTTGGGCGATGCGCTCGAGCACCGTGTGCGCCGCGAGATCCGGTTGGGTGTACGCGTGCAGCCCTTGCGCCCACGCCGCGAGCGACGCGAACCCCAACGCGACGGCGACGAACGGCAACTTCTCGAGCGCGCACGTCGCGAGGCTCTGCGCATCGCGGATGCGCCCGAGCGGCCGGACGTCGAGCAAGAGGAAGAGAACGGGCAACACCATGCCCCACGCTTTCGCGCCGAGCGACAACAACAAGCACGCGAGCGCCGCGAGGTACGGACCGCGCGCTCCCTTCGGCGCGCTGAACCACGCGCCGACGAAGAGCGCGACGAACGCCGCTCCGAGACCGAGCGGACCGAGTCCGCGCCACGTGAGCGACGTCGCGCCGCGCTCGACGCTCGCGAAGAACAGTCCGCCGGCGACGATCGACGAGCCCAACGCGACGAGCCGTCCGCCGCACTCTGCCGCGCCTTCGACGGCGCGCCCGTACCGCATCCAAGCGACCAACGCGAGCGCGAAGAACGTCCCCGAGATCACGTCGCGCCGCTCGGTCACCCACGCGACCGACTCGACGCGCAACGGATGCACGGCGAAGAAGAAGGTGGCGAATGCGCTCGCGAAGACGACCGCGGGATCGAGGCGCTTGCGGCGCAGAGCGAAGCTCAGGATCTCGAGCGACGCCCAGTACACCGCGACCGCGCACGCGGCGTGTCCGATCAAGTTGGTGCGGTGGAACTGGCGCGCGGCGAGGAAATCGGGCGCGAGCAACGGCTCGAGCGCGTGATCGAGCGCGAACGACATCCACGCGAGCGGCTGGAAGTGCCCCATCAACCCGGTCGAGAACATCCACGCGACCGACTCGCGCCCGAACCCGCGGAACGCGAAGTTCTGGGTGACCGTCAGGTCGTCGTCCCAATGCAGGAAGCTCGCGTCGAGCGCCGGCGCGAAGACGACGAACACCGCCGCGATCAGGAGCACCGGCACGCCGAGGCAGGCGACGGCGCGCAGGAGCACCCCGGCCTCGCGGCTTTCGGTCGGCATCCCCGGCACGTTAGCGCGCTCGAAGGCCCGCGGCGAGGCCGGCGCGGGCGGAGCGACGGGCTCCTACACTTCCTCGTAGGATTTTCGGTTGCGTTCCGCGCGGCCGGGACAAGACGAGCACGATGTTCCAGCCGACCCTCGAAAAACTCTTTGACCGCTATCGCCGCCGCGGGGACGCTGCAGCGCTGGCCGAGGTCTTCGACCGGACGTCGGGCGAGCTGCACAAGCTCGCCCTCCACCTCGTACGCGATCCGGCGGAGGCGGAGGACGTTCTCCAGAACGCCTACCTCGCCGCGATCGAGAGCGCGCCGTCCTACGACTCGTCGCGCCCCCTTATCCCGTGGTTGGTCGGCATCCTGGCGAACCAGGCCGCGATCGCGCGGCGCCGTTCGCGGCGCGAGGTCGAGCCCGATCGCCTCGAACGCCGAGGTGAGCCGCAGCCCAACGAAGCGGCGGACCTCGCGGAGTTCTCATCGAAGCTCGGCGACGCGCTCGCGCAGCTGCCCGAGCCGTACGCCGAAGTCCTGCGCCTCCACCTCGCCGACGGCAAGAAGTCGATCGACATCGCGCGCGAACTCGGCCGCGAGCCGGGCACCGTGCGCATGCAGGTCCACCGCGGGCTCGATCTCCTGCGCCGCGCGTTGCCGGCCGGTTTCGCGACCGGAGCGGTCGTCGCGAGCTTGTCGACCTCGGCGCGCGCCGCGACCCGCGAACGCGTGTTGACCGAGGCCGTGCGCCGCGGCGCGACGGTCGCGAGCGTCGGAGCCGGAGCGGGAACCGGATTGTTGATCGCGAAGGTCGCCGGCGTAGCGGTCGCGCTCGGCACGTTGGCGTACTTCGTCTGGCCGGACGCGAACGAGGCGGCGCGCGACGAGCTCGCGCGAGCGACCTCGACGATATCGACCGTCGCGCAGTCGTCCGCGCTCGACGCGCGCGCGCCGAACGAATCGCGCAGCGCGCTCACGCAGACGATCGACCGAACGGCTCCGTCCGCGACCGAGCTCGTGTCCAAAGGCCCGTGGCTCGACGGCACCGTCAGCGCGCCGACGGGACTCGCGCTCGACGCGGTCACGCTCCAAGTGCGCGCACTCGTTCGCGGCGCGACGTTGCAGGACACGACGCTGTCCGGTCCGGTCGACGCGGCCGGGCGTTTCCGCATCGACCTCGCGCCGCTCTTCGAGAGCGCGACGCGCAAGGCGACGCCCGAAGAGCTCGTCGTCACCGCCGAACATCCGCGCACGACGCGCGGCGAAGCGCGCGTGCACCTCGCCGGCGTCGAACGGCGCGCGAGCTACGACGTCGCGCTCGAACTCGGCGAAGCCGGCATCGTCACCGGTCGCGTCGTCGCGCCGCTCGGCCTCGACGGACCGGTCGAAGTCGGCTTGGTCGCGGTCTGCGACGGCGCGCCTTGCCTGCCGCTCGCGGACTCCACGCGCGTCGGCGCCGACGGAATCTTCCGTCTGCGCTCGGCGAAAGCGCGCGATCACCTCTTGGTCGCGTTCGCGAACGGCGCGCGGCCGCTCTCGCGTGCGGTCCGCGTCGATCCCGGCGTCGTCGTAGACGTCGGCGAGCTCGCGCTCGCGCGCGGACTGGTACTCGAAGGCTCGGTGACGCGCGCCGGCGAACCGGTCGAACACGCGATGGTCGGCATCGCGACCACCGGCGACGTCGGCCTGGTCTTGCCGCTCTTCGGCGTGCGCCTCGCGTGGCGCGACGGCGAACTGCATCGCACCGGCGCGATGGTCGAGACCGACGCGAACGGTCGCTTCCGCGCGTTCGGCTTCGAGCCCGGGCTCCACCGCCTCGAGGTCGTGCGCGGCGACGGCGCGCCGTTGCGTTCGGTCAATCGACTCTCGGCGCCGGTGCTGGTCGAAGCGCCCGGCACCGCCGAGCTCGAGATCGCGAGCGCGCGCCTCGAACTCGAAGTGCTCGACGGCGATCGCCGTCCGGCGCGCGGCACCGCGACGTTGGTCGGTGCCGCGGCGACGAAACCCGCGCCGCTCGCCGAGGACGGAATCTTGCGGCTCGACGTCGCGCCGTTCGAGCGCCAGAGCGTCCGCATCGAGTCGCTGGGGCAACGCACGGAGACGTTCGAGTTCGAAGCGCCGGGTCCGGGGGAGACGTTGCGGGAGCGCGTGTGGCTCTTGCGCGATCGGATGCTCGCCGCTCTGTCGCTCGTGGTCGCGTCACCCGACGCGATCACGAGCGCGGAGCTCGAACTCGACTTCACCGCGCTCGACGTCGAGGGCGACGTGCGCCCGCACTTCGTGCGTCGCGCGCCGATTGCCGAGGGCCGCGCGCGCTTCGCCGATCTGCCGGCGGGCCGTTGGAACGTGCGCGCGTTCCTCGGCGGCGCGTACCGGCATTTCGCCGAGTTGCGCGCGCCGTGCGAGTTCGAAATCGAACTCGCGCCGACCGAGGAAGCCTCGCATTCGCTCGCGTTCACCGCCGGCGGCCGCGTGCGCATCGACGTCGTCGACGAACAAGGGCGCCGCGTCGCGGCGAACTGCGCGGCGCGCGACGCGAACGGACGCGAGCTCGCGCTGCGCTTCGTCGCGCGCGGCAGCGAACGCGTCGGTTCCGCGGAAGGTCGGCTCTCCGACCTCGCGACCAACGATGTCTACCCCAACCTGGCGCCGGGCGAATACGTGTTCGTGTTCTCCGCGCTCGGGCGCGTCGCCGTCGAACGACGTGTGACCGTCGAAGCCGGCAAGACCAGCGAGCTCGCGATCGAGCTCGCGAAAGAGGAGTGAGCCCATGTTCGATCCCGAAGTTCCCGTGCGCGCGAAGACGCGCCGCTGGTGGCGCCCGACCCGCGTCGAAGTCGCGCTCGGCCTCGCCGCCGTCCCGCTCTACGCGTGGATCGGGCTCACGAAGCTGGCGGACGAGCGCGGCCTCGCGCACATCGACGACGGCCAAGTCGCGGTGCTCGTCGACCACGCGCACGCGACGACGCGCGTCTCGAGCGCGCCGGGCTTGCGGCCGTTCGTGCCGTGGTTCCAGGACGTCTTCGCGCTCGACAAACGTCCGATCGAGTTCCGCTTCGAGGGCAACGAGAAAGGGACGTTGAATCGCTTCCCGCGTCTCGTCGTGCGCGCGCACGACGGCTCGAGCTTCTGGTTCGACACGTTCACGCTGCAGTACGCGTTGACGCCGAACGCGGCGGCGCGCGTGCTCGCGGACTCCGGGCCCGGCGACGCGTACCAGGAGAAGCTGGTCAACGCGTTCGCGCGCGCGGTGCTGCGCGACGAGTTCGGCTACTTCTCGTGCGAGGAGATCGTGCGGCCGGAGAATTTGCACGCCGCGACCAACGAAGCGCGCCGACGTCTCAACGAATACTTGAAGCCGCACGGCATCGAGGTGCTCGAGGTCGCGGTCGCCAAGCCGCGCTTCGATCCGCTCTACGAGAAGGCGATCGAACGCCGCAAGGTCGGCAACCAGGAGATCGAGCACCTGCGCGCGCAGATCGAGACGCTCGAACAGGAAAAGCACCAGCGGATCTCGCGCGCGCTCGAGGAGAAGGAGAGCGAGCTGATGGTGCGCCGCGGCAACCTCGCGCGCGATCGGCTCGCCGCTGAACAGGAAGCGATCAAGACGCGCAACGCGGCCGACGTGTTCGCGCTGCAGAAACGCTCCGAGGCGAAGACGCTCGCCGACAAGCGCGCGGCCGAGGCCGACGCGTTGGTCGCGCGGTACACGCTCGAGGCCGACGGGCTCAAGGCTCACGCCGATGCGCTCGCCGTCCAAGGCGAAGACACCGTGCGCGCCGCGTTGATCGATCGTCTCGCGACCATCGAGTTCAACATCCAACCCTTCGTCCAACCGCAAGCGCCCGGCGAGGCCGTCGCCGCGCATCCCTAGAGGTTTCCATGCGCGCGTTGATCGCCGAATCGTGGACACGTTGCCGAGAGCTCGCGCTCGCGAGCGCGCGACTCGCCGGCCGAGCCACGCGCGGAGTCCTGCGTGCCGCGCGCTCGCATTGGGTTGCCGCTCCGCTCGCGTGGCTGCTGCGCGCCGTCGGTTCGACCGCGCGCGTCGCGGCGGTCGGCGCCGTCGTCGCCGCGGTCGCGCTCGCGGGTCTCTGGGTCGGCTACGAGCGCGTGCCGGTCGCGTCGATCGGCGTGCAACAGACGCAGTGGGGCGACGGCGGCCTCGTCGAACACGACTTCGAGCCCGGCCTGCATCGTTCGACCCGCGGCTTGAGCGCGTGGCACATCCTCGACGCGCGCACGCACTTCCTGATGTTCGGTTGGAAGACCGACGGCGCGGATCTCGAGCTGCTCGACCTGCGCACCAAGGACGGCAACGAGGTCAAGCTCAGCGTCACCGTCCCCTATCGCATCCGTCCCGGCGAAGGTTGGCAACTCGTGCGCGACGGCTTGAAGTCGTCGTACGAGGCGCTCGCGCGCGCGACCACGCAGAGTCTGTTGATGCAGGAGCTCGCCGAGCTCTCGTCAACCGATCTCGCGACGACGTCGATGCGGCTCGCGCGCTGTCGCGATGCGTTGCCGCGGCTCAACGCGTTGCTCGCGCCATACCACCTCGAGGCGGAGTCGATCCAGATCCACCAGACGCTCTTCTGGAACGAGTACGAGAAGAAGCTCCAGTCGAAGCAGTTGACCAAGCAACTCGCGCTCGAAGCCGAGGCCGCGACTGAGGTCGAGGAGGAGCGGCGCAAGAACACGCTCGCCGAACAGATCGACGCCGAGGAGAAACGCGTGCGCGCCGAGAAGGACAAGGAGATCGAGACCTCGGTCGCCGAGGCGACGCTCGACATCGCGCGCATCCGCGCCGAGGCGAAGGGCTACGACGAGCTCTTGCGCACGCAAGCCGGTGCCGAACTCGACCGCGCCAACGCCGAGGGCGCGTTCCAGATCGCGAAGGCGGAGGCGTTGCGCGAGGAGCTCGTCCAACGCGTCCACGAATCCGCGGGCGGCCGGATCCTGCTGGCGCGCAAGGCGGCGGAGCAGCTGCGCATCCGTTCGGTGACCCTGGACTCTCGCGACCCGCGAGTGCCGAACCCGCTGGACCTCGACGCGATGGTGGCGCTGCTGGTCGGCAAGACGCCGACCGGCGCGGTCAGGTGAACCAGTCCCAGAGGGCTTCGCCCAGCGTCGTCATGCCCTCGGCCAGTGGCGAGGTGCGCGGGCGGGAGTCGTCGCGCTCGGAGTACCAGCGTGTGTCGCGGCGCGCTTCGTCCAGTTGGTGCTTCACGCGCTCCTCCTCGTGCTTCAGGCGATCGAGCTCGCGTTCGCGCGCCTTGAGCAGTCCGCCTTTGCGCACGAAGTCGAGCACGCGTTCGAGTTCACCGCGGTCGAGCCACAGGCCGTGCTTGCGGCAGAGATCGAGGATCACGCCCGAGCACTGCGCGAAGTTGCGGCGGATCATCAGGTCCTTGCACACGACGCACGGCAGGTAGCGCACGACCTCCGGCCCGACCGGCGCGACGCCGACCGGCGAACCGAGAACGCGCGACGCGAGGCCCTCCTCGTCCGCGCGCTCGCACAACCGATCGAGCGTGCCCGGCGAGAACCAGAGACCGGCGCAGCTCGTGCACTCGACGATCGAATACGTCTCGACGACGCGCGCGCGCAGGCGCGACTGGCAACGCGGACACGCGCTCGCGCTCGGCAGCGCGGTCAACGCCTGCGGTTCGATCGCGAGGCCGCACTCGAGGCAGTGCTTCGCGCGCGACGGCAGACGCGACCAACAACCGGGGCAGATCGAGGAGACCCCGCGATCTTCGAGCGCGAGTTCGGCATTGCAGTAGCCGCAGCTCTTCGCGCCCTCGACCAGATTCGCGCCGCAGCTCGTGCAGCGCAGCGAACGCGGCGAGTGCGGCGCGCGGAACTCGACGGTGAAGCGCGTGCCGCATTCGCAGCGCACGCTCTCGCCCGGCGCGAGGAACGACACGTCCCACTGCCGCGAGCAAACGGCGCAAGCGTTGAGCGTGCGGTAGTCCATCACGTCGCTTCGGCGGGCCGCTCGACGGCGCCTTCCTGAAGCGACCGCGCGTCGCGCTCGATCTCGGCGACCAACGCGCGCAGATCCTTGTTGTGCGCGGAACCGGCGAACTCCTGGTCGAGGCGGCCGAGCAAGCGATCGACCACTCGATCGGCGTCGTTCGCGGCGGGCAAGTCCTCGCGGCCGGAGTCGCCGCGGAGCGCGTCGAGAATCGCCTTCACGGAAATCAACCCGGGATCGCGCGACGGCAGGAACGTGGTCGCGCCGTCGGTTTCGCGCGCGACGAGCAGCTCGCGCGTCGCGAGCACGCGCAGCACTCCGTCGACCGCGCCGTGGTCGAGGCCGAGGTCGTCGGCGAGCGCTTGGGAGCTCGGCGCGGGCTCGCCGCGCAGGAACGCGCGCGCGATGCGCACCGCGCAACGCAGCGCGAGCAACTCGCGGAACGCGGGCTCGCCGGTGCGCGCGCGCAACGCCGGACGGAAGTTGGGCTCGGCTTGGTGCGCCCACGCGAGTTCGGCGCCGAACAGCACGATCGCCCACGAGAAGTAGAGCCAAACGAGGAACAGCGGCATCGCCGCGAAGCCCGCGTAGATCTTGTTGTAGCTCGCGATGCCGACCTGGAACTTGACGTGCAGGATCTGCGCGACGTGCCACGCCGCGCCGGCGAGCAAGCCGCCGATCAACGCGGAACTCCAACGCACCTTCGTGTTCGGCAACGTCAGGTACACGAACGTCAGCGCGATCCACATCATCGCGATCGACGTCAGCGAGAACAGCAGCTCGACGAAGCCGCCGAAGCCGAAGTGGAGCTTCATCCATTCCGCGATCGTGTCGATCTGCGACTTGGCGAGCGCGCTCGCTCCCGCCGAAGCCGCGGTCGCCGCGAAGAGGAAGATCGGCGTGATCACGACCATCGCGAGGTAGTCGGTCAGCTTGCGCACCAGACTGCGCGAACGCTGCACGCCCCAGATCTCGTTGAAGACGAGCTCGACCGAACCGAGCAGACGCACGACCGTGTAGAGCAACACGATCAGGCCGACCGCGCCGAGCGCGCCGAAGTTGGTGGTCTCGACGAAGTCGAGCACGCCGTCGAGCGTCCCGCGGATCTGCTCGATCCCGGCCGGCGCCGTGCCGCGCGCGCCCCACGCGTTGGCGAGGAAGGGCTCGATCGTGTCCTTGCGCAACTTGTCGTACGCGCCGAGCCCCTTCGCGAGCGCGAACGCGAACGCGAGCAATGGCACGAGCGAGAGCACCGTGACGTACGTCAACGACGACGCCTGCAACAGGCAGCGATCGAGGAAGAAGTCGCGCGTCGACAGGTACGCGATGCGCGCACCGCGGTGCAGCGATGCGACCACGCCCTCCTCGCGGTCGGGCTCGAGCTTGGTCACCCAGCGCGCGAAACGTTGCCAGGCCGCGGCGATCCAGCGGTTCTGGAACGGTTGGTCGTCGCAAGGATCGCGGAGGGACTTCATGCCGCTGTTCTACGACTTCGGCGGCCGGGACGGAATCACCCGCGCTCTCGAGTCAGCCTCAGCGCTTCGACAGAAATACGTAGGCCGTCCCGCCGCGGGCGAGCCAACACTTCGCGAGCGCGTCGCGCGAGTACGTGCGCACGCCCTCGAACTCGGCGACGGCCGCCGGATCGTTGACGAACACGCTGCCGTCCGCGTCGAAGCCGGTGACGACGAGGAGGTGCCCCGCGGTCTCGACGTACGGCGCGCCCGGCAAGTCGCCCTTCTCCGCGGCGATCGAGATCACCAGCGGCTGGCCGACCGCGATCGAGCGCTCGACCGCGTGCCAATCCGCGCAACGCGTGACGTAGCCCGAGACGCCGTACGAATACGCGCCTTGGATCGCGCGCGTCCAGTTGCCGTAGAGGTCGTGATCGGCGTCGTACAGGCGCTTCGAGATCTCGTCGGTGCTGCGCTTCACGCCTTGGAACTCCATCACCATCGCGACCGACGTCGGGCTGCAGAGCCGCGACGCGAGCTTCGGATCGACGACGCGCTGACTGCGGAACGGCACCGGCATGCGGACCTTCCACGACGACGGCGGGATCTCGACCTTCGAGGGCGGTTGCGACGGAACCGCGTCGCGCGACGAGAACGTCAAGTCGACGCGCGCGACCTTGATCTGCGGCGCGTTCGCTTCGCCGCGCCACGCGGTGATGCGGTATTGCGCGAGGTCGAAGCTCTGCTCCGACTTGAAGTAGTCGACGTCGATGCGGCCGAACTCGCACTCGGTCGTCGCTTGCCAATCCGGTTGCCCGCGGCCCCACTCGCCGATGCGCAACCAGTCGGTCCACACGTCGTCCGACTTGCGGCCGACGCGCACGTCGACCCAGATGCCGGAGCCGGTCGGGAGTTCGACGTTCCACGACGCGAGCATCTGTTGGAACGGCTGCTTCGACGCGATCACCGCCGATTCGTAGACCGCGGAGCCGTCGTCCTCGCGCCCTTGCGGCTGCTCGATCGGCGAGAGCCGCACGCCGGTCGACGCGCCGACCTCGCCGCGCACGAACGTTCCGCCGCCGAAGTCCTGCGGATTGCGGTGATGGACTTCTTCGTGGACCCAGGGCATGCGACGCGCTTCGACGTCGTCGGAGCCTAGCGCCGCCGAATCGAGAGAGAAGCAGGCACCGAACGCGAAGAGCGTGGACAGGAGCGACATGCAGAACCTCGTGATGGAACCGGACGCGCGCGAGCGAATCTCGCGCGGCAAGACGGCTCTCTATCGGTTCGCGGGCTCGCCCGAATTCTGCCCCGCGACGGAAAAGAATGCCGTCCGAGCGCGCGACGTCCGGAGCTCACGGCGCGGACGCCCGCCGCCGTTCGAAGAGGCTGTACAGCGCGGGGAGCACGACGAGCGTCAACGCGGTGCTCGAGATCAGGCCGCCGATCACGACGGTCGCGAGCGGTCGCTGCACTTCCGCGCCCGTTCCGGTGGCGAGCGCCATCGGCACGAAACCGAGCGATGCCACCAGCGCGGTCATCAACACCGGCCGCAAGCGTGTCAGCGCGCCGTTCACGATCGCGACCGGGAGCTCGACGCCCTCACGACGCAACTGGTTGATGAAGCTGACCATCACGAGCCCGTTGAGCACCGCGACGCCCGACAACGCGATGAACCCGACCGCCGCCGAGATCGAGAACGGGATGTCGCGCAGCCACAACGCGAGCACGCCGCCGGTCAGGCCGAGCGGCACGCCGCTGAAGACGAGCAACGCTTGGCGCACCGAATCGAACGTGCTGAAGAGCAGCAGGAAGATCAGCAGAAAGCACACCGGCACGACGACGGCGAGCCGCGCTTTCGCCGCGACGAGGTTCTCGAATTGACCGCCCCACTCGAGCCAGCCGCCCGGAGGCAACGCGACGTCTTGCACACGCCGCTGCGCTTCCTCGACGAACGAGCCGAGATCGCGTTCGCGCACGTTGGCCTGCACGGTGATCATCCGCTTGCCGTTGTAGCGGCTGACTTGGTTCGGTCCTTCGGCGACGCGCACCGCCGCGATCGCGCCGAGCGGTACGCAGCCGACGCTCGCGACGCGTCCGTCGTCGAGGCCGAGCGCAGCGGACTCGGGCTCGAACCTCGCATCGTCGCCGCGCGGCAACGGAATCGGCAGCGTCGCGAGCGTGCGCAAGTCCGAGCGCATCGACTCCGGCAAGCGCACGACGATGTCGACGCGGCGATCGCCCTCGAAGACGAGCCCGGCCGCGCGCCCGCCGACCGCCGCCGCGATCACGTCCTGCACCTGTTGCATGTCGAGGCCCAACCGCGCGGCCGCGGCTCGATCGACCTCGACGTTCACCGCGGGCATGCCGTCGGTCTGCTCGACCTTGATGTCGGCCGCGCCGCGCACGCGTCCGAGGACGGCGGCGATGTCGCGCGCGGTGCGCTGCATGCGCTCGAAGTCGTCGCCGTAGACCTTGACCGCGACGTCCGAACGCACGCCGGCGATCAGCTCGTTGAAGCGCATCTGGATCGGCTGCGTGAACTCGTACGCGTTGCCGGGCACGGACGCGATGCGTTCCTCGATGCGCCGGATCAGCTGTTCCTTCGGCAGCCCCGGATCGGGCCATGCCGCGCGCGGCTTCAGGATGATGAAGGTGTCGGTCAGGTTCGGCGTCATCGGATCGGTCGCCATCTCCGCGGTGCCGGTGCGGCCGAAGACGAGTTCGACTTCGGGGATCTCGTCGATCGCGTGCTCGAGCTCGAACTGCATGCGCGTCACTTGCTCGACGCCGGTCGAGATCGGTCGCGTCGCCATGACGACGACGTCCTGCTCGTCGAGGTTAGGCGTGAACTCCGAGCCGAGCGTCGTGAAGAGCAACGCCGCTCCGGCGAACGCCGCGACCGCGAAGGCGACGACGGTCGCGCGCCAGCGGAGCGCGCGGGCGAGCACCGGCGCGTAGAGGCGCTTCGCGCCCGCGACGAGGAAGTTGTCGGTCTCCTTCACTCGCCCCCTCACGGCGAGCGCGACGAGCGCCGGCACCAGCGTGAGCGACAGTACGAACGCCGCGGCGAGCGCCATGATGACGGTCAGCGCCATCGGGCTGAACATCTTCCCCTCGACGCCGGTGAGCGCGAGGATCGGCAGATAGACGGTGACGATGATCGCTTGGCCGTAGACCGACGGCTGGATCATCTCCTTCGCGGCGAGCGTCACTTCGTGCAGCCGCTCCTCGAGCGTGAGCAACCGACCTTCGTGGTGCTGCTTGTCCGCGAGTCGCCGCAGGCAGTTCTCGACGATGATGATCGCGCCGTCGATGATCAGACCGAAGTCGATCGCGCCGAGCGACATCAGGTTGCCGCTGACCTTCGCCTGCACCATGCCGGTGACGGCCATCAACATCGACAGCGGAATCGCGAGCGCGCAGATCAACGCCGCGCGGATGTTCCCGAGCATCAGGAACAACACGACGATCACCAGAATGGCGCCCTCCGCGAGGTTCCTCGCGACGGTCGCGATCGTCGCATCGACGAGGCCCTTCCGGTTGAGCACCGTGCGCGCGCGGACGTCCGGCGGCAACGAGCGGCGGACGTCGACCATCTTCGCGTCGACCGCGTCGGCGGCGGTGCGGCTGTTCGCCTTCATCAGCATCAACGCCGTGCCGAGCACGACTTCGCGTCCGCTCTCCGTCGCGCTGCCGGTGCGGAGCTGCCGCCCGATGCCGACCGTCGCGACGTCGCGGACGTAGATCGGCACGCCGCCGCGCACTCCGATCGGAACGCCTTCGATCTCGCCGACGTTCGCGAGCCGTCCATCGGCGCGCACCGTGTACGCCTCGCCCTTGTGCTCGATGATGCCGGCGCCGGTCGCGACGTTGTTGCGCTCGAGCGCGTCGATCACGTCGGTGAACGTCAGCCCGTACGCGACCAACTTCATCGGCTCGGGTTGGACGTGGTACTCCTTCTCGTAACCGCCGTTGGAGTCGACGCCCGCGATGTCCTTCACGTTGCGCAGCTGCGGACGGATGATCCAGTCCTGCACGGTGCGCAAGTAGGTCGCCCACTCGAGCTCGGTGGTCAGGCGCTCGCCGTCCGGCGTGAGGTACGCGCCCTCCCCCTGCCAACCCGGTTCGCCGTCCGCGACGCGCGCGCCTTTCCCGCCGGGATGCTCGAACTCGACGACGTACATGTACACCTCGCCCAAACCGGTCGAGATCGGCCCCATGAACGGCGCGGCGCCCGGCGGCAGACTCTCGCGCGCGACGGCGAGCCGCTCGGTGATCTGGTTGCGCGCGAAGTAGATGTCGACGTCGTCGTCGAATACCGCGGTGACTTGGCTGAATCCGTTGCGCGAGAACGAGCGCGTGTGCTGCAGACCGGGAATGCCGGCGAGCGCGGTCTCGACGGGAAACGTGATCTGCTTCTCGATCTCGACCGGCGTGAGTGCCGGGAACATCGTGTTGATCTGGACCTGGACGTTGGTGATGTCGGGGACCGCGTCGATCGGCAAGCGCCGGAGCGCGAACACGCCGAGCGCCGCGACCAACGCGGCGAGCAGCACGACGAGTTTTCTGTGCCGGACCGAGAAACCGAGGATGGGTTCGAGCATGGCGTCGTCCTTCAGTGCCCTTCGCCGCCGCTGTCTTTGACGAGCTCGGCCTTGAGGATGAACGTGCCGTCGACGACGACGAGCTCGCCTTCGACAAGCCCGTGGAGCACCGGCACGAAATCGCCGAGGCGTTCGCCGATCGTCACGCCGCGTTTCGCGAACGTGTTCGGCTCTGCAGCGATCGGCACGAACACCACGGTCGCGCCGTCGATCGTTTGCGTCGCGGATTCGGGGATCGCGAGCACGGGCTCGCGCGACGCGGCGTCGTGCAGTTCGATCTCGACCTCCGCGAAGACTCCCGGCAGGAGTTCCGCGTGGCGATCGGTCGGTTCGATGCGCACGCGCACGGTGCGCGTCGCCGGATTGAGTGCGGGCGAGATGAACGAGATCACGCCTTCGCACCAATGCTCTCCGCCGCCGCCGAGCAGCACGCGCGCCTTCGCTCCGCGCGCGACGTCGCGCAAACGGTTCTCGGGAACGTCGGCGATCACCCACAGCTTCGCCATGTCCGCGAGCACCAGCAGCTTCTCGCGGTCCGGCCCGACCAGCTCGCCGAGCGTCGCTTCGCGTTCGATGACTTGCCCGGCGATCGGAGCGAACACGGTGAAGTGCGGATCGATCTTCCCGCCGGAAGCGAGGCGTGCGAGTGCGTCCTCGCTCAACCCAAGCAAGCGCAAGCGACTGCGCGCGGCTTCCTCGGCGGAACGCGCGCTCGCGAGCACGGCGGACGCGCCGCGGAATTCGGACTCACGCTTCTGCACTTCGGTCAACGCGATGCCCTGGTTCTTGTCGTAGAGCGCCTTCGCGCGTTCGTGCGCGTCGCGCGCGAGCTCGACCGCCGGCTCGGCGCCGGCCGCCGCGCCGCGGCGTTGGAGGAACTCGCTCTGCGCTTCGCCGAGCTCCGCGCTCTCGACGACCAACAGCGCGTCGCCGCGTTTCACTTCGTCGCCGAGGCGGACGCGCAGTTCGGCGACGCGGCCTTGCACCGGAATGCCGACGTGCGCCATGCCTTCGCTGTTGAACGCGACCTGCGCAGGAACGCGGATCGTGGGCACGAGCGTTCGGCGTTGCACGCTCTCGACGCGCACGCCGTAGCGTTCGACCGCGTCCGCGGTGAGCCGCACTTCGCTCGCGTGGACCTCGTCGACGGCTTCGACGGGAATTTCGGGCGCGTGCGCATCGCAGCTCGTGTTCAGCGCGACGAGGAGAACCGCGGAGAGCCACGCACCGCGTTCGGAGTTCGGAAGGCGAAGTCGCCGAGTCGCTTGGATGTTCATGTGCTTGCCTCGCTTCAGTGTTCCGGTGTCGGGTCGTTCGAACGCTCGTCGCGTCCCTCGGCGACGTCGCGCGCCGCGGCCGGTCCGCCGACCGCGCGTTCGAGACGCACGACGGCGACGGCGGCGCGCTCTTCGAGCTCGACGAGCTTCGCTTGCGTCGCTTGGAGATCCTGTTCGGCGAGCAGCAGCGTCGTCACGTCGGTCTGACCGGCGAGGTAAATCGCTTCGACGTCTTCGCGTCGCTGCCTTTGCAGCGGGATCAGCTCGTCGCGCACGCGCGCGAGACTGGCGTGCGACGAGAGCAACTCCGCATGCGCGCGCCGCACTTCCTCGACGACGCGCCGCGACACGTCGACGAGTTCGTGGCGCGCCGCGACGATCCGTGCGTCCGCGCGCATGCGCCGCGCGTCGCCGAAGTCGAGCAACGGCAGCGGCACGTCGAGCGCCGGCCCGACGGCCCAACCGTCGACGCGGTCTGCCTGCGCGCCGACGCTCGCGCCGTCCCACCGTGCGAGCGCGTCGACCGCCGCGTCGTCGCCGAGCGCGGCCGACTCGAGCACGGCGGATTGGATCTCCGGTCGGCGCCGCAGCGCTGCCGCGATCCAGACTCGTTCGCTCGCCGCCGGCGCGTCGAGCGGCATCCAACCGTCGAGTTCCCATTCGGCGGCGCCGGACGGCTCGCCGATCGAACGCGCGAGCGCGAGTCGCGCTTGGCGGCGGCGCAACTCGAGATCGGCGACTTCGAGCTCGAGCTCGACGCGGCGAGCACGCAACGTGGTGACGTCGACGCGCGCCGCTTCGCCGAGTTCGACGCGCGATTGCGCGAGCTCCACGAGTCGGTCGAGCACCGCGGCGCGCTCGCGAACGAGCGGCAACGCTTCGTCGTGCGCCTGCGCGTTCGCGTAGCGCTCGCGCAAGTTCGCCACCGTGTCGAGCGCAACCGTCACCGCGTCCGCCGCCGCCGCACGCAGGCGACGATCGGCCGCCGCGGTGAGGCGCGGTCGTTTCAAGATGGCCGCGAGTTCGGCCGTGAGCCCGGCTTCGATCTCGGTTCCCCCGCCGCCTTCGGGAACGCGCAACACCAGGCTGAGGATCGGGTTCGGGAGCAAGCGCGCCTGCTGCGCCTCCGCGAGCGCGATGCGCACGCGAGCGAGCGCGACTTGGAGTCCTGCGTCGCGTACGACGGCGAGGCGGATGCCGTCGACGAGCTTCAAGCGCTCGTCGTTGCCCGCCGACACGTCGAGCGCATCGCCTTCGATGCGCAACTCGACGGACCGCGGCGCTCCGACGGCGAGCGCGACGTCCGCTCCGACGTCGGGTGCCTTCAGCGGAGCCGCGCAGGCGTTGAAAATCAGGAGAGCGTGGCCGGCGACGAGAAAACTGCCGACCGGCGAGAAGACGGAGCACTTCAAGAGATCCTCGGCGAGGGTTCGGTTCCTTCGGGCGTGCGCCGCGGACGCGAGAACGCGAACCGACGGCGCGACAAGAGGTCCCGGGAGCGCGAGGCTCACTCAGGACACGAAGAGACCGAACTTCCCTACACGAGGAGCACGACGCTGAGGGGACGCGTCCTCGACGCGCGCGTCGCCTCGGCGACCCGGTGTCGCGCACGCAGCGCGAGTCGCGGGCTGTCGACCCAATCGAGCGCGACCGGAATCGCCGGCAGCGCTTGCAAGCACGGATCGGCCCACCGATTCGAGCTCGACTTCTGCGCCAAACGCCCGGCCGACGGCAACTGGACGTCGTCGCACGGACACTCGGGCGACCGCTCGACATCCGCGGGCGCTTCGCTCGGGCCGCGCTCCTGATCGAGCGCACACCCGCCGCAATCACCCGGCGCGGCCGCGGCTTCGATCGCGACGTGCCCGCTCGGCCCGACGCAGAGCACGAGTCCCTCCACGCTGCTCACCCCCGCGAGCAGGTAAGCGACGAAGCACAGCCAAGCCGTGAGGTGTGTGCGGACGAGAGCGTGCATGGACGTGAAGGATGCTAGGCGGCTCGGCGCCCGCCTGGCAAGCGCGAGCACGCCGGACCGAGGCCGAACGCCTCGCTTGTCGACCGGAAGGGGCCGCGCAATGGAAGCCGATTCCATGGCGTGGTCGCTTCGCCGCCGCAAACGGAGTCCCAGAGAGGCTTGCGCACCGCCCCGTTCGTCCGTTGACTCACCCACCATGCACGACGGCAAAGAGCTGAAGGAGTTCACGCTCCGCGCCCTGCTCTGCGGGCTCGTCTTCGGTTGCCTCTTCGGCGCGGCGAACGCGTACCTCGGGTTGAAGGCCGGGTTGACGGTCTCGACGTCGATCCCGATCGCGGTGTTGTCGGCGGCGGTGCTGAAACTCTTCGCGCGCAAGTCGAGCACGTTGCTCGAAGCCAACCTCGCGCAGACGGTCGGCAGCGCGAGCTCCTCGCTCGCGTCCGGCACGATCTTCACGATCCCCGCGCTCTACCTCTGGGGCATCGTCCCGCCGTACCACCAGATCGCGTTGCTCGCGCTCGCCGGCGGATTGCTCGGCATCCTCGCGATGGTGCCGTTGCGCAGGCTCTTGATCGTCGACGCCGATCGCGAGCTCCCTTACCCCGAAGGCCGCGCGTGCGCAGAAGTGTTGCGAGCGACCGAGCGCGGCGGCGGCGGCGGACGTTGGATCTTCATCGGCATCGCGCTCGGCGCGGCGATCAAGTTGCTCGCGTCGCAAGGACATTTCGTGCCGGAGCAACTCGCGTGGGCGCTCGGCAACAACGCGTTGCTGTCGATCGCAGTCGCGCCGGCGTTGCTCGCGGTCGGATTCATCGTCGGGTTCCGCGCGTCGGCGGTGATGGTGTCGGGCGGACTGATCGCGTCGCTCGTGCTCTATCCGTTGGTGACGAAAGCCCACGCGTACGGCGTCGGCGATCCGGCGCTCGCGATGACGAGCTCGCAGGTGAAGAGCCGCTTCCTGATCTACGTCGGCGCCGGCGCCGTCGCGGCGGCGGGCTTGGTGACGGTGATCCGCACCGCGCCGACGATGTGGAGTTCGTTGCGCGCGGTGCTCGCCGGTTTGAAGCGTGGAGGAGCGAACGCGAGCGACGAACGCACCGACCGCGACCTTCCGCCGATCGTGCTGGTCGTCGGACTCATCGTGTTGTTCGTCGCGCTCGCGTGGAGCCCGAGTTTCTTCGCGGGCAACTTGGACGCGGGCACGCGTGTGCTCGCGGCGTGCGGCGTGCTCGTGTTCGGTTTCTTGTTCGTGCCCGTGTCGTCGCGCCTAGTCGGCGTGATCGGCGTGTCGTCGAACCCGACGTCGGCGATGGCGTTGATCACGTTGACCGGCACCGCGGGCGTGTTCCTGTGGCTCGGTTGGCGCGGCCTCGACGCGCGCGCGGCGGTGTTGACCGTCGGCACGGTCGTGTGCGTCGCCGCGTCGAAAGCGGGCGACATCTCGCAGGACTTGAAGACCGGCTTCCTCGTTCGAGCGACGCCCTCGCGCCAACAATTCGGCCAGATGATCGCGGCCGCGGTCGCGTGTTGGGCGGTCGCCGGAGTCGTGTGGGCGATCGGCTCGCGGCCCGGCGGCTTCGGCGAAGGCGGCATGCCCGCGCCGCAAGCGACGTTGATGAAGACGGTGATCGAAGCGGTGCTCGGCGATGCGCTGCCGTGGGATTTGCTCGGCTCGGGCGCGGCGTTGTCGATCGTCGCGGTGCTGGTCGGCTTGCCCGCGCTGCCGTTCGCGCTCGGCATCTATCTGCCGCTCGCGACGATGGCGACGGTCTTCGTCGGCGGCTGCATCCGCGCGCTCGCCGAACGCAATCCCGAGCGCTCGAACATCGAGACCGGCATCCTCTGCGCATCCGGTTTCGTCGCAGGCGAAGGCCTCGCCGGCGTCTTCATCGCAGGCTGGGCCTTCTACAAGAACACCGGCGCGTACAAGCCGCCGGAAGCGACCGCGCTCGAACTGTGTGGCGCCGCGGGGCTGATGCTGGTCGCGTGCGCGGTGCTGTTCGCCGCCGGTCGCGCGAAGCGCGTGTCCAGCGAAGGTACACCGTGAACGCAGCGACGACCTTCGCGGGACTCGGAGGCGGCGCGGCGGGTTCCACCGCACAGGCCGGCCTCGGAGCCCGCGACACGGCAGCAGCGACTTGAGGGAGGGAAAGACCCGTACCGTCGGCTGACGTGTCGCGGAAGATTGCATGATGGGCGGCTGGTCTGGAGCTGTCCGCCATGTCGCGGACCTTCTCGCTCCGAGCAGCTTCGCCCCTCGGACACCTCTTCATGCCCAAGTCGTTGACCAGTCTCTTGCGTGAAGTTCGAGCGTGCACCCTCTGCGCGTCGAGCCTTCCGCACGGCCCTCGACCCGTTCTGGCTGCGCACGCCGACGCACGCATCCTGATCATCGGACAGGCTCCCGGCAGACGCGTGCACGCGACCGGCATTCCGTGGGACGATCCGAGCGGCAATCGCTTGCGAGAGTGGCTTGGACTCGAGCGCGAGACCTTCTATGACGAGCGCCGGGTCGCGCTGATTCCAATGGGGGTTCTGCTATCCGGGGACGAGCCGTTCCGGTGACTTGCCGCCGAGGCCTGAGTGCGCCGCCGCGTGGCACCAGCCGCTGCTCGATCGACTTCCCCGCGTGCGGCTCGTGCTGCTGCTCAGTCGGTACGCGCACGATGCGTACCTCGGCGCGCGCTGCAAGGAGTCGCTCACCGACACCGTCAAAGCCTGGAAGGAATATGGCCCTCGCTACCTGCCGCTTCCCCATCCGAGTCCGCGCAACAACATCTGGCTGCGCAAGAACCCCTGGTTCGCGCGCAACGTCCTCGTCGACCTGAAGGAGCGGGTGGAAGCGGCGCTCGGATCGACGTGAAGTTGGCAGTCGCGCGCGACCGATGGAATCGTGTGCTTCGGCGGGAGCCGATGCCACAGCCGGCGTGATCCCCGGGCGCGGGCGCGCGCCACTCGCGAGGACTCGCGGCATGGAAGCGAGCGCGGTGCAGCGCCCGAGTCGAACTTCAGCGCGGATCGGATCGCAGGCTGCGTCTCGCGGACACGCGCGATCACGCTGCGCCGTCCAGTGTGAAGCAAGTCGCCGGCGCGCGCGCGTCCCACGTCATTTCGCGTCGAGCTTCTCGAGCAACTTCGCCAGTTCCTCGCCGCCCGCCGCGTCGCCCAGCGCGACCGCGAGTTCATGCGCGCGCGTCGCCGCGATCTTCGCGCGCGGCTTGCGGCCGAGGGCGGAGGCGAGGTTCGCGACCGCGGCGGTCTCCTGGTACTCGTTCCCGACGAGGCGCAGGTCGTGATAGATCTGCGCGGCGAGCGCGTGGGCCGTCAACGCTTCCGCCTGTTTGCCGAGCGCTTCGTACGACGCGCCCATCGCCGAATAGCCCATCGCCGTCCCCCACCAATCGCCGAGCGGCTGCGCGAGGTCGCGGCACTCGGTCGCGCGCTTCAACGCCTCGTCCGCCTTCTTCCCCTTCAACGCCTTGTGCGCTTCGGAGTGCGCAGCCTGTCCGCGACGGAACGCCTTCTGTTGGTCGGCGTCGAGGCCGGAGAAGGAGCTCGCGTAGTCCGCGAAGATCGTCGTGCCGAACGCCTGGTCCGCGGCGAGCGCGCCGAAGATCGCGGTCGCGTGCATCTCCTCGATCTCCTTCGCGTCGACCGTTTGCTTCGCCTTCGCGGCGGCTTCGATCTTCGCGAGCGAGCCTTCGAGGTAGGAATCGATCGTGCCGAGCGTCTCGTCGGGATGCGCCTTCCACAACTCGACGGTGCCGGCGACGTCTTTCGCCTTCGCGAGTTCGGCGAAGCGCGCTCCAACGTCGTCGCCTTGGGCGGCGAGGACCAACGGAGCGCAGAGGGCGGCGGCGAACAGGGACGGGACGATCAGCTTCATGGGTTCTCCTGAAAAGGGCGCGAGAGTCTAGCAGCCACTCAACGCTTCGTTCCGCGCGATTGGGAGACGAGATGGCCCGCTTCCTTCAACACGATCTCGTCGAGGGCGAGCGCGAGGGCTTTCGGCGAACCGGGCAGCGCGAGCACGACCTTGCCCGCGAGGATTCCGCCGAGCGCGCGGGAGAGGATCGTCGCCGAGCCGATCTCGCGGAAGCTGAGCCAGCGGAAGAGCTCGCCAAAGCCCGGGATCTCGCTGTCGAGGAGCTTGCGCAGCGTGTCGAACGTGACGTCGCGCGGCGCGATGCCGGTGCCGCCGGTCGAGAGCACGAGCTCGACCTCGGGATCCGCGACGGCGCGGCGCACCGCGGATTCGATCTCGTCGCGTTCGTCGCGCACGATCTCGCGCCGCGCGACACGGTGGCCGGCGGCGGTCAGGCGCTCGACCAAGTACGCGCCGCCCTTGTCTTCCGCGCCGGTGCGCGTGTCGCTGATCGTCAGCACGGCGAAGCCGAGCGACGTTCGGCTCTCCGCGCGATGGGCTTCGAGGCTCATCGCGCGAGTGTACCCGCGGCCCGGTCGAGGCCTAGAATCGAGCCCATGCTCTCCGTCTCGCTCGGCGTCGTCTTCGTCGTTCCGTTCGTCGTCGCGACGCAAGCGCCTGGGCCGATCGCGAGAGAGACGCTCGGCAACGGCTTCGAGATCCTCTCGCTCGTCGACGCGACGGCGGGAGCGCGCATCGCCGGGACGTTGTACGTGCGCTGCGGAAGGCTCGATGAAATCGAGGGGCAGGAAGGCGCGGCCGACTTGCTCGCCGACACATGGATCGACGGCGGCAGCGAGAAGACGAGCGGCGAGGAGCTCGAAGCGTGGCTGGGCGAGCACGATGCGTCGCTTGGCGTCGCCGCGTCGACCGATCACGTCTCGATCGACTTCCAGTGCGCGAGTGCGGACCTCGCGGGGCTCTACGCGAAGCTCGGCGAGCTCGTCGCGACGCCGCGCTATCCGGAGAGTTCGTTCCTCGTCGCGCGCGACGCGTTGGCGGATGCGTGCGAGAGCGACGAGGTCGAGCTCGAGCCGTATCGCGTGCTCGAGCGTTTCGCGCTCGGCCCCGGAATTCGCGCGGGCCGCGCCGCGTCGCGGGCGAGCGTGCTCTCGATCGAGCGCGACGAACTCGTTTTCTTCCATCGCGCGTACCTCGTGCCAGACCGCATGTTGCTCGGGCTCAGCGGCGCGATCGACGCGCAGGCGCTCGCGGCGACACGCGCGTTCGCCGAGGCGTTGCCGGCGCTCGACACGCCGGCGCGCGATTGGAGCACGCACCTCGATGCGCCGAAGCGCACGACGGTGTTGCTCGCGCCGGGCGACGAGACGCACGTATGGATCGTCGCGCCCGCGCCGAGCGTGGGCGAAGCGGATTTCGCGTTGCTCGCGCACGCCCTCGCGGGTCAGAACACCTTCATGGTGCCCCCCGAGATCGCCGAACGGCGCCGAAGCGCGGGCGTGCCCCGCGCAGACCCTTCACTCACGCTGGTGCCGTCCGAGTGGCTCTGCTCCGCCGTGTGCGTCGACGCGACGATCGATCCGGCGCGCGCCGCGAACGCGTTGAAGGAACTCGCGACGCTCTTCACGAAGGGCTCGTTCTCCGAACTCGCGGAGGACGCCAAGGCCGCAGCCGCGAACCCGCACTTCGAAGCGCCGATGTCGGCGAGAGCCCGCGTCGAACGCGCACTGCTCGACTCGATCCGCGCGCCCGAGAATCGCAAGCTCGCGATCGCGCCGACCGCCGCCGATCTCGGCGCGGCCGCCGAGCGTTGGATCGATCCCAAACGCCTCTGGGTCTTCGCGACCGGCCCGGTCGATCGCCTGCGCGCCGCATTCGCGAGCGACTACGACGTCCTGATCCTCGACTCGACGCTGCGCGTCGGGAGCACGCAAGCGGGGCTCGAGACCGAGCAACGGCTCTTCGCCGCGATGGGCGGCGTCGAACGTTGGGCGAAGCTCGCGTCGCTCGCCACCGAAGGCGACGCGACGCTCAAGAACGGCGAGACGATCCGCACGCGGCAAGTGCGCGACATCGCGGGCTTCCGTCTGTGGCAAGAGCAGACGCGCGGCGGCGCGGTCGAGGTCACCGTGCTCGACGCGACCGCGATGACGACCGTGCGCGGTAACACGGTGCTGAAGCAACCGAGCGAGATGCAGGCGCGCGTGCTGCGGCGTTCGGCGTGCCACCTCTATCAAGTGCTGCACGATCTCGCCCGCGGCGCGGGACGCGGCGTGCGCGTCGGCGAGGACGGCCTGCTCGAAGTGCTGCGGCCCGAAGGCCTGCTGTGTTGGATCGCGCTCGACGCGAACGGTCGGCCGCAACGTCTCGGTTGGTCCGCCGACGCGTCGGGCGACGGCGCGACGTTCGAGTACTCGGACTGGAAGGACTTCGACGGTTTCCCGTATCCGTCGACGGTCGCGCAACCGGAAGCCGGCGTGCGCACGACGACGTCGACGTTGACGGTCGACGGCGCGCTCGACGAGGGTTTGTTCCGCCGCGGTCAGGCGCGCTGAACGAACGCGCGGAAGAGCTTCACGAGCCGCTTCACGCGCGCCGCGTCGACTTCCGCGGCGACGTCGCCGTCGCGCTTGAACCACGTGCCGACGATCGCGCCGTCGCAGTGCGGCAAGAGTTCCTTCGCGTTGTCGATCGTCAGGCCGGAGCCGACGAGCAACGGCGCATTCGGCACCGCCGCGCGTATCCGCGACAACGTCTCGACGTCGACCGGAGCTCCTGTCCGCGTGCCGCTGACGATCAACGCGTCCGCGAGGCCGCGTTCGCGCGCGTCGCGGCTCGCGTCCTCGATCGACTCGCGGCCGAGCGGCGTCGCGTGCTTGACGTGGACGTCGGCGAGGATCTGCGCCTCCGGCGCCAGGCGCGCGCGTTCGCGCAGGAGCTCCGCCGCGCGGCCCTGGATCACGCCTTGATCGGTAACCGCGGCGCCGACGAGGACGTTGACGCGCAGGAAGCTCGCGCCGGTCGCCGCGCAGATCCCGAGCGCCGCGCGCGCGTCGTTGCGCAACACGTTGACGCCGACCGGCACGCGCCGCGCGATCGCGGACACGGCCGACACCGCGAGCGCGAGCGACGCGATCGTCTCCGCCGGAACGGTCTCGGCGTGGAACGGCACATCGCCGAAGTTCTCGACGATCAACGCGTTGCAACCGCCGTCGAGCAGCGCTCGCGCGTCGGCGAGCGCGCGCCGCAACGGCGCCTCGCGATCGCCGGCGAACCGCGGCGCGCCGGGCGTCGCGAGCAAATGGACGACGCCGATCAGGATCGGCCGCTGACGCAGGAGCGCCTTCATGAGGCGCGGCATCCTAGCCGGGGCGTCGCGCGCGCGGCCACGCGTATCCGACGTGTAATCCAGCGCTGCCGCCTTCACGCTGCGCTCATCCGCTCGTAGCGAACTCGTGCAAGGACACACGAAGTGAGCGAAAGCCTCGGAAGAGATCGGATCGAGCGGCGCGCGGGCGCGTTCTGCTTCACCGAAACGTGGCACGCCCCCGCGCTCGTGCTGAATGAGCACGAGCACGAACTCGCGTGCGTTCACTTCGTGTTGGCGGGCTGTTACTGCGAGACATTCGACGGACGCGAACGACAGCTCCAGCCCGGCGCGTTGCTTTACAAGCCTCCGGGCGTGCGCCACGCGAATCGCTTCCATGACGTGGGCGCTCGCACGTTGCGACTCGAACTCGATCGAGAGCTGGTCGCCGACCTGGGCGACCGAGCGCGGCTCGCGCGCGACACGCGGGAGAACGAGCTCGAGCTGCTCGCTCGGCGCTTGCACGCGGAACTCCTCGCCGAAGACGACCTGTCGCCGCTCGCACTCGAGGGCCTGGCGCTCGAACTCACGGCCGCGCTCTTTCGCCGCGCTCGCGACCGAAGGAACGACCTGCGGCTCGCCGAACGCTGCGCCGAACACCTGCAGGAACGCTTCCGTGGATCCCTAGGACTCTCCGACCTCGCGCGTGAGTTCGGCGCGGACCGCACCGCCCTCGCCCGCGCCTTCCGCGCTCGTTTCCGCACCTCGATCGGCGAGTACTTGCGTCGTCTGCGCGTCGGGGAAGTGATGCGCGAACTCTCGCGCGGCGAGCGACGCCTCGTCGACATCTCGCTCGCCGCGGGATTCGCCGACCAGAGTCACTGCACTCGAGTGTTTCGCACGTTGACCGGGCTGACGCCGAGCGCCTGGGCACGTCGAACGGGCGTACACGCCGCGCGCGAACGCCGCCTGGATCTGTGAGTCGGGATCACGGACGTTCCAGGCCGACACGGGCGTTCAAGACGACGCCAGGAATGCGGTGCGAGGATCCGCGAGGCAAGAAAGGAACCGCCATGCACCTCACTCTTCTCGCTCTGATTCCGTTCATCTCCACGCCGCTCGCGCCGCGCTTCCAGGACGCAAGGCCGCAGCCCTCGGCGCCGGCGCCGGACCATCTGCATCACGCTCCCGGGACGGCAACCGCCAAGGCTGCGATCGCGCACGTCGAACGCCGCGGTCATGGACCCGTGCCGGTCGTTCTGCTCGCCGGCGCTCCGTTCGGTTGGCGGGCGTGGGAGAACTTCATGACCCGCAACGCCGAGCGCTACACGATGATCGCGATCACGCCGGCGGGATACGACGGCACGCCGCCGCTCGCGATGCCTGCGCCCGAGCACGAAGACTACGGCGAGCGCGCCTGGACCGAAGCGTTGCTGACCGAGATCGACGCACTGGTCCGCAAGGAGTTCATCGGGGAGAAGAAGCTCGGTGCCGCGGTCGTGGTCGGTCACCACTTGATGAGCGACTACTACGCCGTCCGCCTGGCGGCGGAGCATCCCGAGCTCGTCCGTGCCGTCGTCTCCGTCGCCGGGCTGGGCTCCGCGCCGGTCGGCCGGGGATCGACTACTCGCGCGGACCGCCTCGCCTTCGTCCGCGAGAAGCGCGCGCCCTTCTTTCGCGCGGTCTCCCAGGAGACGTGGAACGCGAACACCTTCTCCGCGAGCGCGCTGTCGAACGACGCGACGCGAGGAAAGTCCCTGTTCGAGGCGGAGATCGCCGTGCCGCTCGCGACGCAGATCCGGTACTACCTCGAGTACATGACCGACGACCTCGAAAGCGCGATCGCGAAAGTCGGATGCCCGATCCTCTCGCTCCAGCTCCGCGTCGGCGGCTCGTTGGACAGCCTCTCCGACGAGGTCAAGAAGATGCTTGTGCAGCGGTTCGGCAGCCTCGAAGAAGCCGCGAAGCAGGTCCAGTTCGGCGGACCGTGGGACTCGCTCGCGGCGCTCGCGAAGCCGGGAGTGCTGCAGGTGCAACAGCTCGGCGGCGGGGCAGCGTTCGCGATGGACGATGAGCCCGAGGCATTCGATCGTCAGCTTGCCGAGTTCATCGACGGTCTGCCGAAGCCCGCGGCGACGGCGGGCAAGACCAAGAAGCCGTGACCCCGGCGTATCGAGCCGCACCGAGGCGGCCCGGTGAAAACGCGACGAGCCGCGCGTGCGCGGCTCGCCGAGAGAGATGGAGCCAGAGACGGGATTTGAACCCGTAACCCCCGCTTTACGAAAGCGGTGCTCTACCGTTGAGCTACTCCGGCCCGTGAACGTGGTGGAGCGCGCGAATCACATCTCCGCGTGGCCGCCGATCAGCAGCGCGGCGCGATCCGCGGGCGCGAGCTTGATCGCACCGAGCGCGCGAGCGGCGCCGGCGCGCACCGACAACGGAGCGTCGCCGGACAGCGCGCTCTTCAACGCGGCGGTCGCCGCATCGGACGCTTGCACGCCGCGCGTGAAGCACGCCGCCGCGGCGGAAGCCGCCGACGTGCGCACGTCTTCCGAGCGCGCGCCGTCGGCCGCGATCGCGGCCGCGTCTTCGGCGCACTGCGCGTCGCCCGCGGCTTGGATCGCGTTGAGCGAGAGCATCGCGACGCGGTCCGGTTGCACCTTCGCGGCCTGACGCACGGCGCCGAGGACCGGCGAGATGTCGCTGCCGGTGTAGGCGAGGTCGGCGAGCACGCTGGCCGCTTGGGCCGCGAGCTCGAGAGCCTTCGCGCGATCGCCTTCGACGGCGGCGAGCGCTTCGACCACCGCCGGAACGCCCTCGCCGTTCGACAACGTGCCCTTGGCCTTCTCGCCCCACACTTCGGTCGCCTTCGCGGCGTCCGCGGTGATGACGAAGAACGCGGCCTTGTTGAGCGCTTCGTTGCGACCGACTTCGTCGACCACCTGCGCGGTCGTCAGGTCGGGCAGCGAATCCGCGACGAGCAAACCGTCGAGGCCCGAGAAGCGGTTGAGCACCGCGAGCGCATTCGAGCCGCGCTCCCAACGGTGCGCGACGATGCCTTGGGCTTCGAGGGCGGCGGCGATCTCGGCACCGCGCTTCGCGTCGCCGTCGATCACCGCGACGGTGCGCAGCGCTTGACGACCGGCCGCTTCACCGAGCGCGGTCACGACGTCCGCGCCGGCCTTGGTGCGACCGAGCACCGCGCCGTTGGCGAGCGCCAACGCGGCTTCGGTGCGCAGGCCGCCGTCGCCGGAGCGCAGGGCGGCTTGCAAGCCCGGGGTCGGAGCGGCGATGCCGCCGGAGAGGACGCGGCACACCGCGACCGCGGTGACCACGTCCTTGTTCTGCACGGCTTCGATCAGGCCGGCGTCGAGCGCATCGACACCCGCGACGCGCGCGGCGATCACGCCGGCGTCGTACGCGTTCTTGAGGTCGCCGATCTCGACGCCCGCATCGGCGAGCGCGACGAGACGCGCCGCTTCGGATGCGTGAGCGCGAGCGAGGCCCATGCGCGCCGCGGCGTTCGCCGGATCGAGCGTGAGCGCATTCGCGTACGCGCGCTTGGCAAGTTCGTCGGGCACGACGGCCGAATGGATGTTCGCGCCGACCAGATGGTCGCCGCTCCAGCTCCACACCGTGGTGCTCTGACCCTTGCCGGCGAGGACGTTGTCCTGGCGGTAGTGGTAGTCGGAGCCGAGCTTGAGGAAGCCCGCGACCGCGTCCGCGCCTGCGCACTTCTTCGCGGCGGCGCCCGCCGCGTTGCGGCAGGTTTCGTTCTCGTCCTTCGCCGCCATCGCGGCGAGCGACGGACCGGCGCGATGATCGCCGAGGTAGCCGAGGGTCAGCGCGACGTTGCGGCGCAAGAACGCGTCCGGCGCGTGCAGCGCTTCGACCAACGGCGGCACGACGTCCGAGCCCATCTCGGTCAGCGCCTGCATGTACATCACGCGACGGTCGTCGTCGCCCTGATCGCCGAGGACGCCGAGCATGTACGGCACCGCGAACTCACCGTGCTCGGAGGCGAGCTTGCGGATCGCGGAGCGACGGGTGACGACGTCGTCGACCTTGATGTCCTGCAGCAACGCCTTGATCGCGTCCGCATCGTTCTTGCGTTCGGCACGGCCCATTTCGGCGAGCGCCATCAAGCGCTTGCCGACGAGCTCGAACTCGCCTTGCTTGACGAGGATGTCGAGCCAGATCTGGTGCTCGGTCGACTTCCACAGTTCGTACGCCTGCTCGTGGGACGGTTGAGCGGCGAGCACCTTCTGGAAGTAGGTGAGAGCCTCTTGGTCCTGGCCCTTGCGCAGCGCGTCGACGCCTTGGGTGAAGAGCTCTTGCACGTCCTGCGCAACCGCGTTCGAGGCGAACGCGAAGGTCGAGAACACGAGAGCGAGTCCGAGCTTCCGGGCGGATCCGGTCATGGCGATCTTCCTGGTCTTCCTAGGCGGAAGGAATCGAGGGGGAGGAAGGAGTCGGGGGCTTGGGGCGCTGGGCCGAAGGAGCGATCGAGGTGACTCACCGTGCTGAGCAGCGTGCTGGTCAGCGCGAGCGAGGCGGCGAAAGCCGTTGCCCGGCAAAAAGTTGCGGAGATGATAGCGGGGCGAGACAACCGGTCAAGGTCGCTCGCCCCAGCGCAGACAGTTCAGAGGAGCGCGGCGCAGGGCACCGCCCGCTGTCGGGCACCCCAAGTATCCCGACGGAAGCGGTGCCACCGCGCTCACGCGTTCTCCTCTAGCGAGGCGCCGTCGGCAGGCTACCGACCGGCCGCGCGCGGCCGCGCAAGAAGTCGCCGACCGCCGCAACCATCGGCGGCGTCGGCGCGAACGCGATCACGAGCGCGAGGTCGGACCGCTCCCACCAACCCGGCGGCAAGGTCTGCGGCGACGCGAACCAAGCGACGCCGACGCGCCACCCGAGGCGCGCGAGGTCGGTGACCTTGGTGTCGATCGCGGCCTGGTCCTCGGGGCGGAAGCCGTAGCTCCCGTCGAACGCCCGCACCTCGGCGATGACCGGGAGGAGCGCGTTGGTGGTGCCCGACGGATCGACCCGTTCGCGGCGCAGGGCGTTGATCGCGGCGCGGGCTTCCGGTCCGGCACCCGACGGCACCGGGGCGAGCACCTCGCACGCCGCGCCGAGTTTCCACGGCCAACGCTCGGTCGAGACCACCAGCGACTCGCCGGCGACTTGGCGCGCGAAGGCGTCGCGGTCCGACTTCGAGCCGTGGACGCGCAGATCGTACGAGGCGTCGGAGTTTGCGGAGCCGCCGAGGCGTTGCCAGAGCGAACGTTCGGGCGGCGCCGATGCCGCGCGAGCCGCGAGACGATCGCGCAACCCGCGCATGCGGTCGGCGGCTTCGTGCAGACGGCGCGGGTCGAGTTCACCGCGCGTGATGGCGAGCAGGAGCTCTTCCGCCGCGCGCTCGGGATCCGTGGGACACAAGAGTCCGTCGCAACCGGCGGCGATCGCGCGCGCGTGGATCAGCGGCAGCCCGCGCAACGCGTGCATGTTCATCGCGTCGGAGAGGACGACGCCGCGGAAGCCGAGTGAATCGCGCAACGCCGCGATCGCGCGCGGCGAGAGCGTGCACGGCAACCCCGCCTCCCCCGTCAACGCCGGCGCATCGAGGTGCGCGACCATCACGGTGTCGACGCCCGCTTCGATCAACGCGCGGAACGGCGTCCATTCGACGCTCGCGAACTCCGCGGCCGAGCGCGCGACCAACGCGAGCTCGCGATGGCTGTCCTGCTCGGTGTCGCCGTGGCCGGGGAAGTGCTTCGCGCAGCCGCCGGCGCCGCCGAGATGCAGGCCTTCGAGGAACGCGCGTGCGAGCGGCGCCGCGCGCTCGGGCGTGTCGCCGAAGCTGCGCACGGCGATGATCGGGTTCGAACGGCGCGTGTTGACGTCGGCGACCGGCGCGAGCACGAGCTCGACGCCGCGTTCGCGCGCCTCGAGAGCGGTCAACGCTCCCGCGGAACGCGCAGAGCGTCCGTCGTCGTTGCGCGCGGCGAGCGCGAGCGCCGGCGGCAAGCGCACGGCGTCGGGGAAGTGGAGCCCCGCGCCTTGCTCGAGGTCGCACGCGGCGAAGCAACGCGTTTCGCCGGCCGCGCCGAGTTCGGCGCGCACGCTCGCGAGCAGCTCGCCCGGACTCGACGCGCCTTCCGGCGTGCGGCCGAACGCGATCACGCCGGCCGGCGGAAAACGGCGCAGGTACTCGGCGCTCGGACGAATCGCGTTCGGGCCCGCGATCGTCCCGCCGACGCGGACCTCGGGCACCAATACCGCGCCGACGTCGCGTTCGAGCTCGCGCGTCACGCGCCGCTCCACGGACTGATCTTCCCGAGCACGCCGCCGGCTCGTGCGCCGGTCGCGCGCGGCTCGGTCGTCGCCTCGCCGACCACCGCGCGCGCGGCGAGCGCGGCGAACACCAACGCTTCGCGCGCTTTCGGATCGACGCCGAAATCCTCGGACGACGCGACCGGTTGCGGACAACGCCGCGCGAGCGCGTCGACCAAAGCTCCGTTGCGCACGCCGCCGCCGGCGAGGATCAACCACTGCGGACGCTCGGGTACCCAACGTTCGAGCGCGTCGGCGACCGAACGCGCGATGAAGTCGACGGCGGTCGCGAGCAGGTCCGCGTTCTCGCGCACGCCGAGTTCGCGACCGCGTGCGATCACCGAGTCGACCCATGCAGCGCCGAACGTGTCGCGGCCGGTGCTCTTCGGCGGCGCGCGGCGCAGGAAGTCGTGCTCGCCGAGCGCGCGCGCCAAACCGTCGTGCACGCGGCCGCTCTTCGCGAGCGCTCCGTTCGCGTCGAACTCGCGGCCGACCAAACGTCGCATGAAGCCGTCGAGCAACGCATTCGCCGGCCCGGTGTCGAACGCGAGAGGCGGCGCGTCGTCGGAGAGGATCGTCAAGTTCGCCATGCCGCCGAGGTTGAGGATCGCGCACGGCTTCGGCGCGGCGTGGAAGATCAGATCGTCGGCGAGCGC
The DNA here is from genome assembly GCA_021413885.1 of Planctomycetota bacterium. Lineage (GTDB taxonomy): Bacteria > Planctomycetota > UBA1135 > UBA1135 > JACRIN01. Next base: position 40,291 of record JAIOPM010000057.1, read on the forward strand.
GGAGAGCGGCGCGCCTTCGCCGCCGCGCGCGATGTCCCGTTGGCGGAAGTCGCTGACCGTCGTCGCGCGCGCCTCCTCCGCGACGAAGCAACCGTCGCCGAGTTGCAGCGTCGCCGCGCCCGACGGCTCGCGGCCGTCGTGGTGGTAGACGGTCTGGCCGTGGCTGCCGACGAGTTCGATCGTCAAACGCTCGCGCTCGCTGAGTTCGCGCACCGCGCGCCCGAACGCGCGACCGAGATCGCGATCGAGCAACGCGGCGCGGCGCAGATCGCACGGCTCGCCGTCGAGCACCGCGCGCAACGCGAGCACGAGCGTCGGCTCGAACGCGAACGTCGCGAACGAGACGAGCTCGACGCGCGCCAACTTGCCGTCGGAACTCGCGCACCGCGCGACGCCGACGTCGATCGCGTCCGCGGAAGTGCCGGAGAGCACGCCGGCGATCAGGGCTTCGCCCGAGAGCACGCGCGCACGGAGATCGGCCATCGCGACGAGGCTAGCAAGCTCCGACGGCCGTTGGCAGGATGCGGCGATGGCGGAACGCATCACCGTGCTCGTCGTCGACGACGAAGGCGACGTGCGCGCGTCGCTCGAGATGATCCTCCAATACGAGGGTTACGACGTGTGGACCGCGCGCGGCGGCGAAGAGGCGGTCGCGCGGCTCGAGCAGGAAGAGCGAGCCGGTCGCACCGCCGCCGTCGTGTTGTGCGACGTGAAGATGCCGCGCGTCGACGGGCTCGAGACGTTGGAGCGCATCCTCGCGCGCAAGGCTCCGCCGTCGGTGATCATGATCAGCGGCCACGGCGACATCCAAACCGCGGTCGAGGCGGTGAAGAAGGGCGCGGTCGACTTCCTCGAGAAACCGCTCGAGCAGAACCGCGTGTTGGTGTCGATCTCGAACGCGCTGCGCGAGAAGCGGCTCGCGACCGAGAACCGGCTGCTCAAGCGCAAGATCTCGGAGCGTTGGGAGCTGATCGGCGACGCGCCGGTGATCGTCGCGTTGCGCGAGCAGATCGCGCGGGTCGCGAGCTCGAACGCGTCGGTGTTGATCACCGGCGAGAACGGCACCGGCAAGGAGATCGTCGCGCGGCAGATCCACCTCTCGAGCGCGCGCGCAGCCGGACCGTTCGTCACCGTCAACTGCGCGGCGATCCCGGCGGAGTTGATCGAGTCGGAGCTCTTCGGCCACGAGAAGGGCAGCTTCACCGGCGCCCACGAACGACGTGTCGGACACTTCGAGGCGGCGAACGGCGGCACGCTCTTCCTCGACGAGATCGGCGACATGCCGCTCAACGCGCAAGCGAAAGTCCTGCGCGTCCTCGAGACCCACGAGGTGACGCGCGTCGGTTCGTCGAAGTCGATGCCGATCGATCTGCGCGTGATCTCGGCGACCAACGCCGATCTGCAGAAGTCGGTCGAGGCGAAGACCTTCCGCTTGGACCTCTTCTATCGCCTGAACGTGGTCCCGCTCGCCGTGCCGCCGTTGCGCGAGCGGCTCGACGACGTCGCGAAGCTCGCCGCGCACTTCCTGCGCGAAATCGCCGAACGGACCGGGCGGGCGTCGCATGCGCTGACGGCGGATGCGCTGAATTACCTGCGCACGCGCGACTTCCCGGGCAACGTGCGGCAACTGCGCAACGTGCTCGAAGCCGCGACCGTCTTCGCCGACGCGGCGGGCGTCGAGCGCGAGCATCTCGAGACCGTCCTCGCGAACGGACCGGGGCTCGCGACCGCGACGCGCAACACCGATCCCGCCGGCGATCCGTTCGACGCGCCGACGTTCGAAGCGTTCAAGGACCGCAGCGAGGCGCTGTTCTTCAAGAAGAAGCTCGGCGAGTACGGCGGCAACGTGAAGCGGACGGCGGAGATGCTCGCGATGCAGCGCAGTCATCTCTACAAGAAGCTCGACCGCTATCACTTGAAGGACTGATGCTTCGCGCGTGTGCGCGCGAGATCGGCAGCGAAAAAAAGAAAGCCGCGTGCCTGAGCACGCGGCCCCGCTCTCCGACGATGGCTCCGCGGTCCGATTACTCGGGGATGCGGAGCTTCATGCCCACCTTGAGCGCATTCGCATCCTTCAGCACGTCGCGATTGGCGTCGTAGATCTTCTGCCACTTCTTCGCGCTGCCGTAGACCTTCTGCGAGATCGAGCCGAGCACGTCGCCCTTCTGGACGACGTAGAAACCATCGGCGCTGACCGCGGCCTTCTTCACGGCCCCATTCATGTTCTGGGGCGCCGCGACCGCGCCGTTCGGTTGCACGAAGCCGTTCGCTCCGTTCGCCGCAACGTTGTTCTCTTGCACGACCGGCGTCGTGCCTTCGAGGTTCGGCACGAAGATCTTGTCGCCGACCTTGAGGTTCGCTTCGGTGCGACCTTCGTTCGCGGTGCGCAGACGCAACGCGAGCTTCTGCGAACCGTAGTAGCGCTCCGCGAGAACCGGGAACGTGTCACCGGCCTTCCACGTGTACATGTAGAGGTCGTTGAAGAGCGACTCTTCGAGACCTTCGCGCGAGCGCAGCATCGAACCCGCGGGCGTCGGCGTCAGCGCCTTCACTTGGCTCGGCTGCGTAGGGTTGTTGCCTTGCATGCCGTTGGCCGGGCCCGGGTTCAGCGCGGGCTTGTTCGCGTCGACGGTCGGAGCCGGTTGCGGTTGGATGCGCGTGCTCATCGCGCCTTGCGGCTGAGCGCCGGGTTGCGCGCCCGGTTGGACGGCCGCGTCCTGGGCGCCGACTTGGTTGCCCGCTGCAGCGGGGCCCTTGCGGTCGACCGAGGCCAGCGGATTTGCGCCGGCGGCCTTCTTGTCGCCTTGATTGAGGGAGATGGCGAGGATGACCGCCACCAGGAAGAGGACAGTCAGAACGACGATCTTTTCGAGCCGGCCCATTGCGCTAAGTGCTCCGCAACGTGTTGATTGTGCGACGGTTAGGGGGATCTGGCGCGCCACTGCGGCGCGGGGCACCCTGACGTGCGTGTTTTGCTCTTCCGCCGCCCCGGAGTCAAAGGTTCAACGACCAATTCCTACAAAATGCGGTGGGTCGAGTTCCTCTGAACCCCGCATCTGGGGTCAAGGTGATCGATCGGGCAGGGTTGGCGCATCTCGTTCGGCGCGGTTGGCGAGCTTCCATCCGGCGTGCATGCTCTGACCAGCCCTCGCGCCGTCTCGAACGATGCCTCCGAGCTCTCCCACCGACCTGAATCTCCCCGCCGGCGACGGCGTGCTCGGCGCGGACGGCAAGCGACTGCCGGGGCTTCGCGACCCGGTGTTGTGGTTGGTGCTCGCGCTCGCCGCGGTCGTCCTGTCGGTCGCGTGGTACCGCGAACGCGGACCGCAGATCGCCGATCCGATCGAGTACATGGAGCGAGCTCACGCGCTCGCGTACGGCGAAGACCTGATCGACAGCCAGCGCATCCGCGCGTTCGGCTTCAGCGTCTTCCTGTTGCCGATCTTCGGCGTCGCGCGGCTGCTCCACACGCGCGACTTCACGCACGCGATGCAGGCGTGTCAGCTCTTCCAGATCCTGTTGTCGCTCGCGCTCGTCGCGCTCACCGCGCGGTTGACGGCGCGCGTCGCCGGACGCGGAGCGGGTCTCGCAGCGGCGGTGATCGTCGCGCTCAATCCGATCCTGCTGCGTTGGGGAGTCGAGCCCGTTTCCGGTGTCGCGAGCGGTTGCTTCGTCACGCTCGGCGTCGCGGCGCTCTTCGATCGACGCACGCTCGGCTCCGGGATCGTCGCGGGCGTCTGGCTCGGTCTCGGAATCCTGATGGCGTACCAGACGTTCCCGTTGGTCGGCGTGATCGTCGCGTTCATCGCGTTGCGCGATCTGCGTGCGGCGCGAATGCACACGGTCGGGCTGATCGCGGGCGTGCTCGCAGTGATCTTCCTGCAGTGCGTGCTCGATTCGTTCTACTACGACTCTTTCGGCGTCAGCGTCACGACGTACCTCTACCAGAACTTCGGCAATCACTTCGCGACGCTCGTGTACGAGGTCGGACAGCGTCTCCACTCCGACGTCCTGATCAACTGGTCGAAGCGCCTCTACAACGAGTTCGTGCGGCTCGACACGCTCGAAGTCGCGCGGCGCGTCAACGCCGAGAACGTCCAGGAGCAAGTCCACGGCACGCTCTCGGAGCTCAAGCGCAGCTCGAAGTGGTCGTGGTACCTGCAGAACATCACCACCGGCGTGCCGTGGGCCGCGCTCTGCTTCGTCGTGCTCGGCGTCGTGCGCACGTTCTTCCTGCGCTCGTGGAAAGCGTGGTTCGCCGCAGCTGTCGTCGTGCTCACGATCGCGATGTACGGCGTCAAGGCCTCGAAGGACTTCCGACTCTGGCTGCCGTTCCTGCCGTTGGTCGCGTTGCTCGGCGGCGTCGGTTGGAGCGCGCTCGCGGGCACCGCGCGGCGCAACACGTTGCTCGGCTTCGGGCGCGTGCTCGCCGCGCTCGCGTTGCTCTGCGCAGCCGGTTGGCGCGGCGTGCGCGACAACTTAGACACCAACGTGCGCAAGTTCGGCGGCTACTGGGACGCGATCGATTGGGTCAATCGGCGCACGCGCGAGACGTACGCGACGAAACCCGTTCCGCAGGGCGCCGACGAAGCACCGCGCGAAACGGTCAGCGCTGCGTACCACTGGGCGGTCTTCCTGCGCGCGGGCTCGGCGGTCGACTTGAAGAAGCTCCCGCACCACCTCGACTACTGGGCGTACTACTCGCCCGAGGAACGCGCGAAGGACCTCGAGGCGATCGAAGGCCTCGACTGGTTCATCGCGCACCTGCCGGTGTTGACGTTGATCCCCGACGTGATGGAGGTCGTCAACCGCGACTTCGCCGTCGAGGCCGTCTTCTACGACCGCAACGAGTACGAGGACCTCGGCCCGATCTACGTCCTGAAGAAGCGCACCGGCGCGCGGGACGAACGGCGCTTCTACGACGTCGTCGCCGACCGCAGCGCCGAAGACTTCACGCGCGAACGCGGCCTCGATCCCGAGCGCGCGGTGCATTGGTGCGAGGACACCGCCGACGGACGCGTGACGCGGCTCTCGCTGCTCGACTGGAAGTACGAGTCGGTGCCCGGCGACGGTTTCGGTTGGATCACGTACACGTGGGCGGGCGGCGGCTTCGGCTCGCGCGACTACTGGTTCGTCGATCACTTGACCGACGACGCGCTCGACACGTCGTGGGACAACGAGCACTACCCGGCGCACGGCATGTACCCGACGTCGAAGTGGGGCGAGCACTGGATCCTGACCGAGAGCTACCTCGTCATCGCCGAGGACGATCCGTTCCTCGTTGCGGGCGGACCGCGTTGGTTCGGCGGCGAGCACCGGCGCGGCGACCTGATCCCGACCACGCTGTGGATGGACGTCGCCGGCCTCGACGAGAAGCACGAGCCCGTCGAGCGCCTCGAATCCTGCGACGCTCGCGGCGATTTCACCGGACAACGCGCGCTGCGCGGACGGCCGCCGCTGCCGCGCGGCGAGTGCATCGGCGTCAAGGGCTGGACGCGCGTCGGGCGACTGTGGATCCCGGTGCACCCGCACGCTCGTTACCCCGACGACGGCACGCCGGTTCCCGCGGTGCGTTGAACGTCTTGTCGGCTTCGCGAGGCTCGGATATCCTCGCGCGGTCCGAGCACAGGATCGTGAACCTGCGCGGACGCTCCACGATGATGCGCGCAACCTTCGTTCTCGTGCTGTGCCTCGCGACCGCCGTCGCGGCCGGCTGCACTTCCTCCGGCGCGACGAGCCGGGCTTCGGCCGATGCCGCGGAGACCGCGGCGAAGGGCGAGTCCGTGCGCATGACGATCAACGACTACCGCTCGGGCGCGACGTTCGAGCTCGTCAATCGCTCGCACACCGACGCACTCGATCAATACTCGAAGATCTCGACCAGCGCCTCGCGCAAGGTCCAGGACGACGAGTTGCTGACCGCGCTGCGCGACTACCTCGAAGACGAGGGCTTCGAGAAACTCGCGCACTCGGGCTCGGCGCCGACGTTCTCGAAGGACACTAGGGCGTGGACGCTCGAGCTCGCCGACGGCAAGGGCACGCGCCACGTCGTCGCGACGCCGCAGACGCCGATCGAGGACATGAAGGCGATGCGCAAGCTGCTCGACGCCGTCCTCGCGACGTACAACGAGACCCAGGGCTGGCAAGCGGTCGACATCAAGTCGAAGCGCGCCGAGGACTACTTCCGAGCGCAGCGCTCACCGGGGAAGAACCCCTGACATGTCCCCCACCCCGGAACCGACGACCCAAGTCCCTCGGCTCCGCGCGGTGGCGATCATCCCGGCGCGCGTCGCGTCGACACGGCTCGAGCGCAAGATGTTGCTCGCCGAGACCGGACTGCCGCTCTGCATCCACACCGCGCGCAACGTCGCGCGCGCGCGTTCGATCGAGCGCGTGGTGCTCGCGACCGACGGACCCGAAGTGCTCGCCGCCGCCAAGAGTTTCGGCGTCGAGGCGGTGAACACGCGCGTCGACCACAAGAGCGGCACCGACCGCGTCTTCGAGGCGTTGGGCAAGCTCGACTCGACGTTCGACGTCGTCGTCAACGTGCAGGGCGACGAGCCCGAGCTCGCGCCCGCCGACCTCGATCGCCTGGTCGCGGCGTTCGCCGACGCCGCGGTCGAGATCGCGACGCTGTGCGGCCCGCTCGGCGACGCGCGCGAGCACGCCGCGCCGTCGGTGGTCAAGGTCGTGCGCGACCAACGCGGCGACGCGCTCTACTTCTCGCGAGCCGCGATTCCTTCGGGCGCGCACCCGCGCAACGGCGCGGCGCCGCTCCTCGCGTCGGTGCGACGTCACGTCGGCGTCTACGCGTTCCGACCGCGAGCGCTGGCGCGCTTCTGCGCCCTCGGCGAAGGGCGTCTCGAGGCGCTCGAGAACTTGGAGCAACTGCGCTGGCTCGAAGCCGGCGAACGCATGCGCGTGCTCGACGCGAGCGTCGTGCCTCTGGGCATCGACACGCGCGAAGACTACGATGCGTTCGTGGCGCGGGCGCGCGGGGAGCGTTCGAACACGAGCCGTCCGGGCGCGGGCGACTCACGAGGCCTCTGAGGATCGGGAGCGAGAGCGGCGATGGCGAAACACATCTTCATCACCGGCGGCGTGGTGAGCAGTCTGGGCAAGGGTCTGACGTCGGCGGCGATCGGCATGATCCTCGAGCAGCGCGGGCTCAAGGTGTCGATGCAGAAGCTCGACCCGTACATCAACGTCGACCCGGGGACGATGAGTCCGTACCAACACGGCGAGGTCTACGTCCTCGACGACGGCGCCGAGACCGACCTCGACCTCGGCCACTACGAGCGCTTCACGCACGCCAAGCTGCGCCGCAGCTCGAACTACACCACCGGCCGCATCTACTCCGACGTGATCGCGCGCGAGCGCAAGGGCGACTACCTCGGCTCGACCGTGCAGGTGATCCCGCACATCACCGACGCGATCAAGGACGCGATCCGCGCCGGCGTCGACGCCGATTGTGACGTCGCGCTGACCGAAGTCGGCGGCACGGTCGGCGACATCGAGTCGCTGCCGTTCCTCGAAGCGATCCGCCAGTTCGCGCTCGAGAAGCCGCACGGCGACGTGATGTTCGTGCACCTGACGTTGCTGCCCTACCTGCGCGCGTCCGGCGAGATGAAGACCAAGCCGACGCAGCAATCGGTCGGCAAACTGCGCGAGATCGGGATCCAGCCCGACGTGCTCGTGTGCCGCACCGAGCAACCGATGACCGAGGAGATGGCGAAGAAGATCTCGCTCTTCTGCAACGTGCGCCAAGGCTGCGTGATCGAGGAGCGCGACGTCGACTTCTCGATCTACGAAGTGCCGCTGATGTTGGTGCGCGCCGGCCTCGATCGGATCATCGTCGACCGCCTCGGTCTGCCGAAGGATCGCGAGACCGATCTCGTCGAGTGGAGTCGGATGGTCGAAGGCCTGCGCCGCACGACCGACACGTGCGAGATCGCGGTCGTCGGCAAGTACATCGAACTCCACGACGCGTACAAGTCGATCTACGAGTCGCTGACGCACGCCGGCATCGCGAGCCGCTGCAAGGTCAAGATCCGCAAGATCAAGGCGGAGGACTACTACACGAAGGGCGCGGAGCTGCTCGCCGGCGTCGACGGCCTGCTCGTGCCGGGCGGCTTCGGCGAACGCGGCGTCGAAGGCAAGATCCGCGCGATCCAACACGCGCGCGAAACCGGCCTGCCGTTCTTCGGCATCTGTCTCGGCATGCAGTGCGCGACGATCGAGTTCGCGCGCAACGTGATGGGCCTCGAGGGCGCGCACACGTCCGAGTTCGCGCAGGACACGCTGCATCCGGTGATCCACCTGATGCCCGACCAAGCGAACTTGTCGGACAAGGGCGGCACGATGCGGCTCGGTTCGTTCGACTGTCGCCTCGCGAAGGACTCGCTCGCGCGACGGCTGTACGACGCCGAGCTGGTGCGCGAACGCCACCGTCACCGCTACGAGTTCAACAACGACTACCGCGAGCGCTTCGTGCGCGCCGGCATGGTGCTGTCGGGCGTCAACCCGGAGCGCGATCTGGTCGAGATCGTCGAGCTCCCCGATCACCCGTTCTTCGTCGGCGTGCAGTTCCACCCCGAGTTCAAGAGCGCGCCGCTCGAGCCCCAACCGCTCTTCCGCGGCTTCGTCGCCGCCGCCTTGGCGCACGCCAAGAACGGCGGACGAAGCATGGCGCGATCGTTGGCGTGACCGCCGAGCCGCGGTGCACGCTCACTTCGGATCGTGCGCCGTGTAACTGAGTTCCGCGATCACGGCAGCCTGCACGACGACTCCGGCGAGGGTCGTACCGCTGACGAGCCAGGGCACGAGCTTGCGTCCCTTGTCGTCCACCGAGATGTCACTTCCGGGCGCGCCCGCGTTCTTGGTCATGGCCCACATCAGCGGGCAACGAACGCCGTCGACGTGCTTGTCGTCCGAGCCCCACTTGCAGATCGACGTTGGCGGCGCGCTCTTGTTGCTGGTCAACGAAACGCCATCCACCAACGTCGGAACTCCTGCCAACGCCCGGTCCAAGAGTCGTCGCAAGGCGGCGAGCGACGTGGACTCATCCTTGGTGGTCATCCACTTGCCGTCGGAGTGCAACAGATCGACAGGCACGTTGGTCCAGCTCGGAATCAACTTCGGGTCGATCAAGCGATGCAGCTCGATCTTCATCTCCTTCTCGACCTTGCGTTGGTCCACGCGCGACAAGTACGGATGGCGTCCGGCGCTGTCGTGCTCGAAGTAGAGCGTCAACGTCGGGTTCTCGAGGTTCGTCTTGTCTTCGACTCGTGAGTCCATGGGGATCCCTCTCCTTCTTCTTCCTTACGGTGCCGCGCTCTTCGCGCAGCGAAAACCAACCACAGGATCCGACACGCCGGGGTGCATGTCGGCGCGAAACGATAGATGCCTCTCGCCAGACGCGTCGGCAAAGGAAGCGCCCATGACGACCGCGTGGCGGGACCGGACGATGATCTGGTCCCCGTCGTGTTCGATGAACGTCGACTCGGTGAATTCGTGGACGTTGTCGAGCATCCGCAAGTGTCCGTACGGCGAGCGTCCTTCGGGACGCGAGCGTACGGGCTCGACGTGCCCGCGGTACTGCTCGAGCTGAGTTCGCGCCACAGTCGACGACCTCACACCGTCGAACCGAGCCGCCGTCGCGAGCAAGCCTGGGTCGTTGCCCCAGGGATACAGGCGACCGTCCTCACCGCGAGAGGCGTGTTCCCATTCGAACTCGGTCGGCAGCCGTTTGCCCGCCCACTCCGCGAAGGCTTGCGCGTCCTCGCGCGCGACGCCGACCACGGGGTACTCGTCCAAAGCCGGGTCGTAGCCGCCGAACCACAGCTCGGGCGGGGCGTGGTGTGTGTCGACGACGAATTCGTGGTAGCTCCGGTTCGTCACTTCGGTGTCGTCCAGCCAGACCGCCGGGGCGTGCTGCACCGAGCGCGGGCCGACGCGCTTGTTCGTCTCCTCGCCGAAGATGAAGTCCGCTTCGGGAACGAAGCTCATGTCGACGCGCGTGGCAACCGTGGGGACGAGACGAGGAGCGAGCTCGATCACTTCGTGGAGATCCAGTGTCCGCGTCATCTCCGCGAACGCGCCGTCGCCAACTGCCACGATGCGCCAGACGCCAGGCTCGAGCGTGAACGGATCGAGCGGTGCCTGCCCGATGATCTCGCGCTCGCCTATCTTGCCGCTCCGCGGATCGACGCGCCGGACGAAGACCTCGACGCCCGGCGTCACGCTCAACACGATCCGCGGCCACGCGTCGCGCTCCGTATAGCCTGCGCGGACCTTGGAGCCGATCACGCCGAGCGACAACGCGAGCACACCAGCCGCGATCGACGCCGCGAGCACGCGGTTGCGGCGCACCCAACGCTGCGTGCGCTGCGCGAGGCTCGGCGGCCGCGCGAGGATCGACTCGCCGGCGAGGAAGCGTCGCAGGTCGGCGGCGAACTCGGCCGCCGACGAGTAGCGATCCTCGCGACGCTTCTCCATCGCCTTGCGGCAGATCACCGCGAGGTCGCGCGGCACCGTGTGGTTCTGGAGCTCGAGCGCGGGCGGATCGAAGTCGACGATCCGGCGGAAGACTTCGTGGCTGCTCTCGCCCTCGAACGGACGCTTGAGCGTCAACATCTCGTAGAGCACGACGCCGAGCGAAAACACGTCGGTGCGCCGATCGATCCGGTCGCGTTCTGCGAGCGCCTGCTCCGGACTCATGTAGCAAGGCGTGCCCGCGATCTCGCCGGACTTCGAGAGGCTCTGGTCGACCAAGTCCTTCGCGAGGCCGAAGTCGACGAGCATCGGCTCGCCTTCCTCGGAGATCAGGACGTTGTGCGGTTTGACGTCGCGGTGGATGACGCCGTGTTGGTGCGCGTGATCGAGCGCGTCGGCGAGTTTCGCGGTGATCCACGCCGCCTGTTCGACGTACGGCCGATCCGCGCGCGCGCCGAGCGGATCGCCGAGCGACGGAGCGTCGCCGCTCGCGTGGCTCTTGCGCAGGCCCTGGAGTTCCTCGTGCAGCGTGCGCCCGGGCACGTATTCCATCGCGAAGAAGCGCACGCCGTGCGCCTCGCCCATCGCGTGGATCGGGACGATGCCGGGGTGACGCAGACGCGCGGCGCTCTTCGCCTCACGGCGGAAGCGCTCGATCTGATAAACCGAGATCGCGCACTGCGGTTGCAGGAATTTGAGCGCGACCAAGCGTTGCAGCGAGATCTGCCGCGCGAGGTAGACGACGCCCATCGAGCCGCGCCCGAGCTCGCGCACGACCTCGTAGTCGCCGACCCGCGTGCCGGGCGCGACGCGCAGCGACGGATCCTCGACCGCGGTCGCGACCAGGCGCTTGACCCACGCGACTTCCTGCGCGAGCCGCCGAACGCCGTCACGCAGCTCCGTCGGAACTTGCTCGAGGAAGACGTCGAGGTCGAAGCCCTTCTCGGTCGAGGCCTCGGTCAAACGATCGAGCCACTGGGCGAGAGCTTCATCCTCGGCGTCGGAGGGACTGCGATCGGCTTGGTCGGACACGGGGGGAACTCCCGGTTCCTTTCAGGGTAAGCAGGACGAAGGCGGAACGGACGCCTTCCGAAAAAGAACCCGCGCGCACCGGCCTCGACGGGCCGCGAGTGACGTAAGGGTGCGATCGAGCGCGGAACACGCGGCGAGGGCGCACGCCGGCGACGACGAGCCGCGCATCGCCGTCTCCAGGCGAAAGCGCCGCGCAGCTCGGCGTTCGCGCGGCCGTGGCGGGATGGCGCGCTCGGCGCGTAGGATCGCTCGCGCCCCGTCGAGCTTCGCTCCGGGCGCGGCGCCGTGTCGCCGTGACGACCTCGAACGCAACCTGGACGCACTCCGATGATCCACTTCACACGCCTCGCCCTCTGCTCCGCCGCCGCTCTCGCGCTCGCCGACGTCGGTCGCGCGCAAGCGACGTTCTTCCCCTTCCCGCAGAGCGGCACGTTCTTGAACGCCGTCACGCCGGACGGGCAATGGTTCGCGGGCGCCGACGTGCTCGGCGGAGCGTCGTTCCGCTACAGCGTCGCCACCGGAGTCGAGTTCTTCACGAGCGGCTCGTCGGGCCTGCCAGACATCGCGATCGGCGGCTCGCCGGTGGCGGCGACTCTTGTCGACACCAACGGCAACGAAGTCGCCGGACTCTGGACGCCGAGCGGTTCGACGCTGCTGCCTCCGCTCACGAGCCAGAGCGGGAACTCGATCACCTCGGCGTACGCCGCGAACGACGACGCGTCGGTCGTCGTCGGACTCGGTTGGATCACCGCGGGCAAGGCGCGCGCCTTCAAGTGGACGCAAGCGACCGGAACGGTGGACCTCGGTGCGCTCGGACCGATGTCGAGTCGCGCGAACGGCGTCTCGGGCGACGGCTCGGTGGTCACCGGCTGGGACGAAGACCCGACCGGGCCGCGACGTCCGGCGTATTGGGATGCGACGGGCGAGCACCTGCTCGGCGTCCTCGGCGAAGCCTGGGGCGCGAGTCAGGACGGACGCGTGATCACCGGCGACGAGAACGGCAACTGCTTCCGTTGGACCGCCGCGACCGGATTGGTCGACCTCGGCAAGTTGCGCGGCAGCGATCCGATCTTCGACATCGCGTCCGGGCTCGCGGTCAGCGCCGACGGGCAGACGATCGTCGGTTCGAACGGCAACACGTTCTTCGGGACGCCGCCGCGCGCGTTCGTGTGGCGCGCCGGAGCGGGCATGACCGACCTGCGCGAGCTGCTGCTCGCCCTCGGCGCGAGTGGAGCCGCCGGCTACTCGCTCTCGTCCGCCAACTGCGTGTCGGCCGACGGGCTGACGATCGGAGGCAGCGCCGGGATCTTCTTCACGACCAACGCGTTCACCGCGCAACTGCCGCCGATCACGACGGTCTATTGCACGGCGCAACGCAACTCGTTGGGTTGCCTTCCCTCGATCAGTTCGTTCGGCACGCCGTCGGCGCGCACGGGCGCGGGCTTCCACGTCACCGCGAGCAGCGTGCTCGCGATTGTGAGCGGCCAACTCTTCTACGGCACGTCGGGCGCCGTCGCGCTGCCGTTCCAAGGCGGAACTCTGTGCGTCGGCGGACCGCTCGAACGCACCGCCGTTCAAACTTCGGGCGGAAGCGGTGCGTGCGACGGGCGCTTCGACTTCGACTTCAACAAGTACGTCGGCAAGCACTCGGATGCGGCGTTGATCGGCGGCGCCAAGGTGTGGGCCCAGTACTGGAGCCGCGACAACGCCGCGCCGGGCGGCTCGAACTTGACCGACGCGCTCGAGTTCACGCTCTGGCCTTGAACGTCAGGGGCAAATCACCGTGGTCACCGCGTGCGTCAAGCCGGTGTGGCTCGCGCTCAGCGGATCGCGGTGCCAGAACTGTCCCCAGAACTGGGCGCCGGCAACCAATGCGGGATCGACTCCGGAAGCGATGTACGCGTTGAAGTCGATCGTGAAGACTCCACTGCAAAGCTGCGCGCTCCCGCCGGAGTTCTGAACGAATGTGCGCTTGATCGGCGGCTTCACGCAGAGGAAGCCGGCTTGGAACGCGGTCTCGGTCGCGCCGACGGTCGAGTAGAAGAACAGGCCGCTCTTGTTGGGCACGACCAAGTCCGCACGGATCGAGAAGCCGCTCGCCGCGGACGCGCTGCACGCGCCGGTCGTCGAGACCAACGCCAGGCAGTTTTGGGAGTTCTGCTTCGACACGCAGTACGTGGCGACCGCGGGACAGGCGAGCGGCGCGCGGTCGTGGACGAACGAGGTGGGACCGAAGTTCTGGCCCGGCGGCACGAGGTTGGTCGAGAAGCTCATGAACGTGACGAAGCGCTGGTCGTCGGAGACCCCGCCCGGGGTGCTGTCCCCGTTGCCCGCATTGCCGCCGGAATCGACGCTGACGCGCGTCGTGGTCCCGGTCTGGAGGTCGCGCACGAACACGTCGGCGGCGCCGTTCGCGTCGGGGAACACCAGGTTGGTCGCGTAGCTCGAGAACACGACGCACCCGCCGCTGGAGGACAGCACCGGAGCGATGCTCGGTGCGTTGGCTTGCGCGTTCGAACTCGAGACACTGACACGCGTGGTCGTTCCGGCCTGGACGTCGCGCACGAACACGTCGTTGAAGCCGTTGGTGTCGCCGGCGACCAAGGTGACCGCGACGCTCTGGAACGCGACGAGTGTTCCATCCGCCGAGATCGTGGCCGCGCGGCTCTCGAAGTTGCCCTGCGTGCCGCCCGTGCCGACGCTGACGCGATTCGTCGCGCCGGTCTGCAGGTCGTGCAGGAAGACGTCGCCGTTCCCGTTCGTGTCGCCTGGAACCAGATCGTCCGAGTAGCCCGTGAACACGACGAAGCGGCCGTCGGCGGACAGCGCGGCATCTTCGCTCGCGCCCGTCGCTTCCCCTCCTGAGCTCGTCACGCTGACCCGCACCGTCGTCGCGGTCTGACGGTCGTGGACGAAGACGTCCTTCTTGCCGTTCACGTCACCCGCGACCAGGTTGGTCGCGAAGCTCTCGAACGCGACGAAGCGGCCGTCGGCGGAGAGCGCGGCGAAGACGCTCTCGCCGTTCGCTTCCGCGCCACCCGACCCGAGGCTGACGCGCGTCGTCGTGCCGAGCTGTCGGTCGTGGACGAAGATGTCGCGCGCACCGTTGGCATCGCCGGCGACGAGGTTGCTCGCGAAGCTCTCGAATGCGACGTAGCGACCGTCGGCGGAGATCGAGGGCGCGTAGCTCGCACCGTTCGCCTCGGTGCCGGAGCCGTCGACGCTGACGCGCGTCGTCACGCCGGTCTGGCGATCGTGGACGAAGACGTCGCTGACGCCGTTGGTGTCCGACGGCACCAAGTTGGCTGCAAAGCTCGCGAACGCGACGATCCGGGCGTCGGAGGATGCCACGGGAGCGACGCTCTGCGACGCAACGCCGGTGGTGATCTGAGCATCGACCGTCGCGCTGAAGGACAGCACGCCCGCGAGAACCTGCACCGCCAAAGCACGCATCGACATGGTTGACCTCACGTTTCGTGGAAAGGAGCGGCCGAGCTCCCCGCCTAGCCTCAGGACACTCTACACCGTCCGCCGGTCGTCGAGGATCGAGAGGAGCATCGCCGCACCTCTAAGGACGTCACGCGCGCGGCGTCCGGTCCAAGAACCTACCGAAACGCCGCGAGCCCCGTCAGTTCCTGGCCAATCGCCAGCGTGTGGATGTCGTGCGTCCCCTCGTAGGTGATCACGCTTTCCAGATTGCAGAGGTGACGACCGACCTGGTACTCGAGGCTAATCCCGTTCGCACCGAGCATGTCGCGGCAGACGCGCGCGCAATCGAGCGCGAGGGCGACGTTGTTGCGCTTGCCCATCGAAACCTGCGCGGGCGTCAGCTTGCCCTGGTCCTTCATGCGGCCCATGCGCAACGCGAGCATCTGCCCGAGCGTGATCTGCGTCGCCATGTCGGCGAGCTTCTTCTGCGGGAGCTGGAAGCCGGCGAGCGCCTTGTCGAACACGACGCGCGCCTGGGTGTACTGCAACGCTTCGTCGAAGCACGCGAGCGCCGCGCCGAGTCCGCCCCACGCGATGCCGTAGCGCGCTTGGCTTAAGCAGCCGAGCGGACCCTTCAGGCCCTCGGCCTTCGGCAGACGGTTGGCCTCGGGGACTTTGACGTCCTCGAGCACGAGCTCGCTGGTGATCGACGCGCGCAACGAGAACTTGTGCTTCTGCTCAGGCGCGCTGAAGCCCGGCATGCCGCGTTCGACGAGGAAACCGCGGATGCCTTCCGCGGCGCGCGCCCACACCACGGCGACGTCGGAGACCGTGCCGTTGGTGATCCACATCTTGCGGCCGTTGAGGATCCACTCGTTGCCGACCTTTTTCGCGGTCGTCAGCATCCCGGCCGGGTTCGAGCCGAAGTCGGGCTCGGTCAGACCGAAGCAGCCGATCGCCTTGCCGCTCGCGAGCAACGGGAGCCAACGCTTGCGCTGTTCCTCGCTGCCGTACGCGAAGATCGGGTACATCACGAGCGAGCCCTGGACCGACACGAACGAACGGAGACCGGAGTCGCCGCGTTCGAGCTCCTGGCAGATCAATCCGTACGCGACGCTGTTGAGCCCCGCGCCGCCGTACTCGACAGGCGTCGTGGGCCCGAACATCCCGAGCTCGGCGATCTCCGGGACGAGCTCCATCGGGAACGTGCCGTTCTCGAAGTGCTCCATCGCGAGCGGCAGGTAGCGTTCGGTCACCCATTGGCGGACCGCGTCGCGCACCATGCGCTCGTCCTCGGAGAGCTCGGCGTCGAGGTTGAAGTAGTCGAGCTGACGGAAGGTGCCCATGGTCGGATTCCGGGTCGGAAAAGGTTCGTTCGCGCGGGCCGCAAGAAGAACTCGCGGGGTCGGGTTGAGCCGCGCATTCTAGCGCGACGTTCCGCTCCCGTCCCCTCGCCCTGAACGACGCACCACGCATGAATCCGTCGCCTTGTCCGCGCTGCGGCTATCCGGCCCCGAACGAGCCGTGCGCGCACTGCTCGCGGGTCGTCGAGCCGTCGCTCGCCGAGCCCCGCAGCGGCGCGCGTGCCGAGCTCGCGGCCGGAGCCGCGGCGTTGTTGCGCGGCCTCGACTTCCTGGGCGGGACGCGCGGGACGAAACGGTGGCTCGTGCCGCCGCTTCTCGTCACCGGTTTGATCTTCGGCCTCGTGACGTTCGGCCTGATCGAACTCGTCGGCGGTTGGGTCGAAGCGCTGCGCGCGCACGGCGATGCCGAGCTCGTCTTTCGGCCGCAGTGGTTCGCCGACGCGGTCCAAGCCGTGATCTCGAGTGCAGTGTTGTGGTGGTTCGTGTCGCTCGGGGGTTTCGCGTTGGCGACGGTCGTCGCGTTCGTCGTCGCGCTGTGGACGTTCTCGATCGTGTACGAAGCGCTGTGCGGTCCGTTCCTCGACGTCGTGCACGGACGGATCGAACGTCGTTGGTTCGGCGCCGATCCTCGCGCGACGTTGGACGACGCACGCGGAGCTCGCGGCCCGCGCGCCTTCGTCTTGCGCAACCTCGCAACCGCGTGGACGAGTTTGAAGGCGTCGCTGTTCGCGGCGGCCGTCCTGTTGCTCGCGTTCCCGGTGCAATTCGTCCCGTTGGTCGGCGGTTTCCTGTTCGCGCTCGCCGCGGGCTTCGCGACCGCGGTGTCGCTGCTCGACATCCCGTTCTCGCGGCGCGAGTGGAGCCTCCGCCAGCGCTTCGCGTTCGTGCGCGAGCACAAGCTCGCCGTGATCGCCTTCGGTTGCGTCGCGGGCCTGGTGTTCGTCGTGCCCTTCCTCGGACCGATCGTGTGCGTGCCGGCGGCGTCGGTCGGAGGCGCGTGGCTCGTCTGTCGGCTCGACAAGAAAGGCCTGCGTGCGCTGGATCGCTCCCCCCGAGCGAACTAGAACGGGCCGCCATGGTCCGTTACCTCGTCACCAGCGCGCTGCCCTACGCCAACGGTCCGATCCACTTCGGCCACGTCGTCGGCGCCTACCTACCGGCCGACGTCTACGTGCGCACGCTGCGCATGCAGGGCGAGGAGGTGCTCTACGTGTGCGGCGCCGACGAGCACGGCGTGGCGATCACGATCGGCGCCGAGAAGGAGAACCGGCCGTACGCCGAGTACGTCGCGCACTGGCGCGGCGTGATCAAGTCGACGTTCGATCGGATCGGGATCCGCTTCGACGTGTGGTCGGGCACCAGCATCTCGCCCCCCCACGCCGAGCTGAGCCAGGAGTTCTTCCGGCGGCTCGATATCGGCGGCTACTTGATCCAGCGCGAGGAGGAGCAGCTCTACTGCGTCACCGACGCGCGCTTCCTCGCCGACCGCTACATCGCCGGCACGTGCCCGAACTGCGGGTATCCCGAGGCGCGCGGCGACGAGTGTCCGAGATGCGCGAAGTGGCTCGAACCGCTCGACTTCGCCGATCCGCGCTGCAAGGTCTGCGGGAATCGACCCGAGCGGCGCAAGACGCGTCACTGGTACCTCGACCTGCCGAAGTTGCGCGACGAGAAGCTCGGGCGCTGGGCGGCCGAGCACGAGTGGAAGCCGAACGTCGCGACGTTCGTCGCCAATCAATTGAAGGAGGTCGAGCCTCGCCCGATCACCCGCGACATGACGTGGGGCGTGCCGGTGCCGGAGGACCGCGCGCGCGGTGAGCACGGCAAAGTGCTCTACGTCTGGTTCGACGCACCGATCGGGTACGTCTCCTTCACGCGCGAATGGGCGGAAGCGCGCGGCGCGGCGGACGATTGGAAGAAGTGGTGGCGGTCCGAGGACACGCGGCTCGTCCACTTCATCGGCAAGGACAACATCCCGTTCCACTGCGTGGTGTTCCCGTCGATGCTGTTCGGCGTCAAACAGGACTACGTCATGCCGTGGCAGGTGCCGGCGAACGAGTTCTACAACCTCGAAGGACGCAAGTTCTCGACCTCGCAGGGTTGGTCGATCGACCTCGACGAGTTCTTCACGCGCTACGACCCGGACACCGCGCGGTTCTACCTGCTGTCGAGTTCGCCGGAGACCAAGGACAGCGACTTCAACTGGAAGGACTTCCAGAGCGCGAACAACGTGTTGCTCGCCGACACGATCGGCAACTTGGCGTCGCGCGTCCTGAAGTTCCTCGAGAAGTACTACGACGGGGTGATCCCGCCGGTCGCCGACGCGCACGCGGCGGAGTTCGATCGCGTCCTGCTCTCCGAGTGCGGCGCGTTCGCCGATCCCGGAGTCGCGATCCGTGAGTTCCACTTCCGGCGCGCCGCGGAAGACCTCGCGGCGAACGCGCGGGTCGCGAACGTGTTCGTCGACCGCGTCGCGCCGTGGTCCTTGCGCAAGACCGATCCCGAGCGCGCGGGCGCGGCGCTCGCGACGTGTTGCGAGTGGCTCGCGCTGCTCGCGCAGTGGATGGCGCCGATCCTGCCGGGCAAGGCGCAGAGCTTGTGGTCGATGCTCGGCAACCTCGGCGAAGTCGCGGAGCACGGTTGGCCGAAGCTCCCGACCGCCGGCGCGTGGCGTCGCGGCGTGTCGGGTCAGCGCATCGGAAAGGTCGACGTGCTGTTCCCGAAGATCGACGACGCGCAGATCGCGGCGGAGATCGAAGCGCTGCACAAGCGCGCGACCTGAGTGCGCGTCGCGCGTTCGGCCGGCCAACTCGATCACCCAAAGAGATCGGCCGGCCCCTCCGATTGAACTCGGGACGTGGCCGACAAGAAAGAGATCGGCCGGTCCCTCCGGAGGAGGAACCGGCCGTTGGTCGGTCTCGTGGGACGAGCCGAGCTAGACGGACTCGCGCAGAGCTTTGCCCATGCGGAATCCGACACGCCTTCCGGCCTCGATCCGGATCGGCTCACCCGTGTGCGGGTTTCGTCCGATGCGAGCCTTGCGGGCTTTCACCTCGAACGTGCCGAAGCCGGCGATGGTCACGCAGTTGTCTTCGCGGAGGCCTTTTTGGACGCCGGAGAGCACCGTGTCGACCAGTCGCGAAGCCCCTAGGCGAGAGGCCCGGAGCTCCTGGGCGACGTAATCAACAAGCTGACTCTTGTTCACCGCGAAGTACGCGGACTTCAGGCCTTCTTGGCGCGCTTGCCCTTGCGACCAGCCTTCTTCGCCTTCTTCGTTTTCTTCTTAGCCATGAGAGTTCTCCTTTGGACTCGAGTCCGAATCAATGGGCGTCGAAACGACGCCCGTCCACGACATCACGAGGGACATCGGCGGTGAACGCGCGCGCCTTGCCCGCGATTTCCGAACTTTTCGCGCGCACCGATCTCCGAGCGAGCAGTTCGCAATGCGCGCGAGCACTGGATGAGCGCGAGCTCGCGGTGTCGAACACACGCGACGACGACGTCTTCGTGAAGCGCGCACGCGCCGCGAAGTCGACGCACGCTGCGCGTTCGCGCACCAACGTAAGTCCATGCTTTGCTACTGACTTACGAACTTCGTCGCGCGTCGACGCCGAGCACTCGCGTCGCGTGCTCACACGCTTCGTCCGCGCGCGCTTCGTCGCTGGAAAACGACCACGCGCCGAGCGCGGATGCGCCCGACGCGTGGAGTGAGCGTCGTGTTCCCGCGATGGGAACGATTTCAGGCGGCGGACGTCGCCTTGCGCTTCGGCTTGACGATCTTGCCGCTCTTGATGCAGCGCGTGCAGATGCGCATGCGGAACGCTTCGCCGTCGACTTGGACGCGCATGCGTTGCACGTTCGCCTTGAACTTGCGCAGCGTGTGGCCGGTGATGCGCAAGCCGACGCCGCCCTTCTTCTTGGGCAGACCGCGACGAGCGATTTGTGCGCCGCTCTGAGTGTGCTTGCCGCAGATTTCGCAGACCCGTGCCATCCGATTGCTCCGTTCTCGTTCCGAAGTGTCTCCCTCGAGCCCGTACGCCGGGGAGGAAGGGGCGAGAAGGATAGCGGGGCGTCCCTGGGCGCACAAGCCCGGGGACGCCCCGCGTGAACGCAGTCTTGGAGCTCTAGAAGAGCTTGTCGAGGGCCGCCGCGGCGTCCTCGGAGAAGTTGCTCGACAGGCCGGGCTGTTCCTTGGAGGCCGGCCGCACCGCCATCTCCGTGAACACGCCTTCGAGACGGCGCGCGGCTTCCTTCGCGTAGAAGCGGACGAGCCCGAGGTTCGTGCGCTGATCGAAGACGATCGCGAGCAGCGTCCGTTCGCCGACCAGTTGGAGCTGGATCGAATCACGAGCTCCTTGGTGGAAGAGCACGGTGAACTCGTTCTCGCCCATCTGCCGAGCCATCTCGCGCGTCGCGGCGAAGGAGCCGGCGATCAGCGCGGAGATCGACTCGAGAGACTGCGCCATCGGCTCGCCTCGACGCGTCACCAAGTGACCGTCGCGGTCGATCAGGAAGGCGGAGCGAGCGCCCGAGAGTTCGAGGAATCCGTCGAGCTCGCCTTCGAGGCGTTCGACGTCGTTGGTGTAGAAAACGAGGCGATCTTCGCGGAGCTTATTTTCGCGGGTCATGACGCTTCCTCAGAGGAACTTCAGGACGAGCCAGGTCGCAACGCCGCCGACGACCAGTGCGCCGGCGACCATCATGACCATCTTCCCGCCGCCGGACGATTTCACCGTCGGCGTCGGTTGCGGTTCGACACGGGGCATGCGCGGACGGAACCGCGTGCCTTCGAGCGGATTCTGAGCCTTCTTCGGCGCGCCCTGCGCGGACCGAGCGGGCTCGTGCTGCTGCATCGGAGCGTGCGCTTGTTGCGACGCGTGGCCTTGACGCTGCGCGAGCTGCAGACTGCCGCTCGCCGGCGCCGCGGGTTGTCCGTGGAAGCCGGTCTGCTGGATCGGCCGCGGCGGCGCGAAGTTCGCCTGCGTGATCGGCTGCTGTTGCTGCTGCATCATCGGAGCCGGCTGGCCGTGGTTGACGACCTGCGTGCGAGCGAGCGGATCGACGCCTTGTTGCGACGCCATCGGAGCTTGCTGCGCGAAGCCGCCGTTGAAGCCGGCTTGCATCGGCTGCGCGGCCTGCATCGCCGGCGCCGGAGCGCGCTGCGGCGGAGCTTGAACCGGCTGATGCGGCATCGGCGCGGCGGGTTGCGCGGCGACGCGCGGTTGCTGTTGAGCTTGGGGCGCGGCCGGGCGTCCGGACGGAGCCGACGGACCCGACGTCTGGTGGATCGTCTCGAGCACGCGCGCCGCGAGCGCCTTCAGCGTCGGGAACACGCCTTGTCCGGTGTTCGCGATCGCTTCGAAGAAGGGAGCGTTGTGCGCGTTGAGCAGTTGGTTCAACTGGTCGACCGGCAGAGCGTCCGGCAAGTCGCGCTTGTTGAACTGGATGATGTGCGGCATCGTCGCGAGCGACTTGCCGTACTCGCGCAAGTTCTCTTCGAGGTTGCGCAGCGACTCGAGATTTTCCTCGACCATCGAGGCCGACGAGTCGGCGACGAAGACCACGCCGTCGACGCCTTGCAGCACCAGCTTGCGCGTCGAGTTGTAGTAGACCTGGCCGGGCACCGTGTAGATCTGGAAGCACGTGCGCATCCCCGCGACCGTGCCGAGATCGAGCGGCATGAAGTCGAAGAACAGCGTGCGATCGCCGTCCGTCGAGATGCTCGTGAGGTCGCCGCGGTTCTGCGACGGCGCGCGTTGGTGGACCACCTCGAGGTTGGTGGTCTTCCCGGACATACCGGGGCCGTAGTACACGACCTTGGCGTTGACCTGACGTTGGGCGAAGTTGATTTGGACCATGTCAATCCTGCCCCGAACCGGACGGGGAATCAGAGGAACGGTTATCGACGTGAATCAGCCCCGGATCTTGATCGGAAGCGCGAGAAGGCAGCGCACCGCCGGGCAGGCTCTGGGGATCGGAGGAGCTAGCGCCGCGCTCACCCATGCCGCGCAAGATGCGCTGCATGCGGGCGACCGCGGCTTCCATCGGTAGACGCAGCTCGTCCGGACTCGCCCCGCGATCGCAGATCGCGACCAGCACGGCGCCCGGAACCGCCAACATCACCAACGTGCCGCGCGCGGCGCGCAAGACGACGCGCTGCGGCATGTTCCACGACAGCGGCGCGACCGCGCGCGCGAGTTCGCAGTGCCAACCGGTCGCGAGAGCGGCGAGCGAGTCGATGTCCTCGCGCGTGCCGTCCTGCGGTTCCTCGGCGTGCTTGCCGCGCACGCACACCGGCACGCCGTCGGGCGCGACCAGCACCGCCAACCGCACGCCGGGGATCTTCGAGAGGGGATCGAGCACTTCGATCATGACGCCTCTTCCTCGTTGCCGGCGGAGAGTCCGGCGAGTTCGGTCAACGCGCGACGATGGCGTTCGTCGGGCGCCTTGTGCATCCAGATCGCGGCGGACGCGAGCTCGCCCGGCGAGATCAACAGCGTGCCGAAGTCGCCTTCGAGCGAGATCTCGGTCGCTTGGCCGAGCCCGAGTCGACGCGCGGCGCCTGCGCTCTTCTGCACGACTTCGCGCACGGCGCGCGCATGGCGCTCGGCGGTCGCGCCCTTCGGACCTTGGACGAGCGCGGTCGCGCCGCGCACGTAGACCGACGCGGAGACGCCGGGCTCCGCGACCAGCCACTGCAAGCGCGGGCGCACCGAGCCGTTGCTCGGCGCCGGCGATTCCGGTCGCGCATCGTCGTCGGCCAACTTGCCGTCCTTTTCGACCTGGCGCAGAGCTTGGTCGACAGCGGGCGCGCGGTCGGACCGCGTCGAGATCGCGCGGTAACGCGCTTCGTGATGCGGATCGCCCGGTTCGAGCTCGAGCAAGCGCGAGAGCACGCGTTGAGCGTCCGCCCACGCGCCGATGCGCTCGTAGATCTCGAGCTCGAGCTTCAACGGCGCCGGGTCGTTCGGCAGCAGCTTCTCCGCGGCCGCCACGAACTCGAGCGCGAGGCGCCCGTCGTCGCGACGCTTGTCGGCGAGGAAGCGTTTGCAGCGCGCCTCGGCGCGGAAGAGTTGGGCGAGACCTTCGCCGGTCTGCGTGTACCACTCGTTCGCGCACTCCTCGGCGCGCGCGACGCGGCCGGACGCGAGCAACGTCTCGGTGAGTTCGCGGTAGAGCGCGGGACGCGGAGCCTCGCGCAGTTGGCGATAGAGTTCGCGCGTGCGGTCCTCGCGTTCGAGTTCGCGCGAGCGTTCGACGAGGCGCATCAGCTCCGGATTGCCCGGGTAGAGCTCGAGGGCTTCCTCGCACACGCGCTCGACCTCGGACATCTCGCCGCGTTGCACGTGCTCGCGCGCGAGCGACAGGTAGTTCTGCACCGTCGCCGAGTCGGAGAGCATCGAGCGGCGCTCGCGCAGACGCACCGTCGAGAAGATCTTCTGGACGAAGCTCATTGTTTCGTTCCGTCGGCGGTCGTCTGCCACTTCAGCAACGCGGCGACATTCGCTTCGACGCGCGCGCGGTTGGGCCAATCGGCGGGCGCGACGTCCAAGCACTCGCGGTAGTCCGCGAGCGCCGATGTGAAGTCGCCGTTCTCGGTGTGCACGTCGCCGCGCAGGTTCGCGGATTCGGCGTGAGCGAGCTGACGCGCGCGTTCTTCCTCGCGCTGACGATCGGCTTCGGCCTGCGCCGACACGACCTTTTGGATCGACACGCGCAGTTCGGCGCGCTCGCTCGAAGCCTTCCACATGCCGAGCCACATCGGGTAGGTCTCCATCAGTCCGTCGATGGAGGCCAAGCGCTCGCGCAACGTCGAGAGTTCCTTCACGTCGGCGACCGGCAACGCGTCGTAGGCGCTCTCGGCCTCGCGCTCCCACCAGTAGAGACCGCCGAGGACGCCGGCGAAACAGACCGTCGCCAACGCGCGCTTGACGAAGCGCAACGCGCGAGCACGACGCTCGACGACTTGGAAGCGCAAGTCGCGGATCATGCGCGCGATGTCGCGGCGCGAACGATCGACGAGCAGCGCTTCCTGCAACCAAGTGATCGCGTCCTTCGGCCGATCGGCGGCGACCGCTTCGTTCGCGCGCGTCAGGTAGCGCTCGAGCAAGCGATCGGACTTGCCGTTGCGGCGCAGCATCGACGCGAGCTGATGTCCGATGCGCTTGTCCGCCGGCATGCGGTCGGCGAGCAGATCGAGCAACGCGTGCGCGCGGTCGTATTCGCCTCGGTGTTCGAAGAGCACGGCGAGGCGCTTGCCTTCTTGCGCGAGCGGCACGTGGCCTTGCTCCAACGCTTCGGGGTGCGCAAGACCGAGCACGATCAACGACTCGAGCGCGCGCAGGTCGGTCGGGTCCTGGCCGAGACGATCGACGAGCACGCCGATCGACGTCGCGACGTCGGTGAGTTCGAATTCGGACTCCGCGCGCTCGACGTGCTCGCGGAAACCTTCACCCGAACGATCGCCGCCCTCGACGGGGCCGGCGAGCGCTTCCATCACGTCATCGACTTGGGCTGTGGGGTTCGTTTCGGACACGGCTCTCTCTTCCGCCGCCTGGGTTCCGACCGGGGTTTCTTCCCCGAGCGCGGAGCGAGCGGGCGTCGCGATGTATCGGGCCTCGGACGGGGCCGACCTTGAAGCGATCCAATGAAACCGCCCCTCGGGATCCTCGTGTGGGAGGCCCGGGGGGCGGATCGGTGTCGTTCGGGCGGTTCTAGGGAACGATGATCGCAGTGCTGATCGAACCTGAAACGTTGCGGGCCAGGTCCGGCAGGTCGAGCAGGTCGAGCGCGTCGCCGGTGTTCGGCGGCAGGTTCAACGTCAGGCGGTAGGAGCGCTGGGAGACCTTCTCGACCGCGAGGACGGTCAAGCCGCTGCTCGGCACCCAGTTGGTGTCGTCGAGCACGAACGCGGAGTCGACGTCCTCGTCGAACAGCACGTCGACGATCTCGCCGTTCGACGACTCGCGCCAGTTGACGAACGCCGACGCGAAGTCCGCGCCGGTCGAATCACCGCCGACGACCGTGTTGAGGTTCGCATTCGGCGACAGCACGTTGCCGGACACGTCCTCGATGTTGGCGATCTGCACGTTGAGCGTCGCGCCGTAGTCGAGCTCGACGCCCGAGCCGAGCGTGACGGTCGCCGTGTTGTTCACGCTGTTGTACTGCGCGGTCGCGCCGCTGAGCGAGAGAGCTTGCGCCCCCATCGTCAGCGTGTAGTTCGACAAGTCGATCGCGGTCGCCTCGGTCACGGGCTCGTCGAATTCGACGACGACGGTGTCGCGGCCAAGGTTCGAGACGGCGGACGCCGTCGCGGAGGAGACCAACGGACCGCTCGCGTCGGCAGCGGTGACTACGATCGAAGCGGAGCCCGCGTTGCCCGCGAGGTCCGGCATCGTGAAGTTCAGCACGTCGCCGGTGTTGACGGCGATGCCGAACGTCAGGCCGACGCTGCGCGCGCCGCGCAACGTCGCGGTCGTCGGGTTGACGGCGCCGATGTCGTAGTTCGCGACGTCGACCGCCTCGACGGCGTCGATCGCTTCGTCGAACTCGAGCACCAACGACGCGGTCGGATCGTCCGGATCGAGACGCACGCGGCCGGCGGCGATCGACGGCGCGACGACGTCGCCGGAAACGGGCGAGGCGTTGGTCGAAGGCAGCGAGAGCGCGACGCCTTGGCGCGAACGGATCCCATCGACCGTCAGGTCGTACGTGGCTCCGGAGAGCAAGCTGTGCGCGTCGTCGGAGTTCAAGCGGATCGTCACCGTGTCGACGCCGTCGAACGAGAAGTTCGCGTCGCTGATGTCGTAGTCGGTGACGCCGATCGCGATGTTCCAGTTGTCCGGATCCAAGAGTCCCCACGAACCGACGGGTTCGGCGAAGACGGCGACGATCTCGTCGTTCTCCTCGCCGGAGATCGAATCGCAGACGGTGGCGAGCCCGTCGAGGCTCGGCTCGTTGGTGTCCTCGGCGGCGATCGAAGTCTCCTCGACCGGGAACATGTAGTTGCCCGCGAGGTCGGTCAGACCGAAGACCGAGAGCGTGTGGTTCACGCTCGACACCGCGAAGCCGAACGTCAGCTCGACGCCGAGCCCGTCGGCATCCGCGGTCGCCGAGGCCGGCACGCCGACCAGAGTGTGCGCGGCGTTGTACACGCGGTAGATCGTGTCGCCGGCGAGGTCGTCGAGCAGATCGCACGGCTCGCTGAACTGCACGTGCACCTTGTTCGCGTGAGCCGCCTCGACCCACACCGATTCGATCTGCGGCACGTTGGTCTCGCCGTCGATCGTGCCGGCGAACGCGCTCGAGCCGACGCCGTTGCCGCCGATGTCCTGCATCGACGCGAACGCGACCTCGAAGTCGGTGTCGTTCTTCAGGTTGATGCCGTCGTTGCCGTCGAACACCAACGTCGCGGTGCGCGAGGCGGAGTTGTAGGTCACCGTCGCATTGCTCGTGTCGAGCGAGTTGCCGACCGGCGATTCGACGGTCCACGAACCCGGGGTCTCGACTTCGCTCTCGACCATGTCGTCGCTGAAGGTGACGACGAGCGTGTCGTCGTTCAGACCTTCGTACGCGTACGCGGTCGCGATCACGGCCGACGGCGCCGTCGCGTCGGACGAAGCGACCGAACCCGCGACCGTCGCCGTCATCGTGTTGCCCGCGAGGTCCTGCACGTTCGCGACGTCGATCGTGTCGGTGCCCGGCAACGCGTAGGCGTCGAGGGTCAAGCGCACCGTCGTGTGGTTCGGCAACAGCGTCGCCGCGGTGACGTTCGAGCCGCCGGAGAACGTGTAGTTGCCGACGGTCTCCGCGGTGCTCTCCTCGACCGCTTCGTCGAAGACGACGTCGACGGTCTTGCCGGTCGAGTCGAGGTTGCGGTTCTGCGTCGAAGTCGCGACCGTCGGCACGACGAGTTCGCCGGCGATCGTCGAGGCCGCGGTGGTCACGAAGCTCTCGCCGTCGACGTCGTGCGGCTCGTTGCCGGAGAGCGCGCCGAACTCGAACGAGGTGCCGTTCGGGAAGTCGTCGGCGAGCGTGACCGTCAGCGTCTTCGCATCGAGGTCGTAGTCGAACGTCGCGCCCGAGAGGTCGTACGGCACGCCGGTCGGGACCTCGAGCGACCAGAACGTCGCGTCGGCCGCTTCGTCGGGATCGATCGCTTGATCGAAGATCGCCGTGATCGTGTCGTTGCCGGCGCCGGAGACCGTCGCGAGCTCAGGAACGGACGTGAAGTCGTTCGCGACGAGACTGCCCGCGCTGACCGGCGACGTCGTCGAACCGAGGTCGTTGCCGTGCGCGTCCTCGAGGCTCGAAAGATCGACCGTGTCCTGGCCGGGCACGACCGGCGAGCTGAACGTCACGCGCAGGACGTCCTCGGCGACCATCTCGGCGCTGACCGCGAGATCGCCGTCGCTCGACGTGAAGTTCGCGAGCACCGGACAGAAGACCGGATCCATCGACTCGTCGAACGTGAAGTCGATCACGCGGCCGAACTCGTCCTCGACGAGGTTCTGCTCGACGCTGACCAACGACGGCGCGCCGGAGTCGCCGGTGGTCGTCGCGTTGACCGCGTCGTCGTCGACGAGCACGTCCGCGACGCTCTTGACGCTGATCGCGGCCAGATCGAAGTCCTGGTGCAGGTTCGCGTCGGGGCCGGTGGTGATCGTCAGCGTCTGATCGCTCGGATCGAAATCGAACGTCGATCCGGTGAGGTCCATGTCGGTGCCGTCGACCGTCAGCGTCCAATTCGCGACGTTCTCGACCTGCGCTTCCTGCACGTGCGGCCCGCTGAACGTGATCTCGATCGTGTCGTTGCCCCAACCCGCGCCGACCTGTGCGTCGTCGACGACCCACGTCGCCATCGACGGATCCGACGTCCCGACGTCGACGTAGCTCGTGTCGATAGAGCTCTTGCCGACCACGCGCACCCGCGACGACGGCGTCATGATCGCGTTCCACGTCACGGTCGCGGTGTCGCCGACCACGCTGACGGCGAGCGCGGTCTGCCCGTCGTCGCTGTCGAAGTTGGTCTCGTCGAGGGCGCCCGGCGCGCTGTCGAAGGTCATGACCGTGGTCAGACCTTCCGCGTCGAGGTCGAGGTCTTGGAGCACCGTCGACATGGAGATCTCGTCCGACGAAGCCCCGGAGCCTCCTCCTCCGCACCCGACGAGCACGAGCGACGCGGACGCGAACCAACAAACGCGGCGACCGAGAGACATGAGTTCTTCCTTGTTGCGCATCGGAAAAAAAGGCCTGGGTGCGACGGGCCGCGGGCCTGAGTCTCCTCACGCTGCGGACACGATTTGGGCCGGGGACAGGGAACGGAAGGCCTATCGGTCGCTCGGCGGCGCGGCTTGAGATGCGCGAGCGCTCGCCATGCCGCTCCCGCGACCGGGACGTCGGCGCAGGGCGGCGGCGTGGTGTCAGAGGACGACGGGCGCGACCACGCTGGTCGAGAAGTAGAGCTTGCCGCCCGCGCGCGCGGCCGCCTGCACGGCGAACGTGGTCCCGATCACCGACGGCGAGTTCGCGAGCGGCAGACTGAAGCTCGCTTCGCCCTGCGCGTCGCTCGGCCGCGCGAAAACCTTCGGCAGCGCCTTGCGATCGATCCACAACGTGCCGATGCAACCCGGGAACGTCTGCGGCCCGTTCGAAGGCACGCCGACGACGAACAAGATGATCGACGAACCCGGGTGGCGGGACTTCAACGCGAGCGAGCCGCCGTGATGCGGCGCCGCGACGAGTTGGAGGTCGCGCTCGCCGGTGTCGTAGATCCGGAACTCGCCGGTCGAACCGAATTGGTTGGCGTGGACGTGCTTCTTGCCGACGACGACGCGCGCGCCGTCGTCCGCCAGCGCGAGCGAGAGCGCGCTGCCGCCGAGATCGACAGCGAGCACCGGCGCGGCCAGTTGCTTGTCGACGAGCAAGAGCTCCGGCTGCGTGTCGCCGATGCCCCACGCCGCGAACGCCGCGCGCCGGCCGTCGGGCGTCACCGCGACCGCCTCGGGGTAGTTCTGCAACGAACCCGGAGGACCGGATTGCACGCCGAACCACGCGCGCGTCTGGCTCGGGCCGTCCCACAGCTCGAAACGGATCGCGGTCGCCGTGATCGAGTTCCACCAACCGACCGCCCACGTCGAGCCGTCGTCGGAGAGCGCCGCGCGCGTCGCGATCTCGCTCGGCGCGGCGGTGATCGTGAACGCGGTGGCGTAGGTCGAGTCGCTCTGGCGCGCGAGCACGCGCAGCCGATTCTGCGCGCCGACCAACAGCTCCGAGCCGTCGCCCGAGAGCGCCATCGCGTACGTCGCGGCGCCGAGGTTCTCCTGGTGGACGACGAGGCCGTTCGCGTCGAAGACGACCAGCGTCGTGCCGGCGACCAACGCCGTGCGCGAGAGATCGTTCGTCGCCGCGAGCACGCGCAGCGGACTCTGCGCGAGATCGGCGCGCGTGAGCAACGCTCCGTTCGCGCCGTCGAGCCAATCGATGCGCAACGTTCCGGTGTTCGCGTCGGACATCGCCGCGACGACGCGCGTCGACGCCGCGTCGCACGCGAGCTTCGCCGGTCCGTTGCCGACGAGCCCGAGGTCGTGGACCCAGCGCGTCGCGAACGTGCCGCTCGCCGCCGCGTCGAGCGCGTCGTGCGCGCGCACCAACGTGCGCTTGTGCGCCGCGTCGCTGACGACGAACTGCGCGGCGGAGAAGAGCCGATCGGCGCGCTTGCCGCTCGCGACGACGACCGTGCCTTGGGTGCCGAAGATCGAGGAGTCGACGAACTCGGGTTGGATCGCGCCGGACGGAGCGCTCGACAACACGCCGAGCTCGCTCGCGGTTCCGGAACCGGCCGCCCACACGAGCTCGCCGCCCGCGACGAAGTCGACGCTCTGGGGCAACCACGCCTGGGCCGCGGTCGCGGAATGCGTCGAACGCAGTCCGGGTTGGAACGGATCCGCTTGGAACTGCGCGTGCGCCAGGGGCGCTACGAGCAGAGCAACGAGGGTCGCGAAACCCTCCCGCCGCGTGGGGAATCGAAGCATGGGAACGCGAGCGAGGAGAGGGGCCTCGCCCGCGAACTCTATCCCGCGTGCCGCGGGCCGGTCGGAGCCCCACCGCGCCCTTGGCGGTTCGGCGACCATTCACTAGAGTTCTCGCCCCCTCGCCCCGACCGGCGCCCCCCGGCATCCCTCGAACGACGAAAGAACTTCGCGGTCGGCCGCTCTCCCCCGCGCCGCGGCCGCGCGCGAGCACCATGAAGCGCACCGCCCTGCACGACGTCCACGAGCGCCTCGGCGCCAAACTGATCGAGTTCGGCGGCTGGCACATGCCGGTCCAGTACGGGCCGATCCTGGACGAGGTCACGACCGTGCGCACGAAGGCCGGGCTCTTCGACCTCGGCCACATGGGACGCGTGCGCGTCACGGGCAAGGACGCCGTGCGCTACGTCGATCGCATCGCGACCAACTTCTGCGCGAAGATCCCGACCAACGCTATCCGGTACTCGCTCTTCTGCAAGGAGGACGGCAACCCGATCGACGACGTGCTCCTCTACAAGGAAGACGGCGGCAGCGTGTTCATCGTCGTCAACGCGTCGAACACAGATGTCGACCTCGCGTGGATGCGCGAGCACTCGAAGGGCTTCGACGTGAAGATCGACGATCAGACCGACGAGCTCGGCATGATCGCGATCCAAGGGCAGACGTCGCGCGAGGCGCTGCAGAAGCTCGTCGACGGCTTCGATCTAGGCGACCTCGGCTACTACAAGTTCACGTTCGCGACGGTGTGCGGCATCCCGAACATGCGCGTCTCGCGCACCGGCTACACCGGCGAACTCGGTTACGAGCTGTACGTGCCGAACGCCCACACCGAACGCGTGTGGAACGCGCTCGCCGAAGCCGGCAAGCCGCACGGCGTCGCGGCGATCGGCCTCGGCGCGCGCGACATCCTGCGCCTCGAAGCGGGCATGCCGCTCTACGGTCACGAGATCGACGCAACGCACAACCCGATCGAGGCCGGGCTCCACTTCGGCGTCTCGTTCGCGCCCGAGAAGGGCGAGTGGATCGGCCGCGCCGCGCTCGAGCGCGTGCAGAAGAACCCGAAGCAACGCTTGGTCGGCCTGACCACCGAAGGTCCGCGCGTGCCGCGCCAAGGCACTCCGATCCATCGCGGCGCGGAGCAAGTCGGCGCCGTTGCGTCCGGCGCGGTCTCGCCGACGATCCAGAAGAACATCGCCTCGGCGTTCGTGAAGCTCGGCTGCGATCAGCCGGGCCTCGCGCTCGAGCTCGACTTCAAAGGCAAACGCCAAGCCTGCACCGTGCAGGAGCTCCCCTTCTTCTCGCGCACGCGCAAGTGAGCGTCGCGTCCAACTCCCGATTCCTCTCACGAGTTTTCCGAGTCCCCCAGGTTCATCGATGACCTCCAAGACCACACGCCCCGACGATCGCAAGTACTTCGAATCGCACGAGTGGGCCAAGCAGGACGGCGAGAACGTGATCATCGGCATCACGGACTTCGCGGTCACCGCGCTCTCCAACGGCAACGACAGCGACCTGGTCTACTGCGACCTGCCCGAACCGGGCCGCGAGCTCGCCCAAGGCGAAACTTTCGGCGAGATCGAATCGGTCAAGGCGGTCTCCGACCTCAACTCGCCGGTCGCCGGCGAAGTGATCGCGATCAACCAGAAGATCGAGGAGCACCTCGAGATCCTCTCGCGCGATCCGTGGAACGAAGGCTGGATGATCCGCATCCGGCCGACGTCGAAGAACTGGGCCGGCGAGAAGCTGATGTCCGCCGCCGAGTACGAGAAGTACTTGGAGGCGCAGAAGCACTGAGCTCGTCCCCGCGCAATCGAGCCCGGCCCACGCGACGCGCGCGGCCGGGCTCGTTGCGTATGCTGGGAGCGATGGAGCTCTGGCGCCTGATCACGACCTTCGAGGCTAGCCCTGAGTTCAACATGGGCCTCGATCAGGCGTTGCTCGAGACGCCGGAGTCGCCGCCGACGTTGCGGTTCTACACGTGGAGTCCCGACACGCTCTCGCTCGGTTACTTCCAACGTTTCGCGGACGTGCCGCGCGCGGCCGAGGCCGGCGCGCAAGTGCGGCGCATCACCGGCGGCGGCGCGATCCATCACGTCGACGAGCTCACGTTCTCGCTCGCGTGTCCCGTCGATCATCCGCTCTACCAAGGTCCGATCGGCGCGTCGTACGAGCGCGTGCACCGCACGATCGCCGTCGCGCTCGCGCGCTTCGGCGTGAAGGCCGACCTGCGCGGCGAACGCGCGCTCGTATCCGATCGCGCGGATACGGGCATGTGCTTCCACCACTCGACACCGCTCGATCTCGCGTGGGACGAGCGCAAGGGCGTCGGCTCCGCGCAACGGCGCAAGGACGGTCGCGTGCTGCACCACGGCTCGATCAAGCTCAGGAATTCGCCGCTCGAAGGCGACATCGCGACGCTCGAACGCTACGGCGCGCCCGCGCCGGAGGAGTTCGCGCCGGTGTTGCTCGAGGCGTTCAAGAGCGAGCTCGCGATCCGCACGCGCCCCGCCGCGCCGGAGATCGACGAACGCGAGATCGCGACGGTCGTCGGCGCCGGATACCGGGCCGAGAAGTTCCTCCGCCGCCGCTAGAGCGATGCGTTTCCTCGGCCTCGTTCTCTGCGTGTGCTCGTGGACCGCGACGTGTTCGCGCGACGAGCCGCGAGAGCCCCAGGAACATTGGAACGTGCTCTGCATCACCGTCGACACGCTGCGCGCCGATCACCTGTCGTGCTACGGCTACGCGAAATCGACGACGCCGCGCATCGATGCGTTCGCAGAGCAAGCGCTGCGCTTCGAGAACGCTTCGACGCCGCGCGCGAAGACGACGCCGGCGCTCGCGTCGCTCTTCACCGGTCTGTATCCGCACGAGCACGGCGTGCGCGATCTGACGGAACCGCTCGCCGCGAGCGTGCCGACGTTGGCGGAGCACCTCGCGCGCGCGGGTTGGCGCACGGGAGCGGTCGTCGGCAACTGGGTGCTCGTGAACGAACGCTCCGGCCTCGCGCGCGGTTTCGACGCGTGGATCGAGCGTCTGCCCGACACCCAAGGCGTGCCGCCGCACGACGTGCCGCAACGCACCGCGCATTCGCTGACCGACGCGGGGCTCGCGTTGCTCGGCCTCGGTCCCGCCGACCTCGCCGACGGACTGCGCGAGCCGCTCGCTCGCGCCGACGGAGCGCCGTGGTTCCTCTGGTTGCACTACATGGATCCGCACGGCACGTACGAGCCGCCGACGGAACACCGCGTCTTCCACTCCGCGCGCGAGCCGATCGGTCCGCCGTCGAACGATCGAACGCACACGCGCCGCATCGCCGACTACAACGTGCCGCCGAGCGCGCTCGACGCCGCGGGCACGATCGACGCGGCGGCGGTGCGCGATCTCTACGACGGGGAGATCCATTACGTCGACGCGGAGATCGGGCGGTTGCTCGACGCGCTCGCGGCGAGCGGAGCCCTCGCGCGCACGCTCGTCGTGATCACCGCGGACCACGGCGAGAGCCTCGGCGAGCACGACTACTGGTTCGAGCACGGCCTCTACGCGTACCAGAGCACCTGCCGCATCCCGCTGATCGTGCGCTTGCCCGACGCGTTCCCGTCGCGGCCCGCGCCGGGCGTGCGCCGCGGCGTCGTTTCGTTGGTCGACGTCGCGCCGACGTTGTGCGACGTGCTAGAGCTTCCGCCGCTCGTGGCGCCCGACTCGAGTTCTCCGCGCGGCGCGTCGCGAGCCGCGTTGCTCGCCATCGACGACGAACGCGAGCGCGCCGTCTACTTCGAGAAGGTCGAGCGCGCGAACGAAGACCGCACCGTGCAAACGAAAGGCGTGCGCATCGGGCGTTGGAAACTGCTGCGGCGCTACACGCACCGCGACAAGGACGGCGCGAGCGCGTGGGTGAACCTCTCCGACGAACTCTACGACCTCGACGTCGATCCGCTGGAAGCGCGCGACCTCGCCGCGACGCCGGGCGACGCACCGCTCGAACGTCTGAACGCCGCGCTCGAGCACTTCACCGCGGCCGACGTGCACTTCGCCGAACTCGGCGAACTCCTGCGCGCGCGCCGCGAGGAACTCGAACGCACCGATCCGGAACAGGCGCGCAAGCTGCGGGCGTTGGGCTACTTCTAGCTCTGCCGTCGACGCAGGGGGCGGCGCCTTCGCGCAAGCCGCGCAGTGGTTACCCGGCCAGGACTTGAACCTGGAATGAGAGGACCAAAACCTCTTGTGTTACCGATTACACCACCGGGTAGTCCGTCGATGCGGCGCGAGACTCTAGCCGGGCCCGCCGCGAGGGTCAATCGGGCAACGCGCGCCACAGGAGTTCGAGCGCCGCGTTGGCCGCGAACAGGCGGACAGTGGCGCGATCGACCGGCGGGAAGCGCGTTTCGCGGCTCGTGACGACGCCGTCGACCGAGAGGCCGAAGCAGACGAGCCCGACCGGTTTCTCCGCGGTGCCGCCGTCGGGCCCCGCGATCCCCGACACGGCGATCGCGAGCCGCGCGCCGGTCGCGGCGGCCGCGCCGCGGGCCATGGCCTCGACGACTTCGCACGACACGGCGCCGTGGCGCTCGAGCAGTTCGCGCGCGACGCCGAGGCGCGCGGTCTTCGCCTCGTTCGAGTAGGTGACGAAACCTTCGCGGAAGACGGCGCTGATGCCCGGGACTTCGGTCAGGAGTTCGGCGACGAGCCCGCCGGTGCACGACTCGGCGGTGGTGAGCGTGAGCTTGCGGCGGATCAGCTCGCGCCCGAGCACGAACGCGAGGCGCGGTTCGTCCTCGCTGAAGAGTTCGGCGGCGAAGCGCTCGCGAAACGCCTCCGCGCGCGCGGCGATCAACGCCTCGGCGCCGGCCTGCGTTCCGGCGCGGGCGCGCAACGAAACGCGGAGCGTGCCTTGGTGCGCGGTGACGCCCATCCGCGGATTCGCGGAGCGGTCCATCCAGTCGCCGGCGCGATCGCCGAACGCGCTCTCCGCCAGCCCGACCAAGTGGAACGACGCGCGCGCGAAGCACTCGCCGTGACCGCACGTCGCGGAGATCCAGGGCAGGAGCTCGCGCTCGAGCATCGTCTCGCACTCGCGCGGCGGTCCGGGCAACACCGCGAGCACGCCGCCGCCGATCCACGTGCGGAAGC
This sequence comes from Planctomycetota bacterium, assembly GCA_021413885.1. Taxonomy (GTDB): domain Bacteria; phylum Planctomycetota; class UBA1135; order UBA1135; genus JACRIN01. Next base: position 75,767 of record JAIOPM010000057.1, read on the forward strand.
CCGGCGCCGTGCCGTTGTGATTGCGCATCACCTGCGCGCCGTCGGGGAACTCGGCCTGACGCACGTTGGACTCGGGGAAGTCGCGCTTGCGGCGCGCGAACCACTCGCGCAGTTCCGCCACGACGCTCTCGTCGCGCACCAACTTCACGCCGGCCGCGTCGGCGGCCGCTTCGCGGGTGACGTCGTCGAGCGTCGGCCCGAGGCCGCCGCTCGCGAACACCATCGGGTACTTCTCGCAGAGCTCGTAGAACGCCGCGGCGAGCCGCGCGCGATCGTCGCCGATCACGCGGAACTCGACGACTTCGATGCCGAGGTCCGCGAGCCGTCGCGAGATCATCCCGGAGTTCGTGTCGGCGTGGCGCCCTTCGAGCAGCTCGTCGCCGATCGCGATCACCGCCGCCTTGCGCGGATCACGGATCACGTCGCGACCTCTGGGCTAGCGCGCTTGCGCGTCGACCAACGGCCCATCAAGAGTCCGAGCTCGTAGAGCAGGATCATCGGCGCCGCGAGCAACGTCTGCGAGTACGGATCCGCCGACGGCGTGACGAAGCCGGACACGACGAACGCGACGACGATGAAGTGCTTGCGGTAGCGCGCGAACGTCGCGGCCTGCACGAGATCGAGGCGGATCAGCACCTGGATCAGGATCGGCATCTGGAACATCGCGCCGGTCCAGATGCACGTCTTCGACAGGAACTCCATGTACTCGTCGAGCTTCGGATTGAAGACGACGAGGTCCTGCGGGAGCGTCTTCTGCAGGTAGTAGATGCCCATCGGCACCATCAGGAAGAAGCTCATCGCGAGCCCCGCCATGAACAGGACCAGCGACAGGGGGAAGTACCCCATCACCATCCGGCGCTCCTTCTTGTAGAGCCCGGCGGCGATGAAGCCCCACATCTGCCATAGCAGGATGGGCCCGCCCGCCGCGACCGCGACGTACATCGCGTTGCGGAACGAGAACATGAAGATCTCGCTGACGCCGGTCGCTTGGAGCTTGTCGGTGTAGGGGGTCTGCAGGCGCTTGTCCGCCGGATCCTCGGAGAGGAAGAACTGGGTGCGCGGGACCTCGAGGTGTTCCTTCAGGTACGCCTCGTGGTCCGCGACCATGTCGGCGTTGAGCCACGCGACCGCGCGCTTGAATGGCCACTGCATGCCGGTCGCGATCTGCGGGTTGAACTCCCACGCGACGCAGAACGCGAGGAACACCGCGAGCACTCCGCGCAGGACGCGCTTGCGCAGCTCCTCGAGGTGCTGCGACAGCGTCATCCGCGTCTGCGCGAACGGATCTTCGGGGTTCACCATCGGCGGGGGCGACTAGGATGACGCGCTCACGACGTTGATCCAAGCGAACGCACGTACGACGCCGATGGAAAGCGCGAGGCGGGCGACGCCGCGAAGGACGTCGCCCGCCTCGTGTGAGAGTCCTGCTGCTTCGCTCAGAACGCGAAGTAACCGGCGAGGTCCTTGAGCGCCATGATCTGCACGCCCTTGGACTCGGCTTCCTTGTACACGGCGAGTTCGGTCGGCTGGATCGGCGTCTCGACCGGGTTGCCGTCGGCGTCGGTGTAGAGCTCGCCGCCGACGATCATGTAGTCGGTGTTCAGGTCGAGCTTCGACTGCACGACGATGCCCATCATGCCGAGCAGGTTCTTGAGTTCCTTCTCGTTGTACTTGCCCGAGAAGCGACCGACGAGCACCGCGTGGCGCTGCGTCTTAGGGTCGTACACCGGGTTGTAGATCACGTCGCCCGGCACGACCGGATCGAACTGGTCGCGCACTTCGGTGATGCGCACTTCGGCGCGCGACGGTTCGACCTTGGTCACTTCGGCCATCGCCTTCGGCGTCGTCGAACCGACCTTGCCGGACATCACGGTGAAGCGCGTGCCGCGGGCGAGCCGCTGATTCGCGCCGATGTCGATCCAGCCGATGCCGAGGTCCTTGCTGACCGCGAGGAACGCGCCGTCCTGGGCTTGCGGCTCCTTGAGGAAGCGCAGCTTCTGACCTTGGACCGCGAGGCGCGTCTCGAAGGTCTTCACTTCGTCGCCGTGGGCGCGGACCGCTTCTTCGTACTTCGCGTTGGCGGCGCGCAGGTCGGCGTCGAGTTGGCTCTGTTGCGTGCGCAGGCCGGCGATCGTTTGCTCGCCGTCTTGTTGGCGCTGAGCGGCGGCCTCGGTGAGGTCGGTGAGCTGCTTGCGCAAGTCGTCGAGCTGCGTGTCCTTCTCGCGGATCGCGTCTTGGAGACCCTTCTCCGCTTGGAGGCCCTTGCGACGCGCGTCGTTGACCTCGTCTTCCTTGCCCGAGATCTCCTTGCCGCGGCTCTGGTACGCGGTCTTCGCGAACGCGAGCAGACCCTTGACGTCCTTGATGTCGGCGGGCGCGTCGAGCGCGGTGCGCGCATCCTCGAAGTCGGCCTTCATCGATGCGATGTTGGTCGCGGGAGTCACCGACGAAGGATCGGTCCAACCGATCTCCTTCGAGAGCTCGACCAGGGCTTTGCGCGCCTCGCTGGTGCTCTTCTCGCTGTCGACTCGAGCGGTCTTGTCGGCCGCGGCCTGCGTGACCGCCTTGGCCTTCGCGTCGAAGCCCGTGTACGCGATGAACAGCGCCACGAAGAACAACACCAACGTGACGACCATCCAGACGATGCTGACGCGGACGGCGCCGCGCTGAGAACGCTTCATGACGTGTGGACCTCTCGAACTCTCCAGACCCGGGTCGGAACTCCGGGCCCGAGCAGTGTGGGCAGTGGTGGGACGCGCAAGGCTAGAACCGTGACGGCGGAGGGTTTCCGGCCGTCGCGAGGGGGCATGTTGATACCTTCCGGGCACCGAACTCGGCAAGGGAATTCGTCGGGGGGAGGAGCTCCGCCGCACCCCCCGCGACGCCGCCCTTGACGACCCCTCCCGACCCCGTACCCTAAGCGTCCGACGACACTCGGTCGCGACTCGGGAGAGGCACCCCGCGCGGGGGTCGAATTCGAGCGCACGCGTCCTACCCGGCGTTGCCGGTCCGGTTTCCTCCGGAGTGCCGCGCGGCCCGCGCACTCGCTCGTGGCGAGTTCCTCGAGGCGCCTTCGCACCGACTCATCAGGCCTCCCGCGGTCACCGCGGTCCACCGAACGGCCGGAGTCGGGCCCCAACCATCCAACGTGCTTCCCGCTTCAATCTTGGCGACTCAGAGACCGACCACCGATCGCGACGCGCGGAGCGTGGTGATCGGCGTGCTCGGCGGCATCGCGTCGGGCAAGTCGGCGGTCGCCGCGTTGCTCGCCGGGCCGCGCGGTCGCGTGATCGACGCGGATCGATTGGTCGACGAGGTCTACCACTCGCCGGAATTCCAGGCGGAGCTGCGGCGCGAGTTCGGCGCGAACGCGATCGCCTCCGACGGCCGCGCGAACCGCGCGGCGATCGCGACAGCGATCTTCGCCGACGCGACGAAGAGAACGTGGCTCGAAGGTCGCATCCATCCGGCGGTGCGCGCGCGGATCGCCGACGAGCTCGCGGCCGCCGAGCGCGAGCACGCGCCGCGAGTCGTGCTCGACGTACCCCTGCTCCTCGAGAACGCCGCAGCCCACGGCTTGGTCGAGCGTTGTGCTCGCCTGGTCTTCGTCGACTCGGCGCCCGAAGAACGCGATCGCCGCGCGGTCGCCGCTCGCGGCTGGAAGCCCGGCGAAGTCGCGCGCCGCGAAGCCGCGCAGCTCCCGTTGAATGAGAAGCGACGCCGCGCCGACGCCGTCGTCCTGAACTTCGCCGGCCGCGACGAACTCGCGCGCGAAGTTGCCCGCGTCGAACGCGAGCTCGGACTCGCCTCCCCCACTCCTTAGAACCTCCCAAGCGAGGCCCGCGAACCGCGAGCCCGCCAAGAGCAACGAAAGATCGAATCGATGTCTCAGTTCCAGAAGTCCTTCAAGCGTCGCCGCAACAAACACCGGATCCAACACGGGGGCGGCGGAGGCGGCGGCAGCAGCGGCGGAGGCGGTGCGTTCTTCGCGAAGAACCAAGAGCGTCCGTGGATCGACTTCACGAAGTTGCCGGCGGACCTCGCGCCGGAAGTGCTCGCCGAACTCGAAGGTGCGCTGCCCAAGCCGCGCGCGAAGGCGAAGCAGAAAGCGGTCGAATACGCGTGGCTCCAGAAGCTCAAGCTCGAGGAACTCCACGAGTACGCCGAAACCGAAGGCGTCGAAGGCATCAGCGGCAAGAAGCGCGAGGAGATCGTCTTCGAGGTCGCGGCGACGAAGTTGAAGGAAGGCACGCCGGTGATCGCCGAGGGTTGCATCGAGATCACGAAGGAGAACCACGGGTTCCTGCGCAACCCCGCGAACGCGTACCTGCCGAGCTCGGACGACGTGTTCGTGCCGGGCTCGATGATCAACGCCTTCAGCCTGCAGACCGGGATGACGTTGAAGGGCACGCTGCGTCCGCCGCTCGAGAGCGAACGCTACGTCTGCCTCGCGCACCTCGAGCTGATCGACAAGAACGATCCCGAGGACGCGGCGGTGCGCTCGCCGTTCAAGGAACTCGTCCCGCTCTACCCCGAGCAACGCGTCATCCTCGAAGGCGGCCCCGACAATCCGCTCGAGATGCGCATCGTCGACTTGATCACGCCGGTCGGTCGCGGTCAGCGCGGCCTGATCGTCGCGCCGCCGCGAACCGGTAAGACGATCCTGTTGCAGATGCTCGCGCGCTCGATCGTCGCCAACGCGCCGGATGCGCACTTGATCGTCCTTCTGATCGACGAGCGGCCCGAGGAAGTCACCGACTTCACGCGCATGTTGCCCGAGGGCAAGGCCGAGATCGTGTCGTCGACCTTCGACGAACCGGCGTGGCACCACATCCAAGTCGCCGAGATGGTGATGCGCAAAGCGCGCTGTCTCGTCGAAGCCGGCGAGGACGTCGTGATCCTGCTCGACTCGATCACGCGCCTCGCGCGCGCGTGCAACATCGAAGCGCCGTCGAACGGCAAGTTGCTGTCGGGCGGCATCGAAGCGAGCGCTCTGCAGATGCCGAAGAAGTTCTTCGGCTCCGCGCGCAAGATCGAAGGCGGCGGCTCGTTGACGATCCTCGGCACCGCGCTGATCGAGACGGGCTCGAAGATGGACGAAGTGATCTTCGAGGAGTTCAAGGGCACGGGCAACATGGAGCTCGTCCTCGAACGCCGCCTCGCCGACCGCCGCATCTTCCCCGCAATCGACATCAATCGCTCCGGCACGCGCAAGGAAGAGCTGCTCTTCACCCCCGAAGAGATCCGCCGCGTCTGGATGCTGCGCAAGGTCCTGAACGAGATGGATCCCGTCGAGGCGATGGAGATGCTGATCCAGAAGATCCGCAAGACCCGCGTCAACGGCGAGTTCTTGCTCTCGATCGGATCGTGACGCGCCGCTAGACGGTGCAAGCAGCGGCGCCGCGCGAAATCGCAGCGACGTATCGAAAGAGCTCGAACCGTTCGAAGCGTGGAGAGCGTGTTACGCTCGGAAGTGCCGCTACGTTCGGAAGCACGGAACGCCGGCACTCGTCGCCGACCCCGCGAGGAAATTCCGATGCCGCTCGTTCCGATCCGCCTCTACGTCGCCGCGCTCGCCATCGGCTTCTGCGCTTCGATCGCCGCAGCGCAACTGCGTGAGACCACGTTCGCCTCGCCGGTTCCGATCGGACCGAACGACCTGTTCGGTGTCGCGGTCTCCGTCGACCGTGATACGGCGATGATCGGCGCGTCGGACGTTCAAGGCGGCGCCGTGCCGAACAGCGGCGGCGTCTTCGTCTACGAGCGCACCGCAGGTGTTTGGCAGCACGTGCAGTCGCTCTGGGCCGCCGATGCGGTCCCCCTCCAACGCTTCGGCCAATCGGTTCACCTCGTCGGCGACGCGGCCGCCGTCGGCGCGATCGAGAGCTACACCACGCTCCCGCACAAGTCCGGCGCGGTCTACGTCTTCGATCGCACGCCGAGTGGTTGGCAACAAACGGCGAAGGTCACGCCGCCGAATCCGGCCGACGCCGACGGCTTCGGCAAGTGCGTCGTGCGCCTCGGCGACACGCTCTTCGTCACCACCGACGAACACAGCGTCGGGGGCTCCGGGAAGGGCAAGCTCTTCGTCTACGAACGCTCGGGCGGTGTTTGGAACCTCGTCGCTCAGTTCCAGAGCGGCAACCCGCAAATCGAATGGTTCGGGGCCTCGATGTCGGCGTCGGGGGACACGCTCTTCGTCGGCGCCCTCGGGTACCAGGTGCCCGGTCCGTTCGGCGGCAACTACATCGGACGCGTGCACATCTACGAACGCGTCGCCGGCGTCTGGCAACCGGCCGGACACCTCCTCGGCGACTCGACCTCCATCAACGACTTCTTCGGCACGTCGGTCGCCGTCTCAGGAGACCGCGCGCTGATCGGAGCGCCCGGAGACTCGGCGACGTTCTCCCACCAATCGGTCTACGCCTACGAACGCATCGGCGGCGTGTGGACCGAAGTGGCGCGGCTCGACTCGCCCGCGATGGGCAACTACATGGATCGATTCGGCTGGTCGGTGGCGCTGTCAGGCGACCACGGCGTCGTCGGCGCGGCCGGTGACGGCGGCAACGGCAACGGTGCGGGGGCCGCGTATGCGATCGAGCGTTCGTCCGCCGGTTGGCAACTCACCCAGTGCCTGCGATCGAGTACGCCGCAGGCCTCTTGCATGTTCGGCTCTGCGACCGCCGTGTCGGGATCTTCGGTGTTCGTCGGCGCCCCGTACTACGACTCGCCGCAGAAGGATGCGGGTCTGGCGTTCGCATTCGAAGTCGGCGGCCCGGTGATGCCGTACTGCACGACGAGCCCGAACAGCGTCGGCAACGGAGCGATCATGGCGCACGCGGGTCCGACGAGCGTCGCGCAGAACGCCTTCGCGTTGCACGCCGCGCACGGACCTCCGGGCAGACCCGGGATCTTCTTCTGCGGTCAACAGTCCGCTCAAGTGCCGTTCGGCGAGGGCGTGCTCTGCATCGGCGCGCCGATCACGCGCATCGGTCCCGCGCTCTACTTCCAAACCGACGGAACGGTCGCGCGTCCGCTCGACTTGAGCCTCGTGTCGTCGAGCACCGGCACGCCCGCATTCGTGGCGGGCTCGACGTGGAACTTCCAGTTCTGGTATCGCGATCCCCTCGGCGGGCTGTCGCACTTCAACACCTCGGACGGACTGCGCGCGACGTTCGCGCCGTAGCACGCTTGTTCGCGGCGCCCGAGCGACGCACGATGCGGCGAGCGTGCACGTCCTCCTCGGCATCGAGACGTTCGGGTTGATCGGCGGCAGCGAGCGGTATGCACTCGCGCTCGCTGCCGAACTCGCCGAACGGCGCCACGAGGTCGCGGTGCTCTGCGCGAAACGCGAGAGCGGCGACGCGGCGACGCAGACGTTCGTCCACGCCGCGTTCGCCGACGACCGCGCGAGCGAAGCCGAGCTCGCGCCGCTGGTCGCCGACGTGCGCGCGTTCGCGCCGGACGTCGTGCTCCATCTCTCGGGTCGAGCGCGTGCGCCGTTCCGCGCGTTGCTCGGCGCGTCGACGCGGCTCGTGCGCTTCGTGCAGGATCACACGCTCTTCTGCCCGAGCCTGAACAAGCTCCACGCCGACGCTTCGCCGTGCACGCGACCGATGGGCTTCGAGTGCGTCAAGCGCTACTACACCGGCGGCGGCTGCTTCGGCTTCCGGCGCGAGCTGCATCGCAGCGCGTTCGACGGTTTGGGCGGCGTGCTCAAGCAACGCGGAGCTCTCGCCGACGCGCGGCGCGCTGCACGTTTGCTCGTGGCGTCGAACTACATGCGCCGAGAACTCGTCGCCGTCGGCTGCGAGCCCGAACGCGTCGACGTCGTCCCCTACTTCACGCGCTCGGCGAGCACGTCGCTCCCGCCGCACGAACCCGACCTCGCCACGCGCGACTTCGTCCTCGGCGCGCGCGAGCCGTTGCTCTTCACGCCCGCGCGCCTCGCGTTGCCCGACAAGGGCGTCGACTTCCTGTTGACCGCGCTCGCCAAGTCGCGCGCGCCGTTCCGCGCGGTGATCGCGGGCTCCGGGCCGGCCGAGGAATGGTTGCGCGCGAAAGCGCGCGAGGAAGGCCTCGCCGAGCGTGTGCACTTCGCCGGTTGGCAATCCGCGGGCGCGATCGAGTGGCTCTACGCGCGCTCCGCCGTCGTCGCGTTCCCGTCGGTGTGGGACGAACCGTTCGGGCTCGTCGGCATCGAAGCGATGGCGCACGCGAAACCGGTGATCGCGTTCGACGTCGGCGGCGTGCGCGAGTGGTTGGTCGAGGGCGCAACCGGTTTCGCCGTCGCGCGGCGCGACACCGACGCGTTCGCACGAGCGCTCGAACGCGTGCTCGGCGACTCCGCTCTCTCGGCGCGGCTCGGTCGCGCGGCGCGCGAGCGCGTCGAGACCGAGTTCCGTCCCGCGCGTCACCTCGAACGCCTCGAAGCGGTGCTCGCGCGCGCGTAAGCCTCGCTCAGTCGTCCGTCGCGACGCGGCGAACGAGAGCGTCGAGCGACTCGACAGGACGCGGCGCCGCGAGCGCACGCTCCGCGGCCGCCAAGGCGAGCGCGAGCCACTCCAAGCGCTCGCGATCCTCGTCGAGCCACGCCTCGACCGCTTCACGTTCGAGCGCGGCGACGTGCGCGACGAGTTCGGCGGCGGTCGAGTGCTTCCACTGCAGCAGGTACGTGTTGCGTTCGAGCGCGGCGCGCACGAGCCGTTCGCTCGCGACGCGGCCGATCGTCGCGCGGTGGCGATGCTCGACCGCGGCGGCGACGACGAGGCGCGTACGCTTGCCGGCGCGCCACGCGCGGAGACCGAGATCGGCGTCCTCGAAGTAGAACGGCTCGAAGAGCGGGTCGAAGCCGCCGAGCTCCGCGAACTCGCGCTTGCGCATCAAGCACGCGCCGCCGACCGGGAACGCGACGTCGCAGTCGCGGCGCGGCGGACGCGCGCGGCTCGTCAAGCAGGGTTGCTCGAGCCGCAGACGACCTTCGTCGTGGGTGAAGCGCACCCACGATTCGACGCGCCGTTCGTCGGCGCCGAGCAGCACGCGCGGGACGGCAGCGAAGACGTGCGCGTCGTCGAGCGCTTCGACCAACGGCGCGAGCGTGCCGACGCGGACGAGCACGTCGCTGTTCAACGCGAACACGAGCTCGTGCCGCGCGCTCGCGACGCCGGCGGAAAGCGCGCGCGCGAAACCGCCGTTCTTCGTCTGCGCGACGAAGCGCACGCGCGAAAAACGCGGCGCGAGTTCGCGCGCCAGATCGCCCGTTCCCCCATCGTCGACGACGACGACTTCGTCGATCGCGCCGCGAGCGTTGAGCTCGAGCTGCAACGCGACGAGCGAGCGCGCGACCAGCTCCGGATCGCCGAACGCGGGCATGACGATCGAGACCGGCGTGCTCATCGCGGCGCGCTCCCGTCCGCGGCGCGCCACGTTTCGAGCCGCGTGCCGAGTTCACCCTTGCCGAAGAGTCCGCCACGATCGCCGAGCGCGGCGCGCATTTCGCCGCGGCGCCAATCGAGTTCGCGGCGCAACTCCGCGAGCGCCGTGTGCGCGCTCGCGAGCGCTTCACGCGCGGCCGCGACTTCGCGTTCGACCTCGCCCGACTCCGCGGCGCCGGTTTCGCGCGCCAGGTCGCGCAGCAGACGTTCGAGCCACGCCGCGTGTTCGCCGAGCTTGCGGCGGTCCTCGGCGTTCGACTGCGCGAACTCTTCGGCGCGCGCGTGGGCGGCTTGGCAGACGGACAACGCCGTTTGGATCCGCGCGAGCTCCGTCGCGACCGTTTCGGAATGCGTTTGGCGACGCACGAGTTCTTCTTCGGCCGCGGTCTTCGCCCCGATCAGCGCTTCACGTTCGGCGAGCAAGCGCGCGTGCTCGGCCTCGAAGCGTTTCGCGAGTTCGCGTTGCGACCGCGCGAGCCGCGCGACTTCCTCGCGCGCGTCCTTGCGCAACGCGAGCGAGCGAGCGAGCCACGCGCGTTCGCTGCGCGCATCGCGGGCTCGATCGAGGATCTCGCGCGCGGCGCCCGAGCGAATCGTCACGGCGAAACAGCTCGCGCCTTCGACGCCGACGCGCACGCGAAAACGTTCGAGGCCGCGCGCGACGCGTTCGACGAGCGCGTCGAACGGCTCGCATTCGAGCTCCGTGTGCTCGGCGTGGAACGCAGCGAGGCTCGCGGGCGGCGGCGTGAGCTCGCGGCGCTCGGCGATCAAGCTCGCGTAGCGCGCCAGCGTCGCCGCCGCCTCGTCGGCGAGCGCACGCGGCGCGCTGACGCCCGCGACCAACTTCTCGAGCGGCGCGCGCTCGCGGATCCAGCCCTCGAGCACCGCGCGCCACGCATTCGCGTCGCCGGGCGGGAGCAAGAGGCCGTCGACGCCGTCGCGCACGCTCTCGTCGAGCGCGCCGACGCGCGACGCGAGCACCGGACGTCCGGCCGCGAAGGCTTCGTGGATCACGAGCGGCGCGTTCTCGTCCCAGATCGACGGCACGCAGAGCACGTCGAAGCTCCCGAACACGCGCGCGCGATCCGCCGCGTCGAACGCGCCGTTCCACGTCGCACCGACCGACTTCGCGCGCTCCATGAGTTGTTCGGTCCAACGCCGATCACTCGAGTCGCCCCAGATCGAAAGGCGCACGCGCGGCCCGAGACCTTCGAGCGCCGCGAGCAACACGTGCAGACCCTTGTGCTTGCTCGTGCCGCCGACGAAGCCGAGGCGCAGAGGCTGGTTGCGCTGCGCGAACGGCCGCTCGACCGCGGCCAACGCCGCGACATCGACACCGAGCAGCTCGACCGCGACACGTTCGCGCGCGAGGCCCGCGCCGATCAGGCGTTCGCCGACGAAGCGGCTCGGCGTCAGCACGAGCTCGCACGCGCGCAGCGCCGCAAGCCTCCGCGCGTCGAGCGCGCGACGTTCCTCGAGCGCGGTCGCGCCGCGCCGACTCGAGAGCGGATCGCCGAGCGCACGCGCGAGCTGCTCCCGCGCGCCTCGTTCGAGATCCTCGGGAAAGACGCCGGCGTGGTAGTCGCCGAGGCCCTTCACGCGATTGAGCTGCGTCACCGCGAGGTCGCAACGCGTGCACGCGGCGGCGTCGCCGAGCTTGTCGCAACGCTCGAGATCCGGCCGCAACATCGTGATGCGATGGCAGATCGCGAAGTAATCGTGCGCGGTGAAGATCACGGGCACGCCGAGCTTCTTCGCGGCCGCGAGGATCCCGAGCCCGAGCTTCGCGACGTGATGCACGTGCACGACGTCGGGCCGCTCGCGATCGAGCCAGTCGCCGAACGCGCGCTCGACGCCCTCGACCTCGAGGTGATCGGCGGCGGAACGCGGCGGCTCGTTGCGCGTCAGCCAATGGATCGTGTAGCGGTCGCGCTCTTGCGCACGCAACGCGAGCTCCGGCCGCCGCGGATCGCGGCGCGGCACGAAGACGTGGACTTCGTGGCCCGAACGGGCGAACTCCCGCGCCAGGTCGGCGACGTGGTTCTCGACGCCGGTGCGTTCGAGCGGCGGGAATCCGTGCGCGACGAGCGCAATGCGCATGGGGCAGAGTGTAAGAACCGCGCGAGCCGGGTTCGACATCGATCGACAGCTCCCGCGCATCGGCGTAGAACGAAGCGCGGTCGCCATGCGCGTTTGGCTCGTTTTCATCGCCGTGATCGCCGCGCTCGGCGCGTGGCTCTGGCTGCGCGGTTCGCCGAACGCGACCGAGTTCGCGCGCGAGCCGTTCGCCGCGCCCGCCGAACCGGCGCAGACGCCGGTCGCTCCTGCAAAGTTGGACGTGCCGATCGCGACGGCCGAGAACGAGCGCAGCGAGGCGACTCCGTCGCCGGCGCTCGCGACGCCGGCTCCGGCGAAGGCGACCGCGCCGGCGCGCAACGCCACGCTGGTCGGCCGCATGGTCGACGCACTCGGAGTTCCGATCGCGGACGCCGAACTCTGGCTCCGCGGGGGCACTGCGCTGAGCGTGAAGACCCCGGCCGACGGACGTTTCCTCCTGTCCGTCAATGCGCGCGATCGGAGCGAGCCGTGGTCGGTCGACGTCGACGCCTATGCGCCGCGGTACGTCACCGGCCATCGCGACGTCGTGCTCCGCGAAGGCGAGGAGACGAACATCGGCGATTGGAAGCTCGAGCTGGGTGCGTCCCTGTTCGGACGCGTGGTCGACGAACGCGGACGGTCGGTCGAAGGCGCGCGCGTGCTCGTGAGACGAGCCTCGAACCTCGAGCGCGATTGGGCGCGACGCCAGGACCCCGGGAAAGCCGAAGTCGACACGTTGAGCGACGCGCGCGGCGAATTCCGACTCGACGGCGTCGCGAGCGGTCGCGTCCGCCCGTGGGCGACCAAGGCGCGCTACCTGAACGGCGTCGGCGAAGCGGTCGAAATCGCCGCGGGCCAGGAAGTTCGCGACCTCGTCCTCGTGCTCGATCCGGAAGCGGAGGACGATGCGTTCGACATCACGGTGCTCAACCCCGACGGCACGCCGTCGCCGCGCGCGATCGTCGCGTACGAGTACGAGACGCAAGTCCGCAGCGGTTCGGGCTCGCAGATGTGCGACGAAGCCGGACGGCTCCACTTCGTCGTCCAAGCGAAGGGCCTGCACGATTTCCGCGCGCGCGACGCAAAGGGCGAATTCGGCTTCGCGGTCGCGACGCGTCGCATGCCCGGAGACGCGGCGTTCGTGATGCAGCTCGAGGAGAAGCGCGAGTTCGTGCTCGAGGTCGTCGACGTGCACGGCGAACCGGTTCGAGGCTTTCGAGCCGAATTCACGGACGCGGACGGAGACAGCCACAGTCAGCTCGACTCGATCGCGCCGTCCGCGGAGAGTCCTCCGGGCCGCGCGACGTTGCCGGTTCCGCCGGTCGCGTTCTTGATCCACGTCCGCGCCGCGGGTTACCGCGACGCCGACGTCGGACCGTTCGAGCCGAGCACGCTGCCGCCGCTCGTGCGCGCGACGTTGCACGGCGTTGCGGGGATCGCGGGACGCGTGCTCGCCGACGGCAAGCCGCTCGCGAACGCCGAGGTGCGTGCCGGTCGACCGGTCGACGCGAAGCTCGCGCGCATCGTCAACGGCTTCCCCGCGAACAAGACGTTCGAAGGTTCGGTCGAGGCGCGAAGCGGCGCCGACGGCACGTTCATCGTGTTCCCGGAGAACGCGGGCGAAGTGTGGCTGCGCGTCGAGCACGCGGGCCGCGCGGCCGCGCTCGTCGGGCCGCTGCATTTCGATCCGGACGTCGGGCTCGCGGGCGTCGAGATCGAACTCGGTCGCGGCGGCGCGATCGAAGGACGCGTGCTCCTCCCCGCCGGCGAGAACGTCCACGGCGCGATCGTCGGCGCATCGTGCGGCGACGGTCACGGGCGGACGACGCGCGCAGATGCGGACGGCCGGTATCGCTTCGACGAGCTCACGCCCGGCGCGTGGCTCGTCAAACGTTGCGACGAAGAGATCGTGCCGTACAGCACGACGACGTCGACGAGTTCCGTCGACTCAGCCGTCGAGCTCCCGACGAGCTGCATCGTGCGCGAAGGCGAAGTCACGCACTTCGATCTCGATCTGCGCGTCGATGCGCGGCCGCGCGCGCGCGGACGTCTCTTGCTCGGCGGCGGGCCGGCCGTCGGTTGGGCGGTCGACGCGGAGACACTCGGAGCGCACTTCGACCCACCGGGCCACGCCGAGACCGACGCCGAAGGACGCTTCGACGTGCGCGCGCCGAGCGCCGGCGCGGGCACGCTGCGCTTGCGCTCCAACGGACCGGGCGACGGATGGCGAGCGTTCGGCGCGTCGGTCGCGTGGCGCCTCGGCGAGACGACGTGGGAGCGAGATCTGCCGGTCGGCAAGCTCGAGTTCGGGCCCGCGCTCGACGGTGCGGCACAGGAGTCCTACCGCGCGAGTTGGCGCGCCGAGGGCGGACTGCTGTGGTGCGACGTGTCGGTCGCGCTCGCGCGCGACGGCTCGCGCGTACTCGACGCGTTGCCTGCCGGGACGTGGAAGATCAAGTCGTGGAGGGACGGAAGCATGAAGGAATTGGGCTCGGTCGAAGTCACGAGCGGCGGACTCGCGCGCTTCGATCCGCGGTGAGGATGACGATGCGCACCTCGAGTTTCCTCGCGAGCCTCTTCCTCGCAGTCTCGCTGCCCGCATGCGATTCCACGCCGCCTCCGCCCGGAGGCGGGCCCGCCGCGATCGCGACGGTCGTCGGTCGCTGTGTCGACGGCTCGGGCGCGCCGGTCGCGGAGGCGAGCGTGCATTGGGCGAACGCCGCGAGAGTCGCGAGCGACGTCGACGGACGTTTTCGCATCGAGCTCCCCTTCGATCCGCACCTCGCGCCGCTCGACGCGTTGATCTCGATCGAGAAGGACGGCTTCACGCGCCTCGACGTCCAAGTGCAGGCGGCCGCGGGCGAGACCAAGGATCTCGGAGAGCTGCCGCTCGAGTGAATCAAGCGCCGTCGCGCATCCACGCGACGCAGCGCGCCATCTCGCTCTTCATCCGCGGGCGCTCGAAACGACAGCGCGTGCCGTGGCCCGGAAGGATCCACTCGAAGTCGAACGCCGCGAGCCGCTCCATCGACTCGATCTGCGTCGGCCAGTCGTACCAACACGCGCTGCGAAAAGCGTAGACGTGTTCGCGCGAACGACTCCACGCGACGTGATCGCCGCTGAACAGGAACTTCGCGCGGTGGATCAAACACGCCGAGCCCGCGGTGTGACCCGGCGTTGGCACGACGACGAGGTCGTCGTCGAGGGCCACCGGCTCGACGCCCTCGATCACGCGCTCGATCCCGGCGACCGCATCGCCCGAGTGCATCACCCGCTCCGCGCCGAAGTGCGCGGCGAAGCGCGCTTGGTCGGCGACGTCGTCGATGTGCGTGAGGAAGAGCGTGCGCACGCCGCCGAGCGCCTCGATGCGCTTCACGAGCCCCGCGTTCCAGCGCGGGACGTCGACGAGGACGTTGCCCCGTTCGCGGACGATCAGGTAGCTCGCGGCGCCGAAGCTCGCCTCCGCGTGGAAACCGAGGTGATGGACTTCGTCTTCGACGACCAACGGGAACGCCTCGGTCGCGAGCTTCAAGTCGTGGTGCGTCGCGGTGCCGATCGAACCGGTCGGACACGCGACGAGCGCGAGTTCGGCCGCGAAACGCTCCGCCTCGTTCGCCGGTTGACGGTGCACGCGCGACTGCTCGCCGCTCGCGTCAAACGTCGCCGGCGCGAGCCAGCGGCACGTATCGCAATCGATGCACGTCGAGTCGACGAAGAAGTCGCCGGCGACGTTGGTCGCGAGGCGTTGGGCGGGCGAAGCCATGCTCCGATCATGGATCGGAGCCCGCGGAGTTGCGAGAGCACGAGGTCGGCGCTCCTCCGCTACACTGCACGCCCATGGCAGGCGGTGACGATGCGGTGAAGGCGCTGCGAGACGCGCTGGCTCTCTCGCCGGAGAACGTTCCGCTGCGCAAGTTGCTCGCCGATTCCCTGCGCGGCCTCGGGCGCCTCGACGAGGCGGAGATCGAATACCGCGCGGCAATGCAGCGTTCGGGCGACGACGTCGAGCTCAAGCTCGCGCTCGCCGAGTGCTACTTCGCGTCGGGCAAGGATTCCCACGCCGAGGTGATCCTCGACAGCCTGCGTCTGCGCAACGCGATGACGGCGCGAGCGCATCTCCTCGCCGCGCGGCTCGCGTTGCGCGCGCAGAAACGCGACGTCGCCGGCGCCGAGTACCGCGCCGCGCTCGAGCGCGATCCGCACGTCGAAGCGCCGGACCTCGCGAAGCTCTTCGGCCGCCCGATCGCTCAGGCCTACGGCGTGACGCCGGACGCGCCGGCGAACGAGAACGCGCCCGACGACGAAGAAGAGGACGACGACGAACGCCCCGCGACGCGCGAGCCCGTCGCCGAACAGCCGAAGATCAACTTCTCCGACGTCGGCGGCATGGACGGCGTCAAGGAGGAGATCTCGATCAAGATCCTCCAACCGCTCGCGCATCCCGAACTCTTCAACGCGTACGGGAAGAAAGTCGGCGGCGGGATCCTCCTCTACGGTCCGCCGGGTTGCGGCAAGACGTTGCTCGCGCGCGCGACCGCCGGCGAAGTGAAGGCGCGCTTCATCGCAGTCGGCATCCACGACGTGCTCGAGATGTGGGTCGGCCAGAGCGAGAAGAACCTGCACGCGCTCTTCGAGGAAGCGCGACGTTCCGCGCCGTGCGTGGTGTTCTTCGACGAGGTCGATGCGCTCGGCGCGCGTCGCTCGGATTTCCAACACAGCGCCGTGCGCCAAGTGATCAACCAGTTCCTCGCCGAGCTCGACGGCGCGCGCGATTCGAACGAAGGCGTGCTCGTGCTCGGCGCGACCAACGCGCCGTGGCACGTCGACGCCGCGTTCCGTCGGCCGGGGCGTTTCGATCGCGTGCTCTTCGTGCCGCCGCCGGATCTCGACGCGCGCGCGGCGATCCTGCGGATCCTGCTCGAAGGTAAACCGCAGAACGCGATCGATCACCGCCGCGTCGCGGAGAAGTGCAAGGAGTTCTCGGGCGCCGACCTGCGCGCCGTCGTCGATCGCGCCGTCGAAGCGAAGTTGCGCGACGCGCTCAAGCGCGGCGTGCCGACACCGATCGAAGAACGCGATCTGCTCGCCGCCGTGAAGGACGTGCAGCCGTCGACGCGCGAGTGGTTCGCGACCGCGAAGAACTACGTGCTCTACTCGAATCAAGGCGGCCTCTACGACGACGTCGCGAAGTACCTGAAGCTCTGATGGGCGCGCACTTCCAACGCGGCAACCTGTTGTTCCAGCAGGAGCGCCACGAGCTCGCCGCGCGCGAGTTCGAACTCGAACTCGTCGACAACCCGAACGAGGCGCACGTCCACGCGTTGCTCGCGCTCTGCCGGCGCCGGCTCCAGCAGAACGACCGCGCTGCCGCCCACGCGCGCCGCGCGATCCAGCTCGCGCCCGACACCGCGTTCGTCCACTATGTGCAGGCCCAGGTCGACATCGGCGCCGAGCGTTTTCCGGAAGCGCTGCGCGCGCTCGACGAAGCGGTGCGCCTCGATCCCGACGACGCGCCGAGCCACGCGTTGCGCGGCGCGGTCTTGCTGCGCCAGGAGAAGCGCGAGGAAGCGCTCGCCGCCGCGGAGAAGGCGCTCGAGATCGACGCCGAGGAAGATCTCGCCGCCAACATCCGCGCGGCGGCGTTGGTCGCGCTCGGCCGTGTCGGCGAAGCGCGCGTCGGACTCGGCGACGCCCTGGAGCGTCGACCGGAGAGCGCGTTCACGCACGCGAACCAGGGTTGGACGCTGCTGCACGACGGCGATCACCGCCGCGCGATCGAGCACTTCGGCGAAGCCCTGCGTCTCGACCCGACCGACGGTTGGGCGAAGGACGGGATGCTGACCGCGTTGAAGGCGCGCTACGTCGTCTATCGGTGGATGCTCGTGTTCTTCCTGTGGCAGAGCCGTCTGACGCCGACCTTTCGTTGGGGCTTGATCTTCGGCGCGTTCTTGGGCGTCAAGGTCTTGCGCTCGACGAGCAAGCAGTACCCCGCGATCGAACCGTTCGTGACGCCGGTGGTGATCGCCTACGCGGCGTTCGTGTTCTTCACGTGGACCGCGAGCGCGCTGTTCGACATGGCGATCCTGTGCCATCGCGGCGCGCGGCATTTGCTGACGCCCGCGAAGCGCGTCACGGCGATGGCGCTCTTCGCGCTCGTCGGTGTCGCGGCGGCGTTCGGGATCGCGGCGCTCGCGCTGCGCTCGCCGGCGTTCGGTTGGGGCGCGGCGGGGTTGGTCCTCTGCATCCTGCCGACGTCGCTCGCCGGCGGACGGCGCGCGGGTTGGCCGCGCGCGAGCATGTCGGTCTACGCCGGAGCGTTCGTCGCCGCGGTGATCGCGAGCGCGTGCTACGCCGCGTACGACGGCAAGCCGTCGCTCGCGTTCGCGTCGCTCTTCATCGGCATCGGCGGCGCCGCGCTCTCGACGTGGGTCGGCAACTTCTTGCCGCGCGATCCCGGGCATTCCGACGGCTGACGCCGTCGCGCGAGCTTCAAGCGCCCCAGGGATCGTCGCGTTCGGCGCGGCGGCGCGTCATCACGACGCGGTCGACCAACTTGCGCACGTGGAGTTCGAGCTTCTCGAGCCACTCGGGACCGATCTGCTGCTCGAGTTGCTCGAGCTCTTCGCAGTCGTAGCGCCCGGAGCGCGGGTCGAAGTCGAAGCGGAAGGCGTGGTCGTTGCCTTCCTCGTCCTGCAGCTTGACGAGGATCGCGTTCGCTTCGTCGTCGAGCTCACA
Source organism: Planctomycetota bacterium (assembly GCA_021413885.1). Taxonomy (GTDB): domain Bacteria; phylum Planctomycetota; class UBA1135; order UBA1135; genus JACRIN01. The sequence goes on from JAIOPM010000057.1 coordinate 94,033, forward strand.
ATTGAATTCGTCCATGTTCGTTCTCGAGTGCCTGGAACCGAACATCGGCCGCGGTCCCGCCCGTTCTTGAACGCCGGAGCGGGCTCTCGAGGCTACTTCGGCTTGCGCGCGAGCAGCGGGATCGGCGATCCGCGGGCCGAGCATTCGATCAGCGCGTCGAGCCGCCGTTCGCGGGTCGCTTCCTGCTTGGCGTTCATCACCCAGAAGCTCGCGGTGCGCCGGTATCCGGGTGGCCGAGACTGGAAGAACTTCCACGCCGCCTTCGCCGCGCGAAACCTCTTCGCGAGAGCGCCCGAGAGTTCGACCGGCCGCGACTCAAAAGAGTATTTGGGTCCGAACTCCGGATCGCGAGCGCGGAAGGCCGCGAGACCGGAGGCGTGCATGCGGCCTTGCGCCTCGAGCTCCTTCGCGCGACGGGTGTTGACGAGACTCCACTTACTCTTCGCCTTGCGAGGCGTGAAGCGAACCGTGAAGCTGACATCGTCGAGCCCGCGACGAACGCCGTCGATCCACCCGAAGCAGAGGGCTTCGTCAAGGGCTTGTTTGTAGGTGACACCGCGCGCCATGTGACCGACCTTGAAGCAGCGGATGAGAAGCTCGGTGCTCGTTGCGTGGTTCCTCGCGAGCCAAAGGCGCAATTCCGCCCCGCTGCGGAAGGATCGCGGTATGGACTCAGGCTTCATCGGCGAACGAGCACGCTACCGCGCGTCGTCCTGATTGTCGTCCGCCCGTCGCGCACTTGGGCTTTCGGGAGCCCAGTGGTTGAGCGATGGAGACCGCGAACACGTCGGGCGAGGGCAAACAGCGCGCGCTCGGCCTTCCTCGTACCCAGCGGCGCAAGCCGAGGTAGTGTGAGCGCCTCGACGATCACCGATGCCTTCGCTCCGCGCGCTTCCGATCTTCGTCCTGGCCATCTTGCTGGCTGCCGCATGCGGCTCACCGCGCACCAAGGGCAGCGTGACGCCCAGTCGGGCCTCGTTCACCTGCGTGATCGTCGATGGTCGGACGAACGCACCGATCGTCGGGGCCGAAGTTCGTTGGTACGAGTTCAAATCGACTGACTCGGACACACACGACGACCTCGCGTGGGCAGACGCATCGAACGAGTTCGGTCTCGATGAGTACGGCGATGACGACGCCAGAGCAGCTCGTTCCGGGTGCATGTTGCGGACGGACACGGAAGGCAAGGCGACGATTCCGGGCTCGGTTGGGAACACGATCGTGGTCGGACGCTCCGGCGTATTGTGGGGACGCACTACGGGCTACCTACCGAGTTCGGACGAGCAAACCCTCCAGCTGTTTCCGGACGCCGATCTTTGTGTGCAAGTACTCGACGCCGCCGGCGCGCCTGCTGCGGACGTGCCGGTGGGACTGCAGTGCCGGATGCAGACGACCGGCCCGTTCGTGCACTTGCGCGCCACGAGCGACGCGCGCGGGAAGGCACGCATCGCTCACGCGGGCTTCGGACTCGCGTGCATCCTCGACGGATGGGACGCGGAGAGCGTCGCGACGACGACGTGGTCGATCGCGCCGGAGATCTGCGCTGCGAATCGTCCCGAGGTCGCCGTCGATCCCGATGCACTGCCGACTGCGCCGATCGAACTCCGCCTTCCGCAGCTCGGGGAAGTCGAGGTCGTGGTCCTTCGTGCCGACGGCGAACCAGCTCTGCTCGATCTCCAGCCACAGTTGATGTTCGCGTCGGATCTGCCCGAGGACGTCGGCACCGGCCCCATGCGGCCCTGGTTCCGCGCGGGCAGTACGCACGTACGTGCCGAAGATGTCGAGGGGCACGCGTTGTTCCGGCTCGTCGGCCTCGACGGCGAACTCGCACTCAAAGTGCAGCCAAACAGCGCTTCATCGAAGAGCTGGGTAGAGTGCCTGCGCGGTCCGACGAAAGCCGGCGAGCGCGTGACGGTGACGATGACGTTGGCCGGCGACGTGGTGACCTGTGTCGGCCGACTCGTGGACGAACGAGGCGCGCCGCTCGCGAAGCACCACGTCGATGCGGATCTCTTCTCGCGACCCTCGCCGAACCGCGCGCACTTCGTGAACTTCCCGGAGAAGGACACGCTCCACGCGGTACAAGGCGCGCTCACGACCGACGAACGCGGCCGATTCATGGTCATCTACGGCAGCGATGCAGCCTGTGGTGGCGAGCCGCTGCTCGTTCTGTGCGACGGTCGCAATGAGCCCGACTCGCTGGCCGCGCGCGTCGAGCTCGGAGCGTCTTGGACCGTCGGCCTCCATGATCTCGGCAACATCGCGCTCACCTCGACACCGATCGTCGCGTCCGGCGCCGTGTTCGACACCGAGGGACGACCGGTTGCCGGCGCGCCGGTCGAAATCGGGGTGTTCAAGGGCCAGTCGTACATCGTCACCATGACCAACGCTGGGGGTGAGTTCGTTCTGCGCTCGGCAGAACCACACGACCGCTTGCGCATCAGCGTCGACGCTCCCGGATACTTGACGGAATTCGTCCAGGCCGCAGTCGGCGCGCATGATCTGCGCGTCGTGCTCACAGGCGCGGGCTCGATCGTCGGGCCCGTCGTGTTTCCGGCGAATACGCGCTTCGGCGACTTCTACTTCCACGTCGAACGCACGGTGCAAGGACGATCCAGTCACGGCTGGACCGAGCAACATCCCGAAGAAGGCGAACTCAACTGGACGAATCTCGAGGCGGGCACGTATCGCGTGTTCGTCCGTCGGGGGAGCGAAGGAGAATCGATCCTCGCGCGCGACGCGATCTCGGTGAGCGCCGGTGAGACGACACGAATCGAAGCGATCGATCTCATCGAGTTGCTCGGGCAACACTGAGCGCCCAGCACTCGATCGGATCCGCGGCCTCGGCCTCTCGGTCGCCGCGACTCAGCCCATCCACGCTCCGCCGTTCATGTCGAGGCCTTGGCCCGTCACGCCGCGCGCGTCCGGGGAGCACAGCCACGCGACGAGTCCCGCGACATCTTCGGGTTCGCTCATGCGGCCGAGCGGAACCTGGCTCATCGCCATCTTGCGGAACTCCGCGGGCGTCACGCCGATCTTCTTCGCGATGCCTTCGATCCCGGAGAGCGCCATGTCGGTGTTCACCCAGCCCGGGCACAGCGCGTTGACCTGGATGTTCTGCGGCGCGAGTTCGTGGGCGAGCGCGCGCACGAGGCCGAGCACTCCCGCCTTCGACGCACAGTACGCGGTGTAACCCGGCACGCCGAAACGCGCGAGCACCGACGCCGTCGCGATCAAGTGGCGCGCGTCGGGACCGGGCGCGAGGTGACGCTCGGCGGCGCGCAGGCAGTAGTAGGTCCCGCGCAGATTGGTGTCGACGACGTCGTCGAAGCGATCGCGGGCTCCGGGCTTGCCCGGCGCGTTCTCGCCGCCGACGCCGGCGTTCGCGACGAGCACATGCATCGCACCGAGCTTCTCCGCCGCCGCGTCGAACGCCGCGTCGATTGACTTCGGTTTGCGCACGTCGCACGAGGCGACGAAGGTCGCGCTCGCGCCGAGCTTCTTCGCTTCCGCCGCGGTGGCTTCGAGGCGCTTCGCATCGCGGGCGAAGAGCGAGAGCTTCGCTCCTTCCTTCGCGAAACGCAGAGCGATCGCTCGACCGATTCCGGTTCCCGCGCCGGTGACGACGACGTGCCGCGCGCTCGCTTTCGATTTCGCCATTGCGTCGAACCTCAGTGCGCGCCTTGACGCTCGAGCCAACGCTCGACGTCGATCGCAGCCATGCAGCCCATGCCCGCCGCCGTCACCGCTTGGCGATACACCTTGTCGGCGACGTCGCCCGCGGCGAAGACGCCTTCGATCGAGGTGTACGTGCCGTTGTGCACCTTCAAGTAGCCGGTCTCGTCCATGTCGAGCACGTCCTTGAAGATCTCGGTGTTCGGCTTGTGGCCGATCGCGACGAAGAGGCCGTCGGTCGGAACTTCGGCGAGCTCGCCGCTCTTCGTGTCGCGCAATTTGACGCGGTTCAACTTGCCGTTCGCGCCGGTCAACATCTCGAGCGGCTCCTTGTTCAAGAGCCACTCGATCTTCGGGTTCGCCCGCGCGCGGTCGTACATGATCTTCGAAGCACGGAACGTGTCGCGGCGGTGGACGACCGTCACCTTCGAAGCGTGGCGCGTCAGGAAGTTCGCCTCCTCCATCGCCGTGTCGCCGCCGCCGACGACCATCACCGACTTCTGCTTGTAGAACGCGCCGTCGCACGTGGCGCACGCGGAGACGCCGTGGCCCATCAAGCGCGTCTCGCTCTCGAGGCCGAGCAGTTTCGCGCTCGCTCCGGTGCAAACGATGATCGCGTTCGCCTTGAACTCGTTGAAATCGGTCGTGAGCGTGAACGGGCGCTTCGAGAAGTCGACCTTGGTCACTTGCTCGAAGAGGATCTCGGTTCCGAAGCGCGTCGCCTGCGCCTTGAAGTCCTCCATCATCTTCGGGCCCATCACGCCTTCGGGGTAACCCGGGTAGTTCTCGACGTCGGTGGTGATCGTCAACTGGCCGCCGGGCTGCATGCCCTCAAGCAACATCGGCTTCAAGTTCGCGCGCGCCGCGTAGATCGCCGCGGTGTAACCGGCGGGGCCCGAGCCGATGATGATGACGTCGCGCACCGAGTTGTCGTGGGAGCTCATGTCGAAGGACTAACCTGCGTAGAGGAAAGGCGGTGTGATGTGCATGCACCGCAGATAGACCGTGAGTTGGCCGCGATGGTGCCAGTGCTCGTCGTAGACGAACCCGGCGACCTGCGCGCCCTTGAACGTGCCATAGAACATCTTCACGTCGCGTTCGAGTTCGGCGGACGTCAAGCGTCCGAGCACCTCGCCGCGCCGCGCGTGCGCGCGAGCCAGCAACGCGAAGGCTTCCGACTTCGACTTCACCGCGGGGCCGGCCTCGGCGCGGTGATCCGCTTCGGAAAGGCCGCCTAGTTGGAAGGCCTTCCAGTTCGAGAGCTCGTCGCCGTAGAGGTGTCCGACCAATTCACCGACGGTGCGCGAGCCCGGCGCGGGCGCGAAGCTCCAGCGCTCGTCGGGGACGAGCTCGATCATTTTCTTGGTCGCCGCCTCGCTGTAGGCGAGCCAACCGAATCGTTCGCGCACGGCTTGAATCGGATCCATCGCGGCTTCCTCCGAAGCGCGGGAGTCTAGCAGCGTCCGTCGCACGCGACCACGGCGCGAGCGCGAGCTATCGTGGCGCCATGTTCGACTCCGCCGCTTGGATCGCGCCGCTCGAGGAGCTCTGCGAACGCGTGCGCCGCGCGGCGCGCGATGCGATCCGCGAAGGAATCGCGAACGGTACGCTCGCGAGCCTCGGTCGACCGGTGCGCCAAGGCGCGGGCGACGTGACATTCGCGCTCGACGAGCACACGGAGCTCGCGCTCGATCGTTGGTTCGACGAAGTCGCGCGCGAGCAGCCGTTGTCGCTCTTGACCGAGGACCAAGGCTGGCGCCATCGCGGTCCCGACGGACGCGGCGGAGTGCGCGAGCTCGCGGGCTTCGACCACGGCGGTCCGCGCATCGCGGTCGATCCGGTCGACGGCACGCGCAACCTGATGGCCGATCTGCGTTCGGCGTGGGTCGTCGTCTCGTTCGCGCCACCGGGGAAGAGCGGGCCGCGGATGAGCGACCTGTCGCTCGGCCTCGTCTCCGAGATCCCCGATTCGCGCGCGGCGAAGTTCCGTCAGCTCGTCGCACTTGCCGGCGGCGAGTGCCGCGCGAGCGAGCGCGAGCTCGCGACCGGACGCGTCGTCGCGGAGCGCGCGCTTTCGAACGGAACGGAAGCTCATCGCGACCACGGCTACTTCACGTTCTTCCGCTACCTCGCCGATCAGCGTCCCGCGATCGCGCGCATCGAAGCCGAGTTCTTCGCGCGCCTCGCACGGGACGAGGGCTCCGACGTGCGCAGCTGCTACGACGATCAGTACATCAGCTCGGGCGGCCAACTCGCGCTCGTCGCGCTCGGGCTGTACCGCATGGCGGTCGACGTGCGCGGACTCGTCGCGAGGAAACGCGGTGTCGCGACGATCACGTCGAAGCCGTACGACCTCGCCGGCGCCGTCGTCTGCGCGCGAGCGGCGGGAGCGATCGTCACCGCGCCCGACGGCTCGGTTCTCGACTTCCCGATCGACTGCACGACGCCGGTCGACTTCGCCGCGTTCGCGAACGCGGCGACGGCAAGTCGTCTCGCTCCACATCTGCAAGCAGCGCTGAAGACGCTCGACGCGTGAGAGCGTCGAGCTCCTCTACTTCTCGAGCCGGACCTCGACCGACTTCGACGCGCCCTCGGCGAGGTCGAACTCGACTTCGCCCTTCGCGCCGTCCTCGGTCGTCGCCGACGCGCGGTACTTGCCGGGGAGCAGGTCTTCGAAGACGTGCTCGGCGCGCGCGTCGCCGCCGTAGTCGAAGGTCTTGCCGCTCGCGAGGCTCGTCACCTTCGCGCGACCGTTGATCGCCCCGCCGCTCGCGTCGACGAGGTGCAACGTCGCGGTCGCGGTCGGGGCGAGTCGGAGCTCGACGTGACGCGACTTTCCGTCGGAGAGATCGACTTCGACCGGAGGCGCGCGCAGGCCGTCGCTCTGCGCGCTGACGCGCACGCGCGTTTGCGGCAAGCCCGACACCTCGAACGTGCCGTCGTCCTCGGCCGGCGTCCCGCCGACCCGGTTGCCGTCGAGGTCGTCGACGAGGATCCAGACGCCCTCCGCGGGCGACTTGCCGGTGACACGACCGTCGAGCTTCGCTCCCGGCGTCAACGCGAGATCGGCGCCGTCGACCGCTTGACCGACCGCGACCTCGATGCCGGAGCGCGACGCCTTCGCCCACTCCGACGAATCATCGGCCCCCCACGTCTCGACGCGATACGTGCCGGGCGAGACGTGCTCGAACCGGAAGCGCCCCTTGGCGTCGGTCTGCACCCAACCGCACTGTTGATCGCGATGTTCGACGTCGTCGTACTGCAGCGCGATATACATTCCCGGCACCGCCGCGCCGCGCGGATCGCGCAACTTGCCCGCGATCGAACCGGTGCCGAGCACGACGTCCTGCACGAACGTCGGCGCGGCCGGGATGTCGAGCTCGAAAGACTGCGACGCACCCGCGCCTTGGAAGTTCGCGTTCCAACGACCGGCGCGATCGAGCACGACCTCGTAGTGCCCGTCGGAATCGCTCCGACCCGAACGATGGCTCCGGCCGTCGGTGTCGTCGGCGAGCGAGAAATTCGCGCCGACGTGCGAGACGCCTTTGCCGCCGGCGGTGATGCGTCCGCTGACGCGGATCACCAGCGCGTCCGCACGACCGATCACGACGCTCGCGGTCCGTCCCTCGACGACGTCGACGGTGCCGCGCTCGGAACCGCGACCGCTCTGTTCGTTGCGCCACACGCTGATGTCGTAGTGACCGGGCGCGACGTGCGCGAAGACGGCGTGGCCGGTCTCGTCGGTCTGCTCGTACAGGTTGCCGAGCTCGCGACGATCGGCGAGGTTCAAGTTGACGCGGTGTTCCTTGCGCGGGAGCCCGGGAGCCCCGAGCACTTCGACGTCGACTCCGCCGCCGACACGCAGGTGCAACGTGAGCCCGGCGAGCGCGTCACCCGGCGCGAGGTCGACGTCCTGCGGCTCGCTCGCCGCCCAGTCGGGATGGCTCGCCCAGAGCGAGAGCTTGCCGGGAGTCTGATCCGCGCACGCGAACGCGCCGTGGACGTCGGTGTTGCAGTCCGAGCGATTCCACGAACCGTCGCCCGGCACCCGCGCGCTCACCGACGCGCCGGCGATCGGCTTGCCGTCGGGATCGAACACGACGCCCGCGAGCGACGCGGCGCGCGGACACGTGAACTCGATCGGGAGCTCTTCGTCCTCGACGAGCACGCGCTTCGACTCGCCGTCCTCGTAGCCCGCGGCCTCGATCGAGACGTCCCACGATCCGGGGTGGACCTTTTCGAGTCGGAAGGCGCCCTTGTCGTCGCGCACGAGCGCGGAAACTTGCTTGCGCCATTCGGTGTCGCCGTCGGCGCCGAGCGGACGCGCGCTGACCGTGAACTTCGTCACCGGCTTGCCGAGATCGTCGCGCACCGTGCCGACCAACGCGCGCGGCGGTTCGAGCACGAGCACGATGTCGCGCGCTCCGGCTTCGACGGTGTCGTGCGACGCGCGCCACGGCTTGCGTTCCTTCTTGCGGCCCTCCGTCTTCAGGATCTGCGTCGCGGAGGCCTCGAGGTTGAACGGTCCGACGCCGAGACCGGTGACCTCGAACGCGCCGAGCGTATCGGCCTTCGCGGCGGGCGCGCTGTCGTTCGTGCTCCAGAGCTGCGGCTCGTCGTGATCGCTCAAGTCAACGACGCGGATCGCCGCGCCGTCCGCCGGCCGGCCGTCGGACCACTTCACGATTCCGGCGAGCGTGTTGCCGCGTCGCAGCGTCAATGCGAGGTCGCGGAGGAAATCGCCGTCGGCGAACTCGCGCATCTCGCCGGCGCACGAGACGAAGCCCGCGCATTTCACGTAGAGCTTCATGCGCTGCGGCTCGATGCCGCGCAGGGAGAACGTGCCGTCGGCGGCGGTGTCGACGCCGCGATCGACCTGGTGATTCCAGTTGTCGTCCTCGGTGACGCACGTGACGCGCGCCTTCGCGACGGGCTCGCCGCGTTCGTCGACGACGCGGCCCGCGAAGCCGACGCCGAGCATCAACGGCAAGTCGTATTCGATCGCGACGCCGGCTTTCGGCGACTCGAAGCTCTCGCCGAGGCGCACGAACCCCGGGAAGTCCGCGGAGATCCAATGGCGCATCGCCGACGACAGTCCGCCCAATTCGTAGCGACCGTCGGCGTCGATCGAGGCGGAGCCGCTGTCGCCGTTGAAGCTGCGCGAGCCGGAGCCGTCGGTCGACACGCGCATGCTGCGCATCACGACGCGGCAACGAGAGAGGTCGCGGTCCGCGGGATCGGCGCGTTCCGGGACGATCACGCGACCGTGGAGCCACGCGCCGACCACGGGCTCGCACGCGAGGCGCTTCGAGCGTTTGTCGGGATCGAGCTTGAGCGGCGTCTCGAGGAACAAGTAGCGTGCTTCGACGAGCACGCGTCCTTTCGTCTCGCCCTTCGGCAAGACGACGACGTATTCACCGCCGCGTTCGAGCGGCAGGCGCGCGAAGACGTCGGTGGTCTTGCGGCCTTGGACGACGAGCTCCGCCTTCTCGTCGACCGGTACGTCGGCGGGCCACGTCACGTCGACCTTGAACTCGATGCCGCCTTGCGCGGCGACGACGCGTTGCTCGGGCGCGTTCACCGTCTCGACGGCGGCGGGGCGCGGAGTTTCGAGCTTCGGCGCGACCTCGGGAGCGCGCGCGAGTTCCGTCGAACTCGCGGCGCGCGCGTTCGTCGACTCAGGGAAGCGCGCGACGGCGCTCGCCGCGGCCGACGGTTCGGCCGAAGGCGCGAACGCGCGCCACAACACGAACCCGACGGCCGACACGAGCACCAGCGCGAAAAGTGCGAGCACGCGGCGTTGCATGGCTTCCTCTCCTCTCTCGATTCGAGAGCCATGCTAGCAGCGAGCGCGTTCCTCGAACGTCAAAGCCCGCGTTCGCCGCGCCACGGATCGGCGTGCGTCGGTCGGCCGCGGCGCTCCCAGAAACCGGGGCGGTCGTCGACGAGGAGTTCGATCTCGCTCACCCACTTCACCGACTTCCAACCGTACTTGCGCGGCACGACGAGACGCACGGGACCGCCGTGGTCGCGCGTGATCGGATGCTCGCCGACCAAGTGCGCGAGCAACACGTCCGGCGCGAGAGCCTCGTCGAGCGGCAACGTCGCGTCGTAGACCTCGCCGTCGGAGAAGCGCACGAAACGCGCGCGCGGCGCGACCTCGGCGCGTTCGAGCAACTGCGCGACGGGCACGCCGCGCCACGGCAGAGCGAACACGCTCCAACCCGTCGCCGCGTGGAAGTCCGCGGTCACGGTCTCCATCGGCGAGAGTTGGAACGCCGACCAGCCGAGCTCGAACGCGTTCGCGACGGCGCCGTGGACTTTCAGCGCCCAGGCCGACGCGGTCGTGCGCGGCGGGCCGCCGATCGAAACCGTCGGCAACTCGCCGACGCGCCGTTGGCCGACGGGCAAGCGCTCGCGGGGCTCGGCCATCGGCTCACCCGCGATCGCGCGCGACGTCGAAGCGCGCGAGCAACTTCCCGCCGATCCAGATCGCGACGAAGGACTCGATCGCGAGCACACCGATCGCGCCGACCAACGCGGCGGACCACACGAACGCCTCGCCGAGTTCGACGTGCGAGCCGATCAACATCGCGAGCAACGCGGGCAACACCGCGCCGGCCGCGGTGAAGCCGAACAGCACCAAGCGCGCGAGCATCATCACCGTCGCTCGCCCCGCGTTCTGCAGGCCACCGTCCTGTCCGGGCACATAGCGCACCGGCATGAACAGGAACAGCGCGTTGTCGAGCGCGACGCACACGAACACGAAGAAGCCGACCGCCGGAACGATCAGGACGAGGATGCCGTGCTGCATGTCGTGCATCACCGCCCGCACGATGATCGCGATGCACAGGAGCGCGGTCACCAACACGACCTCGGGCAGCAACGTCGCGACGAAGATCTTCCACGGCGCGACCGGCCACGACTTGATCACGTCCATGCGCTCGAGGTCCTCGCGGAAATCGAAGCGCAAGCCGGTGGTCAGATAGAGCGAACCGATCGCGACCAGGAAGAGCGAGCTCGTCATCAAGCTCTCGAGCGACTTGCCCGACATGCCCGCGTCGATGCTGAACGTCAACACGCCGACGACCGCGACCGAGATCAACAACGTCGCGCCCGCCTTGCGCACGATCGAACTCGACTTGCGCCACGCGATCGCGCCGAACATGCCGCGGCCGAACGCCCACGGGATGCGCCAACCGACCGCGCTCTTCCACACGTCGCCGGACGACGCGCCGCCGCGGCGTCGACGCGCGATCTTCTTCGCGACGTCGGCGGCGGTCGCCAGCGTCAGCTCGCGGAAGTCGACGCGGAGCCGCGCGCAGAACTCGAACGCGAACAGCCACACGCAGACCGCGCATCCGAGCCACAACGCGAAGTCGGTGAACGCGTGGGCGTGCACCATCGCAGTCCACGGCTTGACCAGGAGCATCGTGCCGCGCACCCACGGCGATTCGAGCCAGGCCGACGAGTTGCTCGCGAAACCGAGCGCGGGGCCGAGGCGCTGCGACAGGCTCCCAGAGAAGAGCGCGAACATCATCAACCCGACGAGCACGACCGAAACGATGCCGAACCACTTCTTCGGGAAGCGCTCGAGCCGTTTGCCGAGGCCGCTCTCGGTGCCGCCGGCGAGCAGCGACAGCGCTTGGCCGAACACCGGCAACGTGACGACGAACGTCCACACGCCGACGAAGCCATACAGCGGATTCGGCGCCTTGCCCGCAGCGAAGATCGACACGACCAACGCGCCGAACGCGGTGCGCACCAAGCTCGACATCATCCGGTAGCGCACGATGTCGCCGCGCGACACCGGCGCGGAGAGAAGGAGGTCGAGCTCCTCCTCCGGGATGTAGAGCCCGCGGTACGAGAGCGATCCGAGCAACGTCACGCCGATCCCCATCAACATGAAGAGCGCGGTCATGCTCTCGGTCGTCGCGCGCTGCGCGCCCGCCGGTTGCACGAATTGGCCGAGCACCATCGCGCCGAGCCAGAGCACGATCGCTCCCGCGCCGAGCAACGCGAACAGCGCGCCCTTCGGCGTCTTCACGCGCCGCAACTGCGTGCGCCAGAAGCCGCGGAGCTTGCGCTTCGCGAGCAACCGCAGCGCGGGATGAGTGGCGATCACGACGCTCTCACGGCGCGGGCGGCGGCGCGACGTCGTCGGTGCGTTGCTCGGTCACCGCCATGAAGATCTCCTCGAGCGACTTCGCCTCGCCCGCGACGATCCCGGCGCGCGCTTCGGCGAGCGTGCCCTCGAAGACCTTCTTGCCGCGCGCGAGGATCAGGATGCGCGTCGCGAGCTCCTCGATCAGCTCGAGCAAATGCGACGAGAGGATCACCGCGGTGCCGCGCGCCGCGAGCGCGCGGATCGAGTCCTTCGCGGAACGGATGCCGCGCGGATCGAGGCCGGTCAGGGGCTCGTCCATCAACACGAGCCGCGGATGCGCGAGCCACGCGCAGCAGAACGCGAGCTTCTGCCGCATCCCGCGCGACAACTCGCCGCCGACCGCGTCGCGTTTGTCGACGAGCTCGAAGCGCCGCAACAACTCGTCGCCCTCCGCGCGCCACTCGGCGACGCGGTAGAGCGCGGCGGTGAACTCGAGGTGTTCGTAGACCGTCAGCGTGTCGAACGGCCGCGGATCGTCGGGGATCCAGTAGAGCGCGCTCTTCGCGGCCGCCTCGGCGCGCGAGATGTCGTGGCCGGCGATGCGGATCGAACCTTCCTTGACCGGCAGGATCCCCGCGATCGAACGCAACGTCGTCGTCTTGCCCGCGCCGTTCGGGCCGACCAGGCCGAGGATCGCTCCGCCCGCGAGCGAGAGCGAGAAGTCGCGCACGGCGTACGCGCCTTCGTAGGCCTTGGAGAAGTGCTCGACCTCGAGCACGAGTTGGGACGGTGTCGAGGCGAGATCCACGGAGTTCGGCGTCGCGAGCAGATTGAACCACAGCGGCGCGCGCTTCTCCACCGCGACGCTCGCCCACAAAAGGACGCGAACCTCGGCCTTTTTCCGGCCGAGGTTCGCTCCGCGGGTCGCGCGCTTTGCGGCGCGAGCCCGAATCGGTCGTCGACTACCAGACCGCCGCGTCGACGGCGCTCACGGCCATCGGCGTGTAAGGCGGCAGGTTGGAGACGGTGTTGAACGCGGTGTCGTAGGCCCACGCGCGGTTCGGCGCGGTGTAGCGCTTGCCGCCGTAGACCCAGTTGCCGGTCGCGTACTGGCTGAGCCAGGTGTTCACGAACGAGCCCTTGATCGTGCACGTCACTCCCGACCAGTTCTCGTGGAAGCGCGGCAGGTTCTCGAGGCCGCCGTTGTAGGCGGTACCGGCCGTGTTCTGGTTGCCGGAGATCATCGCGACGTTGTAGGTCGTCGCGGAAGCGGTCGGCAGAGCGCTGCCGCTCGTCTTCGAGTCGTTCCAGCTCTTCGACAACAGGTTGATCGCGTCCGCGATCACCGCCGCGCCCTTCTTCGCGGAGGTGTTGAAGTCGCCTTGGATGTAGATCGAGTCCTCGGAGACGACCGTGAGCTTCCCGTTCAGCGTGGAGCCGTTCTTCAGCTTCACGCCCTTGCAATTCAGGCCCGTGCCCGCGCCGTACTGCGCCGCGTAGACCAGCCCGTTCGACGGGTAGTACCCCGATGCGTTGAGCGCTGCGATATCGATCTGCGTGACCTGAAGCTTGGTGCCCACCTTGGCCGGGTCTTGGCGCGCGTCGTACATCGTCGTGAGCGACACGACGCCCTTCGACGCGAGCGACGTGGTGATGTCGGTGCCCGACGCGTCGTACGCCTTCCACTGCGTGCCCGCGGCGTTGGTCAGGATCGAGAGACCCGCTTGGCTGTGGTAGTAGCCCTTGCTGTGCGTGCCGGTGCCCGGAGTGACCGCTTGGTAGTTGCCGAGCGTCGAGTTCCAGACATAGTCGCCGCCGGACGTGGGCTCGAACATCTTGATCGAGCCGATGTACGGCACTTCCGCTTCGGTGACGCCGTGCGCGGAGTCCATCACGGTCGAGCCGCTGCCACCGGTGTAGCCCGTCGGCGGCGCCCAGATGCCGAGTGCGCCGAGCGCCCACTTCTGCCACTCGCCGACGTCGAGGTAGTCACCGTCGCCGTTGGTGTCGATGTTCTGGTTGAAGTTCGCGTCGTAGCCGCTCGTGGTGGTGATGCCGAGCGCCGCCATCTGCGCGATGCTGTTCATCTGCGCGTACGCCGTCGGCTCCGACCCGCTGAACGGGTTGGTGACGTACTTCCGGATCTGCACCGTGCCTTCGGACAACGACGAATCGTCCTTGCGGTTGCGGAACACCGAGCCGACCGCGTGCACGTAGTTGGTGTTGCAGGTCAGCGTGCCGCCGCAGTTCAGGTACATGTCCTGGTTCGTGTGGATGCGCCCGGCGAGCGTCATGTTCGGACCCGGGTTGATCTCCAAGTCGTTGGTGTAGAACACCGCGAACTGGAAGACCGGCGTCGCTTCCGCGTTGATCAAGCGGTGCGCGGTGTAGCTGTGGCCGTTCTCCGCCGCAGTCGCCTCGATCGCGTAGCCCGTGACGATCGTCTGGATCCCGGCGGCATCCGTGCGGATCGTGTTGAGCCCCGTCCCGGTCACCGTGTACGGGATCGCCGTTCCGTTGATCGTCGCGGTACCGCCCTGCGGCACGCCCCAGTTCGCGATCGTCGCTTGGACCGAGTTCTTCGCGATCTCGATCGCGCCCTCCGCGAGGTAACGCGCTTGCGTGCCCTTGATCTTGACGTCCGAAATGCCCTTCGACGAGAAGGTGACGGCGAACATGCCCGTGACCATCGTCGCGACGGCGAAGGACGCGAGCAGCGAGTACAGGAGCGCGATTCCTCGACGCCCGTGATTCTTCGAACGAATCTGCAGTGACTTCATACCTTCCTCATCCGTTGCGCAGGGCAACCGTCGTTTCCGCTTGGTGGCGGTGGACGACCCCCTTTTCGTCCACCTGGCGGAAGAAAATCTGGACCCGCACGGTGCCGAGCTGGAGAGCTCCGGCGGTGCTGGCCGCATCGTCGAACGCCAAGCGTTCGACGTGGCTCGCGATGCGCCGAGGATTGGCGCCGTTGGTGCGTCGCTCGACGTAGTTCACGCCGTCGGCGCCGGTGACGAGGACGTAACTGACCTCGGTGGCGTCCCACTGCACGACACCCTGGGCGTCGAGCGTCGGAGCTTCGTCGCCGTTGACGTCGGTCGCCATCTGCGGCTGCACGAACACGATCTCGCGCGTCACGCCGAAGTCGACGTCGCCCGCGACGGCGGTGTGCGCCGGTGCCGCGTGCCAGTGGTTCGCGAAGCTGAAGAGCGCGTTACCCTCGTCGAAGAAATGCGGGTAGTTGTCGGCACCGACGGTGACGAAGCCCGAACGACGCAGGTCGGCGCTGACGAGCTGCAACACGCGCTCGCCCTGATCCTGGAGGTGCGACTGGATCGTGCCCTGCTCGAACACGCCGCGCACGTTCACCAACGCGGCGGTCAACGAACCGCTGAGCATGATCAACAAGCAGGTCGAGATCGCGAGCTCGATCACGGTCATGCCGCGACGAGAACTGCGTCCACGGAGCGTGTGTTTCATCGCGTCACCGCCGAGTTCAAGCGCATCGTGCGCTGACGTCCCTTCCAATCGGTCCACGCGCAGGTCAACACGATCGGCAGCGGATCGGGGATCGTCGCGCCGGCGAAGCCCGGGTAGTCGGGAGTGATCGTCTGGTTCGGGAGGTGGAGATTCGTGTACGCGGCGATCGGTTGGCCGTCGGCGTAGAGGCTCGTCGCGATCGGGATGTCGTCGGGCGGCAGCAGCTGCACTTCGTCCATCGCGGACTGCAAGTCGCTCATCGCAGCGTTCTGCTCGCGCAACGACTTGACGAGGTCGAGCGCCACGAGTTGGCTCGCCATCGTCGTCATCACGGCGACCAGCATCACGGTCATGCCGATCGTCAGCTCGACCACGGTGAAACCCCGGCGCCGAGCGTGCTTGTTCCTGCGTGCGTTCATTTCCTGCTCCCCACGATCCACGGGCGGCTCGAGCCGCTCCGCGCATCCGATCCCGGCTGCCGAGCCTCGATCCACGGCGCGGTTGTCGAGCACCTGGAGGGCGCCGCTTGAGACCGAACCAGGAAATCGCTTTAGCCTGAGCCGTGCAGCCGAACGACCCAGTCGGCGAACCGGTTACGGAGCTCGCGAAACCGCGCCGCGCGCTTCGGATCGGGCGCGACGATCGCTCCGGCGGTGCGAACGTGCGGTGACGCGACCGCGTCGCACAGAAGATCCTTCCGCGCCGCGCGCTCGTGCGTCCACGCCGCTTGCAACGCGGCGCCGAGAGCCGCGGACTCGTTCTCGACCTGCGTCTCCACCTCGGCCTCGAGCGCGTCGGCGAGCAGTCCGCGCCAGAGTTCGTTCGACGCGCCGCCGCCGACCACGCGCACGCGTTCGACGACGAGCCCGAGCCCGCGCATGCGCTCGACGCCCGCCGCGAGGTTCGCGGTGACGCCTTCGAGCACCGCGCGATAGAGCAGCCCGCGTCGCAACAGCCCCGGCCGAAGCCCGAGGAACGAACCGGTCGCCGTCGGCAGATCGGGCACGCGCTCGCCGCGGAAGAACGGCACGCACGTCACGCCTTCGCAGCCGAGCGGCTCGCTCGCCGCCTCGCGCGTCAGCGTCGCGTGATCGCTCGCGAACGCGACGCACACGTCCTCGAGCGCGCCGGTCGCGTTCATCACGCAGAGCAACGGCAACCACGCGCCGGTCGAGTCGCAGAACGGCGCGATCGCGCCGCGCGGATCGACGATCGGCGTCGCCGAGTACGCGAACACGGTCGCGGAAGTTCCGAGGCTCGCGACGACGACGCCCGGCCGCGTCGCGCCGGAGCCGATCGCGCTCGCCATGTTGTCGCCGGCACCGGCGGAGACCGGCACGCCCGCGGGGAGTCCGAGCAATGCGGCGCCGTCGCGATCGAGTCGTCCGACGAACTCGCCGGCCGGAACCAAGCTCGGCAACTTCGCCGCGAGCTCGTCGTCGACCGCCGCGACCGCGTCGGCGTCGAAACGTCTCGCTCGCACGTCGAAGAAGCCGGTGCCCGACGCGTCGCCGTATTCCATCGCGAACTCGCCGGTCAAGCGTTGGTTGATCCAGTCGTGCGGCAACAGCACGTGCCGCGTGCGCCGCCAGTTCGCGGGCTCGTGCCGCGCGAGCCACACGATCTTCGACGCGGTGAATCCGGTCGGCACGTCGCGGCCGAGCTTCTCCGAGAGCTCACGCGCTTCCTGCGCCGTCTCGGTGTCGCACCACAGCTTCGCCGCGCGCACCACGCGGCCGTTCTCGTCGAGGACGACGAGCCCGTGCTGCTGCCCCGACACGCCGATCGCGCGCACGTTCGACCACGCCGGTCCGAGCGCGTGCGCCAATTCATGCGCGACGGCGCCGACCGCGTCGAGCCAGGTCTCGGGCCGTTGCTCGGCGGCTCCCGGCGCGAGACCGGCGATCAAGTCGTAGGAGCACGAAGCCCGCGCGACCACGCGGCTCGACTCGACGTCGAAGACCAGGCCTTTCGTGCCCTGGGTCCCGACGTCCAGACCCAAGTAGAGCTCCATGCGCGATTCACGCGACGCCGAGCAGGTGCTCGATCGTCAACTGATCGAGCCGCTCCCAGCGCAGGCCCTCGCGCGCGATCGCGCTCGCGTCGAGGTTCAACGCGCGCAGCGCCTTCGCCTTGTCGGGCGTGTAGCCCGAGAGCAACGGATCGAGCTTCGCGTCGCGCCTCTCCGCGATCAGCGCGCGCACCTCGGGATTGGCGTCGAACTCGGCCGCGCGCGCTTTCAGGATCTTGTAGGTGCGCATCGAACCGCGCGCGAACTCCCACACGCCGTCTTGATCCTCGGTGCGGTACGCGTGGCTGTCGAAGTGCAACGGTCCGCGGTACGGCGCGCCGCCGGCGGTGCCTTCGAGCAAACGGACGAGCAGGAACGCTTGCTTCAAGTCCTCGGAGCCGAAGCGCAGATCCTGGTCGTAGCGTCCGATCTTCTGCGCGTTGAGATCGATGTGGAAGAGCTTCCCCGCCTCCATCGCTTGCGCGACCGCGTGCACGAACGAGAGCCCGGCCATGTTCTCGTGCGCGACCTCGGGGTTGACGCCGACCATCTCCGAGCGCGCGAGCGTCGAGATGAAATGCAGCATGTGCCCGGTGGTCGGGAAGTACATGTCGCTGCGCGGCTCGTTGGGTTTCGCCTCGAGCGCGAACACCAAGTCGTAGCGCTGGTCCTTCACGTACTCGCACAGGAAGTTCATGGCGTCGCGCATGCGGACGATCGCCGTGCGCGGATCGCGGCACGCGTCGGCTTCGGTGCCTTCGCGTCCGCCCCAGAACACGTACGTCTTCGCGCCGAGCTCGACGCCGAGATCGATCGCTACAATCGTCTTCTGCAACGCGAACGCGCGCACGCGCGGATCGTTCGACGTGAACGCACCGTCCTTGAAGATCGGATGCGAGAACAAGTTGGTCGTCGCCATCGGCACGACCATGCCGCAGTCCTCGAGCGTCGCCTTGAACTCGGCGACGATGCGATCACGCTCGACCGCGCTCGCGCCGAACGGCACGAGGTCGTTGTCGTGCAGGTTGACGCCCCACGCGCCGCACTCGGAGAGCTTGCGCACGATCTCGACCGGCTTCAGCACGGGCCGCACCGGTTCGCCGAACGGATCGCGTCCGGGATTGCCGACGGTCCAGAGGCCGAACGTGAAACGGTCTTCGGGGGTCGGGGCGAAGGGATCCATGACATCTCCGTGTTGAACGAGCGTGCGCCGCGATTGTAGAGCTCCTCGGTCGCCTCCACGCGAAGAAGTCCGAGGCCCGCGAACTCCGACCAACGGCGACGTCAGCTTCGCGTTCGAAAGCGGCCGTTCGTTTCAGTTCATGCGCGACGCCGAGTAGCCTCAACGGCGTGATGAAGAAATCGACTCCGTGCGCGCTGTTGGCGCTGCTTCTGACCTTTTGCGCCTGCGCGCGGCCCGAGCCCCGACAAGCGGCCTCGCCGGTCGCCGTCACGAGCGCCGCGACGCCCGCGAAGGTCGTCCCGGCGCTCGCCGAACGTGTGCTCGCGTTGCTCGGCCGCGCCGATCTGCTCGGCGCCCACGACCTCGCGGTGCGCGAGCTCGCCGAACGCCTCGCGCGCGCCGATTGGCGCGACGAAATGTTGGTCGCCGACAGCATCGCGGCCGCCGAGCTGCTAACCGAGATCGCCGAGGACCACGACACGTGCAAACGCACGCTCGCCGCGCTCGGTGCCATGCAACCGTTGCCCGCCGCGACGCCGTGGGAACTCGCCGCGGTGCTGCAGCGCGTGTACGCGTCGATGCTGCGCAACACAGGCGCGATCGATCGCGCGCGCGCCGAGACGCGCGTGCTTGGCGTCGTCACCGATTGGCAAGTGATCGGGCCCTTCGACAACGAGCGCGGCGGCGGCTTCGACGTCGCGCAACCGCCCGAACAAGAGCTCGATCTCGCCGCCGCGGTGCGCGGCAAGGAACGCGACGTGAGTTGGCGCGTCAATCCGGGGCGCGAGCATCCGCTCGGCCGCCTCGTGCTCGAACAGTTGATGCGGCCGAACTCCCAAGTCGTCGCGTACCTCGCGACCGCGATCGACAGCCCGCGCGAACGCGAGGTCGCGCTGCAACTCGGCGCGTCGTGCGCGGTCAAGGTCTTCGTCAACGGGCACGAGGCGCTCGCGCGCAAGGTGCGCCGTCCGTTCCACTCCGATCAAGACGTCGTCGTCGTGCCGCTCGCCGTCGGCGTCAACCAACTCCTGATCAAGCTCGCGATCGAAGACTGGCCGAACTGGGTCGCCGAGACGCGCTTCACCGAGCTCGACGGACGACCGGCGCTCGATCTCGCGATCGCTTCGACGAGAGCCGCGACGCCGACGCTTGCGTGGCGCGAGCCGCAAGGTCGCGCGCCGCGCAGCGCGAGCGACCTGCTCGCCGATCGGCCGAACGATCCGCACGCCGCGCGCCTCGCCGCGTTGCTCGCGATCCTGCGTCACCCCGACGACATCGCGTCGAAGTCGGAAGAGACGCTCGCGGAGCACGCGCGCGACCTCGCGCCCGACGACGTCGACGGTCTGTGGCTCGTCGCGTGGTCGCGGCGGCCGTCGGCGATCACCACCGCCGTCGAACGACAGGTCCAACCCGAGCTCGACGCTCTGCGCGCGGTCGTCGCGCGCGACGCGGACCATGCGCTCGCGTGGGTCACGCTCGCCGAGTTCTACCTGCAGGCGAATCCGATCCCGAGCCGCGGGCTCGAGTACGCCGCGAACGCGCGTCGCAGCGCGCCGCGTTCGCTCGGCGTCGCGCAGACGTACGCGCTCGCGCTCGCGTACGACGATCAAGAAGCCGAGGCGCGCCGCGTCGGCGCGGAAGCGTTGGAGTTCGACGAGGCGAGCACCGTCGCGGCCGCGGTCGTGCAGAAGGCGCAGCGTCTGACGCAGCGCGGCGAACGCGACGCGGCGCTCGCGCTGCTCGAACGCGCGTTCGACGAGCGCGGCAACCTCGGCGCGGTCTTCGACGAGCTCGCGCGGCGCTACGTCGACGCCGGTCGCCTCGTCGCGACGAACGACGGACGCGGCAGCCTCGAATCGATCGCGACGCGGCTCTTCGCCGCTTCACCGTTCGCGTTCGACTCGCGCCTCGACGTCGCGCGCGACTACGAACTCGCCGGCGACTTCGCGCGAGCGCGCGAACACCTCGAGGCCGCGCGAGCCCTCGCGCCCGAGGACCGCCGGCTGCTGCGCGCCGCGACCGACCTCGCCGTTCGCGAGAACGACCTCGCGCGCGCCGATCGCGAGCTCGCGGAACTGCTGCGCCTCGATCCGGGCGACGCGCTCGCTCGCCGTCGCCGCGCGCTGCTCGCCGCGAGCACGCGCGAACACTTCGAGGAACCGTACCGCCGCGACGCGCGCGAACTCGTGAAGTCCGCCGCGCCGGTCGGAACCGGCAACGATCCGATCGCGGTGCTCGATCGCACCGTCGTCTACCGCGTCGGCTCCGACGGCGGGGAATCGCACTACGAGCATCTCGTCCTGCGCGTGCAGAACGCCGGCGGCATCAAGGCGCTCGACCACTACGGCATCGTCTATCCGGCGGGCGCGTCGCTCGAAGTGCGCGAGCTGCGCGTGCTGCACGCCGACGGCCGCGTCGAGAGCGCGCCGCCGCCGCGCCGCGATCAGATGGGCGGAGGCGGACGTTACCGCGCGTTCGACGTGCCGCCGCTCGCGGTCGGCGACGTGCTCGACGTCGAGTACCGCATCGACGACACCGAGCCCGACGTCTTCGGCGAGTACTTCGGCCTGCGCCACGTCTTCTACGCCGACGCGCCCGATCCGCTCGCGCCGGTCGCACGGTCGGAGTTCGTCGTCATCGCGCCCGCCGACGTGAAGATCTACGCGGCGGAGCGCAACGGAGAGAAGCTCGAACGCTCGGTCGAAACCGACGCGCAAGGCCGTTCGATCCACCGTTGGGTCGCGCGCGATCTCGTGCGTCCCCCGCTCGAGAGCGCGATGCCGCGCCGCGAGGAGTTCGCGCCGTTGGTCGACGTGTCGACGTACGCGAGTTGGAACGACTTCTCGAAGTGGTGGTGGGCGTTCATCGAGAAGGAATTCGTCGCGACGCCGGCGATGAAGGCGAAGGTCGCGGAACTCACCGCGGGCTTGCCGACCGAACGCGAGAAGGTGCGCGCGCTGACGCGCTTCGTCGGCCAAGAGATCCGCTACAACGCGTGGGAGTTCGGCCCCCACGGCTATCAGCCCTACAGCGCGGCGACGATCTTCGAGCGCCGTTTCGGCGACTGCAAGGACAAGTCGATCCTGCTCGTCGAGCTGTTGAAGGAGATCGGCGTCGAAGCGAACCCGGTGTTGATCGAAGCGGACTACGTGCGGCCCGAGGAGCCGCTCGCTCTCGCGATGGTCGAGCACTTCAACCACTGCATCGCGTACGTGAAGCCGACCGCGGAACGCGACGGCTACTACCTCGACGCGACCGCGGACCGCAACCCGATCGAGTACCTGCGCAGCGACGACCAAGGCGCGAACGTGCTGCACGTCGACGCGAGCGGCGGCTCGATCCATCCGATTCCGTACGCGCCGCCGGAGGAGAACGCGCGCCGTCGCGACTTGCGCGTCGAGCTCGCCGCGAACGGCGCCGCCGAAGTGCACTATCGCGACACCAGCAACGGCACGTTCGGCGTGCAGCTCCGCTACACGTTCGGCGGCGAACAGGGCGACCTCGCCAAACGCTTCGCCGACACCGTCGGTGAGGGTTTCGGCAAGGTCGAGGTGCGGCGCATCGAGACGTCGAAGCTCGAGGACCTCGGCGCGCCGGTCGCGATCGACGCCGAGTTCCACGCCGAGAACTTGTGGACACGCGAAGCCGACGGCGCGTCGCTGCGGCTCGCGTTCGAGCGCTTCGGTCTCGATCAGGCGGCGGTCGAAACGCCGAGCGAGCGACGCTTCGACGTCGTGCTCGATCGGCCGTTCCTCGAGGAGCTCGACGTGACGTACGTGCTGCCCGAGGGCGCGCGCGTCGTCGAACTGCCGCCGAAGGCCGAGATCCGCGCCGAGGGCTTGTGCTCGTATTCGCTCGCGGTCGAGCAGACGGGCAACGAACTCCACGTCACGCGCCGTTTCCGTCTCGACGAACGCCGCATCCCGCTCGCGCGCTATGCCGACTTCCGCGACGCGCTGCAGGAGATCCGCCAAGCCGAGGATCGCACGATCCGCATCCAACCGCCGCCGCCGCGCGAAGCGGGCCGCGCCGGAGGTGACAAGTGAGAGCTCTCGTACTGGCATTCGCGCTCTGCTTCGCGCCGAGCACCGACGTCGAGACCTGGGCGCGCGCGTTGGTCGGCACGACCGATCCGACGGTGACGCAGCGCGACGCGGCGCAGCGTTGGGTCGAGATGATCGCAGCCGAACCCGCGCATCCGTTGGTCGAAGCGACGTTGCGCTTGATCGCCGCCGACGAAGGCTTGCTCGCGTCGACGCCCGCGCTCGGCGACCGAATCCTCGGACTGTCGTCCGCCGGCATGAGCTTCCGCGCGAAGGGTGAACTCGCGCGACTGCAAGGCAGCGTCCGCGCCGTGCGCGCGCCGCTCGAAGGCACGCCGGTCGACGCGTATCCCGGTTGGCTCGCGCGCTTCTCGGTGCTCGGACCGCTCGGTCCGTTCGACGACCTCGACGCGGCGCGGCACGAAGAGGCGCGGCTCTCCGAGCCCGGTTTCGACCGCGAGCACGACGGGCCGCTCGGCGCGAAGTTGCGTTGGCTCGACCGCGCGCGTGCGCCGCTCGATGCGTCGACGCCGCGCCTCGACGCGGTGCTCGGCGCGCGCGAAGGTCACAGTTTGATCGCGTTCCGCTTCGACGCCGAGCGCGCGGCACCCGCGTGGCTCGAGCTCGACGCGCGCGACGGCAAGGGCGCGTTCGTGTTCGACGTCGCGTCGACGCAAGACCGGCCGTGGACGTACTCGATCGTCGATCCGTCGTTCGATTGGAAGTTCAACGGAGCCGAGAGCGGCCGCGTCGACTTCCGCGCGGCGCCGCGGTCGGCGCTCGAGCTCGCGCCGGTGCGCGTCGCGCGCGGCGCGAACGTGCTCGTGCTCTCGGTCGAGACCGCGAGCGAAGCAACGTTCGCCGTGCGTCTGCTCGACGTCGACGGCGAGCCGCTCGCCGGGCTCGTGCAACCGTCCCGCGCCGACGCGCGGAACTACGACGACGTGCGAGCTCCGACCGGCGCCGACGCGCGCGCGACCGATTCGGTTGCGCTCGTGGACGCGCTCGGTGCGCACGGCCCGTGCACCGACGCGGTGCTCGGCATCGCGTTGGTGCTCGACGGACGCGCCGCACTCGGACTTGCGCGCGCGGAAGCCGCGTACGCCGCGGCGCCCGACGACGCGACGATCGCTTCGTTGCTCGGCACCGTCGTGCGCGACGCGCCGCATTTGCCGGACGCGTGGCGGCGCAACCGCGCGCGTGAGCTCTACACGAAGTCGATCGAACTCGATCCGCAAAGCTACCGCGCCGGCCTCGAACTCGCGCGCCGGCTCGCGACCGAGGACAAGGACGAGGACGCGCTCGCGAAGTTGAACGCGCTCGGCGCCGCCGCTCCGGCGCGCGAGGAAGCGTGGTTCGAGCTCGAGCGCATCTACGCGAAGCTCGGCCTCGCCGTGCACGCCGAACGCGCGGTCGATCACCTCTTCGAAGCGCCGACACCTTCGTACGCGAGTTACGGCCGCGCCGCGGAACACCTCGACGGCGCGGGCCGCGCCACCAGCGCCTACCTCGCGCTCGTGCGCGGCGTGAAAGCGAACGGCGCGAATCAACCGCGCCTGGCTGAACTCGCAGGCCGCGCGCAGAGCCTCGGCCTCGTCGCCGAAGCGGAAGCGTGGCAACGCCTGCGCATCGCGCGCGCGGGCAACGCGCAGCCGATGCTCGAGCTTGCGGACTTGCTCGTCGATCTCGAGCGGCTCGACGAAGCCGAGCGCGTGCTCGCCGACGCCGCCGCACTCCTGCCGTTCTCGGCCGCACCGTGGACCAAGCGCGCCGAGCTCGCGCACCGACGTCGCGACGACTCCGCCGAACGCGCCGCACTCGAACACGTCCTCGCGCTCGAACCCTCGAACCGCGCGGCGCGGCGCGGGCTCGCGGCGCTCGCCGCCGGAAGTCCGCTCGGTCCGATCGCCGCGCGCGAGCAGGAGATCGCCGCGCGGTCCGCGCGGATCTACGCGAGCTACGACCCGGCGCGCTGGAACGAATCGGTCGTGCGCGTGCTCGATTGGTCGGGAACAACCGTATTCGCCGACGGCGGCTTCGAAGCGCTCGTCCACACGATCCTGCACGTGCGCGACCTCGCGGCGTGCGAAGCGCAAGGCACGCAACGCTTCGGCGGCGAAGTCCTGAAGGTCGTGACGCACAAGAGCGACGGCCGCGAGATCGAACCGATCGAGTCCAACGGCGAGTACGTGATGCCGTCGCTCGAGCCCGGCGACTTCATCGAGACGGTGACGCTCGAATCCGGCGCGCCGTCGGCCGACGGCGGCGTGCACTTGCCGCGTTGGTCGTTCGCGTCGGTGGACGAGCCGTTCCACGTCTCGCACTACGAGGTCGTCGCGCCGCGCACGCTCGAGCCCGTGATCGCGCGCCGTCACTTCGGCGAGCTCGCCGCCGTCGACGAAGGGGTCGAGAGCTCCTCCGACGGCACGCGCCGCTGGACGTTCGAGTCCCACGACGCGGCGCGCGTCGCGCTCGAGCCCGGCGCGCCGTCGCCCGAACACTTCTTGCCGAACGTCGAGTTCGGCGTCGCGCCGAATCGCGAGCGTCTCGCGGCTTCGCTCGCGGCGCTCGCCTCCGTGAGCACGCGCGTCACGCCGCCGCTCGAAGCCGCGGCGCGAGGAGCGATCGCGGGAGTCGTCGGCGAGAATGCGCAAGCCAAGACTCTCTTCGCGTGGGTCGCGAAGAACCTCGACAAGCGCAACCCGCGCACGTTCGCGTCGGCGACCGTCGCGTTGCTCACGCGCGAAGGCAATCCGGTGTGGCTCTACTCCGCGTTGCTCGACGCCGTCGGGATCGAGCACGAAGTCGTCTTCTCGCGCGACGTCGCGCCCGACGCCGACCTCGACGCGAACGAGGAGTTCTACGACGAAAGTCGTTGGCTCGGACGGATGCTCGTCGTCGTGCGCCCGAAGGACGGGCCCGAGGCGTGGTGCGATCCGTCGTCGCAGACGTTGCCGTACGGCACGTTGCTCGGCAACGCGCCGCGCGCCGAGTGTTTCGCGACGCGGTCGAAGCGTTTCCTCCTGACGCCCGCGCTACCGTTGATCGAGCGCGTCGGTCAGACGCTCGAGCTCGTCGCGCGCGTCGCCGCCGATCGTTCCGCCGAGGTCGAGATGCGCCTCGGCTTCAGCGGCAACGCCGGCTTCGCGCAGAAGGAAGGCCTGCGCGATCTGCCGGACGCGCAACGCAAACGCGTCGCCGCGCAAATCGGCTCCGGCATCGCGCCGGGTTTCGACCTCGCGAGCTTCGAGTTCGAAGGCCTCGACTCGGCCGACGCGCCGCTCACGATCGTGGTCAAGGGCAAGGTCAAGCGCTTCCTCGACGAGACCGGCGGCGAGCTCGCCGCGCGTTTCCCGCTGCCGCCGTTGCACCTCGGAACGCAGTTGACCGGCGGCGAAGGCGCGCGCCGACTCCCCTACCACCTCGACAATGCGATCGTGTTGCGCGGCGAAGCGCGCATCGAGTTACCCGAAGGCTTCGAGCTCGACGGCGACGGCCCGAGTTCCAACCTCGAGTTCGAGAGCGGGACCTACACGCTCACCACCGAACGCGAGGGGACCGCGCGCGTCTGGATCGTGCGGCGTCAACTCGCGTTGCCGTCGTTCCTGATCGCGAAGGAGCTCTACGCCGATTGGCAGACGTTCGTCACCGCGGTCGACGAGGTCGAACGGCCGAAGCTCAGACTGCGGCGCTGACCTGTTCGCGCGTCGCGAGTTCGCGGAGTTCCGAGTCGTCCGTCGGCGTGAAGAGGACGGCGCGACCGCTCGCGGCGACGGCGCGGACGAGCTCGTGGAGCTCGACCCGCGTCGCGACGTCGACGCCGCGCGTCGGCCGGTCGAGCAGGAGCACGCGCACGTCGCGTTCGAGCGCGCGGCAGAACGCGAGCTTGCGTCGCTCGCCGGCGGACAAGGTCGTGATCGGAGCTTCGAGCGACGCGCGGTGCACGCGCAAACGTGCGAGAGACGCGGTCGCGGCTTGCGTGGCGCGAGTTCGTGAGCTCCATCCGAGCGTCGTGAACCGTCGCGCGATCCCGAGCGACCAGTTCTCGCGCACGCCAAGGTTTGCGACGAGCCCGTCGCGCTCGAGGTCGGCGGGCACGAAGACGAGGCCGTGTTCGATCGCGCGCGCGACGCGCCCAAGCTTCACGCTCCGGCCGTCGACGGTGACGGCACCGCGTGCTCGCTCGTCGACACCGGCGAGCACCGCGAGCACTGCGCCGCCGTTCTCCCCGAGCGCGACGATCTCGCTCGCGCGCGCTTCGAAGTGCGCGCCTTCGAATTGCCCGTGCGACGACAGGCCTTCGACCGCGAGCGCGACCGGCGCGTCGGCGTCGACGCTCGTTCTCCGCGCGGGTGCGAGCGAACGGCCGAGCATCGCCGCGACCAACGTCTTGTCGTCGGCGTCACCGCGTTTGAACGAATGCACGAGCCGTCCGTCGCGCAGAACGCTGACGTGATCGGCGAGCTCGCGCGCTTCCGACGCGTGACGAGTGCTCCAGATCACGCTCGTTCCTCTGCGAGCGAGCTCGCGAATGCGCTCGCGCAGCGCCGTCGCCGTGCGATCATCGAGTCGTTCCGTCGGCTCGTCGAGGATCAAGACGCGCGGGTCGCGGTCGAGCGCCGCCGCGAGCGCGACGAGCTGCCGTTCGGCGCGCGAGAGTTCGCGCAGCACGCGGCGCGGATCGAGCTCGACGCCGAGCGCCGACAACGCGTCTCGGGCGCGCATGTTCGCGCGCGAGCGCGAGACGAGTCCGAGGAAGTGCGGCGCACGGCCGAGCGTGACGCTCTCGGCGACCGAGAGCTCCGCGCAATCCCCAGGCTCCTGCGCGACCCACGCGACGCCCGCCGCGAGCGCCTCGGCCGGCGACGCGAAACGCACGACCTCGCCGTCGAGCCGCAGCTCGCCGCGCTCGGCGCGCACATCGCCCGCGAGGATCCGCGCGAGTGTCGACTTGCCCGCGCCGCTCTCGCCGAGCCACGCGTGCACCTCGCCGGCGACCACGGTCAGCGAAACTTCGGCGAGCGCGCGCACGCCGCCGAACGACTTGTCGACCCAACGGAACTCGACGCGCGGCGCGGTCACGACGAGAGCGTGCTCCGCCGCGCGGCCTAACGCAACTCTTCGGCGTGGATCACTCGACCGCGCGCGGTGTCGTCGAACGCGAGGCGCACCAAGGCTCGCGCGAGATCCGGCCCGGTGATCGAACGATAGCGCTCGCGCCAATGCGTCGCGCCGAACGCACCGAGCACCGCGAGCACGCGATCGCCGACCGCCGCGCCGACGGTCTCTCCGACGCGACGTTCCTCGCGATCGGGCCCGGTGATGTAGCTGGGCCGCACGATCGTCCAGTCCGCGAGCGCCTCGCGCACCGCGGTCTCGATCCGCCAACGCGTCTCGCGGTACGGATTGCGCGTGCCGGGCCGCGTGCCGATCGACGAGAGGCAGACGAAACGCGGCGCGACGGGGACGAGCTTGGTCGCGCGCACGAGTTCGGTCGTCAGCGCGACGTCGACGGTCGCGTAGCTCGGCTTCGCGCCGGTCGCCGCCATCGCTTCGCGCCGCGCGCGCGCCCACGTCGTGCCGAGCAGCGCGAAGACTTTCGTCGGCCGGAGTTCCGCGAGCCGCGCCTCGATCGCGCCGCTCCCCCACGGCGTCGAATCGATTTCGGCGCCGAGTTCGGTGAACGCGCGCCGCCAACGCTCGAACTCCTTCGACTCGCGCCGGACGTGAGCGACCGTGCGCACGCCGCGCGCGCGGAGCTCCTTCACGACGTTGCGCCCGGTGTACCCGGTCGCGCCGGCGACGAAAGCGATCTCGGAAGCGCTCATCGCGAAGCCCTACGCGCCGCGCGCGTTTTCGGATGGCGCATTCAACGCTCTCGGCTTGTCGTCGCACGTCGATCGAGCACGAGCGCGACCAGCAGCACGAGACCGAGGACCGGCGTCGACGCTTCCCTCGGAACGTCGAACCGGGCGAGGACTTCGACGCCGCGTTGGATCAGCGCGAGCAGCAACGCGCCGAGGACGACACTGAGCGGACTTCCGCGGCCGCCGGCGAGGCTCGCGCCGCCGAGCAGCGCCGCGGCGAGCACCGCGAGTTCCGTGTCCGGACTCGCGACGAACGGCGGCGCGCCGCGCGCTCCGGTCGCGACGAACGCGGCGAGTCCCGCCGCGAGGCCGGCGAGCACGTACGCTCCGCCGTTGATGCGTCGCACCGCGAGGCCGGCGTGGCGCGCGGCTTCCGCGTTGCTCCCAACCGCGATCAGCTCGCGGCCCGGAACGGTGCGCGCGAGGAAGAGCCAAGCGAGCACGAGAACCGTGAGCGCGATCGCGAGCGGCGCCGGTTGGATGGACACGTCGAAGTTCGCGAGCTCGAAGCCGGCGTCGGAGAACACGCGCAGCAGCGCGCTCGGCGAAGACGGTTCCGCGAAGCAAGTCACCGCGACGCCGCGGAAGACGGCGAACGTCGCGAACGTGGCGAGGGCCGGGCGCAGTCGCAAACCGCCGATCAGGAGTCCGTTGACGAGCCCGCACAGCGCGCCGATTCCCAACGCGACGCCGAGCGCGATCGGAACCACGCGCTCGGGCGCGGCGCCGACATCGAGCCGCTCGACGACGTCCGTCGACGCGACGGCCGCGAGAGCGAACACCGCGCCCACCGACAGATCGATGCCGCCCGACACGATCACGATCAACGCGCCGAGTGCGAGGATCGCGAGCGTCGACGCCGGCGCGACGAGGTCGCCGAGCGAGCCGACGACGCGCGAGAGAACGTTCGCGTTCGCACTCGCGGGCTCGACGCCCCAGGTCACGAGACCGCCGACGATCGCGACGGCGCTCACGAGCCCGACCGCTCGACCGCTCCACCGACGGCGCGTCGCTCCCATGCCGCAGAGGGGGCCGGATCGGCGCGCGCTTGTCAACTCGGGTTTGGGCCTCGCGCCGGTCGATGGTTAGGCTCCTTCCGCGATGCGTCGTCCCGAGCTCGTCGCCCACCGCGGTCTCGCCGCGCACTTCCCGGAGAACACGCTCGCCGCGTACACCGCCGCGATCGAGGCCGGAGCGCGTTGGGTCGAAACCGACGTGTTGCTCAGCCACGACGGCGTGCCGTTCCTGTTCCACGATCGCGGGCTCGAGCGCTTGACCGGCCTGCGCGGACCGCTGCACGAGCGCACCGAGCTCGAACTCGGCTGCATCGCCGCCGCGTACCCGTCGAAGTTCGGCGCGCGCTTCTCGCGCGAGCGCGTCACGCCGCTCGCCGACCTCGTGACGTTGCTCGGCGCGCATCCCGACGTGCGCGTGTTCGTCGAGCTCAAGCGTCAGGCGTTGGATCATTTCGGGATCGACGTGGTGCTCGAGCGCGTGCTCGCGACGCTCGCGCCGCTCGGAGAGCGCGCGACGTTGATCTCGTTCTCGTTGCCGGCGCTGCTCGCGGCGCGCAAGGCGACGAAACTCGAGGTTGGCGCGGTGTTCGATCGTTGGAGCGAACGCGACGATCGCAGCGTGCGCGCGCTCGCGCCCGAGTTCGTCTTCTGCGACCTCGACGGTCTGCCGCTGAACGGCGAGCTGACCCATCCCGGCGCGCGCGTCGCGGTCTACGAAGTCGGCGACGGCGCGACCGCGAGAGCGCTCGCCGAGCGCGGGGTCGAGCTGGTCGAGACGTTCGACATCGCCAAGCTCGCGCGGGAACTCGCGTGAGCGCCGAGCCCGATTTCGATCTCGTCGTCGTCGGCGGCGGCATCCACGGCGTCGGCGTCGCGCAAGCGGCGGCGGCGGCGGGACAACGCACGTTGCTGCTCGAGGAACGCGCGCTCGCCGCCGGCACGTCGTCGCGTTCGTCGAAGTTGATCCACGGCGGGCTGCGTTATCTCGAGAGCGGTCAATGGCAACTCGTGCGCGAGTCGCTCGCCGAACGCGCGCTGTTGCTCCAACTCGCGCCGAAGCTCGTCCAGCTCGTCCCCTTCTTCCTCCCGATCTACTCCGGCGGCCGACGCCGACCGTGGCAGATCCGCGCGGGGCTGACGCTCTACGCAACGCTCGGGAACTTGAAGCGCGAGGCGCTCTTCCAACGTCTGCCGCGGCGCGAGTGGAACGCGCTCGACGGGCTCGAGACGCGCGGGCTCGAAGCCGTCTTCCGTTATCACGACGGTCAAACCGACGACGCGGCGTTGGTGCGCGCGGTCGCGGCGTCGGCGCGGCGTCTCGGCGCGACGATCGAAGTCGGCGCGAGCTTGGTCGCGGGACGGCGCGAGGACGAGCGTTGGATCCTCGACGTTCGCGACGCGCGCGGCGAACGCACGCTCTCCGCGAACTGCGTCGTCAACGCGGCCGGTCCGTGGGTCGACGAAGTCTCGGGCCGGCTGCGTCCGATCCCGCCGCGGCCGCGCGTCGAGTTGGTCGCGGGCACGCACCTCGAGCTCGACGGCGCGCTCGAACGCGGCATCTACTACACCGAAGCGACCGACGGCCGCGCGGTGTTCCACATTCCGTGGAAGGGCCACACGTTGGTCGGCACGACCGAGACGCCGTACCGCGGCAAGCCGGCGGACCTGAAGCCGACGCGCGAGGAGATCGACTACTTGCTCGCGACGTTCGCGCGCTACTTCCCGAGCCGTACGCCGAAGCTGCTCGACTCGTGGGCCGGCGCGCGCGTGCTGCCGTTCGCGAGCTCGAAGGCGTTCGACCGTCCGCGCGAAGTGCACTTCGTCTTCGACACGCCGCAACGCCCGCACTTCGTCGCGATCTACGGCGGCAAGTTGACCGGCTATCGGTTGACGGCGGAGAAGGCGCTGCACTTCCTCGCGCTCTCGCTGCCGACGCGCGCGGCGCTCGCGCCGACGAGCGAGATCCCGCTCGAGCCTGCGGACTGAGACGCGAATCCTCGAAGACCGGATAACAGTCGTCGGGTTCGATCGACCGGAACGCGAACGCCTGTCTCGATCGCGCCACAGGCAGGGAGAACGAAGCATGAATCGGATCGTCCTCGGAGCTCGCAACGGACTGGTGGCCGCGATCGTCGTCGTCGGACTCGCTCTCGACGGCCGTGCGCAGGACGGCGCGACCGCGGCGGAGTTCCAGGCGAGCCCGGACCACGGCCGACGGCGCAACGTCGCGGTGCTCGTCTTCGAAGGCGTCGAGTTGCTCGACTTCGCGGGTCCGGTCGAGGTCTTCACGCAAGCACAGGGCTGGGACGCACCGCTGCGCGTCTTCACCGTCGGCGTGACGACGCACGTGGTGCGCACATTGAACGGCGTCCAAGTCGTGCCCGACTTCTCGGTCGATTCGAGTCCGCCGTGCGACATCCTCGTGATCCCCGGCGGCGAGGTCGCGTGCCTCGACGGCGATACGCCGCTCGCCCGCTTCATCCGCGAGCGCGTGCCGAAGGCCGAAGTCGCCTTCAGCGTGTGCAACGGCGCGTTCTCGCTCGCGAGCGCGGGCTTCCTCGACGGGCTCGACGCGACCACGCACTGGAGCGCGATCGGCTGGCTTCGCGAGGCGGCCCCGAAGGCGCGCGTTCACGCGGACCGGCGCTTCACCGACAACGGACACATCCTGACGGCCGCGGGCATTTCGGCGGGGATCGACGGAGCGCTGCACCTCGTCGAGCGCTTGCTCGGACCCGAGTGCGCGGTGCGCGCCGCGCGACGGATGGAGTACGACTGGCGCGCGGCGCCGACGACTCCGCAGCCGGCGGCGGATCCGATCGAGAGCGCGCGACGCGCGTGGTACGCGGAGGATTGGCCCCGCGTCGCGAACGAGTACGGCGCGCTCGCCCTGCGACGCGCGGAGGACGCGGTCGTGCAAGCGCGACTCGGCACGGCGCTGCTGTTCACGCGACGGACCGAAGAAGCGTTGCCGCACCTCGAGCTCGCGCGCAAGTTGGGCTCGCCGGAGCCGCGGTCGTTGCAGGCGCTCGGGCTCGCGTTGACCCGGCTCGGACGGACGGGCGAGGCACTGGAGCCGCTGCTCGCGGCGCGCGAACTCGCGCCCGACGATCTCGAGATCGCGCGCTCGCTCGGCGAAGCGCAGACCGACACGGGCCGCTATGGCGACGCGCTCGCGAACCTCGTTCGCGCACGCGCCTCCGGTCGCGGCGACGCGCGCATGGACGGCCGCATCGCGCGCTGTCGCGCGGCGCTTGGGGACGTCGACGGAGCGTTGAAGGAGCTCGACGAAGCGTTGCGACGCGAGCATCCGGAGCCGGCGAAGTTGCTCGAGGCTGCGGAGTTCGACGCGCTGCGCAAGGACGCGCGCTTCGAAGCCCTCGTCGCGCGCGCGAAGGGTTCCTAGCTACGCGGTTCGGCGCTCGTTCGTGCGTCCGAAGAACGCGCGATCGAGCGAGAGCGCGCCCGCGCCGAAGAGCGCGAGGTACGCCAGCAGTGCGATGTAGAGGAATTCGCTGAGGCCGAAGAGCTCGTTGAGGAAGTCGATCGCACCCTCGGTCTTGCCGAGCTGGTCGCCATACGCAGTCTTCAGCGCGACGACCATGATCACCATCAGCGGAATCGACGCGAGGCGCGTGAAGAGGCCGATGAGAACGAGCAGTCCGCAACCGAACTCCATCGCGGCGGCGAACGGAGCTTGGAGCTCCGGCGCGGGGATGCCGAGGCCTCGAAAGTACTCGACCACTTTGTCGAGGTTGTGGAGCTTGCCCCAGCCACTGTGCACGAACACGAGCCCGATGATGATGCGCGCGAGCAACGGCGCGATCCACGCGAGTCCGCTCGCAAGCGAAAGACCGGTCCCGCGAGCGCGGGCGAAGAGGGACGGGGCGGCGGGCGAGCTGGACGAGGCCATGGGAACTCCTGGGGTCGGAACGGGGGCGCGACGCACTCTACGGGCGCGACGGGGCGTTGGATGCCGCGGTCCGCGCCGGATTTCGCGAGGTCGCTCAGCGCGCGCCGAGAATGAGCTCGCGCCGCACGAACGCGAGCGGCGCCGTGTCGTCGAACACGACCTTGTCGCCGTCGAGGGCGACGCCGAGGTCGCGCCACAAGGAACCGAGCTCCTTCGGCTCCGCCGCGTTGCCCATCCGCGCGTAGAGCTCGGCGAGTACGTTGGTCCCCGTCGCGCGATCGCCGATCTCGATCACGCGCTCGATCGAACTCGCACGCGTGAGGTTCCCCTCTTCGGCGAGCACCGCGACGAACACGTCGCGCAACGACTTCGCGTTGCGCGTGCGCGCGCGGATCTCGACGTCGGCGAGCAGACAGAAGATCGCGCCGCCGTAGTACGTGCGGCCCCAGGTGCGCGTGCGATCGAGGCCGGCGTCGTCCGCTTCCGGCAAGCCTTGGTCGTACTCGTCGAGCAGCGCGCGCCACACTTCGTTCTCGGCGAGGCGACCGGCGCGCGCGCGGAGCAGCGGCTCGAGGTACGTCGCGCTCCCCTCTTCGAGCCACTCTTGTTGCGGCGGCAGCGACGGCAGCGCGAGGTGAATCATCTCGTGGGTCAGAACCCAATCGCGTTCGAACTCCACGTCCGTCGTCGCGGTGCCGACACTGACGTAGATCGAAGCGGCGCCGTTGCCGAGCGTACGACCCGAACCGATGCCGTGCGTTCCGCGCGGCGCGAGGAGCAGCAAGAGGCGGCGCACAGGACGCCTGCCGAGATACGTCTCGACCTCGTTCATCGCGGCCGAGGCCCAGTCATCGATCCCGGCGAGTTCGCCGAGCCTCACCGCCATCAGCGGCGCGATGACGACGCCGTCCATTCCGGTGGGAATCGGAATGATCTCACCGAACGCGCAAGGCACCGGGCCGTCGAGACTCGCGAGCTCGCCGACCAAGTCGTCCGGATCAGGCGAGGCGCACACGAACTTCTGGGGGGCCGTCTCCAGCACGGCGAGCCTGAAGCTCCCGTCGCCCCAGTTGGCCGAGTCGTGCAACAGGAACGCAGAGAGCGACGCGACGATCGCGTTGCCTCGCACGGCGGCGAGATCGACGTCGTCGAGCGAGCGAGCGGCTTCGCGAGCTGCGAAGCGCCAACGCACGGTCCGTGGCGCGGAAGACCTCGGAAGTCGCCATGCGCCGTCGACCGCGAAGAGCGGCGCGCCGCGTTCGTCTTCGACCTCCCGCACGAAACGCCGCGCTGCGGGGGCGACGGAGAGGTTCAGTGCTCCGCCGGGCGGAATGCGCGCTTCGAGCACGAGTTCGTCGGCGCGGACCACGACCTCGTAGTTCCACCGCGCGTCTGCGGCACGCTGCTCGGTCGCCGCGCACGCGACCGCGAAGAGAACGAGGCTCGCACTCGCGACGCATGAGGCGATCGACATGGGCGCGCGAGTCTACTACGACGCCGAACTCGCCGTGGATTCGTGTCCGCCGAGCCGCCATACTCCGCCGCGATGAGTTCGTCGCTCTCCAAGCGCGTCCTGCTCGCCGCGATCGTCGGCGCGGCGCTCGGCGCGCTCGCGTTCAAACTGATCGGTCCGACCGCCGGCGTCGACGCGGCGACGATGACGAGCGAACAACGCTGGCTCGCCGGCGCGATCCGCTACGTCATCGGGCCGATCGGCCAAGTCTTCCTGCGCCTGCTCTTCATGTTGGTCGCGCCGCTGCTCTTCGCGGCGTTGGCGCTCGGCATCGCGGGCTTGCGCGACATGAAGAGCCTCGGGCGCCTGGGCTTGAAGACGCTCGCGTACACGATCACCGTCTCGGCGATCGCGGTCGTGCTCGGCGTCGTCCTGGTCGAGCTCTTCCAACCCGGCGCCGGCGTCGACGACGCGTTGCGCGCGCGGATGCTCGCCGGCGCGGCCGAGCGCGCGGCGTCGGTCACCGGCACGGGCCCCGTGAAGACCGGCGTCGAACTGTTCGTTCAGATGGTGCCCGACAACGCGATCAAGGCGACCGCCAACGGCGACTACCTCGCGTTGATGGTGTTCGCGCTGTTCTTCGGCGTCGGCATGGTGCTGACGAAGAGCGCGAAGGTCGATGCGCTGCGCGACGCGCTCGAGGGCCTGTACGAAGTGATGATGAAGCTGATCGCGCTGGTGATCGGCTTCGCGCCCGTCGGCGTGTTCGCGCTGATGTTCACGCTGACCGCGCAGCTCGGGTACGAGATCCTCTCGTTGCTCGCCGGCTACGTCGGCGTCGTGCTGCTCGGGCTCGCGCTGCACCAGTTCGTCGTCTACTCGCTCGCGTTGAAGTTCCTCGGGAAGATGAGCCCGGTCTTTTTCTTCAGGAGCGTGCAGGACGCGATGGTCACCGCGTTCTCGACCGCGTCGTCGAACGCGACGTTGCCGACCGCGCTACGCGTCGCCGAAGAACGCCTGAAGTTGCCGCCGCACGTCAGTCGCTTCGTGTTGACGCTCGGCTCGACCGCGAACCAGAACGGCACCGCGCTGTTCGAGGGCGTGACCGTGCTCTTCCTCGCGCAGTTCTACGGCGTCGAGCTCGCGATCTCGCAACAGCTGATGGTCGTCGCCGTCTGCGTGCTCGGCGGCATCGGAACCGCGGGCGTGCCGTCGGGTTCGCTGCCGGTGATCGCGTTGATCCTCGGCATGATCGGCGTGCCGGTCGAGGGCGTCGGGATCATCGTCGGCGTCAACGGCTTCCTCGACATGTGCCGCACGACACTCAACGTCACCGGCGATCTCGTCGCCGCCGTCGTCGTCTCGCGCGGAGAAGAGCGGACGTGACGCGCGAGCGCGAAGAGCGTTTCGGGCGCGCGCCGGTCGGCGCGTTCTTCGGCTTCGTCTTGCGCGAACGAACGTCCGCGAGCGCGCGCATCGAGCTCCCGCCGAAGCAAGAGTTCGTGCAGCAAGAAGGCCGTCTGCACGGCGGTGTGATCGCGACGCTCGCCGACACGACGGCGGTGTGGCTCGTCCATCCGGATCTCGACGACGGTCAGTCGATGACCAGCATCGAGTTCAAGCTCAACTTCCTGCGCGCCGCGACGGTCGACGGCGGAGTGCTCGTCGCCGACGCGAAGCTCGTGAAGCTGGGCCGCACGATCGCGTTGATCGACGTCGAAGTCGCCCAGGGTGGCGAGCTCGTCGCCAAGGGGCTCTTCACGTATTTGATGATGACGCGCTGACAGCTCGTCAGTTGACGAAGTCGATCTGGAACGCGTTCGAGAGGTTGATCGCCTTCGAGCACGGGCTCGAGATGCTGTCGCGGAACCACGCCTGGAAGTACCACGTCGTGCCCGGCTGGAGCTGCGCGGAAGCGAGGCTCACCGGGTTGATCAACGTGAACACTCCGACCGGCCCCGAGTTCTGCACGGTGAAGCGCTTGGTCGAGCCGCCGACGCAGCGCAAGCCGTCGCCGAACACCACGCCGGTGCCGCCGCCGACCAGACCGGTGCCCGTGTAGACGAGCCCGAACTTGTTGCTCGGCACGTGGATCACGTAGATCGCGGTGTCGTGCGCGGAGACGCTCGCTCCGCCGAAGTTGTAGAGCAACGCGCCCTTGCCCGACGTGTTGCGGCAACCTTCGCCGTGGCCGCCGACGTTGCCGCACGGACACGGCTTGCCGGTGCCGTCGCCGAAGCACACGGACGTGCCGGTGCCGGGGCGACATTCGTCGGGTTGACCGTCGGCGTCGACGTCGAAGCTCGAGGTCGCGAGCTCGCACGCATCGCCGACGCCGTCGCCGTCGCAGTCCTGCTGCAGCGGATTGAAGATCGGCGGGCAGTTGTCGACGCACGTCGCGAGCCCGTCACCGTCGACGTCCGCGTCGGACACTCCGCAACCGCAGTTGCCGGGCGCGATCTTGAACGGATCGGTCGGACAGCCGTCGAGGCAGTTCGCGATGCCGTCGTTGTCGGTGTCGGTGTCGGCGACGCCGCAACCGCATTGACCGGGTGCGGTCTTGCCCGGATCGCTCGGGCAACCGTCGACGCAGTTCGCGACGCCGTCGCCGTCGCTGTCGGTGTCGGGATTGCCGCAACCGCATTGGCCCGCCGCGATCTTGCCCGGATCGGCAGGGCAACCGTCGATGCAGTTCGCGACGCCGTCGCCGTCGTTGTCGGTGTCGGGGTTGCCGCAACCGCACGCGCCGGGATTGGACTTGGTC
Source organism: Planctomycetota bacterium (assembly GCA_021413885.1). Classification (GTDB taxonomy): domain Bacteria; phylum Planctomycetota; class UBA1135; order UBA1135; genus JACRIN01. Next base: position 131,545 of record JAIOPM010000057.1, read on the forward strand.
GGATCGTTCGGGCAACCGTCGAAGCAATTCGGCACGCCGTCGCCGTCGGAGTCGGTGTCCGCGATGCCGCAGCCGCAGGCTCCCGGGTTGGTCTTGTTCGCGTCGTTCGGGCAACCGTCGATGCAGTTCGCGACGCCGTCGCCGTCGCTGTCGGTGTCGGCGATGCCGCAGCCGCAGGTGCCGGGGCTCGTCTTCAACGCATCGTTCGGACAACCGTCGATGCAGTTCGGCACGCCGTCGCCGTCGCTGTCGGTTTCCGCGACGCCGCAACCGCACGCGCCGGGCAACACCTTCGCCGCGTCGAGCGGGCAGCCGTCGGCACAGTCGCTCGTTCCATCCTGGTCCGCGTCGTTCGGCGCGCACGAGCAATCGCCGAGCGCCGCAGTAACGCGCAAGTAGAAACCGCCGTACGGATCACCGAGCAGGCCTTGGCAACCGCTGGTCTGTGTGCTCGAACCTTCGCGGTAGTAAACGTCGTCGTTGCCGAGCCCGGTGCCGAGGTTGCCCGGGTTCTTGAAGACGGTGCCGTCGCCGATCGGACAGAAGCCGGGTTGCGCGAGGTCGCCCGCGATCACGAAGCCGCCGACGGTCGCGAGCGTCGTGCCCGTCTGGTTCGGCATCGAGAGCGCATAACCGAAGCCGTCGGCGTTCGGCGCGCCGGTCCACACGCCGTCGGCGTCGCCGCGCATGCAGAACTCCGAGCCGCCGGCGAGATCGACGGTGACGGTGTAGCAGACGAGCTTGCCGAGCTGGTTCGACGCGGGCAGGCCGGTCAACGTGAAGTCGGCGATCGGCGCGCCGGCCGCGGCGAGCGATTGGCAATCGTCGTAGTCCTGGAAGAAGCGCACGCGCACCGTCGCGCCCGGACCGCCGGACGCGAGCTGCAGCTCGCGCGTGCAGTACGAGATCTCGAACGCGGTGATGCGGTAGCTCTGGTTGAAGCCCATCGTCGGCGCGGGCGCATTCGTCGACGGGACCTCGCCGTCGTCGATCACCGTCGAGCCCGAGAGCAGCGGCGCGAACTGATTGGTCGGGCAGGTGTTCGCGTAGACGACGCCGCCGATGGTGAACTTCGCTCCGTCGATCGTCGGAGACGTCGCGTGCAGCGTGTGCGTCGCGACCTCATACGTGCCGCCGTAACGGATGTCGGTGCCGCACGGCTCGCATTCGCGCCCTTGCGCGGCGACTGCACCGGTGAGTACGAAGCCAGCCAACCAACGAATCGAATCCATGACGAACCCCTTCCATGAACCTGCGCTAGCGAAGCAACTCGCCGTCTCCGCGTGCGAGCGCGGCTCCGACGAGACGAGGCCGAAAATTCTAGTTGAGGCCTTGTCTCTCCGCGGCGGCGGCCGCGGACGGATTCGCGAAATCGTCGAACCAATACGCGACGCCGCGTGCTGTACGACGACGGGAATCGACGGAACCGAGCGAGGGTTCGGTTCGTCGCTCGTCGCTTTTCGGTCGTGATCGGAACGTGCAAGCGTCCCGAGCCGCGCGGTTTCGCGCGCTCGACGCGACGCACCGTGCGTTGACGGAGCCTCCTCCGCCGCGCCGGACCGAGCGTGTGCGGGTTCGAACCCGTTCGTGCTTCGATCCGTGCTCCGGCGCGGGCGCGAGCAGCACGCGCATCGTCGTGTCGTCGATGAACGGGACGTGAAGACCGAGTTCGACGCGAAGCGGCGCGACGACGCGCGTGCTTCGGAGACTCGACCGAAAAGGTCCGGTCGTTTCAGGGCAACAGGACCGCGGCTCCCGCGATCCGCCCCGCGCGCAAGTCGTCGAGCGCGACGTTCGCGACGGCGAGCGCGTAGGGCACGGGCTCGACGCGCAACGGCACGCGCGCGGCGAGCGCGAGGAATTCCTCGCCGTCGCGCCGCGTCAGGTTCGCGATCGAACGCAACACGCGCTCGCCCCACAGCAACGAGTACGGGAACGACGGGATGTCGCTCATGTGGATGCCCGCGCACACGACGGTGCCGCCGCGCGCGACTTGCGCGAGCGCGCGCGGGACGAGCTCCCCCACCGGCGCGAAGAGCAACGCCGCGTCGAGCTCCGACGGCGCGAGCTCGAGCGACGAACCCGCCCATTCCGCGCCGAGCGAACGAGCAAGCGCTTGCGCCGCTCGATCGCCCGGCCGCGTGAACGCGAAGACGCGCCGGCCTTCGTGCCGCGCGAGCTGCAGGACGAGATGCGCGGCGGCGCCGAAGCCCCAGAGCCCGAGGCGCTCAGGGTCGCCGGCCGCGCGCAACGCGCGGTAGCCGATCGCGCCGGCGCAGAGGAGCGGCGCGGCGTGCAGCGAGTCGTAGTTCTCCGGCAGTGCAAACGCGAAGCGCTCGTCGACGCGCACGAACTCGGCGAAGCCGCCGTCGGTGTCGTAGCCGGTGAAGCGCGCGGCGGCGCGCAGGTTCTCGCGGCCGCTCGTACAGCTCGCGCAACGACCGCACACGCTACTCAGCCAACCGACGCCGATGCGCTCGCCGACCGCGAAACGCTCCGCGCCCGGCCCGCGTTCGACGACGTCGCCGACGATTTCGTGACCGGGGACGCGCGGCAGTCCGCGCGGTTCGAGGTCGCCGTCGACGAGATGGAGATCGGTGCGGCACACCGCGCACGCGCGCACGGCGATCAGCACTTCGCCGGCGGCCGGCCGCGGACGCTCGAGCTCGCGCCCCGCCAACGCGCCGCGCGACGACTCGAGGACCATCGCTCGCATCGCGCCGTGGATACCGCACCGCGAAGGCGCCATCAAGCAGCGCGGGGCGCCGCGCACACGCGCGACGCCCCGCATTTCGGGAGTCTTCCGTCGGGATCAGGGCAAGAAGTCGACCTTCAAGCCGTTCGACAAGTTCTGCGAGGTACCGCACGGGCTGGCGAGCACGTCACGGTGCCAGACCTGGAAGTACCAGGTGGAGCCCGCGACGATCAGCGCCGGAGCCGCGGCCGCCGGGTTCGTGCGGACGAACGAACCGGTCGCTCCGCTCGATTGCGCGCCGAAGCGCTTGATGAAGCCCTTCACGCAGCGCAAGCCGTCCTTGAACGGCAGACCGGCTCCGCCGATCTGAGCATCGGACGAGCCCATGTAGACCAAGCCGAACTTGTTGACCGGCATGCGCACCACGTAGAGCGTGGTGTTGCCGGCGCCGACGCTCGCGCCGCCGAGGTTGTAGAGCAACGCGCCGTTGCCGGTCGAGTTCGCGCAACCTTCACCGGTACCGCCGGAGTTGCCGCACGGGCAAGGAGTCTGGCTTCCGTCGCCGAAGCAGAACGGCGTGCCCACACCTTGCTCGCAATCGTCCGGGATGGTGTTGGAGTTCGTGTCGAGCGAGAAGTTCGACACGAGGTCGCACGCGTCACCGACGCCGTTCCCGTTGCAGTCTTGCTGACCCGGGTTGGCGATGGTGTCGCAGTTGTCGTTGCAGTCGGCGATGCCGTCGGTGTCGGTGTCGGTGTCGGCCGTACCGCAACCACATTGACCCGGAGCGACCTTGTTCGCGTCGTTCGGGCAACCATCGACGCAGTCGGCGGTGCCGTCATTGTCGGTGTCGGTGTCGGTGAAGCCGCAACCACACTGACCCGGAGCGATCTTGTTGGAATCGGTCGGGCAGAGGTCGTTGCAGTCGGCCGTACCGTCGTTGTCGCTGTCGGTGTCGGCGAAGCCGCAACCGCATTGACCCGGAGCGATCTTGTTCGGATCGTTCGCGCAGAGGTCGTTGCAGTCGGCGGTGCCGTCGCTGTCGGTGTCGGTGTCGGCGAAGCCGCAACCGCATTGACCCGGAGCGATCTTGTTCGGATCGCTCACGCAACCGTCGAAGCAATCGAAGGTGCCGTCGCTGTCGGTGTCGACGTCCGCGACGCCGCAGCCACAGATGCCCGGCGCGATCTTGTTCGGATCGGTCGGGCAAGCGTCGCTGCAGTCGATGGTGCCGTCACCGTCGGTGTCGGCGTTGCTGTCGATGAAGCCGCAACCACAGGTGCCGGGCGCGATCTTGTTCGGATCGGTCGGGCAGAGGTCGTTGCAGTCCGCGGTGCCGTCGTTGTCGGTGTCGGTGTCGGCGAAGCCGCAACCACATTGACCCGGAGCGATCTTGTTCGGATCGGCGGGGCAGAGGTCGTTGCAGTCGGCGGTGCCGTCACTGTCGCTGTCGGTATCCGGCACACCGCAACCGCATTGGCCCGGAGTGATCTTGTTCGGATCGCTCGCGCAGCCGTCGTTGCAGTCAGGCGTACCGTCGCTGTCCGAATCGGTGTCGGCGATGCCGCAACCGCACGCGCCCGGAGCGATCTTGAAGGGATCGTTCGCGCAGGCGTCGTTGCAGTCAGGCGTACCGTCGGAGTCCGAATCGGTGTCGGCGAAGCCGCAACCACACGTGCCGGGAGCGATCTTGTTCGGATCAGCCGGGCAGAGGTCGTTGCAGTCCGGAGTGCCGTCGGAGTCGGTGTCGGTGTCGGCCGTGCCGCAACCGCACGTACCCGGAGCGATCTTGTTCGGATCGGTCGGGCAGAGGTCGTTGCAGTCGGCCGTGCCGTCCGCGTCGGTGTCGGTGTCGGCGATGCCGCAACCGCACTGACCCGGATTCGCCTTGCCCGAATCGTTCGGGCAGAGGTCGCCGGAGTTGGCCACGTAGCCCGGAGGCGCGGTGCAGCCGACGACCGTCGCTCCGTTCGGATCACCGAAGCCGTCGCCGTCGACGTCCGCGTAGAACGTCGTGCCGCCGGTGGAGACGCTGATGCCGTAGTCCTCGACCTCGCCGTACGTGAACGTCACGCACGGGTTGGTCTGCGAGAAAGCGGCCGTGACGGAAGTGTCGCCCATGCCGACGCGCACTCGCGCGTTGCCGAGCGACGCGCCGAACGGGACCGAGATCGTGCCGTTGAAGTAACCGGTCACGCTGTTGGTCGTCGTGGGCACGCCGAGCGAGTCCACCGGTCCGAGGCCGCCGTTCAACTGGTACACCTCGCCCGAATCGTTGAGCGTGAGGTTCTGGTTCCAATCGACCCACACGGTGCAGCGGTCGACCATGTAGGAACCCGGCACCGTCACCTTGATCGGGTAGGTGCCGCACCGCGCGACCGCAGTCGACAGCGGATAGAGCGTGTACTTGTCGTTGGCCGTCAGTGCCGGCGTGTTGTCGATCGTGCCGAACTCGACACGGCCGATCTTCTCGAACGTGATGTCCGTGGAGGTCGACGCGCAGTAGTTCGGGCAGGTGAGCGTGAGCTTCGCCGTGCCGACCGCCGAGCCGTTGCCGCTGACCAACAAGTAGTACGTCACACCCGCGGTGCTCGACCACGAAACGGTCGAACGATCGGGCGAGACGCACACGCCGTCGTCGTCGTTGTCGCCGACGCAGACCAGCGACCCGCACGTGCCGGAGAACACCGACAGACGCGTGTCGTAGGTCGTGCCCGGATCACACGTCGTCGCCGTCATGGCGAAGCCGGTGCCGGTGACCGAGTACCACACGCCCGGAGCGGTGAGCACCGGTCCGCAAGCCGGCGCGGTGTCGACCGTGGCGAGCGTCGTGTCGGACGTCACCGACCCGCCGCACGTCGCGGGCAAAGCTCCCGAGCACAGGTCGTTGCCGGGCGCGGCCGGAGGTCCGACGACCAGGGTGTAGTCCTCGATGTTGCCGAAGCTCGTCGAGCCGCACGGGGTCGGGGCGGTGCTGAAGTTCAGGCGCACGCGCATGCGCGTGTTCCCGAGCGCGGCACCGAACGGCACGTTGAGCGTGCCGGTGTAGATCGCCGTGCCGCCGTTGCTGAGCACGGTCGACTCACCGGAGTCGGTGAAGACGCCGTTGTGGTTCCAGTCGCTGTAGACCGTGACCAAGTCGCTCGAGAACCAGGTGCCGATCGTGACGGTGATGAGCGCCGAGCTGCCTTGCGCCACGTTCGTCGACTGCGTGCAGTGGAAGTCCTCGTAGCCCGGGACCGCGACGCACGCCGTTGTGTTGTTGATCGTGCCGATCTTCGTGTTGCTGATGAACTCGTCCGTGCCGCAGACGAAGCCCGTCGCGGTCGACGAGCAGTAACCGGTGGTCACCGTCGCCGAGCCGTTCGCCGAACGCGCTTGCGCGTCGAGGATCGTGAAGGCGATCGTCTTGAGGCCGTCGGTCAGACAGCTCGAGACCACTTGGTTGACGGTGAAGACGTTGTCGTTCGCCGTGACGTCCGGAGCGATGCCGTCGTCGAAGAGGCTGGTCGTCGACGAGCCGCCGAGCGAGGTCATGTTCGCCGTGACCGTGATGCCCGAGCTGGTCGGGTTCGTGCCCGGCGTGACCGTGACGGTCATCGTGACCGTCGCCCCGCCTTGCACCGTGCTCGGCGTGATCGCGCCCACGCCGCTCGGCGGCGTCGGACCGACGAACGACGCGGCGATGCTGAACGCGCCGCCCGAACCGATGCCCTTGTCGGACACGCGGATCAGATAGGTGCCGGCCGGTTGCGCGGTCGCCGTCAAGCAGGACGACGGACCGCCGCAAGGCGCGCCGCCGCAATCGTCGTTGCACGCGACTTGAGCGCCGCCGCAAGTTGCGTAGATCGCCACCGCGGTGTCGATCGCCGAACCGCACGTGGTGACCGAGATGTCGCCGGTGCTCGGAGTCGTGACCTTGTACCAGACGTCACGGCCGCTCGCGTCGCACGACGAGGTGCCGTCGGTCGTCGCGAGGATCGTCGTGCCGGCGATCGGCGCGCCGCCGAGCGTGAGCGCCACGGCGGTCGCGCAGGTGTCGTTCGACGGAGCTTGGCCGCTGACGCGCAGGTGGTACGGCTTCCAGTTCGTCGAAGTCGACGAGAAGTGCTGGACGCGGATCACGTACGGCGTGCCCGCGGTCAAAGCGACGGTCGCGGTCGCGAGGTTGAAGCTCGTCGTTCCGGGGCAGCCGTCGTCCTTGCACGAATTCGTGGTCGGAACGACCAGGTTCGCCGTCGTCGCCGGCGTGCCGGTGTGCACCGAGACGATCAAGTCCTGGTTCACGCTGGTCATGCAGCTGCTGATGGTCCAGTTGCCGGTCGTGCTCGGCGTGAAGTAGTGGTACGTGTCGGGGCCGAAGCCGCCCGCGCACGACGACGATCCGACGTCGAGCGTCGCGTTGGTGATCGTGCTGGTCTGGAGACCGCCGCTTCCGGGGAACGTGAACTGCGCGACATTCGCGCCCGCCACGTTGTTCAGCGGCGCCGCGACCGACGTCACGTTCAGGATGGCGACCAGGTTCGCGCTGTTCGCGCCGTCGACGATCGAGACCGGGAGGTTGTACATCCCGGGGTTCGTGCCGGCCGGAATGACGAAGGTGTTCAGCGTGAACACGTTGCCGACCGGAGCGCCCATCGATTGCGCGGCGGAGCCGCCGACGGTCGAGAGATTGATGGTCGCGGTCGCGCTACCGGAGATCGTGCCTCCGGCGCAGACCGACGCGGTCGCCGTAATCGTCGGCGTCGCGCCCGTCGCGGCCGAGATGTTCGAGGCGCTGCCGCTCAACGCGTTCGACGTGCACGTCGAGTTGCGCGGGTTCGGCGTGCCGGCGACGAAGTCGACGTTGTTGAAGTTCGTGTCGTTCGCTCCGCAACCGGTACGGACGACCGCGAGAAGCGTCGTCGGTGCGGGAGTGTTGTTCGCGGAAGTGCCGGCGGGAGCGCACGGCGCACCGCCTGCTTCACGCGCGTCGGCGCTCGTGCCGTAGCCGACGAAGTCGACGAGCACGCTACCGGCGGGCGGAACGCAGCACTGACCGGTCGCGGCGGAAACGCTCGCGCCCTGGATCAGGCCGAGCTTGCCGGTCGTGGTCGACATCAAGATCGTCGCCGCGGTTTGATCGGGCAGCGGCAACGGCAACGCAGTGCTCGTCGTCGACGGGTTCTGCATGCGCACGAGGTAGTAGCCGCGCGCCGGAACCGAGCCCGTCAATCCGAGGCGCGTCCACGACGTGCCGGCCGACGAGGTGTAGTGCAACGAATAGGTGGTCAGGTCGACCGACGACGCACCCGCGTTGAAGAGTTCCACGTAGGCCGCGTTCGGCACCGTGCCGCTGCTCGGCGTGTTGGGCCAAAGCTGACTGATGCGCACCTGCGCGCTGGACGGAAGCGCGAACAGTGCGAGCGCAGCGCCGACCGACAGCACGGTGCGACACGCACGTCCTGCGATCGCCGCGAGGAAAGACGAAGCCATGTGGAGTCCTCGAGAATTGGGGGTTGGGAGAATCCGCGCTCTGCGGGACAGAGCGCCGGGCGAGAGAACAGGATTGTCATCCGCCACGATCCGTTCTGGGAAGCCCCCGCTTCCCAGTTTCTGAAGGTTTCGTAAGGGACCTCGCAAACGTTCGAGCAGGCCGAGACGACCGATCCGGACACACGGCGCTTACATCCGGCAGCGGCAAAAAATGACACCCATGCCATGGGAGCCCGCGCAATCCGGGGTGACTCTCGGTCCAGGTCGGGCGAAACGCCGGGTCGCGGCCGAGCGGACGCCGCGCGCTTCGGCCCCGGTCAGAAAGGAAGGCGCTCGCCCGCGGTCTTCGTCAGCGCGGCGAAGAGTTCGGCGAGTCGCGCCGTCATCAACCCCGGTCGGCCGTCGCCGATCACACGTCGGTCGCACTCGATCACGGCGACGAGCTCCCCCATCGTTCCGGTCGTGAACACTTCGTCAGCCGCATAGACCTCCGACAACGTGATGCGTCGTTCGAACGTCGGGAGCGCGGCGTCGCGCGCGAGCGCGAGCACCGTCGCGCGCGTGATGCCGGGCAAGCACGAGTCGGCGGTCGGCGTGTGCAGCTCGCCGCGTCGAACCAAGAACACGTTGGTCGCGTTGGTCTCGGAGACGAAGCCGTCGACGTCGAGCATCAACGCGTCGTCGACACCCGCGTGATCGGCGTCGAGCTTCGCGAGGATGTTGTTGATCAAGTTGTTGTGGTGGATCTTCGAGTCGATGCACTGCGGCGAGTTGCGCCGCCACGCCGACGTGACGAGACGGATGCCGCGCTTGTCGTAGACGGGCGCCTTCCACTCGGCGAGCACGATCAAGCAGCAGCCCGCTTGGTTATGACGCGGGCTCATGCCGCTCGTCACCTTCTCGCCGCGCGTCAACGTCAGACGGACGTGCGCGCCGTCGCGCATGCCGTTCGCCTTCAACGTGTCGAAGAGCGCGCGCTTCACGTCGTCGCGGCTCGGCACGCCGGCGAACGCCAACGCCTTCGCGGACGCGAACAGTCGCTCGAGGTGCAGGTCGAGCGCGAACACGCGACCGTCGTAGACCCGCAAACCCTCCCACACCGCGTCGCCGCCTTGCACCGAGCTGTCGAACACCGAAACCTTCGCTTCGGCGCGCGGGACGAGCTTGCCTCCGACGTGGACGACGAGCTCGGCGTTGCGCGGATCGGGTAGCGCCATGCTCACACCTCTTCTTCCTTCGTCGCCCGGATCGCGAGCGCCGCGAGCCGCTCGTAGTACGGCTTGCACTCCTTCAAGACCGGCGCCAAACGCCGCGGGAACGGCGCGGTCTTCCGGCGATGGGCTTGGAAGCCGGTCGACGTGTGCACGTTCGCGTACCAATACTTCGCCCAGCAACCGTCCTCGGCGCGCGCGCCCGGCCGCCACGTCAACATCCGCGCTTGGAAGCGCAGACCGAGGCGACGGCAGAGTTCGGTCAACACGACGCGCGGATCGTCGAGCAACGCGCGCGCCTCGAGCACCGGCGGATCCTGACCGAGCGCGATCAGTTGATCGAGCAACTCGCACTGCGTCCGATAACCGGTGTCGGCGAGCGTCGGCGTCGCGAGGTTTTGCGCGAGCGACGGCAACATCTCCGCCGGATCGCGCGTCAGCAGCACGTTCGCGGTGTGCGCGAGGAACCCGCGGTCGAGGTCGACCAAGTGGTGCGCCATCTGCTTGAAGAAGACCACCGGTCGATCGCACGGCCCCAGGATCACTTGCTCGACGACGCGCGAACCGCGCGTGTCCATCGCCGCCAACACTTCGGCGCGACCGGGATGCTCGACGCCCGAGACGCGCAAGTAGTGGCCGTACAGCGGCTCGTCGACGACGCGCGTGTCGGTGCGCTGCGCGAACGCGTACATCAACGCGGTCGACACGTTGCGCGGACCGGACCACAGGTTGATCCGCAGCGCGCTGTCGGGTTGAAATCGAGTGACCATCGTGGAATCGCAGGCTCGTCCGTCCGCGAGACGAGCGCCAGACTCTAACGCCCGCACATCCGGCCCGAAACGCACACAAGCAAGCGAGAACCCGTGCTCATCACCACCACATCCCACGTCGAAGGCCGCCCGATTCAGGACATCAAGGGTCTGGTCGTCGGCCACGCCGTGGTCGCTGTCGACATCTTCGAGGGCAAGGACGTCGAGATCGCCAAAGGCGTGAAGCGCGTCGGCGCGTACGAACGGACCTTCACGTTCGCGCGCAACGCGGCGATGGCCGAGCTGCTCGCCGACGCCAAGTCCAAGGGCGCGAACGCGATCGTCGACCTGCACCTGCAATTCGGCGAGGTCGATCCCACCTCCGACGCATCGATCTTCGCGTCGTTCACCGGCACCGCGGTCGTGGTCTGACGCCCTGCTGGATTCGTCGGCCGCCGCGCGGTAGTAATCCGGCGCCGACGCACGCCGTCGGATCCCATGGCCAAAGCCGCCGCGTCTTCCGCGTCTCCGGGCGAAGCTCCGAACTGGAGCCTCGCCATCCTGCGCCTCTACATCGGTTGGATCCTGCTGTCCGCCGGTTGGGCCAAGTTGATGGCGGGCACCGGCGCGGAGTTAGTCACCGCGCAGTCGGGCCGCATCGCGTCGTCGCCGAATTGGTATCGATGGTTCGGCCAGGACGTGGTGCTCGCGCACCCGGGGCTCTTCGCCTTCCTCATCCAATGGGGCGAGATCGTCGGCGGCGTGCTGCTCTTCCTCGGCGTCCTCGTGCGCCCGGTCGGCGTCGCGGTCGCGTTCATGATGCTGAACTTCTACTTCTGCGGACCGCTCGGCCAGCAGGGCTACGTGCTGCTGATGGCGGTGTGCGCGAGCGTGCTCGCGCTGTCGCGCGCCGGCAATCGCCTGGGCGTCGACGGCTGGATCGGCGGGAGCCTGCCGCGCTGGCTCACTTGGTGAGCGCGAGCCGTTCACTCCGGCTCGTGTTCGCCTAGCGTTCGATCGGCCGCACGGCGATGTCGCCGTTGATGACGAGCTGACACCCGAGCCGCGCACCTTTGACGTCGGTGCACATCTCGACGGTCTCCTTCTCGTCGTCGGTCGCGGGGTTGACGTTCTCCGCGCCGCTCTCGAGCGTCAGGCAGCACGTCCCGCAGCTCCCGACCGTGCAACCGAAATCGTGGGGCGCGTTGTTCTTCCGACAGAAGTCGAGGAACTTCGTACCGGCCGGCACTTCGTGGGTCTGACCGGTGACGAGGAAGGTGAGCTTGGGCATCGCGTCGACGGAATCGGCTGGGGTTCGGAACGCGCCTCTCGGACGCGAAATCGGGCACGCACTTTACGCGAGCGTTCGCACCGCGCAAGAGCGCCGAGCCCGCGCCACCGCGCTAGGATCCGCGCGCCGATGACCCCGCCTTCACCTGCCCGCCCGCATCCGGGGTTCGGAACCGGCGCCGAACTCTGGTTCTTCCGCCACGGCGAGGTGCACCCCGACTGGCACGGTCGAGCGTACGGCGGGATGGACGTACCGCTCTCCGACCGCGGCGTCGCCGACACGGAAGAGCGCGTGCACGCGTTCGGCGCGCTCCCCTTCCGCAACGTGGTGTCGTCCAACTTGGTGCGCGCGCGCGCCCTCGGCGAAGGGCTCGCGAGGAAGACCGGCGCCGAGCTCGAGATCACCCCCGCGCTCGCGGAGATCCAGCGCGGCGAATGGGCCGGCCAATCGATCGCGAAGCTCCACGCAACGCGGCCCGCCGAAGTCGCCGCGTACTTCGCGGACCCGTGGAACTTCGTCGTGCCGAAGGCCGAGAGCGATCGCGACGTGTTCGCGCGCGCGTGGCCGGCCGTCGAACGCACGGTCCTCGCTCCGCGCGGCGGACTCGTCGCGGTCACCGCGCACTACAACGTGATCCGCGTGCTCGTCGCGTACTTGCTCGGCGTCGCGCCGTGCGATTCGTTCTGCTTGCGCGTCGACCTCGCGAGCGCCGTAGCCCTGCGCGACGACGTCGGCGGTTGGAAATTGCTGCGTTCCAACGTGCGCACGCCCGAGGGGAGCCGCGCGTGATGCGCGTGCTCTTCGTCTCGCCGGTCGTCCCGTGGCCGCCGGAATCCGGCGGTCGCATGCGCACCTACAACTTGCTCAAGGCGTTGTCGGGTCGAGCAGAGATCCATCTGCGCGCGGTGCTCGAGCCGGGGCAAGAAGACCGCGCGCTCGATCCGTTGCGCGCGTGCTGCGCGAGCGCGATGGGCTTCGAACGTTCGCGGCCGAGCACGCTCGAGCGCTGGAAACGCGCGCGCATCGAACGTTGGTTCCATTCGCCGACGCTGCAGGCGAAGTTGGTCGACGATCTCGCGCACGGACACTTCGACCTCGTCCATCTCGACGAGCTGCTGCTCGTCCGCACGCTGCCCGACGCGCCGAACGTTCCGGTGATCGTGCACCACCACAAGCTCGACACGGTTCTGCACGAGCTGCTCCCCGCGCGCGCGCCGCTCGCGAAACAGTTCGACGTGTGGAAGCTCCATCGCCTCGAGGCCGAGTCCGCGCGTCGCTTCCGTCATCACGTCGTGTGCAGCCTCGACGACGCGCGCATCCTCGGCGAGCGTCATCCCGAGCTCGTCCTCGGCGCGGTCGAGTCGGGCTTCGATCCCGAGTACTTCGCGCCCAGCGTTCCGCCGCCGCCGCGCAGCGCGAACCGTCTGCTCTTCGTCGGCAGCATGAACTACACGCCGAACGTCGACGCCGTGCTGCAGTTCGTCGACAACGCCCTGCCCGGCATCGTGCGCGAGCGCCCCGACGTCGTGCTCGACGTCGTCGGCGCCGAGCCGCCGCGCGAAGTGCTCGCGCTCGAATCGCCGCACGTGCACGTCGAAGGCTTGGTCGCGGACGTGCGGCCGTATCTCGAACGCGCGGCGGCGCTGGTGATCCCGCTGCGCATCGGCGGCGGCACGCGGCTCAAGCTCGTCGAGGCGGTCGCGATGAATTGCCCGGTGATCAGCACCTCGATCGGCGCGCAAGGGCTCGCCTTCCGCGACGACGAGCATGTGGTGCTCGCGGCGGACGGCGCCAACTTCACGCGCGCGACCCTCGCGCTCCTCGCCGATCCCGCGCGCGCCGCCGAACGCGCCGCGCGAGCGCGCAAGCTCGCACTCGCGACGTACCCGTGGAGCCGTCTCGCCGAACGTCTGCTCGAATGTTGGCGCCGCGCGGCCGAGCCCGCGAGACGCACCGGCACGCGCGGCTAGACGCCGCGACGACGAGAGCGATCCAAGCATGTCGGCGCCGAATTCGCTCGCAGCTCGAACACCCGCCGACACGGCGCGCGGACGGCTCGGCTTCGTCGTCGCGTTCGCGCTCTGCCTCACGGTCTTCTTCGGCGACGCGCTCGTCGGCCTCGGCGAGAAAAGCTACACGTCCGCCGACTTCACGCAGTCGCATGTCTTGACCAGCCTCGGCGAACGTCATCGCCCCGGTAATCCGACGATCAGCGATCCGGTCGTCGAGATGCAAACGTGGCTGCGCTTCGCACGCGACGAAGTGCACGGCGGCGAACTGCCGCTCTGGAATCCGTACAACGGTTGCGGCCAGCCCCTGCTCGCGAACGCGCAGTCCGCGGTGCTCTCGCCGTTCAGCCTGCCGTTCTACGTGTCGCGCTTCGACGTCGCGTTGCTCGTCTCGGCGTTGCTCAAGGTAGCCGTCGCGGGCGCGGCGATGGCGCTCTTCCTGCGACGCCTCGGACTCGGCCAACTCGCGACGACGTTCGGCGCGCTCGCGTTCGCGTTCTCCGGCGAGATGATCGTGTTGCTCGCGTACCCGCATTCCGCGGTGATCGCGACGCTGCCGCTCGGGCTCTTCTTCCTCGAAGGCGCGCTCGCCGCGGTCGAGCATCGTCGCGGCCGCGCGCGCGTGACGCTCGAGCTCGGCGGCTTCGCGCTCGCGCTCGCGGCCGGTCTGCTCGCCGGACATCCCGAGCCCTTCAACTGCGGACTAGTGCTCGACGCGGCGTGGTTCGTCGCGCGTTCGTGGCAGATCGCGCGCGCGAGCGGTGCGCGCGGCGACGCCGTCCGTCGTTGCGCGAAGCTCGCGCTCGGCGTGGGCGGCGCGACACTCGCCGCGGTCGCGCTCGCGGCGCCGCAAGTGCTGCCGTTCCTCGAGTACTACGCGCGCTGCGGTCTGGCCGGCAGCCGCGGCTACACGCCGCTGCCGAGCCTCGAACGCACGTGGCCGTATCTCCTCTTCCCGACCGCGGTCGGCATGCCGATCCCCGATCGAGCGCTCGGCCTCGCCGCGCCCGCGCCGAGCTTCGAGCTCGTCAACGGCGCGTACGTCGGCGGCGCCGTGTTGCTCGGCGCGCTGGTCGCGCTCGCGTTCGGCTCCGCTCGGCGCAAAGCGTTCGCGTTCGTCGTACTCGCGTGCGCTTGGCTGCTGCTCGGCATCGACGCGCTCGGGCTCGGCCGCGTGTACGACACGGCGACGCTCGTCGGACACTTCCTGCCGCTGACGCGCGCGCATCCGGTGTGGACGATCTCGCTCTGCGCGCTCGCGGCGTGCGGAGTCGACGAGCTCGTCAAGCTCGCGAGCCCTCGGCGCACGCTCGCGCTCGGCGTCGCGGCGTTCGCGCTGGTAGCGGTCGGCGCCGCGTGGGTCCGGGCGAACACGCTGTTCGTCGAACAAGCAGTCGGCCAGGGCGACGCTCTCGTGGGCACGGTGCACACGAGCGTTCAGCGCGATGCGCGGCTCGTCGTCGCGGCGTGCGCGGCGTGCGCGTGCGCCGTCGCGTGGGCGGCATGGACCGCGAGCCGGCGCGCGCGACTCGTCTGCGGCGCGGTGCTCGTCGCGGCGAGCTTCGTCACCACCGGTGGGTTGCTGCGCGACTACAACCCGACCGTCGAGAATCGCTTCGTGTTCCCGGAGACGCCCGCGATCGCGACCTTGCGCGCGAGCGTCGGCGATGCGCGCGTGCTCGTCCTCGGCGAGAACGGACTGCCCCCGGAGACCAACACCGCGTACCGACTCGCGGTGCCGGCCGGTTTCGACGGGTTGCACGTGCGCGTACAGGACGAGCTCTACCTCGCGCTCTTCGACGCGAAGGGCGCGTGGCGCGATCCGCGTCGCGCCTCGACACGCGCGCTCGAACTTTTCGGCGTCGAGTCCATCGTCACCGCGGGCGACTGGGTGCCGATCGGCACCGCGCTCGGTGAACGCCAGCTGCAACGCCGCGTCGACTACGCGCCGATCGCGCTCCCGCACGACGGCGCGCTCGAGCAGCGCTTCGTCTGCGACCGCACGCGTCTCTCACGCGTCGCCGTCGTCGTCTCGACGGTCGCCGGCTCGGTCGCGAACGGTGCGGACGCGACGCTGCGTCTGCGCGAGCTCGACTCAGGGCTAGTCGTCGCCGAGCGCACGCTCGCCGCCGCGGAGTTGCGCGCCGACACTTTCTACCCGAGCGACTTCCGCCTCCACGCGATCCCGTTTCTCTCGAAGGGCGTGCACACGCTGCGCTTCGCGACGCTCGAGTTCGCGCCGCACGAGGATTCGCTCGGGAAGAGCTACGTGTTGTCGCTCGCGACGAACACGGAAAACGCGAACGGCGCGCCGTTCGCGTGGAGGACGAAACAGCTCTCGGTCGCGAGCGCCGAACTCGCGCTCGTCGGCGCGCGCGCGGAAGGCACGCTGCTCTTCGACTACGCCGCCGACCCGGAGTTCGCGCCCGAAGGCAAGGTCGCCCGCCTCTCGCTGTGGAAGTTCACGCGCGGCCTCGGGCCGTACTTCTCCGTCGCCGAAGCGCTCGAGTCGCCGTCGGAGGCAGCGACGTTCGCCGCGTTGAAGCGCGACGAGCTCGATCCGTACCGCGCGGTGATCCTCGAGCGCGAGACGCCGGCGGCGAGCGACGCGACGACGCTCGAGTTCCCGGCGCGACTCGCGAACGCCGAGCCCGCCGTGCGCGCGAACATCGTCGAACGGACAGCGACGCGCGTGAAGCTCGCTGTCGAACGCGCGACGCCGGGTTGGCTAGTCGCCGCGCAGACCTGGTATCCGGGCTGGGTCGCGACGGTGAACGGCGAGGAGCGCCCGCTGCGCCGCGCGAACTTCGCGTTCCAGGCGGTCGCGGTTCCGGCGGGGAATTCGATCGTCGAGCTCGAGTTCCGCCCGCGCTCGTTCCGCGTCGGCCTCGCCGTCGCGCTCGCGACGTGCGTGCTCGGAGCGTTCGTCGTCGCTCGCGCCTTGCGCGCGGCGTGACGCTCGCTCAACCGCCGAACAGCTTGCGCCAGAAGCCGCGCGGCTCCCGCGGTGTCGACGCCGACGCGCTGGTCGCCGGCGCGAGCCCGTCGATCGGTTGCGCGAGCCGCGGCATGCGGCCGGTCTTCGCGACGATCGTCTCGACGTACGCGCGTTCGAGGTCGACCGCGAGCGCCGCGACGGTGCGCGTCGTCGGCCGCGCGGCGGCCCAACGTTCGCGCGCGGCGCGGTCGCGGGCGAAGCGCTCGAGCGCATCGCGCCACGCGAAGACGTCGCCCGCGCGCACGACCAGACCGCCTTGTCCGCCTTGCGCGGCGTCGGCGAGCGCTCCCATGTCGCTGACGAGCACCGGCAATCCGGCCGCGCGAGCTTCACGCACGCCGAGGCCGAACGTTTCGTGCCACACGCTCGGCGCCGCGACACCGTCGAGCCGCGCGAGCACGCCGGGCAGTTCGCGATGCTCGTACGCGCCGCACAGACGGATGCGCGAGTCGCCGCGGACGAGCTCCTGCAAGGCTTCGAGCGTCGACGCGTCGCCGTGGTACGTCCACGCCGGTCCGTAGAACGCGAGCCGCAGGTTGGGCGCATCCGCTTGCGTGAACGCGCGCGCGAGCTCGAGCACGCCTTTGCTCGCGAAGAGCGCGCCGAGGACGCCGATCGTGAGTTCGCCTTCGCGGTGCGCGAGCTTCGCGCGCTCCGCGGCGACAGCGTGACGCAACTCGTCGGCGTCGATGCCGTACTCGAGGAGCTCGAGCCGCGCGCGCGCGACGCCGGACGCGACGAAGACTTCTTGGGCCGCGCGCGATGGCACGAACAAACGCGCCGGCGCTTCGAGCATCGCCAACGCGAAACTGGTGCGCGCTCCCGCCGCCGCCGCGTCGTCGGCGAGCACCTCGTCGTCGGGTCCGACGAGCTTCGCTCCGCCCGCCGCGCCGAGATGCGCCCACGTCTTCGCGATGCACTCGCCGCACGCCGCGGGCTCAGGCGTCGCGCACACCACGCCGTCGTGGCGGAACATCTGCCCGCGCGGACAGAGCATCCAGTAGTCGTGCAGCGACATGACGAGCGGATTGCCGACCTCCGCGATCGCCCGCAGCGCGCCGGCGCCGAAGCCGGTCAAATGATGGACGTGGATGACGTCGCACGGCGTTTCCGCCATCCATGCGAGCACCACGTCCTCCGCGCGCCGATTGCGGATCACGTCGGCGAGCGCGCGTTGATCGTGATAGCGGTACGCCATGCGCCGGACTTCGACGCCGTCGACGTGCTCGATCGACGTCGAGTACGGCTCGCGGCCCTCGCGACCGTCGAGCGCGAGGACGTGCACGCGGTGACCGCGAGCGATCAACGCGCGCGCCGTCGCGGCCGTGTGCGTCTCGACGCCGCCGGGATCGGGATGCCAACCCTGCGCGATGAAGCCGACGTCGAGGCCGACGGCCTTGACGTGCTTGCCCAGTGCATCGGTCGAAATCGGCGTGGCGGTCATCGACGAGAGTTCTCCTCGCGCACGCGAGCGTACACGGCTTCGATGCGATCGACGTGAGCCGCGAAGCCGAGCGCGAGTCCCGGTTCCTTCACGCGGCGACGCTTGCGGAGCACGACGTCGCGCAGGACGTTCGCGAGCGCGAGCGCGTCGCTCGGCGGGAAGACGTCGCCGAACCGCGGCGCTTCGACGACTTCGGCGAGACCGCGCACGTCGCTGGCGACGATCGGCACGCCGGCGGCGCGCGCTTGCAGCGCGGCGAACGGCGCGTTCTCCATCCACAGCGACGGCACGACGATCGCGGAGAGATGACGGAAGAGTTCGGGCACCTCCGCGTGCTCGATCGAAGCGTGGATCGCGACGCGCTCGTCCGCGTCCGCCATCGCTTGGCCGACGTAGTCGCGGTAGCGCTCACCCGCCGAATCGCCGTAGAACTCGACGCGCCACGGCTCGACCGATTCCGGCAGGCGGCGCGCCATGAGCTTCACGGCATCGAGCAGCACGTGCGGCCCCTTGTGCGGCGCGTACTGACCGAGGAACGCGATGCGCACGAGCGCGTCGGTCGGTTCCGCGCGCGCGGCGATGAACGGCGTCTCGTCGAAGGCGTAGGTGAGCTCCTCGATGCGCGCTCGCTCGAAACCGGCGCGCACGAAGACCTCGGCGAGCGCGCGCGTCGGCGCAATGAAGCGATCGATCGAACGCGCGGCGACGGCGATCGTGCGCTCGCGTTCCGCGACGTCGGCGGCGGTCACGACGCGGCCCGCGCCGCCGAGCGCGGCCGCCGCGCGTACGGCGACGCGCTTGGTCAGGAGCTCGAGCCCGTGCGCGTCGAAGCTCGACGGCTCGCGGATGCAGCGCGCGCACGTCGCCGGCGGATGCGGCCCGCCGCAGTCGCGCGAATGCCAGTCGAACATCTGCCCGCGGTGACACAGGAGCCCGAAGTCGGTCAACGTGACGACGTTCGGCACGCCGCGCGCGCGCGCGATCTCCGGCAAGCGCACCGACAGGCCCCACAGGAGATAGTTGAAGTGCACGAGCTCGAACCGCTCGCGCTCGAGCAACGCATCGAACGCGCTCTCGACCGTCGCGTTGCGATAGCTGTCGGCGAGCGGCTTCGCCGGATCCGGCGGGTTCGCGATCACGAAAACGCGGAAACCGTCGGACTCCGAGACGTCGATCGTTCCGCGCGGACGAGTCCGATCGCGGACCGCGTGCAGGATCGCGACCTCGTGCCCGCGCGCAGCGAGACCGCGCGCCAGCTGGTGCGTGTAGAACTCGGTCCCCCACCGACCTCGGGGAGGAAAACCGCGCGAGACGAGCAGGAGCTTCATCGCGCCAAGCGGCTCGGGGCGCGGACGACGCTCACTTCGCCTCCGCGGGCGGCGTCGATTTCGGCTCGAGAGTCGCAGCCGTCGACGCGCCGAGCCAAGTGCGCGCCTGCCAACGCTCGCGCGCGCGTTCGGCGCGTTGGAACCAACCTTCGCCGGCGACGCTGAGCTCGGCGCGCGCGTCGAGCCCCTCGAGCGCGTCGATCAAGTGCCCCGGCCGCGGCGAACGCGTACGGTCGTGATAGACCTCGCGAATCTCGTCGACGTGATCGCGATCGTCGCCGAACCACGAGCGCACGAGCTCGGCGTCGAGCGCGCGTCCCGGCCGCACGCGTTCGAGACAGTGGTCGTGATCGATCACCACCCAACCGGGTTGGTAGCCCGAGCTCGCGAACGCGAGACCGCGCGACGTCGCCCGCGTTCCGCGCAGGACGTCGAGCAACGGCTCGCCGTGCATCGCTTCGCCCTGCAGCGCCTCGCCGGGCGGCGCGAACCCCGCGCACGCGAGCAACGTCGGCGCGACGTCGACCAATCCGACGGCGTCGGCGAACGTCCGCGGCTCGAGCGCGATCGCTTTCGCCGGCCGCAAGATCCACGGCACGTGCAGGTCCGCGTCGGCGAGCGTGCCCGAGTCGAGGTAGAGCCCGGTTTCACCGAAGCTCAGCCCGTACGCGCCGACGATGCAGACCGTGACGTCGTCGAAGCGGCCGAGCTGCTTCAGGTGCGCGAAGAGCCGACCGAGTTGGCGATCGAGCTTGTGCACCGCGCCGTCGTACGTCGCTTCGTACTCGCCGAGCGTGCGCGCGCTCCCGCGCCAACGCGAACGCGGCAGCGCGAAGAACGTGCGGTCGCCGATGCCGACCGGCGGGAGATCGGCAAGCTCGGGCCGCGGCGGATAGTACGTGTCCCACTGCGACGGCGGCTCGGACCACACACGCTCGAGATCGTGGAGGTGCAGGTACGCGAACCAATTCTCGGCGCGCGGCAAGTTCTTGAGCCACTGCTCGAAGTGCTCGGACACGCCCGACACGCCGAGGTCGGCGGGCCGCGTGTCCTCGTCGATCTCGCACGCCATGAAGTCGGTGAAGCCGCGCGCGAAGCCGAAGTTGGTGGCGAGCGCCGGATCGTCGACGAACGCCGACGTCGCCCAACCGTGGCGCAGGAACTCCTTCGCGAGAGACGGCGCGTCGTCGGGCACTTGCCACGTCGTCAATTGGTTGGGAATCACTTCCTGCGGCAGGATGCGGCGAGCGATCGTCGCGTCGCAGCCGGTCAAGAGCGCGGCGTGCGACGGCACCATGCGTGGCGCGGACGCGTAGGCGCGCTCGAAGCTGACGCCTTGCTTCGCCAACGCGTCGAGGATCGGCGTCGTGTCACGGTCGTAGCCGCCGGAGCCCGTGTGATCGGCGCGCAACGCGTCGATGGAGATCAACAGCACGCCGCGCCCGGCTCCGTGGTTCGACGCGCGCGGTCCGCACGCGACGAGCAACGCGACCGGAGCCGCGATCCAGAGCCAACGTGCGTCGCGCTTCATCGTGGCGCACAGCTTCGCGGTCGCGAGGGGCGGACACAAGCACCGTGCGACGGGCCGAGACCCGAGTCGCTCAGCGCGCGAGCGCGAAGACGCTCTCCTCGCGGACCCAACCCGACGCGTTCAGGACGCCGCCGACCTGGACCCAACCGGGCAAACCGTCGCGGCGCCGCACGGTCGCGCCGGCGGGCAACGTCTCGATCGTCGTCGCTTCGCCGCGCGGTTCGCTCTTCAAGGCCGCGCCCGACTTCTCGATGACGAGCAAGCCGTCGGCGCGCTCGCGCTCGAGCGCCTTGACCCACGGCACCAACGCGAGGAGCGCGAAGACACCGAACAGGAACGCGAGTCGCTTCCACAACGCGCCGCCGCGGAAGGCTTCGAGCAGCAACGCGGCAACGAACGCGCCGAGAACCGCGAGCGCGAACCAACTCGCTTCGGCGACGGTCCACACGTCGACGACGCGCTGCACCGTCGAGGCGAGGTCGCCTTTGTCGAACGGCTCGAAGCCGCCTTCGCGGCGCGCGAACTCGAGGTTCGCGCGCACCTTGCCGTCGCGCGGCGCGAGCCGGCGCGCGGCGCTGAACCAACCGACCGCCTGCGGGAAGTCGCCCGCGCGCGCGGTCGCGTTGCCGAGGTCGAAGCACAACGCCGCGCGATCGACGTCGGCCGTCGGATCGTCGAGCGTCGCGAGCCAGTGCGAACGCGCGCGCGCGAAGTCGCCGGCGCGGTAGGCCGCGACGCCGGCGTCGAAGCTCGCGCGGCCGGAGCTCTGCGCCGACGCGGCGAACGCGAGCAGTGCGAAGACGAGTAGACGGATGAAGAGGCGCGCCATCACAGTCCTCCCGCGATCAAGCGATCGGCGAGCGCGAGCACGCGACCGGAGTCGACGTCCTGAGCTTCGCCGGACCACGCGCTGCGTTCGAGCAGGGCGAGCTCGCGCTCGAGTTCGTGCGCGAGCTCCGTCTCGATCGGTGCGGCGCTCGCTGCGTCGACGCGTCGACCGATCCACGCCTCGCGCGGTTCCTTGCTGCGCGCGCCGAGGAATTCGCAGAAGGCTTCCATGCGACCGCGCGCGTCGGCGGCACGCGCGAGCTCGCGCTCGAGGTTCTTGCGCGCTCGACGTCTGCGCCTCTCGGCCGGCGCGTTCGGATCGCCGCGGCGACGGACCCGCGCGCGCAGCCCGAGCACCAGCGCCGGCGCGAGCACGAACGCGCCGAGCAGGAACTCGCCCGGCACCGGTGCGAAGCTCCGCCGCGGCGTCGCCTTGGCGTCGACGTCGACGAGGTCTTCGGACGAACGCTTGGTCTCGCCGGGGACGTCGAGCGACTTCGCGTCGGTCAACGGCCGCACGTGGATCGTGATCGGCGGCGTCGCGAGGCGCCGGTACATCATCTTCTCGGGATCGAAGACCGGCATCTCGAGCGGCGGGATCGCTTGGATCGACGGCTCGAGCGGCGCGAGGTCGTACACGACGACGCGGCGATCGACCGCCTTCGTCTCGGTCTTGCCGTACACGCGGAAACCGCGGAACGCGTCCTGGTGCGACGGATCGGGCGCTTCGAAGAACTCGAGGTTGCCCGCGCCGCTCCACTCGACCTTGAACTTGATCGAGTCGCCGGCGGTGACGTCGCGCGGCTCGGCGCCGGCCTTGACGACGAACGTGCCGACCGCGCCGCCGAAGTCGAACGGACGACCTTCTTCAGGCAACGGGATCACGTCGATCGCGAGCGGTTCGCCGCGCGCGAAAAATTGCTCGGCGCGTTCGAGCGACTGGCGCAGCGCGAAGAAGTCGTCGCGCGCGACGACGCGGCCGAACTCGAGCGAGCTCGTCGAGAACTCGAGCTTACCCGCGCGCGTCGGCGTGAAGCTCTTGGTCATCCGGAACGTGCGGAACGTTGCGCCGCCGATCACGGTGGGCTCGACTTCCTCGAAGTGCTCGAAGCGCTCGGTGTCGATGAACACATACACGTCGTTCGGCGTGCGCGAAGGCTGAGCGACCGGGTTCTCGACCGTGCCTTCGAGCTGCGTCCACCACGGCAGCGAGAGGATCGCGTAGTTGAAGCGCGAACGGCGCACGTCCCAGCCGAAGCGCACCTCGACCGTGAACGGTTGGCCGTCGATCACCTTCTTCGACGAAGGAATCACTTGGACGAAGCCGAGGTCCTCGCCTTGGAGATCGGCGACGACGGTCAGCGAGAGCGGTGCGCTCTGCACCGCTCGACCGCCGATGCGCACCGTGATCGCGGGGATCGTGAACTCGCCGGTCTTCTCGGGGCGCACCTGAGTGCTCCACGTCAGCGCCTGGTACTGCACGACGCGTCCGCCGGCGAACGTCGTCGAGCTCTGCCGCGACGGACCGCCGAAGCGACCGATCGCGAGGCCGGGCACGACGGGGAGCGCGTCGACGGTCGCGTCGGCCGCGTTCTCGACGCTCAACTGCAGCACCAGCGCTTCGCCGAGCTTCGCGACGCCGGTCGAGAGCTTCGCCGTCACGCGCGGTTCCGCGCCCTGCGCGGCGGCGAACGCGGCGAGCAGCCACGCGCCGAACACGACTCGCAGCACGAACCCCCGAGTCTTCGTCATCGCTACCAATCCTTCTCCGCGCTCCGGTGACGGGAGCGACGCAAACGCGCTTCGAGCGCCTTGCCTTCCTTCTCGATCTCGTCGAGCTGACTCAGGATCCGCATCACTTCCTCGCGGGTCAGCACGCGCTCGTCCTCGCCCGGCTTCGGCTCGCCTGCGACGTCGTCCTTCTTCTCGTCCGCCTTCTGCGCCTGCTCGTCCTTCGCCTTCTCTGCGTCCGACTTCTGTTCGTCGGCCTTCTTCTGTTCGTCCGTCTTCTGCTCGTCGGACTTCTCGTCCTTGCCCTGCTGGTCCTTCTTCTCGTCGGACTGCGGTTGGTCGGGCTTCGAGCCGTCCTTCTTCTCCTGCGACGGATCTTGGTCGGACTTGTCGGGCTTCGAGTCCTTGGAGTCCTGCTTCTGATCGTCCTTCTTGTCCGGATCCTGCTTCTGATTCGGATCCTGGCTCTGTTGCTTCTGCTGGTCTTCCTGCTGCTGCTTGCGTTGAGCCTCGATCTCGCGCAAACGCCTCTGGATGAACTCGAGGTTCGCGCGCGTGTCCTCGCCGTGCCAATCGGCGCGCAGGCGCTCGACGAGTTCGTTCCGCGCGACGCGGTACGCGTTCTCCAACGCGTCGAGCGGATCGGCGCCCTTCGGCGCGGGACCTTGCGGGAGCGGCGCGTTCTGCTGCGCCTCGCGCAACCGCTCGGCGAGCCCGAGCGAGATCGCGCCGACGTCGTAGCCCGCGTCGAGCCGCAGCGCGCCCGGCCCGGCGAGCGCGAGCGCGGTGCGGAAGCGTGCTTGCGCTTCCGCCGCCTTGCCGCCGCGATCGAGCGCGACGCCGGCGGCGTAGTGGATCTCGCCGCGGCCCGCGGAACTCAAACCTCCGAGTCCGAACGCGGCGACGGCGGGCTCGACGAGATCGAAACCGCGCCGCACCCACGCGTGCTCGCCTTCGAAACTCGTGCGCAACTTCGACCACGCGTTCGGCGCGAGCAACGCGTCCGCGAGCCCGAGCGCGACGTCGGTCTTGCCTTCGCCGACCGCGGCCTGCAGAGAACTGAGTCCGTCGGCGGGACCGTCGAACTTCGGGAGTTCCGGCTTGGGCGCGGGCTCGACCGCGACCGGAGCGGGAGTTTGCGCCGGAGCGTTCTGCGTCGGAGCACTCGGAACCGGTGCTTGGAACCACGCGAAGAGCAACGCGATCACGACGAGCCCTCCGCGCGCGCCGCGCCGAAACGTCGCTCGCGCAAACCGAACTCGGCGAGCATGCAGCCGAGCGCGAGCGCGAGGAACCATTGGAAGCGATCGTGCGGAACGCGCTCCTCGCCGCTCTCGTACACGCGACCTTCGAGCTGCTTGATCCGCTTGTGATAGAGATCGCTGAGCGGCGTCGGCGATTGCGTCGACGCGAGGAACGTGCCGCCGGTCGCTTCGGCAACCGCGGTCAAGCTCGCGACGTCCATCGCGGAAACGACCTCTTTCCCCTCGCCGTCGCGCAGGAAACCCTCGGTGCCGTCCTCGCGCGCGAGCGGGATCTTGCCGCCTTCCTCGGTGCCCATGCCGAGCACGAAGACGCGCACGCCGTGGTCGGCGGCGCGCTTCGCCTGCTCGCGGCCCTTGCCTTCGAGATCCTCGCCGTCGGTGACGAGCACGATGGCTTGGTACGCGCTCGAGGCCTGATCGAAGAAGAGCAACGCGCGCTCGAGCGCCGCGCCGAGGTCGGTGCCGCCGAGCGTGTTGTCCTCGGTGTCGACGAACGCGAGCAACTTCTCGAGCGTCGCCGCGTCGTGCGTCAACGGCGCGACCTCGCGCGCCTCGCCGCTGAACGCGACCAACGCGGCGCGGTCGCCTTGGAGTTCGCCGAAGAGCGCCGCGATCTCGCGCTTCGCGCGCGTCAGACGATCGGGCTTGACGTCGCGCACCAACATCGAACGCGACGTGTCGAGGCAGACGACGAGGTCGAGCCCGCGCCGCTCGACCGGCCGCAGCGTGTAACCGCGCACCGGCCCGGTCGCCGCGACCGCGAGACAACCGAGCGCCGCCGCCGCGAGCGCGACGCGCGCGCGTTCGCGGTTCGCGGAGCTCTTCGGGAACATGCGCTCGAGACGTTTCGGCACCGCGAGGCGCCGCCGATCGCGCGCGCGCCGCGCGAGCCCGTACACGCCGACGATCGCGACCGCCGCCGCGGCGACGAGCCACGCGAGCGCGTTCGGACGCAGGAGCTCGAAACCGACGAGCGTCATGCGACGCGCCTCGCCCACGTCGATGCCGAGAGCCACGCGACGAGATAGAGCACGATCGCCGGTTCGAGGAACCAACGGTAGAGATCGAAGGTCTCGACGAAGCGACGTTCTTCGCGCGGCGTGCGTTCGAGGCGCTCGATCTCGGTGTACGTCTTCTCGAGCTCGCTCTCGTCGCGCGCGCGGAAGAAGCGCCCGCCGGTCTCCTTCGCGATGTTCTCGAGGTCGGTGGTGTCGAGCTCCTGCTTGACCGGCCGCAGCCGACCGAACACGTCGGGCTGATAGACGAACTTGCCGGCGAGGATCGTGTAGACGCGCACCTTGGCTTCGGCCGCGAGCTTGGCCGCCGTCGCCGGCGTGATGTCGTCGATGTTGTTCTCGCCGTCGGTCAGCAGCACGACGACCTTCGACTTCGAGTTGCTCTCGCGCATCACCGCGACGGCCTTCGCGAGCGCGCGACCGATCGCGGTGCCGTCCTCGGCCTCGTACTTGACGAGCTCGACCGACTTCAGGAGTCCGGTCAACGCATCGGCGTCGAGCGTGAACGGGCAGACGAGCTCCGGGTAGCGCGCGAACACCATCAAACCGACGTTGTCCTGCGCGCCGACTTGATCGCGCATGCGCCGCTCGGCGAACGCGCCAACGACTTGCTTGACGACTTCGAGGCGGTTGAGCTTCGGATCGAGGTCCGGGTACTGCATCGAGCCCGAACGATCGACCGCGCACAGGATGTCGACGCCTTCCGCGTCGACGGTGCGTTGCTCGTTCGCGCGCACCGGCCGCGAGAGCGCGATGGTCGCGAGGCCGAGCGCGACGAGCTGCAGCACGGCGACCGCCCACGCGCAACGTTGGTTCCACGAACGCGGCAAGTGCGTCGCCGGCAGGAACGAAACGCGCGCCGCCGCGCGGCCCGCGCGCGCGCGACCGAAAGCGAACAGCGCGATTCCGAGGGGCAGGAGCGCGAGGCACCAAGGATTGGCGAGGTAGTAATCGCCCCACACGTGGAACTCGGCGCCGCCGGTGCCTTTCTGCTCGGCCGTAGCTTGGAGCAGCGCGATCACTTCGTCGCCTCCACCGGAGCTTCGAGGCGCTTCAGGATTTCGCGCGCGCCGCCGATGCGTTCGCGCGCCGCCCAGTGCGTCGCCGCCGCGCCGCCGTACTTCACTTCGGCGCACGCCGCGAGCAACGCTTCGAGTCGTTCGCGCTCGGGGCCGATCTTCGCCGCGAGGCCGGCGTCGGCGAGCGCGCGTTCGAACCACTCGTCGTCGGCGAGGCCGGAACGTTCGACGCCCGCGCGGCGATCGACTTCGCCGCGCACGATGCGCGTCAGCGCGAAATGCGCTTCGCGCGCGGCGTCCGTGCGTTCGAGGTCGCTGCGCTCGAGCTCGTCGAGCCGCGTCAACGCGCTCGCCGCGACCGGCGCCGGCCGCGCGCGACGACGGAGAGCGCGCGCGACAACGAACGCCGCGCCGAACGCGACCAAGAGCGCGAGACCGACGAGCCACGGCCACGCCTCGCGTTGCGGACCGAAGTCGGGCGCGGAGCGGAAACCTTTCGGCGGACGCTCGTGCTCCGCGTCGCCGAGCACGCTCTTCACCGCGACGTGCGGCGCGCTCGAGAAGATCGAGACGCTGTCGCCGTGCGCCGCGATCTCGACCTTCAGCGGAGCGAGGTCGCGTTCGCCGGGCTCGAGCGAAACGACCGTCGCGCGCAGCGTCGTGCGCGCGCGGTCGGGACGGCCGTCGACGGGACGACTGCGCGGTTCGTCCTTCGAGAGCACGACCCACGAATCGTCGAGGCCGAGTTTTTCGTCGGCGACGCGCGCGGTCGACTCCAACGGATGCTCGACTTCGAGCACGAGCTCGATCGGCTCGCCGACCTCGACGCTCTTGCGTTCCGCGAGCCAAGTCGCGGTCGCGTCGCTGGACTGCGCGCAGAGCAACAACAGCGTCGCGATCAACGGGCCCCCCGACGACGGCGACGAGCCTTGAAGAACTGGATCACCGGCGCGGCGACGTCGCGCGCGGTCGAGAGCTCGATCGAATCGCAACCGGCGCGCGCGAGCAGCGCTTGGAAACCGGCGCGGCGCGCCGCCGCGGCCTCGGCCCACTTCGCGCGCACCGCGGACGAACGCGTGTCGACTTCGCGGAGCTCGCCGCTCTCGAGGTCGGAGAGCAGGATGACCCCCGCCTCGGGCAACGCATCCTCGAACGGATCGACGACGCGCACGAGCACGACGTCGTGGCGCCGCGCGAGCGGCACGAGTTGATCGGACCATTCACGCCGCGCGTGCACGTCGGCGAAGTCGCTGACGAGCAGGATGAACGAACGCCGCCGCAGCATGCGGCGCGCCTGTTCGAGCGCATGCGCGAAGTCGGTGCCGCCGTCGGTCGGCTCGGCCGCGATCACCTCGCGCACGAGGCGCGACACCGCGCCGCCGCCTTTCGCCGCCGGCAAGTGCAAACCCATCTCGCGGCCGAAGAGCCGCAGGCCGACGCGATCTTGGTGACGTTGCGCGACGAACGCTATCAACGCGCAGAACTGCGCGGCGAGTTCGCGTTTGGTCGCTTCACGCGTGCCGAAGTCCATCGAGCGACTGGTGTCGACGAGGAGTTCGACCGAGAGCTCGCGCTCCTCCACGTACTTCTTGACGAACGGCTGTTGCGCGCGCGCGGTGCGTTTCCAATCGATCGAGCGCACGTCGTCGCCCGCCTCGTACGGCCGCACTTCGTCGAACTCGATGCCGGAGCCGCGAAACGTCGAGTGGTACGCGCCGGCGAGCGCGTCGTCGACGAGCTTGTGCGTGCGGATCTGGATCTGGCGCACGCGCGCCATCAGGTCGCTCGCGACGACGCCGGTCTTCTCGCTCTCCACGCTCACGGTCGGTCGTCCACTACGGAACGGGCACCGTCTCGAGCAAGCGATCGATCAGCTTGTCGGACGTGACGCCTTCCGCATCCGCTTCGTAGGTCGGGATGATGCGGTGACGCAGGACGTCGTGCGCAACGCGCTTGATGTCGCCGGGCACGACGAAGCTGCGGTTGTCGAGCAACGCGTTCGCGCGGCTCATCAACGCGAGCCAGATCGAAGCGCGCGGACTCGCGCCGTAGCGGATGCGCGGCGCGAGCTCGGCCAAGCCGTTCGCCTTCGGATCGCGCGTCGCGTGGACCAACGTGACGATGTACTGCTTCAAGCGCGCGTCGAGGACGACGCGGTCGACCGCGAGCCGCGCGGTGCGGATCTCGTCGAGCGACACCACCGAACGCACCTTGACCGGCGCTACAGTGCGCGCCATGCGCTCGAGCACCGCGAGTTCCTCTTCCTTCGACGGATAGCGGATCACCAACTTCAGCGCGAAACGATCGAGCTGCGCCTCGGGCAACGAGTACGTCCCCTCTTGCTCGAGCGGGTTCATCGTCGCGAGGACGAGGAACGGATCGGGCAGCGCGAAACTGTGCCCGCCGATCGAGACCTGGCGCTCCTGCATCGCCTCGAGCAACGCCGACTGCACCTTCGCCGGCGCGCGGTTGACTTCGTCGGCCAGGACGAAGTTCGCGAAGACCGGGCCCTTGCGGATGGTGAACTCGCCGGTCTTGACGTTGTAGACCTCGGTCCCGATCAGGTCGGACGGCAGGAGATCGGGCGTGAATTGGAGGCGCGCGAAGCTGGCATTGACCGCGCCGGCGAGCGTCGACGCCGCGAGCGACTTCGCGAGGCCGGGCACGCCCTCGAGCAGGACGTGGCCGCCGCCGAGCAGCGCGAGCGTCAGGCCGTGAACCAGCTCGCCCTGGCCGATGATGACCTCGGAAACGGCGGTGGCGAGCTCGCCGATCCAGGGATGGTCGTTCACGGCGCGAGGTGCGCCGGTGGCGGGGTGCGTCAACGTCATGGCCTCTGCGGTTGGGTTGGAACGGCGCGTCTACGGGTCGGCGACGGAGCCGTTGGCGCGCGTGGGGCCGCGGATTCTAGTGTTCGCCGGACGCGATCGCCGCCTGCATACCGCGGCCTTGCGCGGCGACGGGTGGAGCGGACGGCGAGCCCGCGTCTCGGAGGGTTCCGCGTCTTCGAGGTTCCGGCCTGACGCATTCCCTACGGCGCGGGGATGTAGGCTGCACGCGCCCGAGCTCGGACTTCGTTCGAGACCCGAAGGCGGCGATCGGGATCCAGGCCGCACCTGACGGCGAGAGGAACGAAGACGATGTTTCGATTCACGCGCGCTGCGACACGAACCCTCACCGTGCTGTCCCTGGCGGCGGCGGCGAATGCCGGCGTCACCGTGCTCGGCAACCCGGGTCTCGGAACGTTCACTACGATCCAGTCGGCCGTCGACGCGGCGAGCCACGGTGATGTGTTGATCGCAACGTCGGGGAGCTACGCGAGCTTCACGATCGACGACAAGGCGCTGACGGTGATCGGCCACGGCGTGGTCAACGTCGCGGGAACCTGCACGGTCAAGAACCTCGCGACGAACCATCGAGCCGCGTTGATCGGACTGCGGATCACCGCGCCCAATGTGAGCAGCGGGACGTCCTCCGCTCTCGTGCTCCAGAACGATCTCGGCATCGTCGGCGTCCAGGACTGCACGCTGAAGGGCGGCGGGAACCACGACATCTCCTCGGGCGCGCCGAGCGGCAACGGCGCCACCGCGACGAACTGCCAACGCGTGATGATCGCGGCGAGCACGTTGACCGGCGGGTCCACCGGTTACTCGCCCGGCGAGTGGCCGCGCGGCGGCGGGTGCGGCCTCGAAGCCGCGAGCAGCGCGGTCGCTCTCTACGACTGCACGTTGACCGGCGGACTCGGCTCCCAGGAAACGTCGCCGAGCGGTGGCGAAGGCGGCGACGCATGCCGCGTCACCGGTTGGGGCGTATTCGCGTCGGGCTGCACGCTGACCGGCGGTTGGGGCGGATCGGGCGACTACATCGGAACGACGACGCAGGGCGACGGCGGCGACGGACTCCAGGTCACGAGCGGCCAGGCGAAGCTGCTCGACTGCACGCTGGTCGCCGGCAAGCACGCGACGTTCCCGCCATTCATCGTCGGCGTCGACGGACAACCGTTGAATGCCACGAGCGCGATCGTCAAGCAGTACGCGGGTGCGAAGCGCACGCTCGCCGCGATGCCAATCGTCAACGACAAGAGCGTGTTCTCGCTGACCGTGACGGGAACGCCCGGCGATCGCGTGTGGCTCCTTCAGGACCTACAGCCGACGTACCTCCCGATCGGACCGTTCATCGGCGTCGCGACGATCGCGCTGCCGTGGAAGCTCCTGTTGCAGCCGGCCAACGTGATCGGCCCGAGCGGCAGCCTGACGATCAATCTGCCGATCAGCGACTACACCGGTCCGTCCGCCGGTTGGATGTGGCACCTGCAAGGTCTCTGCATCGACGCGAGCGGCAAGCGCTACCTCACGACGCCGCGCGCGGTGCTCGTGCTCGACACCTAGTCGTTCGAACGAGCGTCAGCTCTTCGACACGTCGCTCGCCGCCGCGCGTCCGCGCTCCCGCGCTTCGTCGCGGCTGCGCGGCGTGTCGGGGTGAACGGCGTCCTCAGGTCTAGCGACGTGCAGCGTCGTCGTCGGGAACGCGAGGCCGACGTTGAGGCGTTGGGCGAGTTCGAGCACTCCGCTGTAGATCGCGTGGCGTTCGGCGACGTCGTCGCGGAAGCCCGGCGCGAGCACGTAGAACTGCATCAACACGTCGACGGAGCTCGCCGAGAGTTGGTAGAGCGAAACCTCGAAGTTGTCCTGACGCGCGTTCGGGTTGCGGCGGATCAGCTCGCGCACGCCCTCGCAGAACGCCTCGATCTTCGCGGGCGGCGTGTCGTACGTCAGCGACAGGAACGCGCGGATGCGCCGATGGCGCCGCGCGCCGAGGTTGTCGACGTTCGCCGAGATGAAGCGCGAGTTCGGCACCGTGATCAGACTGTCCTCGCCGGTGCGCAAGCGCGTTGAACGGAAGCCGACGTCCTCGACCGTACCCTCGACGTCGCCGACCTTGATCACGTCACCGAGCTGGAAGGGCTTGTCGAGCAACACCGTGAACGTGCCGAACAGGTTCTCGATCGAATCCTTCGCCGCGAAGCCCAACGCCAACGTGCCGATCGAGATCCCGGCGACCAGACTGGTGACGTCGTCGGTGATCAATGTCGCGAGATAGAGGATGCCGACGACGGCGACGACGATCTTCAACGTGCGGCGCAAGAGCGGCACGAGCACGTCGTCGAACTTGTTCTCGGTCTGCGCGGCGCGCTCGGCGAGGAACGACGACGCGACGTCGACGAGACGGAACGCGGCCCACACCGCGGCGACGTCGAGCACCAGGCTCGCCGCGAAGAACAGGATGCCGTACGCCGCGGGCTCGACGTCGAGCAACACCAACCCGCGCGCGACCATCAGCGCGGTGATCAACAGCGCGAGCGGTCGCTCGAACGACGCGAGCAACGCACGATCGACGCGGATGCCGTCGGCGCGGCCGAGGCGATCGACGCCGTGGCGGAACACCACCGACACCAGGAGCTTCAGCGCCCAACCGGCGAGCATCAGTGCGAGCAACCCGAGCCACTGCCAATCCTCGAGCCAGAAGTGGATCTCTTGGAACCGCACCGGCACCGTCGCGCGCACGCGCTCGGAGAGCGTCATCCGCTTGCCCGCGCCGGCGACCAGCGGCCAGTCCTGAACGACGCTCCACCAATCGGAGACGCGCTCGACCACCGAGCGCCCGAACACCCAACGACCGTCGGAAAGGCGCGTGAACTCGAGCGTGAAGACGTCGGACGGATGACGGTCGTTGACGAGGTCGATCGTCCACGTCGTGCTGTCGCCGACCAGGGCGCGATCGGCGTACTTCGTCGGATCGAACGGCACGACGCGATCGAGCACGAAGTCGAGGTCCTCCGCGACGCGCCCCGCCGCATAGTCGGCTTCCTTAGCCGCCATGTGGCGCACGTCGAAGCACGCCTTGGCGACGCTCCGCTGCGCCTCGTCGCGTTGGTTCTTCCACGCGGTGATCGCGCGCTGGTAGGTCGTCATCGAAGTTCGCGGATCGGCGAACTCCGGGCTCGTCGTCGGCCCTTGGACGACGGGACGCGCGAACGCGAGCGCGCCGCAGACGAGGACGAAGCACAACGCGCCGACGCAGCGGCGCAGGATCGAGACGTCAGGAATCGCCATGGGTTTCTTCGGGGGCGAGCGGTCCGACGAACGTCGCCGAGGGTGCTCTCGTCGCTGCGTTCGGGGTCGCGCCGGGCGCGGGCGGACCGATCGGGGCGAGGATGTTACCGCGCGCCGCGAAGAAGTCGCGTTCGTCGAGAACGGTGCGCACGTACTCCAACACGTCGGAGCGCCCGGAGCTCTCCGCCGCGTCGCGCCAACGCGCGTAGCTCCCCGCCTCCTTGATCCAACGCTCGAGGCGACCGGGGCCGGCGTTGTACGCGATCAACGCGCGCTCGACGTCGCCGTCGTAGCGGTCGAGCAACCACAGGAGATGGTGCGCGCCGATGCGCGCGTTGAGCTCGCCGTCCTCGAGCAGCTCGCTGCGCGTCGGCGGATCGAGACCGATCAACACCGCGCGTTCGATCGCGGTCTCGAGCTTCAACTGGAAGAGCCCGAGCGCGTTCGCGCCCGACAACGCGCCGACCTTGCCGCGGCTCTCGACGAACACCAGGCCCGCGAGCAGATTGGGATCGAGCCCGACTTCGAGGCCGACGCGGCGCAGGAGCGCGGCGTGACCTTCGACGCGCGCGGCGCCGCTCGACACCGAGAGTTCGCGGCGCACTTCGCTCGCCGCGCGCGTCAGCGGTCGGCGCATCTCGGCCGCGAGAGCGATCGCGAGGACCGCGACGACGCCGAACGCGATCCAACGCCGGACGTGCGCGACGCGCGGTCGCCGCCCTGCGCCTCGAGCGCCCGCGAGGACTCGGTCCCCGCGCGCCTTCACGGAAAGCGGGGCGCGAGCTTCTCGCGCAACGCGGCGAGCCACGCGTCGCGCTCTTGACCGACGGCGGGGAGACGTCCGAGGTCGCGGCCGGCGAGCTTCGAGAGCTCGCGCCGCGCGCGTTCCGCGAGGTGCGCTTCGGGCCGCGCCGCGAGCGCGCACAGGAAATCGAGCGACGCCTTCGAACCGCCGTTGACGAACGCGTCGGCCGGCGGCGCGGAGACGTGCGCGAGCTCGCCGCCTTGGCGCAACCACGCGCTCGGATCGTCATGCACGACGGTGTCCCACCAGTCCCACCACTTGCCGGCGGCGTCGGTTTCGCGGCGCAGGTCGACGCACGTGAGCACGCAGAGTTCGCTCGCGACCTCGGCGTCGTGCGGCGTCTCGGTGAAGAGCGTCAAGAGGAGCGGCGCCGCTTCGGGCACGCACTGTTCGGCGAGCAGCAAGACCGCCTCGCGTCGCCCGGTGCCGGTGCTGCGCGCGGCGCGCAGCAATTCGTCGTGGGCGCTCGCTCCGAGTCGCACGAGGCCTTCGCGCGCCGGAGCGAACAACGGCGAACTCGGGCCCTTCGCCAACAGGTTGGTGAAGAGCGGCGCGGTCTGCGGATCGCCGAGCGACGCGAGCCCGCGCGCCGCGGCGACCTCGAGCGTTTCGTCGGAACCGGAGAGCGCGATCATCAGCGCGTCGAACGCGCCTTCGCCGCCGAGTTTACCCGCGGCCTCGAGCGCGGCGGCGCGCAGCTTGCCTTCGCCGGTCCGCGCGAGCAGCAGGATGCGCGTGCGCGCGGCCTCGACCTTGTGCTCGCCGAGCGCGAGCACCGTCGCGACCTGGACCGGCGGCACCGGATCGGCGAGCAACTTCTCGAGCGCCGCCCAATCCGCGTCGTGATCGCTCTCGAGTCCTCCGCGCGCGAGTTCGTCCGCCGCGACGCCGCGCAGCAACGGTTCCTCGGAACTCGCCGCGGCGCGGAGGTTCGCGCGGCCGGACGCCGCGAGCACGCGCGCGATGTCGGCGACGCCCGACGAGCCGAGGTGCACCGCGATCGTGACCGCCAGTTCGTTCGCCAACGTCGCGTCGAGCGGCGCGTCGTCGCCGTGCAGCGAAAGCGCGGCACGTTCGGCGAGCGCGATCAGACGTTCGGCGCGCTCGTTCGCGGAATTCTCCTCGGCGAGGCGCGCGACCAGCGGCGCGAAATCGGGCGACGCGACGACCGCGGGATCGGCGTAGAGCGCTTCGAGCTCGCGCACGCCGCGGTCGCGATCGGTGAGCGCCGCGGTCGCGAGCGACGCGAACACGCAGCCTTTCAAGCGCAGCTTGCGCTCGAGTTCGGAATGCTCGGAGTCCCACCAACCGCGGTCCGCGCGCCACCAATCGAGTTGGGTCGCGAAGCGATTCTCGTCGCGGTAACGCTGCCACGCGTTGCGTTCGCGCACCGCCGACGCGGCATCCCACGCGCGTTCGAACCACGGTTCGGCGCTCGCGCCGCCGAAGCGGAAGAGCTTCTTGCGCGCGCCGACCGCGAGCTCGAACGAACGCGCGCCGCCGGAGAGCGCGCCGCGCGTGCCGGGCAAACGTTCGGCGGAGAGCAAACCATCGCGACGCGCGAGCTCGACCAGACCTTGCGCCTCCGTCGGCGAGAGCGCGAGCACCTCCCCCGCCGCAGCGGAAGCCTCGCCGCGTTCGGCGGCGTCGGGCCCGAGCAACGTGAACGCCTCGGCGCGACCGCTGGTGCCGCGCACGGTGATGCGCAAGCTGCCGACCTCGGCGGGCAAGATGCCGAGCGCCGCGCGCGCCGCGACGAAGTCTTTGCCTTTCGCGGTCCACCAATCGAACCACGCCGGACCGTTCGAACCGAACTCCTCGCCCGAGATCAACGCGAGCCGGCGCGACGCGACGCCGAGCAACGCGCTGAAGTCGTTGGAGAAATCCTGACCGCTGACGACGCGCAGCAAACGCACCGGCACGTCGCGATCGAGCCACGGCGTCGGCGCGCTGGAGTCGTCGCGGAAACCGATGCCGGCGAGCGCCGCGGCGCAGACGCCTGAGACGAACGGATCGCCGCGTTCGAGGCCGGCGAGCAACGACTCGACGTGCGCTGGCCCGAGGATCGGCCGCAGCTTGGTGTCCTCGCGCTCGAGGATCGTCACCAACGCGTACGCGCCTTCGCGCAACACCCATTGGAGTTTGAACGCGCGGCCGAGCAGCTCGGCGTCGAGCGTCTCGTCGTCGCGCATCGCGAGCGCGGTCGCGGCGCGATATGCGACTTGCGCGGAACGATCCTTCAGACGTTCGAGCAGCAGCTCGGTCGACGCCGGCCCCGGGATCGCGGCGACGAGTTCGACCGCGCGATGGCGTCCGTCGCTCTGCTCGCAACCGAGCGGATAGCGCAGGAACGGCAACAGGTCCGGCGAGAGATGAGCGGAGAGCTGCTTGTACGCCGCGGACCGCACCGCGCCTTGCGAGTGGCCCAGCAATTCGCACAGGAGCCGCGGCGACGCGCGCACCGGATCGATCTCGATCAACGCGCGCATCAACGCGGCGGAGACGTTCGGCGCGAGCTTGTTCTTGATGCGGGCGACCACCAACTCGAAGTCGCGTTCTTCGCCGCCGGCGAGCAACACGCGCGCGCCCGCGACCATCGTCGGCCCGTGATCCGACGCGAGCGCGAAACGACCGGCGGTCAGGCCTTCGCGGCCGAGCTGGCCCAAGCTCTGCGCCGCTTGGTCGACCAAGCGGTGATCGACGTCGCGCACCTTGCGCAGTTCCGCGAGCACGAAACCCGCGGCGCCGCGCGGTGCGTCCAGCGGATTCGGTTCGGCCTCGGTGCCCGGCGCGCTCGGCGTGCCGGGAGCGACCGGACTCGTGTTCGGCGGCGGAACCCGCGCGGGCGCGGAATCCGGCGGACGCGAACCGGGCGTCGGCAGGTCGAGATCCTGGGAGCCCTTCTTCTGCGCGGGCTTCGGATCGAGCGGCGTCGCGAGGTTGCCGCTCTTCGTCGTCGGTGCTTCGACTCCGGAAGGCGCTTCGAGCGCGGGCGGCGTCGGCTTCGTGATCGGCGGACGCGCCGGCAATTCGAGTTGGCCGTGAGCGAGCGAGCTCGCTGCGAGAGCGAACATCAAACTCGCGAACACGGATCGAAACGACATGACGGCAGTTTGCGGGTGGTGTCCTACCGCTGCGGGGCGAAGAAGATACCCGAAGCGTGACGTGCGCGCCGTTTCGGCGCGGCCCGAACGTCGCGAGCTCGCGCGGACGAGCGCCATCCCGTGCGCGGTCCCGTCCGCCAGCTCCAAAGGTCCGACTCGATGCTCGACACGTCCGTTTCCTCGCCTCACGGCGCTCCGTTGCTCCGCATAGCGAGCCTCTGCCCCGCCGCGACCGAGATCGTCGCCGCGTTGGGAGCGACCGATCGTCTGGTCGGCGTCTCCCACGAGTGCGATTGGCCGTCGGAAGTGCGCGGTCGAGCGGTGCTCACGCGCGCGAGAACCGACGGCTCGAGCCGCGACGTCGAGCTCGCGGCGCTCGCCGACGCGCGGCCCGACGTGATCCTGACCGACGTTGCGCGAACGATCGACGTGGGCGCGGCGCGCGTCGTCGTGCTCGCGGCGAAGAACCTCGCCGGCGTGTGGCGCTCGATCGAAGCGGTCGCCGATGCGCTCGGGATCCACGCGCACGGCGCCGCGGTCGTCGCGACGTTGCAGCGGCGCGTCGAAGCGGTCGCGTCGCGCGCTCGACGTCTGCCGCGACATCCGCGCGTGCTGACGATCGAACGGATCGAGCCGGTGACGCTCGGCGGGAATTGGATTCCGGAGCTCATCAGGCTCGCCGGCGGCGTGGCGGTCGGCGCGCAGGGCTCCGTGCTCGATCTGCGCGGACTGCAGAAGCTCTCGCCCAAGCCCGACACCGTCGTGTTCGCGCCGCGCGGGCTGACGATCGGCAACTCGTTGATGGAGATCGCGAAGT
Source organism: Planctomycetota bacterium (assembly GCA_021413885.1). GTDB lineage: Bacteria > Planctomycetota > UBA1135 > UBA1135 > JACRIN01. The sequence goes on from JAIOPM010000057.1 coordinate 168,974, forward strand.
TGAAGGAGCTGATCGGCTCGGTCGACTGGCCCGCCTCCATCGACGGCGAGGTCTACCTCTGCAACGGCCGCGCGTACTTCGATCGAGCGGGCCCGCGCCTCGTCGAGTCCCTCGAGATCCTCGCGGCGTGCGTGCACCCGTTCGAGTTCCGCGACTTCGCGACGCAACACGTACTCGGTTTCCAACGCCTCGGCCTGCGTCGAGCCGCGGTCGCCGCTCGCTGAACGCGCGCGTTCTTGCGACGATCGCCGCCCCATGGCGGACCTCGCGCGCTCGATCGGGAACACGTCGCTCGTCGAACTCCGTCGGATCGTTCCGCCGGGCGCCGCGCGCGTGTTCGTGAAGGTCGAGTCCGCCAATCCGACCGGTTCGCACAAGGACCGCATGGCGCTCGCGATGATCGAAGCGGCCGAGGCGCGCGGCGAGTTGCGACATGGGATGACGGTGCTCGAGTGCACCGGCGGCAACACCGGTTGTTCGCTCGCGTGGGTGTGCGCGGTCAAGGGCTATCGCTTCACGGTCGTGTCGTCGGACGCGTACTCGAAGGAGAAGCTCGACACCATGCGCGCGTTCGGCGCGGAGCTCGTGATCGAGCCCGCCGTCGGCGGACGAATCACGCCCGATCTGTGGCCGCGGATGCTCGCGCGCGCCGAGGCGTTGCGCCGCGAGCCGCACGTCTTCTACACCGATCAATTCCACAACCGCGATGCGCAGACGGGCCAAGCGCGGCTCGGCGCGGAGATCGCGGACGAGCTCGCGCGCGTCGACGCCTTCTGCGCGATGGTCGGGACCGCGGGCCTCTTGATCGGCGCGGGCCGCGCGCTGCGCGAGCGCTTCCCCGCAGTGCGAATCGTCGCGCTCGAGCCGACGACTTCCGCGGTTCTCTCCGGCGGCGCGCCGGGCTCCCATCGCGTCGACGGCACCGCGTCGGGCTTCGTCCCGCCGCTGTTCGATCGCGAGGTCGCTCGCGAAGTGCGCGCGCTCGACGAAACGCTCGGCCGCGAAACCGCGCGACGACTCGCGCGCGAAGAGGGCCTGTTCGCCGGCACGTCGACCGGGATGAACGTCGCGGCGGCGCTCGAGCTCGCGCGCGAGCTCGGGCCCGACCGCGTCGTCGTCACCGTCGCGTGCGACTCCGGCCTGAAGTACCTCTCCGGCGATCTGTTCGCGCCGTGAGGTCGCCCTACTTCTTGGGCTCCTCGACGTAGCTCTGGTGCAGATCGACCGGCACCGACTTGCGCAGCTTGAGGTTCAGGAACTCGACGAAGACCGAGAACGCCATCGCAAAGTAGATGTAGCCCTTCTCGACGTGCGCGCCCCAGCCCTCGGCGACCAACATCACGCCGATCAGGAGCAGGAACGACAGCGCGAGCATCTTCATCGTCGGGTGGCGATCGATGAAGCCGGAGATCGCGCCGGAGAAGACCATCATCACGATCACCGCAGCGACCACCGCCGCGATCATCACGCCGACGTGTTGCGCCATGCCGACCGCGGTGATCACCGAGTCGAGCGAGAACACGATGTCGAGGATCGCGATCTGCACCAGGATCGAAGCGAACGACGCCGCCTTCGCGCCTTTGCCGCCGTGCGCGCCCGCGCCCTCGAGCTTGTCGTGGATCTCGAACGTCGCCTTGCCGAGCAGGAACAGACCGCCGATCAAAAGGATGAGGTCACGCCCGCTGATCGAATGTCCCCACGGCTGGAAGAGCGGATTCTTGAGCTGCATCACCCAGCTCAACGAGAGCAGCAACCCGATCCGCGTCAGCATCGCGAGGCCGAGACCGATCTTGCGGGCCTTGTCGCGCTGCTCCGTCGGCAACTTCCCGACCAGGATCGAGATGAAGACGATGTTGTCGATGCCGAGGACGATCTCGAGCGCGGTCAAGGTGACCAGCGCGATGAGATTCTCGGAGGTGAAGATGCCTTCCACGGGGATGCCTGGGGTTCGAGGGGCTCAGATGGAACCGGCGAGAGGACCGTCGCGCAAGTACGCGATGCGGACTTCCTCGCGGGTCGACACGACTTCGCGGGCGAACAGGAGTTCTTCGAGGTCGTCCGCGAACGTCGCGAGGCCTTCGTGGTTCTCACCGGCTTGACGCAGGCCGGTCAAGTCGCCCATGCCGCGCGACGCGAGGTCGGCCTCGGCGATGGCGAAGCCGTCGTGCTCGCGCTCGAGCCGCCGAAAGCGCTCGGCCGCGATCGTCTTGCCGAGCAGGAAGAAGCAACTATCGCGGGCTCCGCGTCCGACGCGGCCACGGAGTTGGTGGAGTTGCGCGAGGCCGAGACGCTCGGCTTCCTCGACGACCATCGCGGTCGCCGTCGGAACGTCGACGCCGACTTCGATCACCGTCGTTGCGACGAGCAAGCGGCTCGCGCCGGAACGAAAACGCTCGAGGCGGCGCGAGCGTTCGTCGCGCTCGAGGCGGCCGTGGACGAGCTCGACGCCGAACCGCGCGAACTCGGAGCGCGTGAAGAGCTCGTGGCGTTTCTCCGCGCCGCGCGCGTCGTCCGCGCCGCCGGCGTCGATGCGCGGCACGACCCAGTACGCGCGTTCGCCGGCGTCGAGGCGTTCGAGCAGCAGCTTCTTCAACTCCGCGCGCTCGCTCGGTTGGATCCAACGCGTCGTCGTCCGTCCGCGGCCCGCCGGTTTCTCGCGCAGCGTGCTGACCTCGAGGTCGCCGTAGAGCGCGAGGGCGAGCGTGCGCGGAATCGGCGTCGCGGTCAGCAGCAGGACGTGCGTGCCGCGCCCTTTCGCCGCGAGGCGCGCGCGTTGTTCGACGCCGAAGCGATGTTGCTCGTCGATCACCGCGAGCGCGAGGTCCTGGAACTCGACCGACTCCGCGAGCAAAGCGTGCGTGCCGAAGACGACCCGCGCGGCGCCGTCGCGCAGACGCTCGGCCTCGCGGCGCCGTTCGCGCGGCGCGAGAGATCCGACCAACAGCGCGGTCTCGACGCCGGCGCGCGCGAAGAACTCGGCGAGGCTCGCGCGATGTTGTTCGGCGAGGATCTCGGTCGGCGCGAGCAAGGCGGCTTGCGCGCCGGCGCGCGCCGCGAGCGCGCACGCGAACGCCGCGACCAACGTCTTGCCGGAGCCGACGTCGCCTTGAAGGAGTCGTCGCATCGGCGTCGCGCGCGCGAGATCGTTGCGCAGCGTCTCGCACGCGCGCCGTTGGTCGCCGGTCGGCGTGTGGCCGAGCGCGTCGAGCAACGCGACGACCGTCGCGTCGTCGACGTCGAGCGCACGGGCCTCGCGCTCGCGGCCCGCGCGCGAACGCGTGACCAAACGCGCTTGCAGCTCGAGCAACGGCTCCAGCGCCGCGCGTCTCCGCGCACGTTCGAATTCCTCGAGGCTCTTTGGCGCGTGCAACAGTCGCACGGCTTCAGCGAGCGTCGGTAGCCCGCGCGATGCGAGAGCGCGCGCGTCGAGCGCCTCGACGCAGCGCTCGCTCCAGAGTTCCGCCGCGCGACGACACAGTTCGCCGACGAAGCCCGCGGCGAGGCCGTCGGCGCTCGGGTACGTCGCGACCAATTCGCCTTCGCGCGGGAACGGACGTTCGCTCGAAGCGAGACGCTCGGCGACCAGCACCGGCCCCTTCGAATCGACGACCTTGCCGTGGATCTCGACGTCCTCGCCCTTCGCGAAACGCTCGCGCAACCAACTCTGGTTGAAGAACAGCACGTCGATCGAGCCCGTCTCGTCGCCGACGGTGACGCGCACCAGCGAACGCGCGCCGAAACGCGAGAAGCGCGAGCGCTCGACGCGTCCGGCGATGACGACGCGCGCTCCGAGCGACGCGCGCGCAACGACCGCGGTCGTGCGTCCGGGCCAGACTTCGAGGCGCCGCGGCAATAGCAAACAGAGATCGCGCAGCGAGCGCACGCCGAGCGCCTCGAGCCGTTTCACGCGCGCGGGTCCGACGCCCGAGAGATCGGTCAACGCGCCGTCGTCACGCGGGGCGGACGAACTCCGCTCGGGCGCGGTCTTCCGCTCCGGTGCCGCGCTTCGCCCGGGGGACACGCTTCGCTTCCGGCGCGTCTTCACGGCCGACGGAACACTCGGTTCAACGCGAGCTCGGCCGGCTTCGACTGCGGCGAGTACCCGCGATCGTCCGGACCGCCGGCTTTCGGGTCGGTGCTCCAACACCAGAGGTACGCGCCGCCTTGCGGCTGCCGGTCCTTCGCCGTGCGAGCGAGCGCTTCGCCCCACGCCTCGACGAGCCGCGCCTGCATGTCGCCGTCGTAGTCGCCTTGCGGCAACTCGGCGAGCTTCCACGCATCGCGCGTCGACGAGAAACCGATCTCGGTGACGAGCACCGGTCGCGCGTGGAGACTCGCGAGCTCGGCGAGGTTGCCGAGCCAACCTTGCATCGCGCGCACGGCGCGTTCGCGCGAGAACTCCGGCCCGAGTCCGTCGATGACGATGTCCGGCATCACGTCGATGCCGACGAAGTCCATCTGGCCCCAGAACTGGATCGACTCCGCTTCGTAGAGCGAGCCCGCCGCGAACGTCAGCGCTCCGGTGAAGGCGCCGCGCGCCTTCGCGATCAGGTCCTCCCAACGACGCGCGCGGCCCGGCAGGTCCTTGCGCTCCCACGTGTTCCACTGCGTCGGCTTGGTCACCGACGCCGAAGCGATCTCACCTGCGACGCAGTAGATCTCCGCGCCCGCGAGTTCGGCGAGCAACGCGTAGTGCACGGTCGTGCGCTCGAGCGCCGCGAAGTAGGCGTCCCAACCGTCGGGCGCGAGCACCAGAGTCGCTCCTGCGAGCGACGCCGTCCGCGTCGCGAGCAACTGCGGCCGCACCATCACGTTGAGGTTGAACTCCTTCGCGCGCAGCGCGCCGACGAAGAGCTCGAGGTCCGACGCACTCGCCGCGAAATCGTGCAACGCGCCGCCGGCTTGCATCGGCGCGCCCGCATCGACGAACGACGAGAAGACGAGTGCGACCGCGTCCGTGCCGAGGTTCTTCGCCGCGCCGAGGCTCAGCACGTACGCCGACGAACCGAAGCCGACCGCGTTGACGCGCGGATCGAACTGGGGCGCGACCATATCGACGCCGCGGCGGAAACCGCGCCGTTGGATCACGATCGTGCGCTTCTTGCGCACGTCCGCGAGTTCGGCTTCGTTCGCGGCGACGGCCTTGTCGAGCCACGCGCGGAACTCGCTCTCGAGCGTCGCATCGGCGGCGAGCGTGCGCGCGCCGGTCCACAGCTCGCGCAAGCCTTCGCGGCCGAGCCTCGGGTAGAGCACCCGCACCAACCCGGCACGCGCCGGTTCGAGCACGAGCGGCGAGACGCGCGTCGCCGGGTCGACGAGTTGCGCGACCGTCGGCACGAGCCCCGCGCGCGCGAGGTGCGCGAGCCAACGCTCGAGCTCCTTACCGTACCACGTGCCCGCGGCCTCGACGCCGATCGCGCGCGTCAACCACTCCGCGTGCGACGCACCGAGCACTTCGCGCGCGACGAGTTGCGCGAGCGCCGCGCCGCCGTCGTCGGGGATGCCGTCGGTGACCAACGCGCGCAGTCTCGGACGGATCGGGTTCAGGACCGCGAGCTCGCCCGCGCCCGCGACCGTCAACATCGCGTCGACCGTGTAGTGCGTGAAGACCGTCGGATGCACGCGCGTGCTCTCGCCCTCCGCGAGCAACGTCGCGTCGAGGCGCGTGAGCGCGCGTTCCCACGCTTCGATCGAGCGGTCGAGCCGTTCCGTCGAGAGCGACACAGGCCGGTGCACGTCGAAGCGCGGCCGCGCCACCACCACCGCGCCGGTCGTCTGCGCGACGCGCGGCGAAGCGAGATCGATCGACGGCGGCGGCGAACCGCTCGGCGAACGCCAGAGCAGGCCGCGTTCGACGAGCTCGCCGTCCGCGAAGAGCTGCCACGACGGTTCCGCGCACGGCGTCAGGTCGCCGAGCAATTTCGCGGCGTCGACCGCGGTGTGAGCGAGCGCGAGCGTCACCGGCAATCCGGGCCGCGCGGGATCGGCGAAGGTCGCGAGGAACGCGAAGCCGCTCTCGTTGCGCGCGCGGTCGGCGAGCTCCGGACCGAGGCGGCGCGAACTGTCGGTCGCCTCCCCGATCCGCTCGATCTCGACCAACGCCGCCGCGACGCCCGGAGTGTCCGCGTCGCCGATCAGCATCCGCGGCGCGTCGGAATTCGCGACGGCGCCGAGGGGCTCCGTGCGCTCGACCTTCCAACGTCCGTCGCGTTCGAGGCGCGCGATCGTCGTCGCGAGCGCTTCCACCGCGGGGCCGTCCACGACGGAGACCTCGAGCGTCGTGCACGCGGCGAGGTTGCGCGCGAGCGTGAACGGATCGTCCCCCGCGGGGCGGGAGCACGCCGACACGAACAGCGCGACGAAGACGAGCGAACGACCCACGGCTCGCGCGAGTCTACGCGGACGGCGGACGGTTGGAAGCGCCGCGCGCGGCCGCTTCGTCGAGCACCTCGCGGTAGAGCGCTTCGTAGCTCGCGACCATGCGGTCGACGTGGAACGTCTCGCGGATGCGGGCCGGTCCGGCGGAGCCGCAACGTTCACGCAGCTCACGCCCACAGAGCATGCGTTCGAGCGCCGCCGCCAACGCGCCCGCGTCGTCGGGCGGCACGAGCAGGCCGGTCGAGCCGTCGACGACCGCTTCGCCGAGCCCGCCGACGTTCGAGGCGACCAACGGCCGACCCGCGGCCATCGCTTCGAGCGCGGCGACGCCGAGGCCTTCGCGACGCGACGGCATCACGAACACGTCCGCGGCGCCGAGTAAATCGGCCGCGTCGCGGCGCGCGCCGAGGAACTGCACGCGTTCGGCGAGGCCGAGCGTGCGCGCGCGCTTCTCGAGCTTCGCGCGCGCGTCGCCTTCGCCGCCGAGCCAGACGCGCGGACGGAGTTGCTTCTTCTCGAGCTCCGCCAACGCGTCGAAGAGCACGTCGAGCCCCTTGCGCGGCACCAACGCGCCGAGCGCGAGCAGCACGAGCTCATCTTCGTTCGCCCCGAGCTCCGCGCGCACCGCCGCGCGATCGCGCCGCGGCACGACCGACGCCGGGTCGATCGAACTCCAGATCAAGCGGATGCGATCGGTAGGCACGCCACCGCGCTCGAGGGCGCGTGCGACCGCCGGCGAGATCGCCGCGACGCGCTTGGTCAGCGAGCGATAGATCAACCGCGAACGCACGCCGCCGCTCACCTTGCGATCCATGCGCCGCGTCGTGATCGCCGGCACATGCGCGAGACGCGCGGCGAGCCCGCCGAGCCACGTCGCGCGGCCGCTGTGCAGGTGGACGAGCGAAGCGCTGCTCTCGCGGAACGCGCGCCGCAACGCCATCACCGCGGTGCCGTGCAGGTCGTTGCGCATCGCGACCGGCCGCGCGTCGATGCCGAGGGCGAGCGCTCGCTCGAGCGCCGCGCTGCCCGGCGGGGCGACCAACACGTTGCGCCACCCGCGCTTCGCCAACCCCTCCATCAAGAGGAAGACCTGGACCTCGCCGCCGGAGAAACCGGTCTCGGCGTCGACGTGGACGATCGTGGTCGGCGGCGGAGAGCTCACGCGACGCTCATCGGAACACGGGCGCGCCGGGGAGTCCACGCGTCGTTCGCGTCGAACGAGCGCGCTCGGCGCCGTTCGAAGTTCGTGATGTGTCGCGAGAGACCGGACGCCGTGGATTGACAATCGCCGCGATGGGTCCGACAAGGGAAGCGGTGTTCTTCCTCGTCGCGCTCCTCGTGGTGTCGTTGCTCGTGCTCGCGCCGTGGGGCCCGGGCAATCACCTCGAGTTCGAGGCGCGCGTTTTCCGCCGCAGGCGCGAGCTCCTCCCCGCCCGCGTCGCCGACTTGATCGACGCCGAGCGGCCTGCGTGGCAATACGGTCACATCGCGGCCGACATCATCAACTTCAAGGCGTTCGGCGGTCACTACAACCACTGCCATCGCTGGACGATCGTCGAGTCGATGCTCGGGCTCTCGAAGTCGAAGGCGGAGGAAGCGTTCGTCCTCGGCTACCTCTCCCACCTCGCCGCCGACACGATCGCGCACAATCACTTCGTGCCGTATCACCTCGCGCGGTATTCGCGCGGGCACAAGCTCGGTCACGTGTATTGGGAGGCGAACGCCGATCGCTTCGTGTCCGAGGATCGGTGGCACGCGATCACGGTGCTCAAGTGGGACCATCGGTTGGCGCGGCTCGACGAGCTCGTCAACTCGACCGTGCCGCGCAAGGCGTTGTCGATGGGCGCCAACAAGTTGATCTTCAATCACGTGCTGCTGTCGAACGAGCGCAAGCTGTGGCGCAAGAACATCGAACGCTTCCATCCGCGCAATCGACTGCGGCTCGACCGGAAGTTCCTCGACATGTTCCAACGCGCCGCGGTCGAACGCATCGCGCTCGCGTTGCGTTCGGACGGGCGCGACAAGCTCGCCCACATCGACACCAACGGGAAGCAGGCGCAGGAACTCGCGCTCACCCTGCGCGCGGCGATCGTCGAACGGTTCCCGCGCGGCAAGGAACGCGACGCCGCGCTGGAGAAGACGGCCGGTGTCTTCCTCGAAGGGATGCAATCCCCGCCGCCGAAGCCGGCCGGCGGACGCAGCGAAGTGTGGAAGCGCGTCGGTTAGCGTACGGAGCCAGCCTCAACTCGGCCGTTTTCGCGGGGGGGAAGCGCTTGCAGCAACTCCGAGCGTGGGGCCCGCGAAAACGGCCGAGTTGAGGCTGGCTCCGTACGCTCTTACCCGATCCGGCACCAACGGACCACGAGGTCGGTCTTGTCGCCGTCCTTGTTGTAGTCCTTGTCTGCCGCGGCCTCGTCCGCGATCCACGCCGCGCCGATGTTGCCGTTGCCCTCGACGATCGGACGATCCGCGATGTCATTCGCCGTGCCGAGCGAAAGGAAGTTCGAACCGTTGAGCGCGGTGCGCGCCACGATCGTGTCGAGCTTGTCGCCGTCGCCGTTCCAGTCGGTCTTGTCGGCCGCTTCGCTGATGCGGAAGAAGAGCACGCTGTGGTGGATCGTGATGCCGGCGTTCGCGGCGCTGGTCGCCACGCGCGGCCAGAAGAAGTCGAGGTCGGTGGACGAGCCGAAGAGCGAGAGACCCGGCAGCGAATCGCCGGTGTCGCCGTCGTCGTTGCCGAGCGACGAATCCGCGGCGCTGCCGAGGTTCTGCGCCCAGACGGACTCTTGGAACGCGATGCGCGCTTGATCGTGCGGCCGGCCTTCACCGAGCCACGTCGTGCCGAAGAACAGCGTCGACGAGGACGAGTGATCGGTGACCCACGTCGTCGGACTGGCCGGATCGATCCACGCGAGCAGCTTGTTGTCCGCCGCGTTGCCGTCGTAGTTTGCATCGTCCTCGGACTCGTCGATCACGGCGAGCAACTTGTCGTTCAAGTCGGTCAAGCCCGACGCGCCGCCCGGCGTCGAATCGGCGACCGCGACCAGGCGCGTGTCGTCGCGCTCGGGCGCGGTCGGCGTGCCGATCTTCACCCAGCGCACGATCTCGTCGGTGAAGTCACCGTCGTCGTTCAAGTCGCACGCGCCGCCGCCTTCGTCGGCTTCGTCCGCGATCGTCGCGACCGCGTTCGACGTGCACACGATCTGATCGCGACCGACGAGCCCGGTGTTGACCGGGGGATCGGCGATCGGATCGGTGTTCCAATCCTTGAAGACCAGGAAGTGCAGGACGTCGTCGGTCGTGTCGGTGTCGGTGTAGGTCGGGCAGTTGAGCGGCTTCCACGTCCCCGGGAACAACGACGCGTCGTTCAAGCCGGTCAGCGCCGAACCCTCGGCCGCTTCGTTGACCAGGAAGCCGACGATCCAGTTGTCCGCCGCGGTTTGGTTCGCGCGGAACGGCGTGCTGTCGTCGCGCACCGCGAGCTCGACCGACGCGTACACCGCGGCCGGGTCGGTCGCGTTGAGGATCGCGAGCACGAACCCGTCGGTCTGATCGCCGTCCGAGTTCAGGTTCTGCGTCTCGACGGTCTCGTCTTCATAGAGGAAGAGCAGACCTTCGTCGTTGCCGAGGATGCGCGGGTGGTGGACGAACGCCGCGTCGGCGGCGGTGATCGTCACCGGCGTGACCGGCGCAGTCGGATCGATGTAGGCGAGCGTCGAGTCTCCGTTCGCAAGACCCGCGGTCGAGTCGCTGCGCGTATAGTAGAGGCGGCCGTCGACTTCGAGCAGGTCGTGATTCGACTCGTCCTCGAGATCGTCGACGAACTCGACGGTCGGCGCCGAGGGGCTCGACAAGCCCGCACCGGTCGTCGGGTAGTGGCAGAGCACGATGTCGCTGGTGTCCGCGTCGTTGTTCCAGTCGAAGCCGTCGAGGGACTCGTCGACTTCGAGGTACACGTCGCTGCCGACGACCGCGAAGTCGACCGCGGCGACGCCGAGCACCGTCTCGGCCTTCGACACCATGTTGACGACGACCGCGACCGAGTCCGCGGTGTCCGCGTCGCCGTTGAGATCGGTGCCGGCACCGATCGTCGATTCGTCGGCTTGGAACACGAGCCACCGACCGTCGACCGCGATGCGTCCGCCGGAAGTGATCGCCTCGTCGGTCGAGAACGGCGTGAAGATCGTGTCGCCGCCTCCCCCACCGCCTCCGCCGCAAGCGGAGAGCGAACCGAGCACGCACGAGGCGAAGAAGGTGCGGGTGAGCCAGGACGAGTGATTCATGGGCGCTTCGATCGGCTGAAGACGGGGACGGCGCGAGGTTCCGAATCTAACGCGGTGGCCCCCCTGGGAATAGCGAACAAGCGCATCCATCGAGCGAGCGTCTCCGCACGCGGACCGAGATTCACGGAATCGTCAGGAACCGCGAGAGCAGTCGATGGAAGTGGTGCACGCCGCTCTCGCGCGTCGGTGAGTAGCGTCCGCGCGGTCGCAGACGCGCCGCGAGAGCGCTTTGCACGCTCGCGACGACGCGCTCGTCCTCGAACTCGACCAGGGCGAGATCGCCGCTCGCGCCGCGGCCGAGCAACGTCGCGTCCCAGACGTAGGTCCGGAAGCGCACTCGTGTGCGCGCGGGCCCGAGCGGCTGAACGACGTTCAACGACACGCCCCACGGGTAGACGTTGAGCAGCGTCGACGGGAAGAGCAGCGCGTAGTAGCCCGCGATGCGCCGTCCGTGGTCCGGTGAACTCTTCGGCGGCTCGAGCGCCGGATCGTCGCCGCGCGCGACGCCGATCTGGAGCGAGGCGAACGGGAAGAGCTCGGTGCGGTAGTCCGCGTAGTCGACCGTCTTCGCCAACGCCGGATGGACGTACGGAATGTGGAAGCCCTCGAGGAAGTTCTCGCAGTAGAGCGCCCAGTGCGCCGCGACCTCGAAATCGCGCGACCGGGACGCGTCGTAGCGCGCGCTCGCGAACGGCAAGTGCCCGAGGTACGGCGCGAGCGGACCGAACCACGCGTCGAAGCCGTGATCGGGAGCGAGCGACGCGAAGAGCATCGGCCCGTGTTCGGCGAGCGCGACTCGGCGGAGATCGTCGGCCGCCGACGGAAAGCCCTCGACGCCCTCGAACTCGGGCATCGAGAGGCAACGCCCGCCGAGGTCGAAACGTCGGCCGTGGTACGGACAACGCAGGACGTTGCCTTCGCTCGCGGAATCGCAGATCAAGGCGCCGCGGTGCGTGCAGACGTTCGACAACGCGCGCAACTCCCCGCCCTCGCCGCGCGTGAGCAGCAGCGGCTCGCCGAGGGAACCGGGTGCGAGCGTCACGGGCCGAGCCCGGCCGCTCGAAGGCGCGAGCTCCGCGTCCGCGAGCCAATGCCACGTCCGCGCGAAGACGCGCTCTAGAACTCGCTCGTGCCACGCCGGATCGAGATAGAATTCCGGTTTCGGTGTGCGCGCGCGCCGCACGTCGGCGTCGACGTCCAACGGATCCGCTTCCATCGTCGGAGTGTAGCGCGACGGGGCGCGAGCTCGCGTCACGCCTGCTCGTCGTTCGCGCCGCGACCGGTCTCGTGCGCGAGCCAACGGAAGAACAGGCCGCGTCGCAGGCGCTCGGCGACTTCGTCTTCCGGCACGCCGTCGCTGCGACTCCACGCGAGGCCGACGCGCGTCAGCAGATCGACGCGCAGCCGCAGCTCGTCCGCCGCGTCCGGATGGCGCATGCAGAGATCGTCGAGCACCTGTTCACCGACGCGCTGCATGCGTTCGAGGTACTCGATGACCAACCGATCGGCGAGGGCGTCTTGCATGCTTTCGCGAACCAGAACGCGCGCGCGGCGTTACGAACCTCTCCGAGCATTCTTGACGCGCGCGCTCCCGATCCTGCAAATGGGCCGTCCATGGAACCGAACGTCGACTCCGATCCTCGACGTTCGTGGCGTTTCGTCGCGCGGCCGGCGTGGATCGTGCTCGCGCACCTCGCGGTCTACGCGGCGGCGCGCGTGGTGCTCTACCTCGCGTGGCCGGGGGATTTCGGCGAGCTCGGGCTCGCCGGACTCCGACGCGCGGCGGTCGCGGGTCTGCGCTTCGATCTCTCGATCGTCGCGATCGGACTCGCGCCGGCGATCGTCGCGTTGTCGCTGCCGTGGCGTTTCGCCGCGAGCGCGCGTTGGCGCGACGCGTGGGCGTGGTGGGGTTTCGCGAGTCTGTTGCTCGGCACGGCGCTGTTGATCGGCGACGGCTGCTACGTCGGGCTGGTGCACCGACACATCGGCGTCGAGCTCGCGGCGCTCGACGAGGATCTCGATCTGCTGATCGGCATGGCGGTCGGCGAATACTTGCCCGCGGTGCTCGGGATCGGCGCGTTCGGCGTGGTCGCGTTCTTTCTCTGGCGCACGCTGATGCGTTGGGACGCGCGGCGTTTCGGCCGCGCGCTCTCGCCGGTCTGGAGTCCGTTGGTCGTCGCGCTCGCGTTGCTCGTCGCGATCCGCGGCAACGTCTCGGGCAAACCGATCGGCGTGGTCGACGCGTTCGAGTCGGGCTCGGTCGCCGAGGGTTACCTGACGCTCAACGGTCCGTTCAGCGTGTGGCACAGCTCCCGCAACGCGCGGCCGAAAGCGGTCGAGTACATGCCGTGGAAGGACGCGGTCGCGAGCGTGCGCGGCGCGGTGCTCGCGCCGAACGAGAAGGCCGGCGACGAAGAGCTGCCGATCCAACGCGCGCGCGCGCCGCGTTCCGGCCCGCGGCCGAACGTGATGGTCGTGCTGCTCGAGAGCTGGGACGCGCTCGCCGTCGACGCGATCCGCGGACGGCGCGGACTTCCGCCGCTCGGATTGACGCCGCGCTTCGACGCGCTCGCGAAGGAAGGCGTGCTCTATCCGCGCTTCCACGCCGCGGGTCAGCGCAGCATGGACGGTTTCTCCGCGGTGCTCTGCGGCTTCCCGACGTTGCCGGGCATGCCGTACATCGGACGCGGCATGGAGCAGAGTCGGCTCGGATTCCTCGGCGAGCTCTTCGCGCGCGAAGGCTGGTCGACGTTCTTCCTCCAAGGTTCGAAGCGGCGTTCGTTCCGAGGCAACGCGATCGCGGCGCTCGCGGGCTTCGACGTGTACGAAGGCATGGAGGACGTCGTCGAACACCAAGGCAAGGAGCCGATGGCGGATTGGGGTGCGTGGGACGACGACGCGTTCGCGGAGACGGCGCGGCTCGCGCGCGGAGCGAAGAGTCCGTTCCTCGGCTTCGTCTTCACGACGTCGACGCATCCGCCGTTCCAGGTTCCTACGGCCGAGTTCGAACGCTTCGCGCCCGACGAGCAACTCCACCGCTACTGGAACAGCATCGCGTACGCCGACTGGAGCCTCGGTCGCTTCTTCGACGGCGCGAAACGCGACGGTTGGTTCGCGAACACGGTCTTCGTCCTCGTCGCCGATCACACCAGCGGTCTCTCCGCGTCCGACGGAACGCCCGCGAGCTTGCACCACATTCCGTGTCTCGTGATCGCGCCCGGTCTCGCGCCCGCGATCGACGAGCGGATCACCAGCCAACTCGACGTGCTGCCGACGTTGGTCGATCTCGCCGGCATCGCGCGGCCGTACGCGGCGTTCGGTCGTTCGCTGCTCGAGCCCGGTGAGCGCGGTGCGTGGTGCATCCGCGGCAATCTCGTGTTGCGCGTCGAGGAGAGCGGTTGGGTCCTGCACAACACGAAGGCGCGCCTGGAGGCGAAGGCGTCGACCGCCGCGACGGACCTCGACGCGATCGAGCGGCGGTTGCTCGCGTTCGTCCAAGTCGCGACGCTCGCGCTGCGCCGCAACCAGGTCTATCGGCCCGAAGCGGCGATGGCGCCGTCGGTCCCGGTCAGTACGATGCCCGTTCGATGAATGCGCAAAACGCACACGCGACGGCGCCGGTGATCCTGCTCGGGATGCACCGTTCGGGGACGACGATGATCGCGGAGTTGCTCGATCGGCTCGGCCTCTTCCTCGGCGACGAGCTCGAGTCGAATCACGAGGCGGTGTACTTCCTCGGCGTCGACGACGAGCTCTTCAGCCGCTGCAACGCGAGCTGGGACCAACCCGCGCCGATGGTGCGTTTCTTCGAGCACCCGGAAGCGGTCGAACTCTCGCGCGCCGCCGTCGCCGCCGACCTCGAGTCGAAGAACTTCAAGAGTTTCGTCGGCTGGAAGCAGCACCTGAAACGCGGCGGCGCGAGCGGCCTCGATCGTCCGTGGGGCTTCAAGGATCCGCGCGTGGTGTTCACGTTGCCGCTGTGGATCTCGCTCTTCCCGAACGCCAAGTTGGTCGCCGTTCAACGCAACGGCATCGACGTCGCCAATTCTCTTTTGACGCGCGAGAAGAAACGTCTCGCCCATCAAGTCGAGGTCTTCGAGCGCCGCATGGAACGCCGCGCGCCGCACCGCCGACTCGCGCGTGCCGCGTACAAGGGTTCGCCGAGGTGCTTGAGCTTCGAAGGTGCGTTCGGCTTGTGGGAGGAGTACGTCGAGCGGCTCGAGCAGGTGCTCGCGACTTCGACGCGTCCGACCTTCACCGTGCGCTACGAGGACTTCGTGGCAAGCCCGCGCGAACCGCTCGCCGCCCTCGCCCATTTCTGCGGCTTGACCAAGTTCTCCCCCGCCGACTTCGACGCAGCGCTCATCGAAGTCGACTCGTCGCGCGGCAACGCCTTCAAGCAGTCGAAGCCGAGCCCGGAAGTGGCGAAGGCGCTCGCAAGTCCGTGGATGAAAACGCTGGGCTACGCTCGGTAGTCACCAAGCCTCGGGCCACTTTCGCGTATCGTCGAGATTTGGGAACCCAGCAGGCGACCTCACACCGATCTCACCAAGGCACAGACATGAGCTCCGCACTGCATGCTGACCGGGTGGCTGACATGGAGCGCTGGGTCATCGGCCAATGGATGCACTTTGTTCTCACAGACGAGGTTTGGCGCGCTTTCGGCTTCTCGAAGCGTCCGCGACGCGGAGCGCTGTTCGAATTCCTTGTACCCCGCAGTCGAGTGCGCTACGAGAGTTACGTGATTCGTGAGGCAAGTATCGTCTTCTTGACGCTCGTGAGATGCGCCACCGCTACATCAAGTCATCCTCAGATCGCTACGCAAGTCCAAGATGACTGCGTCTCGTTACTCGCAAACGAACGACCGCTGTGGCAGGCATTTCGATTCGAGAGCTCACACCAAGCTCGCACGTACATCGCCAAAGGACTCGAAGACTACGCCGCGAGGCTCACTGCAGGTGTTGAGTTCGCCACAGCCATCAACGGAACATGTTACAAGCGGTACCTCGCCCTGCAGGCCGATCGCGTCGTGGATGAGAAGTTCCGCGGCAAGGCTGTTGTCGGCATGATCCAACTGTCGATTCAATTCGGCGCGATGACAAGCGCGATCCGCCGCAGGCTAGACGAATCATGACTCGCACCTCCAGGGGAGTAAGTACCTCTCCCAGGGAGAGATTCATGGATTCATCTTTGTGATGACAGAAGGCGCGAGAACGTCGCCCATTGGGCGGCCACGACATCGTACGAAAACCGCCTCTCGATGCGCACACGGCCCGTAGTACCGAAGTGCGCAGCGAGCGTGCGGTCGCGAAGGAGGCGTTCGAGAGCGACGGTCCATTCGGCGTCGGTCGAAACCAGCAGGCCGTTGGTCTCGTGCTCGACCACCTGCGCGTTCATGCCGACCTTCGTTGCCACCACCGGCAGACCGGACGCCATGTATTGGAGGAGCTTGTACGCGCACTTCCCCTGCGACCACGGCGAATCGATCTCGAGCGGCATGATGCCGACGTCGCAGCGCGCGAGTTCGCGCTCCTGGCCCTCGAGCGACCACGCGATGTTCTCGACATGGACGCCCTCGATCGCGAGCTCGGCGTTCGAGATCACGACGAGGCGATAGTCGATGCGCTTCGCGAGTTCGCGCAACGGCGCCGCGAGCGCGCGCACGTAGAGCAAATTGGTGCCGAGCCCGATCCACGCGATGCGCGGGATCGCGTTGGGCTTGCGCTCGCTCGCGCGCGGAACGTCGGTCGGAACCGGCGATGGCGCGACGAGGATCGGGAGCTTCGACTTGCGACACGCGTCCGCGAGATAGTCGTTGCCCGCGATCACCGCGTCGTAGATCGCGAGCATGCGCCGAAACCGCCGCATGCGATGGTGCGAGAAGTACGTGCCCTTGCGCAGACGCTTGCGCAGGAAGACCGCGTCGTCGAAGTCGAACACGAGTGGCGGCTTGATGCGCCGGAGCCACAGACTTTCGAGCAGCGTCGGCAATTCCTTGTGCACCATCACGACGTCGGCGTCGCCGAGGCGCGCGAGCAAACGGCGACGCTCCGTGAAGCTCTTCGGGAACGGCGACACGACGAGTTCGATCCCGTGCTTCGCCAGATACGGCGCCATCTGGTGCACGCGGATGCGCGACGACGGGACGTCGAGACCCTTCGCGATCGCGTGGAGCTTCACCGCCGCGCTCCGTCGGCGAGATCGGCGTAGAGCGCTTCGTAGCGATCGACGATCGAGCTCCACGAATACTCCTTCGCACGCACGAGCGAGGCCCGGCCGAAACGCTCGCGCGCCGCGGCATCACCGAGCAGCTCGACGATCGCTCCCGCCAACGCTTCTTCGTCGTCGGGCGGAACGAGCAGGCCGTTCTCGCGCTCCGCGACGATTTCCCGGTTCCCGCCGACCGCCGTCACGACCAACGGCAATCCCGCGCCGAGCGCCTCGAGGTTCGCGTTCGAGAACGGCTCGCGCCGCGCCGACGAGACGAAGACCCACGCCGAGCGCAAGAACGCCGCCTTCGCGTCGCCGCTCAACATCCCAGGCAGCTCGACCGACGCGCCGAGACCGAGCTCGTCGACCAGGCGCGCGAGCGCCGCTCGCTCTTCGCCATCGCCGGCGAGCACCAACCTCGCTCCGCTCACACGTTCGCGCACGCGAGCGAAGGCCCGCAACAACACGTCGAAGCCCTTCTTCGGATGGAAGATGCCCATCGCGGCGATCGTCGGAACGCTCGCGAGCTCGCGCGCCGCCGGCGGTGCGTCGCACGCATCGACCGCGTTCGGGATGCGCACGATGCGCTCGTCGGGCACGCCGAGTTCGCGCACGAGCTCGACGAGCTCGACGCTCTGCGCGACGACGCGCGTCGCCG
The DNA here is from genome assembly GCA_021413885.1 of Planctomycetota bacterium. Lineage (GTDB taxonomy): Bacteria > Planctomycetota > UBA1135 > UBA1135 > JACRIN01. Next base: position 186,503 of record JAIOPM010000057.1, read on the forward strand.
CCTGCAACGTGCGCGCGATCCGCGCCTCGAGCACCGGATTCTTGCGGAACGTTTCGTCGGGCAGGATGTCGAAGCCGATCGGCCGCACGACCCACGGACGCTTCGCGATGCGCGCGTACGCCGCGACCGCATAGCCCGGCGGATAGGTTCCGTGCGCGTGGACGCAATCGGGCGGTTCGGCGAGGTGCGCACGCAGCAAGTGCATCGAGCCGTAGCTCGGCCACGCGCGCCGGTAGAACGGCTTGGTGTAGCGCAACACGCGATACGGAACGTCGAGCTCGTTCTCGAGCCCGCGTTTGCGCGCCGCGATCACGGTCACGCCGTGTCCGCGCTCCGTCAGCCGTCGCGCGAGCCCGTCGAGGAACACCTCGGCGCCGCCGACGACGGGCAGGAACGATTGAGCGAAGAAGAGGAGCCGCATGGGCGCGGCGCGAGGCTAGTCGAGCTTTCGGCGAGCGGCAAGCGCGCGGCCGGACGGCATCTCGCCGCATCGACTTCGTCGACGGGCTCCTCTAGTCTCTCGCCCAGTGCAGACACGCAAGCTGAAGGCGCCGCTGCCCGAGGGTCGCACGCTCGCGAGCGTGACGCGGCACTTCGAGATCGAGAGCGCGTTGGCGACGCGCCTCACGGCCGCGACGCGGGACGAACGCAAGCAGCTCTACCGCACGATGTACGCCGAACTCTTCGCGGCCGTGCCCGATCATCCGCGTCTGACGCGGCGCGCGAGCGAGAGCGACACGGCGCGCGACAACTGCACGAAACACGCGCTGGTCGAACGCTTTGTCGGTCCGTCGACGCGCCTCGCGGAGATCGGCGCGGGTGACGGACGTTTCGCGGTCGAGCTCGCGCGGCGCGTCGCGCACGTCACGGCCCTCGACATCTGCGATCAACTCGGGAGCGCCGCGCGGCCCGCGAATTTCGAGCTCGTGATCTACGACGGCTTCGAGGTTCCGCTCGCACCCGCGTCGCTCGACGTCGCGTTCAGCGATCAACTGCTCGAGCACTTGCACCCCGACGACGTCGCGTTGCATTTTGCGAGCGTGCGCCGCGCGCTCCGCCCCGGCGGAACGTACGTCCTGCGCACCCCCCACCGTCACGGCGGACCGCACGACGTGTCGCGTTACTTCCAGGACGAGCCAGCCGGTTTCCACCTGAAAGAGTGGACGTTCGCCGAGCTCGCGTGCCAGGCCGCGAGCGCCGACTTCGCGCGCATCGAGACGTTCCTGTTGCGCGACGATCATTTGCGGCCGATCGAGCGCGCCGAGATCGAACTCATCGAGCGTTGCGCCGCCGTCCTGCCGCGCGGGTTGCGTCGCAAGGTCGCGCGTCGCTGGTACCGTCACATCGTGCTCGCTTGCCGCGTCGCGTGATGAGCTCGGGTCTCCATACGGTCTTCTTCGTTTCGCTCGCGACGTTCGAGCTCGGACCGCAAGGACGCATCCTGCGGCTCGCGAAGGGTTGGCAAGCGCGCGGCTACTCGACCGCGATCGCGGCGTTGCAAGGCGACGGCGTGATCGGCGAACGCGAGCGAGCGCTCGGCGTCCCGATCCACGTCTTGACGAAGCACGACAAGCGCATCCTGCGCGCCGGACGGCTCGATGCGATGCACGCGGTGCGCGGCTTCGTCGCGCGCGAGAAGCCGCAACTCGTCTTCGCGCTCGAGACGTTGGTCGATTGGCACGTCAAGCTCGGACTGCTCGGCCGCGACGAGCCGATCGTCACGCTGCTCGGCATCGATCGTTGGAAGTGGGAGCGCAAGTTCTATCGACGCGCGCTGTTCCGAGCGCTCGCGCCGCGGACGAGCGCCTTGATCGGCAACTCGACGCGTTGTCTCGACGGCTATCGCCGCGCTCTCGGCGCGCGCGCCGTCGATCCGATCCCGAAGGCGGTCGTGCCGAATCCCGTGGACGCGGAAGAGTTCGCTCCGGTCTTCGAGCGACGCCACGACGAGCTCGTGATCGGCGCGATCGGCCGCCTCGCCGAGCAGAAGGGCTTCGATCTCTTGCTGCGCGCCGCGGCGACGTTGCCTGCGACCCTCGGCGGACGGAAGTTGCGCGTGCGCATCCAAGGCAGCGGCCCCGACGAAAGCGCGCTGCGCGAACTCGCGCGCGAAGTCGAACGCAACGGCATCGCGGTCGAGTTCCTCAGCCACGGGAGCGACGTGCGAAGCTTCTATCACTCGCTCGATGGTCTCGTCGTCCCGTCGCGCTGGTCGGGTTTCGAGAACACGGCGCTCGAAGGGATCTTGTGCGGCACGCCGACGATCGTCTCGCGCGCGACCGGCTTCGAGGACCTCGCGGACCGCGATGCGTTCCTCTTCTGCGAACTCGAACCCGCGTCGATCCGCGCGACGCTGCTCGAACTGCTCTCGCGCACGGGCGTCGAGCGCGCGGCAGTCGCTCGCCGCCAACGCGCGGCTCTGATCGCGGAACTCTCGCTCGACACGATCGCGGGACGGCTCGAGCGCGCGCTGGCCGACCTCGGCGTGCTCGCGCCGAACGCCATGCGCTGATTTCCTCCAGCCGAGGAGTGTCCTAGCTCGATAGGACACGCGTGCACTTCGAGATCGATCCGCACGCCGCGCACAGCCCGAGCGAGCAGCTCGCCGATCAGGTCCGCTCCGCGGTCGCGTCGGGGCGGCTCGCGGTCGGAGAACGTTTGCCCGCGGTGCGCGCGCTCGCAGAGAACGTGCGCGTCAATCCGAACACGGTCGGCCGAGCGTGGCGCGAGCTCGAGCTCGAAGGCGTCTTGGAATCGAGGCGCGGCGACGGCGTGTTCGTCGCGGTCGGAGCGCTCGCGCGTTGTCGACGACACCGCGACGACGTGGTCGCGGAAAGACTCGCGCGCGCGACGAGCGAGGCGCGTGGAGCGGGACTCGACGCGAACGAGGTGCTGCGCATCGTCCGCGCGGCGCTGGTCGAAGCAGATGGACGACGGGAGAAAGCGTCATGACGAACACGATCGAAGTGCACGGGCTCGAGGTCGCGTTCGGGCGCAAGAGCGTGCTCCGCGGGCTCGACCTCGAACTCGCCGAAGGCAGCTTGACCGCATTGGTCGGTCGCAACGGCGCGGGGAAGACGACGTTGTTCCGGACGCTCGCGGGCGAACTCGTCGCTCGCGCCGGAAGCGTGCGCGTGCTCGGCCTCGATCCGCGGCGCGAACGGCGAAAACTCGCGCGAGCGATCGGTTGGGTCGACGAACGCGCCGAGTGGCCGCGTTGGATGCGCGTCGAAGAGCATTGGCGTTTCCTCGCGCCGTTCCATCCGACGTGGGACGTCGCGGAACCCGTGCGCCTCGCTCGAGTCTTCGATGTCGATCCAAGGGCGAAGCTGGTCGAGCTCTCGCGCGGTGAACGCGCGGTCGCGTTAATCGTCGCCGCGCTCGCCCATCGTCCCCGGCTGCTCCTGCTCGACGAACCGTTCGGCGGCCTCGACGTACTCGCGCGGCGGCGTGTGTTCGCCGCGCTCGTCGAGCATCTCGAAACGGCCGGCGCGAGCGCGTTGTTCGCCACGCACTCGATCGCCGACGTCGAACGCGCCGCCGACCGCGTCGCGTTGCTCGTCGACGGACGCATCAAGCTCGCGACGGATCTCGAAGCTCTGCGCGCGAACGCACGGCGCTTCGCCGTCGAGATCGCGGGCTCCGTCGACGCTTGGCGACCGCCGCTCGCGGCGACGATCGAGCGGCGCGACGCGCGCGAAGTCGTCGTGTGCGCCCTCGAGAACGGCGACGAAGTCGAGCGCTCGCTCGCAAACGATGCGCGCGTCATGCGCGTCGAACCGCTCGGCCGCGACTTGGAGGACTTGCTCGCCGCGAGTTTCGCGGAGGAAGGCTCGCGATGAACGTCTGGCTCTCCCTCTGGCGCAAGGAAGCGCGCGATCAGCGCATGTTGCTCCTCGTCTCCGCCGCGCTGTTCGTGACGTTGCTCCTCGGCGCACGACTCGTCGTCGGCGCGTCCTTCGACGGGCCGTTGCGCACGGGCTACGTCCATCCGATCGCGTGGTTCGTCGTCGCGGCGGCCCTCGCGGCCGAGGCGTTGACGCGCGACGCGGAGTCCGGCGTCGAGCGTTCGCTCACGCGGCTTGCCATGGCGCGTTCGACGTTGTGGGCCACGAAGGCGAGCTTCGTGCTCGGCGCGCTGCTTGCGTTCGGCGGCTTCCAGATGCTCTGCGAACGCACCCTCGTCGCATGGGATCCGGCGAACGGCGCCCGCCCCGCCGTCGCGCTTTCGACCTGGTGCGCGCTCGGGGCCCTCGTCGTCGCGTCGGTGCTCGCCGCGGCGACTCTGGTGCGCCGGGCGCTCGCGGCTGCGTTGCTCGGAGTCGGCGCGCCGGTCGCGCTCGCGTGGTTGGTGCACGCCGCACCGGACGGCGTCGTGCGCGACTGGATCCTGCGCGGTGTCGCGGTCGCGTCGCCGGGCGGCACCGCGTTCGCCCTGGCGTTCGCTCTCGCCGTCGGGTCGCTCGCCGGCTACGCGGTGGCGTGCGTCGAGCCGTTCGGGTTGCGGCGCGCCGCCGCGCTCTCGCTCGGATTCGCGATCGCTCTCGCCGGACCGTTCACGTGGACCGTCGCTCGCGCGGCGAACGCAATCGACCCACGGCCCTCGGTGCACAACCTCACGAGTTGGCGCGCCTTGCCGAGCCCCGACGGTCGTTTCGTCGCCCTCGACGTGCAATGCACGCGCGACTTCCTCCTCGAATGGGGCACGTGGCTCGCGGGGGACGAAAACGGCGATCCGCAGGTCGTTCGCAACGAAGTCTGGATCCTCGACCGAGCGACAGGAGCGATCGACGAACTCGACGAGCGTTGGCGCCTCGCCTGGGCGCCGTACGACGCCGGCGGCAACGCGGTCGCGTGGACTGCGGACGGACGGCTCGCGACCGTCGCGAGCGAACGCTTCTTCGGCGACGGAGAGCGACGCGGCGAACTGCTCGATCCCGCGACGGGCGCCGTGGTCGGACGTTTCGACGTCGACGAGGACGAGCCCGTCTCCGAAGTCGGCACGCCACCGTGGCAGCGCGTGACGCTCCGCGACGGCGCGTGCGAGCTCGGATTCGCCGACGGCTCGTGCACGACGACGCTCGACGCCGACGCTCGGCTCGTGGTCTCACCGGAACGCGGCGTCTACTTCGTCGAGCGCAACGGGGCGATCTTGCGCGCCGAACTCGGCGCCGCAGAGACCACGCGCCTCGGCGAGCGACGCGGCGAGCGCTCGATGCGCACGCGTGTCTCGCCGGACGGACGCTGGCTCGCGTGGCGCGACGAGGCCGGGCTCTCGATCGTCGACGCGCGCACGGGTGCGAAGCTCTTCGGCCCCGCACCGGAGCACTTCGTCGAATGGTCGACGCACGGACGCGTCGCGACGCTGTCGGGCTCGAACGGCGGCTTCGTGATCGAGCTCGACGGCTCGCGCCGCGCACTCGAAGGCTCGTGGCCGCGCGAGTGCGGACCCGACGGTTGGTTGACGCGGATGCCGGACCGACTGACCTGGCGCTCGGACGACGGCACGCGAGTCGAGGAACTCCCGATGCCGAGTCGCTGACGACGACGCGCGGACTGGGCTCACTTCTCGCAGATCGCGATCAGGCGGCCCTTTTCCTTCTTCGGCGAAGGGAGGAAGGTGATCTTCGCGAACAGCGGCTCGTGTTCGGTCAACACGCGCTCGAGCGCGGCCTTCGAGAAGAGGAACGTCTGGTCGTTCTCGGCCAGCGAACTCACGCCGATGATCGGCAAGCGCGTCAGCGCCGCGGCGACGCCCGGAAGCAGGCCGCGCGCGAACTTCGGATCGGCCGGCGTCGGGAACTCGACGATCAAACGCTTGCGCGCGGCGCGCGCTAGCGTGCGCAACGCGGCGACCGGCTCCTTGAGATGGTGCAGGACGTTGAGCAACAGCACGTCGTCGAACGCCTCGCGCTCGCACACGGTTTGGAAGTCGTCGTCGCCGAGTTCGAGCGTCGCGCCGTACACGTCCCGCAAGAGCCGCGCATGGCGCAGACGCTCGGGATTCTTCTCGAGACCGACCAAGCGCGTCGCGCCGCGCTTCTGCGCCTCGTAGAGGAAGAAGCCGTAGCAACAGCCGACGTCGAGCACGGCTCGGCCGTCCATGCGCTCAGGGAGAATCGCGCGCGCGGTCGCCGAACGATCTTCGCCGCGCGTCGCGAGACCGTGCGGCAAGTCCATGCGTTGGTAGACGAACTTCTCGTGCGCGAGCAGCGCCTCGAGTTCCGCCTTCGACATGCGCGAATGGACGGCGGCGGTCACGGGCGCACCGCCAAGCAGACTTCGAGTTCGCCGAGCGACACGAGGCGACGATACGACGGCTCGCCCGCGTCGATCAACTGGTACGTCACGCCATGCGTGCGCAGGAACTCGAGCCAATCGCGGTAGAGCGCGAGCAAGTCGACCTCGGAGAGCAGCTCCAACCACTTCTCCTTCGGGTACGCGAGGCCGTCCTCGACCAACGTCTCCCGCGCGTCGCGCGCGAGCATCCGTCGAGCGAGTTCGGCACGCGGGGTCACGAGCACCGTCGCGCAGAGTTCCGCGCCGGCCGCTCGCAAGGGGCTCAACGCGCGCAACGCGCGATCGGTCGAGAACGGATTCTGCACGCGCATGCGCACGCCGAGTCCGAGCGCGCGGGCGCGCTTCTCGAGCGACGCGGACTCGTGGAGTCCGGTCAGACGCTCGACCGGCCGCAGCAAGTTGTAGTGCAACGCGTAGCGCCGACCCGGCGTCAACGTCGTCTTCTCCAACGCGCTCGGGAAGAGCACCTCGTCGTACGTCCCCGCGAGCGAGCGGATGTACTGGGACTTGCCGCAGCTCGACGGTCCGCTGACGATGTGCAAGCGCGCACGTTGCATGCGTGCATGGTAGTAAAGCTTCGGGCCCGGTTGCGCGCCCGCGCGGCGGCCGGAAGGAGCCCGACGTCGGCGCGCGAATTGTCCTTGTGGCCGCGGCCGCGAACGACGCTATCCTCGCCCCTCGAAGGCGCAGCGGTTCGTCCCCACCGCTGCGTGAGGATCTCTCCATGTTTGCTCGCGCACCCGTTCCTGCCGGCGGGGATTCCGTTCGTACGTTCCGCGTCGCGGTTCGCGCCGGACTCCGCGTTCTATTCGTGTCGATCGTGACGGCGCTCTGCGCGTTCGCGATGCCGACTGCCCAGGAGCCGACCGATTGGCAGAGCGAGCGTCTCGCGCTGCTCGCGAAGTCGGTCTCGAACCTCGAGTCGCTCGCCGATTGGTGCAACGGCAACGAGGTGTTCGTCGAACGCGACCGGCTCTTCAACGTGATCCTGCGCATCGACCCCGACAACTACCGCGCGCACAAAGGTCTGAAGCACGTGCAGATGCGCGACGGCAAATGGGTGCCGCCGGAGAAAGTCGTCGTCTCGAAGAATTTCAATCCCGGCATGGCCGCCAAGTTTCCGGAGCGCATGCGCACGACGCTGCAGCCGACGTGCGACGGCCTGCTCGAACTGGTCGACCGGTTCAAGCTCGAAGGGCTCGATCGCGACGTCGTGTACACCGACGTCCTCGGCTTCGATCCCGACCACGCGCGCGTCCACGCGGAACGCGGCGAGACAAAGGTCGGCGAGGCGTGGGTGCTCCGCGAGACCGCCGCCGCGAAGGAGCGTCGGCCCGAATTGAAGTCTCTCGTGCGCGCGGTGATCGCCGACGCGCCGAAGGTCGAGGACTTCGAGCCCGGCGAAGCGGATCGCGCGCTCGGCGTCGCGTGGACGGTCGCGGTGCGCACGCCGATCGTGCGCGTGGTCTCGACCGGCGGACGCGACGACGCGGTCAAGCTCGCGACGTACGCGTCGGCGACGGCGGGCCTCTTCCGCGAGCTCTTCGACGCCAAGGTCGTCGAGAAACTCCAGATGACGATCTACGTCGTCAGCAGCCCCGAGGAACGCAAGCGCTTCCTCGAGAACCATCCGTCGATCAAGCCCGAGGAGCGCGCGGGGCTCGAAAAGATGATCAGCATCGGTCTGAACATCGCCGGCGACTTCCTGCTCTTCACGTCGAACGCGGAGCAACGCCTCGACACCGTGGTGCGGCAGACGCTCTCGCACCTCTTGGTCTGCGGCCTCGGCGTCGCGCCCGATCGCGGCTGGGCGTTCGAGGGCTTCGGCATGTACTTGACGCGCGAGCTGACCGGCACGCGCATGACGTGGTACACGCTGCCGAGCAAGGCGGATCCGGCGCAACGCGAACTGCGCAACCGCTTGGTCGCCTCGAAGGCGAATTGGATGAACGACGCGCACGAGATGCTCGAAGGGCCGCGCAAGCCGGACCTCCGCGAGATGTTGACGAAGGACGTCGACGCGCTGTCGATCGAGGATCTGCTCTACTCGTACGTCCTCGCGGCGTACGTGCTCGAGGCACGCGCGCCCGACGCGGCGAAGATCCTGCGCGGCCTCGGGTCGGACGAGGCGCCGGAAACCGTGCTCGCGACGACGTTGGGATTCGATCTCGCGACGACCGATCGGCGCGTGCGACGCTGGCTGTCGGAAAGGAAATGACGGGATGACGCTCGCGGGAAGGATGCTGGTCGTGTTCGCGTCGTTCATCGTCGTTGTGCCGGCGCGAGCGCTCGGCGACGGCGAAGTGCATTGGCGCGGCAAGACGTATTCGCTCGACGCGCCGCCGAAGACGCTCGGGAACGGCGCGCGCGACGCGATCGTCAAGTGGCGCGTGTTCGCCAAGGCGTTGGAGCTGCGCTGCGACGTCGACGAGAAGGAGCGGCTCGTCGTGTTCTCGCCGGCGAGCACCAACTACATCGAGCAGGTGCAGCCGTTGCTCACCAAGACGCTCGATCTCTGCGATCGCGCGCTGCCGATCCCCGAGCGTAGCGCGCCGTCGACGTGGCGTCCCGCCCCGCCGACGCCGAACAAGCCCGAGCCGTTGCCGGAAGATCCCGAGGAGCCGCCCGCCGGCGCGCCCAGCGAAGTCGGGACTTCTTCGGGGCCGAGCGAAGAGGAACTCGCGCGCGCGTCGCGCGGCACCGCGGTGATGCTCTTCTTGAAGGGCCGCGCGGAGTACGCGCAGTCGCTCGACTTCCTGGTGATCAAGGAGCCGTACCTGAAGTCGTGGGTCAATCGCGCGGCGACGCAGTTCGGGTACGTGCTCGAACGACCGTTGTGCGGCGCGATGGTGATCAACCAGGATCAGGAGGAGTGGAACCCCGACAACGAGGTCGTCAATCGCTGCATGCAAGTGGCGGTGTTGGGGCGCTTCGGGCGTCAACCGTATTGGGCGATGCAAGGGCTCGGTTGGTACGCGGAGTTCGACGTGTTGCGTTGCGTCTACTGCTTCCCCTATCGCGACGATTTCGTCAGCGTCGCGGAGCACACCGACTGGGACAAGATGCTCGCCGCGCGCTTCAAGGGCCGCGACGTGAAGCTCGACCTCGCCGACTTCGCGGATTGGAAGCGCGGGACGTGGAACACCGCGACCGCGCATGCCGCGTGGGGCGCGATCGATCACCTCGCGCGCAAGGAGAAGGGTGAACTGTCGCGCTTCTTCGACGACGTGCGGCGCGAGACGGACGCGAAGAGCCGCCGCGACAAGGCCGACGGCACGTGGGACACCGACGCGGAGTTCGAGCTCTCGCTCGCCGACCAAGAGCGTCTCCTCGTTGCACACTTCGGAGCGAAGATCCTCGAGGAGATGCGCGACGCGTGGCGCAAGGCCGGCGACTCGGACCGCTGAACGCGCGCGGGTTCGCGCGGCTTCTTCGCCCGACTTCCGGCCGACTCGCGGCACAATCGCAGCCATGGACCTCCTCTTCCACGGCGCCACCGGCGACACGACGGGCTCTTGCCACCTCCTGCGCGCGAACGGCTGCGAGGTGTTGTTCGATTGCGGCCTCTACCAAGGTCGACGTTCGGAGACGTACGCGCGCAACGCGCACTTCGGCTTCGCGGCGGCGCGCATCGACGCGGTCGTGCAGTCGCACGCGCACGTCGATCACTGCGGCAAGTTGCCGATGCTCGTGCGCGGTGGTTTCGGCGGCCGCATCCACGCGACGCACGGCACGCGCGATCTCGCCGAGATCCTGCTGCACGATTCGGCGAACATCCAAGTCAAGGACGCCGAGCACCTGAACCGCGAACGCTGGCGCGCGCGTTCGTACGCCGAACGCCGCCGCGACGCCGCGCGGAACTGTCCGCCGACGTATCCGGCCGCGCTCGCGCGCTCGACGATCCCCGAGGCCGAGGTCACGCCGCTCTACGTCGACGAGGACGTCGACGCGACGTTGCCGCTCTTCGATTCGCACGTCTACCGCGAGTGGTTCGACGTCGCCCGCGGCGTGCGCGCGCGCTTCCACGACGCGGGACACATCCTGGGCTCGGCGTGGATCGAAGCGGAGATCACCGAGGGCGCGAAGGTGACGCGGCTCGTGTTCACCGGCGACTACGGACGTCCCGGTCAACCGATCCTGCGCGATCCCGAGCCGCTCGCGGAAGCGGACATCTTCATCTCCGAGAGCACGTACGGCGCGCGCTCGCATCCGCCGTTCGTCGACATGGAGCGCCAACTCGGCGACGCGGTCGAGCGGCTCGCGCGGCGCGGGCGCGGACGACTGCTCGTGCCGGTCTTCGCCGTCGGGCGCGCGCAGAACATCCTGTACACGCTCTCGCACATCTTCGAGCAACGCGCGATCGGCGACGTGCACGTCGCGGTCGACAGTCCGCTCGCGTCGCGCGCGACCGAGATCGTGCTGAAGTATCCCGAGTACTTCGACGAGGAGGCGCTGTCGGAGTTCCACCGCTTGCAACTGCGTTCGCGTTTGAAGGAGCGCCTGACTTTCACGGAATCCGTCGACGACTCCAAGGCGCTGAACCGCGATCCGCGGCCGATGGTCGTGCTGTCGGCGTCGGGGATGATGGAGTCGGGGCGCATCGTCCATCACCTCGCCTGGCACATCTCGAGCGAGGACACCGAGATCCTGGTCGTCGGCTACCAAGCCGCGAACACGCTCGGCCGGCGGCTCGTCGAGAAGGCGCGCGAGGTCAACATCCTCGGCCACGCGTTCCAAGTGCGCGCGAAGGTGACGACGATGAACGGGTTCTCGGCTCACGCCGATCGCGAAGGGCTGCTCGCGGCGTTGACGCCGCACGCGAAACGGGCGAAGGCGCTGTTCCTCGTCCACGGCGAGAACGACCAACGCATGCCGCTCGCGCGGAACCTCGTCGAGCGCGGTTTCGCTCGCGTCGAAACACCGGAGGACGCGCGACGCTTCGAGTTCTGAGGAGAGCGAGCCTCTACAATCGTCGCGACATGAAACTCGTGCTCTCTCTCGTGCTCTCCGCCTTCGTCGCTTCGTCGTGGGCGGCGTTCGACGGCTTCGAAGGGCTGAAAGCTCCCGCGCCGACGCCCGACGGTCGCGCCGCGCGCCTCGCCGAGGTCGAGAAGATCGAGTGCGCCGCGTGTCACAAGGACGTCGCCGAGGAATGGGCGACGACGCTGCACGCGCTGGCGTGGGTCGACGAGCTCTACAAGGAAGAGCTCGCCGAGAAGAAGAAGCCCGAGGGCTGTTGGGGTTGCCACGCGCCGGTTCCGCTGCACGGCGTCGACCTCGCGCAGAAGCCGCCGCCGCGCGACGGCGCGCGTGAACTCGGCGTGACGTGCGAGAGCTGTCACCTCGCGCCCGACGGCTCGATCCTCGGCCCGTTCGGCGCGGCGACCGACGCGCACCGTTCGACGAAGCACGCCGACTTCGGCGGCGCGTCGCGCGATGCGCTGTGCGCCGCGTGCCACCGCACGAACATCGGGCCGGTGCTCGGCGTCGCGAAGGACTTCGAAGCGTCGGGCCAGGCGGCGAAAGGGCGTTCGTGCGTCGGCTGCCACATGGCGGCGATCGAACGGCCGATCGCGAACACCAAGCCCGGCGAACCCGCGCGCGAGTTCGAGAAGCGCGCCGGCCGCAGCCACGCGTTGCAGACGCCGCGCGATCCGAGCTTCCTCGCTCGAGCCTTCGCGTGCACCGCGAAACGCGACGGCGCGCGCACGCAGGTCGAGATCCGCAACGTCGCGGGCCACCGCGTGCCCGGCGTGATCGGGCGCAGTCTGGTGATCACGGCCGAGGTGCTCGGCGCCGACGGCAGAGTCCTCGCGAAGAAGAAGGTGGAGATCGACTACCGCTCGTTCCTGCCGGTCGAGGAGGCGTTGACGCTCGACCTCGACGCGATCGGGCCGAAGGTGCGGCTGACCGGCCTCCACGAGGATCCGCGGCTCGAGAAGCCGGTCGAGTTCCTCGCGCTCGAGCTCGACATCGCCGGCGCGCACTGAGCCGGTTCGGCGGCGCGGGCTACCGCGAGGGCACGAGCCGTGCTACTCGTTGCTGCGCGCGGCCCTGCGGCTCATCGGGTAGGACGCCCCCGGTCGCCCTCGCGCGCCGGCCCCATGTCGCCCATGTCGATCGTTTTCGTGCTGGCGTTCGCGGTGTTCGGCATCGCTCAAACGCGTAGCGCGGATCCGATCGCTCGGGGCGAGCAGTGGATCGCGCACTACGGCACGGAAAGCGGCGAAAGAACGCTGGCCCCGTCGGCCGAGGGCGAGGCGCTGGTCGCGGAGCTCGCGGCGCTCGACGTGCGCGCGCCGGAGAAGCGGTTCGAGGTCGCGCTCGCGTTGCTCGACTTCGCGTCGCTCCGGCCGAAGAGCGCGGGCGAGATGAAACCCGACGACTCGTTCGCGCTCGACGCGCGGACGAAAGTCGTGCGCGTCGCGGCGACGCGCGCGCTCGAAGCGCTGCTCGCCACCGACGCGCGCGGCGAACTCGCGCGCGAGCTCGCGCTGCGCGTGCTGGTCGACGCGAAAGGCCAACCGCTCGCGCGCCGCGTGGCGGCGATCGAGCTGTTCAACGGCAAGTTCCGGCGCGAAACGGAGCTCGCGTTGCTCTTCGACGCCGACGCGGATGTGCCGGTCGTGCGGCGCGCGGCGCTGCGCGCGTTGTGCGGTTGGCCCGACGACGCGGTGCATCGGCGGATGGCGCGCGAGCTCGAGGAGTCGCTCGTCGCGCCGAGTTCGCGCCAGATCGCGTTCGCGCTGCAGCACTTCGAGACGACGGTGCTGCCGACGACCAGCGCCGCGTGCGAAATCGTCGAGCGCTACCTCGCGCGCGGCGCCGTTTCGACCGATTGGCGCGTCGCGACGCGCTCTTTGCGGGTCGCGCCGGCGTTGTGCAACGAGAACGCGGTGCCGGTGTTGATCGCGGCGTTGACCGAGTGGGTCGCGCGGCGCGCGAAAGGCGAAGGCTCGTCGCGGATCGAGTCCGAGATCGCGAAGGAGCTCGAACGACGCTCGAAGCGGCATCTCGGTTCGTACCCGGAGCGCTGGCGTGCGTGGTGGCGCACGCACCTGGAGCATCGAGCCTCCGGCGCCGACGCCGATCCGGAGCCCGAGACCGTGTCCGCATTCTTCGGCCTGCGGCCGGCGACCGACCGCGTGGTCTTCGTGCTCGATCGTTCCGGATCGATGGACGATCCGCTCGGCACCAGCGGACGGACGCGCTGGGAGTCGGCGGTCGCGCAGCTGCTCGAGTTCGTGGAGAAGCTCGGGGCCACGGGCCGCTTCCGCGTCGTGCTCTTCAGCGACGACACGTGGAGTTCGAGCCGTGAATTGCGCCAGGCAACGCCCACCAACATCGCGACGCTCAGGAACTGGCTTTCGGGACACAAGCCGGGCGGCGGCACGTTGCTCCAGCCCGCGATCCGCCAAGCGATGGGCGTCGACGAGCACGGGAAGTTGGCCGGCGAAGTCGAGGCCGATGCGGTGGTCGTCTTGTGCGACGGACAGACCGCGGAGGGGCCGGTGTGGGTCCGATCGTTCCTCGAGTCGGTCAACGCGGAGCGTTGCCTCGTCTTCTATTGCGTGCAGATCGGCGGCGCGGGGGACGGGACGCTGTCGGAGCTCGCGCGAGCGACCGGTGGGCAGTACGTGCAGAGCATGGACTGAGCGTTCTAAGTCGTTTTACCGCAATGCCTTGAGAGGCTCTATCCGGCGAAGCCCCCACCCTCGCTCGGGGGCGGTCGAGTCGCGCTCCACCGACACCCCACGCGCGCGAAGCACGCGACGACGCGCTCGACGACCACGAAGCCGGTCGCGACACGCCTTCGAGCTTCATCTCGCCGCGCCGCATGGCTAGACTCCCGGTCTTTCCTCGGGGGCACCGACGCGCGCGAAGTCGCGCAGGTGAACGTCGGTCCCTGGCCACCCCAATCGACGGCCCGCGCGGCCGTCCGTCCCATGCTCAGAGACTACGCTCCGCTGCTGATCCTGCTGCTGGTCGTCGCAGGGTTCGCCGTGGTCAACATCCTCGCGAGCGACATCCTCGGCGGGAAGCGACGGACGATCGGCAAGGGCAACGCCTACGAGTGCGGCATGGGCCCCGAGGGCGACGCTCGCATCCGCCTGTCGATCCACTTCTATCTGGTGGCGGTACTGTTCATCCTCTTCGACGTCGAGTCGATCTTCCTGATCCCGTGGGCCGTCGCGGCCAAGGCGTTCACCGCCGCCGGCGTCGGAACGATCGTGTTCGCCGAAGTGATTCTGTTCGTCGTCGTGCTCGGCGCCGGACTCGCCTACGTGTGGCGCAAGGGAGGCCTCGATTGGGATCGCTGAAACCCGCCGATAGCGAAGGCCTCGGCTTCCTCGCGACGCGCGTCGACGAGCTGATCAACTGGGGCCGCAAGAACTCCCTGTGGCCGATGCCGCTCGGGCTGTCGTGCTGCGGCATCGAGCTGATGGCGATGATCGGCCCGAAGTTCGACCTCGCGCGTTTCGGCGCGGAGGCCGCGCGCTTCTCGCCGCGTCAGTGCGACTTGCTCGTCGTCGCGGGCACGCTGACTTGGAAGATGGCCGAGGCCGTGCGCGTGATCTACGACCAGATGCCGGACCCGAAGTGGGTCATCGCGATGGGCGTGTGCTCGAGCTCCGGCGGCATGTACGACTCGTACGCGGTCGTGCAGGGCGTCGATTCGATCCTGCCGGTCGACGTGTACGTCCCCGGCTGTCCGCCGCGGCCCGATGCGGTGATCGACGCGATCATCAAGCTCCAGAAGAAGATCGAGCGCGAGAGTCCGGTGCGCCGTCTGCTGAAGGGACCGGGTGTGATCGACGAAACCGGCACGGGTCGGAACTTCAAGCAGCCGAACTTCGCGTTCGACCACTCGTCGCTCGACCTGCACCCGCACGATCCGAAGGCGAAGATCGAGGAGCTGCAGAAGTGACCGCGACGAACACGCGCGAGCGCGTCGCAGCCGCACTCGAGGGCCTGACCTTCGAGCTCGTCGACACACGCGACGGAATGCTCACCCTGCGCGTCCCGAGCGCGACGGTGCGCACGGTGCTCGAACGGCTGCACGGCCGTGCGGGCTTCGAACAGAACACGTTGGTGACCGCGGTCGATCGCTTCCCCGAGGAACCGCGCTTCGACGTGATCTGGCAGTTCCTCTCCTACGACCACAACGATCGCGTCCGCGTCGAGACGCGCATCTCCGGAGCGAACCCGAGCGTGCCGACGTGCACCGATCTCTGGTCGGGCGCGAGCTTCAGCGAGCGCGAGTGCTTCGACATGTTCGGCATCCGCTTCGACGGACATCCCGATCTGCGGCGCCTCTTGATGCCGCAGGGCTACACGCACTTCCCGTTGCGCAAGGACTTCCCCCACGGCGGCATCGAGCCCGATCGGCTCTACCGCGAGTGGGACGCGAAGCGTCGCGCCGAGTGGGGAGCGAACGCATGACCAGCCACGTCTTCGAGTACACGCGCGGCGGCAACAACGAGCCGGTTCCCGACAGCGACGATCCGGTGCACGGCAAACCGATGCTCGTCAACATGGGGCCGCAACACCCGGCGACCCACGGCGTGCTGCGTCTGGTCGTCGAGCTCGACGGCGAGACGATGCACTCGATCGATCCGGACGTCGGCTATTTGCACCGCGGCAAGGAGAAGACGTGCGAGAGCCTCGGCTGGCACAAGTTCTTCCCGCACACCGATCGCCTCGACTACGTGCAGCCGTTGATGAACAACTGCGGCTACGCGCTCGCGTGCGAGAAGCTCGCCGGCATCACGGTGCCGCAGCGCGGTCAAGACGTGCGCGTGCTCCTGATGGAGCTCTCGCGCGTGATGGCGCACCTGATCTACATCGGGACGACGTCGATCGACCTCGGCGCGGTGACGATCTTCTTCTACGCGTTCCGCATGCGCGAGGAGATCTACACGATCCTCGACGCGTACAGCGGCCACCGCATGAACAACACGTACGTGCGCATCGGCGGCGTGTACGCGGACGTCGACGACACGGTCGAAGCGTTGATCGAGAAGTTCCTCGCCGAGACGCCGGCGCGCATCGACGAGATCGAGAAGCTCCTGAGCGCCAACCGCATCTGGTACGACCGCAACCGCGGCGTCGGCGTGTTGTCGGTCGCGGACTGCAAGCGTTGGTCGCTCTCCGGCCCGAACATGCGCGGCTCCGGCCTCGCTTTCGACTTGCGCAAGGCGCAGCCGTACTCGGGCTACGAGACGTACGACTTCGACATCCCGGTCGGCACCGTCGGCGACGCGTACGATCGCTACCTCGTGCGCATGGAAGAGATGCGCCAGTCGATCCGCATCTGCCGCCAAGCGATCGAACGCCTGAAGAAGACCAAGGGCGAAGACGTGTTGGTCGAGGACCGGCGCTACGTGCTGCCGCCGAAGGGCGCGGTGATGAGCTCGATGGAAGAGCTGATCGCGCAGTTCAAGATCGTCTCCGACCTGCGCTTGCCGAAGGGCGAGGCGTACCACGCGGTCGAATCGTCGAAGGGCGAGCTCGGCTTCTATCTGGTCAGCGACGGAACGTCGCGCCCGGTGCGCTGCCACATCCGCGCGCCCGGCTTGATGAACGTGCAGGCGATTCCGGTGCTCGCGAAGGGCCGCTTGCTGTCGGACATGGTCGCGATCATCGGCGGCCTGGACTTCGTCATGGGTGAGGTGGATCGCTGATGGCTCTGCCCGCGAAACTGAAGGCCGAGTTCGACGAACTCGCGACGCACTACCCCGAGAAACGCGCGGCGCTGATTCCGGCGCTGCACCGAGTCCAAGAAGAACTCGGCGGCTGGATCTCGCCCGACACGCTCGAAGACCTCGCGACCTACTTCGGTCTCGAACCGGTCGAGGTGTACGGCGTCGCGAGCTTCTACCCGATGTTCCGCCTGACTCCGCCGGGCAAGCACGTCGTCAGCGTCTGCCACAACATCTCTTGCGAGCTGCGCGGCGCGACGGAAATCCTTGAACACGTCTGCAAGGTCACCGGCGCGAAGCCGTACGGCACGTCGGCCGACGGCAAGTTCACGGTGTGGCCCGTCGAGTGCCAAGGCGCGTGCGCGAACGCGCCGATGATCGACCTCGACGGCGTCTACCACGAAGACCTCACGCGCGAGAAGGTCACGCAGATTCTCGGAGGCGTGAAGTGAAGACGTTCGAGCGCTACCTGCTGAACCGCACGACCCTCGCCAACTCGCACACGCTCGCCGTCTACAAGGCGAACGGCGGCTACGCGGGACTCGAGAAGGTCCTGAAGAAGCCGATGACGCCGGCGGAAGTCATCGCCGAGATGAAGGCCTCGAACCTGCGCGGCCGCGGCGGCGCGGGCTTCCCGTGCGGGATGAAGTGGAGCTTCATGCCGGATCCGACGAAGGATCCGCGCCCGCGCTACCTCGCGGTCAACGCCGACGAATCGGAACCGGGCACGTGCAAGGATCGCGTGCTGATGGAGAAGGATCCGCACGGCCTGATCGAGGGTTGCTTGATCGCGGCGTACGCGATCCGCGCGCAAGCCGTCTACATCTACGTGCGCGGCGAGTACCGCGAGTCGTACGACCGTCTGCTCGCCGCGATCGACGAAGCTCGTAAAGCCGGTTTGATCGGCAAGCGCGTGATGGACACCGACTTCGCGTGCGAGATCTGGATGCACAAGGGCGCCGGCGCCTACATCTGCGGTGAAGAGACCGGCTTGATGGAGTCGCTCGAGGGCAAGCGCGGTCACCCGCGGCCCAAGCCTCCGTTCCCCGCCGGTTTCGGACTCTGGGGTCAGCCGACGACGGTCAACAACGTCGAGACGATCTTCAACGTGCCGTTCATCGTGCAAAAGGGCGGCGCTTGGTTCGCGTCGATCGGCACGGCGAACTCGAAGGGCAACTTCCTGGTCGGCATCTCCGGTCACGTGAACAAGCCCGGCGTGTACGAGCTCCCGTTCGGAGTCACCGCGCGCGAGATCGTCGACGAAGTCGCCGGCGGCATCTGGAAAGGCCGCAAGTGCAAGGCGTGGTTCCCTGGCGGCTCGTCGTGCGCGCTGCTGCTCGGCGCGGACCTCGACGTCGTGCTCGATCACGATTCGTTGAAGGCGAAGGGCAGTTCGCTCGGCACCGCGGCGATGGTGATGATGGACGACGCCACGTCGATGGCGCGCGTGATGGAGATCATCGCGCGCTTCTACGATCACGAGAGCTGCGGTCAATGCTCGCAGTGCCGCGAGGGCACGCAGTGGCTCGCGCAGATCTTCCATCGCATCGCGACCGGCCACGGAGTTCCGGAGGACGTCGCGACGCTCGAGTCGCTCGCGAAGGGCATGGCGCCCGGCAAGACGATCTGCGCGCTCTCGGACGCGGCGGCGATCCCGACGTTGTCCGCCGTGCGGCTCTTCCGCGCCGAGCTCGAAGAATGCATCACGAAGCACAAGGACCCGCTCGCGCCGTCGCGCGTCGAGTACGCGGGAGCGCACTAGGAGCGACATCAAGGTGACCAAGATCACAGTCAACGGTCGCGCGATCGACGCGGACCCGAAGAAGCCGCTGATCGCCGCGTGCCACGAGCACGACGTCGACGTGCCGATGTACTGCTACCACCCGGGCCTGACGCCGGTCGGCAGCTGCCGCATCTGCCAAGTCGAGGTCAAGCAAGGCGACGGTCCCGCGCGCGTCGTCGTCGCGTGCCGCACGCCGGTCGCCGAAGGCATGGTGGTGAACACCGACGCGCCGAAGGCTCACGATGCGCGCCGCGAGTGCCTCGAGTTCCTGCTGAAGAACCACCCGCTCGACTGCCCGATCTGCGACAAGGCCGGCGAGTGCGATCTCCAGGACTACTCGTTCGACGAAGGTCAGACCAAGGGCCGCACGCACGAGCCGCGCCGCAAACTCGAGAAGCGCAAGTCGCTCGGCGACGTGATCGTGCTCGACGAAGAGCGTTGCATCCTCTGCTCGCGCTGCGTGCGCTTCTTCGAGGACGTCACCAAGAAGCCGCAGCTGACGGTCGCCGACCTCGGCTCGCGCTCGACGATCGCGACGTTCCAGGATCGGCCGCTCGCGGGCAACTACCAGGGCAACATCGCCGACATCTGTCCGGTCGGCGCGCTGACCTTGAAGGCCTTCCGCTTCAAGGCGCGCGTGTGGAACCTGTCGAAGCACTTGTCGACGTGCGGCGAGTGCTCGCGCGGTTGCTCGATCACCGCGGAAGTGTTGCGCGGCGGCGAGCTCAAGCGCTTCCGCCCGCGCTTCAATCCCAAGGTCAACCAGTGGTGGATGTGCGACACGGGACGCTTCTCGTTCGCGCACGCCAACGCGACCGGTCGGCTCGTCGGCGCCGTGCGCACGAGCGAAGGCCTGCGCGCATGCGATCGCGAGACTGCGCTCGGCGCCGCGGCGAACGCGCTGCGCGGCAAGGCGTCGGTCACCGTCGTCGTGTCGCCGTTCGCGACCAACGAAGAAGCCGCGGCCGCGAAGACGCTCGCCGCGCGGCTCGGCGCGAAGACATGCTTCGTCTCGCCCGCGCCGAACAGTTTGAAGGACGACTTCCTGCACACCGGCGATCCGTGCCCGAACCGGCGCGGACTCGTCGAGCTCGGGCTCCAAGGCCTCGCGGCCGCGGACGTCGCGAGCGCGCTCGCTTCGGCCGGCGCGGCGGTGTTGATCGGAGAGCGCGTCGCCGAATTGATCGGCGCGGAGCGCTTGGCCGCGCTCACCGGTCCGCGCGTCGTGCTCTTCGACACGCGAGCGATCGAAGCTCCGACGCTCGACTCCGCGATCGGCGTCCCGCTCTCGATCGAGAAGGACGGGCACTGGACCAACGTCGACGGTCACGTCGGACGTCTGACGATCGCGCGCGCGGCGCCGAACGGCGTGCGTGCGTTGGTCGAGACCCTCGCGCGTCTCGCCGAGCTCGTCTCGCCCGCCGGAGCCAAGGCATGAGCCCGCAGGTCCTCGAGATCGTCGTGTGGGTCATCAAGGTCCACGTGATCTTCGTCGCCATGACGGCCGTCGCGGCGTTGACGACGCTCGCCGAGCGCAAGGTCTCCGCGTGGATGCAATACCGCCACGGACCGAACCGCGTCGGACCGCAAGGGATCCTGCAGCCGCTCGCCGACGGCGTGAAGTTCATCTTCAAGGAGTCGTTGGTCCCCGACGGCGCGAACAAGTGGATGTTCCGCATCGCGCCGGCGCTCGCCGCGATGCCGGCGATGTTGACGGTCGCGGTCATCCCGTTCGGACCGGACGTGACGCTCTTCGGCGTGACGACGCCGTTCTCGATCACCGACCTCGACGTCGGCGTGATGTACATCCTCGCGATCGGCGGCCTGTCGGTGTACGGCGTGATCGTCGGCGGTTGGGCGTCGAACTCGAAGTACTCGCTGCTCGGCAGCCTGCGCGCGTCGGCGCAGATGGTCTCGTACGAGCTCTCGCTGATCCTCGCAATCCTCGCGGTCGTCGCGGTGTCGGGCACGCTCGACCTGCGCGAAGTCGTGATGCAGCAGAAGACGCTCGGCCAATGGAACATCTTCTATCAGCCGGTCGCGTTCGTTCTGTTCCTCATCGCAGCGTTCGCCGAGACCAACCGGCACCCGTTCGACTTCGCGGAGTGCGAGCCCGAGCTCGTCAGCGGTTTCCACACCGAGTACAGCGCGATGCGTTTCGCCCTGTTCGCCCTCGGTGAGTACTGCGCGATGATCGTGATGAGCTCGCTCGCCGTGACGCTCTGGTTCGGCGGCTTCTCGGTGCCGTTCATGCCGGAAGCGCACTGGGCGATCGGCATCGCCGCGTTCTGCGCGAAGGTCACGTTCTTCCTGTTCCTGTTCCTGTGGGTGCGCTGGACGTTGCCGCGCTTCCGCTTCGACCAACTGATGAACCTCGGTTGGAAGGTGATGTTGCCGATCGCGCTGGTGAACCTGTTCCTCACCGGCGCCGTGATCTCGTACGCGCCGCAGCTGAAGGCGCTCTGGCCGCAGGTTGCTGCGGTCTGGAACGGAGGCCGCTGAACATGGTCATCGTCCGTCGCAAGGAACTGTCGCTGCTCGAGCGGATGTATCTCCCGGAGATCGTCCGCGGGCTCTCGATCACGTTCCGCAAGATCTTCGAGAAGAAGATCACGCGCCAATATCCGGAAGAGCCGCTGCCGAAGAACGAGGTCACGCGCGGACAACCGCGGCTCGTCGTCAAGGACGACGGCAACATCGCTTGCGTTTCGTGCGGTCTCTGCGAGATCGCTTGTCCGGCCTACGCGATCACGATCGACGGCGGCTCGACCGACCGCGCGATCGAGCGCGAGCCCAAGCGCTTCGACATCGACATGCTGCGCTGCATCCTCTGCGGCTTCTGCGAAGAGGCCTGCCCGAAGGATGCGATCTTCATGAGCGACGAGCTGGAGCTCGCCGACTACACGCGCGCTCAGCTCGTCTACGACATGGACAAGCTCAAGCGTCCCAAGTCCGCGCTGCAGAAGCGCATCGACTACGTCTACAGGCTGAACAACCGGTGGCGGAAATCCTCTTCTACGTCCTGAGCGCGATCGCGCTCGCATCGGCGGCGGGGGTCGTCCTCGCCAAGAGTCCGATGATGAGCGTGCTCTCGCTCTTGGGCAGCTTCTTCTGTCTCGCCGTCATCTATTTGTTGGCGGGATTCCAATTCCTCGCCGCCGCGCAGATCCTCGTCTACGCCGGCGCGATCCTCGTGCTGTTCCTGTTCGTGATCATGTTGCTCAACCTGGGCGACATGGGCGCGGTCGCGGAGCGCTCGAACGCGCTCCTCGAAGGCACGGCGGCGAAGCTCGGCGCGGTGCTCGCGCTGGGCATCGGCATCGTCGGCTTGGTCGCGGCGAGCCGCGCTGCCTTCCGGCCGGTCGAAGTCGAACCGGGCAAGGGCCTCGACGACTTGAACGCGCTCGCGCTGCAGCTCTTCGGCCGCTACTCGCTGCCGTTCGAAGCCGCGTCGATCCTGCTGCTCTCGACGATGGTCGCGGTGATCGCGCTCGCCAAGCGCCAACGCAAGACGGACCGCGGCGGAGGCAAGGCATGAACGTCCCGAGCGAACACCTGCTCGTCCTCGCCGCCGGACTCTTCGCGATCGGCGTGCTCGGCTTCTTGATCCGCCGCAACGTGATCATCGTGCTGATGTGCATCGAGCTGATGCTCAACGCCGCGAACCTGACGTTCCTCGCCGCCAGCCGTCAGCACTCGACGGCCCAGGTCGTCAACCTCGACGGCGCGGTGTTTTCGATCTTCGTGATCCTGGTCGCGGCCTGCGAGGCGGCGGTCGGACTCGCGTTGATCATCGCGCTCTTCCGTCTCAAGCAGACGGTGGAGTCCGACGCGCTCTCCGAGATGAAGGGCTGACCCGATGAGCGGCACCTGGCTCCTCTGGTTCATCCCGTTGCTCCCGCTCTTCGGCGCGGCGGCGTGCGGACTGATTCACTTCGCGACGCTCGCGGCGCGCAAGAAGGATCCGAGCGCGAGCGGCCCGTCCGCTCTCGCGCCGCTCGTCGCGTGCGGAGCGATGCTCGGCGCGCTCGGTCTTTCGATCGCGGCGTTCAAGCAACTCGCCGGTCTCGAGGTCGAGCACCGCGTCATCGAGAGCGCGGTCTGGCCGTGGATCCACGTCGGTTCGCTGCACCTCGACATCTCGATGGTGGTCGATCCGCTGTCGGCGGTGATGTTGCTCGTCGTCACCGGCATCGGATTCCTGATCCACGTCTACTCGGCCGGCTACATGAAGGGCGATCCGGGCTACGCGAAGTTCTTCGCGTACCTGAACCTGTTCGTCTTCTCGATGCTGATGCTCGTGCTCAGCTCCTCGCTGATCGGGCTCTTCGTCGGTTGGGAAGGCGTCGGCCTCTGCTCGTACCTGTTGATCGGCTTCTGGTACGAGAAGGGCTGGCCGGCCGAAGCGGGACAGAAGGCGTTCATCTTCAACCGCGTCGGCGACGCGAGCTTCCTGATCGGGTCCTTCATCCTGATCAAGCTCTTCGGCACGCTCGACCTCTCCGACGTCAACGCGGCGGTCGCGGGAGTCGCCGCCGATCCGAGCAAGGCTTGGTGGCTGACGGTCGCGGCCTTGTGCCTGTTCGGCGGCTGCACCGGCAAGTCGGCGCAGATCCCGCTCTTCACTTGGTTGCCCGACGCGATGGCGGGTCCGACGCCGGTGTCGGCGCTGATCCACGCGGCGACGATGGTGACCGCGGGCGTGTACCTCGTCGTGCGCTTGAACCCGGTGTTCGCGTTCGATCCGATGGTATTGACCGTCATCGGCACGATCGGCGCGTTCACCGCGTTGATCGGCGGCACGAGCGCGATCTTCCAGCGCGACATCAAGAAGGTGCTCGCGTACTCGACGGTCTCGCAGCTCGGCTACATGTTCCTCGGCCTCGGCTCGGGCGCGTTCGCGGCGGCGATCTTCCACCTCGTCACGCACGCCTTCTTCAAAGGCCTTCTGTTCCTCGGCGCGGGCTCCGTGATCCACGGCATGCACGACGAACAGGACATGCACAAGATGGGCGGCCTGCGGCGCCACATGCCGAAGACGTTCGTCACGTTCCTCGCGGGCGCGGCGGCGTTGTCGGGATTGCCGCTGCTCTCGGGCTACTTCTCGAAGGACGAGATCCTCGCGCACACGTTCGCGCACGGCGGCTTCTACTACGTGCTCTGGGGCATCGGCCTCTTCACCGCCGCGGTGACCGCGTTCTACACGTGGCGCATGGTCGCGCTGACCTTCTTCGGGAAGGAGCGCTTCGATCACCACCACGTGCACCCGCACGAATCGCCGGTCGTGATGTGGGCGCCGCTCGCGGTGCTCGCGGTGTTGTCGGTGTTCGGCGGATTGCTCGGGCTCCCGCCCGTCTTCCACGTCGTGCACCAACTCGAGCACTGGCTCGCACCCGTCACCGAGCCCGGTCGCGCGCTGCTCGAAGCGCATGGCGGCGTGCACGAGCTCTCGCACGCGGTCGAATGGGCTCTGCTCGGCCTCGGCGCGGTGATCGCGCTCGTGTTCGCGCACCTCGGCTTCCGCCGGTACGTCAAGGGCACCGAGAGCGACGACAACGTGCAGCGCACGCAACCCGCGCTCGCCGACTTCCTCGTCGGCGCGTGGAAGATCGACGCGCAGTACTACGCGAAGATCGTCTATCCCTCGAAGCTCGTCGCGTTCGTCACCGCCGTCATCGTCGATCAATTCGCGATCGACGGCTTGGTCAACGGCGCCGGCGGACTCGCGACGGCGACCGGCGATCGGCTGAAGCTGATGGTCGACGGCAGCCTGAAGACCTACGCCCTGTGGATCGGCGCGGGCGCGGTCCTGCTCGCCCTGCTTTGGATGTTCGTCTAGTCCCATGGATCAACTGACCCTGATCACGTTCCTGCCGCTGGTCGGAGCACTGCTCGTGCTCCTGACGCCGGCGAGCCAGGAGAAGGCTCTGCGCGTCATCGCGCTCGTGACGACTTTGGTCGTCGCGGTGCTCGGCGTGCGCCTGTATCTCGCCTTCGACGGCGCGAGCGAGAGCATGCAGTTCGCGGTCGACAAGGACTGGTTCGTCCTGCCGTCGAGCGCGATCGCGGTGCACTACAAGCTCGGCGTCGACGGCCTCTCGATCCTGATGGTCGCGCTGACCGCGGTGCTGATGCCGACGGTGATCCTCTCGACGTGGGGACACATCGACAAGCGCGTGAAGGAGTTCATGGTTTGGATGCTCGTCATGCAGACGGGCATGCTCGGCGTGTTCCTCGCCACGGACCTCGTCCTCTTCTACTTCTTCTGGGAAGTGTCGCTGATCCCGCTCTACTTCATGGTGGGCATCTGGGGCGGCGAGCGACGGCTCTACGCGACGATCAAGTTCTTCCTCTACACGATGGCGGGCTCGCTGGTGATGCTCGTCGCGGTCATCGCGTTGATCTACGCGTTCCGCACGTCGGACGTGACGGCGCTGCTCGAGCGCGCGAGCACGCTCGACGCGCACAAGCAGGCGTGGCTCTTCGCCGGTTTCGCGATCGCGTTCGCGATCAAGGTGCCGCTGATCCCGTTCCACACGTGGCTCGCGGACGCGCACACCGAGGCTCCGACGTCGGGCTCGGTGGTGCTCGCCGGCGTGCTGCTGAAGATGGGCACGTACGGGCTCCTGCGCTTCGGCATCGACATGTTCCCCGGCGCCGCGATCGAGCACGCGCCGCTCTTCATGGCGCTCGGCGCGATCGGCATCGTGTACGGCGCGTTCCTCGCGATGGCGCAGACCGACGTCAAGCGCCTGGTCGCGTGTTCGTCGGTCAGCCACCTCGGCTACGTCGTGCTAGGGCTTTTCGCGTTGACGCGCAGCGGGCTCTCGGGCTCGATCCTGCAGATGGTCAACCACGGCATCTCGACCGGGTTGCTCTTCCTCTTGATCGGCATGATCTACGAGCGACGCCACACGCGCGCCCTCGATCAGTTCGGCGGTCTCGCGTCGACGATGCCGCTCTTCGCGTTCTTCTTCGTCTTCACCGTGCTGTCGAGCGCGGCGTTGCCCGGCCTCAACGGTTTCGTCGGCGAGTACCTGATCCTGCTCGGCGCGTTCCAGACCTCGCCGCTGTGGGCGATCCTCGGCGTGCTCGGCGTGATCTTCGGCGCGGTGTACTTGCTGATGGCGACGCGACGGATGCTCTTCGGGCCGGTGACGCACGAAGAGAACAAGCACCTCTCCGACCTCAACGTGCGCGAAGTCGCGCTGATGTTGCCGTTGGTGTTGCTCGCGGTGTGGATCGGCGTGCGGCCGACGCCGTTCCTCGATCAGAGCCGCGGCTCGCTCGACCGGCTCGTCCGGAAGATCGAGACCGCCCGCGGCGCGCACAGCGCCGCCCTCGACCCCGCGCCCGCCTCGAACACGGAGGTCATTCGATGAATCCCCAAGACCTCCTGCATCTCTTCGACGCACGAGCTCTCGCGGCGGTCGCGCCGTTGCTCGCGCTCTCCGCGGGCTTGATCGTGTTGCTGGTCGCGGGCGTCTTCCGTTCGCTCGAGTCGCTGCGCGGTCCGATCATGGTGGCGAGCCTGCTGGTCGCCGGCTGGTTCACCGCGACGAACTTCGGCGCGCCTCCGGGTTCGGTTATCGACGGCACCTACCTCGCCGACCGCGCGTCGTCGGCGTGGGGCCTGCTCTTCGTCGTCGCGACGTTGCTCGCGTGGCTCTTCAGCCAGCACTACTACTCCGAGGCCGAGCGACCGTTCCAACTCGAACACGACGTGTTGATGCTCTCGACGCCGATCGGCATGACGCTGATGGCGGGCGCGCAGAACCTGATCGTGTTCTTCATCGGGCTCGAGATCCTTTCGATCCCGCTCTACGCGCTCGCAAGCTTCCGCCGCAGCCGCTCCCGTTCCGTCGAAGCCGGCCTCAAGTACTTCCTGCTCGGCGCGTTCGCCGCCGCGTTCTTCCTGTACGGCGCGTCGCTGCTCTACGCGGCGACCGGCACGTTGCAGCTCCAGGAGATCGCGAAGATCGGCATCCACGGACCCCTCGCGCTCGCCGGCGTCGCGCTGGTGATGGCGAGCCTCTTCTTCAAGGTCAGCGTCTTCCCGTTCCACCTCTGGGTGCCCGACGTCTACCAAGGCAGCCCGACTCCGGTGACCGCGTTGATGGCGACCGGCACGAAGGCCGCGGCGTTCGCGTTCCTCTTGAACTCGATGTTCATGCTGCCGAAGTCGGCGGCGCTGTTGGTCGCCGCCATCGCGCTCGTGACGATGGCGCTCGGCAACCTCGGCGCTCTCGCGCAGACCGACGTCAAACGCATGCTCGCCTACTCCGGCGTCGCGCACGCGGGCACGGTGCTGCTCGTCGTCGCGGGCACGCTCGCCGGCGATCCCGAGGCCAACGGCGCGTTGCACGCGGCGCTCTTCTACATGGGCGCGTACGTGTTCACCGCCGCGGGAGCCTTCGGCCTGCTCGCGCTGCTCGAACGCGACGGCGAGCGCTTCACCTCGCTCGACGCGCTCAAAGGCCTCGCCCAACGTCGTCCGGTGATCGCGGCGGCGCTGACGCTCTTCATGCTCTCGCTCGGCGGCATCCCCGCGACCGGCGGCTTCCTCGGCAAGTGGATGGTCTTCAGCTCGCTCGTCCGCGCCGGCTTGATCTGGCCGGCGGCGATCGGCGCGCTGCTCTCGGTGGTCGCGCTCGGCTACTACCTGCGCGTCGTCGTCGCGATGTACATGCAGCCGATCGCCGAACGCGATGCGGCTCTCGCGCGCGGGCCCGACTCCTCCGCCGCCGCAGCCATCGCGGCCGCGGTGTGCGCGGTGTTCGTGCTCGCGATGGGCGTGCTGCCGAACCTGTTCCTCGACCGCCTGATCTGACCGCGCCGCCGCGGTTCGCCGGCGGTCGGAAGCTTCTTCCGTCCGTTCCCCGAGCGGGACGCTTGGACGCGCGATCCGACGTTCGCAGGGCCGGGACGCTCAGGCCGAAGACGTTCCGGATCGATATCCCGGGAGACTCCCAACCTCCCCATGCACGGACGAAGCCCCCGGTCCGCGCTCGCTCGCGCGTTGCGATGCGGCGCACTGTTGCTCTCGATCGGTCTCGCCGCCCCGGCCTTCGGTCAGGGCGAGGGACCGAGCCAGGATCTGCGCGACTACACGCTCGAGCAGATCCTCGACATGGAGGTTTCGATCGCGTCGCCGTCCGATCAGAAGCAGGGCGACGCTCCGGCCGCGGTCTACGTGTTGACCGGCGACGAGATCCGTCGCGCGGGTTTCACGACGATCCAGGAAGCGCTGCGGATGGTGCCGGGCTTCTTCGTCGCGCGCTACACGTCGACGCTCTGGCAGGTGACGGCGCGCGGCTTCAGCGGCTCGTTCGCGAGCGACCTGCTCGTGATGATCGACGGCGTCTCCGTCTACACGCCGCTGTTCGCGGGCGTGTGGTGGGAGCTGCAAGCGATCGACATGGACGACGTCGAGCGCATCGAGATCGTGCGCGGCCCCGGCGCTTCGTTGTGGGGCGCGAACGCGGTCAACGGCGTGATCAACGTGATCACGAAGCACTCGAAGGACACGCACGGCGTGCGCGTGACGGCGCTCGCGGGGAACGAGAGTCGCGAGCTCGCGGCGCGCTGGGGCGGCAAGCTCGACGAGGACGTCGACTACCGCGCTTGGTTCAAGGGTTCCGAGAACAGCCCGCTGGTCGATTCGCTCGGCGATCCGGCGAACGAGCACTGGACGATCGGCAAGGTCGGCTTCCGCACCGACTGGACGCGCGCGAACGGCGACCGCGTCAAGTTCCTCGGCAACGGCTACGTCGCGGGTGTCCAAGAGTCCTACGCGGTCGCGTTCCCGACCGCGCCGTTCTCGCGCATCGCCAACGACACGACGCCGAAGAACGGCGGTTTCCTGCTCGGTTCGTGGGAGCGCGACGACACTCCGGACTCGAACATGAAGCTCTCCGCCTGGTGGTCGAAGGACTTCCAGAAGCAGGTCGACTTCCGCATGAACATCGACGTGTTCGACGTCGAGTTCCGGCGCTCGAGGAACCTCGCGGCGGACAACACGTTGACGTGGGGCGTCGGCTACCACGTCGTCAACAGCCACCTGCCGTCGGACTTCACGTACACGTTCGATCCGATCTCGCGCGTGCAGCAGACGCCGCGCGTGTTCCTCCACGACGAGATCCGTTTCCCCGAGCAGAACGCGTCGGTCACGCTCGCCGCGCAGGTCGAGCACACGAGCTTCACCGGCTTCGAGGTTCAGCCGTCGATCCGCGCGCTGTGGCATCCGCGCGAGAACCACACGGTCTGGGCCGCGCTCTCACGCGCCGTGCGCACGCCGTCGATCGAGGAGAACGACATCGCGTTCCGTCTCCCGTACGACAACTTCTCGGGCGACTTCTTCCTCGAGCAGGGCTCGAGCCGCTACGAGTCCGAGAAGGTCGTCGCCGCGGAAACAGGCTGGCGCTGGTCGCCGTCGCCGACGCTCTCGCTCGACGTCTCGGCCTTCTACAACCACTACGACGACAAACGCACGCTCGAGTTCGGCACGCCGTTCAACTCGGGCGGTTTGCAGTTCTTCCCGTTCACCTTCGACAACAAGGCGCAAGCGCGCAGCTACGGCGTCGAAGTCGCGTGCGATTGGGACGTCAGCGATCGCTGGCGCATCCGCTCGGGGTATTCGCTGTTCAAGCTGCACACGACGCTCGATGCGGACTCCAACGACTTCTTCTTGCCGACGACCGACCACTCGACGCCGAAGAACCAGATCAACGTCCGCTCGTACTACGACCTCGGCGAGCACTGGGAGTTCGATGTCGGCGCGTACTACGTCGACGACGTGTTGAGCTACGACAACCCGGCGTACACGCGCGTCGACGCGCGCCTCGGTTGGAACCCGAATCCGAACGTGCGCTTCTCGCTCGGGGTGCAGAACGCGTTCATGGACCAGCACCCGGAAACCGGCGAGGACCTGATCGGCATCGGCACCGAGGTCGAGCGCAACGTGTACTTCAGCGTGAGCTGGAGTCACTGAGCGCGAGACCGGCCCGCCGCGCGCGCGCGAAGAACTCGGCTCGCGACAGACGCTCGAGCCGACCCGAGTTGTCGACGAACTGCAGGTCCCAGCCCTTCGCCTTCGCGAACGCGAGCCATTCGTCGAGCAAACCCGACAAGCGCTCGGGATTCGCGAGGAAGTCGAGACGATCCTCGCGCTCGCGCCGCGCCTTCGCGCTCGGGTTGTCGCCGTGCGCTTCGCGCCAACGCTTCTCGAGGCGCTCGCGCAGCAGCTTGGGATCGGCCCACACCAACACCGCGCGGACGCGCGTCGCGCAATCGACGACCTCGAGGGCCGCGTCGCGCTCGAAGCCGCAGTTGGCGAGCGCGCTGCCGCGCAGCAAGTCGTAGTGGAAAAGGAGCTTCGGTATGTACGGCTCGGCGAGTTCGTCGAGCAAAACCGGCCCCGTGAAGACCCAGTCGGCGGGCCGCTCGATCGCGACGTCGCGCGCGAACTCCGGCGCGGCGCCCGACTGCAGCCGATCGCACACCGTCGACTTGCCCGAACCGGGCAGGCCGCAGACGAGCACGAGCTCGTCGAAGCGCCGCTTCCACGCCTCGACCACGAACCGACCGCGGAACGGCGACGCACGCGTCTCGACCTTCGCGACCGTGTTGCGGTGGCCGAGCAGGACGTGCTGCAGCGCTTTCGGCGTGAAGAAGAAGAGCTCGTCGTACCGCGCCTTGCGTCCCGCGCCGATCACGGCGACCGGACGGCGATCGAGGCTCGGCCGCGGCAACTTCGACAACAGGCCGCGCCCGAAGACGAGCTTGCGCGCGGTGTGGTTCTCGAGGCCGGCGATCTCGAGCACCAGGCGCTCGCGCGTCGCGCGCACCAAGTTGTCGAGGCCGCGGATCGGATCCTTCAAGTGGTGCACGACGTTGAGGCAGAGCACCCAGTCGAACGGACCCTTCGGCGTGCCGCGCTCGATGTCGCCGCGCACGAAGTCGATGTCGAGGCCGAGGATCTCCGCGATCGTGCGCGCTTGGCGCAGTCGATCGGGATTGAGCTCCATCGCCGTCACGCTCTTCGCGCCGCGGCGCAGACACTCGTGGCTGAAGTGACCGAGAAAGCAGCCGACGTCGAGCACGCTCTTGCCGTCGAGGCGCGCGGGCAACAACGAATCGGAGCTCGTGCGGCGATCCTCGCCCTCGGTCGCGAGGCCGTACGGCAACTCGATGCGTTGGTAGCGCGGCTTCTCGCGCACGAGGAAGGCTTCGATCTCGGCGCGCGTCCAGCGGGACGTCGGTGTGTTCGTCGTGCTCATCGGCGGCGCGCGTCGACCGCTGCGCGCCGCGAGTATAGGCAGCGCCCTCGACTCAGGCGCGGTCGAACTCGATCGCGAAGCCGCTCGAATCGTCGGAGATCGACTCGACGCGCACGAGGCGGCCCGAGCGCACCGTCGTCTTGCCGCCGTCCTCGATCTCGACCCGCACGCGGACGTTGTCGGCGCTGAAGAAGAACACGCCGGCCGCGGACAGGTTCTCGGCGCGTCCGGCGAGGCTGCCGGTCTCCAAGCTCACCTTGATCGCCGCTTCGGATTCGCGCCGCGGAGCGCGCCGGCGGTTGTCGGTCGCCGTCGGTTGGTCGTCCTGGTCTTCCATTGACTTGGGGGCTTTCGAGCGGGCGCGAGACGGCGAGCTCCCGGGGCTCCGGGCGCGGAACGGTGTTCGAAACTCCTTCCCTTTCGGCGCAGGTCCGCCCGCTCCTTGACGCGAGAGTTCGCGAGGACCACCGCCCCTCGGACCGGCTCTCGGATTCGGGTAGGATCCGCCGCTCGCCCGCGTTCGGAAAGCGCTTCCGATCGACCTCCGGCGACCCCGGAACACCGCCCGATGACCTCTCCGCGCCCCCATCCGCACTTCGACGACCGCGGCACCTTGGATTGGCACCGAAACTGGGCCGAAGCGGCGGAGACCGCGCGCCGCGAGAAGAAGTTGGTCTTCATCGACATGGGCCGCGAGCTCTGCAGCCAGTGCCGCAC
This sequence comes from Planctomycetota bacterium, assembly GCA_021413885.1. Lineage (GTDB taxonomy): Bacteria > Planctomycetota > UBA1135 > UBA1135 > JACRIN01. The sequence goes on from JAIOPM010000057.1 coordinate 218,284, forward strand.
CCTGGTCCAGAGTGTGATCCCCCACCCCGAGGTCGCGCCGATCCTGAAGGAGCGCTTCGTCGCGCTCGCGTCGGACGCGGACGAGACCGAGGACGAGGTCCTCGCTCTCGCCGAGCACCTGGAGGACGCCTACATGCTCCCGTTCGTCGTCTTCGCCGACGCGGACGGCAAGTTCGTCGGCGGCACGTCGGGCGCGACCAATCCGTTGTCATTCCGGCGCATGCTCGACTCGCTCGTCGTCTGACGCCATGAACCGCGTCGATCCGCCGCAACGCGTCCTGCTCGGCCCCGGTCCGTCCGACGTCGCGCCGTCGGTGTTGCGCGCGCTCGGAGCGCCGACGCTCGGGCACCTCGATCCGAAGACGCTCGAGATCATGGGCGAGCTCGCGACGGCGTTGCGCGCGATCTTCGAGACGCAGAATCCGTGGACGCTCGCAATCTCGGGCACCGGCACGTCGGGCATGGAGGCGACGCTCGTCAACTTGATCGAGCCCGGCGACCGCGTGTTGGTCGCGGTGCACGGCTACTTCGGCGCGCGCCTCGCCGACATCGCGAAGCGCGTCGGCGGCGACGTCACCGTCGTCGAACAGGAATGGGGTCGGCCGTCGGATCCCGCGCAGCTACGCGCGGCCGCGGCGGGACGCAAGTTCAAGGTGCTCGCGGCGGTGCACGCGGAGACGTCGACCGGCGTGCGGCAGGAGCTCGCGCCCCTCGCCGCGCTCGCCGACGAACTCGGTGCGTTGTTCGTCGCGGACGCGGTGACGTCGCTCGGCTGCCTGCCGGTCGGTGTCGATCGCGCGCGCGTCGACGCGGTGTACTCGTGCAGCCAAAAAGGCCTGTCGTGCACCAGCGGTCTCTCGCCGGTCACGTTCTCGCCGCGCGCGGTCGACGCGATCAAGCGTCGCAAGCAACCGGTGTCGAGCTTCTACCTCGACGTCCCGTTGCTCGAACGCTACTGGCACGGCGATCACCTCTATCACCACACCGCGTGCTCGAACCTGTTCGCCGCGTTGCACGAAGCGACGCGCCTGGTGCTCGAGGAAGGCCTCGAAGCGCGCTTCGCTCGTCACGCGCGCTTGTCGAAGGCGTTGGTCGCGGGACTCGAGGCGCTCGGGCTGGAACTCCTCGTTCCGGCGAGCGATCGTCTGCCCCAACTGCTCGCGGTGAAGATCCCCGACGGCGTCGACGACGTGAAGGTCCGCAAGGCGCTGCTCGAGCAGTACTCGATCGAGATCGGCGGCGGCCTCGGACCGTTCAAGGGCAAGCTGTGGCGCATCGGCCTGATGGGTTCCGGCGCGACGCCGCGCAACGTGTTGCTCGCGCTGTCGGCGCTCGCCGCGGTGCTCGCGACGAGCGGATTCCGCGCGCGCGGCGAACCGATCGCCGCGGCGGGCGCGGCGCTTGCGAGTTAGCGCGCGATGCTGGACTCGCGGCGCCAGAACCTGATCCTCTCCGGCGCGTTCTTCGTCGCGTCGGGCGCGACGGCGCTCGCCTACGAGATCATCTGGTTCAAGCGTTTCGCCCACGTCTTCGGCAGTTCCGCGCATGCGTGGGCGGCGTTGGTGGCGGCCTACCTGCTCGGCCTCGGGCTCGGCGCGCGCTTCCTCGGAGCGTGGGCGGCGCGCGTGAAGCGACCGCTCTTCGCCTACGGAGTGTGCGAGATCGTGATCTCGTTGTGTGCGCTCGCGATCCCTTTCGAGATCGGTTGGGTCGCACCGCACGGCGCGGCGTGGAGCATCGCGCTCGGCAGTTCGCCGTGGACGCAGACGTTGGTGCGTTTCGCGCTGACGTTCGTCGTGCTCGCGCCGCCGACGATCGCGATGGGCGCGACGTTGCCGTTGTTGGTGCGGCACTTCGTCAAGCAGGGCGAGAGCACCGGCTCCGCGACCGCGGTGCTCTACGCGCTGAACGCGCTCGGCGCAGGCGCCGGGGCGTGGCTCGCGGGCTTCGACTTGTTGCCGGCGCTCGGTCTCGTGCGCGCGAACGGACTGGTCGTCGCGACGAGCTTCGTGATCGGCCTCGCGGCGTGCGGCCTCGGACGCGGAACTCAGAGCGAACCTGCCCCTGAGCTCGCGGCACCGCGGCGCGATCCGGCGCTCGCGTTCGCGGCGGCGGCGACCGGCGCGGGAGCGCTGATGCTGCAGATGCTGTGGTCGCGCGATCTCGCGGTCCTGATCGGCAGCACGACGTACGTCTACAGCGCGCTGCTCGCGGTGTTCGTCGCCGGCCTCGGGCTCGGCAGCCTCGCACTACGAATGTTCGGCCGCCGCGCGGATCCGTTGCGCGCCGCGGCGTGGATGACGGTGATCCTGATCGGCGTGACGCTCGCGGTGAAGACGGCGCAACCGTGGCTCGCGCTCGCGGCGGGCAAGACGCTCGGCCTGCGCGCCGAGGTAGCGGGCGACACGCTGGTGTGCACGGCGTTCGCGGTCGCGCTGGTGCTCGTCCCGACGTTCGCGATGGGCGCGATCTTCCCGAGCTTGGTGGCGCTCGCGAGCCGCGACGACTCCGACGCCGGTGCGGTCGGTTTCGTCTACGGTTGGAACACGTTCGGCTCGATCCCGGCGGCGGCGTTGACGCAAATCGCGTTGTTCCCGACGCTCGGCGTCCACCACGTCTTCCGCGTCGCGCTCGGGCTCTACGTCGCGGCGCTCGCCGTGCTCTGGATCTCGCGACGTCCAGGCGGCGCACTGCCGCCGCTCGCGATCGGTTTCGGCGTGCTCGCGCTGAGCGTGTTGCCGCACGCCGCGAATCCGCTCGACACGCACCGCGGCAACTACTTGTACGGCAACATCGCGCGCGAGACGCCGGATGCGGTGTTGCGCTCGCTCTACTTCGCGAACGGAGCGAGCGCGGACGTCCTGGTCGTCGGCCAGAACCAGGACGCGCTGCCGAGCGAGCCGCGCTACAAGAATCGTCACCGCGCGCTCTTCGTCAACGGCAAGGTCGACGCGACGACCGTCGGCGACATGCGCACGCAGGTCTCGCTCGCGTACTTGCCGCGTTGCGTCCGACCGCACGCGAAGGAAGTCCTGGTGATCGGCATGGGCTCCGGCACGACGGCGGGCGCGAGCTTGCTGCATCCGGACGCCCACGTGACGTGCGCCGAGATCGAGTCCGCGGTGGTCGAGGCCGCGCAGCAGTTCGCGGAGGTCAACCATCGTCCGTGGGACTCGCCGCGCTTCGAACTCGTGCGAGAGGACGGCCGTGCGTTCGTGCAGGGCACCGACCGACGCTTCGACCTGATCGTGTCCGAGCCGTCGAATCCGTGGATGGTCGGCGTCTCGAATCTCTTCACCGAGGAGTTCTACCGCGCGGTCGCCGAGCGCCTAACCCGCGGCGGCGTCCTCGCGCAGTGGATGCAGACGTACGCGCTGACCACCGCCGACTACGCGTTGGTCGTGCGCACGCTGCGCAGCGTCTTCCCCCACGTCGTGCTCGCGCGCATCAACAAGGCGGACACGATCCTGTTCGCGTCACGCGAGCGCATCCTGCCGGACGCGGCAGGCCTCGACGCGGCGCAAGCGTGGATCGACGGCCAAGCCGAGGTGCGCGCCGATCTCGATCATTGGTGCGGGACGACCGACGCGCGCACGTATTTGCTCGGGGCGTTGATGCTCGACGAGCGCGGGGTCGAGCGCTTGCTCGCGAGCGCCGGCGGAACGGGCCTGCACACCGACCTCACGCTGCAGATCGAGTATTCGGCGCCGCGCGCGCTGTTCTCCACGCGCGAAGCCGTCTCGCCGACGCAAGCGATCCCGCGCGCGTTCGACCTCGCGTTCCTGCGCGACACGTACTTCGCGTGGAACTGCGGCGCGAGCCAGGTCGAGGCGTTGGTCGCACTCAAGGACGTGATGCTCGAGTGCGGACGCACGGAGACGGCGGCGCAGCTCGTCGAGCTCGCGCTCGCGTACGTGCCCGACCGCACGTCGCTCTTGGTCGATCAGCTCGTGCTCTCGAGCGACGTCGACCCGCAGGAAGTCGCCGACCGCATCGCGCACCTCGTCGAGCGCTCGCCCGAGCTCGCGTTCGAGGCCGGCACGATCCTGGCGCAGAACGGCGCTCCGTCGCGCGCGTTGCCGATCTTCGAGGCGTTGCGTCCGCTGCATCCGAACTCGCCGCGCGTGCTCGCGGCCCTCGCGACATGCTACGCGTCGGCGGGACGCCACGACGACGCGAAGGCGGCGATCGAGCTCGCGCGCAAGATCGATCCGTTCGACACGCTCGGCGCGAACCTCGAACGCGTGCTCCAGGCGGAGCGCTGAGTTCAGCGCGCCGGGAGCTCGCGGATCTTCGCGTGCGTCACGCGCACTTCCATCGCGGGCCCCTCGTGCACCTGGAACGCGAGCACGCCGCGGTCGCTCGCGCCGTCGTGGATGTCGACGGTCGTCAGGCCGTTCAGCTCGACCGTGTAACGCTCGCCGACACAGCGCACGAAGACGTGGTTCCAACCGGTCGGATCGACGACCTCGCGCCAGCGCTCGTCCGCCGCCGCGAGCGCACCGCGCCCGTCGGTCGCGTACAGCGAACCCCAATACCGTTGTCCGAGATCCGCTTGCAGCCCGATCGGATCGACGGCGTCGGGCTCGACGCGCGAACGCAGTTGGAGGCCGCTGTTCGCGCCCTCCGACAACCGCACGTCGAACGCGACTTCGAAGTCGCGCCACGTCGTGTGCGACGCGAGGTACGAACTGCGCGCTAGCCTCGAGCCGGTGCCGACCAGGAGATCGCCGTCGAGCAACCAGACCGCGCGATCGCCGCCCCATTGGCTGCGCGCCTTGCCCGCGAAGAGCGATTGGAACGGCGCGTCGTCGGCGCCCGGCTCGACGCGCCCCGCCGCAAGGAAAGCGAACAAGTCCTTCGCGTCTTCGAAATCGAACGGCGCGAGCAAACCCTCGGGCATCAACGAAACGGTCGACGGCCGCGTCTCGGAGACGTCGGCGCGCGCGACGTCGCGCCGCGAGCCGTCGGCGAAGACGAGCTCGAGCCCGCGCGCGTCGTCGCGCACGACGCGGCCTTCGAGCCGCTCCTCGTCGACGGTGACGACGATCGTGGTGCGGTAGAGCTCGGCGATCGCGCGCGACGGCAGCAGCACCGCTTCGACGAGCGCGCGTCTGTCGAAGCGCCTGCCGACGGTCGCGAGCTCGGGCCCGGTGCCGAGGCTCTGGCCGGAGAACGTCGTGCCTTCGACGACGTGGCACGTCGCGCAGGACGCGCGCTCGAACAGCGCCTTGCCGCGCGCGGTGGAGCCCGGTCGCGCCGCGCTGCGGTCGAGGAACGCGACCAACGCATCGACCTCGAGGCGCGGCCCGAGTTCGCCCGACCCGCCTTCGAGCGGAACGTCGGGGAAGCGCGCGCGAAAACTGCGCTCGGCGCCGGCGAGCGCGCCGTTCCAATCGGTCTCCGCGTTCGCGACCAGGCGCTCGCCGGTCCAGCGTTCGAAGAGCGCGAGCGACTTCGGGCCGCGGCCCGAACCGAGTCGCCGCGCGGCGGAGAGCAGTCGCACGAACGCGCGCGAATCGCTCGGCTTCCGCTCGAAGCTCGTCAGCGCCGCGACGCAGGCTTCGACGGTGTCCGCGGACTCGCTCGCGAGCGCGTCGACGAGCACCGGCCAATCCTCCTCGGCGCGTTGCTCGGCGAGTGCGCGCCGGACTTCGTCGCGCGGGGCGAGCGGCTCGTCGACCAACTTGCGCAACCAACTCGCGAGCTCCTTCGAGCGCGTCGAACGCAGCGCGCGCAGGATCGCGGCGCGCTCACGCTTCGTCGCTTCTTCGTCGCGTCCCTCCGCGACCTGCACCCACGCGTACTTCAACGCCGGCACGAGCGCTTCGACGGACTCGGGCGCGACCTCGCGCGCGAAGTGCGCGAGCGTACGGCCGCCGAGCGGTGCTTCACGCGCGAGCGCGAGCCTCTCCGCGTCGTCGAAGCGGCTCGCGAAGCGCGAGCGCATGGCCTCGAGGTAGCCGCCGAAGCTCGCGCCGCCGCTCCAACCGTCGGCGACGTCGAACCACGCGAAGAGTCGCCGCGCGTCGTCGTGGGTCCAACCGCGCACGCACTCGACGAGGCAACGCGCGTAGTGGATCTGCTGTTCGCGGCGCGGCTCCGTGCCGAGCTCCGCGAGCAACGCCTCGCGCGCGCCCTCGACGTCGCGCGCCGCGAGCACCGAAGCGAGCAGCGTCGAAACCCGTGAATCGGCGTGCGGGAAGGCCGCCAACAGGCTCGCGTCCCAATCGACGCCGGTGCCTTGGAGCTTCGCGTGCGCGCCGAGTTCCTCGAGCGCGATCTCGATCGAACGCAGCACGCCGATCCACGCCTCCGGAGTCTTCGGGAGTTCGTACGGCAACAAGTACGAGGCATCACGGGCTTCCGCGTCGGTCTTCGCGCGCTCGCCGCCGATCGCGGTGCGCCGGTCGGCGAGCCAACGCCGCGCCCACAGGATCGGATCGCTCGTAGGCGCGCCCGACACGTTCGGCGCGACCGCGCGTTCCCACGCGAAACGCGCGGCGAAGCGCACATGACGATCGGCGTCGGTCAACGCACGATCGATCGCTGCGCGCGCCTTGTCGTCCGCGGCACGAGCGAGACCGACCGCGCGCAACGCTTCCGCGCGCACCGCGGCCTCGCGATCGGCGAGCAAGGGCCCGAGGTGCTCGAGGAACTTCGAGCCGGATTCGAGCGCCGCGCGACGTCCGCTCCAGAACGCGGCACGCGCGCGCAGCTCGGCGTCCTCCGCGTGCGCGGCGTGGTCGATGGCCTTCCACGCGACGTCGTCGTCGAGCGCGGAGGCGCGATCGAGTTCACGCACGGCGGTCGCGGTCGCGGCACGCGCGGTCGTCGCAGGTGTCGACTTGGAAGGACCGCGGTACGTCAAACGCTCGATCCGCCCGAGCACGCCGCGTCCGCCGCCGACGAAGTAGAGCGCACCGTCGGGTCCGATCGCGAGATCGGTGACGTTGAGGCCCGCCTTCGCCTGCACCAACGTCTCGACCTCGCCGGTGAAGCTCCCGCCCGCACGCGTCGGATGCAACGCAAGGATGCGACCCTGGGACCAGTCGCCGGCGAGCACCGCGCCGCGGTAGCGCGCAGGGAAGAGCTCGCTCTCGTAGACGACGACGCCGGTCGGCGAGCCGCGCCCGTTCTCGGCGATCGGAGGCAACGAATCCTCGTACCAACTCGGCCACGGATACGAACCGGTGCGCGAGCCGAAGTCCGCGCCGTCGACGACGTGGAGGAAGCGCACGGGCCGATACCACGGCAGCCCGACGTCCCACTCCATGTCGCTGTCGAAGGTGAAGAGCTCGCCGTTCGCGTCGAACGCGAGGTCGTACGCGTTGCGCAGGCCGACGCACACGTAGCGCCAACTCCCGTCGCGCGGATCGACGCGCGCGACATAGCCGCACGGATAGCGCACGTGCAGCGCGTGACCGAGCGGGTCGTAGTACGGCGGGAGCAACGTGCCTTCGTAGCCCGCGAGCAACGGCGACGTCGCGCTCGGACTCGTCGCGAATTTCGCGTGGTTGCCGACCGAGACGTAGAGCGCACCGTCGGGCCCGACGACGACGCCGTGGACGCCGTGCTCGCCCGGCGCCTCGTCGCCGTTCGCGCCGGCGATCGGCACGACCAAACTCACCTCGCGCGCCGCGGTGTGGTCCGCATTCGCGGCGAGGCGGAAGAGCCCGGTCGCGCCGTCGCGCTCGCCGACCACCCACAGGTCGTCGCCGAGCCACGCAAGACCCTGCGCGCTCTCGACCGAGGCCTCGAACGTGCCGGTCGCCGCGAATTTGCCGTCGTGGGCAGTGTCGGCGAGCCACGCGATCGGTCCGCGTTCGACCGAGACGAACAGACGACCCTGCGAGTCGAACGTCGCCGCGAGGTAGGAGCGCACGCTCTCGCCGACCGTCTCGACCGCGAAACCTTCGGGCACCGTGTAGTCGTCCGAACCGGACGCGGCGCCGAGCGAGAGCAGGAGCGTGAGCAGCATCGCGAGAGTGCAAGAGCATCGCAGACGTTCGCCGCCGATGCGAATGGACCCGCGCGAGGACAACTGACCTCGCCGGAAGGCCGATTCGCCGTCGCGATCGACGTGCGTCGAAGGAAGCGCGTCGGGCGTAACTCGTGCTGCACCCGCTCGTTCGGCGGCGCGTCGTGCTCGCGGCATGACCTTGGCTGAGAGAGTCCCAGGTCGCGACGTTCTCCCGCGACCCCGAGAGGAAACGAACCATGAAGCTCTTCAACGTCCTGCTCCCCGCCTTCGCCGCCCTCGCGCTCGTCGGTCGCGCCGACGCCCAAGTGGTCTCGATCGGACTCAACCACCGCGTCGGGCACGGCTCGATCTCGTTGGGCTTCCGCTTCGGCGACCGACGCGACGCCTGCCGCCCCGCCTACCGCGTCTGGTCGCCCGGCCACTACGAGTGCCGCGACCAGAGCGTGTGGGTCCCGGGCGAATGCCGACGCGTGTGGGTCGAGCCGTTGATCGAGTGGCGCACCGACTACCGCGGTTGCAGCCGTCAGGTGCTCGTGCGCGCCGGTTACTGGGAGTCGGTGCGGACGCCGGGTCGCTACGAAACACGCAGGGTTCAGGTCTGGGTCGAGGGTTGTTGGACGTCTCCGTAGACCTTCGGGGATGGGTGCCTCGGGCGTCGCAGCAACGCACCGGACACCGGACCTTGCGAAGAGGGCCCTGCGGTTCTTCGGAACCGCGGGGCCCTTGCTCTTTCGCGCCGCGACTTCGAGGTCAACTCGGGACGACGATGCTCGCAGGCGGAGGCAGACGATCCTTCGCGTGCTTGCGGAAGTACCACCACGCGTAGATCAGGTGGAGCGCGCTGCACGCCATGTTGATCGTCAAGCCCCACGCGACGCCCGTGGTCGGATTCCAACGCGCGAGCGCGAACAGCATCGCGACGCTGATGAACATGCCGACGACCGAGATGATCACCGCGACGCGCAGCGTGTTGGTCACGAGGTAGAAAGTGTCGTTCGCGATCGAGAACGACATGATGATGAAGCCCGGGACGAGGATCAGGCAGACGCTGTAGACCGGATCGAGGTACGCGGCGGGGAACGCGAGCCGCAAGATCCACGGCAGGAACGGCAGCACGACGATGATGCCGCACGTGATCACGAGCCCGGAGACCACGCTCGCCTTGACGAACGCGCGTCGCAGACCGGCCATGTCCTTGAGTCCGGCCTTCTCGCTGAACATCGGCAACGCGGTGCGGCTGATGCCTTGCATGAACATCAGCGGCACGCGCATCAGGCGCTGGGCGATGCGCATGTACGCGACCCATTCGCTCGAGCCGAAGCGCTCGATCAACAGCGACGGCACGATCTCCATGCACAGCGCGTTGAGGTTGCGGACGATGCCGAGCTTCACGCCGAGTCGCGTGCCGTGCATGATCGGCGCGCTCGCCATGTAGCGGCGGATCAGCGCGAGACTCGGCAGCGGCGAGCCCGTCAACTTGCGATCGCGGCGATAGAGCTCGGTCGCGACGATCGAACCGAGCAGCGACGCCGCGAGCGTGCCGACGACCGGCCCGACCGCGGAGTTGGTCACCAACGCTCCGACGATCACGAGGAAGACGCGAATCGCTTCCATCGCGTTCTCGGCCTGCGCGAACGGCAACATCCGCCGCGTGCCCTGCATCGCGGCGCACGCGACGATGCGCGGCGTGTCGAGCAACGGCGAGAGCGCCATCCACGCCGCCCACCAACCGATCTTGCGGTCGGAATCGAGCCACCACTCGGCGACGGTCGGCAGCGTGAGGAAACCGAGCACCGCCAACGCGCACCCGAAGATCAAGCTCGCCTTGAGCAACCACGCGAGCCAGTACGCGACCTTCTCGTGCTGGCCGCGCGAGTTCGCCGCAGCGACTTGACTGACGGTCGCTTGGAGCAAGCCCTGGTTCACGAACACCCAGAGCAACGAGTACAGCGACACCGCGACGTAGAACTGCCCTTGCACTTCGGCGCCGAGCAGGTGCGCGAGCAACGCGGCGGAAATGAAGTTGCCGAACGCGTTGAACAGAGCTCCGACCTGCAACGTCACTGCGTCGCGGACGAACTTGTGGCGGATGCGCTCGAGAAGCTTCACGGACTCGCCGAGGCGCGGCCTCAGCCGGCCCGTTCTCGCCCGCCGGGCACGAAGAGGATGTCCTCGATCTCGCGCATGTGCTCGAGATCCACCTTCTGGTAGCCGAACTCGTACAGCCGCTGCACCACCGCCGATTGCTCTGACCACGCGTGGTGGAGGCTCTTCGAGAGCAACTCGGAGAGGATCACCGGCCGATTGCCCGTTCGTTCGAGGAACGGCAGCACGCCTTGGAGCACCGCGTAGTCGTGCCCTTCGGTGTCGGTCTTGATCAGGTCGACGCGTTCGATCCGGGCTTCACGCGCCCAGTCGTCGAACACGCGCACTTCGACGTCCTCGCGCTCCCAGGTGACGCGCTGCTTCGACTCGAGGCGCATCGAGGTATAGCGCTTGACCTGCACCTTCACCAACGAGTTGCCGCCCGGGTTGTGGTCGGGCTTGTAGATCGTCGCGCGTTCGTTCTTGTTGCCGAGCGCGAGGTTCAGGACGCGCACGTTCGGGTTCGAGGCGAAGCGCGCGCGGCAGCGCTCGCAGAAGCTCGCCACCGGCTCGAAGCAGATGGCCCGCGCGCGGGGCCGGCGCTCGAGCAACACCGCGGTGAAGAGCCCGATGTTTGCCCCGACGTCGACGATCAGGCCGTCGTCCGGGAAGTACGGCAGCACGCGGTCGACCTCGCTCGCGACGATGCGGCGGATGCGGGTCTCCCAGGCCGGCCAATCGATCTCCTGACGGTGTCCGACGCCGCCGAACAGGGCGCGGACCCTGGTCATCCAATGGGGAAGGGGCGGCATGCAGCGTGGGGAGAGGCGAGAGCGAAAGATCGGCATTAGAGCCCGCTCTACAGGACTCGTCAACGCGACGATCGCGTCGACGGAAAGTCCTTCGCCGTCGTCATGAAAGCTCGTCGCTTCGCTGCAACTCGTGTCGTCCGCGCGGGCGCGCGAACTCCAGTCGAGCACGCTACCGGCCGCCGCTCGTCCTCGGCGCCGGAGCTTCGGTCAACGGCCAGTCGTCGGAACGGAACGGCTCCGCCGGGAGTCCGGACGCGTCGACCAGATCGAGGTCCGGATGATCGGCCCAGCCGTAGCGCACGGCGATCGGCTTCGAGACTTCGTCGCAGGTCACGACGACCGTGACGCCGTCGAGGCGCGCAGTCGCGCAGTGCCACGCGCGATCCGCGCCGGCGAGTTGGAAGCCGCGGATCGGGCGAGCGGTCGGCTTGGTGAGACCCTCGGCGCGCTCGAACGTCACGCGCGCGCGCGGACCGTCGAACGCGACGGCCGCCATGCGCGGTCCGAACGCGTCGACCTTCTGGCCGTAGACCGCAGCGCGCGCGAGCAACGCGATGCGATGCGCGACCGGCTGCTTGTTGTGCGGGTGGACGTCGCTGGTCGCGGGCAGATCGAGCGTGACCGCGAAGTCGACGTTCGGGAGCTCGCGCGTCGACGCCTGCGCGTCGCGCAGCTCGGCCCAGGTGCTCTCGCCGCAGTCGTGCGACGGGTCGCCGATGCTCGGCAACTGCACGATCAGGAACGGAAAGTCGCCTTGACCGAACGCCGCGCGCCAACCGCCGATCAGCGTCGGCAACAGACGTCGATAGAGCCCCGCTTGTCCGACGTTCGATTCGCCCTGGTACCAGACGACGCCGCGGATCGCGAAGGGCGTCAGCGGCAGGATCATGCCGTTGAAGAGCGCGCCGGGTTCCGACTTCTTCTTGCGCGCAAAGCGGCGCAGCGCGGGACCGAGCTCGGGATCCTTCTCCATCAACGCGCGCGGCGTGAACGGTTCGGCGGGCGCGCCGGATTGCGTCACCTGGATCAAGCCGATCGGCACGTCGAGTTCCGCTTCGAGCTCGCGCCCGAAGTAGTAGGCGACCGCCGACGCGCCTTCGACCACCTTCGGCGTGCAACGCCGCCACGCGCCGACGAAATGCGTCTGCGGTTCGTCGGACGACGCGTGCTCGACGCGCAGGTAGCGCATGCGCTCGGACTTCGCCGACGACACCGCCTCGGGGCCGCCGTCGGTGTCCATCACCGGCCACTCCATGTTCGATTGGCCGCTGCAGAGCCACACCTCGCCGATCAACACATCGTGCAGCTTCACTTCGTTCGTGCCGCGAGCGACGAGCTCGTGCGGACCGCCCGCCGCGAGCGGTTCCAACTCGACGCGCCAACGACCTTGCGTATCGGCGGTCGTGTTCGCTTTGCGGTCCGCGAGCGAGACCTCGATCGCTTCGCCCGGCGCGGCTTCGCCCCACACGGCGATCTTGCGATCGCGTTGCAACACCATCTCGTTGCCGAAGACGTCGGCGAGCTTCACCTCGGCGGCGGCGGGCGACGAGAGCAGAGCGAGCGCGACGAACCACGGAGCGACGAGAGGCGCATGCATGCGGCGAGCGTCACCGAAGGCCTCCGACTCGTCAAACTCCGCGACCGAGGAATCGCCGCCGGACCGCGGGCACATCGTTTGAATTCGTGAACGGAATGGCAGCAGCCGATCAGGCCGGACCTCGCGTTCGCGGTCGAAGCGCGCGCGGTCGGCGCTCGGTGAGCGCTTCGTCACGCCCGCGCGCGATTCCGCTCTCCCGGCGGCTCCGTCGGCCCGCGGACGATGTTCAGCGGAATCGACAGCGACTTCGCGTGCTCGCCGGTCGAGATTCACGACGGCGGTCGGAAGTGAGGAGGACGACATGAAGAGTTGGAGATTCACGGCGTCGTGCGCGTTGATCGCGGCGGCGTCCTGCGGCGGAACTTCGAGTTCGAATTCGAGCAGCGGCGGCGGCAGCGGCGGCGGATCGAACGCAGCCCACAACGTCGCGTGTACCTACTTCGGCGGCAAGAACGGCGGGATCGGCAACGATCGCGCGCAGGGGCTCTGCGTGATCCCGGGCAGCGAGAAGGTCGTGATCTGCGGCAACACGACCGCGACCGACTTCGCGTCGATCTATCCCGGAGTCCCGGGTTGGCACAAGTCGTTGGTCGGCGGCAGCGACGCGTTCGTCGCGATCTTGTCGAAGGACCTGCACTCGATCGTCGCGTGGACCTACATCGGCGGCAACGACGAAGACCGCGCGTACGGTGTGCAAGTCGATGCGAACGGCGATATCTGGGTCGTCGGCTTCACCGGCTCGGTGAACTTCCCCGCCGTCGGCGGACACGGCCACGCCGGCGCCGCGGGAACGTGGGACGCATTCGTCGCGCGCTTCTCGTCGAACCTCGGCACGTGCCAATTCTCGCGTTGCCTCGGCGGCACCGGCGACGAATCGCCGCGCGCGGCGTTCGCGATCGCTTCGACCGGCGAGCTCTACCTGAGCGGCATGACGACGTCGACCAACTTCCCCGCGCAAGCGTCGGGCGCCAACACGCTCTTCGACGCGACGCCGAACGGCGGTTGGGACGGTTGGGTCGCGAAGCTCGACGTGATCGGCGAGATCGAATGGTCGACGTACTTCGGCGGCGCGCAGGACGAAGCGGCTTGGTCGGGACTACGGCTCGCGGCCGACGAACAGAGCCTCTACTTCGCGGGCTTCACGCGCTCCAACGAAACCGTCGACGGCTTCCCGGCGCTCAACGCGTTCGACGTCACGTACAACGGCGACGAAGGCCCGGCCGCGCAGAGCCTCGGCGACGGCTTCCTCGCGCAGTTCTCGAGCACCGGCGCGTTGCTCGCGTGCACGTACATCGGCGGCACGCAGGACGACAACGTCTCCCCCAACGAAGCGGTCTACGTCGCGCCGAACGGCGACGTGATGGTCGTCGGCCAGACGCATTCGCCGGAGACCGGCGCGTCGCCTTTCCCGATCACCGCGAACGCGTACGACGGAACGCACAACGGAGCGATCACCGGCCTCGAAGCCTCCGACGCGTACGTCGCGGTGTTCGATGCGTCGCTCGCGAACGTCCGCTACTGCACGTACTTCGGCGGCACCGACAACGACGACGGCGGCGCGGTGTTGCTCGACGCGCACGGACGGATCGTGTTCACGGGCAACACGAGCTCGTCCGACTTGCCGGTCAGCGCCGACGCGTTCCGCAAGACGTACAAGGGCGCGATCGACGCGTTCGTGTGCTCGATCGAATACGACAACGTCGGTTCGACGCTCCACTACGCGACGTACTTCGGCGGCTCGGCGGTCGTCGGCGGCGGCTTCGAAGGCGACCGCGGACGAGCGCTCGCCCTGCGCGCGAGCGACGGCCTCGCGCTCTTCTCCGGCGACACCGACGTCACCGACTTCCCGACCACCGGCTTCGCGCTCGAACCCGACTACGTCGGCGGCGCGAGCGACGCGTTCGTCGCGCTGCACGACGTCGACTGAACGGGACTCAACCGCGCAGGTGGTCGGAGATGTCCCACTCACCCCAGCGGCGCGCGATGCGGCCGGCGGCGAGCTCGATGATCTCGATGCCGGTGATGCGAGTCTCGCGCCCGGTTGGGCCGACGCCGAGGTAGCACCCGAGGTTCGTTCCGCGCGCCGTCCAGCGCACGGCGACGCGCGCTCGCTCGACGTCGACCACCATCTCGTCGACCTCCGTGCGCAGGTCGGGGAAGGCGCGCACGAGGAGCTCGAGCCCGCTCGCGAAACCGGACTTCGTCGGCGGACGCCCGCCGCTCGCGCAGTCCTCGAAATCGTCGCGATGGAGACGCTCGAAGAGTTCCCAGTCGACGGGCGCCGACCACAACGAGGTCCACCGCCGCGCCGCTTCCTCCAACGCCGCGCGCGCGTCCAACGGAGCGTCGGTCGTCATCGGGAGCTCAGGGCTTGGCGCCGCGCGGAGTCGTCGCCCAGTCGTGCTGCCGCGGATCGAGATCACGCGGGATCCGGCGGCCGAGCTCGAGGTCCAGCATCACCGTCGCGATCTCGTGCGGCCGCATCGTCAAGCGCACGCGACTCCACGGCACGCCCTCGGGTCCGTACGGCGCGTCGGCGAGTTCGGGCTCGAGCAACTCCTCGATCTCGCCGAGCGGCGTGGTGCGCGCGGCCTTCGCGATCGGACCGGGGAAGAGCACGCTGACCGTCGCCGGCCGGCCGTCGAACTCGACCAAGCGCAACACGTACGGATCGCGCACGTCGACGGCGAACGCGTGCGCGAGGTGTTCAGGCCCGCGCCGACTCTCGCGGTAGAACGCGGTCGGCAGCACGTGATCGCACTCGACCTGGATCGCGCCGAACGTCGGCGGCAATTCGCCTTCGCCGGTCGTGATCGCGGCGTCGGAGAAACGCGGTGAACCGGCGGTGAGCTCGAGCGCGATGCGCATGCGCTCGGTGTTGGTCAACGCGCCGTGCGGCACGAGCCAGAGATCGGCGCTGAACGCGTCGTGGAAGTACTCCTCGTCCCACGCGTCGTACATCGAGAGCAACGCATCGACGCCGTGATCGGTGCGGAAGAAACCCTGGCCGCCGTCGTGGACGACGAGCAAACCCGCGCCGCGCGCCGACGCGTCGAGCACGTCGACGAACGACAACGCGGTGAACGGACGCTTGACGTCCTCGAACCACGGCTTCGACGTCGTGGGGTCGCCGGTCGGGTACTTGCGCAGATGGTTCTTGTCCGCGCGGATCTCGCTGACGCCGTACGGATGATCGTGGACGAGCGTGAAGTCGCCGAACTCCGGCGCGATCTGCGTGCGCAGGCCCGAATGCATGCCGGCGTCAGGGCGCGCGAGGCTCTCGCACTCGACGTGGATGCCGAGCGCGTCGTAGAGCGGCGCGACGTGATAACTGACGCGCATGCGGCTGCCGTAGCGACCTTCGCGCAGGAACGTGACCTCGGCGTAGTCCTCGTCGCTCTCCGACATGCTGGCCGTGCGAAAGCGTTCCGGCCGACCGTCGCGCACCATCTCGAGCTCGCCGAGCGGACGACGCGCGTGCAGCAAGCCTTGCGGGAACTCGCGCGTCCAGATCTGGCGCACGAAGCCGCTCTTCTTGTCGATCTCGACCTCGAAGTCGCCGCGCGCGAGCACGAGTGCGCCTTCGCGCTCCTCGATCTCGACCGCTTCCGGCGGATCCTCGCCGTCGCCCTCGGGATCGACGACCTTGTAGCCCCACGCCGGCACGGCGCGCGCGATCGAGCCGTCCTCGAGCGCGACGTCGCGCGTCCAACCGAGCGTGTTGAACACGAGCTGCGAACCGGCTTCGGCGCGCACGCGATCGGCGAGGTGCTCGAGCGTGCGCGCGAAGACTTCGCTCGCGAGACCGAGCGAACGTTCGAAGCTGCGCAGTCCGACGAAGCCGCAGCGTCCTTCGGCGGTGTGGTTCGCGTGGTGCTGCGCCGCGAGCATCTCGCGCCACGCTTCGTCGAGCTCCCACGTCGGATATACGTCCCACGCCGCGTAAGGCCGACCGAAAAGGCCGGCGAGCGCCGCGACCGATTCGGCGGCGAGCAGTTGCTCTTCGCACGCGCGACTCCAACGCGGCATGTTGTCGCCGTTCTTGCCGAGCGACACGCCGTGGAAGACGTCGTCCAATGTGTAACGCCGCACCGGCGCGGGAGTCTTCGCGAGTTCGGCGATCAACTCGCCGGCGGTGACCGGCTTCAGCTCGAAACGCGGATCCGCGCGCAGTTGCTTCAACTTCGGCAGCCACAGCGCGCTCTTGCACGTCCAATCGGGCTCTGGGATGAGCTCGACCCAATGGACGAGCGCGGGCTTCTCGAGACTCTTCAGCAACTTCGACTCGAGGCGGCCGTCGAAATCCTCGGGCGCGGGAGAGAGCGTGAGCTCGTTCTTCGGCAACGTCGGCAACTTCGAGCCGTCGAGCCCTTCCCACATCACGAGCGACAACGCTTCCTCGGGCACCGTCGGCGTGTGCCACGTCCATTGGAAGCAGAGCGCCGCGCTCGAATAGCCCGCGCCGCGCAGGATCTGCGGGAGCTGCGGGAAGAACGCGAACTCCTCCTGCCAGAAAACGCGCGGCCGTACGCCGAACAGCCGTTGCACCGCGCGCACGCCAAAGACGAATTGGCGCACGTTCGATTCGCCGCCGTGGAAGAGGCCGTACGGCTGGCCGTAGCTCGCGCCGACGATCTCGAGCTTGCCCGCTTGCACCGCGACGCGCAGCTCGGCGAACGCCTCGGGCGCTTCGACCGCGAGCTTCTCGTAGCTGATCGCGTCGAAGTCGACGTTGCCCTTCGAGTCGAGTCCTTCCGCGAGCCGCAACATGTCGCGCGTCGACGACGGCAGCGCGTCGTAGCCCCACAACCACTGCACGTCGGTCCAGTGCATGTGGTTCGCGACGGTGTAGTAGAGCGTCTTCTCCATGCGCCGCGCATCGTAGCGGCGACGCGTACGGAGCCAGCCTCAACTCCGCCGTTCTCGCGCGCCCGCGACCACCAATCTCCGTTGCACCCCGCGCGAGAACGGCGGAGTTGAGGCTGGCTCCGTACCGCGCAGCTTCAGCGCGAGAAGAGCACGCGATCACCGCTCCCGAGCTCGACCGCCAACACGCCGATCAGGAGATCCGCGTGCGTGGTGAAGGCGACACCGAGTTCCGGAGCGATCGCGACGCCGGTGGTGTACTCGAAGAACGGTCCGGTGCCGACATTCGGCGGCGTGCCGCCGTCGACGGCTTGGAACACGCCGCCCTTGGTCACCACCGTGCGATCACCCGTCGTGAGATCGACCGCGAAGAGCGCGAGGTTCGAGTAGTCGGCGACGTACGCGATGCGTGCGCTCGCGTCGACGCACAACGCGGTCGGGTTGTAGAACGAGTAGCCCTGACCGACCGTCGCGTCCGACACGATGCGCCGCGCGCCGGTGTCCAGGTCGACCGCGAAGAGGCCGCTGCCCGGGAACGTGCTGACGACCAGGAGCTCGTCCGCCGCGCGATCGACGCCGATCCCGAGCGTGTACGTCCACAGCGGGCCGGAGCCGGCACCCGGCCCAGTCAGCAACGCGCGCGTGCCGTGGTACGGATCCAGGACGCCGATCGACTGGTCGAAGCCGACGAAGAACTCCCCCGCCGTGCCGCGCGCGACCTCCAACGGAAAACCCTGGGTCGTCGGGCACGACTGGTAGACGTGCAGCGCGAGCGAATCGACGTCGAGGCCGACCGTGGCCGCGGCGTTCGTGTCGTTCCCGCCGATCGTCGAGATCTCGCGCGAGCCTTCATCGAAGTCGAAGCGCAGCCAGTACGGGTACGGAGTCACGCCCGAGTCGAACAGCGAGTGACGATCGCCGGTCGAGAGGTCGACCTCGACGACGCGTGACGTGGGAGGCCCTGCGTTCGAGGCGTCTTGCACCAGGAGCCGCCGCCGGTCGCGGTCGAGCGCGACCGAGCCCGGGAAACCGAATGCCGAGCCTTGGCCGCGGCGGTCGCTGCTGACGCTCGTGCGCACGCCGGTCGCGAGATCGATCGTGAACAGTTCGTCGTAGTCGGCGACGCACACGCGCCCCGCGTTCTCGTCGAAGGCCGCTCCGACCCAGTTCACGATGTCGGGCCCCTTGCCGTCGCCATCCTGCGAGACGATCGTCCGCGCGCCGGTCGCGAGGTCGACGACGAAGAGCGCCCGGAGTGTCAGGTCGCACACGTACGCCGTGTCGCCGTTCGCGGAGAGCGCGAGCCAGCGCGGCGCTCCGAAAGCCGGCCCCGAACCGGTCGCAGCGTCGGAGAGGATCGTGCGATCGCCGTTCGACGGATCGACGGCGAAGAGCGCCTGCCGACCGGCGTCCGAAGCAACGACGCGGGCGTGCGCGGCGTCGAACACGATGAAGCTCGGCGCGCCGAATGCGGGGCCGGCGCCGACGCTCGCGCCGGAAAGCACCGCGCGATCGCCGGTCGTGAGGTCGATGGAGAGGAGCTCCTTGCTGAACAACCCGCTCGGCACGATCGCTCGATCGAAGATCGGGTCGTACACGACGGTGGTCGGCCAGAAGATCAGCGGACCTTGTCCGAGGCTGCCGCCGGAGACCAGCGTTCGATCGCCGGTCGCGCGATCGACGCGGAAGATCGAGTTGCCGAAACCGTCGCTGACCAAGAGCTCGTTGCCTCCCGGCAGGATCGCGATCCCCGTCGGACTCGACGGCGTCGGCCCCGTGCCCTGCGCGAGACTCGAGACCTGCGTGCGCAGCCCGGTCTCCGGATCGATCGACAGGATGCCGTCCCAGAGCGAGTCACCGATGAGCACGCAGCCGCTCGCGGCATCGAAGATCGAACCGACGAGCGCGAGCGCGAACGGCCCGTGATTCTCGACGGTGATGTGCGCCGCATCGAGCGCGACGTTGCCGAGCCCGTCGGTCGCACTCACGCGTAGCAACGTGTTCCCCAACGAGAGCGGCACGGAGACGTGCCAGTTCGCGAAGCCGTCGGCCGATGTCGCGGGGACGCCGTTGACCGACAATGAAACGACACCGTGCTCGTCGCGCGCCGCGCCGGTGACGGTGATCGTCGCGCCGTCCGTGAGCGAGCCGTCGAACGGGAAGTGGATCGCGACCTTCGGCGGTTGGCGATCGGCGTACGGAACCACGGAAGAGGCGGCGAGGCAGATGACGGCGAACACGGCGGGACCTCCGGTTGGTGAGTCGCGAGCGTCGAGCTCCCGGCTCGGCGCCGAACAGCCTGCCACGCCCTATCGAGAATTCGCAAGCTGCGCGCGCTCAACGCGCCTTCGGCGTCGCCGAGTACGTCGCGGCGATCCACGCGCGCCAATCGCGGTCGACATCGAGCGCGGAGCGGCCGAGGATCGCTTGGCACGCGTCGGCGAACGAGCGCTTCTCCTTCGCCGCGCGCGCGAATGCGCCGAAGCTCTTCTTCGGACCGCGCAACAGGTAATCGACCAACGCCCACGCGTACATCTTCTGCGGCGGCGTCATCTCGGTCGTATTCAGCGCCGTGAACGCGAACACCGACGGCAACTTGCCGTCGTCGAGCGCTTGCCGCACGCCCGCCTCCCACTTGCCGAACTTGAAGTCGACCTGCGTGTCCTGCTCGACGTAGCAGTAGTGCCGCACGCCGTCGAAGAGCGAGTTCTCGTACCAGTGCGCGAGACCCTCGTCCGCCCAACCGCCCTTGATGTTGCCCGACCAGATGCCGTTGAAGACGTTCGACAAGAGGCAGTGCGACGCGTGGTGCACGATCGCTTGATGGAGCTCGTACTCCTCGTGCATGTGGCCCTTGTCGTAGAAGAGCGAGAACACCGGCGCGCGGCCCATCAACTTCGACTCGGTGTTCGACGGCTGCAGCGTGTACTTCGGCGACGCCTTCTCCTGATCGGCTTCGCGCGACCACACCAGGCCGATGGTCTTCGAGATGAAATCCTTCTCGACGGCGCCGACGTCGTCGCAGAAGCGCGCGTAGAAATCCTCGAGGCGATCGAGATAGAGGTGCAGCGCGCCGTGCAGATCGGTGACGCCCTTGACGTCGACCTTCGGCACGTCCCACACGAGCACGAAGTGCGCGGACTCCGCGACCGCGACCTCGCGCCCCATGAACTCGGCGATCTCCGCGGGCCGCTTGGTCACCCACGCGGCGAGCGCGGCGCGCTTCGCGTCGAGCGAGACCTTCGGGCTTGCAGCGCACTTGCACGGCGCGAGCTGCGTGCCGCCGCACGCCTTGCAGCGCGACGCGATCGAACAGAAGAGCACCTCGTGCTTCGCCGTGCAGTGCGACTTGGCGCACGGCCGACACGGCGCGAGCCCGGTGCCCGCGCACGTCTTGCAGACGTTCTGCGGCGCCGCGCGCGCGACCGGCGCGAACGCCGCGAGCGCGAAGCTCACCCACAACCACAGCGCGAGTACGCGCGAGAGCATGGCGCGAATCCTAGCGGTCGGCGCCGATCCATGGACCGGCTCCGACCTCTGCGACGCGGAAGACGACGACGCGCGGAGTCTCCGCCGGCCGATCGGGGAGGCGTAGGACCAAGGCAAGACCATGCGGCGGCGCGCTCGTCGTGGACGCGAGGGCGCGCGCGGCCTTCGTCGCATCGGAGTCGCCGCGCAGCGCGTCGGCCCGCCGAACCAGCGGCTCGCCGACGAGGATGTACGAGCAGCCTTCGATGCGCGTGGTGGTCGCGATGTCGGCGGGGTCGACTCTGAGTCCTAGGCGAGCCGCGCGCACCGACGCGCTTTCCTTTTCGCCGATCTGTGCGGCTGCGAGCGGCGCGCGGCGCGCGTGGTACGCGAGCGCGGCACCGAACTCGGGCTCGCAGAGCACGCGCCAATCCGGCCGCGCCGTCGGGTGGTTCCACGGACCCGGCGAAGGCGTCGCGTCGCGGAGCGAACGCAGCGCCACGATGAGCGCGACGCGATCGTCCGACGACGGCAGTTCGCGCGGCGACGCGAACGCTTGGAGCGCGACGAATGCGACGCCGAGCGCGTGGCTCGCGAACTTCGACACGCGCGACAACGAGACGGAACTCGAGAGCAGGTCGGCGAGCGCGAACACCGCGAGCGCGCCGCCGGCGACCCACGCGACTTCGCTCGCACAGCTCAGTGCGCCGGGCAAAGCGCACGCGGCGAGCGCGAGCGCGTACGTCGAGCTCGAACTCCCGAGTCGGGCCGCGAACACGACGACCGCGAGCACTCCGGCGCCACGCGCGCACGCGCGCACGTCGCCGAACGCGGCGTCGAGATCCCAACGCTCCGACGCCCACCACCACCACGCGACCGCGGGCAGCACCGCGATCAACGCGGGCACCACGCGATTGCCGTAGAGCCAACTCGGTCGACCGCGCAATCCGAACTTGCGCAGGAAGACGAACAACACGCCGACGCCGAGCACGCCTTGCGCGAGGCGCACGCGCGGCAGCTCGCTCGCGTCGTCGAACGCGGCGAACTCGAGGAACCCAAGGACGCCGGCGATCGCGAATGCGGTCGACGCGACCAGGGCCGCGCGCTCACCGAGTTGCGCGTCCTTGCCGTTCGCGAGCACGAGCAACGCGCACGCGAGCGCCGCCAGGATCGCGGCCGCTTCCGGCGCGGTCACCAGCGCGCCGCCGAGCAGCAGGCCCGCGACGATCCCGAACATCCAACGGTCGAGCACGTCCGCGCACCGCATCGCGCCGAGCGCGACCGCGGAGCCGCCGAACGCGAGCGCTTCGGCGAACGGCCGCGGATCGACCGCGGTCGGACGCGCGGCGTCGACGAGCGTGAAGAGCGCGGCGACGCCGACGGCGCACAGCTCGCCGCGCGGGCCGCGCAACAGCAAGCGCGCGAGCAGCGCGAGCGCCAGCACGCTCAGCGCGCGGGCGCCGCTCGTCGCGGTGATCGCCAAATGCTCGAGCCGCTCTTCGTCGACGCCGCGCAACGCGGGATCGCCGCTGGGCTCGACCAACAGCCGCTGCGCCGCGCCGGCGACGAGGCGCGGGAAGAACGTCGGCGGCGAACGCTCGCCGAGCCACTCGTCGCGTTCCGGCGTCGCGCCGCTCGCGAGCAACAACTCGATGCGCCGCATCTCGCGCGTGCTCGTCGGATCGACGAAGGCGATCGTCGAGCCGCGCAGCCCGTACGCGACGGCCGCGACGCAGGCCGCGAGCACCCAGAATCGCCAGCGCGTCAACGGACTCTCCGTCGCGCGCGGTCTCGAATCGCAAGCACGTTCACTCGCCCGTCAGTCCTTCTGCGTCGGATAGGTCGCGAGCACCCATTCCTTCCAACGGCGCTCGAACTCGAGCGGGCCGAGGCCGAAGTGCTTCTGCAGCGCCTCGCGCGTCGGCACTTTGCGCCGCAGGTCGGCGCACAACTTTCCGAACTTGGCGCCGTCGAGCGATAACAGGTAGTCGACGTACGAGAACGCGACGACGTGTTCGTCGCGGAGCAGCGTGTCGGTGTTGCGCTCGAAGACGCTCGCGATCGCGGGCGCGTCGTCCGTCGCGACCAACTTGCGGCAGAGCAGCTTGTAGTCGCCGCCCTTGTAGTCGTTGTTGGTGTTCTGCTCCTGGAAGCAATAGTTGTCGCAGCGCTGGAAGCCGCGGTACTCGAACCAATGTCCGAGTCCTTCCTCGGCCCACCCGCCCTTCTGGTTGCCCATCCAGGCTTGGGGCTCCTCGTGCGAGAGGATCAGGTGCGAAACCATGTGCAGCAGATCGCGATGGAGTTGCTCGTCGGTGGTGAACCAACGCTTGTTCGCGCACGTCGAGAAGCGCGGGTGCGCGCCCATCAACTTGACGCCCGCCGGCGCGCCCTGTTCGCAGAACGCGAGCGAGGCCTTCATCTGATCGGGATCGAGATACCACACGAAGACCTGGAAACGCTCGCGGAAGTCGGCGTGGCGAGCGTCGAGCAACGTGACGTAGTCGGCGTACAGCGCCTCCAGCCGTTGCAGGTAGAGATGCAACAGCTCGTGCGAATGGAGCAGACGCTTCTCGACCTTCAAGTCGTCGAGTTCGAACACCAACGTGAAGTGATCGGTCGAACCCTTGCGCAGCGGCCGGCCCATCGTCTCGTCGTAACTCGCGAGTTTCTCCGCCTCGAGCGCCACGCGTTCGCGCTTCTTCGCGAGCGTCTTCAGCACCGCTTCGCCCGCGCACTTCTTGCACGCCACGAAGCCCGCGCCGCCGCAGTCCGCGCACTTCGCGACGAAACTGCAGAAGCGGACGCTGTCCTCCAACGGACACTCGACCTTCGCGTGCTTCGCGCACGGCTCACGGCCCGAGCCGCCGCAGACCTTGCAGTTCGGAACTTGTGCGAACGCCGCGCTCGCGGTCACGAAGAGCAGCAAGACGATCCGCGCGAGCGACATGCTGTACTCGTTCTACCGCGCCGACGTCAGAGCAGAGCCTCGATGATCTGCTTCTTCGGGTCGAAGTCGCGCAAGCGCACGTGTTGGGCGGTCGAGTCGCCGAGCGCGGCCTTCGGGGCGAGGCCGACGAGCTCGCTCTCGTGGATCTCGACGCCCTTCGTGCGCGCGAGCTTCTCGATCTCGTCGTACACGCGGTCGAGGCCGGTCGCGCGGAAGTCGCACACGTTCATGCTCACTTGCGCGAGCTTCAGATCGTCGAGGAAGAAGCCCATCGCCTTGATCCCGGGCAAGCCGCCGTCCTTCTCGCGGATCTTCTTCGCGATCTCCTTCGCGACGGCGACGTCGGTGCTCTTCAGGTTGACGTTGAACGCGATCAGGAACGGCCGCGCGCCGATCACCGTCGCGCCGGCGGTCGGATGGAGCGCGTTCTTCGGACCTTCGTCGGGCGTGCGCGCCGGATCGGTCTTCACCGCGTCGCGCAACTTCTCCCAACCGATGTTGCGGACGTCGGGCAGGTTCTTGCGCTCGGGGCGCAACGCAGCTTGCTCGTAGAAGAAGACCGGGATCGCGAGCTCGCGCCCGACGCGTTCACCGAGGCGATGCGCGAGCCGGATGCAGAGCCCCATCGTCGCGCCTTCGAGCGGCACGAACGGAACGACGTCGGTCGCGCCGATGCGCGGGTGTTCGCCGGTGTGGTGATTCAGGTCGATCGAATCGCGCGCTTGCTTCATCGCGCGGAAGACGGCTTCGGCGACGAGCTCGCCCTCGCCGACCAACGTCACCACCGCACGGTTGTGGCTCGCGTCCATCGAACGATCGATCGACTTGACGCCGCGGACGGATTCCGCCGCGGCGACGATCCGATCGACGATTTCCGGGCGGCGGCCTTCACTGAAGTTCGGAACGCATTCGACGAGGGGCATTCGAGACCTTGTTCGAGGACGAGGGCGAGGATCGAGCGCGCCGATTCTAGGGACGACGTCACGGTTGTTCGAGGCGGCGTGATTCCGTTCGCGCGGAACACTACGCTCCGGGACATGAACACGACCGAGCCGGCGAGCGCGGGAACGGTACCGATCCAAGGACGCGAGCTCACGGTGCGCGCGGTCGTGGTCGCGCTGCTGGTCGCGGTGTTGATGGGCGGCTCGTATCCGTACGTGGTGCTCAAGCTCGGCTTCGGACCGAACATCGCGGTCGTCAGCGCCTTCTTCGGCTGGCTCGCGCTGAGCGTCGTCTCGCGCGGCACGAGCGTGAAGCGCGAAGCGAACCTCGCGCAGTCGGCCGGCACGATCGCGGGGCAGACCGCGTTCCTCTGCACGATCCTCGCGGCGTTCGACATGTTGTCGCAGGACCCGAGCGTCGGCGTCGACCTGCGCTTGACCAAGCTGCAGACGTTCATGTGGCTGACGACGGCGGGCGTGCTCGGCGTGTTGATGGCGGTGCCGCTGCGCAAGCACTTCATCGAGGACGAGAAGCTCCCCTACCCCGACGGCATCGCGGCGGGCGAGACGTTGATCGTGCTCGACGCGCGCGGGCCGGAAGCGAAGGTCGCGGTGCGTGCGCTGCTCGCAGGGCTCGTCGCGTCGGCGGTGCTCGCGCTCGCGATCATGCGCAACTGGTTCGCGTGGCTGAAGGAGACGCTCGCGGTCCACGTCAACCAGTTCTCCACGGTCACCGGCGTCGGTTTGTCGCTCAGCCTGCTCAGCCTCGGCTCGGGCATGATCATCGGCCTGCGCATCTGCGCGAACATGTTCGCGGGGCTGTTGCTGTCGTGGGTGCTCGCGCCGGTGTTCCTGCGCGACGCGGGGATCATCGGCGACGGCGCGTCGAAGCGCGACATCCTCCTGTGGGTGATGTGGCCCGCGACGGGCCTGATGATCGCGGGCGGCTTGACCGCGTTGTTCCTGAAGTGGCGCACGTTGGTCGCGACGTTCCGGCAGTTCTCGAGCTCGAGCGTGAACTCCGAGGACTTCCCGTTGCGTTGGGTGATCGTCGGTTCGATCGTCTCGGCGCTCGCGTTGATCGCGGTGCAGCACTTCAGCCTCGGCCTCCCGATGTGGGAGACCGCGCTCGCGATCTTGTTGACGTTGCCGCTGATGCTGGTCGGCCTGCGCGTCTTCGGCGAGACGAACTGGGGACCGATCAGCGCGCTGTCGAACGTGATGCAAGGCGTGTTCGGCGTGATCTCGCCGGGCAGCGTGCAATCGAACATGCTCGCGAGCGGCGTGACCGGCTCGATCGCGGCCGAGTCCGAAGGCGTGATGCAGTGCTACAAGACCGGCGAGATGGTCGGCTCGACGCCGCGCACGATCACGTGGGTGCAGTTGTTCGCGGTGCCGGTCGGAGCGCTCGCGCTCGCGTTCGCGTATCCCCTGTTGCGCGACACGTACGGCCTCGATCCGGAGAGTCCGACCGCGCTGTCGAGCCCGATCTCGCAGAAGTGGGTCGGCTTCGCGAAGTTGCTCTCGAAGGGCACGAGCGCGTTGCACCCGAGCGCGCTGTGGGCGCTTGGGATAGCGATGGCGCTCGGCGTGCTCTTCACGGTGCTCGAGCAGAAGCGCGAGTGGCGCAACTGGATCCCATCGCCGACCGGGATCGGCATCGGCATGTTGGTGCCCGCGAGCGCGATCGCGACGATGTTCCTCGGCGCGTGGATCGATTTCATCGCGCGCAAGCTGCGGCCGAAGACCGCGGACGGTTGGGTCCTCCCGCTCGCTTCAGGTCTGATCGCGGGCGAAGCGCTCATCGCGATCCTGCTGCCGCTCTTGATCGCGCTGAAGCTGCTGTCGGTCTCGTCCGGCGCGTGAGCTACACGCGCGAGTACGCGACGCGACCGCGCACGACGACCGCGCGCACCGGGCTGCGACCGAGCTCGTAGACGAGGTGCCGGTGATTCGGCGCGTCGAGCACGACGACGTCGGCGCGTTTGCCGACTTCGAGCGTTCCGATCTCCGCGCCTCGCCCGAGCGAACACGCGGCGTTCAGCGTCGCCGCCGTCAGACACTCCGCCGCGCTCATGCGATAACGCAACGCCGCCCAACTCATCACCTCGGGCAGGCTCTGCAAGTTGCACGAGCCCGGATTGAAGTCGGTCGAGATCGCGACCGCGAGGCCCGCGTCGATCAGACGACGGCCGGGCGCTTCCTTGTCTTGGCGCAGGAAGAGCGGCACGACCGGGCAGAGCACGGGAACCACTTTCGCCGCGCGCAACGCTTCGATGCCGCGTTCGCTGACGTGTTCGAGGTGATCGGCGCTCGCCGCGCCGAGTTCGGCCGCGAGCTCCGCACCGCCGAGCGGCGTCAATTGATCGACGTGCAAGCGCAAGCCGAGGCCGAGCGACCGCGCGCGTTCGAGAATGCGCCGCGATTCGTCGAGCGAGAACGCGATCGTCTCGGTGAAGACGTCGCAGTACTCGGCGAGCTTCGCCTCGGCGACGCGCGGCAACATCCGCTCGCACACGAGGTCGACGTACTCGCGCTTGCGCGTCCGGAACTCGAGCGGGAAGTCGTGCGCGCCGAGGAACGTCGGCACGAGCTCGATCGGCTGCGTGCGGCGCGCTTCGGCGAGCACCTCGAGGCACTTGACCTCGTCGTCGAGCGTCAACCCGTAACCGCTCTTGCACTCGACGGTCGTCGTACCGAGCGCGAGGAAGCGTTCGAGGTGCAGCCCGAGCCGCGCGAGCAGCGTCTCGCGCGAAGCCTCGCGCACGCCGCGCACGGTCGAGAGGATGCCGCCGCCGCGCTCCGCGATCTCGACGTACGTCGCGCCGCGGGTGCGCAGCTCGAATTCGTCCTCGCGCGTCGTCGCGAACACCGGATGCGTGTGCGCGTCGACGAAGCCGGGCACCAGCGTGCCGCCGCGCGCGTCGAGCTCCGCCGTCGCGGCGTAGCGCGTCGCGAGTTCGCCTTCGGGCCCGACGTCGACGATACGCCCGTCGTGGATCGCGACCGCGCCGCCGTCGAGCGCGCGAAGTTCCCCCATCGCTCGCCCCGCGCGCGGCTCGTTGCCGAGCGGCGTCGCGAGCTCGCGCGCGCCGCGCACGAGGAGATCGATCGCTCGCCGGTCCGGGGACACGCCGGCGGAGTCTAGCGCAAGCTCCGCGCCTCAGCCGACCAAGCGCACGTCCGCGGGCTCGATGCCCATCGAACGCTGCATGCGCGCCTGGATCCGCGCCCGCGCCCGGAAGAGGATCATCTTCATGTTCGAGCGTCCGACGTTCAGGCGGCTCGCCGCGTCCGCGTAACTGAGGCCTTCGACCTCGACGAGTTCGAGCGCCAGACGATCACGCTCGGACAGGTGCTCGAACGCGCGCGAGTAGTGACCGAGGAAGATCATCCACGACTGCACGAGCAGTCCGGCGTCCTCGCGATCGACGATCGGCTGAGTCGGCAACTCGCGGAGGTCGGCGGGCTCTTGGAGACCCTCGGGCAGACTCTGGAGCGAGCGCGTGCGGCGACGGCTCGCCGCGCGATAAACGGTGTGCTGCGCGATCGTGCGGACCCACGCGCGAAAGCTGCCGGGGTGTTCGTCGCGAAAACCGCGCGCGTAGCGGTACACGTTGATGAAGGTGTCCTGGACCATCTCGAGCGGATCGAACGGGAGCCGTCGTTCGCCCGCGAGACGCCGCACCACGTCGAAGACCGCGCCGCGGGCGCGCAGGTAGAGCGCTTCGAAGACCTCCGGCGCGCGGCCGTCGCGGAAGAGCGCCATAAGGCTGGTGTCGATCCGATCGCCGAAGGCCGGGACCGTTTCCTCCGCGCGTGGTTCGAGCACGACGCCGTGGTCGGCGAGCAGCGCGAGAGCAGGTTGGTGGAGGGCGAACGGAGAACTCTCGAGCAGCAGCAGGTTTCCCATGGCGCGCGCCGCAAGGCACCGGGCGTGCCGTCGAGGGTGATCGAGCTCACAAGGAGGAGCCCTAACCCACTGCGCAGTCGTGTGTTGCAGCGGACGCTTCCGGCGCGCGGCGGCCGCGCGAGGCGCTCCGCTCGTTACTCATGCGTAACGGATTCCCGCTCCGTGCAACGACGCGGGCCGTCGGTGACTGCGGTCCGGAGTCGTCCACCGATAGGATGTCGGGTTCGGACGGTCGCTCCCGGTTCCCCGGAAGCGCTTCGCCTGCAAGTCATGGTGCCCGCCTTCCTGAGCTCGCTCGCCGACCTCGCCCCGAAGTCCTTCGGTGCGTACGAACGCCTCGGCGAACTCCAGACTCCGGCCGCGTTCGCCGCCCTGCTCGCTTGGGTCGCCACGTGGTTCTTTGCATGCCTGCGCCAGAGCTTCGGCCAAGCGATCGCCGCCCGCGTGCTGGGACGTGTGCGCTCGGAAGCCCGGCGCCTCCGGTTGAAGCCGCTGCTCGAGCGCCTCGGCGCGTTGACCGAGAGCGCGAGCCTCTTCGAGAGCGCCTGCGGTCTGCTCTTCGCGTTGCTCGTGCTGCTGGTGATCGCCGAGAACCGCGACCTCGGGTTCGAAGCGATCGTGCTCGCGCTCGCGGTGTCGGTGCCGGCGATCTGGATCGCGACGCGCGGCCTTGCCCAGGCGGTGGCGCTGCGCTTCGGCGACGCGTGGGTCGCCACGTGCCTGCCGACGTTCAACCTGGTCCAAGTGCCATTGTCGTGGCTGGTCTTCGTCTTCAGCGCCCTGCGTCGCGGCTTCCTGCGCGCGCTCGGTCTGCGCGACGACGCCGAGGAGAAGCGCGAGCTCGTCGCCGGCCTGCGCGAGGTGATCGCCGACGCCGACGTCACCGGCAAGCTCGACGAGACGGAGCGCCAGATCATCGGCAGCGTCATGGAGTTCCGCGACGTCGACTCCGCGGAGGTGATGACGCCGCGCACCGAGATCGTCGCCGTCGAGGTCGGCGAATCCCTGCGCGGCGCGGCGCGCGCGACGACCGAGGCCGGCCGCAGTCGGATCCCGGTGTACGAAGGCACGCTCGACACGGTGATCGGCACGGTGTCGGTCAAGGACCTGCTGCGCGTGCTCGCCGACGGGCGCGAGGAAACGCCGCTGCGCTCGCTCCTGCAGCCCGCGTACTTCGTGCCCGAGACCAAGCGCGTCTCCGAACTCCTCGCCGAGTTCCGCCGCGAGAAGATCGCGATGGCGATCGTGCTCGACGAGTACGGCGGCACTGCGGGGCTGGTGACGTTGCGCGACGTGCTCGCCGAGCTGGTCGGCGACATCGCCGGCGAGGACCGCGACGAGGAATTGCCGGTGCGCTTCCTGCCGGGCGGCATCGCCGAGGTCGATGCGTCGACGAACGTGTCGGACGTCAACAAGGCGCTCGATCTCGAGCTGCCGGAGACCGCCGACTACCAGACGCTCGCGGGTTTCGTCCTCGCGGAGTTCGGACGTTTTCCCGAGCGCGGCGAATCGTTCGTCCGGGGCGACCGCGAGTTCCAGGTGATCGACGCCAACGACCGCAGAGTCCACCGAGTCCGCGTGAAGCGCCACACCGTCGCGGGTTAGATTCGTCGGCGACGCGATGCTTCGCCGTGAACGAGCCCTGATCCTGCGCCGCTTCGCCTTCGGCGAGACGTCGCTCGTGTTGCACGTGCTGACGCCGAGCTTCGGCCGCGTGCACCTGCTCGCGAAAGGCGCGTACCGGACGACGTCGCGCTACTACGCGGTGCTCGACCTCTTCGACACGCTCGAACTCGAATGGTCCCACGGCACGGGACGCGAGCTCGACACCCTGCGCGCCGGCGACCTCGCCGTACGACGGCGTGCGATCGCGGCGGACCTCGGACGCTATCGCGCGGCGCTCGCGACGTTGGAGCTCGCGGGACTCGGCGCGCAGGAAGGCCAGCCGTCGCCCGGGCTCTTCGCGCGGGTCGAACGCACGCTCGATCGGCTCGCGGGCGACGTCGTCGCGCCGGAGCTCGCGTTGCTCGCGTTCGAACTCGGCTTCCTCGACGAACTCGGCCTCGCGCCCGCGCTCGATCGCTGCGCCGCGTGCGGCCGACGCGCGCCGGCGCCGGCTTCGCCGAAGGCGTCGAGCGTCTTCTCGCCCGGCGCGGGCGGACGATTGTGCCGCCGCTGCGCGGAAGAGGCGCGAGCGAGCGGTCGGCGGCTCCTCACCCTCGCGACGCGGACCCTCGAACTCGCCGCCGAGCTCGCCGCGCGCGGCCCCGAAGCGCTCCAAGGACGAATCTCGGTCGGCGAGCTGGAAAAGGTGCGCGCGTTTGTGGTTCGCTTCCTCGAATACCACCTCGAGAGCCGCCCCAGGAGTTACTCGCAGCGACCGGTCAAGGTCGCGGGCTTGCGCGGATCGGTCACGCCATGATCCTTCGTCTGTTCGTCGTCTTCGCGCTCTTCCTGTGCACCGGTTGCGCGGCGTTCAATCGCCCGTTCGGTTCGATGATCGGCTTCAGCAAGCCGGACAACGAGGCCGAGGTGCGCGACGCGCTCGCGCTCGCCGCCGACGACTTCAAGGCGGAGCGCACGTCGCGCGCGCTCGACCGCGCGGTCGCGTGCCGCGAGGCGACGGGATTGCCTTCGGAGCTGAAGAACGAAGTCGAGTTGCGCGTCGAGGAATACGCGGACAAGCGCATCCAAGAACTCTCCCGCGCCGACGGCGACCCCGACGAGCTCGAGGACATGTTGGTGCTCAACCTGCCGCGCCAACTCGCGGTGCGAGCCGGCGTGCGCGGCGCGGAGCTGCTGCTCGCCGACGACGAACCGTTCGACGCGTTCTTGCTGCTGAAGAAGGTCGACACCAAGTTCCCGAACCACCACGAACGTCAACGCGCGGGCGAGATCCTCGCCGAGTGCGGCTTGAAGCTCGCGAACGACGGCTGGAACTTCCTCGGTTGGTTCAAGACCAGCGACGACGGCGCCGAGATCCTCGAGTACCTCGTCGTCAACTACCCGAGCGAACCGCGTTGCGACGAAGCGTACGCGAAGCTCGCCGACCTCTACGCCGACGATCGCGAGTGGGAGCTCGCGCGCGAACGCTGCGAGGATCTGCTGCTCTACCACCCCGACAGTTCGCGCGCGTTGTGGGCCGAGGCGCACGTCCCCCACTTCCGCTTGCTCGGCCTGAAGAGCCCCGAGTACGACCGACGCGAGCTGGTCAGCGCGCGCAGCGAACTCGAGACCTGGATCGAACGCCACGCGGCGGCGACCGGCGACAAGCCGGAGCTCGAGCGCGAAGTGCGCCTCGACTACGCCGATTGCCTCGCGCGGCTCGCGCGTTCCGATCTGTCGGTCGCGAAGTTCTACACACGCATCGAGGAACGCTACGGCGCGGTGCTGCACGCCGAGCGCGCGCTCGAGGAAGCGCAGCTCACGACCGACACGGAACTCGTCTCCGCCGCCGCGGCCGCCGCCGATCTGGCGCGCGCGATGCCGACCGCGAGCAAGAAGCAGCCGTGAAGCGCGTCGCGGCCGCGCTGCTGCTCGCGTGCATCGTCGGTTGCGGCTACCACACCGGTTTGCTCGTGCCGAAAGGCGTCGGCTCGATCGGCGTCGAGATCTTCGACAACGTCTCGAAGGTCCGCGACCTCGAAGCCTTGGTCCACGATCACGTGACGGAAGCCCTACGTTCGCGCACCGACGCGCACCTCGTACCGCCGTCGCTCGCCGAGCTCGTGATCCGCGGTCGCGTCGTCGACTACTCGCGCCGTTCCGGCATCCGCAATCGGAAGAACGAGCTGCTCGAAACCGGCGTCCAGATCGCCGTCGAGGCCGAACTCGTCCGTCGTCGAGCGGATCCCGAAGCCAAGGAAGTGGTGCTGCGCCACATCCAAGTCGAAGAGGAGAGCGGCTTCCGTCTGCAGGAGCCGAGCGGCGAACTCGACGCGCGCGATCGCGTGTTGCGCAGGCTTGGCGACCGAATCGTGCTCGAACTCCTCGCCGAGTTCGCCCAAGAAGACGCCTCGCCGTCCCAGAAGTGACGATTTTCGTCGACTCGCGCGCGCCTGACTCGGGGCCGCTCGTCGATTAGAATTCCCGGCCCCCGCCGCTCTTTGGAGCTCGGGCCTCGACCCGCCGAAACCGCGCCCATGCCCGACACCCCGAACACCAACAACTCCGCGCGCAAGAACCGCTCGTTCGGGGCCTTCCTGCTGTTCCTGACCGTGATCGTCGCGATCTTGCTCGCGTACGGCAGCGAGCACTACCACCAGGTCGTGCGCCTCTCGCAGGACCAGTACGAGTTCCTGCTGTATCGCGGCTACGTCGACCAGCAGACGATGAAGGGTCAGAACCTGATCGAGGGGACCCTGCTCACGGGCGCGCCGACTTTCCGCGAAGGTCCGGACGCGCCGGCGAAGAAGGACCAACCGTTCGAAGTCAGCTTCGTCGGGCTCGAGCAGAGCGAGCATCGCTACCAACAGGTCAAGGCGATCCGCAGTTATCCGCTCGTCCAAGAAGACGTCCTGCGCCAAGCGATCCAGAAGGGCTGGTACACGCCGCAAGTCGTCCGTCAGATCTCGACGTACCAAGAACGCGGCGGTGCGACCGCCGAAGCGCGCGGCGCGAAGAACGCGGAAGCGCGCGAGACCGAGTTCGGCTCGTACCTCTACGTCGGGGTGCTCGCGGTCGGGCGCGACACGTGGATCGCGGATTGGGAGGCGCAGAACGGGATGAAGTTCCCGGTCGGCCAAGAGAACTCGATCCCGCCGCTGAAGAACGAGTCCGGCACGATCTGGCTCGAGGTGCAACGGCCGAAGGACATCGGCCAACTCGTCGCGCTCTTGAAGCGCAGCGGTGCGTCCGCCGAAGCGCTGACCTTCGACCTCGGCCAAGGCACAAAATGGAGCGACGGCACGTCGTTCCTGATGATGTTCGCGCTCGGTTGGGGTCCGTGGATCCTGATGCTGGTGCTGTTCTTCATCTTCATGCGTCAGATGCGCAGCCAAGGCGGCGCGGGCGGCGTGATGAGCTTCGGTCGCTCGCGCGCGACGCTCTACACGAAGGAGAACCACACCAACGTCACCTTCGACGACGTCGCCGGCGCCCAAGAGGCGAAGGACGAGGTGCGCGAAGTCGTCGAGTTCCTGAAGAACCCGAGTCGCTTCACGCGTATCGGCGGTCGGATCCCGCGCGGCATCCTGCTCGTCGGGCCTCCGGGCTGCGGCAAGACGCTGCTCGCGAAGGCGATCGCCGGCGAGGCCGAAGTGCCGTTCTTCTCGATCAGCGGCTCGGACTTCGTCGAGATGTTCGTCGGCGTCGGCGCGAGTCGCGTGCGCGACCTCTTCAAGACCGCGCGCGAGAACTCGCCGTGCATCATCTTCCTCGACGAGATCGACGCGGTCGGTCGACGTCGCGGTTCGGGCATGGGCGGCGGCCACGACGAACGCGAGCAGACGCTCAACGCAATACTGGTCGAGATGGACGGCTTCGGCACCGACGAGGGCATCATCGTCATCGCCGCGACCAACCGACCCGACGTGCTCGATCCCGCGCTCCTGCGCCCGGGCCGTTTCGACCGCGAAGTCGTGATCGATCTGCCGGACGTCGAAGGCCGCGAGGAGATCCTGCGCGTCCACCTGAAGAAGGTGAAGGCCGCGCCGGACGCCGATCCGCGCACGATCGCGAAGCTGACGCCCGGTTACTCCGGCGCCGACCTCGCCGCGATCATCAACGAGGCCGCGATCCGCGCCGCGCTCGCGAAGAAGGATCAGATCGAAATGGACGACCTCGAGGAAGCGCGCGAGAAGGTGCGCTTCGGTCGCCAGAAGAAGTCGCGCAAGCTCGAACTCGAGGACAAGAAGATCACCGCCTACCACGAGGCCGGTCACGCAGTCGTCGCGGCCGCGATCCCCGAGATCGACAAGCCGCACAAGGTGACGATCGTGCCGCGCGGACGCGCGCTCGGCGTCACCCTGATGATCCCCGACAAGGAGAGCTACCATATGCAAAAGCGCCGCATGCTCGGTCAGCTCGCGCTCTGCTTCGGCGGGCGCGTCGCCGAGGAGCAATTCTGCGGCGACATCTCCGCGGGCGCGTTCGACGACATCCGTCGCGCGACCGAGATCGCGCGCGCGATGGTCACCGAGCTCGGCATGAGCGAGAAGATCGGCCCCATCAGCTACGCCGACCGTCAGGGCAGCGACTTCCTCGGCACCGAACTGGCGCGCGGACGCGATCACTCGGAGCAAACGGCTCGCGAGATCGACGAAGAAGTGCGCCGCTTGCTCACCGACGCGCACGAACGCGCGCGCGAGCTCGTGCGCTCCCACAAGGACCAAGTCGAGTCGATGGCGCAGGCGCTGCTGATCTACGAGACCTTGAACGGCGAGGAGATCGAGAAGATCCTCCGCGGCGTTCCGCCCCAAGATCTGCGTCCGGGCACGCCGTCCGCGCCGCCGACCGAGGCGCGCAAGGCGCCGACGCAAGCGAGTCCGTCGCAACCCGCGACCGGCGACGGCCGTCCGGGCGAATTGCCGGGCTTGTCGCCGGCCTGAGCGCTCCCTTCCGCCATCTCGTGGCGCTCATGGACGTCGCCGCCGCGCTCTCGGCCGATGCGCGACGCCTCGAACCGCGTCTCGCCCATCTGACCGAGTCCCGCGCCGGCGGTTTCGCGTACGCGACGATCGCGCTGCGCGGCGAGCGCCTGACCGACGACGAACGCGCGTGGATCCGCGCGGCGGAAGCGCGTCACGACGGCCTCTCGTCGTGGCAACTGCCGCTCGGCGAGTTGGGTCTCTCGCTGCACACGCGCGTAGCGTCGCTCGGCGACGAGCATCCGCTCGCGCGCCTGCTGCGAGCGCTCGCCGAAGTGGCGGCCAAGCCGCGCGAACGCACGCTCGTGATGGGCATCGTCAACGTGACTCCCGACAGCTTCTCCGACGGCGGCCTGCACCTCGCGCCCGAACGTGCGGTCGCGCGCGGGCTCGAGCTGGTCGCCGAAGGCGCCGATCTGCTCGACGTCGGCGGCGAGTCGACGCGTCCGAACTCGGAACCGGTCGCGGAAGCGGACGAGCTCGCGCGCGTCGTGCCCGTGATCCGCGCACTGCGCGCGCAGTGCACGGTGCCGATCAGCGTCGACACGCAGAAAGCCGCGGTCGCCTCGGCGGCGCTCGACGCGGGCGCGGCGATCGTCAACGACGTCTCCGCGGGGCGGACCGATCCCGAGCTGCTCCCGCTCGTCGCGCGCCGCGGCGCGATCTGCGTGCTGATGCACATGCTGGGCACGCCGCGCGACATGCAAACGGCGCCTCGCTACGAGCGCGACGTCGTCTGCGAAGTGCTCGCGTTCCTGCGCGAACGCGCGGCGGTCGCGTTGGAAGCCGGCATCGCTCCCGAGCGACTGATCGTCGACCCGGGCATCGGCTTCGGCAAGCGGCTCGAACACAACCTCGCGTTGTTGCGCCGCACGCACGAGCTGCGCTCCCTCGGCCTCCCCGTCCTCGTCGGTCCGTCGCGCAAGTCGTTCATCGCCGACCTCGAACGGCGCATGGGCGGCGAGACGAGCTCCGATGCACGTCCCGACACGCGCGTTGGGGGCACCGCCGCCGCCGTGGCGCTCGCGGTGCGCGGCGGAGCGGCGATCGTCCGCGTGCACGACGCGCGCGCGATGGCCGAAGCGGCGCGCGTCGCGTTCGCATGCGCGTCGAACGAGCTCGACTTCCCGCTCGCGTGATCGAAGACGACCGCCCTGCGCTCTTGCTCGCGGCGTCGCGCGCGGCACAATCTCGCTGCTCGCTCTCGCGCGAGCGCAACGGAAGCAGGGGCGTTTGGGCAAGGCACGAATCTTCGGAACGGACGGCATCCGCGGGCGCGCGGGTGAGGGTTGGCTCTCGTCCGACGGCGCATCCTCGGTCGGGCGAGCGCTCGCCGCGGTCCTGACGCGCCGCGGAGCCCTGAAGGCGGCGCGCGGCCGCGGGACGCATGTGTTGCTCGGCCACGACGGCCGGCGCTCGGGGCCGGAGCTCGAGACGGCGCTCGCGCGCGGTCTCGCCGCCCACGGACTCGCGTCGACCAGCGCGGGACTGATCACGACGCCGGGCCTCGCGTTGCTCGCGCGCCTCGAAGGCTTCCAACTCGCGGTGATGATCTCGGCGTCGCACAACCCGGCCGAGGACAACGGCATCAAGGTGTTCACCGGCGCGGGAGAGAAGCTCTCCGACGAACTCGAGCTCGAAGTCGAAGCCGCCCTCGCCGCCGACCCGCACCCGGTGACCGCGGGGCCTGCACCGGTCGAGGATCCGACGCTCGAAGCGGACTACATCGCGTACTTGGTCGAGAAGGCGGGCGCCGGCCTCGACCTCGGCGGACTGCCGCTGGTCGTCGACTGCGCGAACGGCGGCTCGAGCCGCGTCGCGCCGCGGGTCTTCGTGCGCCTCGGCGCGCGTGTGACC
The DNA here is from genome assembly GCA_021413885.1 of Planctomycetota bacterium. GTDB lineage: Bacteria > Planctomycetota > UBA1135 > UBA1135 > JACRIN01. The sequence goes on from JAIOPM010000057.1 coordinate 255,344, forward strand.
GCGATCGGGGCCGCGCCCGACGGCGACAACATCAACCGCGCGTGCGGCGCGACCAGCCCCGCCGCGCTGCAAGCGGAGGTGCGCCGCACCGGCGCGCGGATCGGCGTCGCGCTCGACGGCGACGGCGATCGGTGCATCCTGGTCGACGAGCGCGGCGAGATCGTCCACGGCGACGGGATCCTGACGGTGCTCGCTCGTCATCTGCGCGCGAAGGGCGAGCTCGAACCGCCGCGCATCGTCGCGACGGTGATGGCGAACCGCGGGCTGCACCGGGCGTTGCGCGAGGTCGGCGTCTCGGTCGAAACGGTCGATGTCGGCGACAAGAACGTCGTCGACGGGCTCAAGCGCCTCGGCCTGCGCCTCGGCGGCGAACAATCCGGCCACATCCTGTTCGGCGCGGACCACTTCTTCATCGGCGACGGCGTGTACACGGCGCTGCGAGTGCTCGCGGTGCTGAACGAGACGAAGAAGTCGCTCTCGGAGCTCGCCGCCCCCTACCGGCCGTTCCCGCAGGTGCTGGTCAACGTCCCGGTGAAGTCGAAACCGCCGCTGGCCGGCATGCCGGCGGTCGCCGAGGCGGTGAAGCGCGTCGAGGACGAGCTCGCCGGCGACGGACGCGTGCTGCTGCGCTACTCCGGCACCGAGCCGTTGGCGCGTTTGATGATCGAAGGCCCCGACGCCGCGATGATCCAGGCCCGCGCGCAGGCCGTTGCCGCGCTGATCCGCGCCGAAATCGGCGCCTAGAGGACTCCGGTGACCGTCGTCGCGATCGAGAGTTCGACCCTGCGGCCGTCGGTCGCGGTCTGGCACGCCGGTCGGTGCCTCGAGGTCTGGCTCGCGACCGAGAAGAGCCACGCGTCCGATCTCGTCCCGAGCTTGTCGACGTTGTTGCGACGGCTCGACCGCAAGCCGAGCGACGTGCGCCGCGTCGTCGTCGGCCGAGGACCGGGAAGTTACACCGGGTTGCGCGTCGCCGCGGCGACCGCGCTCGGGCTGTCGCGCGGAACCGGCGCCGTCCTCGCGGGGTTGTCGTCGTTCGAGGCGTGGGCGTGGCGCGAGCTCGCGGTCGGCGAACGTTGCGCGGTGCTGCTCGACGCGCGCGCCGGCGAGGCGTACTGGGCGGTGCTCGCGCGCGACGAAGCCGACGTGCGCTTCGAGGTCGAGCCGTCGGTCGCGCGCGTCGAGGACGTGCGTGCGCTGTTGCCGCGCGAGATCCCGATCCTCTCCGCAGCGCAGATCGAGAAGAGCATGCGACTCGACGACGACCAACGCGCGCGTTTGCGCATCGACTCCGTGCCGCAAGCGAGCGCGTTGCTCGAGCTCGCGTTGAGCCGCGGCGAGCGCACGTCGACCGACGTCGAGCCGCTCTACCTGCGCGCGTTCGCCGCGAAGCCGCGCAAGCGCTGAACCGCGCGACTGCGTCCATTCGACGAATGGCGCATGAATTCGCGCGTCTCCTAAAAAAGCAAACGCCTCCGGAGGATCGCTCCTCCGAAGGCGTCGTGCGAATCGGCGCGTGCGCTCGCGGAAGCGAACGCCGCGCGCGATCGTCTTGACTAGAGGTCCTGGGGGCGCAGCGTCTTGCGGCCGTTGGACATCGCGCGCTTCTCCGCGTTCGCGATCAGGTCGCGGACGGTCGCGTCGAGCGCGCCGTAGAAGTCGCCCGACACGTTGATCTTCGCGCACGCCTTGGTGCGGCTCTTCGAGATGATCAGGTCGCCGGTCGCCTTCTTCGCCTTGCCGGCCTTGGCAGCTTTCTTCGCCATGTGATGTTTGCCTTCTCCCGGATGGGGATGAGTACTGAGGGATGGTCGGCGGTCGTCGGGAGCCCGAAAGGGCTCGGTGAAACGCGCCAATCCGGCGAAAGAATGTCGAGCACGCGGGGCCCCGTCAAGAACGGCTCGTCGCGAATCCGGCGAATCGAGCGCGAGTTCGCGCTCCATTTCGGCGCCGATCCGGAGCTTCGCGATCGCTGCGCGTCGACCATTGAACCGCTCGCGTCGAGGAGTAGTCTCACGCCGGTGGAGGCCTATCGGGTCTGGGCGGAGATCGACCTCGACGCACTCGCGTGGAACTTGGCGTCGATTCGCTCGCGCATCGGCGCGGAGCGCGGGGTCATCTTGGTGGTGAAAGCCGACGCGTACGGCCACGGCGCCGTCGCGATCGCCCATCACGCCCTGCGCCATGGCGTCGAGGCCTTCGGCGTCGGCACGTCGGCGGAAGCTCTCGCCCTGCGCAAAGCCGGTCTGCGCGCGCGTTTGCTCGTGCTCGGCACGATCGTAGAGGACGAAGCCCCCGCCTGCCTGCGCCACGGCGTCGAGATCGCGGTGCACTCGGCGGATCGCTGTCGACGGCTGCAGAGCCTGGCGCGGCGCATGGACGTGCGCGCGCGCGTGCACCTCAAGATCGACACGGGGATGGGACGGCTCGGCGTGCGGCCCGAACGAGCGCTCGCGCTGCTCGAGCTGATCCACGCGTCGCCGAGCCTCGAACTCAGCGGCGTGATGACCCACGTCGCGGCGCCGGGCGGCGCGCTCGATCCCCACACCGCGGCTCAGATGCGCGAGTTCGACCGCGTGCTCGGCGCGGCGCGCGAGCGCGGCTTGCTCCGAGGTTGGGTCCACGCGGCCAACTCGGCGTGCGTGTTCACCGGGCTCGATCCGCTCTACGACATGGTGCGGCCCGGGATCAGCGCGTACGGCGTCTTGCCCGGCAACCTTCCGGGCGCGGAGGAGTTGGAGCCCGTGATGTCGCTCCACACGCAGGTCGTGTTCCTCAAGGACTTGCCCGCGGGCTCGGAAGTCGGCTACGGCGGCACGTTCAAGACCAAGCGCTCGACGCGCATCGCGATCCTGCCGCTCGGCTACCACGACGGCGTCAACTGGCGCCTCGGGAACCGCGGCACCGCGTTGGTGCGCGGCGAGCGCGCGCCGATCGTCGGACGCGTGTCGATGGACTACACGACGCTCGACGTGACGCACATCCCGCAAGTCCGCGTCGGCGATCGTGTGACGTTGATCGGACGTCAGGGCGAGCAGTCGATCGTGCTCGAGGACTTGGCGCGCGCGGCGGACACGATCGCGTACGAGATCAGTTGCGCGGTCGGCCAACGCGTCGAGCGCGTGTACGTCGGCGGCGAGGACATCGTCCCGCGGCGTCGCGCTCGCGCCGAGCCGACCCGCACGCCGGAGCCTCAGCCCTCGGCGAGGGCTTGAGTCGCGCGTCCCGAGGACGCACGTCATGCGGCGCTCCTTCGCGGTCCTGCGCTACGTCGTCTTCGGCCTGGCGGTCGTCGTCTCGGCGGTGCTCGCGGTGCTCTACGCGTTCGAGCGCACCGGCGAGCTCGCCGCGCGCGTCGAACAGGAGCTCGCGCGCGCGCTCGCTCCGTCGCAGGTGTCGCTGACGATCGACGAGGCGCACCTCGATTGGTTCGACGCCGGGCTGACGTTGGTCGGCGTGCGCGTCGGCGAACAGGGCCGCATCGCGTCGCTCGAACGCGTGCGCGCGACGTTCGACCTGCTCGCGGAAGGCGGACCGACGCTGCGCACGCTCGAAGTCGCCGGCGGACGCGTGACGCTCGCCGAGGAGGGCGTCGAGCTCCTGCGCACCGCGAACTCGGGTTCGACGTCGCGTAGCGGCGCGACGCTGCCGACGATCGCGGTCGAAGGCCTGACCGTCGAGCTCGAGCATCCCGAACTCGGCCGTTGGGTCCTCGGCAAGATCGACGCGCGCGTCGGGCCGCTCGGCGACGGCACGTTGATCGTCCAAGGCCGTTGGAACGTCGCGGCGGGCACGCATTCGGAGTGCGAGCTCTACGTCGAAGGCCACGAGGTTGCGCCTGGGCGTTTCGAGCTCGCGGCGTGGTCCGACGGCGTCGACGTCGACGGTTCGACGTTGCCGCGCCGCGGTTTCTGCGCGCCGATCGCCGCGCTCGCGCCGCGCGGCAAGGTGCGGCTCGCCGCGGGCTGCACCGTCGACCTCGCGCACCCCGAACCGACGCGCGGTTGGGTGCGCGCTTCGTTGGTCGAAGGTGCGGTGCGGCCGACGAGCCGCGCGCGCGAAGTCTCCGCCGCGACCGCCGAGCTCGATCTCCATCTCGATCCGCGCGACGGCGAGTCGTGGGCGGACGCGACGGCTTGGTACGGGAACTTGACGGCGACGGCGTCGCTCGGCGCGGCGCGCGGCACCTTGGTGGCCGCGCTCGGGCGCAGCGCGGGTCCGGCGAACTACGCGCGCGGCTCGATCGCGGCCCACGACATCGACGTGGTGCACGAGGAGTTCCGCGAGCTCGGCCTCGACGCGGAGACGATGCTCGCCCTCGACGCGTTCGGCGTCGGCGGCCGCGGCGACGGTTGGTTCGGTTTCGATTGGCCGAGCGACCATCACTTCACGTTCGCGCTCGAGTGCGAGGCGAAGGGCGCGGGCGCGGCGTCCTACGTCGGCTTCGAGGACGCGTTCGGCGAACGCCGCGGCTTCGCGTGGCCGGTCGAGCGCGCGAGCGGACGCGTCGTGATCACCTACGCTCCGACGCGCGAGCACACGACCGCGATCGCGATCATCGGCGCGCGCGGAGGCGGACACGACGGCGTCTCCGAAGTCGCGTGCGACGGCGTGGTGCGCACGCGGCCCGGACGGCACACCGGAGTGGAGTTCGATTTCGAGCTCGACGGCCGCGACGTGCCGATCGACGAGAACCTGCGACACGGTCTGCGGTCCACGTCGGGCTCGGACGCGCTCTGGAATCGCTTCTCGCCGCGCAACGGAACGCTTGCGCTACACGGACGCGTGCAGCACCGCGAAGGCGAGCCGTATCCGTCCGCGGCGTTCGACGTCGACCTGCACGACGTCGACGCGGTGTGGTCGGAGCTGCCGATCCCGTGCGAGCGCCTCACCGGCAAACTCGCCCTGCGCTTCGATCCGCGCGCGGTGTCAGCGACTTCGTTCGACCTCGCCGGCGTGCTCGCGACGTCGGACGCGATCGCGATCCGCGGTCGTTGGCAGGACGATCCCGCGTTGGTCGACGAAGCGGAGGACGAACGCCACCTCGAGGCCCTCGAGATCCGCGTCGACAACCTGGCGCTCAAGGGCGCGCAGCGCGACGTGATCGTCGAGCGTTTCCCGAACGTCGGCACGGTGCTCGACGAATTCGGCGCGAGCGGGCGCGTCGACGTCCGAGTCGACGCGACGCGCGCCGCGAACGCGGGGATGCGTCGCTTCGGTTTCGAGATCACGCCGCGGGTCGTGCAGCTCGCGCCGCGCGCGTTCCAGGTCCAGACGCGCAACGTGCGCGGTCGCGTGATCGTCGTCGCGCTCGAGACGCCGCCCGCGACGCCGACCGGCAGTCCGGGCGCCGACGTCACCACCACCGTCGCGCCGTTGATCGGCGATTGGTCGGGCGGGACGCGGGTCGCGTTCGACGCGCTCTTCCCGCCGCGCGGCGCGGCGGAACTCGAGCTCGCGGGCGCCGGCCTGAACCTGCAGAACCGCGCGTTGGTCGGCGCGTTCCGCCAAGCGGTCGCCGACGAAACCGGCGGCGGCCTCGACCTCGGCGCTCTCTCGGTCGACGGGCGCATCGATTTCCGCGGACGGCTCGCGCTCGCCGAGGACGGTTCGCGGCCGTCGAGTCGCTACGAGGTCTACCTGCGCGAGAACGGTTTCCAGATCGGCGGCGGGATGAGCTTCGGCCTCCAGCGTCTCTCCGGTCTCCTCGTGCAACAGGACGGCCGCCTCGCCGGCGACGAACTGCACGCGCAGATCGGCAACACGCCGGTGACGTTGCGGCGCGCGCGTTTCTACGAAGCGAACGGCGCGTACCACCTCGAGGCCGAGCCCGAAGCGTTCGGTCTGCCGCTCGACCGCGAGCACATGCGCTTCTTCCTCGACGAGGACACGCTCACGGCGCTCGAGAAGCAACTGCGCTGGCGCGGCACGATCGACATCTTCGACGCGAAGCTCGCGTTGGTCGGCAGCTCCGCGGCCGACTCGCGCGTCACGTTCTCGGGCTCGGTCGCGCCGCACGGCATGTTCGTCGACATCGGCTTGCCGCTCGAGATCGACGCAGCGCGCGCAACGATCCGCGAGCTCGTGTTCGAACAAGGCTCGGTCCGCGCGTGGGCCGAGATCGACGGCCTCGCCGGGCGGATCGCCGAGCGTCGTCTGTCCGACGCGCGCATGTTGGTGACGTACGTCGAGCCCCACCTCTCGATCCTCGCGCTCGACGGCAAGCTCGAAGGCGGACGCATCGCCGGACTCGGCGGCGGCGAACGCGCGAGCGGCGCCGCGTTCGCGGTCGACTTGCGCGAGCCGTACGCGTTCGAGCTCGGCCTCGAACTCGCCGGCGTCGAAGTCGCGGGGCTCCTGCGCGGACTCTTCGAGTCCGACTTCGCGAACTCCGGCAAACTCTCGGGCGACCTGCGCCTCGCAGGACAACTCGATCACATCCTCGGCATCCAAGGTCGCGGACGCGTCGACATCGCGGACTCGCGCCTCTGGTCGATCCCGGTCGTGCGCGACCTCTTCGCGCAACTCGGTTACGACAAGCCCGCGGTGTTCCGGCGCGTGCGGAGCCGCTTCGAAGTCGATGACGGCAAGATCGACATGCAGAGTCTCTACGTGGAGAGTCCGCTCGCGCAACTCGCGGGCTCGGGCTCGCTCGACCTCGACGGACGCATCTCGCACGACCTCGAGGTCAAGTACGGACTCGTCGACAACCTCGGACCGATCACGCGCTTCGTCTACTGGATCCAGAACAACCTGTTGCGCGTCGAGATCCGCGGCGACATGTCGCGACCGAAGATCGTGTTGCGCGGGATGCTCTCGTTCCTCCAAGGCTCGAAGAGCGAACGTCGCGATCTCCCGGTGCCTTCGTTCGCGCCGATTCCCGAACGCTTCTGAGCACCGTTAGAATCCGCGCCCCATGTCCGACCTCTACGCGGTGGTGATGGCCGGCGGTTCCGGCACGCGCTTCTGGCCGGCGAGTCGGCGCGCCAAGCCCAAACAGTTCCTCGCGGTCGCGGGCGAGAGCTCGATGATCGCGGAGACGTGGGCGCGGCTCGATGGGCTCGTGCCGGTCGAACGACGCTTGGTCGTCGCGACCGCGGCGCAAGCGGAGCTCGTGCGTCAGGCGTTGCCCCAATTGCCGCTCGCGAACTTGGTGCTCGAACCGCTCGGCCGCAACACCGGTCCGTGCATCGCGCTCGCCTCCGCGGAGATCGCGCGCCGCGCGCCGCGTTCGGTGCAGGTGATCCTGCCCGCCGACCACGTCATTCGTCCGGCCGAGGCCTTCCGCGCGACGCTCGCCGCCGCGGCCGAGGAAGCGGACGCGAGCGGCGCGTTGGTGACGCTCGGCATCCGTCCGACGCAACCCGCGACCGGTTTCGGTTACATCGAAGCGGGCGACACGGTCGCGACGCGGGGCGGACAAGCGGTGCGCAACGTCCTGCGTTTCGTCGAGAAGCCGAAGCGCGAGAAAGCGGTCGAGTTCGTCGCGAGCGGTCGCTTCTTCTGGAACTCGGGCCTTTTCGTGTGGCGCACCGACGTGATCGAGGGCGCGATCGCGAAGCACATGCCGGCGGTGCGCGCGGCGCTCGAGCGTGCGGCGCGCGGCGAAGCGCTCGAACCGCTCTACCGCGCGCTGCAACCGATCGCTATCGACGTCGCCGTCATGGAGCGCGCGACCGACCGACGCATGTTGGTCATCGACTACGTGTGGAGCGACGTCGGCGCGTGGGATGCGCTCGCCGGCGTCAATCCCGCCGATGCGCAAGGCAACGTCGCGACCGGCGGCGCGCAACTCGTCGCCGAGGACGCGAGCGGCTGCATCGTCCACGGCGCGAACGGCGAAATCGTCGCGTTGATCGGCGTGAAGGACCTCGTCGTCGTCCACGCGCGCGGCGCGACGTTGGTCGTGCCGAAGGACCGCGCGCAGGACGTCAAGGCGATCGTCGAGCGCCTCGAGCGCGAGCACGGCGAGTTCCTGTGAACGCGACGAGGAAGCGCGGCGCCCTCGCGATCGATCACGGCACGCTGAAGTACGGCTTCGCGGCGACCGACGCGCTGCGGATCTCGACGCAGCCGTTGCCGACGTTCCGCGGCGACGAAGCGGGGCTCTTCCGCGAGCTCGCGAAACTGCTCGGCGACCGCGACGTCGACACGTTGGTCGTCGGTCTGCCCTTGAACATGGACGGCAGCTTCGGGCCGCGCGCCGAAGACGTGCGCGCGTTCACGCTTCGGCTCGCGGCGAAGTTCCCCGCGCTCGCGGTCGTCACGTTCGACGAACGCTTGACCAGCAAAGCGGCCGACGAACTCGCGCGCGAACTCGATCTGTCGCGCGACGAACGCCGCGCGTGGAAGGACAGCCTCGCGGCGCTCGCGCTGTTGCGCGATTGGATCGCGTCGGGCGAGCCGCGCGGCGCTTGACGGGCGGGACGAGCTCCAGCAGGCTGCGCGTTTTCGATGACACCTTCTCGACGTTCGAAGTTTGGACTGGTCTGCGTCGCGCTGCTCGTTGCTGCTTGCTCGAAATCCGAGCCGCCGAAGGAAAGCACCGAGCACGCGCAGCTCGCGAACGAGGCCGTCGCCGACGACGCCGTTCCGGCGGACGTGCGCGCGAGGATCGACGCGGACCTCGAAGCGCTCTTCGGCACGTTCGAAGCGCCGCGCTTCGCGCCGCTCGACGCGTGGAAGGACGTCGGCTTCGATCCCGCGACCGATGCGTTCGGCCGTGGCGACGCGGCGGCCGCGCGCGAAGCGTTCGCGCGTTCGGCGGCGCTGCGCTTCGGCTTCGAGCTCGATCGCGTCCACGTCGGCGACTTCGAAGGCGTGCACCTGCCGGAGTACGCGCTCGACTTGCTCTTGCGGATCCGCGCGCGCGCCGCCGAGTTGCCGCGCGAAGCCCGCGACGCGGACGCGCGCGCCGAGGTCGAACGTTGGATCGTCGGCTGGTACCCGACGCTCGCGGAGTCGGCGAGCCTCTATCGCGTCCAATGCGCGAAGTGCCACGGCGCGCGCGGCGAAGGCGACGGCCCGACGTCGACGACGCACGATCCGCGGCCGCGTGATTTCCGCGGCGGCGTGTTCAAGTTCACGTCGCGCGTCTCGCACGCGAAGCCGACGCGCGACGATCTGCGGCGCGTGCTCGTCGACGGACTGCCTGGCACCGGCATGGCTTCGTTCGGCGGGCTCTCGCGCGCAGAGCTCGAGGGCTCCGTCGACTACGTGCGTTGGATCGCGGTGCGCTCGGGCGTCGAGAAGGAGTTGCTCGCGCTCTACGAGCTCGACGGCGAACTCGCCGACGACGCGGCGAACGAAGCGTACGCCTCGGTGTGGTCGGACTGGTTGCGCGCCGACTCGCAAGCGGTGCCGGTGCCGACGCCGACGCCCGACGCGACGAGCGAGCGCATCGCGCGCGGCAAGGCGCTCTTCCTCGACGCGACGAAAGGCAACTGCGTGCAGTGCCACGGCGAGAGCGGTGTCGGCGACGGCCCGGCGTCGTACACGCTCGAACCCGGCGGAGCGCACGAGTCGATCAAGGACGACTGGGGCCGCGCGATCCGTCCGCGCAACTTGGTCGAGGGCAAGTTCCGCGGCGGCCGCAAACCCGAGGACGTCTACCGCCGCATCTGGGCCGGCATCAACGGCACGCCGATGCCGGCACTCGGCGAGAGCAAGGACGCGAACGGCGCGCCTCTGCTCTCCGAGGACGAGATCTGGTGCCTCGCGTTCTACGCGCTCTCGCTGCGCAAGTAGCTCGGCCGCGCGTCGAACGACTTCAAGCGATCCGCGCGAGCCACTCGCGCAGATCGTCGGATGCGCGCTTCGCCGCCGCGCCGTGGAAGAGCGCGTGACCGCCGCCCGGATAGACGCGCACGTCGAGCTTCGGGCCCGCTAGGCGTTGCGAGTCGGCGACCGGCGCGACCGCGTCGTCGGCGCCGTGCTGCACGAGGATCGGGATCGAGAGTTCGGCGATCCGCGACGCAACGCGCGCGGCGGTCTCGAGCGCTTGCTCGCCCGCGCGCAGCGTGATCACGCCGTGCACCGCGGAGTCGGCGCGCAACGCGGCTTGCTCCGTCGCGTCGTTCGTCCAACGCGTCGGATCGTCGCCGATGCGACCGGGAGCATCGGGGCCGAGCTTCTTGAACATCTTGAAGAGTCCGCCCGCCGGCTTCGGCAACTCGAAGTTCGGCTTCCAACGCGGCGCGACGAGCACGAGGCCCGCCAACGCGCCCGGCTTCTCGAGCGCGTACGCCAACGCCCAGATCGCGCCGAGTCCGATGCCGCCGAGCACCTTCGGCGCGTCCGGCAGTCGGTACGCGAGGTGATCCTGCACCGCGTCGAGGTCGCGCACGACTTCGCCGACGCCGTTCGAGTGGCCGCGCGCTCCTTCGGACTTGCCGTGGCCGCGCAGGTCGGGAAGAGCGACGGCCCAATTGCTCGGCGTCAGGCTGCGCGCGAGCCCCAAGTAGCGTCCGCCGTGATCGCCGGCGTCGTGGACGAACGTGAACCCGCCCTTCGGCTCGCCCCACGCCGCGAGTTCGAGCACATGGAAGAGGAACAAACCCTTCGACTGGTGCGACAGACCCGCGGTCTCGTTGCCCTGCGCGTCGGACTCGCGCAGCTCCAGGTACGTCGTCAGCGGTTCGGCTTCGGTCATGGGCCCTCTCGGCGGGCGCGGAGGATAGCGCAGGTGCTCGCCGACCGCTGCGCGCGACGGCGACTTGGGCTAAGCTCTTCGCGCGCGAGAGGTTCGGGCGGCCGCTGCGTTCCCAAGCAAAGTTGGGGACGGAGAGGAAAGTCCGGGCTCCACGGGTCAGGGTGGTTGCCAACGGCAACCGGCCGCGAGGCCAGGGAAAGTGCCACAGAAAACAAACCGCCGGGCGGGTCACACTGTCCGGTAAGGGTGAAACGGTGCGGTAAGAGCGCACCGCGAGCTCGGTGACGAGTTCGGCAGGGCAAACCCCACCCGGAGAAAGATCAAATAGGGAAGGCGCACGGCGACGACCCGCGTCCAGGCCTTCCGGGTAGATCGTTGGAGACCGAGCGCGAGCTCGGCCCTAGAGAAATGGTCGTCACCACCGCCTTCGGGCGGCGGAACAGGACCCGGCTTACAGAGCCTCTCGCGCACTTCTTTCCTCCTCTCGATCCGTTCCTGGCGGCGGTAGCGCTGAGAGCTCGGAACCACAAGATGTTGGGGCACTCGGGTCCACCTCGCGCAAGCCCTTGACAGAAATCGGGAGTGCGGCGAGACTCGACCGCGTTCCAATTCCGAAGGGCGAGCGCGGTCCGTGCCCATCTTCCACCGCGCGCACCACGTGCCCCCCCTGTGCCTCCGGGGACGCCTTCCGGAAACGACGAGGGGTCGACCGTTGGAACTGCCAAACCGACACACCGTTCCTTTTTCAGCCGCCCCAAGCCGCCATGGAGTTTGTCTTCGTCGTCCGCAGGTCAGAACTCTTCCCCGAGTTCTACCCCCACGGCCTGGTGCCGTTCGGCGACGCGCTCTCGCGCTCGAGCTTCGATCATGTCGTCGAGACGCGCGGCTTCTTCGTAGAGCGCGCGCATGCGGAGCACGATCCGTCGCTGAAGCAAGTGATCCCGTACGCGGTCGTCGTTCGCGGCGGCGAGATCCTGCTGTTGAAGCGCATGAAGGGCGGCGGCGACTCGCGCCTCTTCGACAAACTCTCGATCGGCGTCGGCGGACACATCAATCCGGTCGACGCTCTACCGCAAAGCGGCGACGGTGCGCGCGCGCGCAATCCGATCGTCGCGGGGACCAAGCGCGAGCTCGATGAAGAGCTCGACATCCGCGGCACGTGGAGCGTGCGCTCGCTCGGGCTATTGAACGACGACGCCAACTCGGTCGGCGCGGTGCACGTAGGACTGGTCCAAGTCGTGCACGTCCAAGGCGAAGTCACGATCCGCGAGCACAACGTTTTGCAGGGCGAGTTCACGAGCCTTTCCGAACTTTCCCGCTTGCTGCGCTCGGGCGCGAACTACGAGACGTGGTCCGCGAAGCTCGTCGAACACTTCGAGCGCGCGCCGCACGAACTCGCGCTCGAACACGAACACACACACAGACCATCGGTCGCTCTGACCTGAACGGGCGATGCCCGACCGGACGACCGACGAAATGAAAACCATGACCACCAAAACCTCTCGTAGTCGGGTGACCGACTCCCAACGCATCTATGACCTCTTGCTCGGCGCGCGCACGGCCGACATGGTCACGCTGCATTTCCGCGACGGCCGCGTCGTCCAAGGCGCACTGATCTTCAATCAGTTCAAGGGCACCGGTCGCGTCATCAACATCGACCACGAGCTCAGCATCGACTTCACGATCGACGACGTTCGCGATCTGAAGCTCGCCTGAGTTCGTCTCGTCGCGCGCGAGCGCGGCGTTCCCGAGCCCCGTCGGCCGTTTGGCCGCTGGGGCTCGTCGCTTTGGAGGAGCCTCACCGATGACTTGGGCGCGGCGGCATGTCGGGCTCGAGGTCGACGTGCACGGCGTCGGCGACGCGGTTGATGTAGTTGAAGTACGCGATCACTTGGATCGCGTCGTGGATCGCGGAGTCCGAGAGCCCGACGGCGCGCAGCGGCGCGAGATCGGCCTCGGCGATCGTGGCGGGCGCGAGCGTCAGCTTCTCCGCGTACTCGGCCAACGCCTTCCAACGCGGTTCGAGCTGCGCGCCGCTGCCGTGCTCGACGAGCGCGGCGATCCACGCGTCGCGCGTGTTCGCATCGAGGTGTCCGACCTCGGCACGGAGGTCGGCCGCGTGCGCGTGAATTCAGTAGTGGCAGCGGTTCGAACGGCTGGTGACCACCGCGAGGAACTCGCGCTCGGCGCGCGACAGTTCGCTCGGCCCGAACAGGATCGCGCGGTAGACGCCCATCGACGCCTCGAGCACGTGCGGCGACGGACTCATCGCGCGCACGATGTGAAAGACCTTGCCGGCGCGCAGGGTGGCGGCGCGGTAGAGCTCGGCGAGTTTGCCGCTCGCTTCGTCGAGCCCGACGAGACGGATCCAACTCATCGCAACACCTCGAGCTCGACCTCGGCGTTGTAGTCGGGCACGCCGCCGCCCGCGTCGACGACGCCGTGCGCGATCAACCCGTTCACTTCGGGCCAGTGGCCTTGCAACGTCCCGTCCGCGACGGGTGCGAAGAACGCGCGGCCTTCGAACGTGCCGAGCTCGTTGCGCAGACGGATGCGCGCGTTCGGCGCGATCGCGAGGCGAGCGGCGTCGGCGCGCGAGATGAAGACGTGATCGCGGTCGGCGCCGGTCAACGCGTCGTGATCGCGCTGCACCATCGAGTTGAACTGCTTGCCGCGGCGCGTCGCGAGCAAAAAGCGGCCGGCGCGCGTGCGGCGCAGCGGCGGCCGCACCGGTTGGAAGTGCGCCTTGCCGTCGGCGGTCGGGAAGCGGCGCTCGGTGCAGAGCATCGGACCGCCCCATTGGAATTGGTCGCCGCGTTTCGCGAGCGTTTCGATGCCGCGATAGATCGGCACCGCGCGCGCGATGTCGGCGCGGATCGCGGCGCCACCGTCGAGGCCGAGCTTGGCGCGCGCGCCGGGCTTCACGGCTTCGGCGAACTCGAGCAGCATCTCCCACTCCGAACGCGTCTCTCGGAGGTCGTGACCGGCGACGCGCGGCGAGAAGATCACGCGGCGCTCGGTCGACGTCTCGGTGCCGCCGTCCTTCTGCTCGTAGCGCGTGCGCGCCGGCAGCAGGTAGACGACGTCCGCGGGCTCGACCAGCATCTGGTTGGTGACGACGATGTCGCTGTGGATGCGCAGCGGAATCTTCGCGAGCCCCGCGGCGATGCGCTCGGGCTCGGGCATCGTCTCGAGGAAGTTGCCGCCGATCGCGTAGAGCGCGTCGAGTTCGCCGCGGTGCGACGCCTCGAGGTAGTCGACGGTGGTCATGCCCGGCCGCGACGGAACGTCGAAGCCCCACAACTCGCCGAAGTGCTTCGCGCTCTCTGCGTCGATCGAAACTCCGCCGGGGAATGCCGTCGAGTACGCGCCCATCTCCGCGCCGCCTTGCACGCCCGAGTGACCGCGGATCGGCATCAAGCCGGTGCCCGGACGACCGACGTACTCGAAGAGCAGGCCGAGGTTCGCGATCGCCTTCACCGTTTCGGCGCCGTGCGCGTGTTGCGTGATGCCCATCGACCACACGAGCACGCCGCGATCGGCTTCGGCGAGCGCGCGGGCGCAGGCTTCGATCTCTTCGAGCGGCAAGCCGCAGAGCGTGCAGAGTTCGTCGAGCGACTGCGCGTCGAGCTCGCGCTTCCACGCGTCGAAACCGACGGTCGCCTGCTCGACGAAATCGCGTTTGCCCCAACCGTTCGCGAGTGCGACCTTCGCGACCGCGTTCAGGAACGCGAGGTCGCCGCCAACCTTCACGAGGAAGAAGCGATCGGCGAGGTTCGTGCCGAACACCGCCGACTCCGGCGTCGACGGGACCCAATAGCGTTCGAGCCCCGGCTCGCGGTACGCGTTGATCGCGAGGATCCGCGCGCCGCGGCGTTTCGCCTCGAATAGATACTTCATCGCGACCGGCTGATCGTTCGCCGGATTCGAGCCGAGGAAGACGATCACGTCGGCCTCGTACCAATCGCGGTAGGAACACGTCGTCGCGGCGACGCCGATCGTGCTCTTCAAGCCGGTGGTGCTCGGGCTGTGGCACAAACGCGCCGAGTTGTCGACGTGGTTCGAGCCGAGGAAGCGCATCACCTTCTGCGCGGTGTAGTAGACCTCGTTGGTGATGCCGCGGCTGGTGACGAACATCGCGGTGCGCGCCGGATCGAAGCCGCGCCAACGCGCGCCCACGTCGCGCCAGACTTCGTCGAACGAGACACGCGTGAAGCCGCTCTCACCGCGACGGCGGCGCATGGGGTAGGCGAGGCGGCCGAGTTCACGGAGCTCGCGCGAACTCTTCGCCCGCAAACGCGCGACGTCGTCGAGCGCGTTCGCCTCCATCGCCCCCATCGTGTTGAGGCGCAGCAGATTGAGACGCACGAGACACAAGTGCGTCCCGTCCACCGTCCAATCGCGCAGACCGCTGGTGCCGAGCGCGCAACCGTCGCACACGCCCTCGTTCAGGATCCGCCACGCGTACCCGAGCGAATCGCGGTTCTCCCACACGATGCGCAGCATCTCGCGGAAGTGCCGCGGCTTCTCCTCGAAGAGCCCGAACGGGACGAGCCCGTGAACGCGCTCGAAGAAGCCGCGGCCGCGTCGAGTCATGCGCGAACGCTCAACCGATCGACTTCTTGTTCAGGTAGAAGTCGAGCTTCTCGTAGTTCGCGTTCGACTTGCGCTCCTTGACCTCGGCTTCGGTCTTCGGCGGCGGGACGATCACCTTCTCGCCCGGCTTCCAATTGACCGGCGTCGCGCATGCGTGCTTGTCGGCGGTTTGCAAGCCATCGATCAAGCGGATGACTTCGTCGATGTTGCGGCCGACGTTCATCGGATAGTAGACGAGCGCGCGGATCATGTGCTTCGGATCGATCACGAAGACCGAACGCACGGTCGCCGTCGACGACGCGCCGGGATGGATCATCCCGTACTTCGACGCGACCTGCATGTCGATGTCGGCGATCATCGGGTAGTTGATGTCGACGTCGAGGATCTGCTTCAGGTTCTCGCGCCACGCGAGGTGGCTGTGGATCGAGTCGATCGACAGGCCGATCAGCTTGGTGTTGCGCTTCTCGAAATCCGCGGAGCGACGCGCGAACTCGCCGAGCTCGGTCGAACACACCGGCGTGAAATCGGCGGGGTGGCTGAAGAGCACGACCCACTTGTCACCTTGCCATTCGCTGAACTTCAGCTGGCCTTGGGTCGTGATCGCGGTGAAGTCGGGCGCCGGTTCGTTGATGCGGGGAATGCCGCCGGTGGTCGTTTCGGTCATGGTCGTCGTCCTCGGTTGGAGCGGTTGTAGGGCCGCGGATTCTAGCGCGTCGCGAGTGGAGAGCCGGTGAGGGAATCTCCGCGTCGGCCCGAGACCGAGCGAGAACGTGTCGCGCTAGGAAGAGCGACGACGCGACTTCTCGTGAAGTCGCGGAGGAGCTCTGACGACGCGCGGCGCGTTCGCAGCCGGTCGAAGCCAGCGAAGATTCCTTCACCGGCTCTCAGCTCGGCAGGTAGTCCGTCCACGTCTGCAGCGAACGCGCGTGCCGCGCCTTGATCAGATGCAGGTCGTGGCATTCCGCCGCGAGCCGCCCGTGACCGAGCGCGGAGAAGTGTTCCTGGAAATGGCCGTACCAACGGGCGCGCGTCTCCTCGGCGTCGGTGCAGACGCGCAGCGGCAGACGCACGCTGATCGGCCACGCCCACAGCGCGAGCAAGTTGGCGAGCACGATGCGACGCAGGCTCTTGCGCTTCGGGCGTCCGCCGAGCTCCTTCACCAACGCTTGGACGCGCGCGATCACGCCGTCCTGCTCGTGGCGCAGCTCGACGAGCATGTCGATCAACGCTTCGTCGTGGGTGTAGCGCGCGAGCGCCTTGTAGATCGCGCGGGCGCCGAACTCGGCTAGCAGCGCGTCGCGCAGCTCCGCGAGCAACGCCTCGTCGCGCTCCACGACTCAGCCTCCGGCCCAGTTCGCGGCGAGGATGCGCTCGGCCGAGCGACGGTGACGCGAGTCGACCGGAGCTTCGAGATACTTGCGCACCGCGGGGATCGACGCGGCATCGCGCAGTTGGAAGAGCGCGTCGAGGACCGCGCCGGAGAGCGCGAAGTTGGCGGTGTCGTCGAGGTAGCGTTCGAGCGTGACGTGCGAAGACGAGTCCGCGCGACCGTGAGCTCCGATCGAACGCGCCGCGGCGGAGCGGACTTGCGTCGGCGCGCTCGCGTCCTCGAGCCAACGTTGGAAGAACGGCAGCGCCTTCGCGCCCTCGATCTCGCCGAGGATGCCGAGCATGCCGACTTGGAACTCGCCCTGCGGCGAAGTGATCTGCATGCAGCGCTCGACCCACTCGCGAGCGTGTTCCTTGTCGGAGAGCGCGACGAGGCGGGCCGCTTGGATGCGCGTCTGCCAGCTGAAGCCGATTTCGAGCGCTTCACTACGTGCCGCAACGACGATCTCCTCATCGGGCAGGAAGGAAGTGAGACCTTCCCAGACGGCGACACGCGCCGCGGCACCGGACGGAACATCGAGTCTTCGAAGGAGCAGTGTCCTGGCGTTGCTGCGAAGCGTGCTCGCCTTGGACGCATCGTCGAATGCAACGAACCCATGATCTCCAGGCGGCAGCAGCTCTAAGGCGCTCCTCTCGAACTCTTTCGCGGCCGCCAATCCCATGGCCAGCGCAGCGACGCGCGCATCGGCATCGGACGCAGGGTCGATGAGCATGAGCCAGAGCACGTTGAGCGCTGCCCCGCGGTCGGCCACACTCTTCGCGGAGTCGCGGGCTACGACGGCCAAGCTTGCGATCCCCGATGCCCGGACGCCTGACTCCGGAGCCCAGCGCATGCTAGCCGCCTCGGTGATCGGATGATCGAGATGCGCGCGACGCGGCAAGCGCATCCGAGGATCGAAGTCGACCCAATCAGGCTGCACATGAACCTTGATGCGGAACTGCTCGTGGCGCTTCGTGATCTCAAGGCGCGCGAGGTCTTGCGTCATTCCCCAGCCGTAGAGAACTTCGATCGGCACGCGGAACGCGCTCGGAGTTCCGTCGGCGGTCTCCTGCACCTGCTCGACGTCGAGCACGATCTCTTTCGCGCTCTCGTCCCACTCCCACTTCACGGCGAACTCGGGATAGCCCTTCAAATAGAACCACTGTTGGAAGAACCACTCGAGGTCTTGTCCGCTCGCGCGCTCCATCGCGCGTTGCAGATCCTCGGTGACGACGCTGCGGCCGGCGTTCGACCAGACGTACTCGCGCAGGCCCTTGAAGAAGAGCTCGTCGCCCAGCACGAACCTCAAGTGGTGCAAACGCAACGCGCCGCCCGCGTACGCCTGACCGTCGAAGAAGAGATCCATCGGCTCGCGATAGACGTTCCAAACCGTCGGTCGCCGACGCGGCCCGACGTCGGCGGCGAGGTAGCCCTCGAGCGTCTCGCGCAAGCGATCTTGGAAGATCTCCTCGCCCTGCGTCGCTTCGACGTAGAGCAACGCCATGTACGTCGCGAAGCCTTCGTTCAACCAGATGTGCGACCAGTCGGCGCACGTCAACAGATCGCCGAACCATTGGTGCGCGGCTTCGTGCGCGACCAGGCTGGTCATCGTCGAATCGCGGTTGCCAAGTTCGTCGCGCAACGCCGTGTCGGTCAACGTCGTCGCCGAGATGTTCTCCATCCCGCCGAAGCGGAAGTCGCTGACGCAGACTTGCGCGTACTTCGGATAGGGATAGCGGAAGCTCGTCACGTCCGAGAGGAACGTCAGCACTTCGTCGGTCTCCTCGAAGCAACGCTCGACGAGCGGAGCGAATTTCGGCTCGACCGCGAACACGAGCGGCACGTTCTCCCAACGCGACTCGGTGACGGTGAACTCGCCGGCGCAGAGCGTCTCGAGGTACGTCGGATGCGGCGTCGTCATCCGCCAATGGTCGATCGAACGTCCCTCGCCGAGCTCGACGTGATCAATGCGTTCGCCCGCTGCGATCGACGTCCACTTCGGCGGGAGCGTGACGCGGATCTCGCTGGTCGCGCGGTCGTTCGGGAAGTCGAAGCACGGGAACCAATAGCGCGCGTCCTCGCACTCGCCTTGGGTGAAGACTTGCGTCGGCCCCGCGCCGTGGTCGGCGACGAAGTAGAGGCCGCGCACGGGAATGCCGCCGTACACAACGCTGAGCTCGACGAAGTCCGTGCGCCCGAGCGGGCGCGCGAGATCGATCGCGACGGAGTCCTCGTCCTGCTCGAAGCGCAGCTCGTGTCCGTCGGCGTCGCTGACACGCGAAACCGCGAGACCGACGAGATCGAGCTCGACGCGCGCGAGCCCCTCGACGCGCGGCCACAGCCGCACCTTGCACGTCCCGCGGATCGCACGCGCGGCGGGATCGAGCTCGAGCTCCAACGAGTAGTTCTCGACGTCGAAGTCGGCGATCCGCGGCTCGTGCGCCACGAGCGGCGGCGCAGTCGGAACGGAGAGCGCCGCGCGATTCGTCGGCGACTTCGGGATCGGCGCGGGCGTCGAACAGGCGACCGCCGCGAGGAGCAGGAACCAGAACGGCTTCTTCATGGTGAGGAAGCGGCGGAGCATAGCACTGCGCGCGTTCGAAGGCTGTTCGCGCGGCGTAGTCCGGCGCGTCGACCTCGCTAGGATCAGCGCGTGGACTTCCTGCTCGAGTGCATCGGCTTTCCGCCGGATCACGACTTCGACGAGCTCGCTCGTCGCGCGCGTGCGTTGGCGGAACCGGTCGCGTGGCGCGGTCCGGCGGGCGAGCACCTGCGCATGCCGCTCGGTGACGGCCTCGAGCTGCGCATGGATCGCGAGAGCGACACGGGCAACTGGACGCTCTACCCGCACTTCCAATCCGCGCATCGACTGCGCGTCGCGGTCACGGATCTGATCGGCATCCCCGACTCGCCGTACGACGTCATTCTGCACGGCTGGGCGAATCCGCCGGTCGAGGGCGATCCGCGGCTCGCGCCCGACAGTTATCCGATCGCGACGGTGATCACCGACGCGCGGCGGCTGCCGAAGCGCATCGAGGTCGGGCATGTGCTCGCGGTGACGCTCGCGGGTTTCGCGCTCGACGTCGACTACATCGGTCCGTTCGATTCGTCGCGGCCGACTCGCGGCAAGAGACTCGACGCGGGAGCGTGGATCGGTCCGCTCGGCGGCGGTTCGGCGCCCGGCGGTTGCGTCGAAGTGTCGTTGCCGGTGTCGACGAGTCGCGTGCTCGCCAATCCGGTGACGCGGGCGCAGGTCGAGTTGCTCGAAGTCGAGCTGCCCGGCCGTCCGCTCGCGGTCTTCGCGAGCCCATGGCAACTCGAAGTCGACGGCCTCGCCACGCCGCGCGTCGGTTGGCGCATCGAAGGCACGTTCCTGCTGACCGGCCGCGTCGCCGGCGGCTTGTCGAGCCCGACCGAGCGCCTCGGCGCTCACTTCGGTTGAACGTCAGTCGGCGGCGACGTCGACGACGAGTCCCTTTTCGACGGCCTTGCGCGTACCGCGCGGCGCGCGCGACCAGATCGAGATCGTGACCTCGCGCTCGTCCTTGCCGTATTCGACTTCCGCGCCGCTCTCGACCTTCGCGTCTTCCTCGGCGGCGGTCAACGGCCCGTGCAAGTCCGCGACCGCTT
The DNA here is from genome assembly GCA_021413885.1 of Planctomycetota bacterium. Taxonomy (GTDB): domain Bacteria; phylum Planctomycetota; class UBA1135; order UBA1135; genus JACRIN01. The sequence goes on from JAIOPM010000057.1 coordinate 275,590, forward strand.
TCGCCGCGGCCTCGAACGTCGGCAGCATGCCGGTCATCGCCCCGTAGAACTCGCTCGCGTCGCGCGGCGTGTCCCAACGCGTGACGAGCCGCGCGCAACGACCGTTCTCGCGACCGAGCAACACGACGCGATCGCCGCCCCAACCGCGCGCGACGTCGTTGGTGAACTTCATCCCGAGCAACGCGGTCGCATTCGTGAAGTCGGGGCTCTTACGCTCGCTCGGCGGAGTCACCAGGATCGCGAGCAGGAACTCACCGAACGTGTCCTCGCGCAGAACGGCCCAACCGTCCTCGGTGAGCTTCTTCGCGTCGAACGAGATGCGCACCGGTTCGTCGAGCTTGTCCTTCGTCCAGTATTTCTCGGGGTGGAGCACCTGCTCCATCGAACGCGGCGGGTTCTTGAACGCGGCGTCGATGTCCTCGTTCTTCGCGCCGCCCATCTGGCCGGCCATCAAGCTCGATGTGCGCGACAGGAACGCCGCGCCTTGCAGGTACACGGCGATCAGCGGCTTCCACAACCACATCGGCGCCTTCGCCATCGAAGCGTTCGACGCTTCCTGCATCTCCGAGAGCCCCGCCATGTCGAGGCCGATCTCGGACATGTGCTGCACGGCCCACTGCGTCATCACCGAAGTGCCCGAGCCTTCGACGACCGCGTGGTAGGCGTAGGACGCGTCGGTGTTCTTCGTCAGTTCCTCCTCACGCGAATCGATCGAGTGGAGCTGGTCGTCGAGCGCGTGGCCGAGTTCGTGCGCGAGGATGATCCGCGCGATGCCCTTCGGGCATTGATCCATCAGGGAGAACGAGTCGTCGGACGGGTCGTAGAAACCGCCGACCTGGTCCTTCAGGAACTCCATCGTCGTCGCCATCAAATCGATGTCCGCGGGCACGACGCCGAAGAGTTTCGCGAGCGTTTCGTCGGCCGCGATCTTCTCGGGCGTCTCGGTCGCGTCCTGGCGCTTCTTCGCGTAGTCGAAGAACTGGTCCTTGTTCGCGAGGCGCACGGCGACGGGCCGCGTGAACGCGGAGCCGCGCAGGTCGGCGACCTGCTCCTGGATCGTGTGCGACAGCTCCTCGAGTTCCGCCTGCGTCCAATGGATGGCGGGAGTCGCGGGCTTCGGCGCCGCTGCGGGCTTCTGGACGGAGCCCACGAAACTCTCGTCGGGCGCGACCTTCCCGGGTTTCGGTTCCGACGCGTTGGTCGCCGCTTGGGACGAACAGGCGACCGAGACTGCGAGCGAAACGGCGAACAACGCGACGCGTGAGAGAGAGTTTTGCATGGGGTGACTCCGAAGGTTGCAGAGCATAGGTCGCGAGCGCGCGCGACGAGTGAGCTTCCTGTAGCCCTTTTCGAGGTTGACCCTCTTCGGAAGGCGCCGCTACGATCCCTCGCGCTCGATCGCTCTCCCACCGAGCGTCAGCCGATCCCGGAAAGTCCGCCCCGGAAAGTCCGAAGCCGAATGCCCCCCGAACAAGCGCGCCCCGCAGAAGCGCGAGAGAACACCGGCTTCGTGCGCGGGTTGGGGCGCTGGGATTCGACGATGGTCGTCGCGGGGTCGATGATCGGCTCCGGCATCTTCATCGTGTCGGCCGACATCGCGCGCACGACGGGTTCCGCCGGCGGGTTGCTCGTGGTGTGGATCATCACGGGCCTGTTGACGATCGCGGCGGCGCTCTCGTACGGCGAGCTCGCGAGCATGATGCCGCGCGCCGGCGGGCAGTACGTCTATCTGCGCGAGGCGTATTCGCCGCTGTGGGGCTTCCTCTACGGCTGGACGCTATTCCTCGTGATCCAGACCGGAACGATCGCCGCGGTCGCGGTCGGGTTCGCGAGGTTCCTCGGCGTGCTGTTCCCCGCGATCTCGCCGAACTCATGGGTCGTCGCGCCCATTCATCTGTCGTCGGGCTACGCGATCAGTCTGTCGGTGCAGCAGCTCGTCGGCCTCCTGATGATCGTCTTCCTGACGTTCCTCAACACGCGCGGCCTGGCGCTCGCGAAGACGATCCAGAACGTGTTCACGTCGGCGAAGACGCTCGCGCTGTTCGGTTTGATCGCGGTCGGCCTCGCGATCGGCGCGAACCACGCGGCGATCGAAGCGAACTTCGCGTCGTGGTGGACGCCGCACGGAGCGTTGCCGATCGTCCCCGGCTTCTCGTTCCTGCCGACACTTTCGGTGGAGAGCGGTGTGCTCGGGCTCCTGGTCGCGCTCGGCGTCGCGCAGGTCGGTTCGCTCTTCTCGTCGGACGCGTGGAACAACATCGGGTTCGCGTCGGACGAGGTGAAGGACGCCAAGCGCAACGTCGCGTTCGCGATGGCGGCGGGCACGGTGCTCGTGATCGCGCTCTACCTGCTCGCGAACGTCGCGTACCTCGTCACGTTGCCGCTCGCCGACATCCAAGCCGCGCCCGACGACCGCGTCGCGACCGCGACGTTGAACGCGATCTTCGGCGGCGCCGGCGCGACGATCATGGCGATCGCGATCGTGATTTCGACGTTCGGCTGCAACAACGGCCTGATCCTCGCCGGTTCGCGCGTGTACTACGCGATGGCGCGCGATCGCCTGTTCTTCCGCTCGTGCGGCGAGCTCAACTCGAAGCAAGTGCCCGCCGTCGGACTCTGGCTCCAATGCTTGTGGGCCTGCGTGCTCGTCCTGCCGCGCACGATCCAACGCGACGCCGCCGGAGTCGTCACGTACGGCAACCTGTACAGCAACCTGCTCGACTACGTCGTCTTCGCGGTGTTGCTCTTCTACGTCCTGACGATCGCGGGCGTGTTCGTGCTGCGCGCCAAGCGGCCGAATGCCGAGCGTCCGTACAAGGCCTGGGGCTATCCGGTCGTTCCGGCGTTGTACGTGATCGTCGCGACCGCGATCATGCTGGTGTTGATCGGGTACAAGACGCAGATGACCTGGCCCGGATTGGTGATCGTGTTGACCGGCATTCCGGTGTATGCCGTGTGGCGCCGCGCGCCCGCCGCCTGAACTCGTTCGACCTCCACGCTTCGTAGAAGGCCCACCCATGGCGAATCAGCTCTTCACACGCAAGCCGCTCTCGCTCCTGCTCAAGGAGATGCACGGCGACAACCGCCTGCGGCGCGTGCTCGGTCCCTGGCAACTGACCGCCCTCGGAGTCGGCGCGGTCATCGGCGCCGGGATCTTCGTGATCACGGGCGAGGCGGCGAACAACGTCGCGGGTCCGGCGCTGATGCTCTCGTACGTCTTCGCGGGACTCGCGTGCGTCTTCGCCGCGCTCTGCTACGCCGAGTTCGCGTCGATGGTGCCGGTCGCGGGCTCCGCGTACACGTACGCGTATGCGACGCTCGGCGAGCTGTTCGCGTGGATCATCGGGTGGGACTTGATCCTCGAGTACGCCGTCGGCGCCGCGACCGTCGCCTTCGGTTGGTCGGGGTACTTCCAGAAGGTGCTCCTGAAATTCGGGTGGGAACTGCCACATGCGCTGCAGGGGCCGCCAATCAAAGTCGACGAGGCCGGTCACTTCGTTGCGTCGGGCCAGTTCATCAACCTGCCCGCGCTGCTGATCGTCATCGTGCTGACGTTCGTGTTGGTGAAGGGCATCCAGGAGAGCGCGCGCTTCAACGCCGTGATGGTCTTCGTCAAGGTCGCAGTCGTGCTCTTCGTGATCATCGTCGGCGCCTTCTACATCAATCCGGACAACTGGACGCCGCTCGCGCCTTTCGGCTACGGCGGTCTGAACCTGTTCGGGCACACCTTCGGCTCCGTCGACGCGGCCGGCAAACCTGTCGGCGTGCTCGCGGGCGCGGCGATCATCTTCTTCGCGTACATCGGCTTCGACGCGGTGTCGACGCAGGCCGAGGAAGCGAAGAACCCTCAACGCGACGTGCCGATCGGCATCATCGCCTCGCTGATCATCTGCACCGTGCTCTACATCGCGGTCGTCGCGGTGATCACCGGCATGGTGAAGTACGACCAGATCGACGTCGCCGCGCCGATCTCCACGGCCTTCAGCCAGATCGGACTCGGCCACGTCGAGTTCATGATCGCCGCGGCCGGCGTCGCGGGCATCACCTCCGTGTTGCTCGTGATGATGCTGAGTGGTCCGCGCGTCTTCCTCGCGATGGCGCGGGATGGACTCGTCCCCAAGACCTTCTTCGCGGCCGTCCATCCGAAGTTCAAGACGCCGCACAAGGCGCAGATGCTGGTCGGACTCTTCGTCGCGGTGCTCGCTTCGTTCCTGCCGATCGGCATCCTCTCGGAGATGTGCAACATCGGGACGCTGTTCGCGTTCGTGATCGTGTGCGCGGCGGTGCTCGTGATGCGTCGCTCGAATCCGCAAGCCGAGCGTCCGTTCCGCTGCCCGTTCGTGCCCCTCGTCCCGATACTCGGCATCCTCTCGTGCCTCACACTGATGCTCTCGCTGCCCCACGAGAATTGGTGGCGCCTCGGGATCTGGCTCGTGCTCGGCCTCGTGATCTACTTTGGCTACGGGCGCCGTCACAGTGTCATGGCGCACTACGTCGAACCGAAACCCTGACACCTTCGTCGGACTTCGCACCATGACCGCCACCGCAACGAAACCGATCGCCCCCGTCGACCTCGCCGCCGAACGCGCCGAGCTCGGGCCCGCTCTCGAAGAAGCCGTCCTGCGCGTGCTGCGCAGCGGCACGTACATCCTCGGGCCCGAGGTGGAGAAGCTCGAACGCGACTTCGCCGCGTACTGCAACGTGCCGCACGGCATCGCGGTCGCGACCGGGACCGACGCGCTGATCCTCGGCCTGCTCGCGGTCGGCGTGAAGTGCGGCGATTCCGTCGTCACGTCGCCGTTCACGTTCTTCGCGAGCGCGTCCTGCATCGCGTGGATCGGCGCGACGCCGCGGCTCGCCGACGTCGATCCCGACACCGCGCTGCTCGATCCGAAGAAGGCCGAAGCGGCGATCGACGCCAAGACGACCTGCATCCTGCCGGTGCACCTCTACGGCCAGCTCGCCGACATGCGTGCGTTGCGCGCGCTCGCCGACAAGCGCGGTTTGAAGATCCTCGAGGACGGCGCGCAATGCCACGGCGCGAAGCGCGACGGCGTTTCGTGCGGCGAGCTCGGCGAGGCCGGCACCTACTCCTTCTATCCGACGAAGAACCTCGGCGCGTGCGGCGAAGGCGGCTTGATCGTCACCAAGAACGCGGACATCGCGGCGCGCGCGAAGCGCCTGCGAGACCACGGCAGTCCGGCGAAGTACACGCACACCGAGCTCGGCACGAACTCGCGGCTGCAAGCGTTCCAAGGCGCGGTGCTCAACGTGAAGTTCCCCCGCCTCGAAGGCTGGAACGTGCGCCGCCGCCAGATCGCCGCGCGCTACGACAAGAACCTCGCGGGAGCGAAGGGCGTCACGCCGTTGAAGCTCGCCGCGAACTCCGTCCACGTCTACCACCAATACACGGTGCGTATCCGCGGCTCGCGGTCGCGGGACGAGGTCCTGAAGAAGCTCGCCGAGCGCCAGATGTTCTGCGGCGTCCACTACCCGACGCCGGTGCACTTGCAACCGGTGGCGAAGTCGTGGGGCTACGGCCCGGGCGACTTCCCCGTGGCGGAAGCTCTCTCTCGCGAAGTCCTGTGCCTTCCGGTGCATCCGTTCCTCACGGACGCCGAGGTCGATCGCGTCAGCGAAGCGTTGCTCGAACTCACGAGCGCGTAGTCGCTTCGCACCTTCAAGCCCGAGTAGGCAGTTTCTTCCGCATCCGCGGCGAGTGAGCTCGGTCTAGCGGTTCGTAGGTCGCGAGTGCGCGACTTGGACAGAACCCGCGGTGTCCCATGGATCGATACATGGGCCTCCCCCGAACTCCGATGACTTCCGATCCCCGCTTGCCGCTGGTGCTCGTTCGTTCGAGCATCCTGTTCCCCCACACCGTCGCCACGCTGCACATCTCGCGCGACGAGAACCTCGCCGCGTTGAAGCAGACGGAAGGCCTCGGCGGCCTCGCGATCGCGGTGCCGATGAGCGACCCGACGCGCGAGCCGACGGCGGACGCGCTCGCGACCGTCGGTTGCCTGTGCCGGTTGATGGATCGCGTGCCGCTCGACGACGGGTCCGAGCGCGTCACCTTCGAAGGCCTGCGCCGCGTCGCGCTGATCGGCGTGCGTCGGCGCGCGGGCGGCTTCTCGGCGCGCGGCATGGCGGTGGTCGAGGACGTTTCCGACGCCGCCGAGCGCGAACGGATCGAGCCGAAAGTCGCCGAGCTCGTGACCCTGGTCCACACGCTCTCCGAGAAGGACCCGCGCACGTCGTCGGAGCTCTCGCGCCTGCTCGCGCGCAACGCGAAGGATCCCGGCCGCGCCGCGGACCTCGCGGCGTCGCGTCTGCACCTGCCGTACGCGGCGGCGGCGGCGCTGCTCGCCGAGTCCGACGTCGAGAAGCGGCTCGAGCACCTGATCGAGGCCGTGCGCCGCGAACTCGCGAAGGGCGAGATGGCCGGCGACCTGCGCGAGAAGGTCCAAGAGCGCCTGCGCCGCGACTTCCTCAAAGAACAACTTGCGGTGATCCAGGGCGAGCTCGGCACCGCCGACCCGGTCGAGAACGAGGCGCGCGAGTTCGACGAAGAGCTCGCGAAGATCAAACTGCCGTCCGCCGCGCGCGATCGTCTGCGCCGCGAGATCGCGCACTTCCGCCGCGCCGCGCCGGGCTCAACCGAAGCCGCGCGCATCCGCCAATGGATCGAATGGGTGCTCGAGCTCCCGTGGAACAAGGAGCGCGAGGAACGCGTCGACCTCTCGTACACGCGCGTCGCCGAAATCCTGGCGAAGAGCCACACCAGCCTGACCGACGTGAAGGACCGCGTCGGCGAGTTCCTCGCGGTGCGTTCGCTCGACGGCGAGGCGCGCGGCACCGTGTTGTGCTTCGTCGGTCCGCCGGGCACCGGCAAGACGTCGATGGCGCGTGCGGTCGCCGAAGCGCTCGGCCGCGCATTCGTGCACGTGCCGGTCGGCGGCGCGATCCACGAGAGCGAGTTCGTCGGTTCGCCGTACGGCCAACCCGGCGCGGTCGCGGGTCGCATCCTGCAAGGCATCCACCGCGCGAAGAGCTCGAACCCGGTGATCCTGCTCGACGAGATCGACAAGACGCAGATCGGCAACAAGGAAGGGACCGGCGGCGCGTTGCTCGCGATCCTCGATCCCGAACAGAACAAGGCGTTCCTCGACCAATACCTCGGCGTGCCGTTCGATCTCTCGCACTGCGTGTTCCTCGCGACCGCGAACGACATGGGCGCCATGTCGGAGGCGGTGGCGGATCGGCTCGAGATGATTCGCTTCGAGAGCTACACCGAGAGCGAGAAGCTGGCGATCGCGCGCGAGCACCTGCTCGACCGCGCGCGCGTCAACGCCGGCCTGACGTCGCACCAATTCCGCGTCAGCCCCGCGGCGCAGGTCGAGATCGTGCGCAACTACACCGACGAAGCGGGCGTGCGGCAGTTGCAGCGCGTGCTCGATTCGCTCGCGCGCAAGGCGGCGGTGCGCGTCGTGCAGGGGCTCTCGGGCCTCGACGTGAAGAAGGAGAATCTGCTCGAGCTGCTCGGGCCCGCCAACCTCGACCAAGAGCTCCACTTCCAAGGCCCGCGCGTCGGCGTGACGACGGGACTCGCGTGGACGACCGCCGGGGGCTCGACGTTGCCGATCGAGGCGTTGGTGATGCCCGGCGGCGGACGCACGATCCTGACCGGATCGCTCGGCGACGTGATGCGCGAGTCGGTCGCGACGGCGATGTCGTGGACGCGTTCGCAGCTCGCGGAACTCGGCCTGCCCGAGGACACGCTCGAAGGCCTCGACATCCACATCCACTTCCCGTCCGGCGCGACGCCGAAGGACGGACCGTCGGCGGGCGTCGCGGTCGCGACGTCGCTCGTGTCGTTGCTGACGCGCACGCCGGTGCGCCACGACGTCGCGCTGACCGGCGAGATGTCGTTGCTCGGCGCGGTGCTGCCGATCGGCGGGTTGCGCGAGAAGCTGCTCGCCGCGGCGCGCGCCGGACTGCGCGCGGTGATCGTGCCGGCGAAGAACAGCGAGGAGCTGCTGCGCCTCTCGCCCGAGATCCGCAACCGTCTCGAGATCCACTTGGTCGACCACGTCCACGAAGCGTTGGCGCTCGCGCTCGCGTTCCAAGGTCGTTCGCGCGCCCGCACCGCCGTGCGCGCGCTCGCACGCGGCCAACGCGGATTCGTCGCGCGCGGCGCCGCGTCGCGCCGGCGCAGCGCCAAACCGCGCCGCCTCGCCTAAACCCGTCCTCCCCTTGCGTCTCCTTCGCCGGTCGTCGATCCTCTGAATTCCGATGAAGCTCACCGCGCTGTTCGTCTTGCTGTTCGCCTCGGTCGCCGTCGCCGCGCCGCAAAAGCACCACGGCAAGGGCAAGAAGAAGCCGCACCACGCGCCCGCCCACGCGGCGCCGGCGAAGGCCAAGGCCGCACCGCGCGCCGCGCCGGTCAACTTTCCGCCGCCCGCACTGCCCGCGCCGACGCCGCTCGGCTCCGCCGCGCTCCCGCCGCTCAAGACCGCGACTCCGCCGCCGACCAAGCGCGACGAAGAACCGAAGGCCGCCGACCTCGCCGACGACAAGCCGTCGACCTACTTCCACGCGTGCGACTACGACCAGAACGGTTGGATCTCGTTCCGCGAGAGCGCCGAGGCTCTGACGCTCGACCGCAACTCCTTCGCGGTGTACGACGCCGATCACGACGGTCGGATCACGCCGGAAGAATTCGAGGCCCGTTACACCGAGGTGCGCGAGCGCACCGGCGGTTTCCGTCCGCCGCGCGCGAAGGTCGCCGAGAAGTTGGTGCCGACGCGCAACGCGGAGCAGTTGCGCAACGCGTACGACCTGTCGGGCGACTCGGCGCTCGACCTCGACGAGTTGACAAAACTGCTCGGCGACTACGAGCGCACTGAAGTGCCCGCGGACGTCGTGCTCGACAAGCTCGACCGCGACGAGTCCGGCGAGCTCGAAGGACAAGAGTTGGTCCTCTTCGCCGAGCTGCTCTCCGCCACCTACACGCCCGAGCTCGCGATCATCGATCCCGCCGACTCGCCGAAGTCGATCGACGCGCTCTTCGGTCAGATCACGCCGCGCGAACAGGGTTACCAGACCACGCCGCAACCGGCGCAGATCGTCGGGCCGGTGCCGATCTTCCGGCGCCTCGACCTCGACGACGACGGTGGCGTCACGTTGGCGGACCTCGAAGGTCTGCGCGCGGCGATGCAACTCTCCGTGCGCACGACCGCGGTCTTCGCGGCGCTCGACACCGACCAGGACGGCAAACTCACCGAAGCCGAGCTGCTCGACTCGATGCGCGCGCCGCGCGAGTAGCGCGCGGCCGCGACGTCACGCGTCGAGCACCGCGAGCTCTTCGTGGCGCGGGCCGCGCTCGGGATCCGCGACCGCGAACTTGCCGCCCTTGAGGCTCACGCCGGCGAAACGGCCGGAGAGATCGAGCGTGTAGAACTGCAGGTTGAAGCTCGGACGCCCGTCGGCATCGACCATCTCGGGTTGCCACTTCGAGAGCCGCTGCGCCTGACGCACGACGCGCCGCAGCGCTTCCTTCGCCGCGTCGAGCGGCGCGGCGCCCTGACGCAGGAGCTCGACGATCGCGAAGCTGCCGTTGGCGAGGATCGATGCTTCGCCGCGGCCGGTCGCGCCGGCGCTGCCGCACTCCTGATCGCAGTAGAGCCCCGCGCCGATGATCGGCGAGTCGCCGACGCGGCCCGGGATCTTGAACGCGAGGCCGGAGGTCGTCGTGCAGCAGGCGACTTCGCCGCGCGTCGAGAGCGCGGAGACGTGGATCGTACCGGTCGGCCGTTTCCACGCGGAACGCGAAGCGACGCGCTGCCAGTCCGCGCTTTCGAGCGACGCGTTCTTCGGCGGCTTCGGCGGCTCGCGCTCCTGCAGCCAATCGTCGTCGGAGCTCAGGCGCTCCTTCCATTCGAGCCACGCCTTGCGCGACGCTTCGGTCAGAAGCTCGACGTGCGGGAACCCGTGCGCGCGCGCGAACTCGTACGCGCCCTTGCCGACGAGCAGGCAGTGATCGGTGCGCTGCATCACCAACTTCGCGACTTCGCTCGGGTGCAGGATGTTCTCGATGCACGCAACGGCGCCGGACTTGTGCGTCGGTCCGTACATGCACGCGGCGTCGAGCTGCACGACGCCGTCCTCGTTCGGCAAGCCGCCGAGTCCGACCGATTGGTCCTCGGGGTCGGCCTCTTGCACCTTGCACACTTCGACGGCGACGTCGAGCGGATCGCCGCCGTCGGCGAGGTCCTTGTAGAAGCGCTGCATGCCGACGAGCGCGTTGGCGCTGCCGACCAACAACGGAAAACCGGTGCGCGGCGTCGACGTCTTCGGCGCGGCGACGGTGCGCTCCTGATTCGCGGGCGCGGCGCACGCAAGGGCCCACGCGGCGGCGCCTCCGCCGAGGAACGTGCGACGGTCGTATCCGGGAGCGGTGTTGGGCTCGTTCACGGCTTCGAGGTCGCTTCCGCCGGAACCGGCGGGGGCAAGCGCAGGCATTCGCTGCGCAACCAATGACGCGCGCCGACGCACCAATCGCGCCAGCTCTGCGCGAGAGCTTCGTCCTGGACTTTCTCCGCGGCGCGCGTGCGCACGAGCAGTTCCTCGTTCAACGACTCGAGGTAGCGCTGCAGATCGGCGGCGCACGGATCGGCGAGCGCGAGCGCGGTCGCGAGCAACGCGGCCGCCGTGCGGCGCATCTCGCTCGGGTCGACGTCGTCCATGCGGTCGAGGCTCGTGTGGTACGCGAAGTCGGTGAAGTGCCAGAACAACGCGGCCGGAATGCCCTTCGCGATGAAGATGTCGTGGTCGGAGCCGCCTTCGTACGGATGCTCGGCCGTCTTCCAACCACCGTCGAGCGCGGCGACGTCGTGGATCGCGCAACGCGCGACGATCGCGACGCCGTTCGGTCGCAGGCTGCCGGGATCGACCGTGCCCGCGCCCCACGGCGTGTGGTGATCGGGTTCGAGCGGCGTGATCGCCGCGGGATCGGGCATGCGCTCGAGCAACGCGATCGCGCCGGTGCGCTCGCGCGATTCGCCGGTCATGTCGGACGAGAGCCCGGCGACCGGAGTCAACTTGGTCTGCGCGAGCCACTCCGACGTCTGACGGAACTCGTCGCCCCACAGGAAGACCAACGTGCGCGACGGACGCGGGAGCTCGCCGGCTTCGATCGCGGCGACGAGACCGATCGCGGACTCGAGCATGCCGGCGACGCCGGTCGCGTTGTCGCACGCGCCGGGTTCCTGCACGTGGCTCGCGATCGCGACCGCTTCCTGCGGGCGATCGCGGCCGACGACACGCGCGACCAACGTACGCAGCGGCTTCTGCTCGAAGCGCACTTCGGCGGAGAACGCGAGGCGCGTCTCGGGCGCGCGCTCGCACGCCGCGCGAATCGCCTCGAACGACGCCGGCGAGATGCGCGCGACCGGGATCGGCGTGCCGTACGGCACGCTCGAGAATTGGATCGCTCGCGTGTCCCGTTGCGCGGGGCTCGGATCGGCGTTGTAGGCCTCGAGGTAGCTCGAGATCACCGCCTTCGCGCCGAGCTCGTGCGCGCGCTTCAGCACGTTCGGCACCGGCGACGCGGTCGTGACGAGGATCTCGCCGGCGTCGAGCGAATCGAGGCCGAGCGCGACGCCGCCCGACACGTCGGCGGACGGCGCGTTGATCGGCAACATCACGCGGTCGACGTCTTCGCTCTTCTCGAAGGCGTGCAGCACGCGTTGCGCGCCGGCCGCGTCGACCAACGCGAGACGAGCGCGCAGCGGAGTCCACGCCTCGGCGGGCGAGCGACGGTCCTGCATCCAGGCCTTCGAAGTGAGCTCACTGGAAAGGAACTCGAGCTCGAAGCCGTCCTTCGAACCGAAGCCGGCGGCGCGCAAACGTTCCGCGACGTGATCGAGCACGAGATCGAAGCCTTCGTTCGCCGGCGCGCGGTAGAAGCGATCGACGAAGCGCGTCTCCTCGAGCGCGCGCGCCGGATCGAAGCGCGCGTGGATCACGCGCGCGAAACGCGCCGTTCCCGAAGTGCCCGCGGTCACCCCGGGACCGACGTGGTCGCCGCTCAACACGGTCGGGCTCGGCGGCAAACTCTCGAGCAAGCCCTTCGGGATCTTCGGCTCCGAGCGGCACGCGCCGACGACCGTGAGCACCAAGACCGACGCGGTCCTCGCGGCGAGAACCGAACGTACGCGGCGTCGCGAACCCATGCTCCGCTCCTCCTCCGCCTTCATGGCGGAACGCTTCAGACCAAGTACTTGTCGATCAGCAGCCCGAGACGCGTCTGCGCTTCGGGCGCAATGCGGTCCTTCGCGGTCATGATCGCGAATTGGAGCGCGCTCCCGCAGCGGCAGCCGCGGTGACCGGCGAACAGCGGCACCGCCGCCTTGATCACGTTGCGCGCGTTCCCGATGTTCTTGTGCATCACCGCGAGGATCGCCTCGACCGTGACGTCGTCGTGGCCTTCGTACCAGCAGTCGTAGTCGGTCGCCATCGCGAGCGTCGCGTAGCAGATCTCGGCTTCGCGGGCGAGCTTCGCCTCTTGCAGGTTGGTCATGCCGATCACGTCGACGCCCCACGAACGGTAGAGCTTCGACTCCGCACGCGTCGAGAACTGCGGGCCTTCCATGTTCACGTACGTGCCGCCGTCGTGCGCCTTGACGCCGATCTGCTTGGTCGCGCCGAGGAACACCTTGCGCACTTCGTCGCACACCGGATCGGCGAACATCACGTGCGCGACGACGCCGTCGGTGAAGAACGTGTCGGGCCGGTGGCGCGTGCGATCGATGAACTGATCGATCACGACGAAATCGCCGGGCTGGATGTCCTCGCGCATCGAACCGACCGCGGAGATCGAGAGGATGCGCGTGACGCCGAGCTTCTTGAGCCCCCAGATGTTCGCGCGGAAATTGATCTCGGAGGGCGAGATGCGGTGGCCGCGACCGTGGCGCGGCAGGAACACCATCGGCACGCCGCCGAGGTTGCCGAGAATGAACGCATCGCTCGGCGCGCCGAACGGCGTCGAGAGTTGGACTTCGCGGACGTCGGTCAGCCCGTCGATCTCGTACAGGCCCGAACCGCCGATCACGCCGACCACCAGTTGTTCGCTCATCGCTCTCCTCTAGAGAATTCCGCGCGCGGCGGACGCGTCATCTTAGCGGGCGATCGCCGCCGGAGCGCTCGTCGCGTCCGCGTCCGAAGCCGCGCGGTCGGAACGGACCACGTTGCGGTCGATCGGAACGACCGCGATCGCCGCCGCTGTCGCGTCCGGCGTCACGTCCGCCACCGTGTCCATACGGAGCGCGATACGGACGTGCCCCGCCGCCGGAGTTGCCGCCGCGATCGTTGCTCGGTCCTCGATCGTCGGGACGCGGACGGTACGAGCGATCGCCGTCGCCCGCGGGTCGGTACGGTCGGTAGCCGCCTTCGCGTCGGAACTCGCCGGGTCCGCGCGGACCGCGGTTGTCGTCGGAGCGCGGACGATAGCCGCGGTCGCTCGGCGGACTCCACGGGCGATACGGACGATCGCCGCCTTCGCGTCGAGGCTCGCTGCGACCGCGATCGTCTTCGCGCGGCCGGAACGGACGGTCGTAGGAACCGCGCCGATCGTCGGGCCGCGGTCGGTACGGCCGGTCGCCGCCTTCACGTCGGAAGTTGCCGGCGCCGCGCGAGTCATCGGAACGCGGACGGAAGTTGCCGCTTCCACGGGAGTCGTCGGAGCGCGGGCGGTACGGACGATCGTTGCGCGCGTTCGGAGTCCACGGCCGTTGCCCACGATCGCCGCCCTCGCGGTGGAAGTCGCGCGGACGACGGTCGTCGCTTCCTCGATCGCCGCCGCTCGAGTAACCGTGGCCGCGGTACGGACGTTCGTCGCGTTCGCGCGTGTCGTCGCGACGCGGAGCTTCCGAGCTCGACGTCTCGTCGCCTTCCGCGCCTTCGGCGAGCGGACGCGCGAGCATGCGTCGCACGACCAACGTGGCGTACGCGCCGCGCGGCAGATCGAAGCGCATCTTGACGAGCGCCATCCCGCGATTCTCCTCGTCCGGCTCCGACGGCCGCACGCGCAAGTGTCCCGGCGTGATGAAGAGCGGACGGTCCTCGCCCTTCAGCTGGAAACCGCTGACGCCGCGGATGTCGAAATCCGGCGGCAGGATGTGGTCGCGCGCGAGGACTTCTTCGAGCGCGCGTCGCTGCTCGACATTCGTCACGTCCTCGAGGCGCGGCCCGGGCAGACGGAAGCTCTCCCCGAGGTCGGCGACCTTCTCGCGCGACAGCGGATAGACCAGCGGGCCTTCCTCCGAATCGACGACGCGGCGTTCGCTGCGTTCGGTCCGCGCGCGCACGAGACCGGCGACCGCGCGGTTCCAGAGGTGCGATTGGTACGCGTAGAGGTGGATCAAGCGCAGCCGCGACGCCAAGTGATAGAACGCGCCTGCGAAGTCGTCGCGGTTCTTCTTGAGGTGCTCGAACACCGAGTGGTGTTGGCCGAAGCGCCCCGCGATGTCGCGGCATTCGGCCCAGTTGCCCCAACTGTGGTGGAGCGCGGTGCGGAACGATTTGGTCTTCGGATCGTCGGCGGCGGACGGCGTCGCGAGCAGTTGCTTGAGCGCCTTCTCATGCTCGCCGTGCAACAGATCGAGCGCGATCCAACCCTGACCGTGGCGCAGGTTGCCGAAGCGCTGCTCGTCGAAGTAGTTGACGAGCCCGACATCGCGCACGACCTGCAAGTTGCCGCGCAGGACGGCGAGCTCTTCCTGATCGAGGCCGCGCACGACGAGTTCGAACGCATTGCCGTCGCTGTCGCGGCTCGTGAGCTCGCGCTCGGCGAAACCGATGCCCTCGACCTTCAGATCGCTCGCGGCGATCGTCACTTCCTTGCCGTGGTGCACGGCCATGTGTTGCGTCGTGATCCCTTGGCGGTCCTTGAAGCCCGCCATGAAGACTTCACCGGCGCCGACGCCGGCCTCGCGCGCCAACGCGGCGGCGGCCTCCATCGACGTCATCTTCTTCTTCGTGACGCGGTACACGCGCCATTCACCGGTCGCGGTCACGAAGTCCGGGCGCAGGAGCTCGCGCACTCGGAAGTCTTCCAGTCGTTGCTTGATCCTCATCGTCGGTGGGCTCGCACTTTCCCGAGCTGCTTCAGCACGCGCGCGAAATCCTTCGGGAGCGGCGATTCGACGCGCACGCGCGTGCCGTCGACGCCGTCGTACTCGATCGCCGCCGCGTGGAGCGTCGTGCGCTCGATCAGCGGGCGTTCCTGTTCGCCACGCTTCTTGCGGTAGTCGTCCTTGAGCTCGGAGAGCAGCAACGCGCGCCGCCGTCCGTAGTAGGGATCGACGACGAGAGGAAAGCCCTCGTGCGCGAGGTGCACGCGAATCTGGTGCGTGCGGCCGGTCAACGGTCGCGCGACGAGCAGCGTGTAACCGTGGAAGCGCTCCGCGACCGCGATCTCGGTGCGCGCCGCCTTGCCGTCGGTCGCGACGCACATCGCGCCGCTCTTGCGCTTGTCGGGGCCGATCGGGAGATCGATCACCGCGCGCGCGCCGTCGTCGAGCGGATGTTCGCCCTCGACCAACGCCAGGTATTCCTTCGCGATCGTGCCCCCGTCGAAGCCCTCGCGCAGCTTCTGTTCGGCCTCCAACGTCTTCGCGAAGAGCACGACGCCGCTGGTGTCCTTGTCGAGTCGGTGGACGAGCCGCGGACGGAACTCGCCGCGACCGAGCAAGCCCGGACCGCGCGAACGCGAGAGTTCGACGAGGCCGTCGAGGACGTTCGGGCGCTCGATGTCGCGCTCGGGCTCGACCGCGAGGCCGGTCGGCTTGTCGATCGCGATCACGTGCTCGTTCTCCGCGAGGATCACCAGCGGCGCCTCGAGCGCGTTCAGCGAACGCTCCTGGGCCGCGATCTCGTCGTCTTCGAGCTCGAGGCCGATCACGTCGTTCTCGCGCAGTCGATGGGAAGACCAGACCGGCGCGCCGTTGATCGAGACGCGGCCCGAACGGACGACGCCGCGCAGGAAGCTCTTCTTGACCTCGGGGAAAGCTCGCGCGAGGAACTCGTCGAGCTGCATGCCCGACTGCTCGGGCTCCACGGCGATGTGTTGGACCACGGCGTTTGGGCTCACACGCCATCCGATCGGGGGGGCGATCGGGTGCCGGGGCGGGAGCGCGACCAGCACTCCTGCTTCAGGGCTCCGACGAAAGGCAAGTTGCGATAACGTCCGGCGAAGTCGAGGCCGTAGCCGACGACGAACAGGTCATCGACCTCGAACGCGCGGAAGTCCGCGTGGAAATCGACGGCGCGGCGCGCGGGCTTGTCGAGGAACACGCACGTGCGCACCTCGGCGGCGCCGCGCTGCACGAGCTCGTCGACCAAGCGCGAGAGCGTCCGTCCGGTGTCGAGGATGTCGTCGACGAGCAACAGGTTGCGGCCCGCGAGTTCGCTCTCGGCCGGAAAGAAATTGAGGACCAGTTCTCGGGCTTGTGTACCGGCGCCGTAGCTCGACGCGCTGACGAACGCGAGCTCGAGGGGAATCGGTATGCGCCGGATCAGGTCCGAGGCGAAGATGCACGCGCCCTTGAGGACGCTGACGACCGTGAAATCACGGCCGCGGTAGGCGCGAGTCACCTCTTCGGCGACTCGATCGATGCCCGCGACGATCTGCTGCTCGTTGAAGAGGATACGTTCGACGTCTTCGTGCACGAGAGCCCTCCGAGACCGACAGGCAACGACGGCGGGCGCCGGCTCGGCCGTGGCGGAGATAAGGGCAAAGAGTCTAGCGCCGGGGCGATCCGCGGGCAACGCGCGACGACAGTCTTGCGCACGACCGTTGTTACCGGACGCGGCGAGTCGATATCCTCCCCGGCTGCCGCATTCTGCGGGCGCCCCGGCTTGGCCACGGAGCGTTTGGAGACACGAGCTTCCCTCGTCTTGCGTTCGCACGAGCACCGACACACGGCGCTCGGGATTCGGATTCTCCTTGGACGGACTCGCGCTCCCCAACCTCGACCGATGAACGGAAAACGTGCCTACAACCGTCGGTCCGACGATCAACGCATCGCGGACCTCGAAGCCCAGATCGAAAGCATTCGAACGCGCACCGAAGAGAAAGCGCGGCCGGATGGTCCGGTGCTCAAAGCTGTACCGAGCGTCGCGCGGCACCTGAGGAAGTTCGCCGACAAGTGCCATCAATTCGGACGCGCCGATCTCGCAAATTCGGTCTTCGCGTTCCTCGCGGGACTCGAACGCGCGGCCGAGTCCGATCCGATCGGTGAACGTCGAGGCCGCAAGTCGAACGACGAGTGAGTTCGCGCACGCCGCGCGAAACGCTCGTGGAATCGGCCGCGAAGGCCGCGCAGCAAAGATGAACCGACACCCCGACGTTCGATTGCAGTCGAGCGAGCTCGTCTACTCCGCGCGCGTGTTCGACGTGCGTCGCGAGCAACTCACTCTTCCGTCCGGCCTGAAGCAGGACCTGACGATCATCGATCACCCCGGCGCGGTCGCGATCGCGGCGCAGCTCGACGACGGGCGGCTCGTCCTCGTGCGTCAGTACAGACACGCGGTCGGCGATTGGTTGGTCGAGCTCCCGGCCGGGCGCATCGAGCGCGACGAGGATCCGTTGGTCGCGGCGCAACGGGAGCTCGAGGAGGAAACTGGGTATCGCTCCGAGCATTGGTCGAAGCTCGCCGAGTTTTTCGCGGCGCCGGGTTTCTGCTCCGAGCTGATGACGGTGTTTCACGCGCGCGACGTCACGCGCGTCACCGGCGCAAAACGGGCCCAGGACCCCGACGAGGAGCTCGAGATCGTCCGCTGCTCCCCGAGTGAGCTTCTCGAAACGCCGCCGCGCGACGCGAAGACGTGGCTCGCGGCGCAGCTGCTCTTCGGTCGCGCGCAGTGAAATCCGCCGCGGGTGCCGACCTTCTCACTTGATCGAGCGTCCGCGCCGTCGCGATAATCGCGCGCGAAACTCGCACCTACTTCGATGTCCCTGGGCGGGGACCCTCGAGGGCAGTTTCTCGCGTCGCCATCACGAACTCGAGGGGAGTCCGTCCACGGGCATGTCGTCAAATCATGCTCGACCGAATTCTGGTAGTCGACGACGAACCGATCGTCCTCGAAATCCTCAGCGAAGTCCTCTCGCGCGAGGGTTTCCAAGTCGGTCGCGCGCCGACGGCCCAAGCGGCTCTCGATCTGCTCGCCCGCGATCCGCACGAGCTCGTGCTCTGCGACATCCGCATGCCGGGCATGGACGGCTTCGAGTTCTTGCGCCGCGTGCACCGCGCGTATCCCGCGACCGACGTCGTGTTGATGACCGGCTACGCGAGCCTCGACGGCGCGATCGACGCGATGGCGCTCGGCGCGGTCGATTACCTGATCAAGCCGCTGCGCCGCAAGGAAGTCGTCGCGCGCATCCAAGCGATCCTGCAACGACGTCGGCTCGAGGCGGAACTGCACGCGCTCCAGAGCGAGCTCCGTTCGCGCTACGAGATCCACAACGTCGTCGCGTTCTCGACGCGGATGCGCGCGGTCGTCTCCGCGGTGCGCCGCGTCGCCGACCTCGCCGATCCGGTGTTCCTCTCCGGCGAGCCCGGCGTCGGCCGGCGTTTCGTCGCGCGCACGCTCCACTTCTCCAGCAAGCGCCGTGAAGCGCCGATCGGCGTCGTCCAGTGCGCGAACCCGTTCCACGCCGACATCGCGACCGAGATCTTCGGCGTGGTGAAGAACGGCCGCCGCGTCTACCGCGGACAAGTCGATCGCTGCCGCGGCGGAACCCTGCACCTCGCCGAGCCCGAGTGCCTGCCGCACGAAGCCCAACGCCGCCTGGCGCGCGCGTTGCGCGAAGGCACGTACGTCCCGGTCGACGGCAGCGAGAACCAACCGCTCGAAGCGCGCTTGTCTTTCTCGCTCTCGGCGCCGCTCGGCGAATTGATCGAACGCGGCACCCTGGTCGCGGACTTCGCCGCGCTCGAACGCGTCGTGGCGATCGCGCTGCCGCCGTTGCGCGAGCGCATCGAGGACCTGCCCGGCCTCGCGGTCGCGTTCGTCGACGGTTACGCGCTCGACCACGGACCGTCGCTGCGCATCACGGCGGAAGCGCTGCGCACGTTCAAGAGCTACGCGTTCCCCGGCAACGTCAGCGAGTTCTTCGCGATCCTCGGTCACGCCGCGCGCAACAGTCTCGACGGCGCGCTGAGTCCCGAGCTCGTCGAGCGCAGCTTCCGCCAAGCGCAACCCGGCAACGCGGTCGCATCCGGCGGCGCGGTCGCGGTCGTGCCGATGGCCGATCAACTCGGCGACCGCGAGTACCAACTGGTGCTGCGCGCCGTGAATCGCCATCCCGGACACCTCGATCAAGCGGCGAAGGAACTCGGCATCAGTCGCACGACGCTGTGGCGTCGCATGCGCAAGTACGGCATCACGCTGCGCGAGCAACGCGACGTCGCGCGGATGAGCTGACCTCGTTCAGAGGTTCGCGAGCATCTCGACCAAGCCGCGCGCGATGCGCAGCTCGCCGCCGGCCGAGTTCGCGCCGACGCGTTCGCGTTCCGTCGACAAATAGCCGTGCGCGCGGCGGTACGTCTCGCGCGTCGAGAGGAACACCGCGGTGTACATCGCACGCAGAGTGTCGCGATCGAGGTTCGCGTGCAGGAAGGACGAGTCGTGGAGCTCGAGCCCACGCCGACACGCTAGCCCTAGCCCCCACAACAAGTTCGCGGGCGCGCCCGGCAAGTCGCCAACCGACAAGCCGGTCTTCGGATCGAAGTCGTAGAACGTGACGTCGCCCCACGCGCCGTTGCCGTACTGCTCGCCCTTGAAGTGCGCGCGCACCGCGAACGCCAACGTGCGGCGGAACTCGTCGCGCGCGGCCGGTTCGAGACGCGCGTAGCGTTCGAGCAGATCCCAACAACGAACTTGGTCGGCCGCGATCGAGCCGCCGAAACGCAACGCGTCGATCCAGAGCGGCCCGTAGACCTTCCAACCGCTCGCGACGACGCGGCGAAAAACCGGATCGTCGGGGAAGGCTTCGAGCATCGTCACCGCGCGCGCGCCGTAGTGTCCGAAGCTGTCGTCGAAGCCCGGGTCGATGCTCTTCCAATCGCCCGGCCAGAAGTTGGTGTACTCGAACTCGAAGACCGCGCGCTCGGCGGCGGCGAGGTAGCGGCGATCGCCGGTCGCTTTCGCGAGGCGCGCGAGCTCGGCCGCGACGTCGAGGCGTCGCAACGATGCCGCGTCGGTGCGCGGAGTGCCGTCGGCGGGCACGTAGATCGGCGCGATCGAGCCGTCGGGCAAGATGCCCTTGGCGAGGATCGTGTCGCCGAGCTTCTTCGCGGCGGCGAGCGTGCGCTCGCGGAATTTCTCGGGCCCTTTCTCGCTCGCGTCGAGCAGGAAGTGGAACGCCTTCGCGATCTCGAGCCCCGCGCGATCGAGCGGCACGTCGTGCACGCAATCCCACTGACGCGGCAAGCCGGTGTCGGGATGTAGCCCTAGCGTCAGGAGATCTTCTAGGTAGCGCTCGAGCGCCGCACCCCAACGCTCGTCCTTCTCGATGGCCCACGCGTCGAGCAGGAGCTCGTAGATCGGCTGCGGTTGGCTGACGGCCTCGGCGGTGAAGAGCTTCGCGCCGGTGACGACGTCGAGGAGGTGACAGGTGAACGACGTCTCGCGCGGACCGACGCGATCGATCGCTTCGTCGAGCCAGAGACGGAAGATCCAGTCGAGTTCCTCGACGAGCATGCGACGCAACGCCGCTTCCGGCGGACACGGCAAGTCGACCCAAACGGCGATCGGTCCCCATACCGCCGGCCGGTCGCTGCCGTCGTTCGAGAGCTCGATCTGAAAACGCGGCACCGCGGGCAACGGCAGCAGCGCGTCGAACTCGATCAACGGGATGCGAAAGTCGCCGTTCTGATCGGTGGGTACCGCGAGGCGTGCATGCGCGCCGGCACCGTCGATCAACGTCATCACGCCCGGCCCTTGCAGCCCGCCGCGCACCACGAGTCCGGGGTGCGCATCGAGATCGCCCGAGATGCGGAGTGCTCCCGCGAACGCGGGAATCGGCTGGCGCACGGCGTCACCCTTGCCGGTTTCGAGATAGCCCCACGCGCTACCGGGCTCTCCGGATTGCATCGTCCAGCCCGTGCTCTTCGGCTCGCCCGACACCGTGACCCACCACGGAATACGACGAGCGCGCTCGTCATCGGCTCCTGCGAGCGGGCGCTCACCGAACCAACCGTTGTCGTTGAGGATGATCGCCTTCACGGGCGGCGGAGACGTCGGCTCCTGCGCCGCGAACGCGAACGCCGCCGCTGCGAGCACGAACTCTCGGATCCCCGACATCGTCGTCATCCTCCTCCGCCCGCGCTCGAAAGGAAAGTCCCGCCGTCGGCTCCGTCGCGCGTTCATGCGACGGCTCGACTCGCAGCGTTAGGCTTGGAGGCATGAAGCACCTCGTCCCCGTCGCCACGTGCTGCCTCGTCCTCGCCCTCGGTTGCAGCAGCGCCTACTACGGCGTGATGGAGAAGTTCGGCGTCGAGAAGCGCGACATCCTCGTCGACCGCGTCGAGGAAGGTCGCGACGCGCAGCAGGACGCCAAGGTCGAGTTCCAGAGCGCGCTCGCCGCGTTCAAGAGCGTCACCGATTTCCACGGCGACCAGCTCGAGGACGAATACGAGAACCTGAAGTCGGCGTACGAGGACGCGAACGAGCAAGTCGATGAGGTCGTCGCGTCGATCGATGCGATCGAGCGCGTCGCCAAGGA
This sequence comes from Planctomycetota bacterium, assembly GCA_021413885.1. Taxonomy (GTDB): domain Bacteria; phylum Planctomycetota; class UBA1135; order UBA1135; genus JACRIN01. The sequence continues at coordinate 297,377 of JAIOPM010000057.1, forward strand.
CCTCTTCTCCGAATGGAAGGCCGAGATCGATCAGATCGGCGCGCCGGACCTCCAAGCGCAGAGCCGCACGTTGCTCGCCGACACCAAGGCGCGCTACGCGGATCTCATCGCGTCGATGAAGCGCGCCGAGTCGAAGATGCAGCCGGTGCTCGCGGCCTTCAACGATCGCGTGCTCTTCCTGAAGCACAACCTCAACGCGCAAGCGATCGCGTCGCTCGGCAAGCAAGCCGGTGAGATCGACGACAAGGTGCGCGAGCTGGTGCTCGATATGGAAGCGTCGATCTCGGAGGCCGACGCGTTCCTCGCGTCGATGGAATCGGACGGCTAGTGGTGCGGAACCAGCGGTACGGAGCCAGCCTCAGTTCCGCCGTTTTCGCCGGGAGGCGATCGCGGAGAACGCGCCGGCTTCGGCCGGCGAAAACGGCGGAACTGAGGCTGGCTCCGTACCGCTGGTTCCGCACAGGTCACGGGATCACGAACACCGACAGCGCATCGGTCAGCCCGACGTTGTTCGGCGGCGCGAAGCCCGGATCGCGGCTCCAGAACTGCAGCCACATCTGCGCTCCGACGACCAACGCCGGATCCGTCCCCGCCGCGAGGTACGCGTGCAGGTCGAACGTGAACGTGCCCGAACAATCGAGCGGCGGCGGGTTGCCGCCAGAGTTCGCGACGGCGGTGCGATGGATCGGCGGCTTGACGCACAGGGTTCCGCCGAGGAACGGCGCGGCGAGCGCACCGCTCGTGCCGTAGAAGAGGACGCCGGACTTCTGGTTCAGGACGTCGGTCGCGCGGACGATTCCGGGTGCGACGGTGAGGCTCGGCAATCCGTCGAACGCGATCGAAGGCACGCAGCCCTTCGAGTTCGTCTTCGCGACGCAATACGTCGTCACGTCCCACGGCGACGCGAACGGGAAGGCGTTGGAGAGCTTGTCACCGCTCGTCCCCGCCACGCGCACGAGCACGTTGCCCGGCCCCGCGTCGATCGGCACCGCGACGACGAGCTGCGTGCCGCCGAGGCTCGAGCTCACGCCGCTGACGACCACCGGCGCCGCCGACGTGCCGGGCCACGGCGTGAACCAGATTTCGTTCGACGTCGCGTCGAAGTTCGCGCCTTGGATCGTCAGCGGGCTCGAGCCCGAGACCGACGCGATGTGCGGCTTCGACGCCGACTTCACGCCGTAGATCGATTGCACACCGGCCTTGTCGTCGGCTTCGATCGAGCGCGCGGCGAGCGAAGTCCCGCTCGCCGTCGCCGACATCGTCGCGCCGGAGACGACCGAATGGCCGAGGCCGAGCACGTGTCCGTACTCGTGCGTGATTACCGCTTGCAGGTCGACCGCGCCGGGCGCCGGACCGCTCGGATCGTCGTCCCACGTGATGTCGGAGTAGAGGCGGATGCGCCAACCGCCGGCGTCGGCTTCGGTGATACCGAGCAAACCGCCGCCGGGGCCCGCGATCTCGGAGACCGTGTTGTCATGCGCGCCGCCCGGACCGGTCGCGTTGCCGACGAAGATCGCATCGAAGTTCGCGTCGCCGGAGCCGAGGCCGAGCGGTTGGGTCGGATCGCCGCTGCCGTCGCCGAAGAGCTCGCTCCCCCATTCCGCCGTCGCCTTCCAGATCGCGAGCTCGGCGCCGTCGTAGCCGGGGAAGTTCGCGCTCGCGGCTTCGTTGTCGTTCGCCTCGGGATCGGTGAAGTCGTCGAAGACGGCGACGTCGCGTTGGTCGATGCCGAGCGCCCACCCGCCGAGCGTGAAGGCTCGCACCGAGCGCGGAAGAGCCAAGGCTGCAGCGACTGCGAGCGCGAGGACGGGTGTGGACGAGCGAACGAAACGGGACAGACGCATCGGATTCTCCTCGAGGTCGGGGCTTCCCAGTCTCTCTCAGGACGCGACGACGCGCGCGGGTCGGAGGTTCCGTCCAGTACGGGAGTACGGAGTCAGCGTCGGTACGGAGCCAGCCTCAGCTCCGCCGTTTTCGCCGGCCGAAGCCGGTGCGTTCTCCCCGATCGCCTCCCGGCGAAAACGGCGGAGCTGAGGCTGGCTCCGTACCGACGCTGACTCCGTACTGCCGGACTGCAAAAACGAAGCGGGGCCCGGTCGCCGAGCGGCGAACGGGCCCCGTGGAAGTTCAGCGCTCGCTCAAGGACTGATCACGAAGCGCAGCGCGTCGGTCGTGTTCGCGCCGCCGATCGAGGCGAGATCGCGCGACCACCATTGGACGCACACGAACGTTCCGGCCTTCAACGCCGGGTCGTTGCCGGAGCGGATGAAGTTGTTGAAGTCGAAGCTGTACGCTCCGGTGCAATTGCCGGCGGTGCCGCCGCTCTTCTGCAACTTGCAGCGGTTGAGCGGCTGCTTCATGCAGAGCCAACCGCCTTGGAACGGCGTCTGTTGCGGCTCGAAGCCGTAGATCAGCGAGCCGTTGTGTTTCGAGAGTTCGTTGCTCGCGCGGATCGTGAACGGTGCGGTGCCGCTGACCTTCGGCAGGCCGCTCGAGCTGATCGCGGGGGTGCAGCCCTTCGAGTTCACCTTCGACGTGCAGTACGTCAACACCGGTTCCGGCAGCGGCGAGAAGACTCGCACGAGGCCCGAGGCATTGCCGTGTTGCGACGCGAGGTAGCTGGTGCCCGCGAAGTCGACCACGCCGTCGTTGTTGACGTCGCCGACCGACGCGACTTGATAGCCGAATTGCTCGCTCGCGGCGCCGCCGTTGAGAGTGAAGAGCACCTGACCGTCGAAGCCCGAGAACACGCGCACCGCGCCGGCGTTGATGCCGGTGTTGTCGTCCCACGTGATGCCGACGATCAGATCGGAGAAGCCGTCGTGATCGACGTCGCCCGGCGTGCCGACCGACGAACCGAAGAGATCGGTCGCAGCGTCGCCGACGAGCTTGTGGATCACGCTGCCGGTCTTGCCGGAGAAGACGGTCGCGCTGCCCGACGACACGCCGGTCGGATCGTCGTAGAGCGCGCCGACGATGAAGTCGCCCCAGCCGTCGCCGTCGACGTCGCCCGCGCCGCTCAGCGAAGCGCCGAAGTTGTCGCCCGCGGTGTCGCCGCGCTTGGTGTAGAGCACGGCGCCGTTCGCGCCGGAGAACACGCGCGCGTAGCCCGACGCGGAGCCGGTCGCTCCGTCGCCGTACGGCGCGCCGACCATGACGTCGGTCTTGCCGTCGTTGTTGACGTCGCCCGCGCCGGCGACGGTCATGCCGAAGTAGTCGCTGGTCGCGTCGCCGAGGAACGTGAAGAGCACCGTCCCCGTCTTGCCCGAGATCACGCGCGCGCTGCCGCTGTCGACGCCGTTGCCGTTGTCGTTCCAAGGCGCGCCGACCACGAAGTCGGGAGTGCCGTCGCCGTTGATGTCGCCGAGCGCCGAGACCGACGTGCCGGCGATGTCGTTCGCCGCGGCGCCGTTGACGGTGCTGATCACCAAACCGTTCTTGCCGGAGTAGATCACCACCGAGCCCGAGGCCGAGCCGTTCGGATCGGTGCCGTCGGCTCCGACCGCGATGTCGGCGAAGCCGTCACCGTTGATGTCACCGACGCCGGCGACCGAGGTGCCGAGGTGGTCGTACGCCTTGCTGCCCTTCCAGTTGTAGAGCGTCACGCCGGTCTTGCCGCTGAACACGCGCACGAGTCCCGCGTTGACGCCGTTGACGTCCGCGTAGCGCGCGCCCACGACGATGTCGGCGTAACCGTCCTTGTTGACGTCGCCGGCGCCGGCGACGCTCCAACCGAATTCGTCGTCGGCTGCGTCGCCGAGCAACGTGTAGAGAGTCGATTGAGCCCGGACCGTGCCGCTGAACGCGACGACGGCCAGGCAGCCTGCCACTGCCAAGATCTTCATGCTGGTTCCCCCTGCCAAGGAGTCTGGATGCCTGCGAGCGACGGGGATGCTATCCATCGCCTCGCGTCGGTTCGAATCTCGGACGATGGAAACTTGGATCTGAACTCGATTCGCGAACTACCAATTCGCCGGAGAACTTCGCGACTACCAACATTTCGGGCCGTTCATGGACGCGAGCTCGCGACCGCGCGTCCTTCCGCCCGCGGCCCGCGCCTGCTTCGATGTCCGCCCCCGTGAACGCCGCTCGCCCCGCCGCCCGATCGTCCGCGGAACCGCCGCGCGGAGTGTGGAGCGGTACCGCGCTCCAGGTCGTCGGCCGCGTGTGGAGCGCGAGCTGCACCCTCGGCACCTTCGCGTTGCTCGCGCATTGGCTCGAGCCCGCCGCGTTCGGCCGCTTCACGTTCTACCTCGCGGTGTTCGCGTGGCTCGATTCGCTCGCGAACCTCGGCACCGGCGAAGTCGCGGTGCAGCGCACCGCCACCGATCCGGAAGCCATTCACGCGGTGCTCGCGGCCGGCCGACGGATCCGCGTGCTCGCGGGCTTGCTCGGCGTCGTCCTCGTCGGCGGTTGGGCGTTGCTCGAAGGCGAGAGCGGCGCGGTGTGGATCCTGCTCGCGTCGTTCTATCCGGTGACGCACGCGCTCGAGCTCGGCGCGGTCGTCTTCCGCAACCGCATCTCGTGGCGCGTGCCGGTGATGATGCGTTCGGCGGCGAGCACGATGAGCTTCGTCTTCGTCCTCGCGCTGCGCCTCGCCGAAGTGCGCGAGCCCGCGCTCTACGTCCTCGGCGTCGCCGCGGGCAGCACGATCGCCAACGTGCTCCTCCACTTCGCCGCGAAGCGCGCGTTGCCGCCGCTCCTCGACGCGCCGCCGCCCGCGCCGAACTTCTTCCGCGATGCGTTGCCGCTCGGACTCTCGGCGTTGTGCTCGCAGATGTACTTCTACATCGACAACGTGTTCGTGCGCGTGTTCGTCGGCGAGACCGAGCTCGGCCACTACAACGTCGCGGTGCGCTTCATGTCGCTCTCGATCATGATCGCGCAGTACGTGACGCTCGCGGCGCTGCCGTGGTTGATGCGTTGCCACGCGGAGGGACGTCTCGCCGAAGCACTCGGCAACCTCGGGCCGAAGACGTTCGCCGCGGCGGGCGCGATGGCCGGACTGTGTTGGCCGTGGACGTACGAGATCCTCGAGCTCTTCCACCCGGGCACCGGCGCGGCGAGCGCGAGCTTCCGTTGGCTGCTCGGCGCGTCGACCGCGATCTACGCGGGCTCGTTGTTCGTCACCGCGGTCGTCGCGACCGGCAGCAACCGTTCGAAGTTCGCGATCACCGCTTTCGCGCTCGCGCTCAACCTCGGCGCCAACTTCTACGCGGTGCCGCGCTTCGGCATCACCGGCGCGGGCTGCACGACGTTCGTGACCGAGTCGGTGGTCGCGATCGGAGCGTTGATCGCCCTCCACCGCGCAGGAGTACGAGTGTTGAGCTCACGCGCCTGGATCTGGCTCGGCGGCCCGCTCGCGTTCGCGCTGGCGGCCGCGGCGTCGTCGCTCGTGCACGGCGCGTAGAACGCTACGGATGGTCGACGCGCGCGCGCACCGCGGCCTCGTCGATGTCGCTCGCTTCCCAGAGCGCGCGACCTTCCATTCCGCCCGCGATCGTCAGGACTTGGCCGCTGGTGTGGCGCGACGCGGTCGGCGACGAGAGCAGCACGATCGCTTTCGCGATGTCGACGGCGCGCGCGAGTTGCCGCAGCGGCATCGTGCGCGTCACGCGCGCGATCACGCCCGGTTGCGCGAGCTCCGGCCGCACCATGTGCGTCACGGTCCAGCCCGGCTCGACCATGTTGACGCGCGCGTAGGGATCGAGCTCGACGATCTCGTTCTTCAGCGTGCGCACGAGCCCGTACAAGCCGGCCTTCGCGACCGCGTACTCGCAGTGATGGCGTTCGCCGAAACGCCCGGCGGTCGAACCGACGAAGCAAATCGACGCGCCGTGGCCGTCGGCTCGCGCGCCGGTGCGTTCGAGGCTCGCCATCGCAGCGCGCACGGTGAAAAGCGCGCTGAGCAAGTTCGCTTCGAGCGCGCCGCGGATGCGCTCTTCGCTCGCGCGGTGGAGCAGCAGGTTCTCGCGCGGCCACGCGCCCGCGTTCGCGACCGCGACGTCGACTCGTCCGAAGCGCGCGGTCCCCGCGGCGAACGCGGCCTCGATCTCCGTCGGCCGCGACGCGTCGGCGCGGACGCAGAGCGCGCGTTCCTTCCACAGGCGCGCTTCGACGTGACGCACGAGCTCGTCGAACCGCGTGTGCCCGGTCAACACGAGCCGCGCGCCTTCCGCGGCGAAGTCCTCGGCGAGCGCGCGACCGATGCCGCCCGACGCGCCGGTGATCAGAACGACGAAGCCTTCGAGTCCGAGATCCACGGCGCGCACGATAGTCGCGCACGGACGGCGGCTCAATCGCTCAGGCGCGCCGAACTTCGTCGAGCATCCGTTCGAGCTCGTCGAGCGCCAGCCCGCAGAGCTTGCGCGCTTCGCCGAGCTCGCGGCGCTGCGCCTCCGACAGCGATTTCTCCGCCAACACGCACGCGAGCGACGCGCGCGCCGCTTCGAGCGTCGGCGTGATCGCGCCGGTCAAGTCGACACACAAGGACCGCGTGTCGTTCGCGCGCGTCGGCAACGCACCCGGTCGCCGTTCCAACGCCCACGAGATCGCGGCTTCGAGCCGCGCGGACGAAAGAGCGCGCTTCGACAAGTACTCGGCGGCTCCTGCGCGGATCGCGCTGGTCGCCGACTCTTCGCCGTCGCACGCGCCGAGCAAAACCACCGGCAGCGCGTGCCCCGCGCGCCGCAGGTCGCACAGCACTTCGTGACCGGAGACGTTGCCGAGACGCTCGTCGAGCAACAGAACGTCGTACGTCGACTTCGCGAGCTCGGCGAAAGCGTCCGCGACCTCCGAGCACGGCGTGAACTCCACGGCGGAGACGCGCAACTCCGCGACATGGATGCGCAGGAGATCGAGGTCGGCGGGATTGTCGTCGAGCGCGAGCACGCGCAGCGGTCGATGCGTCATGGCGGGGTTCCGTGGCGGGATCCACGGTTTCGGCTGGCCCCGTCGCCGTCCTTGATCCGCATCGCGGAGAAGGCACGATTCCGTCCGCCGCGGCACCGCGGACCCTAGTCCGGCTCGCCGGTCAGGACCCAGGCGGCCCAGTCGCGAGGGGTGTAGAGCGGTCTGCCGTCGGCGCCCTTGGCGTCGCGAAGCTCCTTCTTCGCTTCCCACAGCGCTTGCCACTTCGGCTTCGTCTCGATCCAGAGGCGGCGATAGAAGTCGAGCATCAGGTCCTTCGTGGCTTCGTCCGGGACCTTCCAGAGAGAAGTGATCACGCTGCGCGCACCGGCCATCTGCAAGGCCTTCTGCAGGCTCGCGACACCTTGACCTGCTCGGCGTTCGCCGACGTTGGTATCGCACGCGCTGAGCACAACGAGCTCGCAGTTCGAAAGATCGAGCGTCGAGAGCTCGTCCGCGGTGATCAGACCGGGCACGCGACCGAGCGCGTTCTCCGGCAGGTTTGCGCCCGCAAGCGCGAGGCCACACAACAGCATCGGACTCATTCCGCGCACTTGCTCCTCGCCGCTCATCCGAACCCCAAGCCCGGACAACCTGTCCACCGGCCCCGGATCGCTCCACGACTTGATCGACTCCGGTGCGAACCACCCGTGCGTTGCGATGTGCAGATAGCGCGCCTTGGGTGCGAGGCTGAGCAATCGCTCGCGGGTAGCCTCGCCGTGCTCCCGAACATCCATCTCAGATCCCGCGCCGAACCGATCCGCGAAGCATCGCGCGATGCCGCGGACTTCGACGCCGGTCGCCGGAAGCGCCGAGAAGCCTCCCGACCAAGGGCCTCCTCTCAAGATGCCGGCGTCCTCGTTCGCGCGTGGCACGACCGCGACGAGCTGAGTCGCGGCATCCGCGGAATCGGGCTTCTCCTTCGCGCCGTACTCGACGTCACCGAATGCCACGAGCGCGCCGACGTCGTGCGATGGTTCGGCACGGTCTAGGAGCTCGGTAAGCGTCGCGCGTGTCTCGATCCGCCAATGCTCTCCGACGAGCGAACTCTCGCCAAAGGGCAACGCATCCAGCGGTACGAGGTGCAAGACGTCATCGAGCGCCACCACGATGTGATCCGCGCCCGCGAGCGACGGAAGCAGCGGGTCGAAGATCAGTTCACGCACCCGGGAGCCGAGCGCGTGGAGCTGTGGAGTCGCCTCCACCGTCGCCCGCACAGCAATCCCGCGGCCGTCGTTCCCGACACCCAGCCCATCGCGCCATGCCCGCACGGCGGCTTCGATCGGAGCGATTGGCCCGAGGTCGACCAGCTCGAGCTTGGCGGACACCCCGTCCCCCGCACCGTTGCTCGCACTTCGGACGACGAACGCACACAGACTCTCGACGCCCTCGATGCGGACCGGTGACTGACCCGTGGTGTCGAGTCCGTCAACCACGTCGACCCTCAACTTCAGGAAGCGCCGGACACCGACGGCCACTTCACGATCTAGGAGTTCCCGGGCGAGCGACTCGTCATCCAGCTCGGTCCCACGCTCCGTCCGACCCGAAAGCCCATGCGCCGAAGCAACCAGTTCCCGTTCCACCGACTCGCGCTTTGAACGTGCGCGATCAAGCTCCTCGCTGCTCGTGCCCTTCTGTGCGAGTCCCGCGAGCTCGTCACTCGCTTCCGTCAGGGCCTCACGCAGTCGTCCGCCCTTCGACTCACTCGCCGCTCGGCGTGTAAGTCCCGCTGAAACGATCGCCGTGCCACGGGTTGCTTCGGAAAGCACGAACGACTCGGACTCCAAGTCACGCAAGGGACCGAACACGCCGTAGCCGCCGGCGAACGACAGCACTTGATCGATCCACCTAGCCATGGCTGCGCAGCCCTCCTCAGCCTCGCGGCTCGAACTATTGGCCACCAAGGCGCGCGCGGAGTGCACCTGCACGCGACACACCGCGCCCAGGAGCTCGACACACCTCGCCTTCCCCACCTCCTGCGCCGTTGCGTTCGTTGCATCCACCGCGAGAGTCTGACGTGCACGAGCCATCTGGCACGCTACCGTCACAGCGAGATTCAGTCGCACCGTTTGCATTGCTGGGTGGTCGCCGGAGAGCGTACGTGAGCGGACTTCGAGCACCTGCTCGAACAAGGCCCGTGCGGTCGCAAGTTCGCCCATCGATAGGAGCACCCAGGCGAGATTCTGCCGCGCCGCTTGTACGAATGGGTGGTCGCCGGGCAGCGTCCGCAACAGGACCTCGAGCGCATCTTCGCTCAGGGCGCGCGCACCCGTGAGGTCCCCGAGTTCCTTCATCGTCACGGCAAGGTTCCGCCTCGCGGCCTGCAGGTCGGGATCATCCTCGGGCAGCGTCCGCGATTCGACCTCGAGAACCGTCTCGCACAGCTCCCGCGCACCTGCGAAGTCGCCGAGGAGGGAAAGAGTCACCGCGAGGTTCTGCCGCGCGGCCTGCAGAAGCGGGTGATCATTGGGGAGCGTGCGAGAGAGGATCTCGAGCACCCGCTCCTCCAAGACGCGCGCACCCGCGAGATCGCCAAACGCTTTGATCGTGACGGACAGGCCCATCCGCGCTGCTTGCAGGTCGGTGTCGTCGGCGGGCAGCGTGCGGGTGTCCACCTCGAGCACTTTCTCAAACAAGGTCCGCGCGCCAACAAAGTCACCAAGCGAGACGAGTGTGGCGGCAAGGTTGTGCCGCGCCACTTGCAGATCGGGATGGTCATCGCGAAGCGTGCGCGAGCGGACCTCCAGCAGCTTCTCGAACAAGGCCCGCGCCGATTGGAAGTCGCCGAGGGCGTGGAACGTCGCGGCAAGGCACAACCATGCCCGTTGAAGCTCTGGGTGTTCATCGGGGAGGAGGGCCGAGCGCGCCTTCATGACTCGCATCCACGCAGTGTTTGCCGTGCGCATGTCTTCGGCCTGGTACGCCGAGAGACCAGCGGAGTCCAGGAGCGTGAGCCAATCAGCTGATTGTTCGGCTTCTGGTCGTGCGAGAAGCGATGCCGCCGCGTCAGCAGCTTTGATGCGTGCGGTGATGTGGTCGGACGCGTTGAACGCCGCGTTCGACTCGTCGACCAGCGCGCGTTCGCGGGTCAGGTCGGCGGTCGAGGCCAGAGGACTCGACGGTGATGCTTGCAATGACGCACGATCCTCGGCGACACCTGCACCGGAAGCTTCGGGCACCGCGTTGTTCGTCGATGGCGCGGAGGCGGAGCGTGTCGGCTGCGACTGCGAAGCGGCCGCGCACGAGACGATCGGAAGCAGCAAAAGGAGTCGAACGAGCGACATGCGAGCGAATCCCTCGGGAAACTGCATCGGTCGCCGCCGCGGCGCGAAGCTCGCAGGCGGCGACGCGGAGTGATGCTACACGAAGAGGGCGAAGCGGCGCTCCCGGCTGGCCTCCCCGGGCTAGGTTGCCCGCTCGACATCGACCCGCGTGCTGTAGAGCACGTTGCCGTCGCCGAGGTCGGAGACGTCGGGCGACACCAACGCGTTGATGCCGACGCCTTCCGGCACGTCGGCGGAGCGCGGCATGCCGTCGACGCGAGCGAGGCCTCGCGGCATGTCGGCAGTGCACGCGAGAACGAGAGAAAGCGCCCCGCGCGCGTTGCTCACGCGCACGAACTCGCCGTCGCGCAGGTTGCGCGACGCGGCATCGAGCGGATGGAGGAAGAGCCTCGGCTTGCCGTTCAACGCGACGTGGCGCGGGCTGTGGCTGAACGTCGAGTTGTGCGTGTAGCGCGACGGCGCGGCGACGAGCCAGAACGCGCCGCGTTCGCGGTCCGTGCGGTCCGCGACGTACGTCGCGAGCGCCGGTTGTCCCGCGGCGTGCGCGGAGGCGCTCACGAGCTCGATATTGCCGCTCGGCGTGCCCCAACCGCCGAGCGCCGCGCGCGTCGGCGGCGTGATCTTGAACGGCCGGCCGGTGCGGATGCGTTCGACATCGGCAGGCGAAAGTCGCGAGCTCGACGCCGCGAGCAACTCCTCGCACAACGACTCTTCGGTGACGTCCCACGTCTCGCGGCGCAGCCCGAGTGCACGCGCGACCGCGGCGAACGCTTGGACATTGCCGCGCGCTGCGCCCGGCGCACGACACGCCTTGCGCGAGAACTGCATGTAGCGATGGCCGTAGCTGCGGAAGACGTCGGTCACTTCGACGAACGTCGCCGCGGGCAACACGACATCCGCGCGCTCGGCGGTCTCGGTCAAGAACTGTTCGTGGACGACGACGAAGACGTCGTCGCGCTCGAGCCCGCGCCGCACGCGCGAACTGTCGGGACACGTCACCGCCGGATTGTGGCCCCACACGAACACCGCGTCGTAGCGACCGCTCTCGAGTTCCTCCCCGAGCGCGACGTGGCGCACCAGCTTCGCCGGCGAGTCGTTCGGCCGCAGATCGGGACGCTCGAGCGCGTCTTCGGCGAGGCCGAAGCTCGCGAAGCTCTCGTAGTGGACTCGATCCGCGACGCCGAGCACCGCGGCGAGGGAACACACGGCGCGCATCGACATCGCGCCGTGACGCCGACGCGTCCAACCGACGCCGGTCTTGAGCAACGGACGTTGCGCGGCGAACAGGAGCCGCGCGAGCTCTTCGATCGCGCTCGCCTCGAGCCCGGTCGCGCGCGCCGCGTCCGCGACGTCGAGCGTCGAACGCACGTGCGCTTCGAACTCGCTCGCGCCGAGGCATTCGCGTTCGAGGAACGCGCGATCGGCGCGCCCGCGTTCGAACGCGAGCCGCGCGAGCACCAACGCCAACGCCGCGTCGCTGCCCGGCGCGATCGTGAAGCCCTTGCCGCCCCACTTCTCGAGCGCCTGGATCGTCTCGGTGCGATAGAGATCGATCGCGACGATCGGCACGCCGGCCTTGGCGAGCTTCAAGAGCTTCGGCTGCAGGTGCTGCACGGTGCGCGCGACGTCGGCGCCCCACAAGACGACGCAATCCGCGTCGACGATCGAATCCAGATCGGGCCCGATCACCGCGCCGAGCACGCACTCGTACCCCGCGGTCGCCGTGTTGTCGCACAGGCCGCCGTCGACGAACGTCGCGCCGAGCGCGTGCATGGCGCGCAACGGAAAACGCCGCGAGACCATCCCCATGTTGCCGGCGTACCACGCGGCGAGCACGCGCTCGCCCTTCACGCCGCGCATGCGCTCGACGATGCGCGCGAGCGCTTGGTCCCAACTCGCGGGGACGAGCTCGTCGCGCTCATCGCGAACGAGCGGCGTCGTCAACCGCGTCGGGCTCGCGATCACCTCGCCGTACATCGACGTCTTCGCGCAGAGCACGCCGCGCGACCAACCGTGATCCGGATTGCCCTTCAACCGGACGAAGCGCCCGGCGTCGTCGGTCTCGACCGCAATGCCGCACGCGTCCGGACAATCCAGCGGGCAAGTCGACGGTGTTTGCGGCATGACGATCTCGTCGCGGAAGAGGTTAGCACTGCGCTCGCGCGCGCGTCCCGCGCCGCTACACTTTCGCGCCCTCCAATGTGGAAGCACGCCGTCGCGTCCGTCTGTCTGCTCGTCGCTGCTTGCGAAGAACCTCCGCCTCCGCGCGCGCCCGGCGAGATCGTCGGCAGCGTCGAATTCGGCGGCAAGCTCGCGCGTCAACGTTGCGTGATCTGCCACAAGATCGACGACCGCGGCGGCATCGTCGGTCCGGTGATGACCGAAGCGGTCAAGCTCGCGGTCGACCGTTCGCGCACGTTCGAGGCGATCGCCGCGGACCTGAAGGCGAAACGCCCCGCCGACTACGAGAAGAAGCGCGTGCGCATCGAGGCCGTGCTCGCCGAGCCCGATCCCGAACGACGCCTGACGCTCTGGCTCGACGCGCACCTGGTCGATCCGCAATTCGACAACCCGATGAGCCGCATGACGGTCCTGCCGCTGACCGATCAGGAACGCGCGGACCTCGTGCGTTGGTTGATGAGCCTGCGTTGAGAGTTCAGCGCGCGCGCAGGGCTTCGACGATCGGCGCGAGTTCGGTGCGGTACGCGCTCGTCCTGCGCACGGCGATCTCGAACGCGCCGACGGCGAAGACGTCGTAGTCGCTCGCGAACTCCGGCTCGGCGCGCAGCGCGCGCGACCACTCCGTGCCTTCCGCCGACGGCAACCAGATCCAATCGGGCATCCGCTCGGCGAGCAGCTCCCTCGCGTCGAAACCGCGCCGCGCGATCCGCGCGTCGTGCGCGCCGGAGAGATCGATCACGATCGCGAGCGGCAACGCGGCGCCGACTTCGCCCGCGGGCGCGCACGCGACCTTCAAACGACCGCGTTCGAGATCGTTCGGCGGCGGCGCGATCGGCGCGAGCTCAGGAAGCCCCGGCCAACGCGCAGGCGACAGCGCGCCGTCGAATCGTCCGATGCGTCCGGCGACGGCGGCCTCGCGCGCGAGCGCAACGTGACTCCACAACGCCGGCAACGAACCGACGACCGCCGCGACGGCGAGCAACAAGAGCGCCGTGTTCGGCACGCGCTTGCCGCGCCACTCCGCCCAACGTCGCAACCCGACCGCCGCGCGCGCGGCGAGGAACACGAGCGGCGGCACCGCGGCGAGCAGGAAGCGCAACGAGGACACGTCGATCGCCGGCGCGCCCAACGTCGCGTCGAGCACGAACACCAACGTCACGACGCCGAACGCGAGATCCCACACGCGCGGCTCGATGCGCGGCGCGCCGCGGCGCAGCGCGAGTTCGAGCACGACGAGGCCCCACAACGGCGCGGTGACGCCGAGCCAGCGCGCGAGTTCGATCCACGCGTCGAGCGGGCCGCGCGCACCGTGCTCGAGCGCGAACGCCAACGGTACCGGCAATCCGTGCGCGAGTTGGAGCCACAGCGAGAGCGCCGCCACGCCCGCGAGCGCGACTCCGAACGCGACGAACGCTTGCCGACGTTGCGCGTCGCGCGCGAACACGGCGACGACCAACGGCACGCCGACGCCGTAGAGCCCGAGATCCGCGCGCGTCGCGAACAGCGCCGCGCCGAACGCGCCGAGCACGCTGCCGCCGACGGCGACGTCGACGCGCTCGCTCTGCGACCACAGCCACGTGAAGACACCGGTCATCGCCATCGCGAGCGTCGCCTCGAGGCCGCTGGTCATCTGCACGGCGAGCGCACTCGCTCCGAGACCGACGACCAACGCGACCAACCCGTCGAAACCGATCGTCGCATCGCGCGCGCTGCGCACCGCGCCGCGGGCGAGCATCACGCAGAACGCGAGCGCAACGAGACCGGAGCCGATGCCGACGACGGCGAGCGCGAGCAACGGATCGCGGACGAAGATCTGCGTCGCTTCGAGCAACGTGAACTGCAACGGCGAGAGCGCGCCGACCGTGCGCTCGCCCTCGAGTTCCCACGTCAACGCGCCTTCGATCCGGAAGTTCGAGTGGTAGCGCAGGAGCGCCATCGCTTCGTCGCCGAACGCTGCACTCGACGCGCGCGCGACGACGCCGACGAGGAGCGCGAGGGCCGCGACCGCGATCGCCGCCGCGAGCCAACGGCGCAGGACTCGAGACGGCTCGCTCACGTGCGCATGTTAGGCCCGAGCGAGGTCGAGCACGATCGCCGCGAGTTCGTCGAGCTTGCTGTCGAGGCCGCGCTCGAGCACGGCGGCGCGCACGCGTTCGCGATCGAGCGTTCGACGATCGAGGAGTTCGCGCAGCGCGTTCGCGAGCGCCGCGGGATCGCCGGGCGCGACCACGCGACCTTGCGCGTCTTCGACGATCGCTTCCGCCGCGCCGGCCGCGGTCGTCGTGACGACGGGAGTGCCGCTCGCGAGCGCTTCGAGGATCACGAGCCCGCTGGTGTCGCGGAACGTCGGCGCGGCGCAGAGGTCGGCGGCGCTCCACAACGCGACGGGATCGACGTCGCGGTGCCAGACGATGCGCTCGCGCAGACCGCGGACGAACGCACGTCGTCGCCAGGGAACGAAATGCTTCGCGCCCGCGGCGACGAGACACCACGGACGATCGCGCAACTCGGCGAGCGCGTCGAGCAACGTCGCGAGGCCCTTGAGCTCCGGCTCGCGCGCCGCGAACGCGATCAACGGCTCGTCGTCGCCGACTTCGAGCTCGCGCCGCAACGCCGCGCCGAGCGTCGCGCGGTTCTCGATTCGAAAACGCGCGAGATCGACGCCGTTGTCGACACGACACAAGCGCGGAGCTGCGTCCGGATACGCGCGCCGGAATTCGTCCTCGACCAGCTTCGACACGCACACCACGCGGCGCGCGCCGCCGGCGAGCAGCTCGCGCTCGAACTCGAGGAAGCCGCGAAAACGCCCGCGCACCGCGCGTTTCGGATCACGTCCGCGTGCGATTTCCCGCGCGCGCAACGCGGGCTCGAGCGCGCCGCCGTGCGGCCAGTAGAGATCGACGCGCGACAGATGCCGGATCCCGATCGTTACTTCGCAGCGCGCGAGTTCCGCCGCCGCGACCAGACGCTCCGCGCGCCTACGTTCCCGCCCTGGACCGCGCATCCCCCACGTCCGCACCCGCACGAATTCGCCGGGCGCATCGGCACTCGCACGTTCGGCGAATGCGAGCACGCGCGCGCCGCGAGTGATCAAGTGCCGCGCGAGATCCGCGAGCGCTCGCTCGGCGCCGCCGCGCGCCGGCTCCCACCGGTCGATCAGGAAACCGACCGTGAGTTCGTGGAAGGACGTGCGGCTCACGGCGTCGACCGGCGAGCTACGCTAGCGTGGCCGGAACCCATGCGCATCGCTTTCGACGTCTCGCCTCTCGCGCGCCCCCATCCGCGCGGCGTCGCGCGCGCGGCGCGAGGCGCGGTCGAAGCGCTCGAACGACGCGGCGTGCTCGACATCGTGCGCCTCGCGCCGAACGACGGCGAGGATCTGCGCGCGTGGCGCCACGGCGAGCTCGCGCGCCGCGCCGAAGCCGCCGGTTGCGAAGGGCTGCACTCGTTCGTCAGCGCGCTGCCGCTCGCCGCGCGTCTGCCGCGCGTGCAGACCGTGCACGAGTTGCCGTGGCGTCACGGCGTCGCGGAGAACGCGGATCTCGGTCATCGAGCGTGGGTGCATGTCGGCGGCCTCGTCGCGCGCGCGGTCGCGACGCCGAGCGAATTCGTCGCGCGCGAGTTGCGCGCGGAGCTCGTCGCGGGAGCGAGCAAGGTCAACGTCGTGCCGTGGGGCGTCGGCGCGCCGTTCGGTGTCGAGCGCGACGAAGCGCGCGAGCGCGAGCTCGTGCGGAGCTTCGAACTCGACGATGCACCGTTGGTGCTCGCGCCCGGCGCGACGCGGTCGAAGAAGAACCTCGGCGCGGCGATTCGCGGGCTCGCAGCGCTCGGCGTACGCGCGCGCCTCGTCGTCACTGGAGAGCGCACCGAGAGTCTCGCGAGCGATCTCGAGCTCGCGCGCTCGCTCGGCGTCGACGTCGTCGCGACCGGCGAGCTCGACGATTGCGACCTCGTCTCGCTGCACCATCGCGCGCACTGCGTCGTCGTGCTCTCGCGTTCGGAGGGCTTCGCGTTCCCGGTGCTCGAGGCTCTCGCGTGCGGCCTCGCGGTCGTCGTCGCGCGCGACGACGCGGCGGCGGAGCTCGCGGGTGCCGATGGAATCGTCGCGGACGCCGATCGGCCGGATGAGGTGGCGCGGGCACTCGCGGCGGCACTCGCGAGCGAACGTCGGCACGAGCCGCGTGGACGAGCGCTCGAACTGACGTGGGACCGTTGCGCCGAACGCATCGAGACGCTGTGGCGCGGACTCGGGTCGCGATGAGCGCGCGCACCGCTCCCTCGCGACGCATCCTGATCTCGGGCGTCGTGCTCGCGCAGCCGATGGGCGGCGTGAGACGTCACAACGTCGAACTCTTGCCGCGCGTCGCGCGCCTCGCGGAAGCCGACGGCGTTCGCCTCGCGTTGTTGGTCGGCCGCGACGGCTTGCCGTTCGAACTCGACGCGCGCATCGAACGCCTCGCGAGCGACGTGCCGGCGCAGCCGGTGTGGAAGCGCGCGTTGAGCGAAGCGCGAGCGTTGCGTCGCGTGCTCGGCGAGGCTCGGGCGCGCGGCGACGAGTTCGCGCTCGTCCACACCGCGCATTTGCCGGCGCCGCGCAAGTTGTCGGTGCCATACACGTTGACGCTGCACGATCTGCGGCGCCTCGGCGACGCGCACACGCCGGCGGTGAAGCGTTGGCTCGGCGCGCGAGCCGTCGGCGCCGCCGCGCGCGGCGCACGGACGGTGTTGACGGTCGGCGAGAGCGTGCGCGTCGAGTTGCTCGCGCGTTTCGAGCTCGAGCCCGCGCGCGTCGTCGTCGTGCCGAACGCCGCGGATCACTTCGAGCCGCTCGCGCGCGCCGAGGCGCGCGACGCGCCGCTCGTGCACATCGGCCACGTCGAGCCGCGCAAGAACTTGGAGGTCGTCGTGCGCGCGCTGGCGCTCGATCCGACCTTGCCGCGCTTCGTCGCGCACGGCGCCGCGAAGGACGGCGAGGATCGAAGGCTGCTCGAGCTCGCACGCTCGCTCGGCGTCGCGAACCGCGTGACATTCGCCGGCGCGTTCGACGAGCGCGAGCTCGCGACGCTCTACGCGACCGCCGGCGCGATCGTGTTGCCGTCGAAGCTCGAAGGCTTCGGCATCGCGGCGATCGAAGCGCAACGAGCGTTCGCGCCGCTCGCGATCGCGCGTATCGCGGCGTTGGTCGAAGTCGCGGGCGCGGAGACGCCGAGCTTCGCCCCCGATGATGCGGCGGAATGCGCACGCGCGCTGCGCGCCGCGTTGAACGTCGAACGCGCGAGCTTGGCCTCCGCCCGCGAACGCGTCGCGCGATTTACGTGGCAACGCTCCGCCGAAATTTGGTGGAGCGCGTGGCGCGCGATCCTCGCGGAGCGTTGACGCGTGCTCAGTGCGGCTCGACGTCTTCGACCGTGTCGCCTTGCGCGCGGTCGCGCAAGAACGAGGTCGCAGCGAACGCGAGCCAACCGATGCCCGCGCACAACGCGAGCGCGACGAGCACCGCGACGAGCTTGAACCACCACGGCCGTTGATCGAGGTCGCTCGACAACACTCCGGCGCGCGCATCGGTCTTGTAGTACTGCAACACGCGTTGGCCGCGCGCTTCGAGCGGCGCGCCCGCTCCGGGCACCATTCTCGTCGCGCCGAGCGACGGTGCGCTCGCGGCCGGTCGCACCGGTTCGCTCGTTCGCGCGGGTGCGGGTTTCGAAGCGATCGGCGGAGCGATCGGCGGTCCGTCTTCGAGCACGATCTCCTCGAGCTCGAGCGCCGCGCGCGCGGCCGGCTTCGGCGGCGGCGCTTTCGGGACGACGTCGAACTCGACTTCCGGCGCCGACGTGCTCGCGTGCTCCTCGAGACGCACGCGCACCAGCACGTCGCCGATCTTGAACTCGCCGAGATCGGTCAACGCGACTTCGGCGGCGCGCACGCCTTTGTTCCAGAGTCCGTTGCGCGATTCCCGGTCGACCAGCACGAGCCCGCTCTCGCGCCGCTCGACCCGCGCGTGGACGCGGCTGATCGAACCGTCGCGCAGCACGACCGCGCAGTCGGTGTTGCGGCCGATCGTCGAGCCTTCGTCGAGTTGGAACGAGCGTCCGAGATCGGCGCCCGAGAGCACGAAGAGCCGCGCGCTCACCCCTTGTCCCCGCGGCTCGCCGCCATGTCGTCGGCGAGCGAACGCGCGCGCCACCAGCGTTGCGCGAGCTCCTCGAAACGACGCGTGAAGTCCGCGGCGTTGAGGCGCCCTTCGAACGCCTTCTGACCGCCGATCCACAACACCGGCAGGCGAGCGCCGAATTGCGCGAGCAGCTCCGCGTCGCGACCGACGTCGATCTCGGTCAGGCTGTACGGCCAGGCGAGGCGCGCGCGCTCGATCTCCTCGCGCATGTCGACGGCGGCGGCCGAACCGCGGCGCGCATAGAGCACCAGCGGAACCGGATCGAGAACACGCCTGCCGAGGAGCCAACCGAGCATCGCGCGAACGATCGTAACGACTCGCAATTGATCGGGCACGCGAACGTCGCGCACACTGTGCGACGCATGGACGCTTCGACGCTCGGGCCGGCGCTGCGCCTCGTCGGTTTGCGCCAGTCCTACCCGATTCGGTTGGGGCTCGCGCGCAAGACGGTCTTGCACGGGATCGACCTCGAGCTCGCGCGCGGAGCGAGTCTCGGCCTCGTCGGACCGAACGGTTCGGGGAAGAGCACGCTGCTGCGCGTGATCGCGGGCGTCGAAGGGTACGACGACGGGACGCTCGAGGTCCTCGGCGCGAGTCCGAGCGTCGCGGCGGTGCGCCGGCGGATCGGTTGGCTCGCCGAGGATCTGCCGTTCCCGCGCGAGATGCGCGCGGACGAAGCGTTGAGATTGAGCGCGGGACTCTACGGCGTGCCGCGACGCGAACTGCGCGCGCGCGTCGACGGCTATCTCGAGCGGGTCGGACTCGCGGATGCGCGCAAGGTCGCGCTCGCCAAGTTCTCGAAGGGCATGGCGCGCAGGTTCGGACTCGCGGCGGCGTTGATCCACGAGCCGGAGCTCGTGCTGCTCGACGAGCCGACCGCCGGACTCGACGCGCCGGGCTTCGCGGTGCTCGAGGACTTGCTCGGCGAAGCGAAACGGCGCGGCGCGTCGTTGGTGGTCGCGTCGCATCTCTTGACCGACATCCAAGCGCATTGCGATCGCTTGGTTGTGCTGGTCGACGGTCGCGTCGGACTCGCGGGCGCGCCGCGCGAGCTCGCGCCCGACGGCGGCGCGGTCGAGCTCGAGGTCGAAGGCCTCGACGCGCGCGGGCTCGACGGCCTCGAAGGCGACGCGCGAGCTCGCGGCGGACGCGTGCTCGGACGTTTCGTCTCGGCGCGCAACCTGGTCGAACTCTATCGCCGCTTCCGTCCGCCGCCGCCCGGAGAGCCGCGGTGATCGAACGCGGCGTGTTCGCGCTGGCGCTGCGCCGCGCGTTCGGGATCGGGTCGCTGGTCGTGTTCGTGCTCACGGCCTTCGCGATCGGTTGGATCGATTGGCAAGGCGCGACCGGTTTGCCGCGCGGCGAAGCGTGGGTGTTGCGCGGGCTCGAGCGCCGAGGCTTGTGGGTCGCGCTGATCGTGTTGCTCGGCTCGGCGGCGATCGCGCGCGCCGCGGGACAATTCGCGCGTTGGCGCGCGCGCGAGTTCGATTGGATCGCGGCGGTGCCGGTCGCACGGGCGCGCTGGTTGGTCTCGACGTGGGCGGGCGAAGTCGTGGCGCTGGCGATGTTCCTCGTCGTCGCGGCGGGTTTCGTCGAGCTCTCGATCGGCGAGAGTCGCGCGGCGGAGCGCGTCGTCGAAGTGCGCGCGTTGCCGCGGATCGCTCTCGTCGACGCGACGTCGCGCGTCGAATGGCGATTCGCCGACGCGCCGAGCGATGCGCGCGCGCGCATCGAGCTCGCGCTCGCCGGCGGCGGCCGCGCGGCGGAAGTGCGTTGGCGCGCGCGACGCGGCGAAGTCAGCAGCGCGACCGGCGCGATCGTCGGACTGCGCAAGACGCTCGAGCTCGCGCTCCCGCCCGGCGAAGGTCCGGTGACGTTCGACCTCGAACGCGTCGGCGAAGGCGCGATCGTCGTCGCCGATCCCGACGGGCTGTGTCTCGCAGTGCCGGTCGCGAGCGATCGTCTCGCGACGGTCGCGATCGCGCTGCGGCTCGGGCCGGCGCTCGCCGCGGCGGCGGCGCTCGCGCTCGGACTCGGCGCGTGGATCTCGGCGCCGAGCGCGTTCGCGGCGACGCTCGCGTTCTGGATCGCGGCGTGGTTCACGGCGCGGCCGAGTTCGTTCGTGCCGGCGGCCGACGTGTTCGACGCGCTCGAGTTCGTCGCCGCGGGACTGGTGCCGCCGCTGCCCGGCGCCGTGAGTTATGTCGGCGCGGCGTTGCTCGTGGTCGTCGGACTCGTCCTCGCCGCCGCGCGACCTTGGAAGCGCAACCCATGAGTCGACGAGCGCGCTTCCTCGCGATCCAGTTCGCCGGCCTCGGCGTCGCACTCGCGCTCCTGATCGGCACGGCGCGGCCGCCGCCGAAGGACGATTCGTCGCTGCTGGTGCGCGTGCTCGGTCCGGCGGCGCGTTTCGCCGCGTCGATCGAGTGGGTGCGCTTCGATCTCGCGTTGCGGTCGGGCGATCTCGAGCTCGCGTACGCCCGCGCGGACACCGCGCTCTGGATAGATCCGGGCGCGACCGAGGGTTGGAACGCGTACGCGGCGCACCTCGCCTTCGATCGGGCCTCCGCCGAGCGCGAACCGGATCCCGTGCGACGTCGGGCGTGGTTCGACGCCGCCCTCGCGACGTTGGCGCGAGGCGAAGCGGTCGCCCGGGAGCCGGGGGACCTCGCGCTGTTCGCCGGGCTGCTGCGCATGGACAAGGCGAAGGACGACCCGGCGCTCGCGGGCTCGGACGGCGTCCGCTCCCTCTACCTCGCCGCCGCGGACGACTTCGATCGCGCGGCGCGCCTCGGCAAGACGTTCGCCGTCGAAGGCGCCGCCAAGGCGCGCGAGCTCGCCGCGAACGCGAAGTGAATCGCGACGCGACGGCGCTTCGTCGTCGCGCGCTCGAACGTGCCGCGATTTTCGCGAGCGTGTTTACTCGGTCGGAGAATTAGGATCTCGCGGGCATCATGATCGGGGGGCTTGGTGAATGGGTCGGCGACATCATCAGTCGCTACCACTACGAAGCGGCCTTCGTCGTTTTGCTCCTCTGCGGCATCGGGCTGCCGTTGCCGGAAGAGGTGACGCTGATCGGCTCGGGGATCCTGCTCTACAAGGGTCATGTCGAGTTCTGGCGCATCACCGCGGTCTGCTCCGCCGCGATCCTGATCGGCGACTCGATCCCGTTCTGGCTCGGGCGCAAGTACGGCATGGCCGCGCTGCGCATCCGTTGGGTCTCGAAGATCCTGCACCCGGAACGCTTCGCGAAGATCGAGAAGCGTTTCAAGGAGCACGGCAACTGGGCGACGTTCGCGTTCCGCTTCTTCGCCGGGCTGCGCATCCCCGGGTACTTCATCGCGGGAGCGTTCGGGATGAGCTACCCGCGCTTCATCGCGCTCGACGCGCTCGGCGTCCTCGTGTCGGTGCCGGCGTCGATCTGGCTCGGCCGCTTCTTCGGCGAGCAGACCGACAAGTTCAAAGAGACCGTCCACGACCTGCACCTTGTGCTCGCGTTCGTGGTGATCGCGCTGCTGCTGATCGTGATCGCGCGCGCCTGGATCAAGAAGCGCGCGCCCGGCGCCTGAACGCCGACGGCCCGCGGGCCTGGTTGCGACTTCGAAGGAGCCGCCGGGGGGCCGTCATCGGCCACGCAGGGCCCTTGCCGGGCTTCCTTTCCGCGCGGGCCGCGTGTATAAACCCGCCTCATTTTAGGGTCCCCAACCAAACAGAAAACCCATGCTCCTCACCCCCCTAGCCTGGGCTGGCGCTGCTGCGACGGAGACTGCCGTCGCCGTGCAACACGGTGCCGCCGTCGCTCACCAGAGCGAGATCGACCTCAAACTGCCGGATCTGTCGTCGGTCAGCTTCCTGGGCGGTACGGACGGCCACACGCTGCTCCTGTACGGCATCGGAATCTGCATCCTCGGCCTGATCTTCGGCCTGGTCATCTACAGCCAGCTGAAGAACATGGCGGTGCACCGCTCGATGCTCGAGATCTCGGAGCTGATCTACGAGACCTGCAAGACGTACCTGGTCACGCAGATCAAGTTCATCATCGTGCTCGAGATCTTCATCGGCGCGATCATGGTGCTGTACTTCGGCTACCTCGCGAAGCACCTCGATGCCGCGACTGGGCAGGTGGTCGACGGACTGCCCCTCGCCAAGGTCGCGACGATCGTCGGCTTCAGCCTGATCGGCATCGCCGGCAGCGTGTTGGTCGCAGCCTTCGGCATCCGCGTGAACACGTTCGCCAACTCGCGCACGGCCTTCGCGGCGCTGCGCGGCAAGCCGTTCCCTTGCTACCAGATCCCGCTCAAGGCGGGCATGAGCATCGGGATGCTGCTGATCTCGATCGAGCTGCTCCTGATGCTGCTCGTGCTGCTCTTCATCCCGGCCGACATGGCGTACCCGTGCTTCATCGGTTTCGCGATCGGTGAGTCGCTCGGCGCGAGCGCGTTGCGCATCGCCGGTGGCATCTTCACCAAGATCGCGGACATCGGCTCCGACTTGATGAAGATCGTCTTCAACATCAAGGAAGACGACGCGCGCAACCCGGGCGTGATCGCGGACTGCACCGGCGACAACGCCGGCGACTCGGTCGGTCCGACGGCCGACGGCTTCGAGACCTACGGCGTCACGGGCGTGGCGCTGATCTCGTTCATCCTGCTCGCGGTCAAGGATCCGACGATCCAAGCCCAACTGATCGTCTGGCTCTTCGCCATGCGGATCATGATGGTCGTCGCGAGCGGCGTGTCCTACCTGATCAACGAAGCGATCGCGAAGGCCAAGTACACCAACGCCGATCACATGGACTTCGAGGCGCCGCTGACCTTCCTGGTCTGGCTGACCTCGCTCGTGTCGGTCGCGATCACCTACGGCGCGTCCTACCTGCTGATCCCCAACATCGGCGGCGACGCCACCCTCTGGTGGAAGCTCTCGACGATCATCACGTGCGGCACGCTCGCCGGCGCGATCATCCCCGAGGTGGTCAAGGTCTTCACGTCGACCAAGTCCGGTCACGTGCGCGAGTGCGTCGAAGCCTCGAAGGAAGGCGGAGCGTCGCTCAACGTGCTCGCCGGTCTGACGGCCGGCAACTTCAGCGCGTACTGGATGGGCGTCGTGATCGCGGCGCTGATGGGCATCGCGTACTTGATCAGCATGCAGGGCATGGAAGTGCCTTTGCAGATGCTGGCGCCGGCGGTGTTCGCGTTCGGTCTCGTCGCGTTCGGCTTCCTCGGCATGGGGCCGGTGACGATCGCGGTCGACTCGTACGGTCCGGTAACGGACAACGCGCAGTCGGTGTACGAGCTCTCGCTGATCGAGACCATCCCGAACGTCAAGCAAGAGGTGCAGAAGGACTTCGGCTTCACGCCCGACTTCGAAAAGGCCAAGGCCTTCCTCGAGGAGAACGACGGTGCGGGCAACACCTTCAAGGCGACCGCGAAGCCGGTGTTGATCGGTACCGCGGTGGTCGGCGCGACGACGATGATCTTCGCGACGATCATGGCGCTGACCCGGGATCCGGTGTCGGGCGTCGGGCTCTCGATGAACATCGAGAAGCTCTCGCTGCTGCACCCGCCCTTCCTGCTCGGCCTGATCCTCGGCGGCGCGGTGATCTACTGGTTCACCGGCGCGTCGACCCAGGCGGTCGCGACCGGCGCCTACCGCGCGGTCGAGTTCATCAAGAAGAACATCAAGCTCGACGGCGCCGCCAAGGCGTCGGTCGAGGACTCGAAGAAGGTGGTCGAGATCTGCACGCTCTACGCGCAGAAGGGGATGTTCAACATCTTCCTGACCGTGTTCTTCTCGACGCTCGCCTTCGCGTTCCTCGAACCGTTCTTCTTCATCGGCTACCTGATCGCGATCGCGCTGTTCGGTCTGTTCCAAGCGATCTTCATGGCCAACGCCGGCGGCGCCTGGGACAACGCGAAGAAGGTCGTCGAGACCGAGCTCCGCGCCAAGGGCACGCCGTTGCACGCCGCGTCGATCGTCGGTGACACGGTCGGCGATCCGTTCAAGGACACGAGCTCGGTCGCCATGAACCCGGTGATCAAGTTCACGACCTTGTTCGGCTTGCTCGCGGTCGAGCTCGCGGTGTCGCTGCAGGGCAAGGGCAACCTCAACCTGATCCTCGCCGCGGTGTTCTTCCTGATCAGCACCGTCTTCGTCTGGCGCAGCTTCTACGGCATGCGCATCAAGTCGAACTAGTTCGACCCGAGACGCAACCAACACGGCGGCCGGCCTCGCGCGATGCGGGGCCGGCCGCTTCTTCGTTTCCGCGGCATCGTCGCCCGCAACCGATCGGGACAACGACGGTCAGAGTGCGTGCGAGGGGAGATTCCTCGCGCAGGAGATGAAGAGCGTGCGTCGATCCAGTTCGCGAAGTGTCGTTGCGCTGTGTTGCCTGGGCCTCGCGTGGCCGGCGATGCAGGGTTGCGACGCGCACGCCGCGGCGCCGCTTCCGAAGGTGAGCGCGCCGGCGTTCGAACTCGCGGAGACGTCGGAGGCCGACGCGCTCCACTGCTTGATCGTCGGCGCGATGACACCGCCGCTCGAACGGCTCGACGACGACGAGCTCGCGGCGACGATCCGGTTGCTCGGCGGCGTGATGACGACGTACGAGCACGCCGACTTCGGCCTGTTCCTCGCGATGCGCCGCCGAGACCGCGACGTCGCGCCGGATCCGGAGCGCACGGCGGAGCTGGTCGGACTGCTGGACGAGCTCGGCGTGCGCACGCCCCCCGCAGGTTGGGTCGAGCTGCTCGGCGCGTTCTGGACGCGCTACTACGACGTCGCGCCCGTTCGTCGCTTCGTGCCGGAGGCCACGCGCGCACGACTCGAGCGGCGCACGCTGACGCTCGACGACCTCGATGCGTGGGATCGCGACTTCGATGCGCTCGCGGCCGGACGACCGTTCATCACCCACGTGCTCTCGCTCCCCCATCGACGCGCGCCGCTCGGCGCAGGCCGCGCCTCGGCCGCCGTCGCGTGGATCGACTTCGACCTCGCGTTCGAGGGCGACCGCGGCTTGGGAGGACGACTCTGGCTGCGCTTCGTCTGGGACGACGAGGACCGCGACTGGTTCCTGCATCGCGCGCTGAGCGCATTCGACGTCGGATCGGATCCGGCGCCGAAGGTCAGGAACCTGATCTTGTGACGTTCGATGACCACGTTGGATGAAGAAGGAGGACGAATCATGAAATCGATTCTGCTCGTGCCGTTGTTGTTGCTCGCTGCTCACCATCCCCAAGACCCGGGCACGGGTCCGCGCAAGGGCGGTGGACTCGGCGCGTGTTGCGTCGGCAAGGGCGCGAGCTGCCTCTTCGGCACGGCGGCGCCGTGCATCGCGTATTGCGGCGGAGGCAACGTGTGCAGCTGCTCCGGCGCGAGTTGCACGTTCGGGTTCCCGCAGGCTGCGCAGTGCTCTTGCGGCGGCGACCTCTCCTGAACGATGAGCGCACTGGAGAACCGAAGGGTCCGCGTCGGCGATCGCACACGGCGATCGCCGACGCATCGACCCGACCGCGCGACTTCAGGAGCCGCCGAACGGCGACTCCTCGTTTGGCTGGGCGTCGCAGCCATCTGCGTCCTGTGCGCCCTGTGCGTGAGGTGGTGGATCGGCAAGCCGTCGAGACTCGACTCCACGACCGGCGAGGAGCAAGTCGAAATCCCCGCGCACGCAGCCCGTGAGCTCACCGCCGAGACACCGGACACGAACGTCGCTCGCGCGGCCGTTCCCGCACCGACGCGAACGGAGGCGAACGCGGCGGCCACGGGCCCTCGCGAAGAGGATCGCGTGATCACGCTGCGCTTCGTCGACGAACACGGAGCCGCGCTCGGCAACGTCGTGGTCGGTTGGATCTCGGCGGACGTCCGCGAGGTCGAACTCCGTGATGCGACGTCGAGCGACGCCGCGGGTCGCGCCTCGCTCCGTGCCCCGAGCGACGGCAAGTCCGCGGCCGGAACCCAACGCACGCTCGAGGCGGCACACGCGGGGTTCGCCTCGGCGCGCCGCGCCGTCACGTTGCCCGCGCGCGGTGCTCTCGACCTCGGCGACTGGATGCTGGTGCGCAGCGGTCGCGTCGCGGGTTGGATCCGCGGCGCGGACGGCGCACCGATCGAGGGCGCGATCGTCAGCGAGTTCGAGAGCCTGGGCTCGTGGTTCGACTCGGGCGAGCGCACCGCCGCGTCGCTCGCCGCGAACCGCGCGACGTCCGCGTTCTCGCGCAGCGGTCCGGACGGCGCGTTCTCGCTCGAGCTCCCCGCGGGCGTCCGCCAGATCCTCGCGACGCACGCGGAATGGACGTCGACGATCACTGCGCCGCTCGAGGTCGAAGCCGATCGGACGCGGGCGGGCGTCGTGCTCACGCTCGCGGAGCGCGCGGATCCACGCGGCATTCGCGGGCTCGTCCTGCAACCCGGCGGCGAACCAGCGGCGGGCGCGCGAGTTCGTGTGACGACGTCGGGTTCGACGCGTTGGCTCCGCGCGGACGACGCCGGTCGCTTCCACGCCGCGGTTCCGAAGAGCGAGCCGGCGGAAGTGCTCGCACTCGATCCGCAGGGGCGCTTCGGAGAAGCGCGCGCCACGGACGTCGCGGCAGGAACGGCGGACTTGCTTCTGCGCCTGACGGAACTCGCGCACGTCGAGCTGTGCGCGCGCGAGTCGAACGGCGCGGCGCTCGATCGTTTCGACGTCTACGTAGAGGACGAGAGCGGCCTAGTCGAGCTCGCGCGCAACGTCGACCGCGAACGTCCGGGCGGCTGCACGTCGGTGTCGGTTCCAAACCAGCGCTTCGTGATCGAGGTCTACGCCGACGGTTATGCGCCGGCGCGGCTCGGACCGTTCGATCCGAAGCCATTGCCCGCGCGGCTCGAGTGCACGCTGGAACTCGGTGTGGGACTCGTCGGAACCGTGCGCGTCGGCGACGCGGCGGCGCCGCACGCGAAGGTGTCGCTGCACGCGGCCTACGATCCGCTCGGGAATCGCTTCGACTTTCTGTTGCGCTCGGAAGCGGAGGCGAGCTGGGTCGCCGAGGCCGACGAGCACGGCCGCTACTTCCTGCCGATCGGGAGGTCGGGACACTTCTACGTGCGCGCCGAGCTCGAAGGCTTCGCGCCGGCGGACGTCGGGCCACTCGAGTGCACACGCGATCGCACGCTCGAACAGGAGGTGCGCCTCGAACGCGGCGGCGCGATCGAAGTCCGCCTGCGTTCGAGCGCCGGTGCGCGCGTCGCCGGTCGCGTCGTCGCCGTGTCGCGCGGCGACGGATTCCTCGAGACGCGACGCATCGACGCCGACGGACTCGCGGTGTTCGCGCTGCGGACGCCGGGGCGTTGGGAAGCGCGCTCGCTCGCCGACGAGCTCCCGGCGGACCAAGCGATCGTCTACTTCCCGAAGTCGTCGACGCACGAGGTCCCGTGGAACTGCACCGTGAGGTCCGGGGAGACGACGCGTGTCGATCTGTGGCTCGAAGGTCCGCCGAGTCCGTTCGAGCTCGCGGGGACGTTGCTCGTGCGCGGCGCGCCCGCGGTCGGTTGGTCGGCCGCGTGGACCGACGAGGAATCCCAAGACGCCGGCGTGCGGACGGACGATGCGGGGCGCTTCACCTTGCCGTCGTCGAGGGGCGGTCGACGCGAACTACGGGTCGTCTCGCCGCCGGGCGTCGAGTGCGCGCCGATGCTCGTCCGCGCGTCGGTCGCGCTCGAACGCGCACGGACGGAATGGCGCCTCGCGATCGAGACCGGTTCGTTGCACGGGACGATCGGGCGCGGGCCGCCGGCGACGCTCGTGCTCCATCGCGCGAGGATCGGCGACGCGCTGGTGATCGCGCCGCTCGCGGAGGCGTCCGAGACGACGTTCGAGCGCTGCGTGGCGGCCGGCGCCGGCGAGATCGTGCGCGTTCAGACGGCCCGCACGCTCGAAGAGCAGACGCCCGAGATCCTGCGCACCGTCGAGCTCGAACCGGGAGGGAGTATCGAGATCGATCTCCACTGAGCCTCGCTCACGGCGCGCGCGCGGCGCGAGCGAGGTCCTACGCGCGACCAGTGTCGGCGCTCCGCGCCTTCGAATGGCCGTGCGTCGAGGGCATCCGTCTTTCGAGCCTGGTCTTGATGAACAGGGTCACGATGGCGAGCAGCGTCAGCACGGAGGCCACCGCGAAGGACCCGGGCAGGTTGTACTCCTGGAACAGCTTCTCGATGCGCAACGGCATAGTGTCGGTCTGACCGGCGATGTGTCCGGAGACCACGTACACCGCGCCGAACTCTCCCATCGCTCGGGCGTTGCAGAGGATGATGCCGTAGGCCAACCCCCACTTGATGTTCGGAACGGTGACGCGCCAGAACATCTGCCAACCGTTGGCACCGAGGCTCACGGCGGCGATCTCCTCGTCCGCGCCGATCGCTTCCATCACCGGAATCAATTCTCTCGCGACGAACGGGAAGGTGACGAACGCGGTCGCCAACACGAGACCGGGCGTGGCGAAGAGGATCTTCAGGCTCTGGTTGCGAGGCCAGAGCTCGAAGTACTGCTGAACGAAGAACAGCAGTCCGAACACCGCGGCACTGCCGACGACGCACGTCATCCACGGGTGCCTCCAGAAACCGCGTCGGGCGCGCGGATCGGAGGGCCGGAGGAAGACGAACGCGACGAGGAAGATCGCGACCGCCACGAGCGATGTGACGTATGGCATCACCGCGTATCCATCGCGGCGGAGGAACGCTCCGAAATACCCCTGGAGCCCGAAGATCAGCACGAACATCAGACCCGCGACCACGGGCGAAACCGCGAACGGCAAGTCGATGAGCGCGGTCAGCAACGTGCGCCCGGGGAACTTGAAGCGCGCGATCGACCAGGCCGCGGCGACACCGAAGACGATGTTCGCCACCAACGCGAGCGGCACGACGGTCAGCGTCAAGCGCATCGCGTGGAGCGTGTCCGGATCACCGAAGAGGTTCTTCCAGTAGGCGCCGACGCCATCGGCGAACGCTTGGACGAAGACGCTGACGACGGGAATCACCACCAACACTCCGACCACGGCGAGGGCGAGCAGAGTCAGCCCCCAGCGCACCCACGCGGGATCCTGCTGCGCCTTGCGGATCCGGGCCGGCGCGGCGGCGGCCGGCGACTTCTTCGCGACGGTCTCAGTAACCACGGGGTCGGCTCCAGCGTTCCAGTAGGTTGATCAACACGAGCATCGAGAACGAGATCACGAGCAGCACGACGGCGATCGCCGTCGCCTCGCCATACGCGAACTCTTCCAGTCGCGCCACGATCAGGATCGGCGCGATCTCGGTCTTGTACGGCATGTTCCCGGACACGAAGACCACCGAGCCGTACTCGCCGACGGCGCGCGCGAAGGTCAACGCGAAGCCGGTGAGCAACGCGGGATGCAGGGCCGGCAGGATGATCTTGCGGAACGTCTGCCAGCGCGTGGCGCCGAGCGATGCCGCCGCTTCCTCGGCGTCGGGATCCATCTCCTCCAGGATCGGTTGCACGGTGCGCACGACGAACGGCAGGCCGACGAAGATCAGGACGAGGACGATCGCGAACCGCGTGTACGCACCTTGGATGCCCAAGGGCACGAGGAACTGACCGAGCCAGCCGTTCTTCACGTACAGACTCGCGTACACGAGTCCGCCGACGGCGGTCGGCAACGCGAGCGGCAGGTCGACCAACGAATCGACCAGTCGCTTGCCGGGAAACTCGTAGCGGACGAGCACCCACGCCAACAGGAAGCCGAGGAACAGGTTGACCACCGCGGAGGTGAAGGCCGCCCCGAACGTCAGCATGTAGGCGGCTCGCGCGCGGTCCGTCCAAACCGCGGCCCAGAAGTCGTCGAACGAGAGCGAGGCTGCCTTCAGGAAGCACGCCATGATCGGCAGCAGGACGAGGACCGTGAGATAGAAGACGGTGTAGCCGAGCGAGAGCGAGAAGCCCGGCAACACCTTTCGATTCACGTTCGACATGCGGTCCCTAGTCCTTGCTCCAGAAAGCGCCTCGCGCCGGCATTCGCGAGCGCGAGGCGCGTAGGTCGATCACTTCGGTCTTCGACGTCGGTCTATTGGGCCTTCGGCTTGTAGATCGAATCGAACACGCCGTTCTCGCCGATGAATTGCTTGTGAGCATCGGGGAAGTCCTTGGCGATCTCCGTGATCGCGAAGAGGCGGATGTTCGGGAACGTCGACGCGTGCTTCTCGAGCGCGAGCTTGTTGGTCGGGCGATAGAAGTTCTTCGCGATGATCTCCTGAGCTTGATCCGTGTAGAGGAACTTCAGGTACGCCTCGGCGGCGGCGCGCGTCTTCTTGCGGTCCACGTTGTCGTCGACCACCGCGACGTGCGGTTCGGCGCGGATGCTGATCGGCGGATAGATCAATTCCAGCTCGCCCTTGGCTTCGCGCGCTTCGAGATGCGCTTCGTTCTCCCACGCGAGGTGAACGTCGCCGATCTGCTTCTGCACGAAGGTCGTGGTCGCGCCGCGCGCACCGGAGTCGAGCACCGGAACCTGCTTGTAGAGCTTGGTCACGTACTCGGTCGCCTGTTCACGCGTGCCGCCGCGCAGCACGACGGAGCCCCAGGCGCTGAAGAAGCTCAGGTACCCGTTGCCCGACGTCTTCGGATTCGGAGTGATGATCTCGACGCCCGACCTGACCAGGTCCGGCCAGTCCTTGATCCCCTTCGGGTTGCCCTTGCGCACGACGAAGACGATCGTCGAGTAGTAAGGCAGCGAACGATCCGGCAAGCGATCGACCCAACCGTCCTTGATCAACGCCTTCTGGCGAATGGCGTCGGTGTCCAAGAAGGACGCGAGCGTCACGACGTCCGCTTCGAGCCCATCGATCACGGCGCGCGCTTGCGTGCTCGAGCCGCCGTGCGACTGCTTGATCGTGAGCTTGTTGCCGCTCGACTTCTCGTAGATCGGGATGAAGGTGTCGTTGATCTCGCGCCACAGTTCGCGCGTCGGATCGTAGGAGACGTTGAGCAGTTCGATCGTCTCGCCGCCCGGCGCGACGACTGCGGTCGAAGCGCTTGCGGTCGCCGCCGGAAGGAGCAGCGCCAACGGCGCCGCGCGAGAGATGACGTGAGCGATTCTGGAGAGGTACTTCATGTTGTCGTTCTCTAGTTGTTGATGGAGTTGTTCGGATCACCGCCGCACCACGAGGAACGGGCACGGCGGCGGTTTGTCGATGAGTTGCTGGACGATGCCGCTGCGTAGCTCGACCTCACCGGTCGTGCTGTGCTGCGGAGAGCCGATGACGAGGAGGTCGTAGCCGCCTTCCTCGAGCTCCGCACGGATCTCGCGCTGCACGGGCCCGCGCCGGACGCGCGCCTTGACGACGACGCCGCGCACCGAGAGCGCACGCGCGCACGCGTCCATGAATTGCGTGATGTGACGCGGCACGTCCGGTTGCGACGGATCCTCTTCGGGAAGGATCGTCAGGACGGTCGCCGCGGCGCCGAGTTGCCACGCGAGCCGTTCCGCGAAACGCACGTCGACCTTGCCGTGCTCTCCGACCGTCACACAGACGAGGAAGCGCGACGGCAACGTCGCGGGTCCGGGCACGAGAAGCATGTGGTGACGAACGTGCGCGAGCCATCCGAGGTCGCGGCCCAACGTCCCCGCGTCCAGGCCGAGCACCAACACATCGAAGCCTTCGTCGGCGTGCTCGGTCTCGGCGTCCAGCGCGTAGACGTCCGCGTTCAACGGCTTGTTGCTCGCGACGGCCGCGGCGGCGCTCTCGAGCACCGCGACGCGCGCGTCGAGCCGCGTCGCCATCTGGTGTCCGAGCTCCGACGCCGCCTGCGCGCTCGCGGCGACGCCGGAGTCGACGAGCAGACGCAGACTCGCGGGAGCGAGGACGTGGAACCTGCGCACCGCGACCCACGCGCGATCGCCCACCTTCAGCGGCAAGCGCTCGGCTTCGTGCTGCGGCCGCACCGCGTCGATGAACAGGTGATCGGCGCCGAAGGGAGCCGCGGGCGCGATCGGACGCACGCCCGAGAGGAGCGGCAGTCGCAACCGGATTCGTTCGATCCCGCCGATGCTCGCGATCTCCGCGACGGAGCCGTGACCCAAGCGCGGCCAATCCCCGTGTTCGCGCTCCGAGATCTCGACGTCCTCCGGGCGAAAGAGGACCTGCATGCGCCGCGGAGTACGGCCGACGGTGTTCTCGGTCCCGAGCGACAGTTCGACGGCTCCGAGGCGCACCGCGTGCTCCGTCGACTCGCCGACCATCAGGTTGGCGGCGCCGAGGAACGTGGCGACGAACGGCGAACGCGGGCGCAGGTAGAGGTCCTGCGGCGCGCCGACCTCGAGCAAGCGACCGTCGCGCAACACGGCCATGCGATCGGCGAGCTCGAAGGCTTCTTCTTGGTCGTGCGTCACGAAGACCGTCGTCAAACCGATCTCGCGTTGGATGCGCCGCAAAGCTTGGCGCAGCTCGAGGCGAATCTTGGCGTCGAGCGCACCGAACGGTTCGTCGAGCAGCAAGACGTCGGGCTCGTGCGCGAGCGCGCGAGCGAGAGCCACGCGTTGCTGCTGACCGCCCGAGAGCTGACGCGGATAGCGGTCCGCGAGTCCGGCGAGCCCGACGATCTGCAGCAATTCCTCGCGACGCGCGCGACGGGCGGCGGCGGGAACCTTGCGCACGCGCAGCGCGAACTCGACGTTGTCCGCGACCGTCATGTTCTTGAAGAGCGCGTAGTGCTGGAACACGAAGCCGACGGCGCGGTCCTTCGGCGAGATGTGCGTGACGTCGCGACCGTGGAGCTTCACGACTCCCGCGTCGACTTCCGCGAGTCCCGCGATCATGCGGAGCAGCGTGCTCTTGCCGCTGCCGCTCGGGCCGAGCAGCACGAACAGTTCGCCGGACGCGACGTTCAGCGAAACGTTGTCGACGACGGGCGTGTCGCCGTAGCGCTTGGTCAGGTGCTCGATCTCGATGGACATAGGCGGTATAGGACGATCTGCCGCGTGCGGCCGGAGATTGCGCGTCGAGGAAACGGGCCGACCGGATCCGGACGGCGCGCGAGAGACATCGGTGGGCGACCGGCGACCCCCGACGCTCGAGGTGAAGCCCGCGGCCGACGTCCCATGAGAGAAGCGAGTCCAACGCGACAACGCCCACCAGCTGCGAAGCGACTCGCTCATTCGATTCGAGCTCCCGGCGACCGCGCATGGAGCGGCACACGAGCAACGGCGCGGCGCGAGAGGAGGAAGAGTTGCATGCGGATGGAAAGACGTTCGCGAGGAGGAGTTCGTCGAGCGTCAACGCAACGCATATGCCGTGTTCGCTCGACGCCTCGCGACCATCGAGGGCGAGCGCTCTTCGCCGAAGAGCTCGCGAACCAGGATCCTTCCTGGCGAAACCGTGAAGCGACGGCACGGGCTCCACGGCCGCGGACCGTCGCGGGTCACGGGCCCGGCCGTGAACCGTGCTCGCGGATCGGGCATGATTCATGCACCGGCGCGCGGAACTCCGAAACTCTCGCGCCCCGAACCGCCCCACTCCGCATGCCGACCCCCGAAGCGCCGATCGCGTTCCTCCTCGACGTATGGAAGGAGGTGAGTCGTCACGCGGACCTCGCGCCGTCGCTCGCGCGGCTCTTGCATCGAATCGGACGCGAGCTCCCCGTGCAGGCGTGGATCGTGCGCCGCATCGATCTCGCGAACGGAAGGATCGAAACCGCCGCGGCGGCGACGACCAGCGGCGAGCGCGACACTTCAACGCAGCGCGGCGAGCTCGCGCCGCCCGACCTCGATCGCTTGCGCGCGTGGATCGCCGACGGCGGCGCCAAGGCGTGGAAGGCCGGCGAATCCGACGCGTTGCGGCGCATGATCGATCCCGCGGGGCGGCGCGTCGCGTTGCTCGCGGCGACGTTGGCGGGCGAAGGCGAGATCGCGGGCGTCGTGTTGCTCGAGGGCGAGAACGACGAGCTCGTCGGCGCGTTGCGCTGGATCGTCGCGTTGCGCGAACCGATGTCGGTCGCGCTCGCCAACGATCTGCGCCTGCACGAACTCGCGCGCCTGCGCGAAGCCGCCGAAGCCGACAACCGCGCGTTGCTCTCGCGTCTGCAGCGCGAAGACATCAGCGAATCCGTCGTCGGCGCGGCGACCGGTTTGAGCGAAGTGATGGCGCGCGTCGAGCAAGTCGCGCGGACCGACGCGCCGGTGTTGATCCTCGGCGAGACCGGCTCGGGCAAGGAAGTCGTCGCGCGCAACATCCACTCGCGCTCACGCCGCGCGAAAGGTCCGTTCCTGCGCGTCAACTGCGGCGCGATCCCGCCGGAGCTCGTCGACTCCGAACTCTTCGGCCACGAACGCGGCAGCTTCACCGGCGCGGTCAACACGCGGCGCGGTTGGTTCGAGCGCGCGGACGGCGGCACGTTGTTCCTCGACGAACTCGGCGAACTCCCCGCCGCGGCGCAAGTGCGCTTGCTGCGTGTCCTGCAAGACGGTTCGTTCGAACGCGTCGGCGGCCAAGAACAACTCCACGTCGACGTGCGTCTCGTGGCGGCGACGCACCGCGAGATGGAAGCGCTGGTCGGCGACGGTTCGTTCCGTCAGGACCTCTGGTACCGCATCAACGTCTTCCCGATCCGTCTGCCGCCGCTGCGCGAACGTGCCGCCGACATCCCGGCGCTCGCCGCACACTTCGCGAGCCGCGCGGGTCTGCGTTTGCACGGCGTCGCGCTCTCGCCGACGCCCGAGGATCTGCGCGTGCTCGTCGAGTACGACTGGCCGGGCAACGTGCGCGAGCTCGCGAGCGTGATCGAGCGCGCCGCGATCCTGGGCGACGGTCGTCACCTGGCGATCGCCGCGGCGTTGGGCTCGAGCCCGCGCATCGGGACGAACGAGGTCGCGCTCGAACCGACCGCCGAAGACGCGTCGCTCGAATCCGCGATGACGCGCCACATCGTCGCCGCGCTCGAGAAGACCCGCGGTCGCATCGAAGGTCCGTACGGCGCGGCGAGTCTGCTCGGCATCAACCCGCACACGCTGCGCTCGCGGATGCGCAAACTGGGCATCGAGTGGAGCAAGTTCCGCGGCGCGACGAGCTGATCGGCGCCCGCGTCCGCGGCCCCGAGAGAGATTGACGGAACTTCGGCGAGGCGAACGCGCGGCCCGCGGGATGATGACGGACCAAGGGGTCGCGGGATGTCCATACCGTTTCGTTCGTTGTCGTGTTGGTTGCTGCTGATCGGTCCCGCGTTCGCGCAGACGACCGCGCGGGTGAGCGTCGCCGACGGCGGCCTCCAAGCGAATGCGATCGCGCGCGAGGCGAAGCTCTCCGCGGACGCGCGCTTCGTCTCCTTCGGGAGCCCGGCGAACAACCTCGTCGCCGGCGACGGCAACGGTTCGTGGGACGTCTTCGTGCGCGACCGCTTCACCGGCCAGACGACGCGCGTGACCGTCAGTTCCGCCGGCGTCGAACAGAGCCCGTCGGTCACGTTCCACTCGTCGCTCTCCGCCGACGGCCGCTTCGTCGCATTCGACAGCGAGGCCGCGAACCTGGTGCTCGGCGACGGCAACGCTGCGATCGACGTCTTCCTCCACGATCGACTGACCGGTGCGACCACGCGCGTCAGCGTCGCTTCGAACGGACTCGAGGGCGACGGTCCTTCTTCGTTCCCCGTGCTCTCGTCGGACGGTCGTTGGGCGACGTTCAACGGCTTCGCGACGAACTTGGTCGCGGGCGACGGCAACGGAACGTGGGACGTGTTCGCGCGCGACACGCAGACCGGACAAACCGTGCGAGCGAGCGTCGACTCGAACGGCGTCGAAGGCAACCAACAATCGGTGGAGCCCGCGCTCTCCGGCGACGGACGCTTCGTCGCGTTCCGTTCACTCGCGAGCAACCTGATCGCCGCCGACACGAACGGTCTCGAAGACGTGTTCGTGCACGACCTGACGACCGGCCAAACGATCTGCGCGACGCGCACGCCGGCGGGGCTCGCGAGCAACGGCGGCTCGCTTCGCGCGCGCCTCTCGGACGACGGACGTTTCGTCGCGTTCACGAGCGACGCTTCGGACCTCGTGCCGTCCGACACCAACGCGAAACGCGACGCCTTCGTGCGCGACCTGACGGCGGG
This sequence comes from Planctomycetota bacterium, assembly GCA_021413885.1. GTDB lineage: Bacteria > Planctomycetota > UBA1135 > UBA1135 > JACRIN01. The sequence goes on from JAIOPM010000057.1 coordinate 333,999, forward strand.
CGTGACGACGCGCGTGAGCGTGGCCACCGGCGGCGCGCAGGCTCTCGGGATCTCCGACGTCGGCGACTTGTCGGCGGACGGACGCTGGGTCGTGTTCAGCAGCAGCGCTTCGAACCTGGTCCCCGGCGACACGAACTCCGTGACCGACGTGTTCGTCCACGATCGATGGAGCGGCGAGACCAAGCGGATCAGCGTCGCGTCGAACGGCGTCGAAGGCGATCAAGCGAGCGACGGCGGCATGCTCTCCGCGGACGGACGCACGCTCGTGTTCACGAGCCACGCCGACAACCTCGTGCCCTTCGACACCAACGTCGCCCAAGACGTCTTCGTGCGCGACGAGAACTGCGCGGCGCCGGTCGCGTACTGCACGGCGAAGGTGAACTCGCTCTGTTGCTCGCCGTCGATCCTGTTGCTCGGCGCGGCGAGCGCGAGCACCGGATCCGGCGCGTTGCTCTCGACGACGCAAGTGCTCGGCAACAAGAGCGGGCTCTACTTCCACAGCGTGATCGCGCCGGTCGCACTCCCTTTCCACGGCGGTTGGCTGTGCGTGAAAGCGCCGACGAAGCGCCACGGCGCGACGAACTCCGGCGGCACCGCGGGGACATGCACCGGCGTCTTCAACGAGGACTTCAACGTCTACATCGCGAGCGGCGTGGATCCCGCGCTCGTCGCCGGCGCGACCGTCAACCTGCAACACTGGTCGCGCGATCCCGGCGCGCCTTTCGGCGACAGCTTGAGCAACGCCCTGACGGCGATGATCTGCCCGTAAGCGCGGTTCGAAGCGACGCCTCGCGTCAACGAACCGCGAGTTCCTCGAACCCTCTCGGGCTCCCGCGACATACTGTCGGCATGAGCCTCCTCCCCATCGCAAACCAGCGTCGTTCGTGGTTGTGCTTCGTGCTGCTCGCCGGTTCCGCGGCGGCGCAAACGACTTCGCGCGCGAGCGTCGCGACAGGAGGTCTCGAGTCGAACGGCGACTCGACGATCCCGGCGGTGTCCGCGGACGGTCGCTTCGTCTCGTTCGGCAGCCTCGGATCCAACTTGGTCGCCGGCGACACCAACGCGACGTGGGACACGTTCGTCCGCGACCGCTTCACGGGCGTGACGACGCGCGTGAGCGTCAGCTCGGCCGGCGTCGAGCAGAGTTCGAGCTCCGACTCGTCGATCTCCGGCGACGGCCGCTGGGTGGCGTTCGACAGCGCCGCGACGGCGTTGGTCGCCGGCGACACCAACGGCAAGCTCGACGCGTTCGTCCACGATCGACAGACCGGAACGACGACGCGCGTCAGCGTTTCCTCGGGCGGACTGCAAGCGAACGGCGCTTCGCAATACCCGCGCCTCTCCGACGACGGCCGCTGGATCGCGTTCTCGAGCGGCGCGACGAACCTCGTCGCGGGCGACGTGAACGGCGATCAGGACGTGTTCCTGCACGACACGCTCACCGGCGCGACCGTGCTCGTCAGCGTCGATTCCGGCGGCAGTCAGGGCAACGGCGGTTCGATGGCCACGTCGGTCTCGGGCGACGGGCGCTACGTCGCGTTCTATTCCTCGGCCTCCAATCTGGTCGCCGGCGACACGAACGCCGAGACGGACATCTTCGTGCGCGACCTCGTCGCGGGGCAGACCGTGTGCGCGAGCCGCAACCTGCTCGGGCTCGCGAGCGACGGTTCGTCGAGCGGCGCACGGCTCTCGGCCGACGGTCGGATCGTCGCGTTCTCGAGCACGGCGACGGATCTCGTCCTCGGCGACACCAACCACCTCGTCGACACGTTCGTGTACGACCTCGTGACGGGAACGACGACGCGCGTCAGCGTCTCGAGCTCCGGCATGCAGGCGTCCGAGGATTTCTTCAGCTCGCTCGGCTCCCTCGCCGGCGGGGTGTCCGCGGACGGACGTTGGATCGTGTTCGCGAGCGACGCGGTCGACCTGGTCGTCGGCGACACGAACCACCTGTGGGACGTCTTCCTGCACGACCGCCAGACCGGGACGACGTCGCGCGCCAACCTGTTGCCCGACGGCTCCCCGACGATCGGCGGCGACTCGACCGACATCGCGATCTCGAGCGACGGCCGCACGCTCGTGTACGAGAGCCGCGCGAATGCCCTCGTGCCGTTCGACGCGAACGGCGCCGTGGACATCTTCGTGCGCGACGAAAACCAACCGATGCCGGTCGTGTACTGCACGGCGAAGACGAACTCGCTCGGCTGCACGCCTTCGATCGCGTTGCTCGGCGCGACGAGCGCAAGCGCGGGCTCCGGCGCGCAACTGAAGACGACTCAAGTGCTCGGCGCGAAGAACGGTCTGTACTTCCACAGCACGCTCACGCCGGTCGCGTTGCCGTTCCACGGCGGTTGGCTCTGCGTGAAGGCGCCGACGAAGCGTCACGCCCCGAAGAACTCCGGCGGAACGGCGGGCACGTGCAACGGCGTGTCTAGCGAGGACTTCAACGCCTACATCGCGAGCGGTGCGGATCCCGCGCTCGTCGCCGGAGCGACCGTGAGCGTCCAACATTGGTCGCGCGATCCGGCGGCGCCGTTCGGCGACGGGTTGAGCAACGCGGTCCGCGCGACGATCGCTCCGTAGCCGCTCGCCCGGTCGAAGCGCGCCGGCGGCTCTTTCGAAGCGCGAACTCCCCGGCGTTCGTCGCCCGGGGTAACTTCACGAACCTCGCGCTTTCCTCGAACCCGCACGAGCGTCCGCGGCGTGGTCGGGGAAGTCCCAACAGGAGAAGAGTCCATGTCCCGCTCCGTTCGCACATTGTTCTGCGCCGTCTCGCTCGCCGCCCCCGCGCTCGCACAGACCAATTGGCGAGTCAGCGTCGGTAGCGGAGGCGTGCAGGGGAACAACGCGTCCTCCGGAAGTGCGCTCTCCGCGGACGGAGGCGTCGTCGTGTTCACGAGCGGCGCGTCCAACCTCGTACCCGGCGACACCAACGGAGTCTCCGACGTCTTCGTTCGCGATCGCTTCGCGGGCACCACCGAGCGCGTGAACGTCGATTCCTCGGGCGCGGAACAGATCGGCGGCTTTCCGCCCAGCGTGACGATCTCGGGCGACGGGCGTTGGATCGCGTTCGAAAGCGTGGCGACGAATTTGGTGCCGAACGACACCAACGGCAACAGCGACATCTTCCTGCGCGATCGCGCGACCAACGTGACGCGGCGCGTCAGCGTCGATCCGAGCGGACTCCAAGCGGACGGCGACTCGTTCGGTCAGTCGCTCTCCGGTGACGGCCGTTGGATCGCGTTCAACAGCCGCGCGACCAACCTCGTCGGCGGCGACCTCAACGGCGTCTACGACGTGTTCGTGCGCGACCTCCAGACCCAGCAGAACTTCCTCGCCAGCGTCCACACGAACGGCGCGCAGGCGAACGGCCTCTCGCTCGCGCCTTCGATCTCCGCGGACGGTAGTCGCGTCGCGTTCCAGTCCGTGGCCGGCAACCTGGACAGCGGCGACTTCAACGGCGGGAACGACATCTTCGTGCACGACTTCACGACCGGCACGACGGAATGCGCGAGCCTGAATCAGCTCGGCTACACGGCCAACGGCGACTCTTCCGCGCCGCGGCTCTCCGCGAACGGCAACGTCGTCGCGTACTCGAGCTTCGCGAAGAACCTCGTAGTCGGCGACGTCAACCTGGCGATGGACGTGTTCATCCACGACTTCACCACCGGCGCGACGAACCTCGTCAGCATCACCGCGGCGTTCGGTCAGGCGAACGGCCGTTCCGACGTCGCCGGGATCTCGAACGACGGACGCTACGTGGCGTTCACCAGCTTCGCGTCGAACCTCGTCGTGGGCGACACGAACGGCAAGTCGGATCTCTTCGTCGTCGATCGAACCAACGGCGCGGTGCAACGCATCAGCGCCGCGTGGAACGGCGCCGAGAACGACTCCGACGCGACGCGCGCTTCGATGTCGAGCGACGGAAGAGTGTTCGCTTTCGACGACGCGTCGTCGACGCTCGTGCCGGGCGACACGAATGCGGCGTCGGACGTCTTCCTGCACGACCGGAACTTCCCCGAGCCGACGGTGTATTGCACCGCGAAGGTCAACTCGCTCGGCTGCTCGCCGACGATCGCGCTCTCCGGCGCGCCGAGCGCGACCGGTGGTCCCGGCGCGCTGCTCGCGACGACGCAAGTCCTCGGCGCGAAGACCGGTCTCTACTTCCACAGTCTGTTGACGCCGACGCAGAACCCCTTCCACGGCGGCTGGTTGTGCGTGAAGGCGCCGACGAAGCGTCACCCGGTGTCGTCGTCGGGCGGCACGGCGGGAAGCTGCAGCGGCACGTTCACCGAGGACCTCAACGCGTACATCGCCGGCGGCGCGGATCCCGCGTTGGTCGCGGGTGCGACGCTGCACCTGCAACACTGGTCGCGCGACATCGCCGCTCCGTTCGGCGACAGCTTGAGCGACGCGGTGACGGCGACGATCGCTCCGTGACGACGACGCGACGCAGCGTTGCGAGCCCGCGCGGCGACGTCTAGTCTCGCGGTGTGCCCGACTCGCTCGCTCGTCTCGACCGCGACGTCGCCGCGTGCGAACGCTGCGAGCGCTTGATCGGTTGGTGCCGCACCGTCGCGCGCGAGAAGCGCGCGGCGTTCCGCAACGAGACGTACTGGGGCAAGCCGGTGCCGAGCTTCGGCGACGCGACGCCGACGTTGCTGATCGTCGGCCTCGCTCCCGGCGCGCACGGCGCGAATCGCACCGGACGTCCGTTCACCGGCGACGGCGCGGGGCCGTTCCTCTACGGCGCGCTGCATCGCGCCGGACTCGCGACGAAAGCCGAATCACGCGCGCGCGACGACGGGCTCGAGCTCATCGGCGCGCGCTTGACCAACGCGGTGCGCTGCGCGCCGCCGGGGAATCGTCCCAGCCCGAACGAAGCGACGGCGTGCCGTCCGTTCCTCGAGCGCGAGCTCGCGCTCTGCGGCGAAACGCGCGCGATCCTGGTACTCGGTGCGTTCGCGTGGACCGAGGTGCTCACGACCCTCGCCGCACTCGGCGCAAAGATTTCCAGGCCCCGGCCGCGTTTCGGCCACGGCGCGGAGTTCGCGCCGGACGCGCCCTGGCCGGTCGTGATCGCTTCCTATCACCCGAGCCAGCAAGTCACGCGCACGGGCCGCCTGACGCCCGCGATGTTCGATACGGTCATCGAGCGAGCGCGCTCACTTTCCGGGGCGAAGCGCCGTACACCAAGCTAGCTTCCCCGCCCCCGTCCGCCGCAGACTCCTCCGCATGGCCGTCCAATCAGCTTCGCGCGTCCCCGCCGCGAGGTGTTTTCCGAAGAACGCAGCGCCGCTGCGGCCCGAGCGCGAGTTCGTCCTCTACTGGATGATCGCGGCGCGGCGCACGCGGTCGAACTTCGCGCTCGAACGCGCGGTCGAATACGCGCGCGAACTCGGCAAGCCGCTCTTCGTCCTCGAAGCGTTGCGCTGCGACTACCGTTGGGCGAACGCGCGGCTGCATCGCTTCGCGCTCGACGGCATGGCGGCGAACCGCGCGGCGTTCGCGGCGCGCGACGTCGCGTACTTGCCGTACGTCGAGCCCGAACGCGGAGCGGGACGCGGTTTGCTTGCGGCGCTCGCCGCGCGCGCCGCGGTCGTCGTCACGGACGAGTACCCGTGCTTCTTCCTGCCCGCGATGGTCGCGGCGGCGGCGAAGCAACTCGACGTGCGCCTCGAAGCGGTCGACTCGAACGGACTCCTGCCGCTCGCGGCGACGTCGAACGCGTTCCCGACCGCGTACGCGTTCCGGCGCTTCCTGCAGAAGAACTTGAGGCCGCATCTTTCCGAGTTCCCGAAGGTCGAGCCGTTGTCGCGCGTCGAACTCGCGCCGTTCGGCGGCTTGCCGACGAAACTGCGCGAACGTTGGCCCGCCGCGAGCGACGCGTTGCTCAACGGCGACGCCGGCGCACTCGCGCGGCTCCCGATCGATCACGCGGTCGCGCCGGTCGAACTGCGCGGCGGCGCCGACGCGGCGGCGCGCGCGCTGAAGAACTTCCTCGACAAGCGCCTCGTCGACTACGCCGAGAAACGCAACGACGTCGAAGCGAGTGCCGCGAGCGGCTTGTCGCCGTGGTTGCACTGGGGCCACCTCTCGACGCATGACGTCTTCCGCGCGCTCGCCGCGCGCGAGGAGTTCGACGTCGCGCAACTGTCGACCGCCGCGCACGGCAAGCGCGAAGGTTGGTGGAACCTCCCGGCCCACGTCGAGAGTTTTCTCGACGAGCTCGTGACCTGGCGCGAACTCGGCCACGTCTTTTGCACGCACGTGCGCGACTACGATCGCTACGCGACGCTGCCCGAATGGGCGCGCAAGTCGCTCGCGGCGCACGCGAAGGATCGCCGCGAGCACGTCTACTCCCTCGACGAGCTCGAACGCGGCGCGACGCACGATCCGCTGTGGAATGCGGCTCAAGGCGAGCTTTCGACCACCGGCCGGATGCACAATTACCTGCGCATGCTGTGGGGCAAGAAAATCCTCGAATGGTCGCCGTCGCCGGAGGAGGCGTTCGAGCGCACGATCGAGCTCAACAATCGCTGGGCCCTCGACGGCCGCGACCCCAACTCGTACAGCGGCATCGCTTGGTGCCTCGGTCGTTTCGATCGACCGTGGGCGCCCGAGCGGCCGATCTTCGGTTGCATTCGTTACATGTCGAGCGACAACACGCGGCGCAAGCTCCGCGTCGAGCGCTACGTCGAGGAATTCGGGCCACGCCGCGCGCGGGCCGTCCAACGGAGGTTGATTTGAAGTTCGTCGTCTGCATCGCCATCGCTCTGTGCTCGTCGGTCGCTCTCGGAACTCCGCAGAAGAAGGGCGGGAAGGCGGCCGCGCCGCAAACCAGCTTGACCGTCGAACGCATCGACGTCTGGCGCACGCTCGCGGACTTCGAACGCCGGCGCGCCGAGCACGGAGCGATGAAGGACTTGGCCGAACTGTCCAGCGTCAACCGCGCGCTCGACGCCGCGGTCCGTCCGTACTGGACGAGCCTCGGGCATCCGGAACTCGCGCAGGTCGATCCCAACCTCGGCGCGCTCGCGGAGCTGACGCGTTCCCTGCGCACGACGCCCGAGCCGATCGGCGAGACGGTGGCGCGTTCGTTGACCGCGCGCGTCACGCCGCCGGTCGCACTGCTCGGCCGCGCCGAACCGAGCAAGGTGCACTTGAAGTCGCTGTACGCGACGAAGTGGCCCGGGCCGAAGTCGCTCGAACTCCGCATCACCGCGGTGTCGCCGTCCGGTGCGAAGCTCGAAGGCAAGCCGCTCCGCGTCGATCCCGGTGACGCGCTGAAGATCGATGCCGAGAGCGAGTTGCCCGCGATCCCCGCGGACGCAGCGCCCGGCCCGTGGAAGATCTTCGTGACGGCGAGCGAAGGCGAAGCCGCCGAAGCCGGTCCGTGGTGGGTCGTGCCGCGCTCCCTCGACGCCGTGCGCGCGGAGAACGCGAAGCGGATCCAGGACATCACGCAGAGCGTGCTCGACCGCCGCGACGCGGGCCTCGGCGTCGCGCTCGAGTCGGTCCAAGCGCGCAACGAACTGCTCAGCGACACGCCGAGCACCGAGAACTCGACGCAGTTCCGCCTCGACCCCGTCGCGCACGCGAAGTCCGTTGCGGAAGAGATCGAGAAGCTCGCGCAAGGCAAGGATCCGTTCCAACGCCGGCCCGGCGACTTGTGGCGCGTGCTGCCGGTGAAGCTCGAAGGCAAGCCGGTTGCGATCCGTCTCTACGCGCCCGCGGCGGTGGCGGAAGGCACGCCGGTGCCGCTGGTGTTCGTCCTCGGCGACATGTCGGACGACGAGAACTCGCTGCTCGACCTGCGCTTGCCGCGCCTGCGCCAAGCGGCCGAGGAGCGCGGCTTCCTCGTCGTCGCCGCGGCGATCAGCCGCAAGGCCTTCGGCGAGCAGCGCTTCGACACGCTGATGTTCGAACTCGGCGACGACTACCCCATCGATTCGAAGCGCGTGTACTTCCTCGGCGACTGCACCGGCGCCGGCCAACTCGGTCAGATGCTGCGTCCGCGCGGCGACCGCATCGCTGCGTTCCTCTCGTTCGGCAACGCCGACGTCAAGTACGACGAGAACCGCATCGCGCGCGACGTGCCGATGCTCGCGGTCGCTGCGGGTCTCGACGACGTCAACGAACTCGAGAAGATCAAGACGCAGGTCGGCAAGGCGCGCCAAGGAACCGACGCAATCGAGCTCCTTCCGATGCAGAGCGCGGGTTGGTACCTGCTGCCCGACCTCGCGTTGGATCAGGGGCTCGAGTGGCTCTTCAAACACACGCTCCCGTGAGCGGACGCGGAGCCCACACCAACACGTCGAGTCGCTTCGCGAAGTGAGCGAGCGGCGCGCGGCCCGCGACGGATACACCGTACGCGTCGGTCATCGAACACCGCTCGAGTTCGACCTCGGCGCGTTCGAGCGGCCACGGTGAGTGTTGGATGTCGCCGACCTGCAGCGTGCCGCGGCGTTCCGCGAACAGGCAGTAGCGTTCGGTGAGCCAGTGCTCGAGCGAACCGCGCGGCGCCGGCGCCGGACCGACGCCGCGATAGCGCGCGCTCAACGTCGCCGCCGCGCCGCGTGAGTCGCGCCGTTCGCTCGCGTAGTCGATCCAACCGTCGCACTCCGCCGTGCGCATCGACGCGCGGAAGTACGGCAGACGGAACCAGGCTCGCGCGACTTCGACGGCGAGCGTGCTCGCCGCGTCGAGGCTGAAGAACCAGACGCCGGCTCTCCCGCCGCCGGTGACGTAGGTGCGCACGTTGAGCTCCGGAAACGCGTGCGTGCCCGGCACCGGCGGCAGGCCGCGCAAACGGATCCCCGTCATCCGGAACGGAACGACGCCGATCCACGCGCGGCCGTCGAACGTGTCGAGCTCGAGCCCACGCGGAATGTGGGGCGCCAAGCTTGCCGCAGTGCACGGCCAATGCAGAAACGCGAGATCCCGCCAAGTTTGGCGCATGATCCACGGCCGTTCGGGCACGGGCCAGGGTCGATGCTCCGTCCGAGCCAAGATCTCTTCGACTGCGTTCATGCTGCGAACGGTGCGGTCGCTCGCAGCGCGAGCTTCCGACCGCGGAGCGGCGACGATAACCTAGCGCGACTCGCGACCACGCCGCGAATGACCGAACAGGCCGTCGACCTCAACCCCCTCAAGATCGACCGCTCCGGGCCCGCCCCGAGCGGTCGTCGTTCGCGTTTCCCGATCGGTTGGGTGGTCTTCCTCGGCGTCGTCGTGGCGCTCGTCCTTCTCTTCCGCGACCCGTTGATGCGCCTCGTCGATCGACTGCGCCTCCAGCCGGTGCGCACGCTGGTGGTGCAGAAGACGTCGCCGCTCGCCGCCAGCGCGGTTTCGGGGACCGCCGCCAACGGCTACATCGTCGCCGCGCGCCGCGCCGCGCTCTCCGCCGACACGCCGGGACGCATCGTCGAGATGAACGTCACCGAAGGCACGGTGGTGAAGCAGGGTCAGGTGATCGCGCGCCTCTACTCCGACGAGTACGCGGCGGCGTTGCGCCGCGCCGAAGCGGATCTCCAGGCGCACACGAGCGTGATCGAAGCGTCGCGTTCGCGCGCCGCCGCCCAACGGGCCGACCTCGCGCGGCTCACCGCGAACGTCGCGCAGTCCGAGGCGGGGCTCGTCGAAGCGCAGGCGAACGAGAAGCTCGCGAAGGTGAAGGCCGAGCGCGCCGAGAAGATGCTCGCCCAGCACATCTGGACCGAGCAGGCGCTAGACGACGCGCGCACCGAACTCGAACGCGCGGTCGCGGTCACCTCGTCGTCGCGTTCCGCGCTCGAATCGAGCAAGGCGGCCTACGTCCAGGGCGAAGCCGCCGTCGCCGCCGCCGAAGCGTCGGTGCGCGAATCGGAAGCGCGAACGCCGGTGCTGGTCGCCGAACGCGACCAGGCCCGCGCGACGCTCGACAAGACCGAAGTGCGCGCGCCGTTCGACGGCATCGTCGTCCTCAAGGATGCGGAGGTCGGCGAAGTCGTCAGCCCCAACTCGCAGGGAGCGAACTCGCGCGGCTCGGTGGCGACGATGGTCGATTGGGATTCGCTCGAGGTGCAAGTCGAGCTCGCGGAGTCCAACCTGACCGCCGCCGAGGTCGGCATGCCCGCGAACGTCTACCTCGACGCGTATCCCGATCGGCGCTACGAAGGCGTCGTCAAGCGCATCTGGCCGACCGCGAATCGGCAGAAGGCGACGGTCGAAGTGCGCGTCGGTTTCGCCGCGCCCGACGAACGCCTGCGGCCCGAGATGGGCGTGCGCGTCGTGTTCGCGCCGAAAGCGGAGGCGCGCGAGTCGGACGGCCCCGCGGTCGAATCGATCTTGATCCCGGGCGACGCGGTGGTCGCGATCGACGGCAAGCGCGGCGTGTTCGTCGTCGAACGCGACGTGCTGCGCTGGCGCACGCTCGAGTTCGGCGAAGAGCGCGCGGGACGCGTGCTCGTGCAATCCGGATTGAACGACGGCGAGCGCATCGTCGCGCAGCCTTCCAACACCTTGAGCGACGGGCAGCGCGTGCTGCTCCAGGACCAGTGACATGACGTCGATGATCCGCGTCCGGAACGTGACCAAGAGCTACTCGCGCGGCGGCGAGACGTTGAAGGTGCTGAACGGCTTGAACCTCGATATGGACGAAGGGCGCTTCTACGCGCTGATGGGTCCGTCGGGTTCGGGCAAGACGACGTTGCTCAACCTCGTCGGCGGTTTGGACCATCCGGATTCGGGCGAGCTCTACGTCGCGGGCGCGAACCTCGCCGACATCGACGGGGCCGAGCTCGCGCGCTGGCGCGCCGACAACGTCGGCTTCGTCTTCCAGGGCTTCAACCTGATCCCGGTGTTGACCGCGCGCGAGAACGTCGAGTTGCCGCTGACGTTGACCGGGCTCTCGCGCGCCGAGCGGCGCAAGCACTCCGAGTACGCGCTCGAACTCGTCGGCCTGAAGGACCGCATGGACCACCGGCCGCGACAACTTTCGGGCGGTCAGGAACAACGCGTCGCGATCGCGCGCGCGATCGCCTCCGATCCGAAGGTGTTGCTCGCCGACGAACCGACCGGAGATCTCGATCGCAAGTCGGCGGAGCAAGTGCTCGACCTGCTCGCGCGCCTGAACCAGGAGTTCAAGAAGACGATCTTGATGGTCACGCACGACCCGCACGCGGCCGCGCGCGCGCAGTCGATCGTGAACCTCGAGAAGGGCGAACTCGGTCGCATCGACCACAACGTCCCGCCGGTCGCGGCTCCCGTTCGCTGAAGGCGCTGGGGGCGCGGAGGCAACCGATGTTCAAACTCGTCTGGCAGAACCTGATCGCGCACCCGATCCGCTCGGTGTTGACCGCGGCGTCGGTGTGCATCGCGATCCTGCTCTTGTGCTTGCTGCGTTCGATCGTTACGACGCTCGACGCGGGCATCCAAGCCTCGAGCGCCGCGCGGCTGATCGTGATGTCGTCGGTCAGTCTGTTCGTCGACATGCCGATCTCGTACCAACAGCGCATCGCCACCGTCGAGGGCGTGACGACGATCGGCAAGTGGCAGTGGTTCGGCGGCGTCTATCAGGACCCGTCGAACTTCTTCGCGCAGTTCGCGGTCGATCCCGAGCACATGTTCGACATGTACCCGGAGTGCGAGCTCGACCAAGCGTCGCGCGAGCGCTTCCTCGCGACGCGCAACGGCTGCATCATCGGCAAGCAGCTCGCCGACAAGTTCAAGTGGAAGGCCGGCGACAAGATCCCGCTGACCGGCGCGCTCTTCCCCCACCCCGACGGTGGCGCGTGGGATTTCGAAGTCTGCGGCGTGTACACGTCGAAGGCCGCGAACTTCGACGACCGCACGATGATGTTCCAGTGGAAGTACTTCGAGGAGACGCTGCGCGCCGGCGGTCAGGATCCCGGCGTCGGCGTCTACATCTTCCGCACCGCGCCCGGCGCGAACGTCGAGCGCATCATGAGCGAGGTCGTGGCGATGTTCGCGAACGGCCCGATGTCGGTGCGCTGCGCGCCCGAGTCGGAGTTCCAGCGCATGTTCATCTCGATGATGGGCGACATCCCGATGTTGCTCGGCTGGATCGGCACCGCGGTGTTCGTCGCGCTGCTGCTCGGTTGCGTCAACACGATGTTGATGGCCGGACGCGAGCAGATCCACGACGTCGGCATCTTCAAGGCGCTCGGCTTCAGCAACGCGGCCGCGTTCCGGATCCTGATCGCGCAATCGATGATCCTGTGCACGCTCGGCGGCATCGCGGGGATCGGATTGACGCTCGCGCTCAAGCCGATGATCGCGACCGCGATCGCCGCGATGTTCCCGGTGTTCCTCGTCGAGACCAGCACCTTGGTCCTCGCCGTCGTGCTGACCATCTTCCTGGGCGTCGCCGCCGGCATGATCCCGGCGTGGCGAGCCAGCCGACTCAAACCGGTCGACGCGCTGCGCGCGGGAGCGTAGGAGCCCCACGATGTTGATCCCGCTCAACTACACGCTGCGCAGCTTGTTCGTCCGCAAGGCCGCCACGTTGCTCTCGGTCTTCGGCATCGGCGTGACCGTCGCGATCTTCGCCGGCGTGCTCGCGCTGCAGCAGGGCTTCACGACGATGTTCACCGGCCACGGACGCACCGACGTCGCGGTGTTCCTGCGTCCCGGCGCGACCGGTGAGACCGACAGCCAGTTCTCGCGCGAACGCGGGATGAAGCTGATCAAGTCGCTCTCCGCGATCGAGCAGACGCCGAACGGTCCGCTCGCGTCGATGGAGACCTACTCGGGCGTGCTGCGCAAACGCGTCGACGGCGGCGAGGTCAACGTCGCGTTCCGCGGTGTGCAACCCGCGACCTTCGCGATCCGCGGCGACGAGATCCGCATCCTCGAAGGCCGCAAGTTCGACCCCGGCGCGGACGAGGTGATCGTCGGACGGCGCCTGGTCGGACGCATGCAGGATTGCGCGGTCGGCGACGTGGTGGTGATCAACACCACGCCGTTCCGCGTCGTCGGCATCTTCGACAGCGACGGCCCGTTCGTCAGCGAGATCTGGACCGACACCGAGCGCGCGCTCGCGGTGCTCGACTCCTACGGGCCCAACCGAGTGATCGCGCGCCTGGTGCCGGGCACCGACGTCAAGGCGCTCGGCGAGCTGCTCGAGAAGGACAAGGAAGCGCCGGCGAAGGTGATGACCGAGCGCGACTTCCTCGAGTCGCAGACCAAGATGCTCGGCGGAATCCTGCTCGGCCTCGGCATGGCGCTCGCCGTGATCATGGGTGTCGGCGCCGCGTTCACCGCGATCAACACGATGCTCTCGGCGATCGCGTCGCGCACCAACGAGATCGGCATCCTGCTCGCGACCGGTTTCCGGCCGATCCCGATCTTCATCGCGTTCATGCTCGAGACGCTGCTCTTGTGCGTGCTCGGCGGCGTCGCGGGCTGCTTGCTCGTGCTGCCGATCAACGGCATCGAGACCGGCACGATGAACGGCCAGACGTTCACCGAGGTCGCGTTCGCGTTCCGCGTCACGCCGATCGTCATCGGCGCGGCGATCTTCTTCTCGGTCCTGCTCGGCATGGTCGGCGGCTTGTGGCCCGCGCTCCGTGCGTGCCGGATGACGCCGACCGAAGCGCTGCGGCGCACCTGATTCGAGTCAGGCTCCCGCCGCGTCCGAAGAGAGCCGCCTTGCCGCGCCCCCGCGCGGTCCTACACTGCCGAACCGCATGAAGGTCCTCCTCGTCGCTCCGTCGCGCGCTCCGTTCGCGGACGTCGCGCGCCTCCTGGTGCGCGAACTCGGCCACGCCGGCATCGAAGTGCGCTTGGTCGAGATCGGCGACGAGCCGCGCGCGCCGCTGCAACTCGGCGAAGCGTTTGCGCGAGCGAACGACTTCGACCTCGTGCACGTCCTCGCCGAGCCGCGGGCTCTCGCGCTCGCGTGGGTCGCCGGCGCGCCGACGGTCGCGACGTTGACGCAGCACCCTTCCGCGGAGGAAGTGGAGCTCGCGCGCCGTCTCGGGCCGCGAGTGCTCTTGGTCGCGAGCGCCGCCGAACATGACCCGCTCGCGTTCGCCGCGACGATCGCGCCGGAGTCGACACACGTCGCTGCCGGCTACCGCGCGCTCTACGCGGAACTTCTCGCGCGCGAAGCGGCGCGCCGCGTCGACCACGAGCACGACGCTCGTCCGTGGGGCGAATACTGGGTGCTCGCCGACCACGCGAACTTCAAGGTCAAGCGCATCGACGTGCTGCCGAAGAAGCGCCTCTCGTACCAGAAACACGCGCGGCGCGCGGAGCACTGGATCGTCGTGCGCGGACGCGCGCGCGTGACGCTCGACGGGCGCGACCTGGTGCTCGAACGCGGCGAAACCGTCGACATCGCGATCGGCGCCGCGCACCGGATCGAGAACGTCGGCGACGAGATCCTGACGTTCGTCGAGATCCAGAGCGGGACCTACTTCGGCGAAGACGACATCGTGCGGCTCGAAGACGACTTCGGGCGAGCGCACTAGCCGCACCGAACGTCGTTCAGCGCAGCGCTTCGCGGACGGCGATCGGGAGCTCGAGGTCGACGCGTTGCGCGTCGCCCGCGGTGCGCACGTCGAGCGTTCGCGTCACGTCGACGAACGCGAGGGTCGAACCGTCGCGTGCCTTCGCGCGCCACTCGAGTTCGTGCATCCCGAGGCGTCGCGGCGTCACCGAAGTATTGCCGTCGACGTCGAAGCGCCCGTACACCGCGCCACGGCCGAACGGGCTGGAACCTGCGATCTCGGGGCTCTCGCGCACGAAGAGCGCGAGCTCGACGCCGGCCGGAATCGCGCGCGGATCGACGTGCAGCTCGTAGAGCGGCCGCCGCGGCGCGATCACCGGGATGCGACCGGCGCCGAGCGGCGCGCGCACGATGCAAGCGAGGTTGAGCTCGGGCTGGAGTTCGACGAACGTCGCGCGCGGAGAGAGCAGAAGTTCGATGCGTCCGAAGTCGTCGGTCCGCGGCTCCTCGTCGTCGCCGGCGTCGGTAAGCACGTGACACGGCGCGTCCCTCCGCGCCACGGAATCGTCGTCGAACAGCGTGTAGCTCGCGCGCATCCAGCGCGTACGGAGATCGAGCGGCTCGAGCCGAGGATCGTGCGTCGGCTCTCCCGCTGCGATGTCGACCTGCGACAGCACCGCGAGGTTCCGCAGGTAGGCTCCGAGCCCGATGGTGACGTCGTCAGGCATCCAGTCGGGGACGTAGGCGAGGAAGAACGTGTAGCGGCCGGGCTCGAGGTCCTTGATGTCGAGGTCGAGCTCGGCGCCGCGCAGACCGAGCGGCGAATCGGGAGACAGATACAAGTGCGCCCGCGCACGATCGCCACCTTCGATCGCGTCGTTCAGCGACGTGAACTCGACGCTCGCTCCGTGCTCGGTATCGCCTTTGCGCTCGAGCCAAGCGTACGAACGCGTGACCGCGAAGCTCGAGTGGAGGAGCACGCGGCCGACCACCGAGCCAAACCGCGGACGAATTGCCGCTTCCGTCGCAGAGGTCGCAGCGAACTGCGCGCGCGACGCGAGCTCCGTCGCGGGCGGAGTGACGAACTCGGACGTCGTGGTCGCGACGCGCGACTTCGGTGCGACGACCGGCTCGGCGCCGCTCACATCGCCGCGCCGGAGAAAGAGGACGACGACGAGCACCGCGAGAACGGCGCACGCGACCAACGACCACCGACGGTACGGACGCGACATCGGAGCGAGCTCGCGGACGAGCTTACTCCAGGGTCACGTCGAGCGTCGCGTTCGTCGCTCCGGCGACGACCTCGAACGCAGCGGCGGCTCGGCGCCCGTCGTCGTACTCCGCGGTGTAGCGGTACGAACCGGGCGCGAGGCAGAGCGGACACTCGAACGCGAACTCGCCGCGCGGCGCGAGCGAGCGCTCGGCGACGAGCGCTCCGCCCGCATCGAACACGCGGAACGCGCCGGACTTCGCAGGCGAATCGTTCGGCGCCTCGCTCGTGCGCAACGTCAACTCGACGCCGGCGCGCAACGCGAGCACGAGCTTCGCGCCGCGACCTGGAATGATCTCGACCTCGTGCAGCTCGGCCGCGACACCTCCGCCGCCTTCGACGCTGACGCGGTATCGACCGCCGGCGAGCGGCCGCGAACGCGCGACGTGACCTTCGACCGCGAGCCAGTCGTACACCGGCGAGTCGAGGCCTTCGACGACGAGCAACGGATCGCGCGTCACGCCCTTCGGCAACTCAAACTCGACGGTCACCGCATCGCCCGGGAGCAACACGACCTTGCCGAGATCCCACACCTGATCGCGGATCAGCGGACGCGCGGGTTCTCCGATCGACGCGTAGCCGTCGCTCTCGATCACGACGCCCCACTCGCCGACCGGCAACGGACCGATCGAGAACGTGCCGTCGGGCTCGACGAGCTCGTGCACCTCGTAGTCGATCGCGCGATCGAACGGCATGATCGTCGTGTTGCCGGGAGCGGCTCCGCTCTGCGTGACGACGCGGCCGACGATGCGCACCGACGGAAGGAGCGCGTCGTCGAGACGCAGCACGAGTTCGTCGTCGCTCGGGCGCACGCGCTCGAGTTCGAGCCACGGGAAGAGCTGCGAGTCGCGCGGGAAGACGCGTAACGCGTGCTCGCGATCGGCGCATCCGCGCACACGAAAACGCCCGTCGGCATCGGTGGTCGCGGCGCGCAGGAACGGCTCGTCGTCGCGAACGCGCCGCTCGACCACGACGCTCAAGCCACGCACGGGCTCGCCGTCGGCGCCGAGCACGCGTCCGAAGAGGTCGCGACCGCGCTCGAGCGTCGGATTCCACACCGCATCGCCGGGACCGAGCTCGCGCGTCGCGTCGCTCCATTCCTGATCGCCCCATTCGGCGTGCAGGACGGTCGCGCCGGGGCGCAAGCCTTCGAGGCGGAACGTGCCGTCGAGTTCGGTGCGCGCCG
Organism: Planctomycetota bacterium; assembly: GCA_021413885.1. Lineage (GTDB taxonomy): Bacteria > Planctomycetota > UBA1135 > UBA1135 > JACRIN01. The sequence continues at coordinate 350,910 of JAIOPM010000057.1, forward strand.
AATGCGTCTCGTGATCGGCGTTCGAACGCGCGTCGACCGCCGCGAAGCGCGCGGGCCCGCCGTTCGAAGCGAGCACGACGCCGGTCAACGTCACGCCGCGTTCGAGCACGACGTCACTCGACACCCAACCGCCGTCGGGAATCTCGATCCGCGCCGTGCCGACGAGATACCCTCGCGCTCGCGCTTCGATCCAGCTCTCGCCCGCGAGCAAGCCGCGGATCTCGAACGCGCCGCGCTCGTCGCTCTTGGTCGCGCAACCATCGGGCGTGAGGAACGCGACGCCGTCGGAGCGGATGATCTCGGGCGCGTCCTTCGGACCGACGACGACTTGCGCGCCTTCGATCGGATTGCCGCGAGCGTCGAGCACGCGACCGGACACCGAACCCGACGGACCGCCGAGGACGAGATCGAGCGTGAGCGTCGAACCGGAGTTCGCGTAGACGTGGTGCGAGCCGCTCGGCGCGTGATGCGGCTCACGCGCGCCGACGTAACGCTCCCCCGAATGCACGCCGGCGATCGAGTACGCGCCGTCCGCGCCGCTCTGCGCGACCGGGAAGCCGTCGATGAAGTCGGAGTCGCGCGTCAACCAGATTTCCGCGTTCGCGACCGGCGCGCCCGCGAGATCGAACACATGGCCGGCGACCGTGACGCCGCGATCGAGACGTAGCGACTTGCGCCGCGTCTTTCCGGCTTGGACGAGACCGTAGTCCTGCACGCCGCGATCGCACTCGAGCGCCACGTCGCCGGGCGGAACGTCTTCGAAGCGCACGAGTCCCTTCGCGTTCGTGCGCAGCGACCGCGGCTCGAGCGGCGTCGGCGCGTCGTCGAGCGACGACAGCGTCACCCACACACCCGGAATCGGCTGGCCGTCGTCGCGCCACTGCGCGAGGACCTCGAGGACGCCGACCGTCTTCGCCTCGCTCGTCGCCGCGATCGCCTTCGTCGGTGGAGAAGCGCGCGCCGCGGAGAGCGCAGCTCGCGCATTCGCGTCGGCGTCGTGCGTGACGAGCTCCGGCGCGTTCGTGCGCCCTTCGGGCCCGCTCGAACTCACCTGGGCGACCTCGAGCGGCCAACGTACGAACGAAACGGCGACCAAGACTACGACGGCGGCGATGCCGAGCTTCTGTGCGGTGGTCATGGCGGCGACGCCTCCGAGCAACGACTTGATCCCGAGAGCTAGGGCGGCGTGCGCGGTCGGCGCGAGCTCCAGACGTTCGACGAGCGCGAGGCACCAGCTCGCGCGCGAACCGAAGCGTCGATCGAGCCGCGCGCGCAACGTCTCAAGGCCGCGCTTCAACCGCGTCTTCACCGTGTCGACCGGCACGCCGGTGCGCGCGGCGATCGCGCGCGGCGGCAGCTCGTCGAAGAAGCGCAGGATCACCGTCTCGCGGTACGGCTCGTCGAGCGCGAGCACCGCCTCGACCACCGACTTGCGCAGGGCTTCGCGTTCGACGAGCTCGTCGGCGGCGCTGATGCGCTCGTCGCGGGCGACTTCGTGCTCACGCGTCTCGCGGCGACTCTTCGAGCGCCGCTCGAGCCGCGCCGCGTTGCGCACGACGGCGGCGAGCCAACGCTTCAGCGTGCCGCGGTCCTTCGGCGGACGCTCGAGCGCGATCGCCCAGACGTCCTGCGCGACGTCGTCGGCGAGCGAGCGGTCGAAGACCAGCTTGCGCGCCAGACGCTCGACGTAATCGCGATGCGCGAGCACAGCGGCCGGATCGAGTCGCGGAGCGGACATACCACCTCAACGAATACCGCGCTCACGGTTTCGAGGTCGGAAGAAAATGCCCGCCGTGCGCGCGACGGCGAACCGACCGGGACCGCAGCGACCGGTGCTACGCTTGCGGCGCCCCGACCGGCGCGGAACGGGCCGAGACGCGCTCCTTCGTCGACCTCCTCCATGCGGACGATTCCGGTCCTCCTCCTCAGCGGACTCGCATGCTCCGCGTGCGCCTTGCCGCCGATCGCGATCGAGACCGACGAGGCGATCGTCCACGCGTCTCCGCAGCACGCGGACGCGGCGCGCGAGTCCGTCGAGATCGTGCGGTGCTACCTGCCCGTGATCGAGCGCGCACTCGGCGCCGGATGCGAACGGCCGGTGATCTATCTCCTCGACGGCGAACTCGAAGGACCCGCGATCGGAGTCTTCCTCGACGGCGACCGCACGATCCGTATCGGAACCGAAGCGCTCTCGGAGCTGCGCTCCACGCTCGTTCACGAGCTGGTGCATTTCGGCGCCTTGACGACGCGCTGGAAGTCGCTGCCGAACGGCTTGCAGGAGGGCCTCGCGTATTGGTTGGAGCTCGAGCTCGTCGAGTTGCGCGGCAAGCTCCAGGCTTCGATCGAAGCGCCCGCCGCCGAACTGCGGCGCGAAGTCTCGAGCCCGACGTTCGCGCCGAGCGTCGACGATGGAATCGAATCGCACCGACGCTCCGCCGCGCTGTGGGTCATCGCCAGGCTCGGCCCCGGACGGCTCGACGAACTCGTCGCTCGCGCCGAGCTCGAGGGCGTCGCGACGGTTCCGGTCGAGTGGATCGAAGCCGCTCTGCCCGTACCGCTCGACGAACGCGCTGAACTTCCGTCGCTGATGGAGTTGCTCTACTACGACGCGCACGGAGCGCTCGTCCGCGCCGACGTCGGTTCCCTCTCGAGCGCGTGGAAGACTCCACCTCCACCGGGGACCGTGCGCGTCGAGGTTCGCGCGTTGGACCTGCCGACGTACGACGGACCGCAAGCCATGTGGGTCGGGATGAGCGTGCGGATGCCGGCGGTCCGCTGAACCGGACGGGCCTCGTCGGAGCGGCTCAGCGAGTGCGCGGAGTGGCGAGTTCGGCGAGCAGGAGCTCGATCGTGCGTGCGAGTTCGGCCTCGTCGCGGACGTCGCGCGCGCGGATCACGCCGCGGGCGTCGAGCAGGTAGAGCGTCGGCCAAGCGTGCACGTTCCAACGCGTCGCGAGCGCGCCCGACGTGTCGCGATCGACGGCTTGGCGCCAGGTGATGCCGTGGCGCGCGAGCACCTGCTTCACCGTCGCTGCGTCGCCGTCGCTGTTGACGCCGAGCAAGCTGAACGGCTCGCTCGCGAAGCGACGCACGAGCTGCTTCTCGGTCGGCACCAACGCCATGCACGGCGCGCACCACTCCGCCCAGAACGAGAGCAGCACGACGCGGCCGCGGTATTGCGCGAGCGACCAACTCGCGCCGTCCTCGTCGGTCGCGTCGAAGTCGGGAGCGACCATGCCGAGCTGTAGGTGCTCGAGTTCGAAGAGCATGCCTTCCACGCGACGCTTCACGTAGTCGGCGGGCAATCCGTCGCGCGGCGGCGGCGTGTCGGCGAAGTCGCGCGCGAGCGTTCGGCACAACGCGCCGCACTGCTGCTTGCGCTGCGCGAGTTCGTCGTCCGCGAACGCCGTCGCGCGCGGCGCCGCGTTCTCGACGCCTTCGTCGAACGCGTAGCGCTCGCTCGTCCGCAGCAACGCCTCGGCGAGAGCGAAGAGCGCGAGGCCGCGCACCGCGCGCTGCGTCGTCTCGGTTGCGACGCGGCGCAGGAAGACCTCGTAGCGGTTGGTGCCGATCATCCACGTCGCGCCGGCGAACGCCGGGAGCGCGCGACCGAGGTTCGGACTCGCGTGGTGCTCGCGCTCGAGCACGTCCAACGCCTCGCGCACGACGTCGACGCGGCTCGCGAGCGCCGCGCGCTCGACGGCGGCGGCCCACGCGTCGACCGCGACTTCCGAACCGGCGTGAACGCGCGCGAAAACCGCGTACTCGTCGGCGAACGCGTTCCACGGCGCGGCGAGCACGAGCCGCGCGCGTTCGTCGTCGTCCGCCGCCGCGTCGTAGCGCTTGCGCAGCAGCTCGTCGGCCGCGAGGCGGCGCGCGTCGATCGATGCGAGTTCGGTGCGCGGGTCGACAGCGGGCGCTTGCGCGCGGGAGAACGGCGTGCCGCTCGCGACGACGAGCAGGACGGCGAGGATTCGAATCGAGCTCGACAAGTTCGGAACGCGCTCGCACTCGCGCGCTTTCGGATCGTAGTGGAGCTCCCGCGAACGACCAACGAACCGCGTCGAACCGCCGCCAACACCCGCCGAAAGTCGACGTAAATCCGCCTTCGTCGACAGCGCCGGAGCTCTGCGCGAGGCCTTACGGGCAAAGGATTTAGCGCGCTTGCTCCGGTCGGATGCCGACGCCAGAATCGCCGCCCCTTCGAGTCACCAGAAGCGCGCCCAGAAGCGCTCCCGTTTCGCAGCTTCGAGGAGTCCCATGCCCCCCATGATCGAGATCCGGAACCTGACCAAACGGTTCGGGCCGTTCACCGCCGTCGACAACGTGTCGTTCCAGGTGGACCGCGGCGAGGTGCTCGGCTTCCTCGGACCCAACGGGGCCGGCAAGTCGACGACGATGAAGATGTTGACCGGCTTCCTGCACCCGACGTCGGGGAGCGCGCAGGTCTGCGGGCACGACATCCTCGAGGCGCCGCTCGAAGCGAAGAAGGTGATCGGGTACTTGCCCGAAGGCGCGCCGCTCTACCCGGACATGACGCCGCGGACGTTCCTCGAGTTCATCGCCGAGGTGCGCGGCTTCTCCGGAGCGGAGAAGACGCGGCGCGTCGACGACGTGATCGCGAAGGTCAACATCGCGAACGTCGCGAGTCAGCGGATCGAGACGTTGTCCAAGGGCTTCAAGCGCCGCGTCGGCCTCGCGCAGGCGATCCTCCACGATCCGCAGGTGTTGGTGCTCGACGAACCGACCGACGGTCTCGATCCCAACCAGAAGCACGAGGTGCGCAACCTGATCCGCGCGATGGCGAAGGAGAAGGTGATCGTGCTCTCGACGCACATCCTCGAGGAAGTCGAGGCCGTGTGCTCGCGGACGATCATCATCGCGCGCGGCAAGGTCGTGATCGATTGCACGCCGGCCGAGCTCGCGGCGCGCTCGCGCTACCACAACGCGGTGACGGTGTCGGTCGCGCCGGACAAGGCCAACGCGGCGCGGCAGGGACTCGCTCAACTCGACGGCGTCCAGTCGATCGAGGACTTGCCGAGCAAGAACGGTTCGACGCAGTTCGTCCTGATCCCGAAGCCCAAGCGTTCGATCGCGGTCGAGGTCGGGCAGAAGGTGCGCGAGGCGCGTTGGGAAGTCGACGAGCTGCGGGTCGAGAACGGCCGCCTCGACGAAGTGTTCCGCGAGCTCACTCAAACCACTTCCTCGAACTGAGGCGCGCACACCCATGAAGAACGTCGTCACGCTGTTCAAGCGCGAGCTCAAGGGCTACTTCGCGACTCCGGTCGCGTACGTGTTCATCGTCGTGTTCCTGATCCTGGTCGGCGGCCTGACCTTCAAGGTCGGCAAGTGGTTCGACGGCGGTCAGGCGAACCTGCAAGGGTTCTTCACGTGGCATCCGTGGCTCTACCTCTTCCTGATCCCGGCGATCTCGATGCGCTTGTGGGCGGAGGAGCGACGCCAAGGCACGATCGAGTTGCTGTTCACCCTGCCGGTGACGATGGGCCAGGCGGTGATCGCGAAGTTCCTCGCCGCGTGGTGCTTCACCGGCATCGCGCTCGCGCTGACGTTCCCGATGTGGGTATCGGTCAACTACCTCGGCGATCCCGACAACGGCGTGATCCTCGCCAGTTACGTCGGCAGCTTCCTGATGGCCGGCGCGTACCTCGCGATCGGCGCGTTCGTCTCGGCGTGGACGAAGAACCAAGTGATCGCGTTCGTGATCAGCGTCTCGCTCTGCTTCGTCTTCATCCTGATGGGCACCGACACGGTGCTCGACTTCTTCGCGGGTTGGGTGCCGAACGCGGTGAAGGAAGCGCTGGCGTCGTTCAGCTTCCTGACGCACTTCCAATCGATCATGAAGGGCGTGATCGACTTCCGTGACCTGGTGTTCTTCGGTTCGCTGATCGCGTGCTTCCTGTTCATGAACGCCGTCGCGATCGAGCTCAAGAAAGCCGACTGAGGGGACCCGAGCCATGAACCGCAACCTGCTGACCGCCACCGGCATCGCGATCGCGATCGTCATCCTGATCGCGCTCAACGTCACTTCGTCGTCGCTCTTGCGCTCGGCGCAAGTCGACCTGACCGAGGACAAGCTCTACACGCTCTCCGACGGCACCAAGGCGGTGCTGTCGAAGCTCGACGAGCCGATCACGCTGCGCCTCTACTTCTCCGAGAAGCTCGCGCAGGACGAAGCCAAACTCGAAGGTCTGCGCGGCTACTACGACCGCGTGCGCGAACTGCTCCAACAGTACGTCGCGCGTTCCGGCGGCAAGTTGACGCTCGAGCTGCTCGACCCCGAGCCCTTCTCCGAAGTCGAGGACCACGCGGTCGCCGCGGGCATCGAAGGCATTCCGATGCCGGGCTCGAACGACAACGTCTACTTCGGTCTCGCCGCGACGGGCTCGACCGATGCCGAGCAAGTCATGCCGTTCTTCGACCCGAGCAAGGAGAACACGCTCGAGTACGACCTGACCAAACTCGTCTACTCGCTGTCGAACCCGAAGAAGCTGAAGATCGGCCTCTGCTCGTCGTTGCCGGTCGACGGCGCGATGCCCACGAATCCGTTCGGGAACCCGCGCGACATGCCCGAGCCGTGGGTCGTCGTCGATCAACTGCGCGCGCTGTTCGACGTCAAGAACGTGCCGGCGAGCGCGAAGACGATCGACGCCGACATCGACGTGCTGCTCGTCGTGCACCCGAAGAACTTCTCGCCGACGTTGCAGTACGCGATCGATCAATTCGTCCTGCGCGGCGGACGCGCGCTGGTCTTCGTCGATCCGTGGTGTGAAGTCGACGAGCCAATGACCGATCCGCAGAACCCGATGGCGCGCTACACGGCGTCGCGTGGGTCGGAGCTGAACACGCTGTTCTCGGCGTGGGGCGTCGAGCTCGCGAAGGACAAGCTCGCGGCCGACGAATCGAAGGCGCTGAAGGTCACGTTCCCGACCAGCACCGGCAAGACCGACAGCGCACCGTACGTCGTGTGGCTCGGCCTCGATCGCGAGAACGTCAACGCGAACGAGATCCTGACCAGCGACCTCAAGCTGCTCCAAGTGCGCTCCGCCGGCGTGCTCTCGAAGAAGGCCGACGCGACCACCGAGTTCACGCCGCTGCTCGAGACCACCACCGACGCGATGGCGGTCGCGACGTCCGCGATCCAGTTCACGCAGGATCCGAAGAAGCTGCTCGCCGACTTCGCGTCCGAGGGCAAGAAGCTCGTGCTCGCCGCGCGCATCACCGGCAAGGTGAAGAGCGCGTTCCCCGACGGACCGCCGCCCGACGAGAAGGCCGACCCCGACGCCTCGCCCGAGTCCGAACCGAAGCCCGCGCACCTCACCGAATCCGCCGAACCGATCCACGTGATCGTCGTCTCCGACGTCGACATGCTGACGGACGCGACGTGGGTGCAGGTCACGCGCCTCGGCAACATGCGCATCCCGATGAAGCGCACCGACAACGGTGACTTCGTCTTCAATGCGATCGACTACATGAAGGGCTCGACCGACATGATCAGCCTGCGCAGCCGCGGCGGCATGTTGCGGCCGTTCAAGCGCGTCGAGCAACTCCAGCGCGAAGCGGACCAACGCTTCCGCGCGGAAGAACAACGGCTGCAAGGCGAGCTGACGAAGGCCGACCAACGTTGGCAGGAGCTGCAATCGAAGAAGCAGGGGGCGAGCTCGGCGTTCCTCTCGCCCGAGGAGCTCACCGAACTCCAACGCGTCGGCGAGGAGAAGCTCGCCACGCGCGGCGAACTGCGCAAGGTGCAACTCTCGCTGCGCAAGGACGTCGATCGCCTCGGCTCGTGGATGCAGTTCTTCAACGTGTGGCTCCTGCCGCTGATGATCGTCGTGTTCGCGGTCTCGCTCTGGTTCCTGAAGTCCCGGCGTCCGACCGCGATCTAGAGGAGTTTCGCCATGAATCAGAAGACGCTCGGTGTGCTGGTGGCGGCCGCAGTCGCGGCCTCGACCGCGGCCTTCTTCGCGACGCGCTCGGAACCCACGGCTTCGGCCGAGGTGAAGAGCGGGACCAAGCTCTTCCCCGGCTTGATCGAGCACGTCAACGACGTCGCCAAGATCGAGGTTAGAACCAAAGACGGCGGCTTCACCGTCGCGAAGGACGGCGAGAGTTGGGGCCTCGTCGACAAGGGCGGTTATCCGGTCAACCTCGACAAGGTGAAGGAGCTCGTCGTCACCGTCGCGCAGATGGCGATCGTCGAGAAGAAGTCGGCTCGACCCGAGAACCACGCGGCGATGGACGTCCAAGACGTCGACGTCAAGGACTCGGGTGCGACGCAGGTGAAGCTCTTCGACGCGTCGGGCAAGGAAGCCGCGGCGTTGTTGATCGGCAAGGCGCGCACGACCAAGGGCTTCGGCGGCCAGTACGCGATGTTCGCGCGCAAGGTCGGCGATCCGCAGGCGTACGAAGTCACCGGTCGCATCTGGGTCGACGGCGCGGCGGCGAATTGGCTCGCCGACAACAAGCAGGTCCTCAAGCTCGAGAAGACGCGCGTCCACTCGGTCGTCACGCGCCACGCGGACGGCACCGTGCTCGACGTCCACAAGAACGTCCCCGAGGACCAAGCCTTCGCCGTCGCCGATCTGCCCGAGGGCGCCGAGCTCAAGTGGAACGGCGTCGCCGACGCGACCGCCGGAGCGCTCGAGTACCTGACGTTCGAGGACGTCGCGCCGGCCGGCAGTGTCGACCTCACCGGACTGACGCCGATCGCGACGCAGTTCACGACGTGGGACGGCATGGTCGTCGACGTCGAGCTCTACGAGAAGGGCGAAGGCGACGCGGCGAAGGGCTACGTCGCGGTCAAGGCGAGCTTCGACGAGACGAAGCGCTTCAAGAAGGTCGCGCCCGTCGGTCCGCCCCCGCCGGAAGCGAACCCGACTGATCCGACGTGGGCGACTCCGCCCGCGGATGCGGCGAAGCCCGCGACGGACGAGTTCGTCGGCAAGGCGCCCGACGAAGTGCGCAAGGAAGTCGACGCGCTCAACGCGAAGCTCTCGAAGTGGATCTACACGGTGCCCGGTTACACGGCGGCGAACTTCAAGAAGACGATCAAGGACATGTTGAAGGACAAGTCGGCGCCCCAGGAGCACGACGAAGGTGCGCACGACGACGGCTTGCCGCCCGAGTTGCTCTCGCCCGAAGAGCAAACGCCCGAGCTCCCGCCGGTCGAATCGCCGACCGACGACGGCGGGAAATAGCTCGCCGCACTTCGCTCCGAACAAGCAGGCCGCGACGACGCGGCCTGCTGCGTTTCCTCAACGCGCTTTCCGCTCCGCGCGTTCCTTCTTGAAGATCAAGAGGTGGTTGAAGCCGCGCAGGAAGAAGTTCCCGTCGGCGGCGGCGCGGTGGAAGCCCGGCTTCTCGAGCGTGCGGTTGCCGCGCACGACCACGATGTGATCGACCGGTCGGAAACGTTTCGCGAGGCGCGCGAAGAGCTCCGCGCCGAGGCCGACGAACCCGCGCTTCTTCTGGAACGAGTCCGACACGTACACCGCGAGGTAGCGCCGATCGCGCAACACACGATCCGCTTCGGCGAAGACCGCGGTCAGCGCGTCGAAGTACTCGCCCTCGAACGCGTCGAGCTTGCCGATGCAGTCGGGATCGTCGGAGTAGTCGAGGTGCGTCGAGTACGGCGGATCCATGAACACGAAGTCGGCCTTGCCGTCCTCGAGCGGGAGCTTGCGCGCATCCGCGCGAAAGACATCGGGCCGCGTCGGCGCGATGTCGTAGCCGAGCGCCTTGCGCTTCAAGTCGCGCGCCACGTCGAGCGTCGTCCCGCCGCCCGCGAACGGATCGACGACGAGATCCTCTTCGCGCGTGTAGCGCTCGAGCAGGTTCCAGATCACCCACGCCGGCGTCCGCCCCTCGAAGCGCGGATCCCCCATCGGCGTGTCGGAGTATTGCTGCGACGGGTAGTACCAGAGCGTGGTGGTCTGCAGCTTGATCTGCGGTCGGCGGTTCATCGCGAGCGCAGTCCTACCAGAGTTGCGAGCTTCCTCCCACTCTCCTACCGTCGGCGCATGAGCGCTCGGCGCGGACACATCGCACTCCTGGACGGCGAGGTCTCGACGCTGTGGAACGAGGCGCGCGGAAAACGGCGCGCGAGCACGCTGCTCTTCGCCCACGGCGCGGAACTCGATTTCGACTCCGAGTTCATGGCGGCGATCGCCGAGGCGCTCGCGACGCGCGGCTTCGACGTGCTGCGCTTCCGCTATCCGTACATGGAGCGGCGCGAGCGCGAGGCGAAGAAGTTCCCGCCCGACCGGATGCCGAAGCTCGAAGCGGCGCACTTCGAGGTGCTCGCGCATTTGCGCGAGCGCATCGGGGCGGGCCGCATCGTCCTCGCCGGCAAATCGATGGGCGCGCGTGTCTCGACGCACCTCGCGGCGAAGGGCGCGGACGCGGCGGGACTGGTGCTCTTCGGTTATCCGCTGCACCCGGCCGGCAAGCCGCTCGAGGAACGGCGCGAGCACTTCCCCGCGATCGTGCAACCGACGCTCTTCGTGCAAGGCACGCGCGATCCGTTGTGCGACCAGGCGAAGCTCGAGCGCGCGCTCAAGAGTTTCGGCGGCCACGCGACCGTTCACGTCGTCGCCGACGCCGATCATTCGTTCGCGGTGCCGAAGCGCGCGCGGCGGACGCGCGACGAAGTGCTCGCCGAACTCGCCGACGCGGTCGCGAACTGGGAGCGCGCTTCGTTCCCGGACTGACGCTCGCTCAACCGCCGGACCGCGCGACGCGTCCGCGCGCTTCGACCGACAACGTGTCGCGTTCGATCGCCGCGTCGTGGTCGAGCGCCGGGCTCGGCCTCGGTTTCGGTTCGGCCGCCGGGCCGCGCAGGTAAAACCACAGCGCGAAGGCGACGCCTGCGACGATCAGGCAAACCAGGGCAGGGACGACGAGGGACGGACGCGCGGGGGTTCGGTCCATGGCGCTCTCCTACCCCGGACCACCCGAGTAGTTACGGATTCAGCTCTCGAGCCAGCGCTGCCACGCGTCGTACGCGTACTCGCGGCCGAGGAACGCGCGGACGAGCTCCTTCGCATCCCGCGAACCGCCCGGTTCGAGGATGTGGCGCCGGTAGCGCGCCGCCGCGCCGTTCGCACCGGGATCGGGCGCGCCGAGGTCGGCTCCGAACACGCCGAAGAGATCCTTCGCGATCACGAGCGACCACATGTAGGTGTAGTACGCCGCGCCGTAGCCGACGAGGTGTCCGAACGACGCGTAGAAGTGCGTGCCCTCCTCGTACGGGAAGGGCGAGATCTTGCGCTTCTGCTCGACCATCGTCGCGAGCAGGTCGAGCTCGCGCGGATCGCGGCTGTGGTACTCGAGCGCGAGCGCCGCGTAGAACATCTGCACGACGACGTGGAGCGCCTTGCCGTACTCCTCGGCGTCGCGGATCTGCTGCACGAGCTCGGCCGGGATCGCTTCGCCGGTGACGTTGTGGCGCGCGAAGCGTTGCAGGATGCCGGTGCTCCACGCCCATTCCTCGTAGAGCTGGCTCGGCACCTCGACGAAATCCATCTCGGTCGCGATGCCCGAGTACGCGAGGAAACGCTGACGCCCGCCGAGCAGGTGGTGCATCAGGTGACCGAACTCGTGGAAGAAGGTCGTCAGCTGTTGGTGGAGCAACAGCGCGGGATCGTCGCCGTTCGGCTCCGGAAAATTGCAGACGAGCGCGGCTTCCGCGAGCCGCTCGCCTTCGAGCCCGCTCGCGAGCGGGAACATCGCCGCGTGCTTGTACTTGTCGGGCCGCGGATGCATGTCGAGCCAGAAGCGCGCGACGCGCGCGCCGTGATCGAAGACGTCGTAGCACTCGACCGACGGATGCCAACGCTCGGCCGAATCGTCGCGCCGGAACTCGAGGCCGAACACCGCTTGGCTGGTCGCGAGCACGCCGTCGCGCACGCTCGCGTACGCGAGGTACGGCCGCACGGATTGCGAGTCGAAGCCGAAACGCTCGGCCTTGGTCCGTTCGATCCAATAGAAGCGTTCGTGGTCGCGGATGACGTCGGCCGAGCCGGTGCGCTCGCGCTTCTCGGCGACGAGTTCGGCGAGCTCGGCGGTCGCGCGCGGCCGCGCGAGATCGACGACGCGCTCGATGAAACGCCGCGCGCTCGCAGCGCCGCCGACCATCTTGTCGTCGAGCATCAGCTCGGCGTAGCTCGCGTAACCGACGAGACCGGCGAGCTCGGCGCGCCGCTCGAGGATCTTCTTCAACACGCCGACGTTCTGCGGAACGGCGCGCGTCGTGTTGGCGCGGTAGAGCTCGGCGCGCAAGTCGGCGCGCTCGGCGTACGTGATGAACGGGATGTAGTCCGACGGATCGGTGGTGATCCGCACGGCGCCGTGCTCGTCCTCGACGTGCGCGGCGACGTAGTCGGCGGGCAAGCCGGCTAGTCCGCGGCGGCCGTCGGCGATCGTGATCGAGCGCACGTCCGAGATCACGTTGGTCTCGAACTCCTGGCCGAGCACGACGAGTTCGTCCGACAACACGCGGATCCGCGCGCGCGTCGCGTCGTCGCGATCGACGCCGGAGCGACGGAACTCCTTCAGGCTCTTCTCGACGAGCCGCGCTTCCTCGGGCGTCGGCGCTTTCGCCGTCGCGAGCAACGCGAGGCGATCGTAGACCGCGCGGTCGAGCGAGAGCTCGGTGTCGAACGCGGAGAGCTCCTGCTCCAGCGTGCGCGCGGCGTCGCGCAGCGTCGGATCGGGATGCGTGTGTTGCCACAGACCCGACCAACCGCGCGCGGGATCGATCGGCGCGCGAATGCGATCGAACGCGAAGACCACGCGCGAATAATCGGCGTCGGCGGGGAGCTCGACGAAGCGGCGGCGTGCATCCTTCGCGCGCTCGAGCGCCGCGCGACCTTCGGTCAAGAAACTCGTTGCGTCGGCCATGGTTCCTTCTTCGGCGACGGCGCCCGCGAACTCAACGTCGGCGGTGGCGCTCGACGTAGGTCAGGAGCTCGCGCATCTGCTCGTGGAAATCGTGCGTGCCGCCGGCGATCGGCGACTTGAAGAAACTCGAGGTGTGCTTCATCGCGCCGTGCTCGCCGCGGCGCGCGGAGAACTCCGCGAGACGCGCGAGGTCGATGACGAGCGGCGCGGCGAGCGCCGAGTCGCTCCCCATCCACGTGAACTGCAGGCTCATCTTCGCGCCGAGGAAACCCTCGAAGTGGATGAAGTCCCACGCGGTCTTCCAGTCCTGCAACGACGGCACGTAGTCGATGCCGACGTGCGTGTGCACGTCCGGATCGCCGAGCAACTTGCGCAACGCGTCGTTCTTGCTCTTGAGCTTCGCCTGGCGGTGCAACGGATCGGCGAGGACCTCGCCGTCGCGGTTGCCGAGCATGTTGTAGCCCTGCCACGCGAGCACGCGCAGATTGCGCGCGACGAACAACGGCGCGAGCACCGTCTTCACCAACGTCTCGCCGGTCTTCGCGTCGTTGCCGCAGTACGGCAACTTCGAACGTTGCGCGAGTTCGGCGAGCGCCGGGATCGACGCGCCGAGTCCGGGCGTGAAGTTGACGTACGGCCGACCGCTGGCGAGCGCCGCGTACGCGTAGAGCGTCGACGCGGGCTGCGATTCGCCGGCTTGCAGCGCGGATTCGAAGAGCTCGAGGCTGGTCCATTCCTCGCGCGGCTCGCGGACGACTTCGGTGCTGGCGACGTTGACGACGATCGTGCGTTCGAGCCCATGGCGCTCCTCGAAGTCGTCGAAGTCGGCGCGCAACGCCTCGATGCGTTCGAGCGGCGCGAGGCTGCCGAGCCGCATCGAATCGGGATCGACGTCCGCGAAGCCGACGTCGGCGTCGTCGAGGATGCCCGGTCGGATGTTCGACTCGAACGCGGCGGCGCGCGCGGAGCACGACGTCACGAGGTCGGGTTTGAGGATGCCGTGCGCGACGAGCTCGCCCGCCGAGCGCGTCAACTCGCGCGTGCAGACGTCGTGACCGCCGAGCACGAACTGGTCGTACTCGACGAGGTCGAGCGCCGCGAAAGGCTCGCGCGCGGTGACGAGGCCGACCGGCTCGAGCAAGCCATCGACCAACCCCGCCAAGCCGTAGGCCGTGCACGTCGCGACGGAACCGCGCGCGCCGATCAGCCAGAGCCCGATGCGGGCGTTCTCGTTGCGTTCAGTCACGTCGTGTCGTTTCGTTCGGGCTCTCGCTCGCCCGCGAACGACGCGCTTCGATCCACGCGGCGACCACCGCGTCGTGACGGGCGCTCCACCAACGTCCGGCGAAGCTCGCGTTCGGCGTGATCGGCGCGCTCGCGTTCCGCGAGTCGCCCGAGCCGGACGAGGCCTCGCCCGCGACGTCGGCCGCGGAGCCAGGGCGCGACATTGTGCGGTTCGAATCGCCGTTCGCCAGTGTCGGGTCGGAGTCCGCGTTCGCCGACGACGTTTCGGCCGAGCCGGCCGCGGCCCGCGCGCGCGCCGCGGCGTCGCGAGCCCGTTCGGCGAGCGAACGCGCTCGATCGGCGCGTTCGGGGTTCTCGCCGTCGGCGCGCGCGACGCGGTCGAGAGCGGCGGCGAGCGACGCGACGAGTTCCGGCTCCGGGCGGGAGCGCGTCTCCGAGGCTCGCGCGATTTCGACCGACGCTCGTGCGACCGCGGCGCGAGCGCGTTCGAGCTCCGGCGAACCAGGCTTGCTCGCGGCCGACGTCGCGAAGTCGCGAGCATCGTTGGCGAGAGTCTCGAGCGCGGTCGGCGCGCGCACGAGGACGGCCTCTCGCGCGAAGAGCCAACCGGCGAGCGCGCACAACGCCGCGCCGGCGAACACGACCGACGGCGGCGGCACGCTGCGCGCGACGGCGCGCGGCTCGACGGCGGAGCGGGCGCGCAGGAGCAAGAGTTCCTCGATCACGCCGCGTTCGCGACCTTCGAGCTCGTAGGCGGTGACGAACTCGCCGTCGCGCGCGAGCACGCGATCGACGCGCCGCGCGACGTCGTGCGCGGTCGGCCGCCGTTCGAGCCACCACGTCGCTCCCGCCGCGACGCCCGCGAGCGCCGCCGCCGCGAGTTCGCCGCGCGCGAGTTCATCGAGCCCGCGCAGTCGCTCGCCCGCCGCGACGACGGCGACGACCGCGAGGCCGAGCGCGAGGCACTCGCTCGCCGTCACCACGCGAGCTCGCCGTGTCGCGCGGCGCACCAACGCCGTGATCGACGACGCGCGAACCTCGGCGACCGCGAGCGTCGACATCGTCAGCGCGCGAGCACCTTCGGCGGCGCGACTTCGGGCAGCGACTTCGCGAGCTCCGCCGAAACGGTCTCGATGCGCTGCTTGCTGACGAACAGCCGCACGCGCTCGCCGCGATCGGGGATCAACCACGCGTTCGGGAGCCAGATCGTTTGCTCGACGCACTCCGGCAACGCGGCGGTCAACACCGTGTAGCCCTCGGTGAAGAACGCGACGTTGATCACGTTGCCGTAGAGATCGGCGGCGAAAGCCTGCGTGTTCGGATGCTCGCGATCGCCCGACGGCACCATGCGCGAGCCGAGGTAGACCCACGCGTGGCGCGTCATGCTGCGCCCGCGCGAAAGGTCGCGCATCAGATCCTCGAGCCGATAGAAGTACGTCTCGCCGCCCTGCTTCCAACCGACGTACAGATAGAAGGAGCTGCCGGTCGGCGGATCGACGATCCACGGGCTCGCGCCGTTCAGCATCTCTTCATCGGTCGGCCGCGGATCCTTCGGACGCCAACTCGCGTTCTTGCCGGGCTCGGCGCCGAGCAGGATCAACGCGGTGTTGAGGAGACTCGGCGCGACCGAGGTCGTGAAAAGACTCTCATGCGCCGCGCCATTCGAACCGACGACCAGGTACTCGAGCGGCGCATCGCGCACGCAGACGTCGACCGGGAGCGAAATCAATCCGCCGGCGCGATCGAGCGTTAGGCCCTGGGCCTCGAAGAGCTTGGTGAGATCGCTCTCGCGACCCTGAACGGAAACCGCCGGCGCGGACGAAAACGCCGCAAGCGAGGCGGCGAGGAGGATGCGGAGCAACATGGAAGCGAGTCTAGAGCCTGACCCGCGAAGCGCCCAACGTCGCACGCAAGGGCTCGGTTCAGCGACGTGCATGAATACCCCGGCCGCGTCGTCGGTCGACGCTTCGGAGCCCCGGAGTGCGGCTCCCCAACCGGTTCGGCGCTCAGCGCCCGCGACGAGCGACGGCCTCCAGGATCAGCTCGCGGTCGGGCTCGGGCATTCTCTGCGCGAGGCCTTCGGCGAATCGACGATCCGCTTCGTCGCCTGCCAAGACGAGAACTCGCAGACACGTCGTCCGCAGCGGTCCTCCGTGGAGCGCGCCTTGTTCGAACACGGCGCGCACTCCCGCGCAGCACGCCGCCGCGTCGCGACGAGAGACCGTGGCGCGTTCGAGGCGACGACAAACGCTCTCGATCGCATGGTCGAGAGCTCCACCGAGTCCCCCATCAGCCTCATCGACGTGCGCCGTGGTCCGCCAACGAGTGAGGAGGAGCGCGCCGAGCGCGGTCGGCGGCGGCGGAGTTTCGAGCGCGCGAGCGAGAGTCGCCCCGATCTTCGGGTCGTCCGAATGCGCGAGGTTCTCGAACGCCGACGCCGACTCCGGCGTGCCCAACCCGAGCAACCCGTGCGCCGCCGAGAGCGCCAACCAATTGCCGTACACGCCTCCGTCACGAGAGGTCACGACATCCGCGAGCAACGCCATCGAGCGCGGATCGTTCGTGGACTCGAGCCCTTCACGCGCATGACCGTTGCCGGCGAGCGCAGCCTTCAGCGCGAAGTCGACGTTCACGGCGTTTCCGCTGCGAGCCAACGCGCCCCACGCGGCGGACGTCAGTCCGAGCTCACCCTTCGCCTCGACGATGCCGCGAACGACCGCGAGCGTCCGCTCGTCGTCGATACGATCGAGACCTTTCAAAGCGAACATCGCGACGGATCTCAGGGAACTCTCCGAGTCCGGAACACGACGCTCGAGCGCGTCTCCGAGTCCGCCGATCGCGTGCTCCAGCGCGTCGCTCGCATCGAGCATGTCGAGCGCGAAGAGCGCCGCGTACGCGTTCGCTTCGGCGCGTCCGCGCGTCTGCGGGTTCGCGTCGGCGTCCGTCAGGATCCGCGCCTCGACGGCGACGTCGCCGAGCATGGCTCGTTGCTCCGCCGAAACCTCGGGGACGTACGCGAACGCCGCGAACACGAGCGGACGGAGGAGAGGATCGTCCTCGCCGAATTCCTTCAGCACGTCCACGAGATCCTGCGCGGTGAGGTGACCCTGCTCGATCGCTCGACGCAGCTCGCTCATGTCGACGGCGTCGAAATTCGCGTTGTTGCCGGGCGGGAACAGGCTGCTGAGCCGACGATTCTGGTCGAGCGCATCCCGCGCCGCGCGCGACCTCGATCGGGCTACCGAGTCCTCGGCCGGCGGAGGCTCGCGTGTCGCGACGACGTCGCGTTCGGGCGCAGCCGCGCTCGCGGTCGTTGCGTCGAGCTCGATCTCGGCGTTCGAGACGCGCGTCGCGACGTCGGACACGGTCTCGACCTCCGCCGGTCGTGCGAGTTCCCACACGAAGAACGCGAACGCCGGCACGAGCGATGTTCCAAGAAGCACGAGCGTTCGCAGACCGCGCGACGTCATCACGAACGCTCCGGCTCGGCTCCGCTCAGCCCGTGAGCGACTCGCGCGTCACGCCGATGCGGTCCAGGTCAGGCTTGACCAGCGCGTACACGCCTTCGGCGTAGCGCCGGATCTCGAACTGCGCGTCGGGCTTCATCCGCTGCTCGAGGAAGTGGATCACGCCCTGCAGCGACACGGTCCAATACGCCTGCGTGTAGAGATTCTGCGGCAGGAGCATCCGCGCGATCTCCTTCGCGACGCCGCGGTCGATGCGCTCCTGATAACGACGGAACGCTTCGTCGCACTCCGCGATCATCCGCGTGCGTTCGGCGGCGTGGTCGAACTCGGGCGGCAAGTCGATCGACGCTTGCTTGTTGCCGTGCGGCGGATTCGCGCGCATCACGCTCGGCACGTAGCACTCGTTGGTCCACAGCACGTAGCGACCCGAGATCTCGTTCCACGAACAACCCTTGTCGGTGTCGAAGAACACGTCGAAGACCTCGAGGCTGACGGTCTCGCCGTCGACCTCGTACTCGCGCCAACCGGAACCGACCTGGTACTTGAAGGCCTGACGGAAGACGAAGAGCGGCGCCTTCCAATGGAAGGTGAAGAAGCTGTGGCGATACGGCGAGGTGTGGCCGTTGGCCCACAGGAAACCGGCGAGCTTCTTGTCCTTCTCGTCGAACGCTTCCTTCTGGCTCTGATAACTGATGCGCGCGGCGTTGACGACCTTGAGCGCGGGATCGACGTTCATCCGGTCGACGAGCGCGATGAACCCGATGCCGTCGTCGAGCGTGAGCGCTGCGCCGGCCGGAACTTGGAGCGACTTCGTGGCCATGGCGGAAGTCTAGCGACGCAGCGCGACGCGCTCACGAACGCAACTTGCGTTGCGCCTTCGGCAGCCACGCGATCAGGTCGGACGCGACGAGGCCGCGGCGGCCGAGCTCCTTCGCCGCGAGGTCGCCGGCGAGCCCGTGCACGTGCACCGCGCTCGCCGCGGCGTCGAACGGAGTCCAGCGGCTCCCGAGTTCGCCCGCGCACGCCGCGAGGTACGCGCCGAGGATTCCGGCGAGCACATCCCCCGCCCCCGCCGTCGCCATCCCCGGATTGCCGGTGTCGTTGACGAACACCGTGCGGCCGTCGGTGACGACGGTGTGATGGCCCTTCAGGCAGACGATCGCGCCGCTCTTCTCGGCGAGTTCGAGCGCGGCGCGAGCGCGTTCCTCGTCGTGCTTCGGCACCGCGCGGCCGAGCAAACGCGAAGCCTCTCCCGGGTGCGGCGTGATCACGACGGGCCCGGCGTAACTGCGCAGACGTTCGGGGCGGCTCCCGAGCGCGTTCAAGCCGTCGGCGTCGACAACCAACGGCGTCTTCGCGCCGCTCGCGAGCACGCTCTCGACCAACGCGGCCGAGCGTTCGCAGAGCGAGAGTCCGCAGCCGAGGACGAGCGCGTGATCCTCGCGCGATTGGAACAACGCCGCGAGCTGCGCTCGCTCGACATCGGCGGTGCCGCAGAAATCGAGGTACACCGCTTCCGGCGCGGCGATCGAAACCGTTGCGAGCAAACTCTCGTCGAGACACGCGAGCGTGACGAGCCCCGCACCCGCGCGTTGCGCCGCGCGCGCGACCAACGTCGCGGCTCCCGGGTACAGCCGCGAACCGACGAAGCACAACACCCGCCCCGCGTCGCCCTTGTGTGCATTCTTCGCGAGCTCCGGCGCGGCGAGCGGCCGGTAACGCGCGCTCTTCACCGCCTTCTTCACGCGACGACCTCGAGGCGGCCGACTTCGAGGCCGCCCCAGTTGCGCTGCACTTCGGCGCGCCATTCGGAGAGCGTCGCGTACTCGCTCGGCGTGAGGTAGCCGAGGCGCTTCAAGAGCTCGACCACGACCGCGTGCAGTCCGCGCGGATCGCCGTCGTCGATCTTGAGCGCGAGACCGACACCCTTGCCGCGCACGCCGACGACGTAGACCGCTTCGCCGCCGATCTTCGGGAACAAGCGACCGCCGGTCGCGCGCACGAGGTCGGTGCAGAGGCGTCGATAGTTGCCCGCGATCATGTCGGGATGCGCGGCGACGGCGCGGTGCATCCACTCGAGCGCGGCGCGGCGTTCCGCGGAAAGTCCTTCTGGATTCGCGACGCGCGCGATCGCGGTCGCGAGACGCACGAGCGGCAGACGAAAAGTCGGCGCGCTGCAACCGTCGATCGCGGTCGTCAGCTCGCCGCTCTGGAGCCCGCTCATCTCCTCGAGGGCTCGCCGCGCGAGCGTCTGCACCTGGCTCGTCGGGTCGAGGTACTTCGCCGGCGCTTCGCCGAGGTGCGTCGCGAGCGCGAGGAAACCCGTGTGCTTGCCCGAACAATTGTTGTGGATCGACGTCGGCTTCGCGCCGCGCTTCGCGAGGTCCGCCCGCGCCGCGGGATCGGTCGGCGGCTGCGGACCGCATTGCAGGTCGGCGGCGGTCAGGCCGATGCGCGCGAGCAGGCGCTCGACGCGCTCGGTGTGGGCGGCCTCCGCGTTGTGGGACGAGAGCGCGAGCGCGAGCTCGTCGTCCGCGTAACCGAAACGTCGCGCCGCGCCGGTTTCGACCAACGGCAACGCCTGGAGCGACTTGACCGAGCTGCGCGCGAAGATCGGTTGCTCGAAGTGGCCGCGCCCTTCGAGCACCTTGCCCGAAGTGTCGACCAGCACCCAACTTCCGCGGTGCTGGGACTCGACGAACGTTCCGCGCCACAGGCGCGCGAGCACCGGGTTGTCCGGCAACGCCGCGTCGCGGGTCGCGTTCTCGACGGAGGCGGCGGCGTGGGTGTGCGTCATGGGCTCGGCGTCGGCGGGTCGGACGACGATGCGTTCATTCTAGAGGCCGCGCCGCCGCGCGCGAGCCGTCGGTATCCGGATCCGAGCTCGACGACTAGACTCGAGAGGATGATTCCGTTCGAGCGACGTGGCAGCGATCGCGGTCGAAGGGATCACGGGCGTGCGCGCCACGGCGGCGTCGACCCGTCGATCGAAGTCGCTCCGTCGGAGCCCGAGCGCGCGCGGCGACGCACGTTGCTGCTCGCGATACCGCTCGCGCTCGTGATCGTCGTCTTCGCCGTCGAAGCCGCGAACCTCGAGCCCATCGTGATCCTCCAGATCGCGTTCGCGACGCTGTTCGTCGTCGGCGTCGGCTGGGTCGTCGTCGCGCTGACCGCCGACGGTCCGGAGCGCGTGCACTGTCCGGCGTGCGCGCGGCGTGCGCTGACGAACACGCGCGACGGGCTCACCTGCAAGGCCTGCGGTTGGGACGGCGAAACGCGCGACCGGAGTCCGGAGTCCGACGTCGACGAGATCGTCGACGTGCTGGAGCGGCGACGCACGCTCGGCGATCACCGTCGACGCTGGTAGCATGCGCGAGCTCGCGAGGCGGGCGTTGCGATGAGCGAAGCGCGAATGATCGAAGTGCTGCTCGGCCGGATCGTGATCCACGAGCAAGGCGACAGCCACTACATCGTGCTCGTCGAGAAGGGCGGCAAGCGTCAGTTCCCGATCGTGATCGGACGCAGCGAGGTCGCCGAGATCCGCCGCGTCGTCTCGAACGAGGAAGTGCCGCGGCCGCTGACGCACCAGCTCGCGCACACGATCGCGAAGGAGCTCGGCGCCGAAGTCGTGCGCACCGAGATCGTCAACCTCGCGCGCAACACGTTCTTCGCGGCGTTGGTGCTGCGGCGCGACGGTGTCGAACTCACGATCGACTCGCGGCCCAGCGACGCGGTCGCGCTCGCGCTGCGCGCGAAGGCGCCGATCTTCGTGGCCGAGTCGGTGCTCGAACAGGTGCGCACCGATCAAGAAGGGCCCGATCCGCTTCCGCCCAAGGAGCCCGAGCAGCCTTGAGCCGCGGCGCGCCGCGCGCATGTTCGCTGGTGCTCGCGGTCGGCGCTGTCTGCGTCGGTTGCGCATCGCCGGCGCCGACTGCGCGCTCGATTGTCCGCGGTCCGCTCGCCGCGCAATCGATGCAGCCGCTCGCGTGGTCGCTCGGCGATCTGCGGCCGCGGCGCGCGCTCGCGACGCCGCGCGGCGCGTACGACGTCTCGTTCGCGTCGTGCTACGCGAGCATCTTCCGCTTCGACGAGAGGAAGCCGTCGAAGGTCGTGATCGACGGCGAACTCTGGCGCAACGCGCTCAGCTTGCGCACCGGCGTGATCCCCGGCGCCGACGTCGAGTTCGAGCTCCCGATCCTCTACGCGTCGAGCGGGGTCCTCGACGGTTTCATCGACTTCTGGCACGACTTCTTCGGACTTCCCGCGGGTCGTCGCGAGCTGCGGCCCGAGGGCGAGTACGAGATGTCGGTGCAGTCGAACGGCAAGGAGATCTGGTCGCTCGAATCCGACGGGCCGATGCTCGGCGACGTGCCGGTGACGTGGACGCAGGAGCTCGTCGGCGACGAGACGCAGGCGCTCGCGTGGCGCGCGATGCTCGAGCTCCCGACCGGCAGCGAGAACCGCGGCGCGTCGAACGGTGAACTCGATTGGGGCGTCGGCCTCGTCGGTGAACGCAACTTCGAGCGCTGGAGTTTCTTCGGCGCGCTCGATCACTTGCACGCGGGCGAGCCGTCGAGCTTCGACAACAGCGGCGTGCACCTGCGCGATCGTTTCGAGGTCGCGCTCGGCGGCGAGTATCGCTGGGACGATCGCACGTCGCTGCTGACGTCGCTCGAATGGACTTCGCCGTTCACGCGCGATCTCGGACTCAAGGTGATCAACCGCGAGATCGTCGACTTCGGCGTGGGCGCGGCGTGGGACGTCGGCGAACTCTCGCGCATCAGCGTCAGCTTCCACGAAGATCTGGTGTCGAACACCGGCGCCGACTTCGCGGTGCTGGTGGGCTGGACGACGCGCTTCTAGCCAACTCTTCCCGCACGCCGCGCAGACGAGTAGCTTGGCGCGCGCCGCGCGGAGGCGTGGCAGAGTGGTCGATTGCACCGGTTTTGAAAACCGGCAGGGTGAAAGCCCTCGAGGGTTCGAATCCTTCCGCCTCCGCCACCCGACGTTGCAAGCCGATCGCTGCCTCGATCGTGACTCTGTCGGGGTTCGGTCCAGTGTGAGCGAGACGCGGCACCCGTACGAGTCACGCGTGCGTCAATCACTACTTTGGTCGTGCGGATGCTGCTTCCACGAGAACAACATCAAGACCCCACTCCTTGAGATGCGTTAGGTGACCGATCCGTCCGCCCGTCAGGTCTCTTCCTTCGACGACCAAACGCGTATTGCTTTCCCACCCGAGACTGCGCCAAGTCACTGCATCGAACGGGTACACCGAAAACCACACAGCCTCACCGGGTCTCCCGAGAAGTTCTGCGACGCCGAGCGCCTGTCGCGTGTCGTGCGGATCCGACTCGACGACACGTCCCGCCACAAAGCGACCGTCGGGCGACACGACGATGGGCGCGAAAGCCCATGTTGTCGTCACGGCCGATGAGTCACAGCCTGACCAGTTGCAAAAGACGATGCCCGCGATACACGCACCGATCGCCAGCAGCGCCAACGTCCCACACGCACGGGTCTTTGTCACTTCTTCCACCTTCGCCCACAGGAAGGGCACTCCGATCGGTAGCTCGCGTACGCCGCCAACCACTTCCTCAGCGCGGAGTCCGAAAGGCCACGCGCCTCCGCGTAGAGCTCCACTCGCACGCCTGAACGTCGACATCCTTCGACCAGCTCCAGGCGCTCGCTCGCCGTGAATCGCCGACGCGCTTGCGTCGCCACCGCGATCGAACCGGGCGGAGCTTCGCCCGGTTCCACTTCTATCACGGCTTGCTGTCCATCGACTCTCCTGCTGCCGGGCTCTGCCCGGCGTTGGGAGACGATGGCCATGCCTCAGCTTGCGACCTCAACTCGGAAACCGCTCCGTTGAGCTGCACAGGAGTCCGCGCCCATTCGAACCCCTCGTGCGCGATTCGCTAAGGCGTCTTTCGGCGGTTCGCGCGGTGTCGACGACCGCGACGGACGACGGTTGTCGGTTCAGGTCGCCGCGAGTCGAACGAAGTCTTGCGCGTCGGCGAAGGACAGGCGTTCGACGGCGGACTCGAGCGGGAGCCACGCGAGCTCGCGCTCTTCGGACGCGCGCACCTCGGCGACGTGATCCATCCGCCAGAAGGCGATGCGGCAGCGCTCGCCCGCGACGACGTACTCGCTCGCGCCGAGGAAGCGCGAGAGCGACGCCTCGACGCCCGCTTCCTCGCGCACTTCGCGCAACGCGGCGACTTCCGCGGTCTCGCCGGGATCGATGTGGCCTTTCGGCAACACCCAGTGCTCGGCGTTCTTCAGTGAACGCACGATCAAGAAGAGCGGTCCGCGCGGCGACGCGCGCACGACGACTCCGCCGGCGTGAGTGAACGGCGCGTCAGACATCGCGGCGCAAGATAGCAGCAGCGTCGACGTCGCGAGCACGCGACGTGCGACACGTCACGCGACGGAAAAGTGCGCGCTGAAAAGAGCCGCGAGCTCGCTTGGTAGCGAGCCCGGGCTTCCCCAAGAAGGTTCCATGTCTCTGTGATGCGAGGAGTGCAATGCGGTCGCGCTCGTTCGATCCGCCGAGAGAGCGAATCGCCTGAATCGAGCGCTTCCTGCCGGGCCAAATAGCCTCGACGTCGGCGACGGATACCGCTCGAGCGCGCGGATTTCGGAGCTCGCGAAGAGCTCGAACACGCACGGAACTTTCTCGCAACCGATCGCACGGGCCGTCGTGCGCTTTCGCTACACTTCGGCGTCCAATTCGACCCTAGGAAACCCGCGCATGTCCTTCCTCGCCTCGTCGTTGTTCGCAGCGTTCACCCTGCTCGTTCCGCTCGCGAGCCTCGCGCCCGCGCAGAACCCGCCGATCCCCGCCGACACCGAGATCGTCACGACGACGTCGGGCTTGAAGTACAGCGTGCTCGCGGCGGGCACCGGCGGACACCTCGCGAAAACGGGCGACGTCGCGAAGATCCACTACACCGGTTGGCTGCCGGACGGAACGATGTTCGAGTCGTCGCGCACGCGCGGCGAGCCGTACGAAGTCACCGTCGGCGGACAGGTGATCAAGGGTTGGAACGAGGTGCTGCCGCTGATGCAGGTCGGCACGCGCCTGAAGATCACGATCCCGCCCGACCTCGCGTACGGCAAGCGCGGTTCGCCGCCGCAGATCCCGCCCGACGCGACGTTGATCTTCGAGATGGAGATGATGGAGCTCGTCTCGATGCCCGAGTTCAAGCCCGCGCGTCCCGAGCTGACCAAGACGACGCCGTCCGGGCTGAAGTACGAAGTGCTCGTCGAAGGCAAGGGCGCGCTGTACGACGGCGAGTCGATCTACGAGGTCAAGTACGCGCTCTGGAACACTTCGGGCAAGCTCCTGATGAGCACCGAAGGCGGCGGTGCGCCGTTGCGCGCGACGCCTGCGAAGACGCCGTCGAGCTTGAACTTCCTGAAGGAAGCCGTGCCGCTGCTCCACATCGGCTCGCGCTACCGCTTCGAAGTTCCGCCGGCGTTGTGCTTCGGCGAGATGAACCAAGGACCGGACCTGCCGCCGAACTCGATCACGGTCTGGGAAGTCGAACTGATCAGCATGAGCAAGCCCCTTCCGCTCCCCCCGTTCGCCCTCACGCCCGACGACAAGATGGTCAAGACCGCGAGCGGTCTCGGCTACGAAGTCCTGCGCGAAGGCACGGGCCCGCAAGTCACCAACGGCAAGTCGGTCAGCGTCCACTACGCCGGTTGGTTGACCGACGGAACGCCGTTCGACTCGAGCTACGAACGCGCCGACGTCTTCAAGCTCCGTCTCCCCGCCGGCGTGATCCGCGGCTGGAACGAAGGCTTGGTGTTGATGCGCGAAGGCGCGATGTATCGCTTTACGATCCCCGCGGCGCTCGGCTACGGCGGACGCGGTCAACCGCCGACGATCCCGCCGAACGCGACTTTGATCTTCGTGATCGAGGTCATGAAGGTCGAGTAGCGCTCGCGTGGTCGAGCCGTACGTTCGCGAGTCGATCGAGAACTGGGTCGCCGACTTCGCGGGCGGCGACGGCGTGCGGCCGTTCGCGACGGCGACACGCGAGCTCGCGGCGACGTTGCTCGCGCGCTTCCACGTCGCGGCGTGCGACGCGCACGGTCGGAGCCCGAGCGAGATCGAGGAAGAGGACGTCGGCGCGGCGTTGGTCGGCGCGCTCGCGAACCTCGAGCTCGAAGAGCGCGTCAAGACCGACGTGCCCGCGCTCGTCGGCGCGTACCTCGCCGACCTCGAACGTCAGGGCCGGCTGGGCGACGGCGCGCGGCTCGGTGCGTTCGCGCGCGCGAGCAAAGCGCGCTTCGACGCGGCCGGCGGCGGCAAGTCGCAACCGTTCGTGCGCCCGGGCTCCGCGCTCGGACGGAACGATCCGTGCCCGTGCGGCAGCGGCAAGAAGTACAAGAAGTGCTGCCAGAACCTGCTCGGCTGACGTCGTTTTGCGCTTTTCGAGAGCGCGTCGAAAGCGAGCGCACTACCCTCTGCGCCTCTCAGAAAGAGGATTGAAAGCATGACCGCCGCCCCCACGACCGTCTCCGACGGAACCGTCGTCGCGATCCACTACACGCTGAAGAACGACGCGGGCGAGACGCTCGACACGTCGGACGGCGGCGAGCCGCTCGAGTACCTGCACGGCGCGGGCAACATCGTGCCGGGCCTCGAGAATGCGCTCCTCGGCCGCAAGTTGGGCGACGCGTTGAAGGTCACCGTTCCGCCCGCCGACGCTTATGGCGAGCGCGATCCGCGCGGCGTGCAGCGCGTGCCGCGCAACGCGTTCCCTCCGGGCGTCGAGATCGTGCCGGGCATGCCGTTCGTCGCCGACGGCCCCGACGGCGAGCCGATGCAGGTGTGGATCTCCGCGCTCGAGAACGATCGCGTCGTGATCGACCTCAACCATCCGCTCGCGGGAGTGACGCTGCACTTCGAGGTCACCGTGTCGGCGTTGCGCAGCGCGACCGCGGAAGAGATCGAGCACGGACATCCGCACGGGCCGGACGGTCATCACGATCACGGCGATGACGATCACGGGCATGACCATGGCCACGATCACGGCCACGGCCGCGCGCACTGAGCGCGACTAGAGCTTCGTGACGCGCAGGCGGCAATCGAGGCCGCCGTTCTTGAGCGCGAAGTCCGCGCCCTTCGAGAGGCGCGCGAACGAGAAGAGCTTGGTGTCGTCCGCGAGCATCGCGACCGTCCAACCGCTGCAACGTTCGATCAGCCGCGCGCCGAACGCGCGCAACGTGCGCTCGACCTCGCGCGGATCGCCGACGCGTTCGCCGTACGGCGGGTTCGTGACAGCCCAAGCGTTCCAACCGCTCTTGTAGTCGAAGTCCTCGGCGCGGCCGTGGATGAGCTCGATGCGATCGCTGAGACCGGCGCTCTCGAGATTCTCGCGCGCGCCTTCGAGCGTGCGTTCGTCGCTCTCGACGCCGATCAGGCGCAACTTCTTCGGCGGGTTCGCCTTCGCGCGCGCTTCTTCGCGCATCCGCTTCCACGCCGCCGCGTCGTGGCCCGGAAAGTTCTCGAAGCCGAACCGCTCGCGGTGCAGACCGGGCGCGAAGTTCGCGGCGAGCGTCGCGGCCTCGATCAAGATCGTCCCCGAGCCGCAGAACGGATCGACCAAAGGCGCGCGGCGATCCCAACCCGAGAGCAAGAGCACCGCAGAGGCGAGCGTCTCGGCGAGCGGAGCTCGGCCTTGGAACTTGCGCCAACCGCGCTTGTGCAGCGACTCGCCCGACGTGTCGATCGAGAGCGTGCAGCGGTCGCGGAAGAGGTGCACGTGCACGACGACGTCCGGCGCTTCCTTGTCGACCGACGGCCGCGTGCCGGTCTTCGCGCGCAGTTGATCGACGATCGCGTCCTTCACGCGCTGGGCGACGAACTGCGAATGGTCGAGCGCCGATTGATTCGTCTGCGCGTCGACGACGAACGTCGCGTCGGGTGCGAACCAACGCGTCCAGTCGATCTCGCCGGCGCGCGCGTAGAGTTCGTCGCCGTTCGCCGCGTCGAAACGCGTGAGCCGCAACAAGACGCGCACGGCCGTACGCAACCAGAGGTTCGCGCGCCACGCGTCGGCGATCGTGCCTTCGAAGCGCACCCCGCCGACTTGGCGTTCGAGCTTGCCGAGCCCGAGCTCCTTCGCCTCCGCGTGGAGCAACGGCTCGAACCCGCTCGCGCAGGTGACGAAGAAAGTCGTGCGCTCCCCGCTCATCCCGCGGAAGATGCCACGCGCGTCCGGGCCGACGCCACTAGCAATGCGGCGAACGTAGGCTCAACGCACCACGAAGCGATAGTCCGAAACTTCGCAAGGCGTTCCCTCGGTGGGCACCAGCGAAGCCGCGGCAGCGCGAGCCGTGCTCCACCCGTCTCGGAAGGCGCGGTACTCGGGCGGACAGGCCGCCAGCATCGCGTCGCGGCCACGCGCATCGACCGCGGTGGTTCCCTGTTCGACGGCGACGAAATTCGGATCCGCTGCGAAGTGCTCGTGAGCCGAACCGAACGTGAGGGTCTCGCCTGCGCGGCTCGCGACGATCCAGGTGACGGCCGCGTCGAACGGCGCGTTCACGCGGTTGTCGGGTGCGATGCGCTCGATGCTCTCGAAGATGCGATCGCGGACTTCCGCGATGCGGGCGGGATCGACACGGACACGACGCAGCGAACTCACCTCTGGATCAGGACGCCACACGACGGTGCCGTCTTCCCACGCCGCCACGAGCAAGCGATCGAGGCGCGCGTCGAAGGACCAGCCCCCGCCTACGTCTCGGATCCACAGCGTCGCAGCCTCGCCTCGCGCGTCGAGCAACACGCTCTCCTCGCTTCGCTCCGGCGCGCAAGCGGCGAACAGAAGGACGAGCGCGACCACGATCCTCATCGCGGAAGCGTACCTGCCGCCGCTGCGCTGGTTTCAGCTCGCGAGAGACTTCTCGCTCGGCAGCACGCGTTCGAGAGCGCGCATGTCTGCGGCGAGTTCGACGCGGAGCGCGAGCAGCCAACGCCTGCGCGGAGTTTCCGCGGACGACGGCAACACGAGCGCGGCGCGCGAGGCGCGGCCGACGCGCGCGACGTCGTGCAACGTCAACGCGTCGTCGAGGACGAGCACGTCGAGCGCTTCGCCGTTCGGGAAGTTGCGCGCGTACGACTGCGCGAGTTCCGCCTGGGCTTGCTCCGCGGGCGGATCGATCTCGGCGTCGTGGCGCAGTACGAGGCACACGTCGGCGCGGCCCGCGAATGCACTCCCGAACTCGCGGAAGAGCGCGTCGAGTTCGCGCGCGCTCCAATTCGGCCACGCGACGACGCGCGTCGACGCTTCGGTCGCGAGCGGCCACGGTTCCGGCGGCAGGAGTTCCGCGAACGAGCCGACGCCGTTCTCGACGAGCCCCGCCGCGAAGCCTTGGCGCCACCACAGGACGTTGAGTTCCTTGACGAGTTCGCCGAGGCGTTGCACGAGCTCCCGCGACGTCGCCTTCAAGTTCGGCAGGCGTTCGTCGAACGCGCCGACGTCGATGCGCGACAACTCGCGCGCGGCGCTCTCGAGCGCGAAAAGTTCCGCTCGTCGCTCGTCGACCGCGCGTTCGCAATCGGCGAGCGACAGCGCCTTCACCCACTTCCAATCGCGCTCGTGCAGCAAGCGCGGATGCTTCGCGAAGAACGAGACCCACGCTTGCGCGACGGTGCGGTTTCGTTTCGCGAGCGCGTCGAAGTCGAGCACGTGCCGGTGCAGCGCCCGCGCGCCGCCGTGGAAGTAGACGCGCGCGCCGAGTTCCTCGAGCCGCACGCCGAGATCGGTGTCCTCGCAACCGTAGCGGCGAAAACGCTCGTCGAAACCGCCGGCGCGGCGCACGAGTTCCGCGGAGACGCTGACGTTGCACGTCCAGAAGCGATTCCAGCCGTAGAACTCGCCCGACTTCATCTCGCCGTAGCAGAAGACTTCGTTGGAGCCTTCGAGCCGACGCATCAGCGCGTTGTCGAGCGCGCGCGGCGGTTGCTCGAACGTGCCCAGCACGCTGGTGCGCTCGTCGCCGAGCTCCGACGTCGCGCAGAGGTGTTCTTCGACGAGATCGGGGAACGCGAGCGTGTCGTCGTTGACCAGGAGCAAGCGCTTGCCGCGCGCGACCGCGATGCCGCTGTTGCGCGCCGCGGCGAGACCGCCGTTCGCTCGGCGGATGCGCTGCGTCGGGACGGAGAAGTTGCGATCGGCGAGGAGCTTCGACGTGCCGTCGTTCGAACCGTCGTCGACGATCACGAGCTCGAACGCTCCGCGCGCGACGGTCTGCGCTTCCCACGCCGCGAGCGATTCAGCCAGTACATCACGGCGGTTGTACGTGCAGAGGATCACCGAGAGCTCCGGCTTCTCGAACGACGCGCCGACTTGCACGCGACTCTTCGTCGCGACGCGAACGCTCTGAGTCTTCCCCGCGTGCCCCGCGAGCGCGCAGAGTTCGCGGTAGAGCTCTGCGGCCGCCGGCGTCACTTCGCCGTCGCTGCTCGAACGCTTCAAACTGCGCTCGGGGAAGTCGCGTGCGATCCTTCCGCCGACGAAGGCTTCGAGCTCGTCGAGCTTCTCGCCCGACAGGATCTGGTCGTAGTGCAGGAAGAGCCACTCGCCCTGCTTGCGATGGACGTCGACGACGTGCGCGTAGCTCGAGCGCCAGACCTCGAGCGCGCGCTCGACGTCGGCCTCGACGCCGCGCAGGTAATCGGCGGTGCGACATTCCTGCACGATGCTCGCCGCGGTCGCTGCGGGCTCGCGGAAGACGACCAAGTGCTTCGCGTCCCCAAGCGCGTCGCGCCACGCCGGCAGCGTGAAGCAGAAGCGCGGGTCCTTGAAGCAGAACGGACGGCGCGAACAGAGACGCTGCATGCGCTCGCGCAACTCGACCGGCGCGCGGAACGCGACGTCTTCCGGCAACGCCGACAGCCAGCGCTGCCACGCACCGAGCGCGCCACCGCGCGGCTCGACCGACGCGATCAACCACTCGTTGACACCGTTGACGTCCTTCGATTCGAAGAAGCCTTTCGGGTTCGCGTCGCGGCCGGGATAGGAATCGTCGCCGACGAACCAACCGGCGTGAGCGAAGAGGCCGGCGAGCATGCTGGTGCCGCTGCGGCCGGAACCGAGGATGACGAGGTCGTGCATGGCGGAAGCCTCAGCTCGCGATCGCCGACGTCGCATGCGTCGCGACGCGCACGAACGCGTCGGCGTCGGCGACCAACGGCGCGCCCAGCGCGAGGAACGACGCGCGCCGCGGCTCGCGCGCGGACGACGGAAGCTCGGCAACGGCGCTCATCGAGCGGCCGAGACGCTCCCAGTCCTCGGGCTCGAGCGGCGCGTCGAGGAAGAGCACGTCGAGCTCGGTCGCGTCGCCCAACGTCTTCGCATGCGCGACGCGCAACGCCGCGAGCGCGGAGTTGCGGTCGCCGTCGAAGAGTTCGTCGAAGCGCAACACGAACCGCGCGTGCGGTGTGCGCGCGATCGTCGCTCCAAAGTTCGCGAGCAGAGCCTCGAGCTCGCGCGCGTCGCTCCAATCGGGCCACGCGAAGAGCTGCGCGCGCCGCGGCTCGGCGTGTTCCTCGGCGGGGCCGCCGTGCGCGAGCTCGGCGCGCGTCGTCGGCAAACCCTTGGTCGCGCACAGACGCAGATCGCGCCCGACTTTCGCGGCGACGCGCCACACTTGCGTGATCGGCCCGAACTCCACGCCGGAGAAGCCGGCCTCGCGCAGATGCTCGGCGAGGCTCGCCTTCGTCCAACCCCACTTGTGGAGCTGCGGCACGCCTTCGCGCTCGATCGCCGGCGGCCAACCGAAGATGCCGATCAGGCCGACATCGAAGCCTTGGTCGTCGCGATGGCGACCGAGGATGCGGATGCACGCGTCGAGGTCGGGCAATTCGAGGTAGAGCTCGCCGCCCGGCTTCAGGAGTCGCGCCCATTCGCGCATCACGTCGACCGACGCATCGGGGAACATCGGCAGATGATCGACGCTCGAAACGATGTCGGGCCGCACCGCGGCTTGCGTGTCGATGTTGATCCAGCCCGCGCGTTTCTCCGGGCCGCAGCCGAGGTGGAGCTTGACGCGATCCGGTCCGTCGGACGGCAAGAGTCGCCGCGCGGATTTCGGCGCGACGTGCTTCTCGCTCGCGCCGCGCGCGGCGAGCTCTTCCGACGTGAACGCGCTCGCCCAGTAGCGCTTGTGCTCGGCAAACGTGTCGACGGCGGGAGCGAACGGCAACGCCGCATTCCAGAAGAGCTCCTCCCACGCGTCGCCGTAGTGCTCGCGGAAATAGTCGAACGCGAAACGCTTCGCACGGCGTTGGTACTCGTCGCGCGAGATCGTGTTGGTGCCCTTCGCACCGTACGTCGTGCCGCCGAGGTGGCGATAGCTCACTTGATCGTCGTACGCGACGAACCAGCCGCGCGAGTAGAGCTTGTACGCGAGCTCGTGGATCGCGCCCCAGCAGTACTTGAAGTCGGGATTCAGGAACCCGCACTCCTCGAGCGCCGCGCCCTTCATCATGAAGCCGAGGTAGTCGCACGTCGTCACCGTGCGCCACGTGCCGTTCGGCTGCGGACTCGCGCCGGGATAACCGCCGTCGTGATTGGTCGGCGAGAGGATCGCCAT
>JAIOPM010000058.1 GCA_021413885.1 Planctomycetota bacterium
GCCGTCGCCCGCATCCAAACGATAGTTGAGGTTCGCGATCGTGAAGCGGTGCTTCGACACGAGCTCGCGCAGATCGTTCTCCGGCAACACCTGATCGCGCGCGAACCGCACGACGAAGTGAGCGTAGAACTGCATCGGCAACCGCGTCTCGATCCAGCGGAAGACCGACAACGTGCCCAGCGTCAACGCCGTCGCGAGCACGGCCGGGAAGTAGAACCCGATGCCGATCAGGATCCCGATCGCCGCGGTGATCCAGATCGAGGCCGCGGTCGTCAGCCCGCGCACCGTCAGACCTTCCTTGATGATCGCGCCGGCGCCGAGGAAGCCGATGCCGGTCATGATCCCCTGCGCCATGCGCGTCGGATCGAGCGTCAACCGCACGTCGTCGCGCACCGGAACCCATTGGTCCTCGAAGACGGTGATCAACATCAACAACGCGGTCGAGAGGCAGACGAGCGCGTGCGTGCGAAAACCCGCCGGTCGGCCGTGATAGCTGCGCTCGAGGCCGATCAAACCGCCGATCAGCAGCGCGACCACCAACCGCCGCGCGATCTCCTCGCTGGTGGCGTCGAACCAAGTCGTATCGGGAAGGACGAGCATCGCGGCGGATCGAATGTCGATCGACACGCGCCCGCGGGTGAAGTTCGCGCCGCCGCGCGCGTCCCTCGAACGGCTCTCAGCGCGCGCAGAGCTCGTCGAGCGCGCGGTCGACGGACTCGGCGAAATCGCCGCGCGCGAACGTCGCTCGTGCGCGCTCGCCGAATCCGCCCTGCGCGAGGAACGCGGCGAGGCGGCGTTCGAACTCGTCGGGCGCGACGCCGCGCGGGCGGCCGTAACGATCATTCTCGTCGTCGAGCACGACGCGGACACCGAGGCCCATCGATGCGGCGCGGCGCACGCGCTCGATCGGTGTGTCGGGATGGATCGGCCCGTCGAGCACGAGCACGCCGCGGAAGAGTCCCGGCGTGCGCGTCGCGACGTCGAACGCGACCATCGCGCCTTCGCCGTCGCCGGCGATCCACACGCGCGAGCGATCGATCGCGTGCACGCTCGAGAACGCGTGGACGGCGGCGGCGACGCGCGCCTCGAACAGATCCGGCCGGCGCGCGAGATCGCGCGCGTCGTTGAGCCAGTGCATGCCGCGTTCGGGATTCGCGGAGGTCGCGAGCGAACCGCTCGGCGCGAGGATCGCGAAACCGAGGCGCTGCGCGCGCGCGCGCCACGCGGCATCGAGCGTTTGATCGGGCGTCGAGCCCGCGTCGTGGAGCAACACCAAGAGCGAGCGCGGTTTCGACGCGTCGCTCGGCGGGACGAACGTCGTCGTGCGCGCGGCGAAGTCGCGGGTCGCGCGCTCGGAGTCCTGGAGCTCGGCTTGGAGCGGCGGCCAACGCGCATCGTCGCGCAGCACCGCGAGGTCCGCGTCGTTCGACACCGTGCGCAACCGATCCGCGCGCGTCCCGAACCCCCACTCGACCGCGCGCGACAACCACTCGAAGCCCGCGTCGTTCTCGCCGGCGAGCGCGTGCGCGCACGCGAGGTTGTACGCGCAGACCGAGTACTCTGGCCGCAACGCGAGGCAACGTTCGAAGCGCTCGCACGCGTGCGCGAGTTGGCGCGACTGCAGCGCGGTGATGCCCTCTTGGAACGTCGTGTCGTACTCGGCGCGCGTCTCGCTCTCGACCGAGAACGGCGGCCGCACGTCGGTGACGAAGCGCGGCGAATCGCCGACCAACGCACGCGCGCGTTCGCGGTGACCCGCTGCGCCGTCGGCGTTGCCCGCGAGCTCGAGCACGCGCGCGAGGTCGAGCTCGGTGCGCACGATCGCCGCGACGTCGGGCGACCACGCAGCGCGTTGGATCGCGAGCGCGCGTTCGAAGCGCTCGGTCGCGCCCTCGAGTTCGCCGTGCGCCGCGCGTGAACGCGCCGAACGAGCAAGCGCCTCCGCCGCCGCGTCGGATTCCTCGCCGTGGACGGCGATCGCGAGCTCGACCGCGCGTTCGTAGTGCGTCCGCGCGCGCTCGGCGTCGCCGCAGAGATCGCTCGCGTCGGCGAGCGCGAGCTCGAGCCGCGCCGCGGCGGCGCTGGTCGCGGCGCCCGAATCGGCGAGCGCCACCAAGCCGCGTTCGGCGAGCAGGAGCGCGACGCCGGAGTCGCCGCGTGCGAGGTGCGCGAGAGCGAGACGTTCGAGCAGACCCGCGAGCTCGTTCGGATCGGTGTCGCCTAGGCTCTCGCGCAGCGCGAGCGCGCGGTCGAGCAGCGGGATCGCGCGTTCGGCGAGGCCGAGGTTCGCGAACGCCGCGCCGGTCGCCTCGAACAGCGCGGCCTGCAGCTCGGGCTCGTTCTGCAAGTTGGTCATCGAACGCTCGACGCCGCGGTCGAGCAGCTCGCGCGCGCTGATCGTCTCGCCCGCGTCGCGTTCGTCGTCGGCGAGCGCGAATTGGTTCACCAGCTCGTCGATCGCCTTGGTCTTGACCAACGCCTCGCGCGCGGTGCGCGATTGTTCGCCGCGGATCGCGCGGTTCGCGAGGAAGAGCCCGAGCGGCAGACCGACGACCACCGTCGCCGCGAGCGCCGCCGCGCTCGCCCGCGCCGGATTGCGGCGCACCCAACGCGAGACGCGGCGCCAGGTGCTGGTCGGCCGCGCGCGGACCGGTTGAAACGCGAGAAAGCGGCGCAAGTCGGCCGCGAGATCGACCATCGACGGATAGCGCCGCGCGCGATCCTTCTCGAGCGCGACCGACACGATCGTCTCGAGGTCGCGCGGCACCAACGGATTCAAGCGCGAGAGCAACGGCGGCTCCTTGCTCTGGATCGCGCGGAAGACCTGCGCGGTGTTCGCGCCCTCGAAGGGCCGACGGAACGCGAGCAACTCGAACAGCGTGACGCCGAGCGAATACACGTCGCAGCGCGCGTCGAGCTCGCTCGGGCTCCCCGAGAGTTGCTCGGGCGCGACGTAGTACGGCGAGCCCGCGAACTCGCCCGACCGCGTCAACGCCGGATCGTCGTCGAGGCGCGCGAGCCCGAGGTCGAAGACCTTCGGCCGCGCATCGGGCCCGATCATCACGTTCGACGGCTTGACGTCGCGATGGACGACGCCGTGCGCATGCGCGTGCGCCAACGCGTCGGCGATCTCGGTCACCCACCGGCACACGGTCTCGACATAGGTGCGCCCCCACTCGGTGGTGTCGGCGAGCGCTCGTTCGGGAGCGACGCGGCCCGCGATGATGCGGCGCAGGAGCGGCGGATCGATCTCCGCGAACGGTCGACCGCTCGCGCGCAATTCCTCGAGCACGGTCGCGAGCGTCGTGCCCTCGAGGTGCTCCATCGCGAACCACAGACGGCCTTCGCTCTCGCCGACGTCGAGGACGTGGACGAAACTCGGATGGTCGAGCGCTCCCGCCGCGCGCATCTCGCGTTCGAAACGCGCACGCAGACGTTGCGTGCGTTCCTCGTCGCCGATCAGCGGCGCGTGCGCGACTTTGATCGCGATGCGGCGACCGTGCGCGTCGTCCTCGGCGAGGTAGACGCTACCCATCCCGCCGGAACCGAGCGTGTCGATCACGCGGTACGGACCGATGCGCGCCGGCGCGTTGCGCTCGGACGGCAGGAGCCCGAGGCGCAGCAGCGCGCGCAGTCGCTCGGTCAGGCGGCGCGCGAGCTCGGCGTCGTCCGCGGCGACGCGCGCGACGGAAGAAAATCCTTCCTCGGCGAAGTGCTCGACGCACTCGGCGAGCAAAGCCTCGACGCGTTCGTCCTTCGATCCCGACTCGCTCACGGTCCGATCAACGTAACACGACCGCGTCGCGCCGGTAGGATGGCGGGATGACGCGCGACGACCAGGGCGAGGCCGGCGGCTCGCGCGTGCATTTGCTCGAGGAGCACCTCGCCGCGCTGCGCGTCTACGTCAGGAATCGCCTCGGCGAACGTCTGCGCGCGAAAGAGACCAGCCAGGACCTCGTGCAGTCGATCTGTCGCGACGTCTTGACGGACCTCGACGGTTTCCAGGATCGCGGCGGGTCGAGCTTTCGCGATTGGCTGTTGCGCACCGCCGAGAACAAGATCGTCGACAAAGTGCGCTTCTGGGGTCGCGAACGGCGCGCGTCCGATCGCGAAGTGTCGTTGCAGGCGGCGCAGGGCGATTCGACCGACGACGCTCGGTTGCTCGCGCAGATCTATTCGCTCGCGACGCCGAGCCAGGCCGCGGTCGCGCGCGAGGAGCTCGAGCGCCTCGAGCGCGCGTTCCGCGAATTGCCCGAGGACTACCGCACCGCGATCGTGTTGTCGCGCGTGCACGGACTCTCCGGCGCGGACATCGCGGCGAAGCTCGGGCGCAGCGAAGGCGCGACGCGCACGCTCTTGTCGCGCGCTCTCGCGCGACTCGCGTTGGTGATGGAAGGCGACGAGAATTCCTGAAGAGGCGCGAGCCTCGGGCCGTCGCAAGGCCCCGAGGCTCGCACGCTTCTGCCACCGTCGGTCAGGGGAGGAAAGTCACGCTGTAGGCGTTGGTCGTGTTGAACGCCGCGCCGCACGGACCGGCCGGATCACGGAACCAACCTTGGAAGTTCCACGTCGAGCCCGCGGCGATGTGACCGCTCGCCGGGAACTGCGTGTTGGCGTAGGAGGCGACGTTCGCGAGCTCGAACGAGCCCGACGCGCTCGCCTTCGAGAGCGGGAAGCGGAACAACGGGTAGCCCGAGGCTCCGGTGCAGAGTTGGCCCGCGCCGAACGGGATCTGGTTCTGGATGCCGCCCATGTAGAAGCGACCGTTCTTGTTCGCCGGCAGCGAGAACGCGGTGATGCGCAGGTCGTCGGCGCCGATGCTCGCGGTGCCCGAACCGGTCAGACGCGAACCGAAGCCCGACGAGTTCGTGCAACCGCCGACCGCGTCGTCGTTGCCGCACGGGCATGCGGTGCCGAAGCAGTACGCGCTGCCGGGCTCGCCCGTTTCGAGGATCGCGAGCGCGTCGACGGAGACGGATTGCGTCCAGCTCGCCTTCACCGCGCCGGTGAAGCGTTCGAGACGACGCACGGTGTGGTTGGTGCCGCCGACCAGGATGTCACCGACGTGCAGGACGAGCGCTTCGCAATCGTTGCCCGCGGCGAACGACGTGTCGATCTGCTGCGTGACGCGATTGACGCGGTAGATGAAGCCGTTCGACGCGCCGAGGATCATGTGCGTGGGATCGAGCACGAGCGAGTTGACCGGCCCGCCGCACGAACCGAAGAACTGCATGCCGGCGCCGGTGTTCGCGTCGCAGCGTTGCACGATGCCGAACGAGCTGCCGAGGTAGAGCATGTCGCCGTCGAGCGCCATCGCGGTGACCGGCACCGGAGCTTGGATCGTCGACAACACTTGCCCCGTGTTCTTGTCGAGGCGCGCAACCGTCTGGTCCGAGCCGCCGACCAACAGATTGCCGTTGTGAATCAAGAGCGCTTGCGCATCGTTCGGCGCGTCGTACGCGTAGAGCAGGACGCCGGTCGAGTGATCGCGCACGTAGATGCGACCGAGCACGTCCCCGATGTAGAGGTCCTGGCCGTCGAGGACCATCGACTGCGCTTGCCCACCGCACGCGCCGATCGTGTTCGACGTCGCGTCGAACGGCGTGCCTTGGTAGACGACGGTCGAGGTGCTCGCGATGAAGAGGTCGTCCGCCGACGCGTTGGACGCCGCGACCAGCGCGGCGAGGACGACGAGTGAAGAACCGAGGGAGGTCTGCATGGTGGACGTGGAGGGTTGAGGAAAAGGACGGAGGCGCGCGGGGTAGACGGCCTGCCAAGGGCGATCAGCGTCGCGCAGCGGCGAGGGTTACAGCGCGCTCGCGAACTTTCCGCGCGGCGAGGGCTTGACGCCTACGACACTTGTAGTAGGTTCGCGCTCATGCACCTCAGCGAGGCGGAGTGGAAGCTGATGCACGCGCTGTGGGAGACCGCGCCGCGTTCGGCGCGTGACGTCCACGGCGCGGTCGCGGAAGAGACCGGGTGGGCGTACACCACGGTCAAGACGATGCTCGACCGCCTCGTCGAAAAGGGCGCTTTGCGCTCGAAGATGCGCTCGAATCAGAGTTTCTACTCGCCGTCGGTGACGCAGCAGGACGCGCGCACCACCGCGTTGCGCGCGCTGCTCGATCGCGCGTTCGGCGGAGCGCTCGGCGGGTTGGTCGCGCACATGGCGGACGACGACGAACTCTCGGCGAAGGAGCGCACCGAGGTCGAAGCGTTGTTGACGCGCCTCGAGCAGCGGAGGAAGAAGACGTGAGCACGTTCCTCGAGAACGGCGCCGCCGCATGGTGGGCGTGGCTCGCGCCGGCGGCGTGGCATGCGACGTGGATCGGCGTGTTCGTCGTCTGCGGCGAGCGCATCGCCGTGCATCGACTCGCGCCCGCGTACCGAGCCGCGTTGTGGTGGCTCTTCTTCGCGAGCTGGCTCGTGCCGTCGATCGTCGCGTCGCCGCTTTCGGTGCGCGAGACCGTCGAAGCGGCGATCACGCCGTGGTCGAGCGCGAGCTACGAGAGCCCGTTGCCGCTCGTCGCGCTCGCGTCGCTTTGGCTCGTCGGC
The DNA here is from genome assembly GCA_021413885.1 of Planctomycetota bacterium. GTDB lineage: Bacteria > Planctomycetota > UBA1135 > UBA1135 > JACRIN01. Next base: position 6,556 of record JAIOPM010000058.1, read on the forward strand.
GTGTGCGCGTGCGCCGCGCGGCTCGCGCTCGGTCATGCGCGCGGACTGCGCGCGCTCGCCGTGGGCTCTCGTCCCGCGAACACGACGCTCGCGCGCGAAGGGGCGAGACTCGCGGCTCGTGTCGCGCCCAAGAAGCGCGTCACGTTCCACGTCTCACCGCGAATCGCCTCGCCGGCGGTGATCGGACTCTTCCGGCCGCGCGTCTATCTCCCCGAACGCTTCGCCGCCTCGCCGCGCGAGCGCGAACACGCTCTGCTCCACGAGTTGACCCACGTCGCGCGCCGTGACGTCGCGCGCGCTCTCGTCGTCGAGCTCCTGTGCGCGCTCTTCTGGTTCCATCCGCTCGCGTGGTTCGGCGCGCGGCGTCTCGCTCTTGCGCGCGAGCTCGCGTGCGACGCGCGCGTGACCGCTCTGCTCGGCGAAGAAGCCGACGCGTACCGCGCGACGCTCGCTCACGGCGCACTCTTGCGCGTCGACGCGCGAGCGATCGGCGCACTCGGACTGCTGGGCGGCGCGCGCATCGTCGAACGGCTGCGCGCACTCGAACGGCGCCCGCGTCTCCCCCATCGACAACACGCCGCGCTCGCGAGCGCGCTCTTCCTCGTCGGCTGCGTCACGCTGCTGCCGGCGGCCGTGAATCCAACGCTCGAACTGCGCGCCGTCGCGCAACGCGTGCTCGATTCGGCGTCCGCCGGCGAGCGCACGAGCTGTTTCACCCTCCACGCCGCGGCGCTGGCGCTCCGCGACGAATCGTCCCCTTCGACCCCAGCTCCCACGGAATGACCATGAAACTCGCCGCCGTCGCCGCCGCTCTCGCGCTCACCGCCGCTTCGCTCTTCGCCTTCCAGGACAAGCCCGAGCGTTTCGCCTACCCGAAGCCCGACGACATGAAGGCGGGCATGGCGCGCTGGGTGGCGACGTGCAAGGCGGGTCCGCCACACGCGCGCTTGAACGAATTGCTCGGCGATTGGGACGTCACGCTGCGCATGTACATGGGCGGGCCCGATGCCAAGCCGAGCGAGACCAAGGGCGGCTCGGCGACGGCGACGTGGTTCAGCGACGGCAAATGGCTCCAGATCGACACGAACTACCTGTTCATGGGGCAGCAGCTGCATCACCGCACGACGCTCGGCTACGACAACTTCAAGAACCGCTACGTCGCGAGCTTCGTCGATTCGATGCAGACGACTCTGAACACCGCCTCCGGACTCTTCAGCCAAGACGGCAACGATCTGATCCTGTGGGGCACGATCGACGAGCCGATGACGCCCGAGCAGGACAAAACGGTCCGCTACATCTACCGCCACTACGGCCAGGACAAGTGGCTCCTCGAAGTCCACGACATGATGATCGGCGAGGGCAACACGCGCGTGCTCGAGTTCGAGTACACGCGCAAGAAGTAGCGATACGGAGCCAGGCTCGACTCGGCCGTTTTCGGCGGCCGACGGCGTTTCCATCCCTCGTGCGCCCTCCGGCGAAAACGGCCGAGTCGAGCCTGGCTCCGTACTGTCATCTACGACGGCTTCGCCTGGTAGAGCGCCCACACCATGCCGACCTGCGCGTCCTGGAAGAGGCGCGTCGACACGTCGCGCAGCGTGCACGGCTCGAGGTTGACTCCCTTCGCGAGACGCTCGAGTGGATTGGCGCACGGGAACGGCGTCGTGGGCTCGTCGTTCTTCTGGCAACTGCACCACGCGAGATCGATCGCTCCGGTGATGCCGAACTTCTCGAGCGCTTGCCAATGCTCAGGGAGAGTGACGATCAAGATCGCCTCGTCGATCCAACCGACGACCTGACGGCGATCGAACGACGTGTTGCGCAGGAGCCGCACGGGATCGGCGAGCGAGAGCCCCGCGACGTCGGCGATGCCCTCTTCGCCGAGCCGCTCCGCGATCTCGGGCATGATCCCGCGCACGTCGGTCAACGGCACGCCGCGCGCGACCGCGTTCGCCGAGCTCATGTAGCCCGTCCGCTTGCGCACGTTCTCGAAGATCGTCTCGATGATGTAGCGCGGCGAGAAGCCCGCGACGAAGTGGACGGCGAGCAGCAGGCCGTCGACCGCGCTCGAGTTCTTCGCCGCGGCGACGGTCTTGCCCGCGTCGTCGCCCGCTGCCGCCGGAGTCGCGGCCGCGACGCTCTCGAGCCCGAGGCGCGTCAACAGGATCGCGAGCATCGGCCCGAGCACCAACGTGATCGCGCACCACAGCGCGACGCCGCTGGTGATGTCGCGTTGGAACGCGCGCTTGCCGAGCTGGAGCAGCGTGTAGCTGTACGCTCCCGCGAGCCCGATCCACGCCGCGTACTTCATGTCGTCGCCGAGCAGCGGGGTCTTCGTCTGCTGGAGCAGCAGCAGCCACGCGAGCGTTACCAACAGGATCAGCAGCGCCGGCAAGCCGTAGCGCAGCAGCAGCACGATCCCGTCGAATTCGCGGTCGACCGAGCTGATCAAGGCCGGCCGGTACTGCTCCGCGAGCGCGTCGCCGCTCGAGAGCGGTGCCCGCTGCACGGGCTCGTCGTTCGTCTGCGCCGAAGAGCTCTCCTGCGAGCCCGCGAACGAAGTGAACGGCGACAGCCGGCTCGCTCGGTCGAGCAACTGCGACGCGCGCACCATGAACACGTACAGCGCGTGCTGCACGATGATCAACGCGGGGAACAGCGCGGCGAGCCAACACCAACACGGCACCCGCTTGATCGGGCAGTCGCCGCCGCCGGGCATCACGCTCGCCCACACCACCCCGACCGCGGCGGCGAGCAACAGCAGCGCGATCAGGGTTTGCAGCACCTTCGAGAGCGGACTGGCTCCATCGCGGCCGTCGTCGGGGTTCGCCATGGACTCCGAAAGGGGCGCGCCTCGAGCGATCGCACGCCGCCGCGCTCGCCGTTCCCGAATTCGTCCTGCGTTGGAAGGTCGTGAAGCTCGGCCACGCCGTGCTGGAGTCGCCGATGCGAGTCCCTAGAATCCGCCCATGGCGAAGAAAGACGAACCGATCAAGAAGGCTTCGAAGCCCCTGGACGAGCTCGATCGCAAGACGCTCGCGCTGATCGCGCGCACCGCCGATCAGGTGCGCCGCAAGATCGACGCGCGCAACCTGCCCGAGCTGCGGTTCCCGACGCGCTCGCTCGCCAACGTCAAGTACGAGTCGAAGATCGGCTACTTCGAGCTCGGCAAGGGGACGACGTCGCGCGCGCTCTCGGTCAACACGGTGAAGAGCTTCGCCCAGACCCTGCGCTTGATGTCGATCTCGAAGGAGATGGTCGAGAACAACGACTTCGCGACCAAGCGGGAGGCGTACTACGTCTCGAAGAACTGGGGCGACTGCAAGTTCAACGAGCAGGTCGAGTCGGACACGGTGATGGACGACATCGAGGCGCTCGCGAGCCTCGATGGTTTGTCGCGCGAGCAACTGCGCTACTTCCCGGAGGAGCACGGCGGCTCGGTCGCCGGCGTCCTGACCGTGATCGACATCGATTCGGAGACGGGGAAGGAGCTCGCGATCGACTGCACGGCGTTCGGGTCGGGCTCGTACTCGATCCCCCACTCCGTCGAGCATTTGAAGTTCGAGACCAAGGCGAAGTTCATCCTCGCGATCGAAACCGGCGGCATGTTCCAGCGCCTGAACAACCACAAGTACTGGAAGACCGCGAACTGCATCCTGGTCGAGACCGCCGGAGTTCCGACGCGCGCGACGCGTCGTTTCGTGCGACGGCTCGCCGACGACAAGAAGATCCCGGTCTACGCTTTCGTCGATTGCGATCCGTACGGCATCGCGAACATCTACCGGACGCTGAAGGTCGGCTCGGGCAACGCCGCGCACATCAATCGCTTCTTCTGTGTGCCCCAGGCCCAGTACCTGGGCGTGACGCCGCAAGACATCATCGACTTCAAGTTGCAGGACGCGACCCACAAGCTCCAGGAGGTCGACATCAAGCGCGCGAAGGATGCTTTGAAGAACGACCCCTTCTTCATCGCCCACAAGCCGTGGGTGAAGGCGCTCGAACAGATGCTGAAGATGGGCGTGCGCGCCGAACAGCAGGCTCTCGCGAAGTGGGGACTGAACTACGTGATCGAGGAGTACTTGCCCAAGAAGCTGGACAATCGGAAGGGCTTCTTGCCCTGACGAAGTCGCCGTGCGACCGAGCGAAGTACCGTCGATCCAGAAGCTGCCGCCGGAGGAACTCGTCGGGTGCCGCACCTCGGCGCGGTTCGTCGCGGCGAATCTCGATCATCTCATCGCGCTACTCTTGGGCGGGGCCGCCGCGATGCTGCTGAAGGACGGTGCGCAGCGCTACGTACTGGGAGCCGTCGTGTACGCCGCCTACTACTTCCTCCTCGAGGGACTCACCGGACGCACCATCGGCAAGTTCTCGCAGGGCTTGGTGGTGAAGCGCGTCGACGGCGGACGTGCAGGGTGGCGAGAGGCCGCATGTCGATCGCTGATCCGTCTGGTGGAAGTGAATCCGCTGCTGCTGGGCGGACTGCCCGCCGCGATCACAATCAACCATTCGGAGAAGCACCAACGCCTCGGCGACATGTGGGCCAGGACCGTGGTCATCGAGGATGACCGCTAGGCTGACGCGCGATCAGTGCTCCGGGAGTACGGGAGTACCGAGCCAGCCTCAATTCCGCCGTTCTCGCGCGGTCTGGCTTGAGAGAGGTCCACCCTGAGTACACGAGAACGGCGGAGTTGAGGCTGGCTCGGTCCCGTCGTGCGACGCCGCAGTGATCCACGTCGGCGCTGAGGTGCGTCTCATCGATGTGGAAGGCAGAGAGCAGGCAATGCTCAATCAGAACGTGCTGATCGAGATCGGCGCCGCGATGGCGCTGTATTGTCGCAAGTTCATTCTCCTAGTCGAGAACGGAACGGCGTTGCCGTCGAACTTGCAGGGCCTCTATGAAGTCAGGTACGACGGCGGCAAGCTCGACTACGACGCGACGATGAAACTCCTCAAGGCGTTCAATGACTTTCGAGCGTAGTCAGGAGTACGGAGCCAGCCTCAACTCGGCCGTTCTCGCGCGCCTAGAGCTGCCCGCCGTTCGGTGCACACCGAGCGAGAACGGCGGAGTTGAGGCTGGCTCGGTACTCGGATTTGAGCTCGATGTAGCGGAGCATCGAGCGAGCAGTTTACCCTTCCACGCATTCGTCGGCGCTCATCACCTACTTCGCCCCGCACCGCGCGGCGAGCGGGCGAAGGAGTACCGAGCCAGCCTCAACTCCGCTCTCGTGAAGCCCGAAGTGAAACGGGCAAAGTATGCTGGGCGAGATGGACCAGGTCAGCGAGTTCTGCGAAGCCGTCTGGCGCGAAAACACGCTCGAGATCGCGCGCCTCATCCCGCAGATTGATCCGAACGCCGAGGACCGCTGGCACCGAAGACCGCTGTCGATGGCCGCGCAGTACGGCGACGCACGGCTGGTACGCGAGCTCCTCGACCGGGGTGCCGAAGTGGACGCGGGGCGTTCGCAGCTCACGCCGATCGCCCATGCAGCGGCGCGCGGGGCGCACGAGATCGTGGAGCTTCTCCGGAGCGCGGGCGCCGTGATCTCTGTCGTGACTTCCGTGTATCTCGGCGATCGCCGTGCAGTTGCCGAAGCAGATCTCGTCGTCGATGAGGAGGGCACACCGCTGCTCCTGCACGCTGCCCAGTCACTCGACGCACAGATCGTTGGAGACCTCCTCGATGGTGGGGCGAACACCGCCGCGACCGATCGATTCGGCGAGACGGCGCTTCATCGCGTCGCCGACCTGCGGCGCACCGACGGTCCGAAGGCTGGGCGTGTCGCGAGGCTACTCATCGAGCGCGGCGCGCTCGTCGATGCGTGCAACCGGGACGGCGTCACAGCGCTTCATCAGGCAGTGCGCGCGCGGAATCTCGCCGTCGTGGAAGTCTTGCTCGACCGCGGGGCGAACCTGAACGCCGCGGACAAGCGCGGCTCGACGCCGCTTCATCGCGCTTCCTCATCGACGGGCGCGGGCAACACCGTCGGCATCGACCCAGCTCCGTTCGTCGACCTACTTCTGGCGCGTGGCGCGGACCCGAAGCAGAAGGACAAGCGCGGCCGAGTCGCGTGGTGCGCGCGCGACGCCGGACGATGACGCTCGGTGGGTACTGAGCTAGATGGGTACGGAGCCAGCCTCAACTCCGTCGTTCTCCCGCGGTGAGCAACGGGGAAAGTCAGCGCTGGGCGCGCGAGAACGGCGGAGTTGAGGCTGGCTCCGTATGTTCCGTACGTTGGACACCGTCACGCTCGGCGAGTACGGTGCGGAGCATGTTCGACCAAGAAGAGGTCTGCGCGTGACGAACCCCGAAACGCTGCTCGCGAGCTACTTCGCGAAGTACGTGCCGGCGATGGTCAAGCTCGGCAAGGCGCTGCGCGCGAAGGTGCGTGCTCGGCTGCCCGGTCTGAACGAGCTCGTCTACGTCTACGAGAACCAGCAGTCGCTCGTGATCTCGTATTCGCCGACCGAGCACGGCCATGAAGGGCTGTGCTCGATCGCGCTGTACCCGCGCGAGGTGAGGCTGTACTTCGCGAAGGGCGCGCTGCTGTCGAAGTCGGATCCAAACAAGCTGCTCCAAGGCAGTGCCTCGGTGCGTTACGTCGTGCTGAGCTCGGCGGCGGACTTCGACCGCGCCGAAATCGAAGGGCTGATGGCGGCTACGTTGAAGCTCGCGAAGGTGCGCCTCGATCCGAACGCGAAGGGCTCGGTGATCATCAGAGCGGAGGCGCAGAAGGAGCGCGCGCGCCGCGCCAAGAAGGCGAAAGCCCGGGGCTGATCGACTCACGTCACGGTCCGACGGTGTACTCGAGTCCGTCGCTCAACTGGGTATTGTTCGGAGCGGGGAAACCGGAATCACGTCCCCACCACTGGCAGTCGACCGTCGTGCCGACCGCGGTCAATGCGGCCGGAGACGAGCCGTCGAGTCCGCCGACCGAGAACAAATTCATGTCGATGCTCGGCGCGCCGGAACAGTCGTTGGGCGGAGGATTGCCGGCTGTGTTGGAGACCGGCGTGCGCTTGATCGGCGGATTGACGCAGAGCAAGCCGCCTTGGAACGGCAAGTTGGCCGGCCCGCGGACGCCGTAGAAGAGGAGGCACGCCTTGTTGTTGAGCATCCCTGTCGCGCTGACGAGGAAGCCGCTTCCGGCCGTCGCCGACGGAGTCCCGGTCCAACCGATCACCGGCGCGCAGCCGATCGAATTCGACTTCGCGGTGCAGTAGCGGGTGGCGCTGGAGACGCAGCGGCTCACTCCCGAATACAGTCCGCCGGTGACGACGTCACCGGCCCACGCATCGAGGTACCCGTCGCCATTGGTGTCGGCAAGCAGCACGGAATAGCACTGGATCGAAGCGGGCACGCTCGCGGTGAAGGCGAAGTGCCCGGTCGAGTCGTTCGAGACCAGGCGGATCGCGCTGGCGGAGCCGGAGGTCGCGAGCAAGTCGAGGTCGCCATCGAGATCGAGGTCGCCGACGGCAATCCCCTTCACGTAGCTGCCGACGCCGACACTTTGCGCGATCGTGAACCCGCCGACTCCGTCGTTCATGCGGATCGAAAGCCAGTACTTGAAGCCGGTCGCGAGATCGACGTCACCGTCGCCGTCGAAGTCGCCCGAGGCGAGGCCGCCCGCGTAGATGCCGGCGGAGAAGCTCGAACCGTTGCTCACGAAAGTTCCGTCGCCCAGGCCGGACGCGATGCTCACCGTCGACGTGGCGGACGAGACACCACCGAGCGTCGCGACGTCGACGTGACCGTCACCATTGAAGTCCGCGAGCGTGATGTCGGCAGCGTGCAACGCGAGTTCATTGGTCGGCAGCGGTTGGAAGCCGCCCGTGCCGTCGCCGAGCGCGATCCACAGACCGCCCGTGGAGCCGACCGGGAGCTGGTGACTTTTCAGACCGAGCACTGCGTCGATCCGTCCGTCCTCGTTCACGTCCGACAACAGCACCTTGACCGGCGCGCTGTCACCCGCGGGGAACCCGAACGTCGCCGCCGTCGTGTAGTTTCCGGCGCCGTCGTTGCGCAGCCAGCTCATCCCGCTGCTGAAGCCGATCACGAGGTCGAGGTCGCCATCCGAGTCGACGTCGCCCAGGGCGAGAACGCTCGGCGAAACACCGGGATGGAACGTCGTCTGGGAGAACCCGAGGTCGCCGTAGTTCGCGAGCACATGGATCATGTTCCCGTCGACGCTCAGTACGTCTAGGTCGCCGTCGAGATCGATATCGCCCGCGACCAGATCGAGCACCGCCGTTCCGGCGGACTGCGCGGTGGGGACGTACTCCATGGAGAGGCACTGGGCGTCGGCCGTGCGCGCGACGAGTGCGAGGCCGAAGAGTGCACCACCCGCGATCACAGATTTCCGACGCGGGCATACACCGCGGCTCGCGGAACGACGCCCGGTCGAGGTAACGGAGGAGATCTTCATGGTGGGGAGCTTCTTGTTCGTCGTCTCTTGGGCTGCGCGAATCGCGCGTGGCTCCTGATAGGGTGCGCACGCCGGCCAAGCAGTACAGACAAGCACGCAGTCGGCGGACGAGTTGTGCGCAGCTCGAAGTACCCCGGTGCCGTGACGCGATGACGAGGTACCGAGTCAGGTATCTTTCCACCGGGTAGACCGCGACACGCCCGCTCACCTCGGTTGCTCTGCGTCACCCGCGCCCAAGACGTGCAACCCGGTGGAAAGACACCTGACTCGGTACACGCGTTCGCTATCCTGCGCCGCGCATTCGCGAGCCATGCCCGTCACGATCCAGCTCTCCTCCTTGCTGCGCGACCACTCCGGCGATGCGTCGGAGTTCCAGGTCGAGGCGGCGAGCGTGCGCATACTGCTCGGCGAACTCGAACGCTCGCGCCCCAAGCTCCACCGCAGCATCTGCGACGAAACCGGCGCGGTGCGCAAACACGTCAACGTCTTCGTCAACACGCGCAACACGCGCGACGGCGGCGGGCTCGATACACCCTTGACGTCCGGCGACGTCGTGACGATTCTTCAAGCAGTCTCAGGAGGCTGAACATGGCAGATCGCGTCGTACTGTGCATCGGAACCAAGAAGGGTCTCTTCGTCGCCGAGGGCTCGAAGAAGCGCAAGAGCTTCGACCTGCGCGGCCCCTTCTCGCCCGGCGTCAGCGTCTACTCGGCGCTGGTCGACACGCGCGGGACGCCGCGGATCTTCGCGTCGGCGTGCAACCCGTTCTTCGGGATGAAGGTCCTGCGCTCGACCGACCTCGGGCACAAGTTCAAGGAGACGAAGTCGGCGCCGGCGTTTCCGAAAGACGACGGGCGCGCGCTCGCCAACATCTGGTCGCTCGAGCCGGGCGAGGGCAAGAAAGAGTTGTGGTGCGGCGTCGAGCCCGCGTCGCTCTTCCGCAGCCACGACAACGGCGATTCGTGGCAGATGGTGCAAGGCCTCAGCAACCACCCGCACGCCCGCAAGTGGCATCCGGGCAACGGCGGTCTTTGCGCGCACACGATCGTGCGCGACGGCAACCGCGTGCACCTCGGCATCTCGACCGGCGGTCACTACTTGAGCGAGGACGGCGGCGAGACGTTCACTGCTTCGAACAAGGGCGTCGGCGCGGGCTTCTCGCCCGATGCGTATCCGGAGTTCGGTCAGTGCGTGCACAAGATCGTGCGGCACAAGGACGCGCCCGGTCGGATGTACATGCAGAACCACGGCGGTTGGGCGAAGTGGACCGGCCCCGGCGGTCCGCGCCCCGACATCGGCGTGTTGCGCAGCGACGACCACGGCAAGAGCTGGCGCTCGATCGCGAAGGGCCTGCCGAGCGACTTCGGCTTCCCGATCGTCGTGCACCCGGACGATCCCGACGTCGTCTACGTGATGCCGCTCGAGCCGGCGACGCGCACCTGCCCGGACAACGCGCCGGCGGTGTGGCGCAGCGAGAACGGCGGCAAGTCGTGGAACCGACTCGCGAAGGGCCTGCCGAAGAAGGACGGCTACTTCACGATCCTGCGCGACGCGATGGACGTCGACGAGCTGAAGTCGCCGTCGCTCTACTTCGGTACGACCACCGGCCAACTCTGGATCGGCCGCGACGGCGGCGAGCAATGGGACTGCCTCTTCGACTCGCTCCCGCCGATCAACTGCGTGAAAGTCGCGGTGGCGTGACGACTCGAGAGCGCGTCACTTCGGCGCGCGCGGCGTCGCTTCACTGACGAGGCCGTCGAACCACGCGACATAGCGCTTGTCGAAGCCGCCCTTGATCGCGTTCCACGTCTTCATGTAACGAGCTCGGCCGGCGAAGCTCTTCGCGTACTCGACCCAACCCGGCCACTGGTTCTCGTAGAACGGGTCGCCCTTCTGCAAGCGCGTTTCGTAGAAGACCCAGGCGCGTTCCATCAGCGCCGTCAACGTGGCGAAGAGCAGTTGCTCGGTCCGCACTTCCTCCGGCGTGTTCGGCGGGCGAGGCGAAGGCAGAGCGTCGTCGAAGCAGTCGACCCACGGCGCTTCCAGCGCGAGATGGAGGAACTGCACGTACTGATCGTTGATGCCGTTGTAGACGTCGAGGCGCGTGCGGTCGCTCGCTTCGGCGCGCTCGTAGCGGAACTGGATCAGCGCCGCGACCAGCGCGATCGCGGTCGCTGCATTCGCCGCGATGCCGATCCAACGCGCGAGCGTTCGGGAAGAGCTCGGCGGGCAAACGGCGGAGGGTTCGGAGGTCGGAGGCGCGGACGGAAGCGGGTCGTTCATCGGAGTCGTTCGTGTTCGCCGCATGAGCGTCCTCCAAGGGGCGACGAGTTCGCGATGGAACGCCGCAGCTCGGCAATCTCGCGCGAGCGCAGGGCGCGCGAACTGGATCTACCGCCGCGGCGAGCGTGAACGCGCGAGCGATTCGGCTCGCGCGATCTCGTCGCGCGACAGGTTCTTCGCGAGTGCATCGCGACGCTCGAGCGCCGACGGCTCGCCGCGCTGCGCGCCGAGCTCGTACCACACGTACGCCGCGACATCGTCGCGTTGCACGCCGCGGCCGAGTTCGACCAGCGTGCCGAGTTTGGTCTGCGCAATCGCGAGGCCTTGGTCCGCGGCGCGCTGCATCCACTGCGCGGCTTCGGCGTCGTTCTGCGCCACGCCTTCACCCTTGAGGTAGAGCAACGCGAGATCGTACTGCGCGATCGCGACGCCTTGTTCCGCGGCGAGCCCGAGCCAATGCGCGGCGAGCGCCGCGTCGCGCGCGACGCCGTCGCCGCGCAAGTGCATCAGACCGAATTCGGCCTCCGCGGCGGCAAGCCCCTGCTCCGCCGCGCGACCGATCCACAGCGCGGCGACTTCGAGATCGCGCTCGACGCCGCGTCCCTGCTCGTGCATCCAGCCGAACCAGAACTGCGCTTCGGCGATGCCGGACTTCGCCGCGCGTTCGAGCCAGTCGCTCGCGCGCTCGTCGTCCTGGTCGACGCCGTCGCCGGCGAGCAGCATGCGACCGAGATGAGCTTGCGCGGTCGCGACGCCTTGCTCCGCCGCCCGCTCGAACCACCGCGCGGCCGCGGCGTGATCCTCGGGCGCGCCGACGCCGGCGTAGTCGAGTTCGCCGAGCAGGTTCTGCGCGACGGCGTCGTCTTGGGTTGCGGCGAGGAGCAGCAGCTCGCGCGCTCGCTTCGCGTCTTGCGCGAACCCGTCGCCCGCGAGGTGCATCAATCCGAGATTACGCTGCGCGGACGCGAAGCCTTGGGCCGCGGCTCGCTCGTACCACTGCGCCGCCTCGGCGTACGAGCGCACGACGCCGTCGCCCCGGTAGTAGAGCAGGCCGAGGTTGTTCTGCGCGGCCGCGCAATCCTGTTCGGCCGCGAGCGCGTACCACTTCGCCGCCGTCGCGCGCTCCACCGCGACGCCGCGCCCTTCGTCGTACATCACGCCGACGAGGAACTGCGCCTCCGCATCGCCGCGTTCCGCGAGCGGCGTCCACACGCGCAGCGCCGCCGGAAAGTCGCGGCGGTGGAAAGCGGTCCAACCGTCGTGCGTGGTACTCGCGCAACTCGCGGCAACGGAGACGACGAGAGCGGCGAGCACGCGACACTGACGCTTCGAACCCTTCACGAATTGCATCCGAGCGCTATCGAGACTCGCGCCGACGCGAGTTGAGCGCGGTGAACGCCGAACGTACGACGTTCGGCCGATCACGGGACTCACTCGGCAACTTTATGTCGCCCCAAAGCCTCGGGGTCGGACGCGCGGCCGCCATCGACCGCCTTCTGGAGCTTGCGCACCTCGTCGAGGATGGCGACGAAGCGGCGACCGAATGTCGTCAACGTGTACTCGACCCGGACCGGCGGTCTAGTGCCGGTCACGACGCGGTGAACGATGCCGAAGCGAGTCATCTTCGCGAGGCGCTCGTTCATCACCTTGGCGGAGAGTCCGGGACATGCGCGCAGGAGCGCGCTCGGGCGTTCGCAACCGTCGGCGATCAGACCGAGCAAACGTACCGACCACTTGCAACCGACGATGCCTTCGACCATCGCGGCGACCGGCACCACCGGGGCGCGTCCCGTCGCACCTACCGTGTGCGCTCGTTCGACCACGCCGGGCACCTTACCAAAAGGTGCGTGCTTGCGGCTCTTCGACGACGCCCTAGGTTCGGCAGCGTGCGGCGCGAGCGCGCCGCGCTTCGTCCCGCACTCGACCCACTCAGGAGTCATGTCATGAAGAGCAAGGCTGTCTTCTATCACGCCGGTTGTCCCGTCTGCGTCAACGCCGAGCGCACCTTCGTCGGCGCACTCGATCGCGATCGCTTCGACGTGGAGATCGTGCACCTCGGCTCCGCGAAGCAACGGATCGTCGAAGCCGAGAAGCTCGGCGTGAAGTCGGTGCCGGCCCTCGCCGTCGGAGGCCAGGTCTTCCACATCAACTTCGGCGCGAGCCTCGCGGACCTGCGCTGACGGATCGCGCTAAGGGAGCCCGCGCAGACCCGGCAGACCGTCGAGGCTCTGCGCGTTGTTCCTTCGCTGATACTCGATCAGGCCGTCGCGCCCCTTGCGCACCGCGGAATCGAAGAGCTGCGTGCGCTCGCCCTCGAAGCGATAGCGCGGCACGCCGAAGCCGCACGAATCGGAGATGCGCTCGAGCGCGACGCGGATGATCGAGCGTGTGCCCGGATGTTGCGGGAAGTGCGCGGCGAGCGCGGCGAACTCCGGATCGCTCGGCTCGACGACCGTCGCTCTTCCGTGGAGACGCACGAGTTTCGGCGGACCCTCGAACGCGCAGAAGAGCAACGTGATGCGACCGTTCTCGCGCGCGTGCGCGATCGTCTCCACGCCGCTGCCGACGAGATCGAGGTACGCGACCTCGCGCGGCCCGAGCACGCGCAACGCGTCGTGGCCTTTCGGCGAGAGATTGACGTGTCCGTCGCGCGCGAGCGGCGCGGTCGCGACGAAGAAGACGCGTTGCGCGGCGAGGAACGCGGTCAGCGGCTCGTCGAGTTGGTCGAAGGTCTTGCCCATGTGCGGATCGAGAGTTGGACGCGGGAGGGAACGGCGAAGCTCACAGGCTCCAAAGCGTGACGACGAAGAGCAAGACGTGGTACGCGAACCACGCGAGCAAGTAGCCGACGACGATCACGAGCGCGTGGCCCACCGCGACGGCCGGCGTCGAAGCGAACGCGCGCCGGTCCGCGACGACGAACCACGCGAACATGACGGCGAGGCTGAAGAGCGACAGCGCCACGCCCGACGCCGCGGTCGCCGCGATCGGCGGGACCGAGCTCGTCAGGGCGGCGAGCGCGCTCCACGCGACCGGCAACGCGATCGAGAAGAAGAGCAACTTGAACGACAGGAATTCGGTGACGAGAGCCAACTGCTCCCCGAACCGGCGCGTCGGCCGTCGATGTGCGACGAAACTCGCGAGCGCGAGACTCGGCACGAACACGACGATCAACGACTTCGCCCAGTCGTTCGCGCGCGGGTCGAAGCGCGCCGCGAAGGCGTTCCAATCCGCGTCGGCGCCGAGGCCGAGTTCCGCGCGCTTCGCATCGACGAGGCGGTCGTGCAACGCGCTCGTCTGACCGAAGAACACCGTCCGCCCGAGCGGCGCGTTGAAGATGTTGGTGCCCGTCCACGGCTGGACGACGAAGTAGACGACGTTGAGCAGCGCGAAGAGTTGGAACGGCGCGAACTGGCGCACCCGCGCGCCGCGCAGGAATTCGGTCGTGAGGAATCCGGGCCGCGCGAGACGACGCAGGCTGGTCAGCAGCTTGCCGTCGACGCTGAACAACGTCCCGAAAACTTGCGCGACGAACGCGCGCGTCGACGTGTCGCGCGCGGTCGGACGCTTTTCGCCGCACGCGGGACAGAAAGCTCGCTCGAGAACTCCGCCGCACGTCGGGCAATCGATCCGTTCACCGGTGGTGCCTTCGTTGCGCCGCAAGCGGAACCACCTTAGCGCAGCGGCCCGCGCAGCGTGCGGACGACGATGACGAAGCGCTCATCGCCGCTCGCTGTGTTGCGAGCGAGCGACGCCGACTCGACGAAACGAGGAACACGCGCGACTTCGGCGGGTTCTACGTCTGCCTGCGCTCACACGGATTCCGTCGTGCTCGTAAGGGTCGAGTTCCCCACGAGTGACGGGGAACGACCCTTTGGCAGGCGGGCGGCGCCCGACTAGCATCTCGGGCGTCCCGCTTAGACATCAGAAGGAAGATCGAACCATGAAGAACCTGTTGATTCCCGTGCTCGCGTTGTGCGGTTTCTCCGCGCTGCCCGCATTCGCCCAAGACAAGAAACCGGATCCGAAGCCCGCGCCCGCGCCGGCCGCCAAGACCGAGGCCTACAAGGTCGGCTCGACGGTCGACGAGCACATCGCGCTACGCGACCTCGACGGCAAGGAAGTGAAGTTCAAGGACCTGCGCGGCAAGGTCGTGTTCGTCCACTTCTGGTCGATGAACTGCCCGTACGAGATCGCCGCCGATCCGAAGACGGTCGCGATCGCCGAACGCTACAAGGGCAAGGACGTCGTGTGCCTCGCGATCAACTCGAACAGCACCGAGATCGGCGCCGAGCCCGCCAAGGACGCGAAGCCGGAGGAGAACTACAAGGACATCCGCAAGCACCTCGCCGACAAGAAGATGTCGTTCCCGGTGTACGTCGACCGCGGCAACAAGGTCGCCGACATGTTCAACGCGCAACACACGCCGCACTGCTTCGTGATCGATCAGAAGGGTGTGATCGTGTACGCCGGCGGACTCGACGACGATCCGAAGGGCGACAAGGGCGAGAAGACCAAGCAGTACGTCCGTGACGCGATCGACGCGACGCTCGCCGGCAAGGCCGTCGAAACGAAGACGTCGGAGCCGTACGGCTGCGGCATCAAGCGCATCAAGGTCTGATCGACGCACGATCGACCCGCGTGCGCCGTCTCGTCCTCTCGCTCGTCTGCGTTCTGCCGCTCGCTTGCGGTGACGCCGACGGAACCGCGAGCGCGACGACGAACGCCGCGGCAGTCGTGAAATCGCCCGGACCGTCGGTCGAGGTCGTCGACCTCGCCGGCCTCGACGCCGCGCTCGCGAAGCATCGCGGGCGCGGCGTTCTGCTCAACTTCTGGGCTCTGTGGTGCGCGCCCTGCGTGGCGGAGCTGCCGGAGCTGATGGAAGTCGCCCACGAGTTCGCCGACGACGGCGGCGACGTGGTGCTGGTCTCCTACGACCTGATCATCCCCGGCGCGAAGCTCGACGAAGCGCGCCATGACGTCACCGAGTTCGCGAGGAAGCGCTCGATCGACGTGCCGATCCTGATCTACGACGCGCCCGACTACGAAGCGATCAACGCTCGCTATCGACTCCCGGGCGGCGTGCCGATGACGCTCGCGCTCGACGCCAAGGGCGAGATCGTCGAGGTCCACGACGGCGCCGCCGACAAGGCTCGATTCGAAGAGCTGATGCGCAAGGCGCTCGGGCGCTGAACGCGGCGCGAGTCGCTCAGGCCGCGTCGAGCTCGCTCCCCGCGCGATTCTTCGTTCCATCGCTCGCTGCGCTCCCCTCCGATTTGGGCCGGCGGCATCGCGCTGGCCGCGTTCCCCTTCGTCTCCCGCTTCCATCCCGGAGGAGTTCCATGCCCGCATTGGCCTTCGCCAACAACGACGTCGCGTATTTGTGGTGGGACCTCGACGCCAAGATCCCGAATTGCCTCGGCTTCGCGATCGAGCGCATCGACGTCAAGACCGGCAAGTCGAAGTTCCTCGAGAGCATGGTCGGCTTCGTGAAGAAGCCGAACACCAAGCGCGAGTTCAAGGAGACGACCGTCTGGCCGATCCAGAAGTTCCAGTGGAAGGACGTCTTCGCGCCGCGCGGCGGGACGTATCGCTATCGCATCACGCCGATGGTCGGCACGGCGACGAAGCTGAAGAAGCTCTCCGCGAGCGCGCTCGAGACCGGCGCCGTCTCGTTGATCGAGGACTACGGCCCGGTCTCGGTGTGGTTCAACCGCGGCATCATCTCGACGCAGGCGGTGTCCGACGCGCTGCCGAAGTCCGCGAGCGGCTCGCCCAATCCGAACATCCTGCGCGACCGCATCAACCAGCCGCACGATCCGTTGCGCGAGCGTTTGGCCGCCGAGGTCAACGACGCGTTGCTCGCGTTCCTCGAGCGACCGGCGAAGCGCGGCGGCAAGTGCTACGCGGCGTTGTACGAACTCTCCGACGCCGAGCTCGTCACCCAGTTGATGTCGATGGACGCGGCGACGATCGAGATCGTGCTCTCGAACACCGGCGCCGACGATGCGACCAACGAAGTCGCGCGGCAATCGTTGCACGCGGCGCACAAGACGGTCACCGATCGGATGCTCGGCAACGGCCACATCGGCCACAACAAGTTCGTGGTCTGGGTCGACAAGCACGGCACGCCGAAGGCGGTGCTCACCGGCAGCACCAACTGGACGCCGACCGGACTCTGCGCGCAGACCAACAACGTGATCATGATCGAGTCGGAGACGCTCGCGAAGCAGTACCTCGCGTACTGGAAAGCGCTGCGCGACGACAAGGCACAACAAGCTGCCGTGTTCCGCACCGCGAACGCCGTGCAACGGCCGGAAGTCTCCCTGGGCGCGAAGAAGCACGGCAAAGTGCGCGTGTGGTTCTCGCCGAACACCAAGCAGAAGACCAAGAGCGCGGCGAAGCCCGTCGACATGGGCGCGGTCTTCGACGTGATCGACGGCGCGAGGAACGGCGTGCTCTTCCTCGCCTTCATCCCAGGCACTCCGAGCTTGCTGACGCAGATCCGCGCGACTTTCGCGGCGCGCAAGCAGAAGGGCAAGCCCTTCTTCGTCCGCGGCGCGTTGACCGACTCGACCGAAGCGGAGAAAGCCTCGATCGACCTCTACCACCGCTCGCCGAAGATCGACGCGAACGTCAGCGGCGTGCAGGGCATCGGCTCGAACTTCTCGTACTGGGAGAAGGAGCTCTACAAGCTCGGCCACGCCGTGATCCACGACAAGATCATCGTCGTCGATCCGTTCTCGGACGATTGCGCGGTGATCACCGGCAGTCACAACGAGGGCTACAAGGCGTCGTACGCGAACGACGAGAACCTGCTGATCCTGCGCGGCAATCGTGCGGTCGCCGAGGCGTACGCGGCGCACGTGCTCGACATCTACGATCACTTCCGTTGGCGCTGGGCGCAGAAGACCCAAGGCGCGAAGGTGTGGAAGGACCTCGACGAGACCGACGCGTGGCAGGACAAGTACTACGGCGGCTCGGGCTCGGCGGATCGGTTGTTCTTCCAGCCCTAGTCGTTCAACGCGCTCCGAGTTCGCTGCGACGATCGGAGCGCGCGAGCTCGAAGCGTTGCTCTCCGCGCACCACCGCGTCGACCGGCGTCCAACCAGCCTTCACGTAGAAGCCGAAAGCGCGCGTCGCCGGCGCGGTGGTCAGGTGCAGGCGCTCGAGACCGCTCGAGAAGAGCCACTCGACCATCACGTCGTGCAACC
This sequence comes from Planctomycetota bacterium, assembly GCA_021413885.1. Classification (GTDB taxonomy): domain Bacteria; phylum Planctomycetota; class UBA1135; order UBA1135; genus JACRIN01. The sequence goes on from JAIOPM010000058.1 coordinate 24,473, forward strand.
GTCGACCGAGGCCGCTGCGTTCGTGTTCGGGAGCGACGAACAGCGCCCAGATGTTCCCGGTCCGCGCGTTGCCGACGGCGAAGCCGACGATCGCTCCGTCGCTTTCCGCGACCCAGCCGCGGCCGGTGAGCTCCATCTCGCGCTCGTAGTCGGCGGGCCCGATCACCGCGGAGACGAGACGATTCTCGCGCACCGCGAGACGGACGACGTGCATCGCGGCGATGTCGCGGCGTTCGGCGACGCGGATGTGCGGCGTGGCGCTCGTCACGGTTCGACTCGATCGCGGCCCGCGCTCCCGAGCAACCGCACGAGCGCCGCGACGTGCGCCCACAACACGGCGGGTACAAGCAACGCCGGCAACAGCACGTACGGCGTCGACAGCACGAGCACGTTGGGATGCTCGAAGTTGAGGCGCTGGACCGACGACGGAAGGCTGAGCAGCGCCGTCGTCACCACGTTGACCAGCAGGCCGAGGCAGACCACGTTCCACACGACGAGCACGGCGCGCGACGGCGGCCGCTTCGACAGCATCCACGCCGCCATCAGGATCGCGCTCGTTCCGCTCGCCAGGTCGAAGTTGTGACCGTCGAACGTCATGGCGCGCGGCACGAGGTCGTGGCGATACGCCTGATGCAGGACGAGCTCGACCGGCACGCGCAGGACGTGCAACAACATGAGCGCGATCGGATCGAGGCTCGCGAGCCAACGTCGACCGCTCGACGAAACAACGGTGACGAGCAACGCGACGATCACCGGCGCGAGCCACGCGCTCTGCGTCGGCGGAGTCGATGTCGCATCGCGATAGAACCCGCGCTCAGCGAGGATCCAGTGCACCGCGCCGACGACGAACAACACGCCGACGAACCAGCGACTGCGCGCGGCCGCCGTCGCCCAGAAGAGGCACCACACGACGGCGGCGAGGAACAGCCCTTCGACCCAAGTAGGGAGCTCGGCCATCGTCCGTCAGTCCTTCCGAGGCTCGATCAAGTCGCACAGGTTGCCGTACAGATCCTCGAAGACCGCGACGGTCCCCCACGGCGCTTCCTTCGGCGGCCGACGGAAGACGACGCCGCGCGCGAGGAACGCGGCGTAGTCGCGCGCGAAATCGTCGGTCTCGTAGAAGAGGAAGACGCGGCCGCCGCTCTGGCGACCGATCTGCGCGGCTTGCTCGGCGTTCGCGGCGCGCGCGAGCAGGAGCTCGGCTCCTTCCGAGTCCGGGGGACGCACGCGCACCCAACGCTTGCCGGCCCCAAGATCGGTGTCCTCGACGAGCTCGAAGCCGAGCTTCGAAACGTAGAACGCGATCGCTTCGTCGTACTCGCGCACCAGCAGCGCGACCAGAGACAACCGACAAGCCATCGCCCCAGCGTAGCGAACGCGATGCGGTCAGCGCTTCGGAACGCTCGCGAGCTCGTCAACCGCCCGCGCGAACGCGAGGTCGTCCTGGGTCGCGAGCTTGGTCGTCTCGCGCAGCGTGAGCTCCGGCTGCGACGCGACGAGCACGTCCGGCGTTACGCCGACGTGCAGGAGTTCGCCGCCGTCGCTCGCGAGCAGACGGCCGGTCGTCACCAACAACGCCGAGCCGTCGGGGAGCGGCACGAGCTCGTGCACCAGCGCCTTGCCGAACGTCCGCGCGCCGACCAACTTCGCGCGGTGCTGCGAACGCAGGCCGCTCGCGAGGAGCTCGGCCGCGCTCGCGGTGCCTTCGTCGACGAGCACCGCGGTCGGCAACTCGGTTGCGCGAGGTCCGGTCGCGGTGAGAGTCGTGCGCACGTCGCCTCGACCGACGCGCAGCGCGATCGGGAGCTCGCCGAGGAACGCTCCGGCGACCGAAAGGCTCTCGGGCAGTCCGCCGCCCGGGTTGCCGCGCAGATCGAGGACGAGCGCATCGACGTGCGGGCGTGTGAGCTCGTCGAGCGCTCGCCGCGCTTCGTCGCCGACGCCCGGCGAGAAGTTGCGCAGTGCGAGGTAGCCGATGCGCCGGCCGCCGAACTCGACGGCGCGCGACTCGACGCGCGGAGCGCCGGTGCTCGCGTCGACGCGGACGAGCTTCGCCGTCAGACGCTCTTCGCCACGACCGAGCGTCAACGTCGCGCCGCGCTCCTCGCGCAAGCGCCGCAGGATCTCCGCGACCCCCGACTCCGCCGCCGACCGGCCGTCGACCGCGAGCACGCGATCGCCCGGCAAGATTCCCGCGAGTGCGGCCGGCGACTTCGGCCTCGGCGTCACGATCACGACGTCGCCATTGCGCTCGTCGAGATCGAGCGAGAGCAACTCCGGCAACCCGACCGTGCTTTGCGCGCCTCCGGTGACGTCGGCGATCAACGCGGCGAGTCCGTCGGCGGCGAAGAAGCGCGTCGCGCGATCGGAGAAGTGCGCGAGCTCGGCGCGCAAGACGCCGTGCGCCTCGTCGAGCGTCGGCGTCGCGTGCGCACGCAAAGCCTTCAACGCTCGTTCGAGGTCAAGGCCGCGCAACTGTGGATCTTGGTGCAACGCGCCGAGTTGCGCGAACGCTTCGCGGACGAGAGCTTCGGGCTCGACTTGCGCGCGAGCCGACGCGGGCAACGCGAACGCGAGGACGAGGAAAACGCTCTCTCGATTCACGCCGCGAGCGTAGTCCGCTCGCCAGTCCACGGCAACGCACCGCGCGTTCGAGCTGCGTCGCGAACGACTACGGCGCGAAGACGATCTCGTCGCACGCGAGCCGGAGCCTCGGCGGCGTCGACGCCGAATACGCCATCAGCCCGACGTCGACAGTGGCCGGCAGGTCCGGACGATGGTGAACGCGCAACGCGGTCCACGTCGTCGTTCCGATCGGACGCCAATGCAGTTCGAAATCCACTCCGCGTCGACGAATGCGCACCTCGGCGTCCGCGGTGAGCAGCGGATGCAACACGAAGTCGCTCGACGAATCGACGGTGGTCTTGTCCTCGACCGCGATCGGCACGCTCGCGTCGCCGCCGCCGATCGCGACGTGGACCCAATCGAGGTCGCCGCTCGAACCGTTCGGATTGCGCACCAGCAAGCCGCCGAGGCGATAAGGCTGCGGAGGCGGCGCGTTCGGCGCGACCGTGTCGCGCGCGTGCAGCGTCGCGCGCACCGTGAAATCGCCGGTGACCTGCTTGTAGATCAGCGGCCCTTCGCTGTCGTCGAACCAGATCGAGGTCAGGCCCGACGCGGTCGGCGTGATCGAGAGCGCGCCGCCGCCCTGCGCGAACTGCGCGAGCGACGGGTTGTCGTAGAGCCATGCGCTCGCGATCTGCGCTCCTTCGAAATCGTCCGACAGCGCGAGCAACGACGACCGCTGCGACCGCACGAGCGGCGGCCCGCCGAACTTCGTCGACGCGCTCGGGTTGACGCTCGCGAGCGCGAGCAACGCGAACGCGAACGACGTTCGCAACGGTGAAGTCGAGGAGGTTCCCATGGCGACGTCATTGGAGGCTGCCAGGCGCGGCGGCGCAACGGCCGAGGCCGAACAGTCCGCGGCACGCGCCGCCACGGACTCAGCGCTGCAACACGGCAGCGACTCGCGGACCTACGGAGCCGACCGCGTCCGCCGCGGAGCCGCGAAGAGTTTTCGCGTCCGTCGGAGCGCCGACGTGTCGGCCTTTTCAGTCCAGCTACGCGCGGCGCAGATCCGAATCGGTAGCTCGTCAGTTCGCGAGAGCGCCGGGGAGCAGCCAAACGTGAAGATCCATCAGCCTGCGGGGACCGAGGTCCCGCGTCGACGCACCGTGCGAGCGGGCTTCGCGCTGCTCGAACTGATGTTCGCGCTCGCCGTGATGATCATCGGCATGCTGGGGTTCGCGCAGGTGCTGGTGATCTCCGCCGCGTCGGCGACGTCGGCGCGCGAAGAAGCGATCGCCGCCGAGGCAGTGCGCCAGGTGTTGACCACCGTGCAATCCGCGGGCTTCGTCCAGATCTTCGGGCTGTACAACGGAGCCGCGAGCGACGATCCCGGCGGCGTCGGCACCGCGCCTGGGAAGGACTTCGCCGTGCCGGGCCTCAACGCGGCCGCGAACGATGCCGACGGCCTGCCCGGCGAGATCCTGTTCCCCGTGCAAGTCAACGCGCCGACCGTGTTGCGCGAGGACTTGGTCGACCCGCGCTTCGGCACGCCGCGCGATCTCGACGGCGACGGACTCATCGACGCAGCGAACCACGCGACGAACTACACGTTGATCCCGGTCGTCGTGCGCGTGCGCTGGCGCGGCGCGCGCGGGGTCTCGACGTACCAGGTCAAGACGATGATCGCGAACCTCCCGTGAAGCACGCGAGTGTTCGACACGCCCGCGCGGGCTTCACGTTGCTCGAGATGTCGATCACGATCTTCTTGCTGAGCGTGATCCTCGGCTCCGCGGCGCTCGTCAGCCAGACCGGCGGCAAGACGGCGAGCCAGGCCGAGCTCGAGACGCGCGTGCAGACCCGCGCGCGGCGCACGCTCGATCGCGTCGCCGAGCAGCTCAACGGCGCCGCCCAGGCGCAGTTCGCGCCCGACCCCGGCACGGTCGGAGCAACCAGCTTCTCGTTCCGCAACGTCGATGCGGTCTCGACCGGCGGCGTGATCACGTGGAGCAACACGTACCGCTTCGATCTCTTGCCCGACACCGGCGATGCGGACGACGGCGTCGACAACGACGGCGACGGCGGAGTCGACGAGAAGCGCCTCGTCTTCACGATCGATTCCGGGTTCGCGTCGCAGAAGCAAGTGACGCTCGCCCACGACGTGCGCGAGTTGTTGAACAACGAGCTCCCGAACGGTCTCGACGACGACGGCAACGGCCTCGCCGACGAACCGGGTTTCCTGGTGACGCGCAGCGGCAGCGTGCTGACGGTGCGTTTGACGATCGAGAAGTTCGCGGCCGACGGACGCTCCGCCGCGACGACGCTGCAGACGGCGATCCTGTTGAGGAACTGACATGCGACTCTTCGTGCACTTTCGTTCGACGCACGCTCGCCGCGGCAGCGCGTTGGTGATGATCATGGTGCTGATGACGGCGCTCGCCGGGCTGTCGGCCGCGATGATCGCGATGACCAACACCACGCACGTCGAGAACCGCGAGGCGAAGCGGCAGATCGCTGCGCAAGCCGTCGCGGAAGCCGGCATCCACCTCGCGTACCGTTCGTTGGCCGCGGGCGGCGCCGGCACGATCGGCAGCGCGAACGCTCCCGCGAACTGGGACGGCGCGACGTACTACGTCACGCAAACCAACGGAGCGAATTCGACGGTGACGTTGACCAGCACCGCCGACGTGGAACGAGCCGAGAGCTCCGTCTCGCTCTGCCTCCGCCTCGTGACGACGCCGCTCTTCCGCTGGGGCGCGTTCGGCGAGGACAACCTGCACATGGGCAGCAACGCGTTCGTCGACAGCTACGACGCGAGGAACGGTTCGTACGCCGGCCAAGCGACGAACGGTTCGGGCGCGACGCAGCACGCCGCGTCGAACGGCGACCTCGGCTCCAACGCGAACATCCTGCTCGAGCAGAACGCGACCGCGTACGGCAAGGCGACGCCGGGAGCGACGAACACGACGACGGTGCTCGGCAGCGCGCAACTTTCAGGGACGAGCACGCCGGCGACCGCGCCCGCGGATCTGCCGCCGATCAACCTGCCGTCGATCGCGACCGGCGGTCCGCTCAACGTCGCGGCGAACGCGACGATCACGCTCGGGCCGGGCGCGGTGCGCTACTCGTCGTTGCTCGCGAACGCCGGCGCGACGATCAACGTGGTCGGACCGCTGACGTTGATCTGCGATTCGTTCGACCTGCAAGCGGATACGACCTTCCTCGTCGACGCGACGCTCGGCGACGTGCAGCTCTATGTCATCAACGACTTCCTGCTCAGCACCCACGCGACCCTGCACGCGACGGACTTCTCCACGTCGCACCTGCAAATCAATCTGCTGAGCGACAACATCATCGACCCCGACATCGACGTCGAGCTCGATCCCGACGACCTCACGCTCGGTGCCGACACGAAGATCTACGGAATGCTCTACGCGCCGCACTCGTCGGTGGTGATCGACTCCAACTTCGAGCTCTACGGTTCTCTGGTCGCGCGCGACGTCGACCTCGGCAACAACGGGCGCGTCCACTTCGACGAAGCGCTGCTCTCCGACGGTCCGATGGGCACGCCGCAGTACCAACGCATCGCGTGGCAAGTGACCGACTGAGCGCGGACCGATCTGATCGCGATGCTGATCTCGTTCCTCCTCTGCACGGCGTTCGCGGGTCCGTCGCAGTCGGCGACGACGGAGCCCACGTTGCAGGAAGAGCAAACGACCGAAGCGGTCGCCGGCGTCGCGTACCCGCCCGCGCTCGTCCACGACATCGTCGTGATCGTGCGTCAGGCTCGCGACCCGAAGTCGCCCGAGAGAGAGCGGCTCGCCGCGGCGCTCGTCAAGCTGGGGACGATCGCGATCGATCCGCTGCTCGACTTGCTTGAACGCAAGCGCGTGCCCGTTCTCCACGAAGGACAAACGCCGCAGACGCTGAGCCTCTACCAACGCGAAGTGCTGCTCGCGGCGTTGCGCGAGCTCGGGCCAGAGCGCGTGCTCGGGCGCCTCGACCGACGGCTCGCCGAACGAGTCGACGCGAATCGACGCCTCGCGGCGCTGACGCTCTTCGGCGAATTCGGACGGCGCGAGCAGCTGACGAAGCTCTTCGAACTCGCCGCGCCCGCCGCCGGCGAACCGCTCGACCGCGACCTGCGTGACGCCTTGCGCGCCGCGCTCGGGGCAATCCTCGCGCGCGAACCGCTCGCGGTGCCGCGTCTCGCCGCGACGTGGCGTTCGATCGACGTCGCGTTGTTGTCGACGGTGATCTTCACGCTCGGCGACGTGCACGACGGGCGCGGTCTCGAGCTTGCGAGCGACGTCGCGTTCGTGCATCCCGACCTGCTGCCGGTGGTCGCCGCGCAAGTCGCGGTGATCGGCCGCTCGCCGGACTCTTCCGTCAACCAGCACGCGATCGAACTCCTGCGCGCGAGCCGCGCGAACGCGAGTCCGTCGCTCGGCGCGGCCGTCGTGCGCGCGCTCGGCATGCTCGAGGACGAGGAGTCGATCCAGGACTGGATCGATCTGCTCGCCGACGAATCGGAGGCGTTGCGCTCCGCCGCGCATTGGTCGTTGATGCACGTGTCGCGGCTCGAGTATGCCGAGACTCCGGACGCGTGGCAGGTGTGGTGGGACTCGGAAGCCGCGTGGCTCGACGAACACTACGAGCCGCTGCTCGAACGCCTCGACTCCGCCGACGCGAGCGTCGTCACCGCCGCGCTGCGCGAACTGGCGAATCGGCGCGTGCGGCGACACGAGATCGCGAAGGAGGTCGCGCGCGTGCTGCAGAGTCCGCGGCCGGCGTTGCGCGTGCTCGCGTGCCAGACGCTGATCGAACTCGGCTCGGTCGACGTGCTCACCGAACTCTCGCTCGCGTTGCGCGACGACGACGAGCAAGTCGCGCTCGCCGCGTGGCGCGCGCTCGAAGCGCTCAGCGGCCGCAGTCTGCCGGCCGACAGCCTCGAGTGGGACGAACTGGTCGTGAGCCGCGAACCGTAGCCGCGCCGCTCACTCCCAGTGCGCGCCGGGCCGGTACGTCGCGAAACACCACTGGTGACCTTCGGGATCCTGTGCGAGGTAGCCGCGCGAGCCGTAGTCCTCGTCCTTCAGCTCTTGGAGGATCGTCGCGCCCGCCGCGCGAGCGCGCGCGCAATGCGCATCGGGATCGTCCACCTGGATGCAGAGCGCGTGGTGCAACGCGGTCAAGCTGCGCGGGCTGACCCAACGGCGCTCCGGCTTCGCGGTGCCGACCATGATCACGCCGGAGCCGAACGTGAGCTCGGAGTGCGCGATCGTGCCGTTCGGACCGGGCACCACGAGGCGGCGTTGGAAGCCGAACGCGCGACACAGCCACTCGATCGCGGCGACCGCGTCGTCGTAGTAGAGACACGGATACAGGTTCGAGGGCGTCGACTCGCGTGCGGGCATTCGGATCCTCCGCGCCCGATTCTACGCGATCGCCGGTCAGTCGCAGGAACCGTCGGACTCCGCCATCAGCAGAGCGAGCGCTTCCTTCGAGAACGATGCCGAGTCGCGGCGCGGCGCGACGGCGGGCTCTTGCTCCTCGTGCTCGCGGCGCACGCGCGGCGTCGGCTCGACGCGCCGCGGCACGGCGACGACGTCGACCGATAGCGTGGAAGCGGCGGCGAGGGTCGGGAGCTCCATCGCAACGCGCATCGGATCCGCGGAGGCGAGCACTTGAGTTCCCGCGCTCGTTGCCGCAGGTTGGGAAGGACCTTCCATGGCGACTCCCGCTCCCGTTCCCACTCGACGCATCGGCGGCGTGCGCCTCTTCCTCGCCTTCGCGGTCGCGATCGCGGCGGACACGCTCTTCGCGTGGACGGAGTTCATGCCGGTGGTCGGTTGGCTCGTCGACTTCGGCGTGGCGCTCGCGCTCTTCGTGCTGCTCGGCTTCCGTTGGGCGTTGCTGCCGGCGCTGGTGGTCGAACTGATCCCGGGCCTCGCGCTCTTCCCGACGTGGACGTTGGCGGTGACGTCGCTGGCGCTGTTCGGCCGTAAGGCGCGCTGAACGACCTGCGCGGACGAACTACGGCGCCTGCACGGTCGCGATCAGCTCCGCGAACTTCGGTCGGAGGTCCCACCATCGCTGGCTCCGCTGGGGAGCACCGGTCAGGCGAGCGCGCTTGCACTCGCTTCCGCCGGCCCCTTCGAATTCGAGCAGCGTTTGGTTGACGATCCATTCCGCCGTGAGGTTGCCCGTCACCGAGTGCACTTCGATTCTCAGCACCCCATCGACCATGCAGGGTCCGCGACCGCATGCGGCGGGTTTCGGAGCATTCAGCGTGGCCGCCACCATCTGCGCGAATTCAGCGGCAGCGACTGGGGCGATCCTTCCGCAATGCACGTCACCTCGACTTCGCGTGAATCCGTTGACGCAGGTCACGAATCCGTCGGCCTTCACGGTGGGCAGATGAACGCCGCTCCGGTCATCGTCCTCGAAGTCGATCCACTCGACGGAGACCAACGGCTGGTCCCATCGATTGTCGGCGGTGACCCGGACCTCGACGTCGGCGCGCGCGATCGGCGCAGCGACCGACTCGGCGGGCTGGACGCGGGTGTTCACGGCACACGCGGAGACGGCGACGACGAGGCCGGCGTTCCAGCGAAGCTCCACGGTGATGCGCGCGGAAGATGGAGCTACTTCTTGATGTCGAGCTTCGCGATCAACTCGGCGGCAGCGCGGCGTCCGGACTCCGGGCCGTTGACGATCACCGAGTTGGTGCGCACGTCGGCGAGGACGTTGGTGCCCGGATCCGAGAGTCGCACGTGGCCGACGATCTGCGCGATGTCGGCTGCGCTCGCGAACTGCAGCGGGATCACGTCGACGCCGAAGTCGGCAGCCTCTCGAGCGGGTGCACAGGCCTCCACCGTGGGCTGCGGCGCCGGCGCCTGTCTCCGATACGCGGTGCACGAAACCAACAACAGTGAGGCGATCAAGGCGATGCGTTGCATGGGAGAGTCCTTTCGCATTGGGAAGCGACGCTCGCGATCGACGTCGAGGCTCGACCGCTCTTCCCGCCGAACGCCGGTCGTTTGACACATTCTCGACGCGCGCAGCGGAGCCTCTTCGGCGCGCTCGCTAATCTAGCGCGCCATGTTCCAAAGCTCGAAGCTCTCGTGGGCGGCCTGCGCCGCGGTTCTGTTCCTCACGGCCCTCTCGTTCGGCGGCGACGACAAGCAGGACGAGAAGAAGGACGACAAGCCCAAGTGGGACGTCCAAGCGGCGCCGGCCGGATCGCACGACGTCGCGCTCGATCTCGACGAAGGCACGTGGATGAACGTCGACCTCTCGCCCGACGGCGGCGAGATCGTGTTCGACTTGCTCGGCGATCTCTACTTGCTGCCGATCGCCGGCGGTGAAGCGAAGTCGATCTCGAGCGGGCTCGCGTGGGACATGCAGCCGCGCTTCTCGCCAGACGGCAAGAAGATCGCGTTCACCAGCGACGCTGCCGGCGGCGACAACCTCTGGGTGATGAACCGCGACGGCTCCGATCGCAAGCAGGTCTCGAAGGAGAGCTATCGCCTGGTCAACAGCCCGACGTGGACGCCCGACGGTCAATTCATCGCGGGCCACAAGCACTTCACGTCGCACCGTTCGATCGGCGCGGGCGAAGTCTGGCTCTACCACCTCACCGGCGGCGAAGGTTTGCAGATGACGGTCAAGCCGACCGAGCAGAAGGACGTCGGCGAGCCCGCGTTCTCGCCCGACGGCAAGTATCTCTATTGGTCGTTCGACGCGACGCCGGGCAAGACCTTCGAGTACAGCAAGGATTCGAACGAGCAGATCTACGCGATCGATCGACTCGACCGGAACACCGGCGAGATCACGCCGCAAGTGCGCGGTCCCGGCGGCGCGTGTCGGCCGACGCCTTCGCCGGACGGCAAGAGCCTCGCGTTCGTGCGTCGCGTGCGCTTCCAGTCGACGCTCTTCGTGATGGACCTCGCGTCCGGCGAGATCCGTCCGGTGTGGTCGGGCCTCGAACGCGACATGCAGGAGACGTGGGCGATCCACGGCGTCTATCCGACGATGGCGTGGACGCCGGATGCGAAGTCGATCGTCGTGTGGGCGGCGGGCAAGCTCTCGCGCATCGACGTCGCGAGCGGCAAGGCCGCGCCGATTCCTTTCCACGTCGCGACGTCGCGCACGCTCGCTCCTGCGCGACACGAAGAATTCCAAGCCGCGCCGGACGAGTTCGACGTCAAGTGCCTGCGCTGGGTGCGCGTCGCGCCGAAGGGTGAGCGCGTCGTTTACCAAGCGCTCGGCCATCTCTGGACGCGCGCGCTCCCCGACGGAACGCCGAAGCGTCTGACCGCGCAGAACGATCATTTCGAGTTCATGCCGTCGTTCAGCCGCGACGGCGCGTCGATCGTGTACACGACGTGGAGCGATCGCGAGCTCGGCTCGGTCCGCGTCGCGCCCGCCGCCGGCGGCGAAGGTCGCAAGGTGACGACCGAACCCGGCCACTACGTCGATCCCGTCTTCTCGCCCGACGGGAAAACGATCGTGTTCGGCCGCGTTTCGGGCGGAGGCTTGAGCTCACCGACTTGGTCGCACGATCCCGGCGTGTACGCGATTGCGACGGCCGGCGGCGAGATGAAGCTCGTCACCAAGAAAGGCGCGACGCCGCAGTTCGCCGCGGAGAACGATCGCGTCTACCTGACGACGAGCGACGAGGACGGCGAGAACGACAAGGCGACGCTGTTCTCGATCGAGCTCGACGGCTCGGACGAGCGCACGCACCTCGAGAGCGACAACGCGACCGACTTCGTGCTCTCGCCCGACGGCAAGTGGGTCGCGTTCTCCGAGCGTTGGCACGCGTACATCGCGCCGTTCGTGCCGACCGGCCGCACGGTCAAGGTCGGACCGAAGTCGACCTCGCACCCGATCGCCCGCGTGTCGCGCGACTCCGGCGAGAACCTGCAGTTCGCGGGCGATTCGACGAAGCTCTTCTGGTCGCTCGGGCCGGAACTGTTCGAACGCAAGCTCTCCGACGCCTTCGCGTTCCTCGCGGGCGCACCGGAGAAGTTGCCCGAGCCGCCGACCGAAGGCCGCAACATCGCGATGCGCGTCGCGGCGGCGAAACCGAGCGGCTCGCTCGCGTTCGTCCACGCGCGCATCGTGACGATGAAGGGCGACGAGGTGATCGAGGATGGCGCGCTGGTCGTCGAGAAGAACCGCATCACCGCGATCGGGCGCGCGAGCGACGTGAAGCTCCCCGCCGGCGCGACGATCCACGACGCGCGCGGCCTGACGATCGTGCCCGGACTGATCGACGTGCACGCGCACGGACCGCAAGCCGCCGACGGTATGCAACCCCAGCAGAACTGGGCGTCGTACGCGAACCTCGCGTTCGGCGTGACGACGATCCACGATCCGTCGCACGACACCAACGCGATCTTCTCGTCCGCCGAGATGCAACGCGCCGGCCTGATCGTCGCGCCGCGCACGTTCTCGACCGGCACGATCGTGTACGGCGCCGCGGGCAACATCAAAGCCGAGGTCGATTCGCTCGACGACGCGCGCTCGCACTTGCGGCGCTTGAAGGCGGTCGGCGCGTTCTCGGTCAAGAGCTACAACCAACCGCGTCGCGAGCAACGGCAAGAGATCCTCGCCGCGGCGCGCGAGCTCGGCATGTTGGTCGTGCCCGAGGGAGGTTCGCTGCTCCAGCACAACTTGACCCACATGGTCGACGGGCACACGGGCATCGAGCATTCACTCCCCGTCGCGAAGATCTACCGCGACGTCGCGACGTTGTGGGGCGCGAGCGGTGTCGGCTACACGCCGACGTTGATCGTCGGGTACGGCGGCATCTGGGGCGAGAACTACTTCTACGACACGACCGACGTGTGGAAGAACGAGCGCTTGATGACGTTCGTGCCGCGCACCGTCGTCGATCCGCGGGCGCGTCGCCGCACCAAGGCTCCGCTCGAGGAGTACAACATTCTCACGAGCTCGAAGATCTGCAAAGCGATCGTCGACGCCGGCGGACACGTGCAACTCGGCGCGCACGGACAACTCGCGGGCCTCGGCGCGCACTGGGAACTGTGGCTGATCCAATCGAGCGGTCTCACCAACCTCCAAGCGCTGCGCGCCGCGACGCTCGACGGAGCGCGCTACATCGGCATGGGCGCCGATCTCGGTTCGCTCGAGGTCGGCAAGCTCGCGGACTTCCTCGTGCTCGAGAAGAACCCGCTCGACGACATTCGTAACTCCGAGTCGATCGCGTACACCGTGCTCAACGGCCGCATCTTCAACGCGCGCACGATGCAGGAGCTCGGCCCCGAAGGCCCCGGCCCGAAGCCGAGCTTCTTCTGGCAGAAGTGGCAAGACGCGTTGCCCGACAAGTTGACGGACTGCGGCTGCGCGGCGTGCGGAGCCATCGGCGCTCACGCGTCGCACGGTTCGTATCGCTGAAGCGTCGTGTCAGAATCGGCGAGCCATGGGCGGCTCGTCGTCGCGGGACAGGAATCGACGTTCGTTGCGGAGCGTCGCCGTCGCGTGCGTCGTTCTCGCGGTGCTCGTGATCCTCTTCCGAAGCACGCGTTCGAATCGGCCGTCGATCGTCGCGCCCGACGCCACTACGTCGAGTCCGTCGGCGTTGCGGCACGACGCGCCGGTGACGGAGAACGAACAGGCGCCGGGTCGGAGCGTCGCGGGAACGCCGGAGACCGCGATCGCCGATGCGATGCCGAACGCCGACGCGAGTCGGCGGCTCGCGCGCATCCTCGGCCGCTTCGTGCTCGAGAACGGTGATCCGGTGCCCGGCGTGGCGCTGAGACTCAGCGGTCGTCGCGATCCCCTAGATCTCTCGGTCGTCGCCGAATCCGCGGAGGCGTGGACGGATCTCGAAGCGCTCTCGGACGACGACGGACGCTTCTTGCTCGGCTTCGAGCCACGCGCGGCGTTCGAGTTCGTGCTCGACGCAGCGGCGAAGGACGCATGCCCGATCCGATGGCGGTGGACCGAGTTCCATCCCGGCGACGAACGCGACCTGGGCGACGTCGAGGTGCGGTTCGGTGCGACGATCGTCGGCCGCATTCTCGACGTGAACGGCGCGCCGCTCTGCGGGCAGACGTGGACGATCCGCGCCTGCTCGCCGTGGCCGAACCTGATCACCGGTCGCGAACCGATCGAAGCGGTGGACGTCAGCGATCCCGAAACCGGCGCGTTCCGCATCGAACACGTGCCGCCCGGCCGTGTGCTGCTCCGCGCCGACCGCGGCGAGAGCTACCGATTCGAAGGGCCGACCGTCGAAGTGCATTCGCAGGACGAGTCGACCGTCGACGTCACGTGTCCGTTCGACGTGTCGAGCTGGATCGCCGTCTCCGTTTCGTGTCTGCCGTTCAGCCGGTCCATCCACGAGCTCGATGGCGGAGTCGTCGCGCGCGGAAGCGGCATCGTCGCGACGGCGATTCGCATCCCGCTCGAACGCTCGTTCGTCTTCCAAGGACTGCCGGTCGGAACGTACTCGCTCGAGATCGCGGATCCCAATTTCGTTCCGTGGCGCGCGGACGGGATCGAACTCGGCGCGTGCCTCGAAGCGAAGCTCGCGGGCAGCGCGTCGGTCCGACTCGCCGTGGTCGATGCGACGAGCGGAAGCCCGATCGAACGCTTCACCGTTCGCACCCGACTGCACGACGACGCATGGCCGGCCGCGACATTCGCGGTCTTCGACGCGAGACCCGATGGGGATCCGCTCGTGACCGGGCTCCTGCCTCTCCCGCAGACGTTGACGATCTCCGCGCCGGGTTTCGCGGACGCCGAAGTGCGCGGGCTCGCGCTCGCGCCGAACGAAACACGCGACGTCACCGTGCAACTCTCGCGCGGCGCGCGCATCGTCGGCAGCGTTCTCGCCGGCGACGGCGAACCTCCGGAGTTTCCCGTCGACGTGCGTCTCGCGCGGCGCGGCACTCCGAGCTCGCACCACGTACAGTTGCTCGAAACCGCGGCCCACGCGGAGGGCTCGCGCGTCGTTCGCGCGGTCCGAACGTCCGGCGAGTTCGTTTTCGTTGGCGTCGCGCCCGGCGCCTATCGACTCCAAGCCGGCGTCTCACCGGCGCTCCACGGTGTGATCGAGGATGTGTCCGTCGCCGAGGGCGACCACGAGCGTCGAGTGCAGCTCACGCTCCCCGCCTCCGGATTCGTCCACGGTCGCGTCCTCGCGCCGGAAGGCGCGTCGCTCGCGGGGATTCGGTTGCGCTTCGTCCCCGATTCGTTCCCGGGGGCGACGAAGGGACGAGTCTTCGATTTCGATTGGGCGCGCAAGCTCTGCGCGGATCTCGCGGCGGATGGGAGCTACCGCGCGGGTCCGTTGCCCGCCGGCGGCGTGAGCGCGGCGCTCGCGGTCGAGCACGTCTTCGTGCCCTCGGGATTCGAAGGCTCGGAGTCGACGACGGGAGACGAGATCGACCTCGGACGCTTCGACCTCACGCCCGGTGCCGACGAGGAACACGACTTCGACGTGCGTGACCGCTTCCCGAGTTCGTTGCGATTCACCTTCGACCTGCACGGTCGCTCGCCTTCCGCCGTGGTCGCCGAGTTGTCCGTCGTGCACGACACCTACCTGATGACCAGCGCGGCCGGGTCGCTCGACGCCCGAGGAGCCGTGACGCTCGGGCCGGCGATTCCCGGCGATTACGTGCTGTCGCTGCGTGCGGTCGACGCGAGTTGGATCTGGTTCGCGCCGAACCTGGTGCACGTTTCGTCGAACGAGAGCCGATCGACGAGCTACGACATCGTGCTCGACGACGGCGAGCTCGCGGTGCGAACGACGAACTCGTCGGATCTTCCCGCGATGCTGTTCCCCCGCATTCGAGCCGACGCTCCTCTCGCGCTCACACCGATCGACGCGAAACTCGACGCCCGCGGACGGATGCGCGTGTCGCTCCAGCCGGGACGGTATGCGTTCCGATTCCGCCCCGCAGGCGCGGACGCGTCCGTGAAAGTGGTCGTGCCGTTCGAATGGCCGAGCACGTCCGGCGACGCCGTCGAGGTCGTCCTCCCCGACTCGAGGAAGTAGCGAGCCGCCGAGCCGCGCTCACTTGTAGAGCTCGATCTCCGTGAAGCCGATGTGGCCCGCCCACGATTTGCCCGGCGTGCGTTCGACGATGCGGAGTTCGAGGCGCTGCACCGCGGTCGGTTTACCGAACTGGAGAACAAGCGGTGCGAGTTCGTCGTCGCCGGCCGTGACCTCGAGCACGTCCTTGTTGCGATTGACGCGCACGCTGACGCGGCGCAAGACGTCGTGTTCGCCGCGCAGGCGCGGATGGGCGCAGTGCGACCACAGCACGAGTTGGCTCGCCTGAATGGGCTTCGGCAGCTCGAGGATCAACATCGGCGCCGGATCGTCGTTCTTGCACATCCAACGTGAACCTTCGAGCCCGTCGAACGCGCGCTCGCCGACGTCGTCGCCGTTGACCGAACTCGTCGTGACCGTCATTTCTTTGCCGAGCAACAAGTTCCTCGCGCGCCGCTCGACCAGCTCGTTCATCCACGGCGTCGACAGCCCGAGCGACCGGACCTGCACCGGCTTCGACTCGATCGAACGCGTCGGTTCCGTCGCATCGACCGGCGCATCGGGCGCGACCAGACGAACGCGCGCAGTGATCGCATACGTCCCCGGATACACGAGTTCGAACTGCGCGCGGAACCGTTCGCGGCTCCACGCTTTCTTCGGATCGCCGGCAACGCGCGCGAGCACGCGCCCGTCGCACACGTACTCGACGCTCGCGACGCGCAAACCGTCGAGCGCTCCGCCGCCGTTCTCCGCGAGCACGCGCTCGCCGAAGCCGCCGATCCAGAACTCGAACGCGCCGCGGCCGGCGAACGCGACGCGCACGTCGTCGTCGACCACGGCCTTCGTTTGGAAGGACGACTCGAGTCCGCCGGTGACCGGCCGATGTGCGGTCGCGCGCCGCAGGAAGAGCAGCGCGTAGCACGTATCGGTCTCGCCCGAACGCACCATGCCGCCGTACGGAGTCGACCAGTCGCCATCGGCGTTCTGCTTGGCCAGGAGGAAGCGCGCGCCTTCGACGTACCACGCGTGCGAGCCGAGTCGATCGAGATCGAGCAACCCGCCGACGCGTTCGACGCCGTAGAGCCAGTAGTAGAGCCACGCCTCCTCGCCGAACGGATGCGCGTCGGCGCGGAAGTGATGGCCGAGCCACGCGACGCCGAGTTGGATCGCCTTCGCGACTTCCGCGCCTTGGCCGCCGGTCAACTTCGGTCCGAGCGCATCGCGCGCGATCGCGAGCGCCGAAACTCCGGCCGCGGTCATCGAGCCTTTCGCTCCCGAATCGCCGTTGTAGCGGAAGCCGGCGATCGTGCGTTTGCCGCTGCTCGTGTCCCCCGCCGCGCGCGCGACGTCGACCGCGATCGGCGTCTCCTGCAGACGCAACACGCCGTCGATCAAGTCGATCCACACCTTCATCGGGACTTCGATGCCCGCGGCGGCGGCGGCGCGCAGACCGAGCACCGCGTACTGCGTGTTCGAGAGATCGCGTCCCGCTTGCACGTCGGTCCAACGCGTGCCGTTCCACTCGGTCGGATAACTCCACAGCCCGGAGCGCTGCCAAGCGAGCAACGCCTTCGCGAGCGGCCGCATGCGCTCCTTCGATTTCGGATCGTGCGTCGCTTCGTACGCCATCAACGTGAGGCCGGTGCTGTACGTCTCGAACGGCGGATGCGCGTCGAGGAAACGCAGCGCGCGGACGAGCGGCGGACTGTCGAGCTCGAGCCCGCTCTTCGACAACGCGTAGATCGCGAGCGCGGTCTGGCCCGACGGATACTGCGGTTGGCCGCTCGACCACGAACCGTCGCGCTGTTGCGTCGACAACAGATACGCGACGCCGCGTTCGATCGCGGAGTCGATCGGTACGCGCAACGCTTCGACGTCGGGCGACGGCGCGAGCTCGACGAACGCGCCGCGGATCCGCCAAGCGAGCAGGCGCAAGCGCGTCTTGCCGGGGCTCACCGACATCCGCCCGACCGCGCCGGCGTGGAAGTCGAACTCGTGGAGCGGCTTGCCGTCGAGCGCGAACGTGACGCGCGCGCCGCGGCGTTCGACGTCGAGGTCGAAGGCTTCGCCCGGCTTCCACGCGCGCTCCGCGTCGCCGAGCACCGCGAACTTGTCGCCGAAGCGCGGGCCGGCGAGGACGAGCTTGCGATCGTGATCGTCGAACCCGAGGAACGCGTCGCTCGCGAACGCGAACGCGCTCTGCTGGTCTCCCAGTTGGTCGATCGCGAGCTCGAGGTGCACGCTGAAGTCCCCCGCGCCGACCTCGAAGCGCGTCGTCACGCGGTTGCCCTCGCCGACGCCTTCGATGCCGCCGGTCTTGAGCGGCGTCCACGGCGCGCCGACGAACTCGACGTCGCCGAGCGACTTCCCGTCGACGAGCACGCGCTCGATGTCTTGGAACGGCGCGCCCGACGACCGCGCGACGAGAGCGATCGTCGCGCAGACGGCGACGAAGAAACGGTGGGACATCGACCGGGGGATCAGTGCGACAACGCGGCGTCGGGGAGCGCCTCGAACGGCGATTTCGGTCGCGCCCAACGCACGCTGAGCTCGGCGCCGCCGGTGCGGTTGAACCACACGACTTCGAGGACGTGACGACCCGCCGCGAGCGCGCGCGCGCCCTGCTTCTCGGCGGCGGAGTGCAAGCCATCGTTGTCGACGACGAGCACGCCGTCGATCCAGAGTTTCGAACCGTCGTCGCTCGCGAGCGCGAAGCGATAGAGCTCGCTCTCCGGCACGTCGACGAAACCGTGGAAGCGCAACGCGACGTGCTCCTCGCGCGGTTCCAGGAGCGCGATGTTCGGTGCGACGTACGCGCGCGTCGCGACGAGACTCGAACGGTCCTCGGGAATCGCGCTCCACTCGGCGGCGAAGCGTTCGACCGCGAGACCGCTCTCCGTCGTCGCCGCTTCGACCGCGGGCGCGGGCTCGACCTTCTCGAAGCGTCGCTCCGCCGTCGCGCTGACCGGTTTGCCCTCGCGGAAAACGCGCGCCTTCAGCGTGCAGCTCTCGAGGATCGCGATCGGACTCCCCGCGCGCTTCGAGCCGCGCACCGGCTCGGTGCCGTCGAGCGTGTAGCGCACGTCGGTCGGCGCGCCGGTGCTCTCGATCGTCGCTTCCGTTCCCGTGACGAACTCGCTCGACTCCGCGCGGATCTTCGGCGTCGAGTAGACGACCGGCGCACCGTCGATCTCGAGCACGATCACCGTCGCGATCGGATCGCTCGCTTCCTCCGGCACGCGCACGCGCACCGAGCCGTCGGCGACGACGATCTTCAGGTCCTTCTTCGGATCGGCGAGCGGGTACGCGCGCTTCGCCTTGTTGCCGAGGCCGGGCAGCACGAGCTCACGCGACGCCGGCCAATCGAAGACGTGCAGGAAGAGCTTGGTCTTGCGCGCGCCGACCCGCACGGTGCAACGACCGAAGTCGAGCGACTCGAAGACGCTCGCGGTCGTGCCGTGGATCGACGCGCCGTTGACCTTCATCCACGCGCCGACCTGCGCCAAACGCTTGACCGACTCCGGCGGGAACGTGCCGTCCGCGCGCGGCCCGACGTTGAGCAGGTAGTTGCCGCCCTTCGACGCGATATCGATCAGGTTGCGGAGAAGCTCGGTCGTCGACTTGAAGTCCTGATCGACGCGGTTGAAGCCCCAGTGATCGTTCATCGTCATGCAGGATTCCCAATCGACGCCGGGCATGCCGGTCGCGGGGATCTCCTGCTCGGGCGTCGCGAAATCACCGACCGCTTGATCGGAATCGGAGAAGCCGTTCATTCCGCCGCGATAGACGTCGACGCGATTGTTGACCAACATCGCGGGCGCGAGCTTGCGGCAGAGTTGGAAGAGCGCTTGTCCTCGCGGATGACTCCACGTGCTCTCCCACTCGCCGTCGAACCACATCACCGCCGGGTGGTATTGCTCGATCACTTCGGCGACCTGCGCGTGGAGGTACTTCGCGTAGCGATCGAAGCTCGCGCCCGTCGCCGGCCGATCCTCCCACGTCCGCCGCGGCAAATAATCGGGATGGTGCCAATCCATGATCGAGTGGTACGTGCAGAAACGGACGCCGTGGCGCGCGCACGCGGCCGAGAGCTCCTTCAGCACGTCGCGCGCGAACGGCGTGTTCATCACGTCCCATTCGGTCTGCTTCGAATCGAAGAGACAGAAACCGTCGTGGTGCTTCGACGTGATCACCAAGTACTTCATCCCGGCGTCGGCCGCCATTTGCGCCCACGCGTCGGCGTCGAACTTGGTCGGATTGAACTGCGGCTGGAATTTCTCGTAGACGTCGACCGGGATCTTCGCGTTCTCGCGGATCCACTCGCCGTAGTCCTTCTGGCCGTTCCATTCGCCTGCGGGGATCGCATAGAGCCCCCAGTGGATGAACATGCCGAAGCGCGCGTCGCGCCACCACGCCATGCGCTCGTCCTGGGAGATCGGCACGGGGAACGCGTGATGGACGGAGCTCGTCGCTTCGCACGCCGCGACGAACGAGAGGCACAACGCGATCAGGAGTTTCTTCATCGTTCGATCTCAGTCGAAGGGAACGCCGGTCTGTTTCGCGATGTCGCGGAGCTCGTCGATCACGGGGAGCACGAGAGGAATGCCGTCGCGGCGGCGTTGGACTTCGGCCTCGCGCTCGGGATCACCCGGCAGCAACGGCCCCGACGTTCCCGGCGCCGGCCGCGTCGCGCGGAACGTGCGCACGAGGTCGTCGATCTGGCGCTTGAACTCGTCGGGATCGATGAACCCGTCGATGCGCAGCGCGCCGAAGAAGTGACCGATGCCTTGGCCGACCGAACGCTTCGGAATTTCCTGACGCAGCGCGAACGGCGGCGTGAACGGGCCCCAGTTCGCGCCCGAGAGAACCGCCGAGAGCACGTCGACCATCAGCGCGAGAGAGTACCCCTTGTGCCCGCCGCGTTCGCGATCGGAGCCGAGCGGCAAGATCGCGCCGCCGTCGATCATCGCGTTCGGATCCGTCGTCGCGCGTCCGTCGCGATCGATCGCCCAGCCTTCGGGGATCGGCGTGCCGTGGCGCTTCGCGATCTCGATCTTGCCGTACGCCGCGGCGCACGTCGCGAGGTCGATCACGAGCGCGGGCTCGTCCTTGCCGGGGAACGCGATCGCGATCGGGTTGGTGCCGAGCATGCGCTCGGCGCCCCACAACGGCGCGACGAGTTTCGTCGTGTTGGTCATCGCCCAACCGATCAAATCGCGCTTCAACGCTTCGAGCGGGTAGTAGCCCGCGATGCCGTAGTGATTCGTGTGGCGGACGCTGACCCAACCGCTGCCGGCTTCCTCGGCCTTGTCCATCGCGACGGTGTTCGCCCACGGCCCGACGACGAGGCCGAGCCCGTTGTCGCCGTCGACCGTCGCGGTCGAGAGCGTCTCGCGCACGATGCGCGGCTTGCAGCGCGGATTGATGCGGCCGAGCGTCAGCATCTCGAAGTACGTGTGCAGGCGCGCGACGCCGTGGGAGTCGATGCCGCGCAGGTCGGCGACCGCGAGCACGTCGGCCGCGATCCGCGCGTCGTTCTTCGGCACGCCGAAGTGCATGAACACGCGCGTCGAGAATTCGCGCAAGTACTCGCTCGGGAAGACGCGGATCTCCGGCGAGCTCATCGCGCGCACTCCGCGAGCTCGTCGACGATCGATTCGCCGATCGCGAGCGCCGACGTCGCCGCCGGCGACGGAGCGTTGCAGACGTGGACGACGCGTGAGCTGCGGCGGATCAGGAAGTCGTCGACCAGGGCTCCGTCGGGAGCGAGCGCCTGCGCGCGCACGCCGGCCGGCGCGGCGACGAGATCCTCGCGGCGGACGTCCGGGATCAGGCGCTGCAGCGAGCGCGTGAACGCGCTCTTCGAGAGCGAGCGCCAAACTTCCATGCCGCCGGTGCGCCAATGTCTCGCCGCGAGTTTCCAGAACGCGCCGTACGAGAGCGTGTCCCACAGATCGCGCACGTTGAGCCTGCTCCAGGTGTAGCCTTCGCGCGCGAGAGCGAGCACCGCGTTCGGTCCGCACTCGACGCCGCCGTGGATCATCCGCGTGAAGTGCACGCCGAGGAACGGGAACGTCGGATCGGGCACCGGGTAGATCAGGTTCTTGACGAGCGAGCGCGCAGGCTTCGCGAGCTCGAAGTACTCGCCGCGGAACGGCACGATGCGCGCGGGGCGCGAACCTCTCTCCATTTGCGCGACGCGATCGGAGTGGAGGCCCGCGCAGTTGACGACGAGACGCGCGTCGAAATCACCGGCCTCGCTCGCGACGGCAACGCCTCCGGACTCGGCACGAATCGCGCGGACGCGCGCGCGTGTGAGCACGGCACCGCCGGAGCGTTCGACGAGTTGCGCGAGCCGCGCGCAGACCGCCGGGTAATCGACGATGCCGGTCTCCGGCACATGCAACGCGGCGACGCCGGCGACGTGGGGTTCGAGCTCACGCAACCGCGCCGCGTCGATGCGCGTGCAGTCGACGCCGTTCGCGACGCCGCGTGCGTGCAACGCGTCCAGGCGCTCGACTTCGCTCGCGTCGACCGCGACGACGACCTTGCCGCAGAGTTCGAACGGCAGCGATTCGGCGCGACAGAAATCCTCGAGCAGACGCTTCCCGCGCCGGCAATTCTGCGCCTTCAACGAACCGGGCTTGTAGTAGAGACCCGAGTGGATCACGCCGGAGTTGCGGCCGGTCTGGTGCGCGGCGAGCGACGCTTCCTTCTCGAGCACGACCACGCGTTGGCCGGGATGACGGAGCGTGAAACGCTGCGCCGTCGCCAACCCGACGATGCCGCCGCCGACGATCACGAGGTCAGCGCGCTCCATCGCTCGCTCGTCTCCTTCACCGCGCGGCGACCACGCGTTGACGTTGCTCGCCGAGCCCCTGGATGCCGAGCCGCATCGATTGACCGACGCGCAAATAGATCGGTTCGGGTTTCTGTCCGAGGCCGACGCCCGGAGGCGTGCCGGTCGAGATCACGTCGCCCGGTTGCAGGCTCATGAACTGCGAGAGGTAGCTGACGAGGTAGTCGACGTCGAAGATCATCGTGCGCGTATTGCCGTTCTGGAAACGGCGGCCGTCGACTTCGAGCCACAGATCGAGGTTCTGCGGAGTCGGAACTTCGTCGCGCGTCACGAGCCACGGCCCGAGCGGTCCGAACGTGTCGCAGCTCTTGCCCTTCACCCACTGACCGGTGCCTTCGAGTTGGAAGCGGCGCTCCGACAAATCGTTGATCACGCAGAAGCCCGCGATGTGTTCGCGCGCTCGCGCTTTGTCGACGTACTTCGTCTCCTTGCCGATCACGACGCCGAGCTCGACCTCCCAGTCGAGCTTCTCCCCGCCGCGCGGCATCTCGACGTCGTCGTTCGGGCCGACGATCGCGCTGGTCGCCTTGGTGAAGATCACGGGCTCGCTCGGCACCTGCATGCCGGACTCCGCGGCGTGGTCAGCGTAGTTGAGGCCGACGCAGAGGAACTTGCCGACGCCGCCGACGCACGCGCCGAAGCGCGTCGAAGGATCGACCAGCGGCAAGCGCGCGACGTCGAGCTTCGCGAGCCGCGCGAGCGATTCATCGCCGAGCACCGCGCCGCGCACGTCGTCGAGCACACCTTCGAGCGAACGCACGCGACCTTGCGCGTCGACGAGACCCGGCTTCTCCGCCCCGCGCGGACCATGGCGAACGAGCTTCACGATCAGTTGCTCCAGCCGCCGTCGATCACGTGGATCGCGCCGGTCGTGTAGGACGATTCGTCGGAGGCGAGGTAGAGGACGAGCTCGGCGATCTCCTCCGGGCTCCCGAGCCTTCCGATGGGTTGGCGCGCGACGAACGCCGCGCGCGTCTTCGCGACGTCGCCTTGCGCGGCGATGCGCGCGTCGAGCGACGGCGTCTGCACCGTGCCGGGACAAATCGCATTGCAGCGAATGCCCTGCGCGACGAAATCGGCGGCGACCGACTTGGTCAAGCCGATCACCGCGGCCTTGCTCGCGCCGTAGACACAGCGATTCGGCGCGCCCTTCACGCTCGACGCGACCGAAGACATGTTGACGATCACGCCTTTGCGCTGCGCGAGCATCCCCGGCAACACCGCGCGGATCATGCGGTACATCGCGGTGACGTTGAGCTCGAGCGAGAACGCCCACGCTTCCTCGTCGCAGTCCAGGATCGTGCCGTGGTGCACGAAGCCCGCGCAGTTGAAGAGCACGTCGAACGGACCGTGGCGTTCGACCAGCGCCTTGATCGCCGTCGGATCGCGCACGTCGAGCTTCGCCGCGCGCACACGCGGGTTGGTCTTCGCGAGCGCGACGACCGCCGCTTCGTCGACGTCGGTCGCGAGCACGTCGGCGCCTTCGCGCACGAACGCGAACGCCGTCGCTCGGCCGATGCCCTGGCCGGCGGCGGTGATCAACGTCCGTTTGCCCGCGAGTCTCGCGCCCATCGTCTAGCTCCGCGCGGCGGACGCGCGCCGTTCGGCCCAAGCGGGACCATCGGGATACGCGAAACGCTCGAGCGCCGCGGGCTTCATCGTGATGCCGTAGCCCGGCGCGGTCGGCGGCAAGTAGCGGCCGTGACGCACGATGCTCGGATTCTCGAAATGCTCGTGGAGGTGCGAAACGTACTCGGCGACGCGATCGTCGAACGACGCCGAGATGCAGGTGTAGTCGATCATCACCAGGTGATTGACGTACTCGCACAGCCCGACGCCGCCGGCGTGCGGGCACACCGGCACGCCGAACTTCTTCGCCATCAACATCACCGCGAGCACTTCGTTGACGCCGCCGAGTCGGCACGCGTCGACCTGGCAGAAGTGGATCGCACGCGCTTGCAGGAACTGCTTGAAGATCACGCGGTTCTGGCATTGCTCGCCGGTCGCGACGCCGATCGGCGCGATGGCCGCCGCGATCGCGGCGTGACCAAGCACGTCGTCGGGCGACGTCGGCTCCTCGATCCACCACGGTTCGAAACGCGCGAGCGCGCGCATGTTCGCGATCGCCTCCGCGACGTCCCAACGCTGGTTGGCGTCGAACATCAACTTGCGCGTCGGTCCGATCTCCGCACGCACGATCGCGGCGCGCCGCAGGTCGTCCGCGAGATCGGCTCCGACCTTGATCTTGAAGTGGTTCCAACCGTCGGCGACGCCTTGGCGGCAGAGTCGGCGGATCTTCTCGTCGGGATAGCCGAGCCAACCGGCGGAAGTCGTGTACGCCGGGTAGCCGCGCGCGAGGAGCTCGCGTTCGCGCTCGTGCTTGGTCTCCTGGTTCGCGCGCAGGATCGCGAGCGCTTCGTCGCGCGAGAGCGCGTCGGTGATGTACCGGAAGTCGATCGCCGCGACGAACTCCTCGGGCGTCAGGTCGACGATCAACTTCCACAGCGGCTTCCGATTCGCCTTCGCGTAGAGATCCCACACCGCGTTGACCAACGCCGCGGTCGCGAGGTGGATCACGCCCTTCTCGGGCCCGACCCAACGCATCTGCGATTCGCTCGTGAGCGCGCGCCAGAAGCCGGCGAAGTCGCGCGTGATCGAATCGAGCGTGCGTCCGACGACCAACGTCGAGAGCGAACGCGCGGCCGCGACGCAGAGCTCGTTGCCGCGCCCGAGCGTGAACGTCAGCCCGTGTCCTTCGAGCCCGTCGACGTTGGTGCGCAGGACGACGTACGCCGCGGAGTAGTCGGGATCGGCGTGCATCGCGTCCGAACCGTCGCGCTCGTCCGACGTCGGGAAGCGGATGTCGAGCACGTCAACGCCGAGGATGCGGAGCGGGCTCATCGACGCGGCTCCCGTTCGGCGAGCGTCGTCACGTCGACGCGATAGAAGTCGAGCGCGTTGCGACCGAAGAGCCCGTGCTCGTCGCGCGTGCGACCGGAGAGCAACGTCTGCGTCGCATCCCACCAACGCGAGTAACCGCCGGCGTTCAGGACGACCGGCCAATCGCTCCCCCACATCAACCGATCGGGCAGGAACTCCGCGAGCACGTGCTCGACGAACGGCGCGAGGTCGTCGACGGTCCAACCGTCGCGCGCTTCGGTCGCGAGGCCTGAGAGTTTCGCCGCGACGCGCGGCGAACGCGCGAGCTGCGA
This sequence comes from Planctomycetota bacterium, assembly GCA_021413885.1. Lineage (GTDB taxonomy): Bacteria > Planctomycetota > UBA1135 > UBA1135 > JACRIN01. The sequence continues at coordinate 50,136 of JAIOPM010000058.1, forward strand.
GAGTTCGTCGCGCCAACGCGCGAAGCCGCTCCAGCGCGCGCCGTCGCGGATCGCCGGCTTCGCGCAATGATCGATCACGACGCGCAAGTCGGGATGCCGTTCGACGAGACGCAGCAAGTGCGCGAGGTGGCGCGGCAGGACGAGCGCGTCGAACGCGAGGTCGAGCTCGACCAGCGCGCGGAACACGGGCTCGAAGTCGGCGCGCAGCATCCAACGCTCGTCCGCGACGTCCTGGATCATCGGTCGCACGCCGACGAGCTTCGGATGTTCGGCGAGCCGCGCCAGCGTCGCGACCGCGTCGCGCGCTTCGAAGTCGACCCAACCGACGACACCGACGACGAACGGCGTACGCGCGGCGAGGTCGAGCAGGAACTCGGTCTCCGCGAGCGTCGGCGCCGCCTGCACGAGGATCGTCGCGTCGAGCCCGTGGCGCGCGAGCAACGGCGCGAGGTCTTCGGGCCCGAAGTCGCGATACAGCGCCGGCAACGCGGGCGTCAGCCAACCGTAGTCGCCGCGCGCGACCTTCCAGAAGTGTTGGTGCGCGTCGACGCGCGCCGTCGCGGCGATCACGGACCGTCTCCGTTCGGGATCGGTACGCCGCCGCGCGCGTCGGCTTGGTAGAGCGCTTCCACCAACGCCATCGTGCGCCACGCATCCTCGACCGACGTGTGCAGGACGTCGTCCTCGCCCACCGCGAAGCGCTGCAAGTTCGACATCGGTCCGCGGAACGCGTCGGGGAACCAGTTGCCGACCAACGGGATCGCGCGCCATTCGTCCGAGCGTTCGAGCGCGAACTCGAGCGCGTCGGGCCGACCGCGCGGGTAGTCGAGGTTGACGCCGAGCGTCGCGACCGCGGCACCGCTCAGGCCTTCGACGCGGAGCGAACTCGCCTGATGCTTCGCGCCGTGCATGTGATGGTGGTTGATCGACAACGCGCAACGCACGTCGGGTCCGTAGTCGAGGATCGCGGTGCTGCGCGAGCTCGCGAGCTCCGGCGCGTCCGGATGCTTGACGGTCTGCGCCTGCACCGAACGCGGCTCGCCGAGCAACGCGCGGATGAGATCGAGGTAGTGGATCGAGTGCAGCGCGAACTCCATGCGCGGCAGCGACGCCATGAACGGCCAGAGTTCCCACGGCATGCGGCAGTTGACGTGGACCTCGAGCTCGACGAGGCGGCCGAGCAACCCGCGCGCGAGCGCTTCGCGCAACGCGAGCATCGCCGGGCTGAAGCGCAGCTGGAAGTTGACCGCGGCGACGAGCTTCTTCGCGCGGCACGCGGCGCGAATGCGCGTCGCTTCCGCGAGGTCGAGGCCCATCGGCTTCTGGATCAACACGACCGAGCCATCGGGCAGACCGTTCAACGTCTCGAGCACCGCGCCCGGCGGCACCGCGACATCGAACACGACTCCGCGCTGCGCCGCGGCTTCCGCGAGCGACCCGAACACCTTCGGCAACTTCCACCGCGCTGCCGTGCGCTCCGCGCGCGCGCGATCGACGTCGAACGCGCCGACGACCGGAATTCCGAGCGCCGCATACGCGGGCAAGTGCGCGTCGTGGACGATCCCACCGGCGCCGACGACCACGATCGGACGCGGACGCGTCGGCGCGTCCCAGCGTTGCCCGAGGTCGGCGAGGGCGTCGCGCGTTCCCACCGTCATTTGGCGCGTCGAGTGGTGCGCGTGGCGACCGGATCGAACGGCAGCGCGGGCTTGCCGCCGATCAACGCGGACAAACGGCCCGCGATGTCGGCGAGCGCCGCCTTGCACGCCGTCGGCGACGGATCGACCGGCAGATCGAGGTGCTCGATGAACGGGATCGTCAACGCCGCGACCGCCGCGCCGCGGTGATTGAGGATCGGGAACGAGAGATCGCGAACGCCGCGCGTGCGCGTGCTCTCGCAATCCTCGTGGCCGCGCTTCTTGATCGTGTCGATCGCCGCGTCGAAGCGCGGACGCTCGAACGCCGCCGATTCCGTTTCGGTGCGACGCGCGAGGATGCGCTCGCGGTCCTCGCTGCTCTGGAACGTCAGCAGCACGCGACCGGACGCGGCCTTGTGCAGTTGGATCACCGATCCGACGCGCACCGAGAAACCGATGTAGCCCGGGCTGTCGACCTGCGCGACGACGACGCCGTGACCGGCTTCGATCACCACGAGGTGACACGATTGGTGCACGCGCTCGGCGAGCTCGCGCATCATCGGCACCGCGTCGGTGATCAACCGGTGGATCGGCGGGTTGCGATGCGAGAGCTCGAAGAGCTTCAGCGTCAGGATGTAGCGATCGCCCGGCCGCTGGATCGCGAGGAAGCCCCGCTCGACCAAGCAGTTGAGCATGCGGAAGATCTCCCCGACCGAGCGGTCGAGGGAGCGCGCGATCTCCGTCTGGCTCAGGCCATCGGGGCGGTCGGAGAGCAGCTCGATGATGTCGAGCCCCTTTTCCAACGCCGGTGCGCGGTAACGACTGGTGTTTGCGTTGTGGGTGACGGGTGACGGGTTCAAGGCGCGACCTCCGCCCCCGTTTTATTTGCAGGCCAAATTTTTTGCAAGTAAAACGGCCCGGGCGCGAGCGGGGAGGCCTGTCGGCGGCGGAGCGCTCCTCCTCTATGGTGCGCGCTTCCCCACGAGGTTTCCGATGACGTTTCGCTCTTGGCTCGTTTCCCTTGTCGCGCTCACGACGGTCGCGTGTTCGGATTCCGACGCGACCCAGACGGCCGACCCGAACGCGCCGCGCGTGCTGCACGTCGCGGTGATCCCGAAGGGCACGACCCACGTCTTCTGGAAGGCGGTCGAGTCCGGCGCGCGCGACGCGGAGAAGGAACTCGGCATCCGCATCGAGTGGAAAGGTCCGCTGAAGGAGAACGATCGCGCGCAGCAGATCCAACTCGTCGAGCAGTTCGTCTCGCAAGGCCTCGACGGCATCGCGATCGCGCCGCTCGATCATCAAGCGTTGGTCGCGCCGCTCGCCGCGGCGACGCGCGCGAAGCTTCCGGTGGTGATCTTCGACTCCGATCTCGACGGCACGCCGGGCGTCGACTTCGCGAGCTTCGTCGCGACCGACAACCTCGCGGGCGGTCGACTCGGCGGCGAGCATCTCGCGACGTTGCTCGGCGGCGAGGGCAAGGTCGTGTTGCTGCGCTACCAAGTCGGCTCGGCGAGCACCGACGCGCGCGAGAAGGGTTTTCTCGAAGCGCTCGCGATCTCGCCGAAGATCGAGGTCCTGGTCGACAACCGCTACGCGGGCGCGACCGCCGGCGAGGCGAAGACCGAAGCGCTCAACCTGTTGGCGAAGCTCCACGAGGCGAACGGGATCTTCTGTTCGAACGAGTCGGCGACGATGGGCATGTTGCTCGCGCTGCGCCAAGCCGGGCTCGCGGGCAAGGTGCGCTTCGTCGGCTTCGACGCGAGTCCGCCGCTCGTCGAGGCGTTGAAGAGCGGCGAGATCGACGCGCTCGTGCTCCAGAACCCGCGCAAGATGGGCTACCTCGCGACCAAGACGTTGGTCGCGGCGATCCGCGGCGAGAAGGTCGAGCCCCGGATCGACACCGGCGTCGTGGTCGCGACGCGTCAGAATCTGAACGATCCCGCGATCGCGCCGCTGTTGCAGTAGCCTCGAGCGCCGATGACGCCGCTCTCGACCGACGCCGCAGCTTTGCGCCTGGCGATGGTCGGCGTGGGTAAGCGCTTCGGCGCGACCGCCGCCCTCGACGGCGTCGACTTCGCGCTGCGCGTCGGCGAAGTGCACGCGTTGGTCGGCGAGAACGGCGCCGGCAAGTCGACGTTGATGAAGGTGCTCTCGGGCGCGCTCGCGCTGGACGCGGGCTCGATCCAGCTCGACGGCGAGCCCTACGCGCCGCGCTCCCCCGCCGAAGCGCGCGCGGCCGGCGTGGCGATGATCTACCAGGAGCTCTCGCTCGCTCCGCACCTCTCGGTCGCCGAGAACGTGTTGCTCGGCGCGCAACCGACGCGACGCGGCATCGTGTCGTGGGCGGCGTTGCGCGCGCGGGCGCGCGCACTCTTGAATGTGGTCGGCCGTCCGTCGCTCGATCTCGACGCGCCGGTCGCGACGCTCGCCGCCGCCGATCGGCAGTTGGTCGAAATCGCGCGCGCTCTCGCCCGCGACGCGCGCGTGATCGTGTTCGACGAACCGACGTCGAGCCTCGGCAACGAAGACGTCGCGCGGCTGTTCGCGCTGATCCGCGACCTCGCGCGCCGCGGCGTGTCGATCGTCTACATCTCGCACGCGCTCGAAGAAGTCTTCGCGATCGCCGAGCGCTTCACCGTGTTGCGCGACGGGTCGAGCGTCGCGAGCGGCCGCACCTCGGAGACCGACGCGTCGCGTCTCGTCGCGGCGATGGTCGGACGCTCGGTCGGCGAACTCTATCCGCGTTCCCCTGCGCGGCCCGGCGAAGTCGTCGCGACCGTGCGCGCGCTCGCCGGCGAGCGCTTGCCGCGCGAAGCCACGCTCGAGATCCGCCGCGGCGAAGTGCTCGGCCTCGCGGGTTTGGTCGGCGCGGGGCGCAGCGAATTCCTGCGCGCGTTGTTCGGTCTCGAACGCGTGCGTTCCGGCGAACTGCGCATCCTCGCACTCGACGGCCCGCGCACGCCGACGGAGCGTTGGGCCCAAGGCGTCGGTTTCGTCAGCGAGGATCGCAAGAGCGAAGGACTCGCGCTCGGCCTCTCGGTCGCGGACAACCTGGTGCTCGCGGGGCTCGACCGTTGTTCGTCACACGGCGTGATCGCGCCGGCGCGCGTCGAACGCGACGCGCGCGCGTGGATCGAGCGGCTCGGCATCCGCTGCCTCTCGCCGCGCCAACCGGTCGGGCGTCTCTCCGGCGGCAACCAACAGAAAGTCGCGCTCGCGCGGCTGCTGCACGCCGACGCCGACGTCCTGTTGCTCGACGAACCGACGCGCGGCGTCGACGTCGGCTCGAAGGCCGAGATCTATCGATTGATCGACGAGCTCGCGCGCTCCGGCGAACGACCGCGCGCGGTCGTGGTCGTGTCGAGCTATCTGCCCGAGCTCTTCGGCACCTGCGATCGCATCGCGGTGATGACGCGCGGCCGGCTCGGGCCGGCGCGCGACGTTGGTGAACTCGACGAACACGCGGTGATGCTCGAAGCGACCGGAGCCGGCCGATGACCAACGCGCGCGGCGCATCGACGCGCTTCCTCGCGAGCTTCGGCCCGGCGCTCGGGCTCGCCGCGACGTGGGCGCTCTTCGCGGCGTTCGCGGGGAGCGACTTCCTCGCGTGGTCGAACCAACGCCTGATGCTCGAACAGACTTCGGTCGTCGGCATCGCCGCGGTCGGCGCGACGTTGATCATCGTCGCGGGCGGGATCGACTTGTCGGTCGGGGCGACGATCGCGCTCGGCACCGTCGTCGGCGCGATCTTCCTGCGCGCGCTGTGGCCGCCGTGGGCCGCGGCGCTCGGCGGGATCGGCACCGGGCTCGCGGTCGGAGCAGTCGTCGGCGCTCTCGTGATCGGCGAGGGCGCGCGAATCGTGTCGCTCGCGCTCGGCGTCGTGATCGGCGCGGCGGTCGCGGCGCGCGCCAACCTGGGTTGGGGCGTCGGCGCGGGAGCAGCGAGCACGTTGGTGCTCGGCTCGCTCGCGCGCCGTTTCGCGCCGCGCATTCCGCTGTCGCCGTTCATCGTCACGCTCGGCGCATGGGGCGGTTTGCGCGGGCTCGCGAAAGGTCTCGGTGACAACCAACCGGTCTATCCGCCGTCGTCGCACGCGCTCGAGGGTTTGATGCAACCCGCGGCTTCCGGACCGGGCGCGTTCGTCGCGCCGAGCGTGTGGATCCTCTGCCTGGTCGCGCTCGCGATGGCGTGGGTGATGCGCTACACGCGCTTCGGCCGCAACGTCTTCGCGATCGGTTCGAACGAGGAGACGGCGCGCTTGTGCGGCGTGCGCGTCGAACGCACGAAGTTCTGGCTCTACGTGATCGCGATCGGGTGCGCCGGGATCGCGTCGGTGTTGCAGCTCGCCTACCTCTCGATGGGCGACCCGACGACGGCCGAGGGCTACGAGCTGCGCGTGATCGCGGCGTGCGTGATCGGCGGCGCGAGCCTCGCCGGCGGCCAAGGCTCGGTGCTCGGCACCTTGATCGGCGCGTTGATCATGACGGTGGTCGACAACGGCTGCACCAAGCTCGGCCTCGACAACTGGGTCCAACAGATCGCGACCGGCGCGATCATCGTCGCGGCGGTCGCGCTCGATCGTTGGCGGGCGCGCGAGCAGACGTAGCGCGCTACTTGTGCGCCGCGGCGGCGCGTTTCGCGAGCTCGTCCGGGGCCACGTCTTCCTTGTGCGTCGCGATGAACCACTGGTGGCCGAACGGGTCGTCGACGCCGCCCGTGCGATCGCCGTAGAACTGATCGGCGAGCGGGCGCACGACTTTCGCGCCGGCCGCGACCGCGCGCACGAAGACCGCGTCGCAGTCGGTGACGTAGATCATCAAACGCACCGGCGAGCCGCCGTACGCTCGCGGGCTCTTCGCGCCGATCTCCGGATACTCGTCGGCGAGCATCACGCGCGAATCGCCGATCCGGATCTCCGCGTGACCGATGCGCCCGTCGGGCGCGGGCATGCGGAAGAGCTCGACCGCGTCGAACGCGCGCTCGTAGAACGCGAGCGCCGCCTTCGCGTCGTGGACGATCAGGTACGGCGTGAGCGTGTGATAGCCGTCGGGAATGGGCTTGACCGATTTCTGCATGGCTGGACTCCGTCTAGTTCGTCGCGCCACCAACGCGAAGGTGGAGAGCTTAGCGACGCGAACTCAGTCGGGGCGTTCCGACTTCGCGAGACGTTCGAGCATCACGCGGATGTCGCGCGCGCCGCGAATCGCGACGTAGATCGTCACCGTCGAGTACCAGACGATGCAGAACGCGGCGACGAGCCACCAGAACGCGTGACCGTGCGGGTTCATGCGCTCACCGCCTTCGAAGGCTTGAGCAGCGAACCGACGATCATCCCGCCCGCCGCGAGCGCGTACGCGAGGAAGCCGTTCCAGTTCGGGCTGAGGCGCGTGAGGAAGAACGCGTGCTCGACGTCGACCTTGTCGAGCACAAGCGTCACGATCGGCATCCCCGCGCCGAGCACGATCGCCGCAGCCGCGCCCCACGAGTTCGCGCGCTTCCAGTAACAACACGCGACGAGCAGGATCGACATGCTCGAGAGATAGATCGAACCGGTCAACGTGCAGTACGTCCACACGTCGCCCTCGAGCGGATACCACAGTCCGAAGAACAGCAGGAAGATCCCGATCAACACGACGATCGTGCGGTTCCAGAAGAGCCCGCGCTTCTCGCTCCACGGTCCCTTCCTGAACGGCGCGACGAGGTCGTTGTAGATCACGCCGCCCCACGTGAGCATGTACGACGAATCGGTCGACATGTCGGCGGCGAGCATCGCGGCGACGAGCAAACCGACCATGCCGATCGGCACGACGCGCGCGAGGTACGTCGGCATCGCGAGCAACGAGCCGTCCGTTCCGGCGGGCAACGCCGCGAGGTCCGCGTCGCTCAACATCGCCGCCGCCGCGATCCCCCACAGACCGGGGATCACGAAGCGCGCGGCGAAGAAGACGCTGGTGCGCGTGTAGATGCGGCGGCCGACGTGCTCGTCCTTCGCCGCGAAGAGGCGCGCGATCACGGGTTGCCACGTCAACGTCGCCGCGATCTGCACGCAGCTCTGGAAGAGCACGAACGACCAACCCGGTCCGCCTTCGGCGAGCGGATTGAAACCGCCGGGACCTTGGCGCTTCTCGACCGTCTCGACCAGACGCGCCCAACCGACGTCGTCGAGGATCAGGAACGTGACGACGAGCAGGCCTGCGCTCATCACGACGAATTGGAGGAAGTCGGTGACGAGCACCGACAGCATTCCGCCGAGCACCGTGTAGACGAGGACGAGCACGAGCAACGCGCTCATCACGAGCTCGAGCCAACTCGCGTCGAAGCCGACGACCGCGACGAGGAACTGTCCGCCGACGCGCAGGAAGATGCCCATGTTGAGCAACCCGCCGACGACGATCACGAGACCGGAGAGCCAACGGATGCGCGGGCCGAAGCGCTTCTCGAAGAGCTCGGGGATCGTCACCACGCCCGACCTGCGCAACGGTCCGATGCAGAAGCCGGTCAGTCCGACGACGAGCATCGCGACCGCCTGCAGGATCCCGGGCAGCGCGCCGACGAAGCCTTTCGTGTAACCGCCTTGCGCGGTGTACATGCACGTGATGATCCCGAACTCGGTCGCGGCGAGCGACGCGATGCCGAGGTGCACGTCCATCTCGCGGCCGGCGACGAGGAAGTGCTCGACCTTGCCGACGTGACGCCGCACCATCAGCCCCGCGATCACCGTCGCGAGCAGATAGAGCCCGACGATCGAGCCGTCGATCCAGGCGTCGAAGTGCGTCATGGACGCGCGCGACTGTAGCTCGCGCCCTTCGCCGCGCAACCTCGGTGCTTCTCGCGCACGGACGGGCGAGCTAGCCTCTCGCCGTGGTTTTCCTCGAGGTTTGTGTCGACACGCTCGAAGGCTTCGACGCGGCGATCCGCGGCGGCGCGCAGCGCATCGAGCTCTGCTCGCGCCTCGACCTCGGCGGACTTTCGCCGACGGACGAACTCTTCGACGCGGCGTGCGCGCGTGCGCAGTTGCCGGTCTTCGCGATGGTGCGGCCGCGCGGCGGCGACTTCACGTACGACGAGGCCGAGCTCGCGGTGATGCGCACCGAGATCGAAGCGCGAAGGACTCGTGCACACGGTTTCGTCTTCGGCGTGCTGACGCGCACCGGCCGCGTCGATCGCGAGCTCACGCGCAAGCTCGTCCTCGCCGCCCGCCCGCGACCGGTGACGTTCCATCGCGCGTTCGACGAGGCCGTCGATCTCGATGAAGCGCTCGAGACCTTGATCGAGCTCGGGATCGAGCGCGTGCTGACCTCGGGCGGCGCGCCGAACGCGTTCGAAGGCCGCGCGCATCTCGGCGAACTCGTGCGTCGCGCCGCGGGCCGCATCACGATCCTCGCAGGCGGCGGCGTGCGCGCGCACAACGCAGTCGAGCTCGTGCGCGCGAGCGGCGTCGTCGAACTCCACGGCTCGGTACCGTTCGACGCGCGCCGCCTTTGAAACCGCGCCGGATTCCCTTTGGGAGCCGGACGCGTCAAGATGAGCGCGTGGAGCCCGAAGCCGATCGACCTCACGATCTCGCGCGCGAGTCGTCGCCCGACTACGCGCCCGACGGTGTCGATCTGACCTTGATTCGCTGGATGCTCTCGCTGACGCCCTCGGAGCGGCTGCAGGTGCTGCAAGATCACGTGAACGCCGTCGAGAAGTCCCGAGCGAATCGCGCGCCGTGGAGTTCCGCGCAATCCTGATCGCGTTGGAGCGCGGTCGTGTGGACTACGTCGTGGTCGGCGGAGTCGCGGCGGTGCTCCAAGGAGTTCCGGTGAACACGTTCGACCTGGACGTCGTCCACTCCCGTGATCCCGGGAATCTCACCCGCTTGGCGGCGGTGCTGCGCGCTCTCGAGGCGTGCTACCGCGAGCACTTGCCGAAGCGCATCGAGCCGCTGGAGCGAGACCTCGCGCTCCCGGGTCATCACTTGCCGATGACTCGCCTCGGTCCGTTGGACGTGCTGGGGACGATCTTCGGGGCCAAGGGATACGCGCAACTCGTCGATCACGCGCCCCGAGTCGATCTCAACGACGGCCTCGTCGTTCGATTGCTCGAGCTCGCCGACTTGGTCGCGATCAAGCGACTGCTGAACCGCGACAAGGATCGCGCGCAGCTTCACGAATACGAACGCGAGCTCGAGCTGCGCAATGCGATGGAGACGAGGGACGGCCGATGATCGGAGGACGCTCTCGTCCGCGCGTGCTCGCCGTGGCCGCATGGTTCGCGGCTCTTGTCGCGTGCCGAGACGTCGGCGACGGTGAAGTGAGAGAGCCGATACCGGTCGCGCCGGTTCCGAGCGCGCGGCAGCTCGCGTGGTCCGAGCTCGAGTTCTGCGCGTTCGTGCACTTCAACATGAACACGTTCACCGGCGACGAGTGGGGTTCGGGCGCCGAGGATCCGAGGCTCTTCGCCCCCACCGCGCTCGACTGTCGCCAATGGGCGGCGACCGCGCGCGACGCGGGGATGAAAGGGATCATCCTCACGGCGAAGCACCACGACGGTTTCTGTCTTTGGCCGTCGCAATTCACCGAGCACGACGTCGCGCATTCGAATTGGCGCGACGGACACGGCGACGTGTTGCGCGAGCTCTCCGACGCGTGCCGCGAGTTCAACCTGAAGTTCGGCGTCTACCTCTCGCCGTGGGATCGCAACTCTGCCCTATACGGCGACTCGCCGAAGTACAACGACTACTACGCGAACCAACTGCGCGAGGTGCTCACCCACTACGGCGACGTGTTCGAAGTGTGGTGGGACGGCGCGTGCGGCGAAGGTCCGAACGGCAAGACACAAGTCTACGACTTCGAGCGCTTCACGCGGATCGTGCGCGAGCTCCAACCGAACGCGGTGATCTTCAGCGACGTCGGCCCCGACGTGCGTTGGGTCGGCAACGAGAACGGCTTCGCCGGCGAGACGTGTTGGTCGATGATCTCCCCCGCCGGTTACGGCCGCGGCGCGACCGGTCCGCCGGCGGAGATGCTCAACCTCGGCTTGCGCGACGGCACGGACTGGATCGCGCCGGAGTGCGACGTCTCGATCCGACCGGGTTGGTACTACCACGCCGATCAGGACGACGCGGTCAAGTCGCTCGAGACGTTGGAGGCGATCTGGTACGCGTCGGTCGGGCGCAACGGTTCGCTGTTGCTCAACTTGCCGGTCGATCGACGCGGTTTGGTCCACGAGCACGACGCGGCGCGTTTGAAGGAGCTGCGTGCGAAGCTCGACGCGACGTTCGCTCGCGACCTCGCGCGCGGCGCGCACGCGCGAGCCGACGCGACTCGGCCCGGGCGCGAATTCGCCGCCGAACGCGCGGTCGACGGCGACGCGCACACGTACTGGGCGGCCGGAGCGAATACGACGAGCGGTGCGCTCACCGTGACGTTCGACACGCCGCGCACGTTCGACCGCATCGTGCTCGCCGAACCGCTCGCGCTCGGACAACGCATCGAAGAATTCACCGTGTCGAAACGCGACGGTGGAAACGAACCGTGGAGCGAAGTCGCACGCGGCACGACGATCGGACACAAGCGCATCCTCTGCGTGCCGGCCTCGCGCGCGACCGAGGTGCGGCTCGCAATCCTGCGCGCGCGCGGCGAACCGTTGATCGCGAGCCTCGAACTCTTCGCCGCCGCGACGACCTCGACCGCCGTCCGATGACGAGCGCGACACCGACGGAACATCCGACCAGGTCGAACTCAGCCGAGGCCGCGCCTTCGCGATAGACTCGGGGGATGGTCCCGGGAGAAGCGATGTCGAAGGTCGAGGCGCATCCCGGTGCGGCGCCCGCGAACAACCGGCTCTGGCAGCGCACCCCGACCATCGCGCTCGGGCTGATCCTGCTGCTCGTCGGCTTCACGCTGGCGCCGCCCGTGAGCGGGAATCCCGGACTGACGTGGGCGTTCCGCGCGGCGATCGGATTCCTAGCGGTGTGGCTCGCGATCCTCTCGGCCGGCACGAAGGTTTGGGGCCAACGCTTCCGCGTCGAGCTGATCCCGCCGCTGAAGTCCCACTACATCCAGGGCACGGTCCAGCTCTGCATCTACGCGTACTGGGGTTACTACTGGCGCAACGTCTACGCCGAAGCGCCGCTGATCCTCGCGCAGCTCTTCTTCCTCTGCGCGTTCGATGCGTTGCTGTCGTGGTCGCGCGGCAAGAGTTGGCGACTCGGGTTCGGACCGCTGCCGATCATCCTCAGCACCAACGTCTTCATCTGGTTCAAGGACGACTACTACATCTTCCAGTTCGCGTTGGTCGCGACCGGAGCGCTCGGCAAGGAGTTCATCCGCTGGCACCGGAACGGGAAGTACACGCACATCTTCAACCCGTCGGCGTTCGCGCTCGCGCTGTTCTCGGTGATCCTGATCGCGACCGAACAGAGCCACAAGACATGGGGCCTGCAGATCGCGACGACGATCGGCAATCCGCCGTTGATCTACGTCGAGATCTTCCTCGTCGGCCTCGTGGTGCAGTACTTCTTCTCGGTCACGCTGATGACGCTCTCGGCGGTCGTCACGCTGTACCTGCTCAACTTCGGCTACACGGTCGCGACGGGCACGTTCCACTTCATCGACGCGAACATCCCGGTCGCGGTGTTCCTCGGCCTGCACTTGTTGATGACCGACCCGTCGACGTCGCCGAAGACGAACGTCGGCAAGATGATCTTCGGGACGCTGTACGGAGCGATGAGCTTCGCGCTCTACGGCATCCTCGAGCACTTCGGCCTGCCCGACTTCTACGACAAGTTGTTGCCGGTCCCGATCCTCAACCTCGGCGTCCAAGGCATCGATCGCCTCGCGAACTCCGGCGTGTTCGGCCGGTTCAACCGCTGGGAGTCGCAGTTCAAACCGAAGACGCTCAACCTCGCGCACATGGGCGCGTGGACCGCGCTCTTCGTCGGCATGTTCACGACCGGCTATTTGGCGGGACCGCCGGCCGGACGTTCGATCGCGTTCTGGCACAAGGCGTACGACGAGGGCAAGCCGAACGCCGGGCGCAAGCTCTGGAAGCTCGTCAAGTTCTACGCCGACAAGGGCGACGCCGAAGCCTGCAACCAGATGGGCGTCCTCTACATGGAGGGCAAGCTCGGCGAGAACAACCGCATGGCCGCCGCGACGTACTTCGCGAAGGCGTGCGAACTCGGCAACGCCGACGGTTGCGCGAACCTCGCGACGCAGTTCTTCCTGATGAAGGAAGGCCGCTCGAAGGAAGACGTCGAGCGCGCGATCCAACAGCTCGAGCAGAGCTGCGGCGCCGGCGGTGACGGACGCGGTTGCTACTTGATCGGCTTCGCGCAAGAGCTCGGCCGCGGCCTGCGCCCGAACAAGCCGCGCGCCGCCGCTTTCTACGTCCAAGGTTGTTTGCACGGCAACGTCGACTGCGCGATCGGGCTCGCGCGCATCCGCTTGATGGGCGCGCCGATCGACCTCACCGCCGCGGTGCCGATCCTCGAGCGCGCGGCCTCTTCGGGCGACGGCCAGAGCGCGTGGTACCTCGCGTACCTGACCGACGGCGGCGCCGGCGTCGCGCGCGATCCGGCGAAGGCGCGAACGCTGATGGAGAAAGCCTGCGGCACCGGTTTCGAACCGGCGTGCAAGGCGCTCGAGCAGTCCGAGTTCCCCGCCTTCTCGCCCGCGGTGTCCTTGCCGTCGTGGGCGGGCGGCCTGCTGCCCGAAGACGCGCCGCCGCGCATCGAAGTGACGCAGTAGGGTCACGCAGTAGTCGAGCGCGGGTTCGCGATTCTCGCGACGTACGCTCGGCGCCCGCGCCGTAGGACGGCGTGGAGAACCGATGGCGCCGCCCGTGGACAAGACGCTCGAGAACCTGATCGCGAAGGCGAGTTGGATCCGTCAGCTCGCGCGCGCCCTGGTGCGCGACGCCGATGCGGCGGACGACTTGGTGCAGGAGGCCTGGGTCGCTGCGCTCGAACGCGGGCCCGAGCCCGACAAGCCGTTCACGCGCTGGATCGCCGCCGTGATGCGCAACTTCGCGCGCGACCGTTGGCGCGGCGAGGTGCGGCGCGCGGCGACCGAACGCGCGGCGGCGCGGCCGGAGCAGCAGGACGACGCGGCGCTCGAACAGCTCGATGCCCACGCGCTGCTGGTCGACGCAGTGCGCGGCCTCGGCGAACCGTACCGGACGACGATCGTGATGCGCTTCCTCGAGGAGCTCTCTCCCCAAGAGGTCGCGACGCGCACCGGCGTTCCGCTTCGCACCGTGCACACGCGGACGACGCGCGCGCTCGCGCAGTTGCGCGCGAAGCTCGACGGCCGCGTCGGCGATCGCCGCGCGTGGCTCGCGTGCCTCGCGCCGCTCTTGAAAACTCCCGGCACTCCCCTACTCGGAGCTCTGCTCGTGAACACGAAATTGGTCGGCGTCGCAGTGGCGGTCGCGGTGGTCTCGACCGCCGGTTGGTGGCTGACGCGCGCGCCCGACGTCGCCGCGCTCGAGAGCGCGTCCGACGCGCGCAGGGCGAACGAGCGACCGATCGAAGTCGCCGCGAACACGCCGAACGCGGAACGCGCCGAGGTCTCGACGCCCGCGCCGAAGGCGAGCAAGTCGTCCGCGCAGTCCGCGCTGCCGCCCGAGCCGGTCGCGGCCTTCGACGTTCCGTTGCACGGTGTCGTGATCGGCGTCGACGACGCGCCGATCGCGGGGCTCGAGGTCGAGATCCTCGCCGACACGCTAAAAGCAACCGACGCTCGCCCGCGCGCGCGCTGCGACTCACGCGGTGCGTTCGTGTTCGAGCAGCCGCCGCGCGAAGGACTCGTCCGTGTCGCGACCGTCGGCTACACGACGGTCTTCGAGCCGACGTTCAACCGCGCGAACGGCGCACTCGAGTTCGTGCTGGTCGCCGCGCCGAGCGCCGATTTCTCCGGCCGCGTCGTCGACACCGCCGGCGCGCCGATCGCGAAGGCGGAAGTCGCGGCCAACGGCGCGTACGAGGTGCGCTCGCAACTCGCGCGCACGCTCGAAGGCTCGCGCATGCGCACGTGGACGGTCGCGACCGACGCGGACGGTCGTTTCGCGCTCTCGGAAGTTCCCCTGCTCTCGAACGGCAAGCTCTACGCGACCTGCGCGGGCTACGGCGACGCGTCGTTGCCGGAGCCCGAGCGCTCGACCGACTCGTTGTTGTTCACGCTGACCCAAGGCGCGTTCGCGCTCGCCGGCCAAGTCGTGTTCCCCGACGGACGTCCGTGTCCCGACGCGTGGGTCGCGCTCGGCGAAGCGGGCGTGCACTCGGACGCCGACGGTCGCTTCCGCATCGAGCCGCGCAATCCCGACATCGCCGGACACGCGGAACTGCAACGCACGTTGCGCGCGGTGACCAAGGGCTGGCTGCCGGTCAAGCTCGAGTGCGCGCGCGCGTCGATCGAGGATTCGAGCGCGTGGCCGACGCCGTTGGTGTTGACGCTGCAACGCGAAGCGCCTGCGATCCGCGGACGCGTGCTCGACGCCGACGGCAAGCCGGTGCCGAAGGCGCAGGTCTCGATCGTCGACGGCGAGTACGCGGGCCTGCTCGACCACCGGATCGACGGCATCGCCTTCGCGACGACGACCACGTACGAGCAATTGATCGCGGGCAGCGATTGGGATCGCTCGGTGACCGCGTCGGAGGACGGAACGTTCGAACTCGACGGACTCCAGGACCACAGCTACGTCCTGCGCGCGAACGACACGCGTTCGGTCGCGCTGGTCGAGAGCACGTCGATCGTCGCCGGAACCGACGGCGTCGTGCTGCGCTTCGCCAAGGAGCCGCGCAAGGCGCGCATCGCCGGCATCGTCGAATCCCTGCACGGCAAACCGGTCCCCCACGCCGCCGTGCGACTCAACCGCGACGTGCGCGGGCTCGACGGTCGGCCGAAGGTGTTGATCCAGTCCGAGGCGGTGCTCTGCGACGACGAGGGCCGTTTCGAGTTCCGCGACGTCGCGTCCGCGGTGACGTTCCTCAGCGTCGAGTACGTGCAACTGCCGCTCGACGGCGCGACGGACCTCGAAGCGTTGCACATCGTCGTGCCGCAGCAAACGCACGCGCGCATCGAGCTCAGCCCGAACGCCGCGGCGGCCGAGGGCTTCCGTTTCCTCGACGCCGACGGCAAGACGGTGCCGATCGTCGTCGACCACGGCGGTGTCAGCTTCGCCTGCGAGCAATGGATCTTCAGCGAGGGCCGTTCCGAGACGCTGTCGATCGTCGAGAGCGCGACCACGTTGGTCTTGCTGCACGGAACCGAAGAGGTGCAACGCGTCCCCGTGCGGCTCGACCTCGACACGTTGAACGTGATCCGACCCTGAATCGCCTCGCGCGCGGAATCCGCGCTTCTCGGCCAGGCGATTGCGCCTTGCGGCAAGTGAACGGCACGCAAGGATGGATCCGATGCAACCGATCGACGCGGGCCTGGAGCTCGACCGTCAACGCGAGCCGCTGAAGCGACTCGCGTCGGCGTTGTTGGGCGACGCGCACGCGGCCGAGGACGTCGTGCAGGAAGCATTCGCGACGGCGCTCGCGCGCGGCGAGCGACCGACCGGGCTCGCAACGTGGCTGCGCACGGTCGTGCGCAACCTCGCGCTCGATCGCAAGCGCCGCTCGGCGCGGCGCGACGCGCGCGAACGTTCGGCGGCGAGGCACGAGGCGGCAACCGACGGCGATGCGCTCGAGCGGTTGGAGCTGATCGAGGCCCTCGCGCGCGAGGTGCGTTCGCTCGACGAACCGTTCCGCACGGCGGTGCGCCTGCGCTACTTCGACGGGCTGCGCCCGAACCAGATCGCGGCGAAGCTCGGCGTACCGCTCGCCACCGTCGATTCGCGCTTGGTGCGCGGGCTCGAGCGGTTGCGCGAACGCCTCGATCGACGCGGCGGACGCGAGCGTTGGCTCGCGGCGCTCGCGGCCTGGATTCGTCCGGCGAAGGTCCCTTGGATGGAGATCGCGCTGATGAAGACGGTGACGAAACTCGGTGTCGCGGCCGCGGTGCTCTTGCTCGCGTGGTGGAGTTGGGATGCGTGGAGTTCCGGTGGCGGTTCGGGTTCGAGCGACGCGAGCGCGCGAGCTTCGACGGCGACGCCGGAGAACGAGCTCGTGAGCACACCGACGGATGCGCAAGCGCGGACGGTGCTCGCTGCCACGGCGCCGACGATCGAGACCGCGACTCCGCGGACGCCGCAGCTCGCGGGCATCGTCGTGGATCCCGACGGTCTCTCGATCGCCGAAGTCGAGATCGGTTTCGTCGCCGACGGCGAGAGCGAACCGCGTTCGGCGCCGCGCGCGAAGAGCGGGAGCGACGGACGCTTTGCGATCGACGACCCCTCGACGTCGGGAGCGCTGCACGCGCTCGGCGAAACGTGGTTCACGCTCGGCGCGCCTGCGATCGGGCCGCTCGCGTTGCCGTGCGACCGCGTCGTCTGCGTCGTTCCGCGCGCGCCGCTCGCAGGCATCGTCGTCGATCGCGAAGGAGCGCCGCTCGAAGGCGTGCTCGTCAGCCTCGCGTTCCGTCTGGAATCGTTGCGGCTGCCGATGCCTGCGAGCGATTTGGCTCCCTTCGCTCGCTACGCCACGAGCGCGCGCGACGGCAGCTACCGCATCGATGATGCGCCGCTGTTCGACGACGGTTGGTTGCGGGCGACTCGCGCCGGGAGCTCGGCGCGGCCCGGTTATTCATTGCGCGACGTGCGCGCCGATAACGGCCGCATCGTCTTCCAATACGACCGCACGTACACACGACTGTTGCACGCGCGCGTCGTCGACGAACACGAGCAGCCGATCGCGGGTGCCTACATCGACGTCGGCCCGAAGGGGCACCACGTCGCCTTTCCCCGAGGGACGTTCGTTCAGGTCCGGAGCGACGCGCGCGGCGAGTTCGAGTTCCCGGTCTCGGCCGGTTCGACCGACGAGGTCGTCACCGTGGCCGCGGTGGGAAGGCAGAGCGTCAGCGTCGAAGCCACCGGCGATGCGGCGCTCGACGCGAGCTGGCCATCGCCGTTCGTGATCCGCCTCGACCGTCGCGCGCTCGCGATCCGCGGTCGCGTGGTCGACGAACGAGGACAACCGCTCACCGACGCGTGGGTCGATCTCTTCGACCCGACTCCGTGGGGCACCGTGCCCAGAACGGACGATGCGCTCGAGCCGTGGGCCGACTACGCGTGGGAGGAACTCGCGAGCGGACGGAAGTACTTCGAGCACAGCGCCGTCGGCGGAGACGGCCGCTTCGAAATCGGCGAGCTCGCGCCACGCCCCTATCGCCTGCTCGTGTTCGACGCTCGGACGCTGCACTGGTCGCTCTCCGAACCGATCGAGGCCGGCGCACAGGACGTCGAGCTCATGATCGACACCTCCGTGCGCCGCGAACGCGTCGCCGGCCGTGTGATCGACTCGTCGGGCGCGCCCGTCGCGGGCGCGCGGGTTCGACTCGGCGTGACCATGCCGTGGCGACTCGAGGCGTCGGGCGAGACCGCGGAGACCTCGGGCATGTCCAGCGGCGTGCGAACCGACGAGCGCGGTCGCTTCGAGTTCCTCGGCGTCCACCCCGACGCGATCTACGTCGCCGTCGATCCGCCCGGCACGCATTGGGCCGGGAGCTACGAGTTCCTCTCCAGAGCGAAGGACGTCTGCGAGATGGAGATCGTGCTCCCGCGCGTGGCGTTCGTGCGGGTCGAGCTCTCGACCAACGCGCTGCCTCCGGAGCAAGTGCCGACCGATGTCCTGGCGGTCGACGCTCGCGGTATGTCGTCGAACGGCGGGATCGCCGGCTTGAACTCCTACCCCACCTTCGACGGAACCCGTTCCACCGGCGTGTTTCCGCTCGGCGACACCGCGCGCTTCCTGATCGTGCGCAACTACGGCGACAACGTGCTGCGCATCCCCGTCGAGCTCGAGGCCGGCAAGCTCAACGTGATCCGGCGTTGAACGATCGGAGAGCGCGTTCTTCGACGCGCTCGCTCGGAGCTGTAGTCTCTCTGCGTGAGCGTCCGGTTCGCGTGGTCGGCGTTCGTGGCGGGCGTCGTCGTGCTCGCCGCTCCCGTCGTCGCTCAAGAGCGCGGTGATCTCGAAGCGTTGCTCGACGGCGTGCGCTCGATCGCGGCGCCCGGGATTCCCGGCGCGCTCGCGGTGTTCGGCGACCGCGCGTTCCCCGTCGTCGTCGGACGCGTCGACGAAGTGCGGCTCGGGGCGGCGGTCGCGGCGGCGCGCGTCGAGAGCGGACGCGTCGTCGTCTTCGGCCACTCCGGTTACGCGTCGACCGACGCACTGCGCGCGGGCGACACGACCATCCTCGTGCGCAACGCGGTGAAGTGGCTCGCGCCGAAACTCGAGCATCCGCGTATCGGCGCGGTCGGTGGTTGGGCCGCGGCGCTGCGGGTCGCGGGTTTCACGCCGCGCGAGCTCCACGGCCGCGACGCGTACGCGGCGCTCGATCAGGTCGACGTCGTCGCGACGCCGTTGCTCTCGCTCTCCGACGAAGAGATGCAGCGCGTCGCGGAGTTCGTCGAACGCGGCGGCGCGTTGCTCGGCGCGGACACCGGTTGGGGTTGGCAGCAGCTCGCGGAGCACGAGCGGCTCGAAACGCAACCGATCCAACGTTGGCTCGCGCTGCACGGGCTCGCGTTCACGACGGCGTACGTCGAACGCACCAGCGAAGTCGGCTTCACGGTCGAAGGCGCGCCGGCGCGGACGTGGAACGGCGAGCACGCGCTCGACCTGCTGGTCGCCTCCGCGTCGAAGACGAAGACTTCCGCGGCGGAACTCGCCGATGCGGCGTGGGCCGTGTCGTTCGCCGCGCGCGCGCAGCCCGACGTCGAGACGCCGTTCGGCGCGCGGCTCGGGCGGCTCGTCCGCGAGCACGAGCGCGAAATCGCGGCGACCGATGCGAAACCGCTCGGCGCCGATCGGCCGCTGCTGCGCGCCCTCGCCGCGGCGCAGTCGCTGAAGCTCGCGCGCACCGCTCCCGACTCGACGCGCGCGCATCCGGCCGCGGCGGATTTTCCGGGCGCGGTGACGGCCGACAGCGTCATGCAGTCGCTCGACGTCGACACATCGATCGGCGGTTGGCATTCGACCGGACTGTGGGCGAATCCCGGCGCGCGCGTCGCGGTGCAACTCGGGACCGAGGCGGTCGCGGCCGGGCTCGCGGTGCGCATCGGTTGTCATGCCGACGAGCTCTGGCCCGACGAGACGTGGCGCCGCATGCCCGCGATCACGCGCGAGTTCGCGCTCGACGCCGCGAGCACCACCGCGGCGAACGCGTTCGGCGGTCTCGTCTACGTCGTCGTGCCGCCGAACTGCAAGGCCGGCCGCGTGCGGCTCGTCGTGCGCGGCGCGATCCCGGCGCCGTACTTCGAACTCGGGACGACGAGCAACGAGGATTGGCGCACGATCCGCAAGCGACCGGGTCCGTGGGCGGAACTCGCGAGCCGTCGCCTCGTCATCACCGTGCCGTCGCGCGTGATCCGCGAGCTCGACGATCCGAAATCGTTGATGGTGTTCTGGGATCGCGTGCTCGACGCACAGGCCGAACTCGCCGCGATTCCGTCGGCGCGCGCGACGCCGGAACGCTTCGTTCTCGATCGCCAGATCAGCGTCGGCTACATGCACTCGGGTTACCCGATCATGGCCCACCTCGACGTCGCCGAGCTCGTCGTCGACCGCGAACGGCTCGCGACGGGCGCGGAGATCTGGGGCTTCGTCCATGAGCTCGGCCACAACCTGCAAGTCGAGGATTGGACGTTCGAGGGCACCGATGAGGTCACCAACAATCTCTTCGCGCTCTACGCGATCGAGAAGACGTGCGAGTTGGCGCCCGGTCATCACGGACACGAGCACGTCGACACGCCGCCGTCGCTCGAAGCGCACCTCGCGAGCGGCGCGAAGTTCGAGAACTGGAGTGCCGATCCGTTCCTCGCGTTGCAGACGTACCTGAAGGTCCGCGACGCGTTCGGTTGGGAGCCGTTCCGCGCCGTGTTCGCCCAGTACGTGGTGCTCGCCGACGCCGAGCGTCCGAAGAGCGACGCCGAGAAGCGCGATCAATGGATCGTGCGTCTGAGCCGCGCGGTCGGGCGCAACCTCGCGCCGTATTTCGAGGCATGGGGCGTCGCGCCGTCGGAGGACGCGCGGCGGTCGCTCGCCGAATTGCCGCCGTGGATGCCCGAGGATTGGCCGAAGCGTTGAGCCTTCAGGGGCCGACGAGTTCGGCGACCTTCGCGTCGATCGCGCTCGCCCACAGCTCGTAGCCCGCGGGCGAGAGGTGCAGGAAGTCGGGCATGATCTCCTTCGCGATCGCGCCCTTCGCGTCGACGAACTTCGCGCCGAGGTCGAGGTAGACGACGTCCTTGCCGTCCGCGCACTTCGAGAAGAGCTCGCTCGCCTTCGCATTCTTCTCGCGCTGAGCGTTGGGTTCCGCGCCGCGCGGGAAGATCGCGAGCAACAGGACCCTCGTCTTGGGCAACTTCGCGCGCAGCGACGCGACGATCGCCTTGACGCCGTCGGCGATCTCTTCAGGCGTGTTGTCGGCGCCGTTCGAATTGTTGGTGCCGATCATCACGACGACGCACTTCGGCGTGAGCTTCTTCTCGCCGCCCGCGTTCAATGCGTCGAACGAGGAGTGATCCAAGCGCCACAGCACATGCTGCGTACGATCGCCGCTGAAGCCGAGGTTGATCGGCTTCCAGCGTTCGAAGTGCTTCGCCCACGCCTCGCGGCCCTCGCCCTCCCAGCCTTGCGTGATCGAATCGCCGAGGAAGAGCAGCGCGCTGTCGCCCGCGGCCAGGCGAACTCCAGAATGTTCGAAGCGCTCCTTCCACCAGTCTTCGCCGAGGCGCTCGGCGGGAGCGAGGGCGCTGTGAAGTTTGGGCGCTTCCTTGGGCGTCGGCGTTTGGGGCGCTTGCGGCGCGAAGAACAGAGCGGCGAGTGTCAGACCGATCGATGCGTTCATGGGGTTTCCTCTCCTCGTCTCAATCGCAGTGGAAGACTTCGTCCATCGTCGCCCACCACTCGCCTTCGGCGCGCGAGGCGAGAGGCTCTTGGCACGGAGCCGTCAGCTTCCACCACGCCTGCGTCGCGGGATCGGCCGCCAGCTTGCGTTGGTCGGCTGCGAAATCCGAGCCCGTGTACTCGAAGTACGCGAAGAGGTACGGCTCGCCGTCGTCGAGGCGCTTCACGAAGATCGAGTAGTTGCGCAGGTTGCACGCGCGGATCGTCGCGAGCACGGCGGGCGGGACCTCGGCGTGCAGACGGCGGTACTCGTCGACTTGGTTCTCGCGCAGACGAATCACCGAGCCGTAGCGCTTCATACGTCGCAGAGCTCGATCGCTTGCCCAAGCGACTTCAGCGGATCGCGCGCCGGTACGAATTCGTGCGCGACGAAGCCGGTGAAGCCGGTCTCGACGATCGCCTTCATCACTGCGGGGTAGTGGATCTCTTGAGTTCCGTCGATCTCGTTGCGGCCCGGCACGCCGCCGGTGTGGTAGTGGCCGATCCACTGCTTGTTCTCGCGGAGGCGTGCGATCAAGTCGCCCTCCATGATCTGCACGTGATAGAGGTCGTAGAGAATCTTCAAGCGCGGCGAGCCGACCTGCTTGCAGATCTCGACGCCGAGCGACGTGTGATCGAACTGGTAGTCGCCGTGGTCGTGGCGGCTGTTCAGGTATTCGAGTTGGAGCGTGACACCCAGTTTCTCCGCGAGCGGCGTGAGCCGCTTCAAGCCGGTCACGCAGTTCTTGATCCCGTCGGCCTCGCTCTGACCGTCGCGGTTGCCGGTGAAGACGATCAGGTTCGGGAGCTTCAGCGCCGCCGCCTTCGCGAGCATCGGCTCGGCGCGCTTCACGAGTTCGTCGTGGTGCTCGACGCGGTTCCAACCCTTGGTGATGCCGCCCGGTCCGTTGCACATCGAGCACGTCAGGCCGAACTTCGCCGGCACCTCCCACTCGTTCTCGTCGAGCAGGTCGACGCCGACGCCGCCGAGCGCAGCGACGTTGCGGCAGAGTTCCTCGAGCGTCATCCCGCCATAGCACCAGCGCGATGCGGACTGACGGATGCGGCCGGTGCGTTTCGTCTGCGCACTCGCGCTCGCGGGCGATGCCATCGCACCGCCGCCGAGCGCGACGCTCGCCGCGGTGAGTGCAGCGGCTCCGCGAACGAAGAAGCGACGGTCGAGTGACTTCGAAGTGTCCATGCGAGAACTCCGACGGGATGAGGAGACGCGAGCGAGACTCAGGAGTGCAGCAGTCGATCCATTTGCTCGGCCACTTGCTTCAAGCGCTTGCGATCGCCGCCGCCGACCTCGGCGGTCGCCCAACGTCGACGCGGATCGATCGCGTAACCGCTCTCGTCGAGCGCTGCCATCACCGCGGGATAGTTCGCGTCGCCGTCTCCGAGTTCGACGTCGAAACCGGCCCAACGACCCTCCGCGTCGCGCTTCTTGCGGCTGTAGTCCTTGACGTGCAGCTTTGCGATCCGAGGCCCCAAGATGCGCACCCACTGATCGGGATAGCCGTACGCGACGACGTTGCCGATGTCGAAGTGGAAGCGGACGATCGGATCGCCGAACGCGTCGACGTAGGCCGCGGCTTCGATCGGCGAGAGCAGGAAATCGTTCCACACGTTCTCGATCGCGATCTCGACGCGGAGCTCACGCGCGAGCGGCACGCACTTCGCGATCTCGGTCAACGAACGCT
This sequence comes from Planctomycetota bacterium, assembly GCA_021413885.1. Classification (GTDB taxonomy): domain Bacteria; phylum Planctomycetota; class UBA1135; order UBA1135; genus JACRIN01. Next base: position 73,461 of record JAIOPM010000058.1, read on the forward strand.
TCCACGCCGAGTCGTAGGTGAGCTTCGCGTTGACCACCGCGGGCACGACCAACACCGACTGCGCGCCGTAGCGCTTCGCGTCGCGCAGTGCGATCTCGAGCGCCTCGACGCTGCGCGCACGCTGCTTCTCGTCGTCGGAGTTGAACGGGTCGGACCAGTGCTTCGAATGGACGAGCCCGTTGATCACGAGCCCGCTCTTGTCCCGCGCGGCGAGGATCTCGTCGTGGTCGAGCGCGTGCGGGCTGTCCATCTCGATGCCGTCGAAGCCGAGGTCGCGCAGGAGCTGGAACTTCTCCGCGAGCGTCTTCCCCTCCTCGACCATGCCGATGCCGACGGCCTTGCGCAGCGTGCGCTTGCGCGGCGCATCCTGAGCCGGCGCGAGCCGCGCCAACGCGCTCGCCGCGACGAGCGCTCCGCCCGCCGCCAACACGCCGCGTCGATCGAACGACTGCATGGCGTCAGGCGAACTTCGTTTGGCCGGGGATCGCGACCGGCGGCATCGCGAGCTCGCCGAACTCGAGGCGCTCTGGCAACAGACTCTCCTTCGACTCCAACGCTTGTTGGTAGCCGATCGTCTGGCCGGTGTACGCCGCCATGCGGCCCATGATCGACATCAACGTGCCTTGCACCATGCGCTCGCCGTCCCACGTCGGCGTGCCGCGGCGGATCGACGCGAACATCTCGTCGTGCTCGACCTGGTACATGTCGCGGATCTCGCCCTCGAACTTCCAGAGCTTGTTCCCCGCGCGATCGAGCACGTCGTACGTCGGCGTCCAACCGTTGACGGTGCACGAGCCCTTGGTGCCGTAGAGGTAGTCGGTGTTGTCCGACGGGCAGCCGTCGATCTGGCGACACGAATGGAACGCGCGCAGGCCGTCCTCGTACTCGTAGACGACCGCGAAGTGATCGAACGCGTTGCCGTGTTCGGGGCCGGAGCGCGCGGCTCGTCCGCCGAGGCACGTCGCGCGCACCGGCTTGCGATCGCCGGTCGCCCACGCGAGGCGATCGATCGAGTGGACCGCTTGCTCGACGATGTGATCGCCGGAGAGCCACGTGAAGTGCCACCAGTTGCGGACCTGGAATTCCATGTCGCTCCACGAGGCCTGACGCGGACGCTTCTGCAGCGTGCCGGTGTGGTAGGTCGTGTGGACGCTGACGAGGTCGCCGATCGCGCCGCCGTTGACCTGCGCGAACGTCGCGCGCATGCCGGCGTTGTAGCGCCAACAGAAACCGCAGACGACCGCGAGGTTCTTCTGCTTCGCCGCCGCGGCGGCTTCGATCACCATGCGCAGACCGGGGCCGTCGACCGCGACCGGCTTCTCGAGGAAGACGTGCTTCGACGCGTCGACCGCGGCTTTGAAGTGCAGCGCGCGGAAGCCGGGCGGCGTCGTCAGGATCACGAGGTCGACGCCCGACTCGAGCACTTTCTTGTACGCGTCGAAGCCCGAGAACTGGCGCGCTTCGGGCACTTGGACGCGTTTCGGCGCTTCTTCGCCGAGTTCGCCGGCGATGCCTTCGAGCGAGCTCGCGATCCTCTCCGCGAACAGATCGCCCACCGACCACAGCACCGTGTTCGCATCCGCGCGCAACGCTTGGACCGCCGCGCCGGTGCCGCGGCCGCCGGAACCGATCACGCCGATCTTGAGCTCGGGCGCGTTGCGCGTCGCCGCGCGCGCGCCGCGCGGGAGTACCAGGCTCGCCGCCGCGCCGAGGCCGAGCACGCCGGCCTGTTGCACCAGCTCGCGTCGCGTCTTCGTGGATTCGTGGTTGCTCGACATCGCTTGGTTCCTCGCGTTCATGGTTTGGATTCGCACAGCACGCGGAAGCCTACGAACGGTCCGTCGGCCAACCACCACTTGCTCTTCGGGATCTGCGGGTCGCTCTTGTTCCACGCGGGATTTTCCGGCGAGCGTGCGGAGCATTCGAGCTCGGCCGCCGCGTCCGCGTAGCTCCCGCCTTTCGTCACCGGCTTGCCGTCCGCGTCGACGCACCACTCCTCGACGTTGCCGAGCATGTCGTGGAGGCCCCACGCGTTCGGCTGCTTCGTCGCGACCGGATGCGTCTTGTTCTCCGCGTCGTCGACGAACCACGCGTGCGCGGCGAGCGCCGCGGGATCGTCGCCGAACGAATAGCGCGTCGTCGCGCCGGCGCGGCACGCGTGTTCCCACTCGACCTCGGTCGGCAAGCGATACGTGCGGCCGCTCGCGCGCGAGAGCCACGCGCAGAACGCCGCGGCATTCTTGAACGACATGCCGAGCGCTGCGTGACCTTCGTGGCCGAAGCCGCGGTCGGGCGGCAAGTACGGCTTGGTCGGCCGCGTGGTCGCGTCGACGCCGGAGCTCGCCGCGCCGTCCGGTTGGTCGAGGCCGTAGACGAAGACGTCGAACGCTTCCCACGTGAGCTCGGTGGTGCCGATCCAGAACGGCGCGATGCCCTTCGAAGGATCGCCGCCGATCGCGGTCATCTCGAAGCGAAAAGCGGAGCCCGGGATCTCTTGGGCATAGTTGCCGAGCTTCTTCTCGACGCGCGGCGCTTCGACGCGTTCAGCGGGAGCACTCTCGCGCGGCGCGGCGCACGCGAACGACGCGACCGCTAGCATGGCGACGATCGTGGGACGTTCGCAGTTCATCGCTCGCGTCTTCGCTGTCGTTTCGTGCGCGGCGCTGCTCGGAGCTTGTCGCTCGGGGCGACCGACGCGCAACGAGTTTACCCGCGTCGCGATGGGCGTTCGAACGACGATCGCGATCTACGCCGACGACCGCGACGCCGCGAGCACCGCCGCGAACCTCGCGTTCCTGCGGATCGCGGAACTCGATCAGGCGCTCTCGGATTGGCAGGTCGACAGCGAAGTCCACCACGTCGACGAGCTCGCCGGCCGCGGGCCGATCCCGATCGGCGCGGACCTCGCTTTCGTGCTTGAAACGAGCCTCGGCGTCGCGGCCGCCAGTGAAGGGCTCTTCGATCCGACGATCGGTCCGTTGGTGCGCGAGTGGCGCGCGATGCGTTCGACCGGCGTGTTCGTGTCGAGCGAACGGCTGCGCACGCTGCGCGATCTGGTCGGTTGGCGCCTCGTGCACCTCGACGTCGCGAAGCGCACGGTCGAGCTCGAGCGCGCCGGCATGCGCCTCGATTTCGGCGGCATCGGCAAGGGCCTCGCGGCGCAAGCGGCGCTCGAGCGTCTGCGCGAGCTCGGCTTCCGGCGCGCGTTGGTGGCGCTCGCCGGCGACGTCGCCGTCGGTTCCGCGCCGCCGGGTCAAGCCGGTTGGACGATCGCGGTGCCGAGCGTCGTCGATGCGAAGGGCGAGCCCGCGGTGCTCGTCGTCGCGAACGCCGCGGTGTCGACGTCCGGCGACGCGGAGCAGTTCATCGAGATCGGCGGCCTGCGCTACGCGCACATCGTCGATCCGCGAACGGGGCTCGGCGCGCTCGACGCGCGCACGGCGACGGTGGTCTCGCCGCGCGGCGAACTCGCGGATGCGCTCGCGACCGCGGCGGCGCTCGCGTCGGACGAAACGACGCGCGCGCTCGTCGAGCGTTTCCCCGACACCGCGGCGATCTTGGTCGCGCACGACGGCTCGCGCGTCGTCGTCGATCCGAAGCACAGCCTCGTGTGGCGCGAGGGCGGCGTGCAGCCGTAGCGCGCACGCCGCGTTCGAGCGTTGCGCGCCGGGCGCGGGCTCCTATGCTCTCGCCGTCCCCACTCCGAAGGAGTTCCGCATGTCGGCCAACGCCCCCGCTCCGATGGCACGTCTCTTCGTGATGATGCTGCTCGAGTTCTTCATCTGGGGCGCGTGGTTGCCGTTGATCTTCGGATACCTGCCGAGCCTCGGATTCACGCCGGGCGAGCAAGCGTGGATCCTCAACGCGTTCCCGATCGCCGCGATCGTCGGCATGGTCTTCTCGAACCAGTTCGCGGATCGCCACTTCTCCGCGGAACGCTTTCTCGCGGTCAGCCATCTGATCGGCGGCGCGGCGGTGTTCGGGCTCGCGTACACGCACTCGTTCTGGCCGTTCTTCGGTCTGATGCTGGTGCACTGCCTGCTCTACGTGCCGACGATCTCGATCACCTACTCGATCGCGTTCGCGCAAATGAGCGATCCGCAGAAGCAGTTCGGGCCGGTGCGCATGGGCGGAACGGTCGGTTGGATCCTCGCGGCTTGGCCGTTCACGTTCATCCTCGTCGACTGGGCGAAGGTCGACGCGGCGCACACCACGGGCATCGTCGATTGGTTGGGCGCGGTGCTCGGTTCGGGGCTCGGCGGCGACGCGCTGAAGGCCGCGACGCGTTGGACGTTCATCGTCGCGGGCGCGGCGTCGTTCGTGCTCGCCGTGTTCAGCCTCACGTTGCCGCACACGCCGGCGAAGAAGGCGGAAGGCGCGACGGGGCAGCTCGCGTGGCTCGAAGCCGCGAAGCTCCTGAAGCATCCGTTCGTGCTCGTGCTGTGGTTCGTCGCATTCATCGACGCGTTCGTCCACAACTGCTACTTCAACTGGACGGGCTCGTTCCTCGGCAGCAAGGCCGTCGGCATCCCGGGCAACTGGATCATGCCGGTGATGAGCATCGGCCAAGTCGCCGAGATCTCGACGATGGCGGTGCTCGGCGTCGTCCTCACGCGGCTCGGTTGGCGCACGACGATGATCGTCGGAATCCTGGGCCACGCGGCGCGCTTCGCGGTGTACGCGTTCTTCCCGCAGCATGCGTGGCTGATCGTGCTCGTGCAGGTGCTCCACGGCATCTGCTACGCGTTCTTCTTCGCGACCGTCTACATCTTCGTCGACGAGTTCTTCCCGAAGGATGCGCGAGCGAGCGCCCAAGGCCTCTTCAACCTGATGATCCTCGGCCTCGGCGTGTTGCTCGCGAACTCGATCTGTCCCTACTTGCTGAAGCGCCTCACCGTGAACGAGGTCACGGACTTCCGCACGTTGTTCCTGATCCCGTGCGGCGCCGCGCTCGTCGCCGCGGTGATGCTCGCGCTCTTCTTCCGCCCGCCGGCGAAGGCGACGCCGGCGAACGTCGGGCACTGAGCGAGGAAAAAAGGGCGCGCTCGACCTCGGGGAATCGTCGAGGCCGAGCGCGCGAGCACGTCGCGCGTCCAGCATGTCCGCGCGTCGAACTCCCGTGAGCGCTCCGAAAGCGTTCACGTCGTGCGCCGTCCACGTTCGCGCCCGCATCGCGCGAGGTCGTGTCGAACGCACGCGCTCGACCTTGGCGCGAATCGCGTGCCGTCGCTCGGTCGCACGACGCGGCGCGATGCAGCGCGCGCGGCGGCGACGAAGCGACGACTTCGCGACGAATCGGCGAGTCTCGGGGTGGCTCCACGCTGAGTTCAGTGGGAGTTGTTCGGGGGCTGGGGACCCTTCGTTCGTCTCTCCGCTCCGCGTGTGCGCACCCGCACGCGCGGCGTGAATTCGCGCACGCCCGATCGCCGATGCGTGGGATGTGGCCTCGGTCGCCGCGAATTCGCGCGCGCCGGTGCGAAGTGCGTGCCCCGACGTGTAAGGGCTTGACGAGGAGAGCCCGCGTCGTGCAGGCTTGAGTGACCGCTCAAGATGGCTCGCCGCTCGACTCCCCGTCCGAAGAAGACCCGCGCCTCGGTCAAGGTTCGGAGCAACGACCCGTTGAGTCGCGCCCAACGTTGGATCGACGACCAGGGCGAGCGGCCGACGCGCGAACGCGTGCTCGACGCCGCGATGCAGCTCTTCCACGCCCAGGGCTACACCGCGACCGGCATCGCCGCGATCCTCGAACGCGCCGACCTCAACCCCGGCAGCCTCTTCCACTTCTTCCCGACCAAGGAAGACCTGGTGCTCGCCTTGCTCGACCGTTACCTCACGCTCCTCGATCCGATGGTGATCGCGCCGGTGTTCGAACGCATCACGGATCCGATCGAGCGCGTCTTCGGGATCCTCGACGGCTACCGGCGGATGTTGGTGTCGACCGAGTGCGCGCTCGGTTGTCCGATCGGCAACCTCGCGCTCGAGCTCTCCGACACCCACCCGAAGGTCCGCGCCAAGGTCGCGGCGAACTTCGATCAATGGTGCGCGGCGGTGCGCGGTTGCCTCGACGCCGGCCGCAACCGTCTGCCGCCGAAGACCGACACCGACCGCCTCGCGACCTTCGTCCTGACGGTGATGGAAGGCGCGGTGATGCAAGCCAAGGCCCAGCGCTCGCTCGATCCGTACGACCAATCGGTCGCCGAGCTGCGTGCGTATTTCGATCGGTTGCTCGCCGAGGCGAGCGACTGGAAGAAGCCCCGTTCCTCCTGAGACGAATCCCATGCTCCAACTCGCAGCGCTTCGCGTCGTGGTCGCGTTCACCTTGATGGCCTTCGCTCCGCGCGGTGAGCGCACCTTGGTCTGGGAGCACGACGTCGGCGCGCCGGTCGCGGCGGTCTGGCGCGCGTACACCACGGCGGAGGGTTTGCGCGGTTGGTGCGCGCCGAAGGCGGAGATCGAGCTCGCGATCGGCGGCTCGCTGCGACTGAACGTCGACGCGGACGCGGCCGTCGGCGATTCCAACGACGTCGTGAGCACGATCCTCGCGTTCGAGCCCGAGCGCCTGCTCGCGACGCAGTCCAAGGCGACCGCGCCGGTCTGGAGCATCGTCTACTTCGCCGAGAGCGCGCCGGGCAAGACGCACCTGCGCCTGGTTTCGGCCGGTTGGAGCGACGACGCGAAGACGGACGCGATCGAAGCCGCGTTCCGCGCGGAGCGCGAGCACGAGCTCGTCGCGCTCGAGAAGTACCTTCACTCCGCTCCGTCCTCGCACGCGCCGACCGCCGTGCGCACCACGGTCTGCGAGAAGATCGTCGACGCGACTCCGGCGGAAGTGTGGAAGCTCTACACCACGAAGGCCGGCGCCGAGTCGTGGATGGTCGCGCGCGCGTCGATCGAGCTCGCCGTCGGCGGCGTGATCAAGACGAGCTACGACCCGCAGTCGAACCTCGCCGACGGCACGACGATCACGACGCACATCCTCGCGTACGAACCCGAGCGCCTGCTCGCGACGCGCTTCGACGTGTCGGAAGCGGCGAAGTTCCTGAAGCTCGCCGAGAGCACCTGGGTCGTGCAGACCTTCGAGCCCGTCGGCGCGGACAAGACGCGCGTGCGTTGCGCGCACCTCGGCTTCGGCGAAGGCGCGGACTGGGATCCGGTGTACGCCTTCTTCGCGAAGGGCAACGCGTACGAGCTCGGCAAGCTCGCCGAGCATTGCGCCGAGTTGCAGAAATCGCGCTGAGCCGCGCGTCAGCGTTTCGGATTGGCGGGAGTCTTCGCGGACTTCGCCGCCGATTTCGGGGCGAGCTGTTCGCGCGTGCGCTTGATCTGCTCCTCGTGGACCAAGTCGTGGCCGGAATAGATGTCGAGCATCGCGCCGATCGATTCCTCGCCGCGTTCGTTGTGCAGGCCGACGCGGGTGTAGGAGCTCTTCGGCAACAGCTCGAACAACGCGACGTTCGCGGCGCGCACGGCGGCGAACGCGATGAAGAGCTCGCCCGTCGTGCGTTGGTCGACGTGCAGCCGTTCGACGAACGCGTCCTGGTCGTAGCCGATCATCACCGGCTTCTCCATCGCCGCGACCATGCGGATCCGCGAGCCGACCATGAACTCGCCATCGGCGAGGTGCGCGATCACTTCCTTGATCGACCACTTCCCCGGCGCCGGACGTTTGGCCATCGTCTTCTCGTCGAGGCCGCGCAGGAGCTTCGCGATGCGATCGGGCGCGCCCGCCATCGACGCGATCGGGTCCTTCTTCGAGATCGCGGAGAGGTAACGATTCGTGTTGACCGGACCCGGTTTGCCTGCCGTCATGTTCGAGCTCCTTTCGAGGGCGCGCGAGGATAACGCGGCTCGCGAAGACGTCACACGACGCGCACAGGTTCCTTACCGAGTCGTGCTGGCGCGCGCGCCGCAATCTCGCATGCTCTCCGGAGCTCCTCCCTTCGAACCCCTCAGGAGAAACGATGCACTCTTCACGACGCGACGTTCTGCGTTATTCGGTGGCCGCGGGCGCGGTCGCGGCGAGCGGTCTGGCTCTTCAACGCGCTTCCGCGCTCGGACGCGCGCAGCCGACGGCGCCGCTCAAGATCTTGATCCTCGGCGGCACGCAGTTGATCGGGCCTCCGCTGGTCGAATACGCGAAGTCCCGTGGGCACACGGTCACGCTCTTCAACCGCGGCAAGACCAACGCGGAACTGTTCCCCGAGCTCGAGAAGCTGCGCGGCGATCGCGATCCGAAGAAGGGCGACGGGCTCAAGGCGCTCGAAGGTCGCAAGTGGGATGTCGTCTTCGACGACTGCGGCTACTTCCCTCGCATGGTCGGCGCGTCGGCCGAGGTCCTGAAGAAGGGCGGCTGCAACCACTACGTCTTCATCTCGAGCATCAGCTGCTACGCGAAGAACGACGTCGTCGGCGCGGACGAGACCGCCGAGCTCGCGACGATGACCGATCCGACGCTCGAGACGATGGGCAAGGAGTTCGAGTACTACGGTCCGCTCAAGGCGTTGTGCGAAGAGACCGCCGCGAAGACGTTCGGCGAAGCGACGACGATCGTGCGGCCGGGCTACATCTGCGGACCCGGCGATTGGAGCCACCGCTTCACGTACTGGCCGGCGCGCGTCGAGAAGGGCGGCGAGATGGTCGCGCCCGGAGCTCCCAGTGATCCGATCCAGGTCATCGACGTCCGCGATCTCGCGGAATGGTTGGTGCTCGTCGCGGAGAAGCGCGTGTTCGGCACGTTCAACGCATGCGGGCCCGAGCGCAAATTGACGATGGGCGAAGTGCTCGAAGCCTGCAAGGCGAACACGAAGAACGACGTCAAGCTGACGTGGATCGACGCCGACTTCCTCGCGAAGCACGGCGCGGGTTTCCCGATCTGGTCGCCGGCGACCGGTGAGACGGCGGGCTTCCACACGTGGAGCAACGCGCGTGCGGTGAAGGCGGGCATGAAGTTCAGGCCGATCGGCACGACGGCGAAGGACACGCTCGCGTGGTTCAAGACCGAGCCCGAGGAAGAGCACAAGAAGCTCTGGGCGCAGATGCCGGAAGCGGACGAGAAGAAGCTCCTCGAAGCGTGGCACGCGGAGCACAAGGGCTGAGTTCGCTCTGCGCGCGGGCGGCGACGCGAACGCGTGCGCCGTCCGCGCGTTCGTTTTTCGCTCGTCGCGTTCGGTCGGAGCCTCGGAGGTCGTCGTGAAGTGGTCGCGTGGCTTGATCGTGCTCGCGTGCGCGCTCTCGAGCGCGCCGAGTCTGTTCGCGCAAAGCGCGGCGCCGAGTGCGGCGGCCGTCGACGTTCGGCGCGAGGCGCTGCAGAAGAAGCTCGACGAACTCGCGCTCGCCGCGGGCTTCCCCGGGATCGAAGTCGCCTTCGTGTGGCCCGACGGGACGACGCTCGCGCTCGCGAGCGGTTTCGCCGACCGCGAGGCCAAGCGTCCGCTCGCGAACGGCGACCGCATGTTCACGGGCTCGGCGGGCAAGACGTTCTTCGCCGCGCTCGCGCTGCAACTCGTCGCCGCGAAGAAGCTCGACCTCGACGCGCCGATCTCGCGTTGGATCGAGAGTGAACCGTGGTTCGCGCGCCTGCCGAACGCGAAGGCGATCACGGTGCGCATGTTGATGAACCACACGTCGGGGCTCGTGCGCTACGAGCTCGACCTGCGCTTCACCGCCGACCTCGTCGCGAGTCCCGACAAGGTCTGGTCGATCGCCGATCGCCTCAGTTACCTGCTCGACGCCGCGCCGCCGTTCGAGGCGGGCAAGGGTTGGGATTACTCGGACACCAACTACATCGTGCTCGGCGCGATCCTCGAGAAGCTCTGCGAGCACTCGCTCTACGAGGAAGTCCGCGCGCGTTTTCTCGCGCCGCTCGAACTCGCCGACACCGAACCGGCGACGCACCGCGACCTCGCGCATTGCGCGCAGGGTTACGCGGGAGCGCACGATCTGCTGCGGCTCCCCGATCGCGTGTTCACCGACGGTCGTTATGCGGTCAACCCACAATTCGAGTGGACCGGCGGCGGGTTCGTGACGACCGCGCGCGATCTCGCGCAGTGGTCGGCCGCGTTGTACGGCGGACGAGTGCTCGACGCCGAGCGGCTCGCGCTGATGCTCGACGCCGTCGATGCGCCGCAGCTTGGTCCCGGCGTGAAGTACGGCCTCGGCGTGATCGTGCGCGAGACGAAGCTCGGCCCTCTCGTCGGCCACTCGGGCTTCTTCCCGGGCTACATGACGGAGCTGGGCTACCTGCGCGATTCGCACCTCGCGCTCGCCGCGCAGATCAACACCTCCGACTTCGCAGCGCTGAAGCGCGGGCCGGGCCCGGTGTTGCTCGAGCTCGCCGCCGCCGCTCTCGCGGAACCGGCGGCGAGCAAGTGAACGCGATCAGCGCTGCTTGATCGGCGCCGGCGTCTTCACCGGAGCCGCCGGGCGCGGAGGTAGACCCGAAGCGCGCTTCGCCAAGTCGGCCATCAGCAGTTCGACCGCCTTCTCGAGTTGAGGGTCGCGGCCATCGAGGATCGACTTCGCGTCGTTCTCGACCACGACGTCGGGCTCGACGCCCCAGCCTTCGACCGCCCACTGGCCCTTCGCGTTCGCGTGGCCGAACTCGGGGACGCTGACCGAACCGCCGTCGATCAACGGACCGTGATCGGAGATGCCGGTCACGCCGCCCCACGAGCGCTTGCCGACCAACGGCCCGAGCTTCGCTTCGCGGAACATCCACGGGAAGATGTCGCCGTCGGACGCGGAGTTCTCGTTCAGCAGACAGACCATCGGTCCGTTGAAGACGACCTGCGGGTACGTCTCGACGTTCTCGTTGTTGCGCGCGTAGCCCGTGCCGAGCAACACACGGCGCAAACGCTCGAGGATCATCTGCGACACGTTGCCGCCGCCGTTGTTCCGGTCGTCGACGATCAGGCCGTCCTTGCGGACCTGACCGTAGTACCACTTGATGAACTCGCGGATGCCGTCGGCGCCCATGTCGGGGATGTGGATGTACGCGAGACGGCCGTTGGAGAGTTTGGCGACGCGCTCGCGGCTCTCGGCGACCCACGCGAAGTAGAAGAGATCGCTCTCGGAGTCGCGCGGACTGACCTTGACCTTGCGCGCGCGCGCGGGGTCGGCGGTTTGGCCGACCAGGAGCTCGACCGGCCGATCGGCCTTGTTGCGCAACAAACGATACGGACTGTCGTTCGCGGCGAGGTCGACGCCGTCGATCGCGAGCACGTACTCGCCGACCTTCACGTCGACGCCGACTTCGGTCAGCGGCGAACGGTAGCGCGCTTCGTCGTTCTGACCCGGCAGGATGCGCGTGATCTTGTAGCGGCCGACCGCGACATCGAGCTCGAACAAGCAGCCCAGCAGTCCGACCGACGGCCGCGGCGGGATGTCGAAGTCGCCGCCGGTGACGTACGCATGGCCGATGTTGAGTTCGGCGATCATCTCGCCGAGCACGTAATTGAGGTCCGCGCGGTGCGCGACGTGCGGCAAGAGCGCGGCGTACTGCGCGCGCAACGCCTTCCAGTCGTAGCCGTGCATGTTGTCGCAGTAGAAGAAGTCGCGGTAGCGGCGCCAGACCTCGTCGAAGACCTCGGCCCATTCGTCGGCCGGCACGCGGTCGACGGTGAGCTCGGCGGTCGAGACGGTCTTCTTCGAGTCCTTGCCCTTCGCGCTCGCGTCGTAGAGCTGGAAGGCGCCGCCCTCGGCGACCAGGAGCTTCGAACCGTCGCTCGAGAGCACGTAACCGTTGACCGAGTCGACCACCGTCGTCGGCTTGCGTTCCTTCAGCTCGTACGCGATCAGCGCGGTCTGACGTTCGCTCTCGCGACCGTAGAACGGCGCGCCGCCGCGCGTGACGAACAGGTGCTCGGCGTTCGCCGAGAGCCCCTGATAGTTGTCGGCGTCGATCGGCACGCGCACGACGCGCGCGGCGAGACCGTCGAAGTCGATGTCGACCTTGGGCGGAGCTTCGTCCTTCTTCGCGTCGGACTTGTCGTCGGGCTTCTTGTCGTCCTTCGCGTCGGGCTTCGCATCCGACTTCGCCTCAGGCTTCGCATCGCCCTTGGCGTCGGCCGCCTTCTTCTCGTCGTCCTTCTTCGCGACGGTGACTTCGTCGCTCTGCGGCGGGAACGGGTGCGGCGTGTCCTTCTTCAGCGCGAGCGCGAAGAGGCCGGTCGAGCGCGTCACCGAGAAGTTCCACTCGAGCAGGTTGAGCTGCGGCGCGAACTCGCGATCGCAGAGGTAGTAGAGGTAGTTGCCCTTCGGATCCCACACCGGCTCGGACTCGTCGAAGAACTCGTCGGTGACGCGGTGGAGCTGCGCGTCGTCCGCGCCCCAGATCCAGATCGAGCCGTAGCCGTTCGAATCGTCGAGCGTGAACGCGAGCCAACGAGAGTCGGGCGACCACGAGTAGTCGCCGAGATCCCCCGCCGGATCGTGCGCGACTTCGCGGCCGGTCTTGGTCGCGAGCGAGTAGACGTACAGACGCCCGGTGACGTCCGACGTCGCGATCGACTTGCCGTCGGGCGACCAACGCGGATCGTTGCGCATCGTGTGGCCGTCGGTCGAAAGGCGCTCGGGCGCGGTCGAGCCGTCCTGCGCGACGGTCCAGAGCTCTTCCTCGCCGCTCGCGTCGGAGATGAATGCGATCGTCGAACCGTCGGGCGACCACGCGGCGCGCTTCTCGTGCGAACGCGAGCTGTGCGTCAAGTTGCGCGGCACGCCCTTCTCGATCGGCGCGGTGAAGACGTCGCCGCGAGCGCAGAAGAGCGCGCGCTCGCCCTTCGGCGAAACGTCGAAGTTCTCGATGCCGTCGCCGACGTGGATCGTCGACGGCCGCGCGGAAAGTCCGTCGGTCGGCACGCGGATGTCGAGCTTGCGATCGGCCTTCTTCTTCGTGTCGTAGAGGTGGAGCTCGCCGCCGAGCTCGTACACGATCTCGCCCGCTTCGCCGCGCGCGGCCCAACGGACGTCGACGCCGGTGTTCTTGGTCGCTTGTTCGACCTTCTTCGACGCGAGGTCGAACGAGTACAGATTCAAGAAGCCGTCGCGATCGGAGACGAACCAGATCTGCTCGCCGATCCACATCGGATCGCGCTCGGTGCGGATCGAGTGCGCGACGGGCTCGAGCGCGTGGCTCGCGAGATCGAACGTGTAGAGGTCCTGCGCCCAACCGCCCTCGTAACGCTTCCACGTCCGGAAGTCGCGCGTCAGCGGCGAGTACACGACCTTTTTCTCGTCGGGCGAGAGATCGCCGCCACCGGCGACCGGCATCGCGAGCGGCTTCGGCAGTCCGCCGTCGATCGACACCAGATAGAGGCGCGTGTCGGTGAGGTCCCAACCTTCGCTCATCGAGCGGAAGAGCACCTGCTTCGAATCCTTGCTCCAACCGTAGACCTGGTTGTCCCAACCCCACCGCGCCGTCAACGGACCGCGCGCGGGATACCACGTCAGTTGCCTGGGCACGCCGCCGCCGATCGGCACGACGTAGACCTGCTCGTCGCCGTCGTACTGGCCGGTGAATGCGATCCACTGCCCGTCGGGCGAGAAGCGCGGAAACACTTCGACGCCCGGATGCGCCGTGATGCGCGTCGCGGCGCCGCCCGCGGTCGACGCGGTCCAGATGTCGCCGCCGTAGCAGAACGCGACGCGGTCGCCGTGCACGTCTGGGAAGCGCAGCAACTTCGTCTGCGCGAACGCGGAACCGGAGAGGGCGAGGAGGACGAGGCCGAGGCGCAACTTGGAGTTCATGGGCGAGCACGTTACAGGCGCGCCCGCGAGCTCTGAAGTCCCGCGCGCGCCGCTTGCGCAGCTCTTGCGACCCGACGGCCGTCCGGCCCGCGCGCGGCCACCGCCGTGCGGAACGCTAACATCGCGCGAGCGCATGGCGACCCCCGCCGTTCCTCGAGACACGCAAGAACGCGCGGCGGCGCGCGGCCGCGGCCTCGCGGCGTGGGCGCTCGTCGTCGCGGTCGCCGCGCTGGTCGGTTGGATGGTCGCGTCGAGCCTCGACGCGGTGGCCTACAACTCGCGCTCGGACGACGGTTACTACCTCCACTACATGTCGGAGGTGGCGAGCCGCGGACCCGGCGCATTCCCCGATCTCTTCCGCACGTACCTCGGCGACGAACGGCACTGGATCTATCCGTCGCCGAGCCGCGTCGGGTTCATCGCGGCGAGCGCGTTGTGGTCCAAGGTCTTCGGACTGTCGCTCGCGTCGCTCTCCGAGCTCTCGCTCGCCTCGCACCTCGCACTGATCTTGGTGTCGTTCGCCTTCGCGCGGCGTTGGTTCGGCGACTTCCGCGCGGTCTTGATCGCGACGCTCATCGCGTTCTCGCCGCTGTGTCTCGGACTGTCGCGTCTCGCGTTGATGGACAGCTTCACCACGCTGACCCAGGTCGCGGTGCTCGGACTGTTCTTCGAGTACGTGCGCGAGCCCGAGCGACGTCTGCGCTGGTTCGGCTTCGTCGCGGCGTTCACCGTCGCGATCTTGACCAAGGAAGTCGCGGTGCTCCTGTGCCTGCCGTTCGTCGTCCACGCGGCGATCGAGCGCCGGCAGCGCGGCCGCGAAGTCCCGATCGGGCGCACGCTCGCCGCGCTGGCCCTACCTCTCGTGCTGAGCGGCGTGCTGTGGACCTTCGCCGCCGGCGGAGTGCGCCCGTTCTTCGAGGTGCTGAAGATCGTGCTCGTGTCGCCGAACACCAACGCCTACGCGATCGCGTATGGATCGGGTGCTTGGTATCGCTATCCGATCGACGAGATCCTGATGTCGCCGTGGCCGACGTTGCTCGGACTCACCGGCATCGGCGTCGCACTCTGGCGGCGACGACGCGGCGAGTACGACGCGGTGCCCTTCGGCTTCGCGCTGGTGTACGTGTGTCAGGTGGCCGCACTCGGCTTCTTCACCAAGAACCTGCGCTACGTCGAGTTGCTGGAGACGCCGTTGCGCGTGCTCGCGGTCCTCTTGCTGTGGGATCTCTGCAGCGCCGAACGGAAACGCGCGGGACGAGTGCTCTGCGCCGCCGCGGTCGCGGCACTGTGTTGGCTCGGCTACGTCGACTATCGCGAGATCTGGATCCGGCCGCGTCTCTCCGACCCGGTGACCAGCGAACTCATTTTCCTGCGCGGAATGGGACCGAACGATCCTGCGGCTCGGTGAACGCCGCGCGTCAGGGCAGGACGACGAAACGCACCGCGTCGGTGAGGCCCATGTTCGCCGGCGCGGCGAAACCCGAGTCGCGGCTCCAGAACTGTCCGTAGAGCGTGTCGCCCGCGAGCACGCCTTCCGCCAGCATGTAGGCCTGCGAGAAGGCGAACGAGTACGAGCCCGAGCACAGTCCGCCGTTGGCCGCTCCGGCGTTCTGCACCAACGTGCGGATCACCGGCGCCTTCACGCACAGCAAGCCGCCGCCGAACGGAATGCCGGTCGGCCCGGTGCCCCAGAAGAACACGCCGGACTTGTTGATCAACACGTTCTGCGCGGCGAGATGGAAGTTGTCGTTGCCGCTGAGCTCCGGGATGCCGGCCGACGTGATGTACGGCGTGCAGCCGACGCTGTTGACCTTCGCGGTGCAGTAGGTGGTGACGTTCGCGGAGACGGTGCGATCGCGCGCGTAGACGGTGTCGTTCGCGAAGAGCTGCGTCGGCACGATGCCGGCCCACGCGCCGGAGAACACGGCCACGCCGCCGTTCGCGGAGAGGAACGTCGCGCGCGCCGTGGTGTCGCCTCCGCTGAACGCGCCGGAGTTCGTGACGCTCAACGCCTCGAGCTGGAACGTGTTGCGATCGTAGAGGAACTGGTCGTAGCCGGCGTTGCCGTCACCGGGCGCGAGGTTGGTCGACGCGCTGGAGAACGCGACGAAGCGCGCGTCGGGCGTGAGGTCGGGGCTGTAGCTCGTGCCGTCGCCCTCTTGGCCGAAGATGTTCTCCGACAGGCGCGTGGTCACGCCGAGTTGGAGATCGCGCAGGAACACGTCGGCCGTGCCGTTGGTGTCGTTCGCGACGAGATCCGGCGAGAAGCTCGCGAAGACCGCGTAGCGACCGTCGTCGCTGACGTCGATCGCATCGCTGCCGCCGGCGCCGGTCGCGCCGCCGAGGTCGACGCTGACCAACGTCGTCGTACCGAGCGTGCGATCGTGGACGAAGACGTCGGCCTTGCCGTTCGCGTCGCCGGGCGTGAGGTTGGTCGCGAGGCTCGCGACGCCGAAGAAGCGCGCGTCGCTCGACATCGCTTGCCCGATCGAGTTGCCGTCCGGCTGGACGCCGCCGGGAATCAGTTGGAGCGACCACGTGACGTTCGCCGCGACGTTGCGCACGAACGGCGCGAAGAGCGTGGTCGTCTTCGCGGGATCGAGGTTGCTCGCTTGAGAGGTGAAGAGCACCGACGCTCCGTCCGGCGTCATCCGCGGTTGGTTGCTGATCCCGGTCGCTTCGACACCGCCCGGGCCGAGGTCGACGCGCTGCGTCGTGTGCGTGAGCTCGTCGCGCACGAACACGTCGCTCGTGCCGTTGACGTCGCCGACGACCAGGTTGCTCGCGGTGCTCCAGAAGACGATCCAACGTCCGTCGGTCGAGATCGATGTCGGCACCACCGAGCCGTTCGGTTGCGCGCCGAGCGAGCTCAAGCCCACGCGCGTCGTCACGCCGGTCGTGCGATCGTGGACGAACGCGTCGTAGATGGTGTTCGGCGTCGTGTCGCCGGCGACCAGGTTCGGCGCGTTGCTCGCGAACGTGACGAAGCGTCCGTCACTCGACACGCCGCCGGCGAAGCTGAAGTAGCCGACCGCGGCCGGCACGCCGGCCGAGTTGACGCTGACGCGCGTCGTCGTCTGGAACGCGAATGCGACCGACGGAACGCAGGCGACGAAGAGGCGGAGACAGAGAGAGTTCACGAACGTGTCCTCGACGAGAAGGGCGCGGCTGCCGCCGCGCGGCGAGGGTCCATCGAGCTTCACCGACGCGGAGGCGGAACGCTAGATCCGTGTCGCGGGCTTCCGACGAAAGCCGCGTGTGGACCCGGTCAAGATGTCCGGCCCGGGGAGGACATCATTCGGTGAAGCGCGCGATCGTGCGCTCCAGCGCCCGCTCGCACACCCTGCAGAAGCTCGTCGGGTTGCGCGTGAACATGATGCAATCTACCTCCGGTCGGTAGAGCCCCTTCGCCTGGTACGCGGCGCCTTCGAACGCTCCGACCTTGCCGACGAACTTCTCCGCGGCGATGAGCGGTTGCGTCTGGGTCTTGATCTCGCGCATCAAGGCCTCGTTGGTCTCCTCGGTCGCCTTCGCGTCGATCGCGGCCTTGCGCTTCTTTTGGTACGCGAGGTCGACTTCGTCGTACTTCGCTTGGCCCCACGGCGTCGGCAACGGCGTGCCGGCGATGACGAGGTCGCGCCACTTCAGCTTCGACGGATCGAGCAACGCGGTGACGTTCGGCTCCCACGGCTCGACGCCGGGCGCGACGAAGTCCTCGTACGCGACTTGCGAGCTGTAGTACTCGTCGGCGAGGCCCGCGAACGAATGGCCGAACTCGTGGACGAAGACGTACGGCGAGGGCTCGGTGTCGGCCGCGCACGTCGCCCACAAGTTGTAGATCCCGCCGCCGCCGTACTTACGCTCGTTGGCGAGCAGGATGAGCGCGTCGTACGGCACGTTCGCCGCGGCTTCGCGCAACACGCGATCGGAGAACGTCAGCACGTAGCGATCGCTGTCGAACGCGTTGAACGAAAGGCCGAGTTGGCTGGTCTTCCAGTCGCCCTTGCGCGGATTCGAGATGCCGCTCGACGGCGCCGGCATGTGCAGCACGCGCACGTTGAAATCGGAGGCGTGGCGCGCGAACGGTTGCGTCGCGAGCAACGTGTCGGTCAGGCGCTTCGCGTCGGCCTCGAGCTCGCCGCGCTGCGCCGCGGTGTAGCCGTCGGCGATCACGAGCAGATCGACCTTGGTCGCGGCCGGCCCGTTTTCGCGCAGCGTGATCACGTCGCCGTTCTTGACGAGCGGCGAACGATCGACGAAACGCGACGTCGGATCGATCTCCTGGCGCCAGAACTCGTGGAACGCGCCGTCGTCGCCGCGCTCGTCGAGCGCGAGGAAGACCGGACGGCGCGGCTCGGGGAAGCGCTGCGACTCCTCGAACGCGCGCCAACTCTGCTTCGCTTCGCCGGTGGTCTCCCACTCGCCGAAGATGCTGCAGAAGCCGCGCGCGAAGAGCACGTCGCCGGACGCGACATCGAGCACGCGGAAGCGGTACTTGCCGAGGTCGACCGGATCGACCAACTGTTTGCGCGAGCCCGGCCACTCGCCCTCGATGCGCAAGCCGGCGTACGCGACGTGCTGCTCGGTCGCGGTGCCGACGTGGTGGTAGTCGAAGCGCAGCGTGCGGCCGGTGAACGTGGCGTCGAAGTCGGCGGGCGGAACGAACGCGAGGAGCAGAGCGGCGTGGATCATGGCGCGCCGAGGATAGCGGCGCGCGCCGCCGCTGTCGTCACGCGCTCGGGGCCACGACCTCGCGCTCCTTCTTCTCGTGCGTGCGGCCGAGCCACAACGCGAGCACGCCCCAAACGAGCCCGATCGCGACCGCGATCGCGGTGATCCCGCCGCTGACGCCGCCGACCATCGGCTTCATCCAGATGCCGATCAGATCGCCGACGCGCCAGACGAACGTCTCGATCAAACCCTTGACGCGGTACTTCACCTCGCGCGAGAGCGGCGTGTAGAGCACGTCGCGAGCCGGTGACGCAAGGCCGTAGTTCGTACCGCGCAACGCGACCTGCACGCACGCGAGCACCGCGAACGTCGGCGAGATCGAGAGCACCGAGAAGCCGATCACCGCGACCGCCGGCAAGGCGACCAACGCGACCGGCGTGCCGAGGCGCGAGAGGACGCGCCCCGTGATGAAGAGCTCGAGCACCAACGTCAGCGTCTGCGTCCAGAAATCGATGTTCGCCATCGCCGTGGTCTGGGACGCGTCGTCGGTGAAGCTCGCCTTCACGATCGCCGCCTGCTCGGCGTAGAACATCGTGAAGCTCATCGCCGACAGCAGCATCACGGCGGACATCGCGAGCAAGTACGGCGAGCCGAAGGCGAGGCGGATGCTCGACGCGAGCGAGCCGCCGACGCGCACCTCGCGTTCGACCGACTCCGGTTCGTGGACCAGGTCCCGAGCTGCGCTGCGCACGCGCGTCATCGAGAGGACGGAGAGCTCGAGCAATACCAACGACACGAGGAAGAACGTCGGGCGCGGCAACGAGGACGAGAACTCGGCCGTGAACTTCGAGCCCGCCAGCGCGCCGAGCGTCCCGCCCACTCCGATCACGCCGAACACGCGCTTCGCCGCCGCCGGACTGAAGACGTCGGCGAGGTAGCCGCGCAGCACGGCGATCGCGAAGAGATTGAAGACGCTGAACCAGATGAAGAAGATCCAGTTGAGCGCGCTGCCCTTCTCAGACGACGTCCACTGGAACAGCGCCGCGAACACCAGCAGCGCGACCGCGAAGAACTGGTAGACGAGCGGCAGGAAGATCCGCCGCGGGAAGCGCGCGATCAGCCAGGAATAGAGCGGGTGCGCGAGCACCATCGCCACGCACGTCCCGGTGAAGAGCCAGGGCAGGTTGTCGAGCCCTTCCTTCACGCCGGTCTGTTCGCGCACCGGCCGCAGGACGAACGTGCTCGCGAGCACGAAGAAGAAGTAGAGCCCGGCCCACAAGCACGCCGCGCGTTCCTCGCGCCGGATCAACGCGAAGCGCGCGAACCAGCCGACTTCTTCCCGCGCGCCGCTCATGCTCCTTCGTTGTGCGCTCGCGCGCGCCGAGGCGCAAGCGCGACTTCCGAGATCACGCGTCGTTCACGCGTCGTCTACTCGCTCCTGACCGACCGCGAACGCGCGTCGATCACTCCTCTTCTTCCTCTTCGCCGTCCTCGTCCATTCCGCCGGAGTCTTCGTCGTAGCTCTGTTCGGGAAGTTGCAGCTGTTCGCTCGAGCGATCCGCATTCTCCCCGCTGCCGCCTTCCTTGGCGTCGGCGCCGAGCGTGTTGACGATGTACTGCGTTCCGTCGGGCGAGAGTCGATAGAGGTACGCACGTCCCCACGGATCGGACGGCAGCGCGTCGAGATACGCCGCGCCGTTCTCGTCCAGGATCGTCAGCGTCTTCAGCTCGCTCGGAAACTTGCCGTCGTTCTGCGCGGCGTAGTGATCGAGGCCACCCATGATCGTCAGCAAGTCTTCGTTCACGCGAACGTGCCGACGCTGCGCGTCCTCCTGCTCGCGAACGCATTTCGCGAAGTGCAGGGCGCCTTCCTTGCCGACGACGATCCCGGCCGTCCAACTCGCGGGCGTCGCGCCCCAGTGGAACGCGAGCGTCATCGGCTTCGCTCCGAACTTGCGCACGATCGACAACACGTCGTCGTAGTCCATTTCCGCGGCACGGGTGCCTTCGAAGAGCTTGGCGAAGCCCGCGAGCGCGCGACCGAAGTCGACGCGCGTCACCGAGCCCGGATTCGCGCCCTCGATCAGACCGACGAGCCGCGCGAGCTCCGGCGACGGCGTGCTCGCGCCGAGCAAGCGTTTCGCCGTGGCCGCGCGCCACGCCTCGTCGCCGCCGACGAGCAGCGCGACCTTGCCTTCGGAACGCGCGGCGGTCACGCGCAAGGACTCGCCGCCGAACACGCGGCGACGGACCTCCTCCAACATCTCGAACGCGGTCGCGTCGGCCGTGAAGTCGGGATCGAGCGCCGCGGCGGCGGCGCGCACGTCGACGGCGACGTCCCAACTCTTCGCGGCGACGCCGCCGAGGTCGAGCTTGCGTTCCTCGCCGCGTTTCACACCGAGCGCGGCGAACGCGGGATCGGCCAGCAGCGCACTCCACCCGCTCACCAGCTCGTCCGGTTTCGGCGGCGCCAAGACGTACGCGAGCTCGACGCCGCGCGCCCCGACGTCCCCGGACGCCGCGATCGAACGGCCGGACGTCTCCGCGAGAGTCTTCGCGTGGGCGAACAACGCGCGCAACGCCGCGATGACCGCCGGCGGAACCGCGCCCTGCTGCGTGAGCATGTCGAACATCGACTCGTACATCGCGCTCGACATCTCGAGCGTCGTGCGCTGGGAATAGGAGCCGACCATCTGCAACGCCGCGTTCGGATCGACGAGGCGAGCGAGCGCCTGATAGTCGACGCGTTCGGCGTCGGCGTACTTCGAGAGCGGGCTCCCGGTCTTGTTGCGGAGTTCGAGCAACACGGCGAGGTCGCCGCCGCGGGAATCCGACACGAGGTCGAGCCGCTCCGCCGAAGCGACGAAGTCCTTCGCGAATTGCAGGTACGTGTCGAGCATCTCGCTCATGTCGAACGGAACCGCTTCGGTCTCGAACGCGCCCGCCTCGATCATCTGCTCGAACTGGCCGAGCGCCGCGTCGATCTCGAGCTTGAAGGTCGTCGTCAACCGCGCGACGTCGACGCGCGCGCAAACGAGCCCGCGCGGCAAGCCGACCAACAACGTCGACGGCGCAGCGTTCGCGGCCGGCGCTGCCGGCGCCGCGCCGAGCGTGCAGCCGACGTACGTCCCCGCGGTCGTGCAACTCACTTGCTCCGCCGCGCCCTGGACCGACGCCGTCCACTTCGCCGCATCGCGCGTCGGCACGATGAAGGTCGGCACGGCACTGCCGCGCGCGATGCGCACCGCGACGCCGATCGGACGCGACGGATCGATGTACTCGATGTCGCCGGGCAGATCGACCGCGCCGCGCAGCAACGCGAGCATGCCGACGCCGGTGAGAGGCGGTTGATCGGGGGCTTCGATCGCGAAGAAGGGCTGGAGCTCGCGCGCCAAGGCGTCGATCGAACTCACTTGAGCCCACACCGCGGCGTCCGCCGGCACCAACGCGACGAGGTCGGGCGGCAACTCCGTCTTCTGCGCGACGGCCTGCGGAACGAGGAGCGCGAGAGCGACGACGAACGAGGATCGAATCATGGCAAGGCCCTTCGGGGGTGAGCGACCGCGCGCACTCTAGCAGGCGCGCGACGGCTCCGAACGCGGGCCAGGCCCGCACCGCGGCCGGTGGAGTCGCGCGAGTGCCGTCGCTATCCTCTTCGCCCCTTCGAATCCGGTTGGACCCGGATCCCGCACCCGAACCCCGAGCTCCCGAACATGTCGACGACCACTCAGCTCCTCCTCACCAACGTCCTCCCGCTCCTCGAAACGACGAACGAAGGCGCCCAAGCGGCGTCGACGGGTCCGAGCATCCTCGGCGCCGGCTTCGGTCTCTTGATGGGCGTCGTGCAGCTCATCGTCGGCCTCTCGATCGCGGCGTTCGCGATCAACAAGGGCTTCCAGATCGTCAGCGGTCTGCTCTCCGGCATCGAGATCTGGGCCGAAGTGAAGAAGCGCAACTCGGCGGTCGCGTTGCTCGCCGCGGGCGTCGTGATCAGCTACACGAACGTGATCGCGGGCGGCATCAAGGCGATGACGACCGGTCTGCAGAACCTGGCCAACGGCGAACTGTCGTCGGGCATCGGC
>JAIOPM010000033.1 GCA_021413885.1 Planctomycetota bacterium
CGAGTTGATCCAAGTCGCCGCCGCCAGCTACTTGAACCTGTTGATCGCCAACGACGTCGTGCTCGTGCCGAGCTTCGTCGAGGACGGCACCGATCCCGCGTTGCAGGAGCGCGTGCGCGTGCAACTCGAAGGCGCGTTCCCTGGCCGCGCGATCCGTTTCGTCCACGCGTCGCCGTTGAATTGGCACGGCGGCGGTCCGCACTGCGCGACGCTCTCGGAGCCGCGCGCGGACTGACGACGACCGCGCGCTCATTGCGCGGCGAGGAGCTCCTCGACGATGCGCGCGTGATGGAGCGTGTGCACTTCGACGAAGCGCAGCGCTCGATCACGCGGCAGCACGCCGAGCGCGAAATGGCCGAACCAACGGTCGGCCGAGAGTCCGCGCGCACGTTCGATGTCGCGCGCCGCGGCGTCGAGCAGCTCCAGGAGTTGCTCGGGCGAAGCTTCGACCGACGGCTGCACCTGTTCGGGCGCCTGCGCTCGTCCGCGCGGAAGTCGACCGCGCCACACCACGATCCGTCCGATCCACGATCGCCACGCGAACGGCGGCGGCGGGACGGATCGTTCGAGTTCCGTGACGATCGCGCTGACGCTCAGCGCACAGTGGTGGACGTGCATGCCGACCGACCAGCGCGAGATGCGCTCGATGCGCACGGTGTGATGCGGGATGACCGTCCGCAGTCGCGCGAGTCCGACAGAGTACGAGATCCGTTCATACGAGCGAGTGTCCGGCGTCGAGGTCGGTTGCACGCCGCGCTCTTCGCACCGAGCCCTCGCGCGGATTCACCGACGATCGGAGAACCGTGCAGCGAGCGCCGGCATTCGTCGAGCGGAAGCGCGCGAGGCCGACGGCTCTCTCGAGCAGTCGGCCTCGCACGATTCGGATCGGGAAGTCGTCACCGGCGTTTCACCGGTCCGTACTTATCAGGGGCAGATCGTAAACGTCAGTCCTTCCGACAAGCTCGTGCCGAAGCCCGTGAAGTCCTGCGGATCGCGCGCCCAGTACTGCGCGTAGACCGCCGTGTTCGCGACCAAGGTCGGATCGGATCCGCCCTGGATCAGCGCGTTGAAGTCGTACGTGTACGTCCCGGTGCAGTCGATTCCGCTCGGGCTGCCGCCGGAGGATTGGACCGTGGTGCGCACGACCGGCAACTTCACGCACAAGTGACCACCCTGGAACGCCGTGCCGTTCGAGGCGAGACCGTAGAAGAGCAAGCCGAACTTCTTGTTCAAGAACTGCGAGCCGGTGACGTCGAACGGCGCCGCGGACGACGCGCTCGCCGAACCGGAGTAGCCGATCGCCGGGATGCAGAACTGCGAGTTGACCTTGGCGGTGCAGTAGGCGACCGGCAACGGACACGAGTTGAACGCCCACGGATCCGAAGCGAAGCCGTTCGCGACGACATAGAGCGAGAACGACCCCGACGGGAAGCCCGCCGGCAAACGGAACTCGGTCGAGACCGGCGTGCTGCCGGTCATCACGCCGGTGCTGCTCCAGTTGTAGGTGCGCGCGTAGTAGACGTTCGAGCCGCTGACCAGACGCACCAACGGATAGTTGGTGTTCATCTGCAAGTCGTCGCCGTACGTCGCTCCGGCGGAGATCCCGTTCAGACCGGTGCCGACCAAGTGGTAGGAGCCGTCGAGGTTGCCGGTGAGGCTCGTGATCGTCGGCTTGCCGGCCGCGATCGGTCCGCCGGTCGGCGTGTAGACGTACACGTCGCTCCCCATGTGCGAGTAGAGGACCTTGCCGTCGGGCAGATCGAGCATCGCGGCCTGGTACGTCGAGATGTTGTCCTGCGAACCGACGGGCGCGCCGACCGAGACGAAAGCATTCGCGACCGGATCGTATTCGTAGAACGTCGTCGGCGACGGGAAGTGATTGCCCGCCGTTGCCATCGGACTCACCGCGCAAAGGACGTTGCCGTTGATCAACGCCGCGCACGGCGCGTCGGGCGTGCCCTTGCCCGACGGGATGTCGGGACCCGCGATCCACACGCCCGGCGCGGTCGAACCGCTCGGCGTGTAGAGCATCGTGTGCCCGGTCGAGCCGAGCCAGAACGACTTGCCGTTCGGCAGCAGCAGCGCGCCGCCGAGCTCTTCACCGAACGGGTCGTACATCGGGAGCGGGAGGACACCGTCGTCGATCCACTTGTTCGTCGACGGGACGTAGCGCTCGGAGAATTGGCCCCACGGATCGATCGTGAGGATCGTGTCGTCGGGGAGCTTCACCCAACTCGCTTCGTCCTGCCACGTGCCGCGGAAGAGCTTGCCCGCGTTCGACCACGTGTTCGTCGCGGGGTCGTAGCGCAGCGGAATACCCGACGTGTGCGGGAAGACCGGCATCAACAAGACCTTGCCGTCGGGCAGCATCTCGCTGTTGCAGTCGTAGAAGTTGTCGGCGGTGGTGCTCCAGATCCCCGCAGGCGGATTGGTCTGCGTCCACACGTTGGTCAGCGGGTCGTAGACCTCCGCTTTGCCGCCGCCGCTGCCGTACTCGCCGCCGGCGACGAACACGCGACCGTCGCGCAGCACTTGCGACGGATAGTAGAGCCGCGTGTCGTGCATCGCCGCGAGCGTCGTCCACGTGCCGTTGACGTAGCTCCCGGTCGCGTCGGGCGTGAGCTTGTACCAGACGTTGCTGATCGCGTTGTCGAACCGCGCGGCCATCACCGTGCCGTCGGAAAGTTGCAACATCAGATTGATCGGCTGCGGTGCGTTGTGGATGAGCTTGGTCCACGTGCCGGCTGACGCGGTGGAGCCCGCCACGGACAGCGCCGCCATCGCGAGCAACGCGCGAACGAGAGGTCGGGGGGAGGAGATGGGATCGAGCACATCAGTCATGCACGCCTGCGCTTTCGAGATCGATGGACGAGAGGCGCACGACATCGGAGGTTCCTGTGCCCGCGACACGCGCGCCGAAGATCACGAATCTACCTGCTTCCGCCGAGCCTGCTACGACCGCATCGGCGAGCAGCGCGGATCTCGCGCGCGCACTCCGCCGACGACGCGCGGGAAAGACGAGTTCGACGGAACCGCGAGTCTCTACAGCGCGTCGCGCGCGACACCGCGAGATTCAGTGCGCCGCTCGGCAGCGATTGTCGCCTGCGCGGCAACTCACGCCGTTCGAACGACTTCCGAGCGCGAGTGCTTCCGCGCGCGAACGGACTCTGAGAACGGTTCGCACCACAGTGCTTCTCTCGCGGAAGCGCGGCGTGCCCGATCTCCGCATCCAACGTCAGCGTTGCTCGCGCGCAGAATTCGATCGAACGATGCGCAGGTTCGTCGAGCGCGCCGCGCCGATGAGGATCGCGCAGAAGCTCGACGCTGGTGCGAACGCGCCGGGCAGCACGCTCGGAACTTCACTGCTGCGCACCTGCGAACCGCCCTACGCGGACGGACGCAGACGCTTGATCTTGCGCGCGGGCCGCGCCGCAGCGAGGTCGTGCGCCGTTTGGAGGTGAATCCAAAACTCGGGCGTGCGGTGTAGGAAAACTCCTTCCGCTTTTGGGTAGTCCGTCGACCGGACAAAGTGCCTACACCTCCAACCTCTTCGCCTCCCTCATCTTCTCCAACTGCCTGACGGTCTCGGGACCGTGCCCGGCGAAGTGGTTGTTGGCGTAGGTGTAGACCGGCAGCTTGTCGTCGAGCCCAGCGAGGTACTCGACCCAGCGCTTCAGCCGCTCGGTCTGGTCGACGACGATGCGGTCGAACCGTCCTGCACCGGCGGTCTCCGTCGCCTTGCGGTCGCCGATCAAGCGCACGTAACCGAAGTCGGTTGTCACGAGGTCGAGATCGACGTCAGCGGGATGCGGCATGTACAGCAGGTCGAGCAGCACGAGCGCGACGCGGTGTTGCCGCAGCACGTCGGTTAGCTCCCGAGTCAGCCACGCCTTGTTGCGCACCTCGACGCCGTAGCGGAACTGAGGAGGCAGGGCAGCGAGGAACGGCTCCAACTTCGCCAGGAACTCCGCCTGACTGCGGAACGCCGACTGGTTGAAGTAGGGGAACTGGAGCACGAGCGGTCCGCACTTCGGACCGAGCAGCGACATCACGTCGAGGAACTTCGCGGTCTTGCCAGCGTCGAACAGCTTCGTCGCGTCCGGCTTCACTCCGTCGCCGCCGTGCACGACCGAGCGCGGGAACTTCGCCGACATCACGAAGCCCTTCGGCGTCTTCTTATCCCAGCCGGTCACCAGCTTGCGCGAGGGGATCGCGTAGTACGTGTTGTCCGCTTCGACGGTCGAGAACTGCGTCGCGTAGTGCGTGAGCATCTCGCCGGGCTTCGTGCCGCTCGGGTAGAACGATCCGACCCAACTGGGCTCGGACCAGGAGGAGGTGCCGAGGTGGAGCATCGCGCGAGCGTACCGCTCCGTGAACCCGACCGGGCGCGATCTTGCGCAGCGCTGTCGTTCGCTTCAGGATGCGCGGCGACACCGAGGCGCAGCCCATGACAAGTCGACGCTCACCGGATCAACGACAAGAACGCAGGCGAGGGCGAACTCGCGCTGTCGCCCGGATGCTGCTGAAGGGAAAGCTTGAGGAGCGGGAGAAGCTCCACGGCGACTATTTTCGCACGACCTCGATTGCGGTCGTGGTGCTCGGTGCTTGCCTGAAGTTCTCAATCGAGGAAAAGATCGAGCCACGATTCGCGGCCGTACTCCCGCTCGCCGGATTCGCGTTCACGATCGTCGCAATCGTGGCGCTGGCGATGGGCGATCACGCTCGTCGCTCCATGGAAGCGGACATCCAAGTCTTGGCAGCGAAGGTTGAAGTCGACATTCCCGTGCAGCCTTCGATGCGACTGAAGTACGCGTTGATGGGCTTTCTGCTCAGCGAC
The DNA here is from genome assembly GCA_021413885.1 of Planctomycetota bacterium. Taxonomy (GTDB): domain Bacteria; phylum Planctomycetota; class UBA1135; order UBA1135; genus JACRIN01. The sequence goes on from JAIOPM010000033.1 coordinate 4,838, forward strand.
CTGATCTTCGCCTGCGGTTTCGCTTACGTACTGTGGCATTCGGGATAGCGCGCGCAGAACGCTCGCGCCCGTGACGCCGCCATCCGACCTCAGGAACGGGGATCAGCGCGCGGTGGCGGCAAGGAATCGCGACGGTGTCCATAGCGTGTTGGAGACGCGACTTGCGACGCAGCGATCTCCCACGCGCGCATCCGAGTCGCGGCCGAGAGTACCTTGGTTTTCGGGTGCAGGCGAGCGATCAGGAGATCCGCCCATGCGCCGGGCGGACTTCGTTCCTGGGCCGATGACTTCGTCGGCGTTCTACCACCTCGTTCTGCCGACGGACTTGTCATCGCGGACAGATCTGTATCAAGATGCTGGCGATGAGCGAACCCGCACGAGCTGACTACGGCGTGGATGCGCCGATCGCGGTCCGCAATATGCTGATCGTCTGCGCGCTGGGAATCATCTCGCTGATCACGCGGGTGGCGGGGTTGTGGGGGAAAGAGTCTCCCTTTGCGATGCTCGGCCGCCCGCTGATCTCGTCAGGCCTGGCGTGCGGTGCGATGGCGGGCTGGATGATCTGGTCGAGCAAGTTCGGCAAGGTGCGCGAGCGCGAAGCGTATCTCGATCTGCTCGAATGGCGCGGCGACGAGCGCGTGCTGGATGTGGGATGCGGGCGCGGGCTGTTCATGATCGGCGCGGCCAAGCGATTAACCACGGGGCGCGCAGTCGGCATCGACATATGGCAAGCCGAGGATCTCAGCGGCAACAAACCGGAGTCGACGTTGGACAACGTGATGATCGAAGGGGTCGCCGATCGCGTCGAGGTGCAGACCGCCGACGCACGCAAGCTGCCGTTCGATGATGCCAGCTTTGACGTCGTGCTCTCCAGCGCTGCGCTGCACAACATCTACAACGCAAGCGAACGCCAGACTGCCGTGCGCGAGATCGCGCGGGTGCTGAAAGTCGGCGGACGCGTGCTGATCGTCGACGTCCGACACCTCAGCCAGTATGCCCTGACGCTGCGCGACGCTGGTTTCAACGGCGAAGAAGATGCAGCGCGCACCGTGCAGAACATCGGGTGGTCCTTGCTGAAGATCCTCACGTTCGGCTTGGTGCAAATCGGTCATGTGATCGGCAGCAAGGCGCGGTGAGTTTGTGGGGAGGCCACCTGCGACTCGCGTGTCGCCCCACCAAAGTTTCCGCTCACGATCCGAGCGGCCCTCTCCGAACCGCATCGTAGCGAGCGCGTGGACCACGCAACGTGTCGGAGCGCAAGGTCGCGCTTGCATTGGCGTTCGGGTGCTCCGCGCCGGATCTACTGGACGCGCGCGACAGCTACGAGCGTGAGGCCTTCGTAGCGAGGCGACGCGGCGCAACTCGAACCACCGCGCCTGGCGGGAACTCCCACGTGTCGATCTCCGAGTCGTAGTCGCTCGGCGCAGTGAGCCGAACGACGTCGGGTCCGAAAGGCTCGACGGGCACGGGGCGAAACACCACGGAGCCCTCGTCCAGGAGTTGCACGTACGCGGTCGGGTTCGCGGTCACGGTCGCGATGTAACCCGCCTCGACGAGAAGCGTCCACGCTCGCCCGTCACAGCTTCGTCGTTCGCCCTTCGAGCTCCCGACGACTCTCCGCTCTGCTGCTTCTTCCCTGACATCGTTGCCTCCTGCGGTCACGCAACCGCGTTGCAGTCGGATGTCCAGAGAAACCGGGCGGCGGAGGACTTGCTCCGCCATGTCGGACCCTGAGGGCGCGACTGGCTGAGTGTGAGTCGCGAGGGGGAACGCAAGATGATCGGAGCGCGCATGGCCAGTCTCCGTTGCGACGCATCGCGTCGGTCGGGCAGCGTAACCGACCGATGCTCAGTCGGTGGAGATCTCGCCTGGGTCGGTTTCCGCCCAGCGATGTGGAAGTGACCAATCGACACCCCATCGGTGGCCGACGACTTGGTCTCGCTCTTGGCGTCGCTCTTGGCGTTCCTCGGTGGACCTCCATGGATCCTGGTGGATCTCCATGGACTGAAGGTGGTGGGGAAGTCGGGGGTCGAACCCGAACGCCCTTGCGGGCTTGGGATTTTAAGTCCCATGCGGTGAAGTGAGCCGCCGTGACGCAACGTCAAATGAAATAGAGAGTTGTGTCGTTCGACCAAAAGGGCGCGCGCGCGACTTGGTCTCGCTCTTGGCGTCGAGGCGTGGACGCTGCGAAACGCCTCGCCGGAGACCGTCGGCGTGCGTCGCGCACGATCGCGTGAGCGCGTCGCTCGCTCACGACGGGCGGTGGCGCGCGCTTAGGGGACGCGTGCGCACTGGAGCGACCGCAGCTCGTCGTTGGGCGCACCGGGCATTACGCATCTGCCTGCCGCGTGCCAGCCGTTCGGACCAATGGGCCTTTGGGGCGGTGGAGCGTGAGTCAGGGGTTGACGTATACCATAAATGGTATACAGTTCCGTTCCGTCCATGCCGAAGACGCAGCTCAGATTCTACCAAGACGCCGACGGCACCGCTCCCGTGCGCCAGTGGCTCGCGGAACTCCATCGTCGCGACCCGATCGCCCATGCGAAGTGTGTGGCCCGCATCGAGCGGTTGGCGGAGCTAGGCCACGAGCTCCGGCGACCGGAGGCGGACTTCTTGCGTGACGGGATCTACGAGCTGCGAGCGAGGAAGGGACATGTGAACTACCGCATCCTCTACTTCTTCCACGGGCGGCACGTCGCAGTCTTGGCTCACGCGCTCACCAAAGAAGCCGCCGTGCCGGCTACGGACATTGCACGCGCCGTGCGCCGCAAGGCACAGCTCGAAGCGGATCCGAAGACCCACGTTCACGAGGAATGATCATGACCAAGAAGAAGACGCAAGACGCACTGGCGCTGATCGCGCGCGACGTGGGTGGCGACCGCTCGTTCCCGGCTCGGGTCGAGCGCGAGAAGTTCAACGCCCAGATCGCACGGGTGATCTATCAAGCCCGGACGGCCGCGAAGCTCACTCAGAAGCAGTTGGCCGATCTGGTCGACACCACCCAGCCCGTGATCGCGCGGCTGGAGGACGCGGACTACGAGGGGCACTCGCTCGCGATGCTGAGACGCATCGCGGCGGCACTCGACCAGCGCCTCGAGGTTCGGTTCGTGGCCCCCCGCAGGGCGAAGGCTGGGTAGTGCGACGCGATGCCCCACACTGGCAGCCGCTCAAGTCGTTGTTCCTTCTCCGCCGGACCGTCGCATCCTGACACGAGCGAAATGGGCGCGCCGGAGCATGGTGGGGATCTCTGAGCCGGCCGGACAAATCGTCGACGGTCCTTGCGGGCTGGCCGGGAAGCGCGGGCCTCACTAGCTTCGAGCCGAGATTCCTAGCTCGCGCAGCATCTCCTCGCGCGGCGGCTCGATCGGTCCGCTCGGCGAGCCGACGGCAGGCATCGTGCGGATCATCACCGCGACCCGGCGCCGCCCGTCTTCGGTCTTGGCGACCTGCCTCGGCGCGCGGTCACCGAGCGCCGGCCGCGCGCTCGAGTTCTCGTTCGCGAAGTGAGCCGCTCCAGGACGCGACGCGGAAGATCAGCACAACGCGACGAGGTGGGAGTGCCCCAACGTCGCGATCAATCGATCGCTGCCCTCAGGCTGACGGCCGCAGACGCTTGACCTTGCGCGCGGGTCGAGCCGCAGCGAGGTCGTGCGCCGTTTGGAGGTGGATCCAGAACTCGGGCGTGGTGCCCAGCGCCGCCGCGAAGAGCCACGCACTTTCCGGGGTCACGCCCCGCTTCTGCCTCACGACTTCGTTCACGCGTTGGAGCGGAACACCGATGTGTTCGGCGAACGCTACCTGGGAGATCCCCATCGGTCCGAGGAACTCCTCACGCAGGACTTCGCCGGGGTGAGCAGGGATGCGGTTCTTGGGCTGCATGTTTGGTTCTCAGTGATAGTCGACGAGGCTGACGTCGCTCGCCCCTTGGGTGGTCCAGCGGAACACGATCCGCCACTGGTCGTTCACGCGGATGGACCAAAAACCGCTCCAGTCGCCTCGCAACGTCTCCAAGCGGTTACCCGGAGGTGCGCGTAGGTCGACGACTTGTTGGGCAGCTTCGAGCATATCGAGCTTGCGCAGTGCGGCGCGTTGGATGTCTGCCGGAAAACGCCGCGTCCGCCGGTCTTTGTCACCGTGGTAAAGGGCCTCGGTCGCAGCATCCCCGAAGGAGATGATCACCGACGCGAAGATAACTCCGACCCGGTTGCACGGCAAGCGTGCAATCTGCGTTGCCGACGGCCGACGGCGGCGCGTCGCCCGTGGGCATCGCCCCAGGCTCGTGCCCGCTGGTTTCCCCGCACCGGGCCCACGGGACTCGGTCCAGGATGAGGTGCCGAGGCGGAGCATTCTCCGGCGCGTAGCACCGCTGCCCAGTCCTCTGTGTGGCGACGCCCGCCTCGTTCGCCATCCGGCGCTGGGTTGCAAGGCCGGAGTCCAGCGGGCACGTCGTTCGGCGCGAAGCCCCATCGGTCAGCGGAACGCTCGTCAACTGTTGTCGGCGGTGCAGCAACTCGCTTCCCGTGAACGACTTCCGCGCGAAAGCGCGGCCCCGCGCGCTCGAGCCCTGAGATTCGCACCCATCTCTCGGGTCTCGTGCGGAAGTGCGGCATGCCCAAGTTTCGCATCCAACGTCACCGTTGCCCGCACGCCGACTGCCGCTCCAATCGCGAAGACCTGCGCCCGAGGCTCACCAAGCACTCGATCCTGACGACCAAGCGAGGGGAGCGTCGACGGCTGCGCTGCGCGCATTGCAAGCGCACCTTCGTCACGACCGCCGGTACGGCCTACCACCGCCTTCGTCGCTCGCGCGAAGACTTCGACCGAACGATGCGGATGCTGGTCGAGGGCGTCGCCCCAATTGCGATCGCGCGCTCTCAGCGGATGAGCGCGGCCACGATCGTCCGCTGGCGTGAGCGAGCCTGTGCGCACGCGTGGAATTTCGCTTCGGCGCACCTGCGCGTCGACGAGCCGCACGAGATCCAATTCGACGAGCTCAAGGCTCGGTGCGCGGGGGAAGGCGACGACATGTGGGTCTTCAACTCGATCGAGGTTTGGACGCGCCTGTGGATGAACTGGCGCATCGGGCGACGCACGTATCGCGGAACGCTCGTGATGGCGCGTGAAACCTGCTCACGCATCCGCACGATGGCTTCCCCGGTGGTGTGCAGCTCCGACGAGATGAAGTACTATGCGGTCAGCCTGCGGCGGGTGTTCGCGGTGGCGGGCGTCCACGTGCAGGTCGACAACCGCTATTCCGGCGGGCGTCTCATGCGCACGAACTCGAAGCTGATGACCGGTCCGCAGTGGCGATACGAACAAGCTCGCTCACGCTCGGAGGACTCGAAGAAGCCGAACACGTCCTACGTGGAGCGGCTTCAGCTGACACTGCGACGGGGCTGCTCGTACTTGCACCGCCGCACGAACGGGCCGATGCGCAACAGATGGCGACTCGCGGAGAGCGTCGCCATCCTTCACTGCTACTACAACTTCGTGCGTCGCCATGCGTCGCTGAGGTTCGGGAAGGTGGTGCGCACACCGGCGATGCAGGCGGGGATTTGCGATCGAGCACTCACCTTCAGAGACATCTTCAGTTGGTGCCCGAGGCCAGTGGCGCGACCGTCGCTCTTACCCGTGACTTAGGCCCCAACTCAACATGCGTGCCGTTATCCAGTCAGCAACAGTTAGTGAGTTACGGACCTCGGCCGAACAGCAGCATGCCGCCTCAGCTCCGCCGTCGACGGCGAACACGTGGAAAGGCCTACGAAAGCAAGCGCCCACCGGTGCTGAGCCGGTAAACCCCTCTTCGCTGCCAACCGACTTTGCAGTAACCAATTTGGATTTTGACGTTACCGAGAACTGCAATCTTGGGTGCGTGTACTGCTTCAAAGGCGAGATGTATCCGCGCAATATGTCGCTCGATACGATGAAGCGTTCCTTTGAATGGCTCCTTCAGGCGTCGGGCTCAGCGAACAGCGTCAACTGCAACTTCATGGGCGGCGAACCCACGATGCGTTTCAAGCAGCTCAAGGAGTTTGTTCCGTGGGCACGTCGCCGGGCCCAAGCGATAGGCAAGCAGGCGACCTTCAGCATGACGACCAATCTCACGCTTTTCACTGAGGAGATCCGTGAGTTTGTCGATCGATACGGATTCGGTGTCCTCATGTCTATCGATGGTGCACCTGATGTGCAGGATGCGCAACGTCCCGCCAAGAACGGTCAGCTAGTCTCCTCGACCGTCGAGTACTGGGCCAGGTCGATGCTCCGGACGCGCCCTCAGGCGCAAGCGCGCGCGACAGTCCATCCTAAGTACGTTCACCGAGAGGCTATGCGGGATACGAGGGCGATCCGGCAGTCGCAGCGATATGGCATGCGCGCCATCGGCCACTCTCGAGCAAGTCCGGGTGTTGGCTTGCACGCGATCCAAGCGAATATGTCGACGGTGTGTCACTGTATCAATATACCCGCTCTCAACCCGTTCGCTTTTCCGATCAGCTGGGACTTTGCACCGGCATCCCGAGTACAGTGGGGCTGTTACCTGGCGCAGGCGGCGCGCTTAATGGTGATGTAAGTTCCCGAGGCCGTACGCCTAAGTCACATGCAGCAGATGTAGCGGATAAGTGCTGCAAGGAAGCGAAGGAATATGGCCACGATCACGGAGATTGGGGAGGTTTCATTTGTTGCGACGGTGAGATCTATCTCTGTACGTGGGTGTGGAAAGAGGAGAACCCAGGTCCCCCGCCAATGGATGCCGACACAGAAACACTGTTGAGTGCGTGCGCGCACGCGCACGAAGAGACCCACAAAGACGACATTCCAGACAAGAGCTGGTGCAACTCAAGCGGGTTGGAACGAGTGTCCTTCAAGCCTGGCGTAAACGAAAACGCCGAGGAGGTAAAAGGGGCGGAGGCTGAGCGGAAATGCCTGGCTGACACTAATTGCCCGGATGGGAACAACGATTGTGTACAGTGGAAAATAAAGCGAAGCAATCAAATGTGCGACGTCATAAATCAAAAAGGGGGACACTGTACACCATGACTAATCTATGTCGTTACCGCATTTGTCAATTGTTGCGCGGGCCGATAGTGTGGATTGGACTGTTCATGCTATGTGCGACAGGCATTCTGGCCTGCGCGCAGCGGTCGGGGCTGGGAATGTATCGACTGGATGAGGTGGGTCAGCCAATTTGGATCCCCGTCGACAATCAGACCGGTGGATCCGCAGTTCTCGGAGTGTACCACCTCGATGGAAACGGTGCGCCGAAGACCCGACGCTATCCATCTCGCCTCGGGACCGCGCCGTCTAACGCAACCCTCGTCGCGGCCGCCTGGGAGGACGGAACTGTATTTGTAGGTAACCTAGTTGATGAATCTCAGGGCCAGTTTCAGGCAGCACCCGTTACTGCCGTTCGAGAGCGAGCGCACGCTTTGCTAGAGAGTCTATCCACGTGTTCCCGTGTGCGAAAGTACTTGATACTTGACGGCGGTGAGGCGGTCATTTTCGCGCGTGATGGGGACCGAATCGTCTCGATGCGTTCCTCCCACGAGGTATTTGAGGCTGACCCACGTTTAGTTGTAACAGACCGAGGGGTTCGGTCGTTGACGAACACAACACGAGACGAAGTATTGGCTGGCGCCTCAAAAGAGTATCGTGCGTTCAGAGCCTGTTGGGCTTCGAGTCGAGACATCATCCAGCAATTGATAGAGCACCACTGATTCCAAGGCGTCTCGCACTCGAGTGACCTGCCCCCCGTGGACCGGACCGAGCACGAGTCCGTTGCCTCGAAGGAAGTAGAACCCGACCCAGTTGATTTCGGGTACGAGTCCGGCGGTCCCATGTGCGCGGAGTCCGCGGAGTCGATTGATACGGCCGCGGTCTATTTGCGCGCGGCGGCCCAGCCCAGGGCGTGAGCCAGGCGCATTGTGGCGAGACGCGAATAACGATGATGGCAGAACGCCAATTAGCATGTTGCGCGCAACGCACTAATCGCAATTAGGCATGTCCCACTTCCCTAAGCCTGAGAGCGCATCACCTGCACGTCCTGGCCGTTTCGCCGCCCCGAAGTTGCACTCGAGTTGCACCCATTCTTCACCATCCCGGACGCTCGCGCGGGACGTGCCGATTCGGAAGGGGTCGGCGAATCCTAAGTGCATTGCCCGTGGCCCATTGCGTGACTTGCACCGCAGCGCATCTTGCGGTGCAACGAGAGTGCAACCTGCACTCACGCCTCGCCTGGCCGCGACGACATCAATTCGGCCTTCGCGGTCCCGCGGAGGCCGTTTTCGCGTCTTCGTGGCACCCGCTCCGACTTGCACTCTGGTGCATCGATCACGTCCGTCGCCGGATGCCGAACTGCACCGCACGCCGCTGACCGTTTCGGCCGATTCTCGTGTGCCTGCGTCCTTGCCCGCCGCGTCGATCGGTACTAGCCTCTTCGACGTCGCGGCACTGAATGTCCAAGCGGGCGTGTAGCCCAAGAAGTCCGAGTCTCCGCCACGACGACCTCCACGCTCCGGCGCTTGCCGGAAGAGGGGACTCGAATGGACGTCGTTCAACCGGGCGCACTCGCCGACGCGCTCTCGAAGGCCACCGGCCGCGCTCTCACAATCCAGCGCGTCGCGATCGACACGCTGCACCAAGATCCCGCGAACGCGCGCACGCACGGCGAGAAGAACCTCGACGCGATCAAGGGCTCGCTCGCGCGCTTCGGTCAGGCCGAACCGCTCGTCGTGCAGGCGGCGACGCGCCGCGTGATCGGCGGCAACGGTCGCCTCGTCGCGATGAAGTCACTCGGATGGACGGAGTGCGACGTCGTCGAGCTCGACCTCACGTCGGTTGACGCGACGGCGCTCGGCATCGCGCTCAACCGGACGGCTGAACTCGCGGAGTGGGATGACCAAGCGCTCGGCGAGATCCTGAGCTCGCTTCGGACCACGTAGAAGTGCACCCAACGAAGTCCATCGTTCGAACGACCGTACCGCGGCTGCAACCATACCGTGCCAGGGTCGTCGATGAACACGGTCACCGTTACCGCGAAGTGGTCAAGACTGCCTGGACTCGCGCGCAGAATCGACTCTCGGAGCGCCGGCTCGAACGGGCCGATGTTGATGACCCGGAGCGTTTCGAGGCTAGATGCGTGCGCTCGCCAGAGGACCGCGTGGGCGAACAGCTTGAGCTTGACGACGTCGATCGACGGATCGTCGATCCATTCCGGTTGGGTCGCCGACGGCCTCACGAGGCTCATGTCGATGGCGCGTCGAAGGAACTCAACGCCGTACGTGTCCCACGGACTGAACCTGCGCTCGCAGTTCTCGCAGACGATTCCGTCGTCGTGCCACCCGGTACGCAGTCTCTTCGGCGGGCGCACGCCGCCAGGGCTGTGTTCGCGAAACGGGTCCTCGTCCGATGCGATGTCGCGGACGAGCGCTCGCGGAAGTATGTGGCAGTCAACCAACTGCCCCAGCTGGCCGCAGAGCTTGCACGGTCGTGACTCAGGCATAGCGTGACTCGGCGGCGCCGGTCGGGGACGTTCCACTTGGTCTCCCACTTGGTGTCACGGGTCGGACTCCGGTGGACCTCGGCGGACTTCCGTGGACTCCAATGGACGAGGTTGGTGGGGAAGCCGGGACTTGAACCCGGACGCCGTTGCCGGCTTGGGATTTTAAGTCCCATGCGTCTGCCGATTTCGCCACTTCCCCGGTGCGCGCGGTCGAAGTCTAGCGTGCGGCGGACGCGGCGAGTCGCTTGCGCTCCACGCGCGAACACTCGACGGAATTCGCGGGCGGCGACGCGCACGAGCTGCGAGTCGTCGAGCCGCTTGCGGCGTCGTCCGGCGCCGCGACTTTGCAAGCCGCCGTGTCGTCGTGACCAGCACGCCGACGCTGCCTCCGACGCGCGGACAGCGGTCGCGACATCGCGGATCGCCGCACGCTCGCGAAGCGCGCGGGCCGCGGTCGCCGCCGCGCGCTCGGCCGGACTTGACCCGCTCCGCGCGACTTGTATCCTTCTTCAGCCCTTCGCGGCGGCATAGCCAAGCGGTAAGGCGACGGATTGCAAATCCGTTATTCCCCGGTTCGATCCCGGGTGCCGCCTCCAAACGTGTGTTCGGCGTGTGATCGGCGTTGCGTTTCGGCGGATCGCCATGAGCGAGAAGAACGCCTCCTCGAGTCTGCGCGAGCTCCTGTGCGCGCTCGTGCTCGGCGCCGTCGGTTGCCTTGGGATCCTGCCGGTTTCGGCGCACGGATCCGACCTCTTCGCGTCGCTCGCGTGGATCGCACTCGCCGCGGCTCCGCTCGGCGCGTCGGCGCGAGCGCTCGGCGTGCGCCTCGTTCCGTACGGTTTCGTCGCGCCCGGCGTGTGGATGGCGGGAGTCGCGTGCCTCGACGCGGCGATCGTGCGCGATCTGCCGACGCCGCTGTGGGGCGCGCTCGCGTGGAGCGGGTTGTACGCCGGAGGTTGGGCGCTCGCGGCGGCCTTCGCGCGCAACCGGTGGCGCGTCGTGTTCGCGCTGACTCTCGCGGTCGCGTTGCTCGCAGCGTTGCCCGAGAAAGGCGGCCTCGCGCGGGAGCCGTGGGACGGCGAGTTCGTCGCGACGACGCTCGACCTCTCGCCGGTCGCGCTGGTGACGGAGAGCTCCGGCGCGATCGATTGGCCGTGGGCGAAGAGTCACTACGCGACGCTCGGCGTCGATCGCTTCGAACGGCGCCCGTTCCGCGGCCGGCTTGCGGGTCCCGTCGCGCTTGTGGTGGGATGTGTTCTCGCCTGGCTCGCGCGAACGTTCGCGCGCTCCCGCGAACCGGCCGTCCGTCCCGCGGAGTGATCGAACCATGCCGATGCGCAAGTACTTCTGCACGTTCCCGCAGCACCTGATCTCCGAGCCGATCATCTCCCACACGCTGGGCTCGAAGTTCCAGGTGATCCCGAACATCCGCGCGGCGAGCATCACCGACACGTTGGCGTTGGTCGCGGTCGAGATCGAAGGCCCGAGCGACGCGATCGATCGCTCGGTCGAGTACCTGCGCGAACGCGGCGTGCGCGTCGAAGAGATGAACGACGGCGAAGACGGACCGGCGGTCTAGTTCCGTGGCACGCAGCGACGTGCGCGCGCTCGGCCTCGCTTGCGCACTCGCGCTCGCCGCGTGCCGCAGTTCGGATCACTGGGACGTCGAGCCTAGACCCGCGACCGCGGTCCGCGGCATGGTGGTCAGCCAGCACGAGCTCGCGACCCGCGTCGGCGTCGACGTCCTCGAGCGCGGCGGCAACGCGATCGACGCGGCGGTCGCGACGGCGCTCGCGCTCGCGGTCGTGTATCCGGTCGCGGGCAACCTCGGCGGCGGCGGTTTCGCGGTGGTGGTCACGCGCGACGGCGCGACGCGCGCGCTCGACTTCCGCGAAGTCGCGCCCGCGAGCGCGAACCTCGCCGCGTACCTCGGCCCCGACGGCGTCGCGGTCGCCGAGCGCGCGCGCCGAGGGCCGTTGTCGGTCGGCGTGCCGGGTTCGCCGCTCGGGTTGTGGGAGCTCGAGCGCGAGCTCGGGTCCCAGCACTTCTCCTTCGCGGAGCTCGCGGCGCCGGCGATCGCGCTCGCGGAGAGCGGTTTCGCGATCGACGCGCGTCTCGCCGACGATCTGAAGGACGACGTGTTGCGCGAGGGCTGCTTCGCCGAGCGCGGAATCGCGAACGCGTTCTATCCCGGCGGCCGCGCGTTGGCCGAGGGCGAGCGTCTGGTGCAACCGGAACTCGCTCGCACGCTCGAACGCTTGGCGAGCGACGGGCCCGACGGTTTCTACCGCGGCGAGGTCGCGCACCACATCGTCGAGCGCGTCGCGCGCGACGGCGCGGCGAACGCGATCTCGCTCGACGATCTCGCGAGCTACCGCATCCAATGGCGCACGCCGTTGCGCGGTTGGTTCCGCGGCTACGAGCTCGTCACGATGCCGCCGCCGAGTTCCGGCGGACTGATCGTGCTGCAGACGCTCGGCGTGCTCGACGGTTTTCCGCTCGACAGCCGGCGCGAGCAAGTCCTCGCCGAGCAACGCGCCGCGCCGTCGCCCGCGTGCGATCCGCTCGGCCTCGACGATCGTCTCGTGCATTGGTGGATCGAAGCGTTGCGCCGCGCGTTCGCGGAGCGCGCCGCGCACCTCGGCGATCCCGATTTCGTCGACGTGCCGGTCGATGCGTTGGTCGGCGCCGAGTGGATCGCGCGCGCGCGCGTCTCGATCGGCGAGAACGCGGACCCGAACGTCGTGAGCGCGCTGCCGCCGGAACCCGAGAGTCCGCAGACGACGCATTTGTCGGTCGTCGACGCGCTCGGCAACGCGGTCAGCCTGACGACGACGCTCAACTCCGCGTACGGCTCGCGCACGTGGGCCGCGGGGTTCCTGCTCAACAACGAGCTCGACGATTTCGCGCTGCCCGGCGCGGCGAATCAGTTCGGGCTCGTCGGTTCCGCGGCGAACGCGATCGCGCCGCGCAAGCGGCCGTTGTCGACGATGACGCCGACGATCGTGCGCCAAGGCGAGCGCGGCGTCGTGCTCGTGATCGGCAGCCCCGGCGGTCCGCGCATCGTGACGTCGGTGATCGGCGTGTTGTTGCGCGTGTTGGTCTTCGGTCAGCCGCTCGCCGACGCCGTGCGCGCGCCGCGCTTGCACCAACAGTGGAATCCGATCGAGACCGACTTCGAGGCCGGTTGGTCGCCGTCGTTGCTCGACGGGCTCGAGCGACGCGGACATCGCTTGCGCCGCGGCGTCGAACCGTGGGCGAGCGTCCAAGCGATCCAGATCGGCCGCGACGGCGAGCCGGTCGGCGTCAGCGATCCGCGCAATCCGGGCGCGGCGTTGGCGGAGCGAGCGCGGCGCTGACGCTCGCGTGAATCAGTGCGCGGGGCCCGCGACGAACGCGGTCCACGCCGACTCCGACGCGGACGCGCTCGTGCAGACGCGGTGCCACTGCGCGATCACCTTGCGGTCGAAGCTCGCGCTCTCGGGCGTCGCGTCGGGCTTCCAACCAAAGCTCGCACCGTTTGCGAGCGGCGCCACGACGTCGCGCTCGAGCGCGGCGCCGAGTGCGCGGTCGTTCGCGTTCGCGAGGTCGAGGCGCTTCCACGCGTCGACGACGAACGGCAGCGCCGCAAGCCCCTTCGACACGAGTTCGCGCGCGCTCGCATCGCGAGCTTCCGGCGGTGCGGCAAGGAAACGTGCGAGCGCTTCCGCGATCGCGACGCCTTCGGGCGAAGCCTTCTTCTCGGCCGTCGCGAGATCCGGGAGCGCGGCGAGGTCCGCGTCGGGCGCGTCGGCGAAGTCGCGGTCGAGCGGACGCGTCGTCGCCGACTTCGGCGCGTCCTTCGTCATCTGAGTCGTCGGCGTCGTCTTCGGATCGGCCGCCCGCGCGCTCGGCTCCGAAGCGCGGTGCGTGAGGAAGTAAGCCCCTCCGAACCCGATGACGAGCACGAGCGCCGCGACGCCGATCGGAACCGCCTTGTTCGTCTTCGGCTCCGGCGGCGGCGCGGGAGCGCGCGGAGTTCTCGCGGGCGGCGTCGGTTGCTCTTCACGCGGCGCGCGTTCGGGTTGAGGCTTCGGCGTCGCCTTCGGAGCGACCGGCGTCGCGCTCGGCGGAACCGGCGGAGCGACGGGGGCTCGCGCCGGCGCTTCGGGAACTCGTTCACGCCGCGGTTCGGCACGCGGCGCTTCCACGATCTTCGGCGCGGCGCTCGGAGAACGCGGCGCGGGCTCGTTCGCGACGCGGGAGCCGGAGGCGGAGAGCACCGGACCGACCTCGACGACTCCGCCACAGCTGCGGCACTTGGCGCGCGAATGGGGGAACGACGCGGGGATCTGGTAGCGAGCGCGGCAGTCGGTGCACGTCCCGAGGCGATGGTCCATGAGTCGAATTCGAAGACGCGCTAGCGCTTCTTGGTCTTGGGTGCGGGTTCGACGTCGAACTCGTCGAGCACCGTGGGTTTGTTGTTGAAGCGTTCGCCGGAATAGCCCCACCACTCGAACCACGACTTCACCGTGCGTTGGCGGAGCTCTTCGACCTTGGCGAGATCGGGACCCGGCGCGAAGACCGTCGTGTGATCGGTGATGCGCTGCAAGGTCTGGTTGATCAGGATCACCTTCGACGTGCTCTCGACGTCGACGATGCGTTGGTCGTAGATGCCGTTGATGAGCACGGGCAGCGCGGGCTTGCCGATCTCGGCGAGTTCGTTCGACGCGCGCGTGTTCTCGGTCGGCGACAGCTTGAAGTCGAGCATGCGCTCGAACAGACCGTCGATCTTGGTGCGCAACGCGGCGTCGGTGGTCGCGAAGTGCTCGAGGTGCCGCGGCTCGACGTTGGCCTTGAGCGCGTTCGCGGCGAGGGCTTTCGCGTCGTTCGGGAGCTTGGTGCCGGGCTCGACGTCGACCGCGGTGCCGGGCTCCTGGCCCTTCGTGCGCGTCCAGCTCGCGACCTTCCAACGGCCGCCGTCCTTCGCGAGTTCGAAGTCGTACTCGCACGCAGCGGCGGACGCGTCGCGTGCCGAGAAGTTGCCGTGCACCTTCGAGCTCGCGTCGTCCTGTCTGACGATCCGCAGTTGGCCCGGCTTCCACTTCGCGAACGCGAAGTAGCTCTCGTCCTGCACGATCTGCTTCGCGCGTTCCTTCGCCGTCGGCGCGCCGGCGACTTCGGCGAGACCGGTGCTCGCGCGCGCGGCGTCGAACGCGTACGCGGCGCCGAAGAGTTCGCGCACGGCGTCGAGCGCATCGGTGTTCCACTTGCTCTCGGGCGCGACCGGAGCCGCGACCGCCGGAGCGGCGACACTTGCGGCCGCGGCGACGGGCGCGGCGGCGGCCTCCTTCATCGCGTCGGTCCGGTTCTCGATCGTCGGGGCGCTCTCCGTCGACTTGACGACGTACAGGATCGTTCCGCCGACGATCGGCACCACCAACGACGCGAGCAACAACCTGCCCGGCGTCAGCACCTTGTCACCGCGCTCGAGCTTCTCCAGCGCCGAGTAGGTCCTCTTGCACTGCGGGCATTTGACCTTCGACCCTTCGAGTTCCTCGGCGATCTTCGCCTGGGTCTTGCAGAAAGGGCAGGCGATCAGCACGGGAGAGCGTGGGAAGGGTTGCGGGACGACCGGGAACGATCGACGTGAGACGGGCCCAAGTTACGGGCGACGATCGAGCGCTGCAAGGCGCTCGCGCGATCGATTAGGCTCGCGGGGAGTGAAGAGACCGAAGAAAGACGGCGCGGCCGCGCCGCGCGGCGAACGGCGCGAACCGACGGCGTCCCAGGCGAGCCCGGGACGTTTCGAACTCGTGTGTCCGTACCAACCGACCGGCGACCAGCCGGCGGCGATCGAGCGCTTGACCGCCGGCCTGAAGGAAGGCGCGCCGTTCCAGACGCTGCTCGGCATCACCGGTTCGGGCAAGACCTTCACGACCGCGGCGGTGATCGAACGCCTCAATCGGCCGGCGCTGGTGCTCAGTCCGAACAAGACGCTCGCGGCGCAGCTCTTCGCCGAGTTCAAGGAGCTCTTCCCTAAGAACGCCGTCGAGTACTTCGTCAGCTACTACGACTACTACCAGCCCGAAGCGTACGTGCCTTCGAGCGACACGTTCATCGAGAAGGACGCGAGCCGCAACGAGAACATCGAGCGCTTGCGCAACTCGGCGACGCGTTCGCTGCTTCAACGCCGCGACGTGATCATCGTCGCGTCGGTGTCGTGCATCTACGGCCTCGGCAGTCCCGAGTCGTACGCGGAGATGGCGTTGCCGCTCGCGGTCGGACAAGCGATCGAGCGCGAAGACTTGCTGCGTCGTCTCACCCAGATGCAGTACGCGCGCAACAACCTCGACTTCCGGCGCGGGACGTTCCGCGCCCGCGGCGACGTGATCGAGATCTTCCCGGTGTACGAAGAAGAGCGCGTGATCCGCGTCGAGCTCTTCGGCAACGAGATCGAATCGCTGGTCGAAGTCGATCCGTTGCGCGGCGTCGTGCTCGCGGAGTTGCCGTCGACCAAGATCTTCCCGGCGAGCCACTACGTCACGCCGAAGGATCGCGTGCTGCGCGCGTGCGAGCAGATCGAGGAAGAGCTAGGGCAGCGCCTGCTGCAACTGCGCAAGCTCGACAAGTTGCTCGAAGCGCAACGCCTCGAGACGCGCACGCGCCGCGATCTCGAGCTGCTGCGCGAGATGGGCGTCTGCCCGGGCATCGAGAACTACTCGCGCTTCATGGACGGCCGCGCGGCGGGCGAGGCGCCGTTCACGTTGCTCAACTACTTCCCCGAGGACTGGCTGGTCTTCATCGACGAGAGCCACGTCACCGTTCCGCAGATCGGCGGCATGTACCGCGGCGATCGTGCGCGCAAGGAAGTCCTGGTCGAACACGGCTTCCGTCTGCCGAGCGCACTCGACAACCGGCCGTTGCGCTTCGAGGAGTGGGAGAAGCTCGTGCGCCAGATCGTCTTCGTCTCCGCGACGCCGAGCGCGTTCGAGCTCGAGCACTCGAAGGGACGCATCGCCGAACAGATCGTGCGGCCGACCGGCTTGCTCGATCCGGAGATCGAGGTGCGCAAGGCGGCGACGCAGGTCGACGATCTGTTGCACGAGATCAAGAAGACGGTCGCCGAAGGTTGGCGCGTGTTGGTGACGACGTTGACCAAGCGTTCGGCGGAGGAGCTGACGACGTACTTCTCCGAACTCGGGATCCGCGTGCGCTACTTGCACTCCGAGATCGACGCGCTCGAGCGTTCGGCGATCCTGCGCGACCTGCGCCTCGGTGCGTTCGACGTGTTGATCGGCATCAACCTCTTGCGCGAAGGTCTCGACCTGCCCGAGGTCGCGTTGGTCGCGGTGCTCGACGCCGACAAGGAAGGCTTCCTGCGTTCGGCGACGTCGTTGATCCAGACGTGCGGCCGCGCGGCGCGCAACGTCAACGGCCGCGCGATCTTCTACGCGGACCGCGAGACCGATTCGATCCGGAAGACGGTCGCCGAGGTGACGCGGCGTCGCAAGCTGCAAGAGCTGTACAACACCGAGCACGGCATCACGCCGCGGACGATCCTGAAGCCGGTGCGCGACTCGATCGAAGCGCTGTACGAGATGGACTACGTCGAGGTCGACGCGCCGCTCTCGAAGGGCCGCAAGAAGTCCGAAGAGGCGAGTTGGAGCCCCGAACGTCTGCGCGGCGAGATCGCGAAGTTGCGCGACGAGATGTACCACTCGGCGCAGGAGCTGCGCTTCGAGGACGCGGCGCGGTTGCGCGATCGCGTCAACGAGCTCGAGAAGCTCGAGCTCGCACGCTGAACGAGCGAGCGGCCTCGCTTCACGTCTCGTGATTCGAAGCCGCTCGAAGCTCCAGCTCGGCGCACCGTTTGGATCGCGGCCGCGATCCGACGCTTCTCTGCTTGCGTGGCGGGTGCTGGAGTCGGCCTCACTCTAACTCTCGCCCGAAGATCCTGCCGGACGCTTCCCGCGTGGAAAGTCGGGCGCCGCGGGCGACAATCGGCGCCGATGAGCGAGCCGCGCTGGTCGATCGACGACGTCCCGGAGAAACCCGGCGTCTACCTCTTCCGCGACGCGGCGGGGAAGGTGCTCTACGTCGGCAAGGCGGCGGACCTCAAGTCGCGCCTGCGCAGTTACCGCCGGCCGGGCGGCGACGGGCGCCCGTTGATCGGCTTCCTGATCGAGCAGGCCGAGCGCGTCGAGACGATCGTCACGCGGACCGAGCAGGAGGCGCTGCTGCTCGAGGACTCGCTGATCAAGAAGGAGAAGCCGCCGCACAACATCCGCCTCAAGGACGACAAGTCGTTCCTGATGCTTCGGCTCGATCTCGGCGAGCGTTTTCCGCGCTTCAAGTTCGTGCGCGCGCACCGGCCGAAGGAAGACAAGGCCGGCGGCCGTTCGCGCTTCTTCGGGCCGTTCGCGTCGAGCCGCGCGTTGCGGCAGACGCTCTCCGATCTGCATCGCGTCGTGCCGTTGCGCGATTGCCCCGACAGCGTCTTCGACCATCGCTCCCGTCCGTGCCTCAAGCACCAGATCGGACTCTGCGCCGCGCCGTGCGTCGGCAAGATCTCGGAGGTCGATTACCGCGTCCACGTCGAGCGCGCGTCGCGCGTGCTCTCCGGCGACATCGCCGAACTCGCCGAGGAACTCGAGAGCCGCATGCGCGCCGCCGCCGCCGAGCTCGCGTACGAACGCGCCGCCGCATGGCGCGATCGACTCGGCGCGTTGCGCCGCACCGTCGAACGCCAAGGCGTGCAACCGAGCGACACCAAGGACCGCGACGTGCTCGCGCTCGCGCGCGCCGGGAACGAAGCGGTCGTGCATCGTCTCGCATTCCGCGACGGACGTCTGTCGGAGAGTCGCTCGCACCTCTTCCGCTCCGAGTTGCCCGACGACGAACTCTGGCACAACGTGTTGACCGCGCTCTACGGCGCGGGCCGGCGTCCGGCGCCGCCGGAGATCGTCTTGCCGGAACGGCCCGCCGACGCGGAGTTGCTCGAGCACGTCCTCGCGCGCGGCAGCGAACTCGTCGTGCCGGTCGGCGGTGAACGCGCGCGCATGCTGGAGCTCGCCGGCGAGAACGCGCGCGCCGCGTTGAATCGTCGCGAACGCGAAGAGGCGATCGAGGAAGCCGCGCTCGAGGAACTCGCGAAGCTGCTCGACGTCGACGAAGCGCCGGAGACGATCGATTGCTTCGACGTCTCGAACTTCCAAGGCGCGCACGTCGTCGCGTCGCGCGTCCGTTTCCGTCACGGCCACCCCGACAAGGCGGGCTACCGGCGATTCAAGGTACGCGGCGTGGAGGGCCAGGACGATTTCGCTTCGATGCGCGAGATCGTCGGCCGCGCGCTGCGTCGCGGCGTCGAGGAGTCCGACTTGCCGGACCTCGTGGTGATCGACGGCGGCGCACAGCAGCTCGAATCCGCGCTCGCCGCGCGCGACGAGGCCGGCGCGTGGGACGTGCCGATCGTCGGGCTCGCGAAGGCGCGCGCGGAACGCAAGGTGCGCGGCGTGACGAAGGCGGCGAGCGAGGAGCGGCTCTTCCTGCCCGGCGCCGTCGCGCCGCTCGAACTCACGCGGCACTCGGCCGCGCGGCACTTGCTCGAACGCATCCGCGACGAGGCGCACCGTTTCGCGATCACGTACCACCGCAAGGAACGCGGACGCATTCGTTCGGCGCTCGACTCGGTGCCCGGGGTCGGCGCTCAGAAGCGCAAGGCGTTGTTGCGGCGCTTCGGCAGCGTCGCCGGGATCCGCGCGGCGAACCTCGAGGACATCGCGTCGGTGCCCGGCATCGGCCGCGACCTCGCCGCGCGTTTGCGCGAGCACCTCGAGAAGACGTGAACGCGGTTCGACCTCTGTAAGCGGTTGCCGGGTCCGGCGAGTCGGCGACCATCCCTTCTCGAACGCGATGACGTCTCCGCACCCGACCCACGCCGATGCGCTGCTCGACGAGCTCGAGTGGACGCGACGCCTCGCGCGTTCGCTGGTGCGCGACGACGCGCGCGCGGACGATTTGGTCCAGGACGCGTGGCTCGCCGCGCGCAAGACCGCCGAACCGAAGCACGATTGGAGCCGTTGGTTGCGCGGCGTCGTCGGCAACCTCGCGCGTCAAGAACGGCGCGCGGAGCAGCGGCGCGACGAGCGCGAACAACGCGCGGCGCGCGCGGAGAGCGTCGACGCGGCGGACGAACTCGTGCTGCGCGCCGAACTCCAACGGCGCGTCGTCGAAGCGGTGCTCGGCCTCGAAGAACCGTACCGCACGACCGTGTTGCGCCGCCATTTCGCGGAGCACACGCCGCGGCGCATCGCGGAGGACCTGGGCGTCGAGCCCGCGACGGTCGAGAGTCGACTGACGCGGGCGCACGCGATGTTGCGCGGCAGGCTCGAGCGCGAGCTCGGATCGTGTTCCGCGTTGTGGATCTTGGTGCGCGGCGAGGACGCGCTCTTGCCTTGGATGGGGATGGCGCTGATGAAGACGAAGTTGGTCGTGGCGGCGGTGTTGTTGGCGGCAGCCGGCGGTTGGTGGTGGGTCGAGCGCGATGCGGCTCCGAGCGAGCCGAGCGAAAGCGCCGCGCTCGCGGTCACGACTCCGGCGGGGACGCCGTCGAAGTCGACTCCCGAGGCTGCGCCCGTTCCGGCGACGACGCCGAGCGAACGCAGCGTGAGCTCTCCCGCGACGACTCTTCCCGCGGAACGAGCGCCGAGCGTCGCGATCGCGGCGACGACGTACGCCGTGCGCGGACGCGTGCTCGACGCCGACGGCCGCGCGGTCGGCGGCGTCGTGCTCGCGCTCGAAGGCGGCGAGGAAACGCGCGTGACCAGCGGCGCCGACGGCGCGTTCGTCGTGAACGCGAACGCCGACGACGGCCGCGCGCGCGTCGCCGACGAACGCTGGGCCGCCGTGCGCGCCGGTGTATGGCAACGGCGCTCGATGTTCGCGCCGCTGGTGATCGTCGCGCCGCCGCTCGAGCTCGCGGGCCGCGTCGTTTCCGGCGACGGCGCGCCGCTCGAGCACGCGAGGATCGCGTACCGACTTCCCGACGGCTTCGAGTCGCGCTTCGAGACCGTGCTCGAAGGCAGCGAACTTCCAGGTTGGTGCGCGACCAGCGCGCACGACGGCCGCTTCGCGTTCGCGACGTTGCCGGCGATCGCGGGAGCGCAGTTGCGCGTGACGCTCGACGGCTACGCGCCGACGATCGAGGACGCGCCGCTCGCGGGCTCGACGAACGTGGTGTTGACGCTCGTGCGTCCGAACTTGGCGTTGGTCGGCGCGTTGCGAGGTCGCGTCGTCGACGCCGACGGCCGCGGCATCGCCGAGGCGCGCGTCGCGTGCGGGCTGGTCTCCGTCGCGAGCGGCGCCGACGGCGCGTTCGAGCTCGACCTCACGCGTGCGGTCACCGCCGACGCCGTCACCGCGGCGAAGGCGGGCTTCCTGCCCGATCGCGTCGAGCGGCCCGGCGAAGTTTGGACCGACACGATCACGCTGCGGCTCTCGGCGCCGACGCTGTCGCTCGCTGGCGTCGTCGTCGACGAAGCAGGCAAGCCGTGCGCGGGCGTGAAGGTGTGGATCGCGGACCCGACGCCGTTCGGCGTGCTCGGCGCGTTTCCCGCGCCGCTCGAAGGTTTGCTCGCCGGCGCTGCGATTCCGCCCCAGGTGTTCGAGGCGCGCGTGCCCGAGCACGACGGCGACAACTTCTTCGACTCGTGGATGGAGGTCGGACCTCCGAGCGCGTTCTGGAATTGGGTGACGACCGATCACGACGGACGGTTCCGTCTCGAAGGCCTCGTCGACCGCGACTACCGCATCGGCGCGTTGTCGGAGAAGCCGCTCGCGCTCGAGACGAGCGAGCCGTTCGCCGCGGGACGCGCCGACGTGCGCGTGACGTTGCCGCTCGCCGAGCGTTGGACGAAGTTCCGCGGCCGCGTGCTCGACGATTTCGGCGCGCCGCTCGCGGGCGTCGGCGTGGCCGAGCGCATCAATGTCGTCGACACCACCGGCCGCGTGTTCGGCGGACGCTCTCAGTTGCTGCTCTTCCAACCGGGGCAACGCGTCGAGACCGACGACGCGGGTTGGTTCGAGCTCGCGGACGTGCCGAAGCGCGGCGTGTTGCTCGACTTCGAAGGCGATCGCGTGTTGCCGGAATCCGCGGCGCTCGCCGCGAGCGCCGATCCCGAGCACTGGACGATCGCGCTCCATTCGCGTTGCCAACTCCAGGTGGTCCTCGCGGCGCCGACCGAGCGCGGCGATCAGGTGCGCGCGCTCGACGAAAGCGGGCGGCAGCTCGATCTCCTGTTGATCCGCGGCGGCAACTTCAACGCGTTCACCGAGGTCGACGTCGTCGACGGGCGCAGCACGGTGTTCTCGGTCAGCTCTGCGGCGCGCACGTTGGTGCTGCTCGCGAACGGCGCCGAGGTCGCGCGGGCGTCGCTCGCGCTCTCGCCGACGTCGATCACGACCGTCGGCTTCTGACGCGACGCGCAACCGCACGGAATGCTAGGTTTTCGCGATGCACGCGGAACTCGACGCCTACTTCGAGCGCATCGGATGGAGCGGGTCGCGCGAGCCGACGCTGGAGACGTTGCGCTGCATCGTGCTCGCGCACACGCGCGCGATCCCGTTCGAGAACCTCGACGTCTTGCTCGGGCGGCGGATCTTCCTCGACGAGCCGGCGATCGTGAAGAAGCTCGTCCACCAACGGCGCGGCGGCTATTGCTTCGAGCAGAATGGCCTCTTGCTTTCGATGTTGACGTCGCTCGGCTTCGACGTCGCGCCGCTCAGCGCGCGCGTGCGTCTGCAACGGCCGCGCGATTTCGTCCCGCCGCGCACGCACATGTTCTTGCGCGTCGAGCTCGCGGGCGAATCGTGGCTCGCCGACGTCGGCGTCGGCGGACTCTCGTTGACCGCGCCGCTGCGCCTCGACACCGCGGACGCGCAAACGACGCCGCACGAGACGCGTCGGATCGTGCGCGAGAACCAGAGGCTCTATCACCAGGCGTTGCTCGCCGGCGAATGGCAGGACGTGTGCGAGTTCACGTTGGAGGAGATGCCGCCGATCGATCGAGAGCTCGCGAATTGGTTCACCAACGCGCACCCCGATTCGCACTTCAAGAATCGGTTGCTCGCGGCGCGAGCGGGTCCGAACGGCGAGCGCTTCACGTTGCTCAATCAGGAATTCACGCACCGGCGCGCCGACGGCGCGGTGACGACGACGATCGCCACGCCCGAAGAGTTGCTCGCGATCCTCGCCGAACACTTCGGTTTGCGTTTCCCCGCGGACACGCGATTCGATTGCCCGGCGCTCAAGTGGTCGTGACGACGCGCGACGTCGCGCCGCACGGCGCGAGCAGCTCGCGGTACCAACCCGCGACTTCGTTCGCGCGACCGGGCAGCGCGTGCGTGCCCCAGATCACCGCGAGGACGCGCCGCGTCTCGGCGTTAGTCTTGGTGCGCTGCGCGTCCTTGACCGCGTTCGCGCACGGACCGTCGGCGTCGCCGAGGCACACGAGTCCGCCGAGGTCGATGCTCTGGCCGGTCGCGTTGAAGACGTACGCCGCGCCTTCGTCGGCGATGCGGATCGAGAGCGGCGCGCGCGCTCGGTCGAGGTCGATCACGCTGATCGGCAGGCCGGAGTGCAACGACGCGACGTTGCACGCGTCGACGACGAGGTTGATCGGCGCGAGCTGACCGTCGGTCGCCGCACGGATCAGGTATTCGGACGCGGGCTTCGAACGGCCGGTCGGCTTGAAGCCGCCGTGGCGCAGGAGATCGCGCACCGCGGCGCGGATGACGTCGCTCGACTCGAGCGGCGCAGCCGCGGCGGGGGCGAGCAGCGCGAGCAACTCGGGCGGACTCGCGAGCTCACCCAGCGCACGCGGCAGCTCGGCTTCGAAAAGCGACGCTTCGAGCAGGGGATGCGCGGCGACCGCGACTTCGGTCACTGCAAGCCTTCGAGGACGAGGCGCAGATCACGGTCCTCGGCGGAGATCAAGTCCAACTGCACCGAGCCGACGTCCGATGCGTTCGCGGAGAGCGAGGTTGGGGCGAGCAACGGCACTTGTCCGAGGCTGAATTCGCCGCGCTCGTTGGTGTCGATGCGTCGCGCGAAGTCGTGGCCGGTCAAGTTGCGCATGCGCGGCACTTCGACGCGGCCGGTCGCTTGGACGCGCGCGCCTTCGATGCGGTGCCCGGCGCGGTCGACGACGACTCCGCTGCAGCGTGTGGTCGGCGCGGCGACCAGGATCAGATGGAACGTGCTCGAACCCGCGGGCTCGACGCCGGCGAAGAGCAACGTCCAGCGCGAGTCCTCGCACGCGAACTCCGCGTACGTCGAAGTCGATTGCAACGAGAAGCCGCCGGCGGAGTCGCAGCGCACTTGCGTCGTGTCGCGCTCCTCGCCGAGCTGCGAGTTCGAGCGATAGTCGAGCGCCAAACCGTCGACCGCCGTCCCGCGCGGATCGATCACGCGACCGGTGACCGCGAGCCGCACCTCGGCCTCGTCGCTGGTGTCGGCGTCGCCGAGGAAGAGTGTGACGTGACCGTCGTCGTCGGCTTCGACTTCGGTCGCGAGCATCGGCTGCTCCATGCGCTCTTCCGGCGCGCGCGTCGGTTCTTCCTTCGCCCAGATCGCGCCGGGATTGCGCGGCGTTCCGTCTTCCGTCGAGCTGAGGAAGAACGCGATCGCGCCGACGAGGAACACGACGATCAACAGTGCTCGCATGGTGGGACCACTTTCAGGTTAGCGCCGTGCGGGCCGGCGAATAGGGGCCTCGTCGAGGATCGGGCATGGAAAGCGTTTCACCCCCGCGGGTGGTGCAGCCTGTGGATCGCGAGCACGTGCTCGGAGTCCAGGTGCGTGTAGACCTCGGTGGTGCGGATCGACGCGTGGCCGAGCATCTCCTGGACGCTGCGCAGATCGGCTCCGCCCTCGATCAGGTGCGTCGCGAACGAGTGTCGCAGCGTGTGCGGCGAGATGTCGCTCGACAAACCGGCCGCGCGGGCCGCCGCTTTGACGACGCGCCAAGCGGAGATGCGATCGAGCGGCTTGCCGCTCTTCGACAGGAAGACCTCGGCGCGTTGGGCCGCGTTGGGAAGACTCCTTCGCGTCCCTTCGATCCAGCGCGTCAGCGCGGCGCGCGCTTGTTCGCCGCACGGGACGATGCGCGTCTTCTGGCCCTTGCCGGTCAAACGCAGCACGCGCAACGAAGGCTCGATGCCGTCGGTGCGCAACGCGAGCGCCTCGCTGATGCGCGCGCCCGCGGCGTAGAGCACTTCGAGCAGTGCGCGGTCGCGTTCGGCGCGCCACGTCGAGCCTTTCGGCGCGGCGAGCAATTGCTCGACCTCGTCGGGAGAGAGCAACGACGGCAGGAAGCTACTCAGACGCGGCGAAGCGATGCGCGCGGTCGGATCGCGGTCGAGCTCCCCCTCGGCGACCAGAAAGCGGAAGAAGATCCGCAGGACCGTGAGGTGGTGCGCGACCGACGCTTCGCCGAGGCCGGCGGCTCGACGTTCGGCGAGGAAGTCGATGACGTCGTCGGCCGAAATCGTCGCGAGGCGGCGCGCGCCGCGGGCCGCCGACCAACCGAGGAAGCGCGTCAGGTCGCCGCGGTACGCCGCGAGCGTCGTCCGCGCGAGGCCGGCCTCGACCCGCAACGCGGTGAGGCAGTCCTCGAGCGCCGTCGCGAACTCGCGCGCGAGCTCCGGATGGGTCGTCCGGCCGTCGGGAGCCTCGGACATGGCGGGAGCGTGGCCGAGCCGACGACCGTCCGCAAGCTCCTGGAAGATCGTCGCGCGCGTCGCCTTGACTGACGGAGCGACCTCCCCATAATGCTGCGCCTCCAAAAAAAGACTCCGGACGGCAGGCACCCCCAAATCAACGGCGGATCGCCGGCGAGTCACCGAGGCGGACCCGAAATCTCGCGCCCGACATGCCCAAGAAACTCTCCCCCAAGGACCTGGAAGCCTTCAAGAGCGTGCTGACGCGGGCACGCGCGGCGATCACGGGCGACATGTCCCAGCTCCAGGAAGAGGCGCTCGGCAACGGCCACGCGCCGTCCGGCGAAACCAATCCGGGCGACACGTCCGACGGGTACTACCAGGAGTTCAATCTCGAGCTCCTCGAGCGCGACGAGCACACGCTCGGCGAGATCATCGAAGCGCTCGATCGCATCGACAACGGCACGTTCGGCAACTGCGAGAACTGCCAGAAGCCGATCCTGAAGGAGCGCCTCAAGGCCGTGCCTCACGCCCGCTACTGCATCGATTGCCAGCGCAAGATCGAGCGCGAAGGCAACTGAGCGGCACGCGAGTGGATTCTCGAGCTCGAGCAGGCGACGCGAGCGCGAGCGACGGCTTCGCGCGGCGGATCCTGACGCGCTTGCCGTGGGTGGCGGCGCTGGTCGCCGCCGATCTCTGGTCGAAGTGGGCAGTGTTCGCGTACATCGACGGGCATCCGGGCGTGTTGACGCTCGACACGCACTTCCATCGGAGATGGGAGATCTTCGGCAACTGGTTCGCGTTCATGCAGTCCGAGAATCCGGGGATGGCGTGGGGACTCGAGTTCCTCTCGCCGTGGGTTCTCGTCGGTGGGCGGATCGTCGCGTCGATCTTCCTCTTGTGGCTGGTCGCGAAGACGCCGCGCGGGAAACCGTGGCTCGCCGGCGCGTTCGTGCTGATCGCGGCCGGCGCGATCGGCAACCTCTACGACAATCTCTTCCAGCCGCGCGTCGACGGTCGTCCGTTCGGAATGGTGCGCGACTTCATCGACGTCTACTTCACCGGCTTCGATTGGCACTTCCACACGTTCAACGTGGCGGACTCGTGCATCAGCGTCGGCGCCGTGATCCTGTTCGCGACCGGGCTGTTCGGCAAGGATCCGAAGCCGGCGGACGGACGCTGACTCGTTGCTCGCGCGGCGTGTGCTCCAGTAGAGTGCGTCCATGGCCAGCATGGCGGTGACGGTCGCGGGGTTGGAGCTCGCGAACCCGGTGATGTCCGCGTCGGGGACGTACGGTCACGGCCTGGAGATGCGTCACTTCGCGCCGCTCTCGTCGCTCGGCGCGTGGGTCAGCAAGACGGTGACGAAGAAGCCGCGGCCCGGCAATCCGCTGCCGCGCATCTGCGAGACCGAGGCGGGCTTCCTGAACTCGATCGGGCTCGAGAACCGCGGCATCGACGCGTACGTACGCGACGTGTTGCCCGACATGGCGCGCGCCGAGGTCACGGTGATCACCAACATCGGCGGCGAGAGCGTCGAGGACTTCGCGGAACTCGCCGAACGCCTCGATTCGGAGGCCGCCGTCGCCGCGCTCGAAGTCAACCTCTCGTGCCCGAACGTCCAAGGCGGCAAGTTGCCGTTCTCGACCAGTCCGGCGATGGCGGAGAGCGTGATGCGCCGCGTGCGCGCCGCGACGAAGAAGCCGATCTTCGCGAAGCTCTCGCCCAACGTCTCCGACATCGGCGAGATCGCGCGCGCGGTCGAAGCCGGCGGCGCCGACGGCATCACCGCGATCAACACGTTGCTCGGCATGCGCGTCGATTGGCGCACGCGTCGTCCGGCGCTCAACACGATCCAAGGCGGCTATTCCGGCATCGCGATCAAGCCGGTCGCGCTGCGCTCTGCGTGGACGTGCGTGCGCGCCGTCAAGATCCCGGTGATCGGCTGCGGCGGCATAGGCAGTCCCGAGGACGCGTTCGAGTTCCTCGTCGTCGGTTGTCGCGCGGTGCAGTTCGGCACGGCATCGTTCACCGATCCGTCGCGCATCGCGCACCTCGCGGACGAGATGTCGACGTTGCTCGATCGCGCAGGCTTGGCCGCGGTCACCGACTTGATCGGCACACTGCACGCGTCGGCCGCGGTCGCCAAGGTCCCGGGCGCGCCTTCCTGAGCCGCGCGGCTCGCGAGGATTCGGCATGCGTCTCGAGGACATGACCCCGGCTCACGTGCGGCGCGCGGTGGAGCTCTTCCTCGAACGCGCGTATCCGCCGGATCAGCCCGCGACGCCGAAGGTCACCGCCGCGGTGCTCGAAGGCGCGGTCAACATGGCCGACGTGTTCGGGCGCATGGAGCACCGCGTGCAGGATCAAGAGGACGGCTCCCTGCGCTTTACCTTGCGTCTCGGCAACGCGCGCTACCCGTTCATGAAGTTCGTCGTGCAGGAGTATCTCGTCGACGAAGAGTTCTTCTTCTCGGTCGACACGCACGACAACCTCGACGTGCGACCGAACTCGCCCGACTACGCGAAGTTCCAGGCGCTCAAGGACTACAACCGCGTGCTGCGCGAATCGATCGAACGCGCGTGGCGCGACGCGGACCTGCCGACGCTCGAGGACTTGCGCGCGTTGGTCGAAGGCCTCGCCGCGGTCGAGCGCGAGGAGAAGAAGACGATGCGCCTGCTGATCGTCGACGACGAGCAGCACGTCTGCGAGGGGCTCGGCGCGTTGCTCCGCGCCCGCGGCTACGACGTCGAGACCTGCTTCACCGGCGAGGCCGTGCTCGAGCGCATCGCCCACGGCCCGTTGCCCGATCTGGTGTTGCTCGACTACGAGCTCCCGGGCGTCGACGGCGAGGAGGTGCTCGCGCGCCTGCGCGCCGATCCGCGCACCGCCCATGTGCCGGTGCTGATGGCGACCGCGTCCGAGATCGAACTCTCGCGTCTGCGCCGGGTCAGCGGCCTGCTCCACAAGCC
This sequence comes from Planctomycetota bacterium, assembly GCA_021413885.1. Taxonomy (GTDB): domain Bacteria; phylum Planctomycetota; class UBA1135; order UBA1135; genus JACRIN01. Next base: position 33,005 of record JAIOPM010000033.1, read on the forward strand.
TTACTCGCGCGAGGTGCTCTTCACGATGATCGCCCAACTGCTCGCCCGCGTCGAACCGCCGCCGCGCGCCCCTTGAAAGCTTTCGAGCGTCGGTCGAGGGTCGTTCCCGCGCGCCGCGCTTCCCTCGAATGGGGGGAAGCGGCTAAATAGTCGGCTCGCTGGAACCGGCGCGCCTTCCCGTAGGGCGTCCGAACCGCATCACGGACACACCTATGGATTGGGAAGCCCTCACCGACAAACTGTCGGCCTTCGGCGAGGCCTCGGGCCGCACGCTGAAGAACCTCTTCGGTTCTCGCAACGAGCGCGTGGTCCGCGCCATCGAGCCCCTGGTCGCCGAGATCACCGGGCTCGAGGCTTGGGCCAAGGCGCTGCCGACGGAGGCGTTCAAGGAACACACCGCGCGTTGGAAGCAGGAGATCGCCGAGGAGAAGACGACCCTCGACGACGTCCTTCCGAAGGCATTCGCGCTGGTGCGCGAGGCGAGCCGGCGGACGCTGGGCCTGCGCCACTTCGACGTGCAGCTGGTCGGCGGCATCGTGCTCCACCGCGGCGCGATCGCCGAGATGATGACCGGCGAAGGCAAGACGTTGGTCGCGACGCTGCCGCTCTATCTGAATTGCCTCCAGGGCAAGCCCGTCTATCTGGTGACGGTCAACGATTACCTCGCGCGGCGCGACTGCGCGTGGATGAAGCCGATCTACGACTTCCTCGGCGTCACGTCCGGTTCGATCCAATCGACGATGGGGCCGATCGAGCGTCAGCCGATCTACGCGTCGGACATCGTCTACGGCACCAACAACGAGTTCGGCTTCGACTACCTGCGCGACAACATGAAGCTGCGCGTGCAGGAGCAGGTGCAGCGCCACCTCCACTACGCGATCGTCGACGAAGTCGACTCGATCCTGATCGACGAGGCGCGCACGCCGTTGATCATCAGCGGTCCCGCCGAGCAATCGAGCGACAAGTACCGCATCGCGAACGTCGTCGCGCAGCAGCTCGAGCGCGAGAAGCACTACGAGGTCAAGGAGAAGGAACGCCAGGCGACGTTGCTCGAGGCCGGCATCGAAGAGGCCGAGAAGTTGGTCGGCATCCCGAGCTTCTACACGCCGGGCAACGAGGAGTGGCCGCACTTCATCGAGAACGCGCTGCGGGCGAAGGAGCTCTACGTGCTCGACCGCGAGTACGTCGTCGAGGACGACGGCCAAGGCGGCAAGGAAGTCGTCATCGTCGACGAGTTCACCGGCCGCAAGATGGTCGGTCGGCGTTGGTCGGACGGTTTGCACCAAGCCGTCGAGACCAAGGAAGGTCTGCCGCCGCGTCAGGAGAACCAGACGCTCGCGACGATCACGTTCCAGAACTACTTCCGCCTCTTCGGGAAGCTCGCCGGCATGACCGGCACCGCGATCACCGAGGCGAACGAGTTCCACAAGATCTACGCGCTCGACGTCGTCTCGATCCCGACCAACGTCCAGGTCGCGCGCAAGGACCACAACGACGTCGTCTACCGCACCGAGCCCGAGAAGTGGAAGTCGATCGCGGACGAGATCGCGAAGGTCCACGCGAACGGGCAGCCGCTCTTGATCGGCACGACGTCGGTGGAGAAGTCGGAGAAGCTCTCCGCGATCCTCACCAAGCGCGGCATCAAGCACGAGGTGCTCAACGCGAAGAACCACGAGCGCGAGGCCAACATCATCGCGCGCGCCGGCGAGCGGGGCGCGGTCACGGTCGCGACGAACATGGCCGGCCGCGGCACCGACATCAAACTCGGCGGCAACTTCGAATGGCGCCTGCGCGCGCGGCTCGCCGAGGCGAACCTGCGCGAAGGCGATCCCGAGCATCTCGCCGAGATCGACCGCATCCGCGAGTCGCTGCGCGCCGAATGCCAACGCGACGAGGCCGAGGTCCTGAAGTGCGGCGGGCTCTACGTGCTCGGCACCGAGCGCCACGAAGCGCGCCGCATCGACAACCAGCTCCGCGGTCGTTCGGGCCGCCAAGGCAACGTCGGCACGTCGCGCTTCTACCTGTCGCTCGAAGACGACCTGATGCGTCGCTTCTACAAGGACTGGGTGAAGAACGCGATGGAGCGCCTCGGCATGACCGAGGGCCAGGAGATCGAGTCGCGCATGGTGTCGCGCGCGATCGAGAAGGCGCAGCGCAAGGTCGAGGACTACAACTTCGAGATCCGCAAGTCGCTGCTCGAATACGACGAGGTGATGGACAAGCAGCGCAAGACCATCTACTCGGTGCGCCAAGAGGTGCTCCAGTCGGTCGGATTGCGCGCGAAGGCCGAGGACTTCATCGCGAGCGCGATCAAGCGCGCCGGCGAGCTCTTCAAGAACGACGAACCGGGCTTCCAGGGTTGGTTCCACCGCACGTTCGGTCTCGAGTGTCCGCCCGACGTCGCCGCCGCGGTGACCGCGAAGCTCCCGAACGCCGAGCCCGCGACGAAGCTCGTGACCGCGGCGTACGACAAGCGAGAGACCGAGTTCGGCGCCGAACTGATGCGTCGCATCGAGCAGTACGTCTTGCTCAACACGATCGACGCGAAGTGGAAGGACCACCTGTACGCGATCGACTCGTTGAAGACCGGCATCGGTCTGCGCGGCTACGGCCAAGTCGATCCGAAGAACGAGTACAAGCGCGAGGGTTACGCGCTCTTCCAGAGCTTGCAGAGCACGGTCGAGGACGACGTGGCCAGCGTGCTGATGCGCATCCAAGTCCATCGTCCGCCGCCGCCGGGCGAAGCGTCGGCGGAGAGCGGGCAGTCGTCTTCGACGCCCCCGAACGCAGCGAACGCAGCGAACGGGGCGAACGCGCCGACACCCGGCACGCCGTTGCCCGAACGTCGCGCGACGCCGATGCAGGAGCTCGGCCCGGCGAAGGACGCCGCGCCGCGCGTCGCGCCGCCGCCGCGTCGACCGACGTCGCAAGCGGTGCCGGTCTCCAGCGCCTTCGATCTCGAGGCGACGCGTCGCCGCCAAGAGGCGATGCGCCAAGCGGCGCTCCAACGCCAACAGGCGAGCACCGGGGTTCGGCCGCAGACCAAGGCGCCGGCGATCAAAGTCGACCGCAACGATCCTTGCCCGTGCGGCAGCGGCAAGAAGTACAAGAAGTGCCACGGCGCCGAGGCGTGACCTCGCGCCGCGACGCCGACGCCGAAGGACGGCGATGACCGAGCGCGGCGAGGTCGACGAGCGCGAACGACGCGCGCCGGATTCGGCGCGAGCGCAAGCCGCGCCGATCCACGGCGATCCGCATCGCGGGCTCGCGACGGCGGCGCTGCACGGGCTCTACGACCTGCTTTGGTGCCTCGGCATCGTTCTCGGTTCACCGTGGTGGGGGCTGCGCTCGCTCGCCGACGCGCGCTTCCGCGCGATGGTGGCGGAGCGCTTCACGTGGACGTTGCCGCGCTTCGACGCGACGCGTCCGCGCGTGCTCGTGCACGGCGTTTCGGTCGGCGAAGTGAAAGGCGCGGCGCCGTTGGTGCGCGGACTGCTCGAGCGCCATCCCGGCCTCGACGTGGTGATCAGCACGACGACCGCGACCGGCCTCGAGGTTGCGCGCAAGACGTATCCGGGTCTGACGGTCGTTCGCTATCCGATCGACTTGTCGTTGGTGACGCGGCGCTTCCTGCGCGCGCTCGCGCCGCGAGCGGTGGTGTTGGTCGAGCTCGAGGTCTGGCCGAATTTCCTGCGCTCGTGCAACCGCGCGCGCGCGCCGGTCGCGGTGGTCAACGGCCGGATCACGCCGCGCAGTTTCGAACGGTATCGCCTCGTGCGCCACACGCTGCCGCAGTTCGATCGCATCTCGCTCTTCTGCGTGCAGGGCGAGGAGTACGCCGAGCGCTTCCGCGGCCTCGGCGCCGAGCGCTCGCGCGTGATCGTCACCGGCAACATGAAGGCCGACGGGCTCAAGGTCGGCGCGGTGAAGCCGAGCGCCGAACTCGTGCGCTTGCTCGCGGGCCGCGCGGGCGCCGGGTTGATCGTCGCGGGTTCGACGCACCGGCCCGAGGAGAAGTTGGTCGCGTCCGCGTGGCTCGCCGGCGCGCGCGACGCACGGCTCGTGCTCGTGCCGCGGCATCCGGAGCGCGCGACGGAAGTTCTCTCCGACCTCGCGACGCTGGGACTGCGCGGCCAATTGTTCACCAAGTTGCGCAGCGGCGCGGAAAGCGCCGATCCGAGCCAACCCGCGATCGTCGACACGATCGGCGAACTGGAAGCGGTCTACGCGCTCGCGGACCTCGTTTACGTCGGCGGCTCGCTGGTGCCGCACGGCGGACAGAACATGCTCGAGCCCGCCGCCCAAGGCCGCGCGGTCGTGTATGGGCCGCACGTCCACAACTTCCTGCAGGAGGCGGCGCTGCTGGAGAGCGCCGGCGCGAGCCGCCGTGTCGCCGACGGCGCGGAACTCGAGACGGCGTTCCGCGAGCTGCTCGCCGATCCCGCCGCGCGGGCGCGGATGGGGGCCGCGGGCCTGGAGGTCGTCGCCGCGCAGAAGGGCGCGACCGCGCTGACGCTCGAGGCTTTCGTGTCGCGCTGCCTCGACGTTCGCGCGTCTTGAGCCCGCCCCACTTGGCCGTCCGAGATCGGGCGAGTATGCTTCCCCGTGGCCCCTTCCGTCGAAGGGCCGTAGAACCGCGCCGGGAGCCTCCGGCTTGACTTTTCGGGGGCATCGCGCGGATCGTTTCTTCCACCTCGATCCAACTCCGCTACGCCGACAGGACCGCAACTCTCATGGCTCGACATCTGTTCACGTCCGAATCCGTTTCCATGGGTCACCCCGACAAGGTGTGCGACCAGATCTCGGACGCCGTCCTCGATGCCTGCCTCGCTCAGGATCCGAACTCGCGCGTCGGTTGCGAGACCCTCGCCACGACCGGGCTCGTCGTCGTCGCCGGCGAGATCACGACCACGGCGAAGGTCGACTACGCGCGGATTGCGCGAGGCGTGCTGCGTCGCATCGGCTACACCGACGAAGCGTGCGGCATCAGCGCCGACTCGTGCTGCGTGATGGTCACCGTCGGAACCCAGTCGCCCGACATCTCCCAAGGTGTGACGGAAGGACAGGGGCTCCACGCCGAGCAAGGCGCCGGCGACCAAGGGATGATGTTCGGCTTCGCGTGCACCGAGACGCCCGAGCTGATGCCGTTCCCGATCCACTACTCGCACCGTCTCGTCGAGAAGCTCGCCGAGCTGCGCGAGAAGGGCGTGCTAAAGTGGCTGCGCCCCGACGCGAAGAGTCAAGTCACCGTCGAGTACGAGGACGACCGTCCGGTCCGCGTCAACACGGTCGTGATCTCGACCCAGCACGCTCCCGAAGTCGATCACGCGACGATCGTGAAGGAGATCAAGGAGAAGTGCATCAAGGCCGTGATCCCGGCCAAGTACCTCGACGACAAGACGATCTACCACATCAACCCGACCGGTCGCTTCGTCGTCGGCGGACCCCACGGCGACTGCGGTCTGACCGGCCGCAAGATCATCGTCGACACGTACGGCGGCATGGGCCGTCACGGCGGCGGTGCGTTCTCCGGCAAGGATCCGTCGAAGGTCGATCGTTCGGCGGCCTACGCCTCGCGTTGGGTCGCGAAGAACATCGTCGGCGCGGGCCTCGCGACGCGCTGCGAAGTCCAAGTCTCCTACGCGATCGGCGTCGCGCGTCCGACCTCGATCCGCGTCGACACGTTCGGCACGGGTAAGGTCGGTGACGACGTCTTGACCGCCGCGGTCGAGAAGGTCTTCGACCTGCGTCCGGCGGCGATCATCCGCGATCTCAACCTGAAGACGCCGATGTACGAGAAGACCGCGTACCACGGTCACTTCGGCCGGCCGGAGTTCGCGTGGGAGAAGCTCTCCCGCGTCAAGGAACTGCAGGAGGCCGTCGCGGCCGTCGCTTCCGCGCGCTGAACGCCCCGAGAATCGCGAGAATCGAACGCGAGCCCGTTCCGGACCCGTCCGGCGCGGGCTCGCGGTGTTTTCCGCGCGGCCGTGTGCGTGACTGACCCCGAGCGATGGGTTAGAACCGCCGACCCTTGGCGCCCGAAGGCCGCATCGAGCCAACGCGCCGGGCCCATCACGACTATGTTGCGAATCGCACGCTCGTCCGCTCGCGCGGGCTTCACCCTGATCGAGCTTCTCGCCGTGATCCTGATCATCGGGATCCTTGCGTTCTTCCTGGTGCCGAAGATTCCCGAGGCGATCGACGCCGCGCGCGTCACCGCGTGCAAGGCGAACATGCAGGAGATCAACAAGGGTTTCCTCATGTACAAGACGAAGTTCGATCGCGCGCCGCGCGGCACGGGCGTCAAGTTCTTCGCCGAGCTGATCGCGAGCGGCACGTGGGACAACGACAAGTCGAGCGCGAAGCGCCTGATCTGCCCCGCGGTCGACATCGGCTTCCTCACGGGCATCGCCGACAAGCCCGAAGAGGAGTGGTTCAAGGACCTTTCGATCGTCGACGGCTCGTGCTCGTCCTACGCCGGCCGCGACTGCGAGCACTACCCGTTCAAGACGTTCCCCGCACCCGGCAGCGAGGCGCTGATCGCCGACGACAACCAGGGCGAGTCGCCGAACCACCGCACGGCGACGGTCGTGCTCTACGGCCGCGGCGTCGACACGCTCGAGAAGAAAGACGCGCTCGCCGCCGGCCTGATCACCGAGGACGAGTGGATCCAGGTCGGACCCAACTCGCCGTACAAGGACCTGCAGAAGCTGAGCCTCGATTGAGCCGTCCGGCCGCCCGATTGAGGTTCGGCGCGGCTCGCGTCCGATAGGGGCTCCGCTCCGTCCAGAACGGCGCAACCTCCGCACCATGCGTCTCCCGGCTCTGCTGCGCGCGCTGCGTCCGCACCAGTGGGTGAATAACATCTTCGTCCTCGCGGCGATCGCGTTCTCTCGCGCGGACGTCTCGGCCATCCATCCGTCCGACGGACACGATCTGCGCCAGGCTCTGTTGGCGTTCGCCGCGTTCTGCCTCGGTGCGAGCGCGATCTACCTCGTCAACGACGTCCTCGACGTCGAATCCGACCGCGCGCACCCGGAGAAGAAGAAGCGACCGATCGCGTCCGGCGAAGTGTCGGTGCCGACGGCGATCGGGCTCTCGATCGCGTGCGCGGCGTCGTCGCTCGCGCTCGGTTGGTTCGCCGGCGGCGGGACGTGGGCGGTGCTCGGCATCGTCGCGGTCTACATCGCAATGAACTTCGCGTACAGCGCGTGGCTCAAGCACGTCGTCCTGATCGACGCGTTCTGCATCGCGATCGGGTTCATCCTGCGCGTCAAGGGCGGCGCGCGCGCGGCGGAGACGTACGTGTCCCACTGGCTGATGCTGTGCACATTCTTCCTCGCGCTGTTCCTCGCGCTGTGCAAGCGCCGCGCGGAGATCGACTTGCTCGGCGAGCACCGCGGCGAGCACCGTGCGAACTTGCGCGAGTACACCGTCGGCTTCCTCGACCAGATGGTCACCGTCCTCGCCGCGACGACGATCGTCTGCTACACGATGTACACGGTCTCCGACGACACGGCCAAGAAGTTCGGGGAGTCGAACCTGCTGATCTACAGCGTCCCCTTCGTCGTGTTCGGCCTCGCGCGCTACATGCTGCTGGTCGAGACGCGGCGCGGCGGCGGGAGTCCGACGAAAGTGCTGCTCGGCGGCGACGTGTTGTTCGTGCTCAACGCGCTCGCTTGGGCGGGCGTCGTCGGTTTCTCGCTCTACTTCGCTCGCTGAGCGAGCTCGCGGACCAGCGCGCCGCGCGCCGCCGCGCGTTTCGGATCGGTCGCGGTCTCGGCCCAACGCTTGGAGAACTCCGCCGCCGATTCGCCGGCGCGCGCGAGCCAACGCTCGAGCGCCGCTTCGACCGCTTGCGTGTCCGCGCCATCGGCGCGGAGCGCGTCGCCCAGGATCGCGAGCTCCGCCGCGGCATCCGCGAAGCCGCGCGTCGAGAGCAGCGCACTCGCGGCGGCGATCCGCAGGTCGAGCGGCGTCTCGGGCGCGAGCAACGGTTGCAGCGTCGCTTCGACGCCGTCGGCGCCGAGCTCCGCCAAGGCGCGCGCCGTCGCGACGCGCAGCTCGAACGGCCGCGCCGCGTCGAGCGCGCGAGCCAGCGCCGCCCGCGCGCGCACGTCGCCGACGCGGGCGAGCGAACGCGCGGCTTGCGGCGCGAGCTCGCGCTCGTCGAGCGCGGCGATCAACGCATCGGTCGCGGCGGATGCGCGCCGGCCCATGCGCTCGAGCACCTGCGCCGAGTGGACGCGGATGTAGCGGTTGTCGTCGTGCAGCGCGAGCGCGAGCGCCTCGACCGCCGTCGCGCCGGACTGCAGGAGCACGAAACGCGAGTCGTCGACGCCGCGCAGCTGCCACTCGGCGAGCCCCGCGATCCGCTTCCACGTCGCGAGCTTCGCGCGGGTGCTCAGCGGCGGCCCGTCGTCGCTCGCGACGAAATCGCCGCGTTCGTACGCGGCGATCAACGCGGCGCCGTCCGCGAGCCCGCGCTTCTCCGCAAACGTCTGCAACCAGCCGACCGCTTCGGCCGCGCGCTCGGGTTGATCGCCGCGCGCGATCACGTCGAGCCCGACGACGCCGGCGAGCGAGCCCGTCGCTTCGAGCGTGCGCGCGATCCAGATCACGGTCTCGTAGTCGACTTCGTACTTGAGGTCGAGCAGCAGCCGATCGCGCGCCCAATCCGCCTTGGCGAGCGGCAACCGCCACGCGCAGTGCGCGCGCATCCACGGCTCGGGATCGACTTCGCGGCGCGCGCGTTCGAGGCGCTCGAGCAACACGTCGACCGCCGCCGGCGTCGCGAGCACGCCGAGCACTTCGACCGCGACCGCGCGTTGGCTCGGGTCGTCGTCGGTCGCGACCAGCTCTTCGCGCAGCGCCGGAACCGCGCGGTCGCCGAGGCGCACGAGGTCGTCGATCGCCGCGAGCCGCAACTTGCCCTCCGAGCCCGCGACCGCGCCGAGCAGATCGCTCACCTCGGACAACGGCAGCGCCGGTTCCTTCGACGCGTCGGGCTTCGCCTCGCGCGCGAGTTCCGCCTCGAGCGCCGCGCCGAGGGTCGCGATTTGGGGCGCGACGACGGGCTTCAGCTCGTACGGCACGACCGCCGGTTGCTCCGGACCGCCGCACGACGCGATGCAGAGGAGGAAGGCGAAGCGCCGGATCACGGCGCGAGCTCCGCGCGGTGGACGAGGAACGCCTCGTGCTCCGGATCCGGATGCGGCGGATCCTTCCAGTACGGCGAGAGCTTGTAGAAGAGCGCGACTTCGATGTCGCCGGCCGCCGCGGGATCGTCGATCGTCTGCTTTAGCGTCGCGCCCGACGCGAGCTCGGTGTTCGGCAGATCGACCTCGAAGCGATACGGATTGCGGAAGCGGTAGAGGTGCCGCCACGTCTCCTCGCCCTTCGGCCGCCAGAAGAGATCGGACGCGCGCGAGCGTTCGTCGGTCGGATAGTTGTGGCCGGCGCCGACGTTCTCGACCTCGACCGTCGCCTTGCCGTCGACGCGCGTCGCGCGCAGGACGACGGCGCGGCGCACGAGCTCCATGTCGTGCCCGCCGTGCATCGTGTGGTCGCGGCCCTTCGACGGATCGCCGCCGCGGTAGGGCATGTGACAAGCGAGGCAATCCTGATAGCCCGGCCCCGGCGTCGCATACTTCGACGCGCGCCACTGATCGACGGTGTTGTGTTGGTTGTGGCAGGGCGCGCAGAGCTCGACGTTCGCGAGGTCGCGCGTCGCGACCGGACGACAAGCGGCCGCCGGCGCGTCGATGGTGCCGGCGATCCGATCGTCGGGCAGCAGGTGGCACGCGATGCAGTCGACGCCCTCGGCGCGACGCGTTTCGCGTGGGAGCACGCGTTTGCCGACGCCGGTCTCGAAGACGGGGCGCGGCGCGTGGCAGTCGATGCAGTCGGTGTTCGCGAAATCGTTCGAGAGCGTGCGCACCTCGGGATCGATCCACGCCTGGGCGTGCCACGAGGTCTGCCATTCGGCGAAGACGGTCTGGTGGCAGCTCTCGCACTCGCGCGACGACGTGAAGGCGCGCGGCGGCGCGGGCGGAGGCGGCGGACGGAACACGGCGAGCAGCAGCCACGCCCCGAGCGCGGCGAGCACCGACGCACCGACGATGCGGATCGGTTTCATGCCTTTGCCTCGACGAATTGCCCGCGCTCCAAGCGCACGCGCCGCGTCGCAAGGGAGGCGGACTCGTCGGGATCGTGGGTGACGTGCACGGTGGTGAGTTCCAAGCGTTGTTCTAGCTCGCGAAGCCGCTCGAGCAACGCACCGCGCAGTTCCGCGTCGAGCGGCCCGAGCGGTTCGTCGAGCAACAGGATGCGCGGAGCCGGGGCGAGCGCGCGGGCGAGCGCCAGGCGCTGGGCCTCGCCGCCGGAGAGCGTCGCGGGCAGGCGGCCTTCGAAGCCGGTCAGTTCGACGCATTCGAGCAGCTCGCGCACGCGCGCGTCGACGGCCGCGCGCTCGCGGGCCGCGCCGCTCTGCTTCAGCGTGAACTCGAGCGTCTTCGCGACGGTCAGGTGCGGCCACAGCGCCGCGCCTTGGAAGAGGAAACCGATGCGGCGGCGCGCGGGCGCGATCGCGAGCTTCGAGCCGTCGGTCGCGAGCTCGCCGTCGAGCTCGACGCGGCCCGCGGAGAGTTGCGCGAGCCCCGCGATGACGCGCAGCAGCGTCGTCTTGCCGCTGCCCGACGGACCGGTGACGAGAACGTGTTCGCCGGGCTCGACGACGAAATCGACGGGGCCGAGCAGGCGCTTCTTCTCGCGCTCGACGGTCGCGCCTCGCAAGGAGATGCGAGCGGTCACGGCAACACCTCCAAGCGACGGCCGCCGAATGCGGTCCACAGGATTCCGGGCAACAGGATCAAGCACACGACGAGCAACGCCAACGCCGCGACGAAGTCGTCGCGACCGAAGTGGACTTGTTGGTACACGCGGAAGATCGCGGTCTGGTTGGCGGTCGGCACCAGGATCGCGGCGTCGAGCTCGCGCATCGAGAGCACGAACACCAACACGAAGCCGCCGATCAGCGCGGAGCGCAACGCGGGCGCGACGATCGACGCGAGGCGTCGCGCGGGGCGCGCGCCGGCGAGCTCGGCCGCTTCCTCGAGCGTGCGGTCGAGGTTCTTCGCCGCGCCCGACACCGCGAGGATCGCGAAGCACGCGAAGCGTCCGGCGAAGAGCATCACGACGAGCCCCGGTCCGTCGTAGAACGACGCGCACCACTCGCGGTTCCACAGCACGATCTCGCCGATGCCGAACAGGATCGCCGGCACCGCGAGCGGCAGGATCACGAACGGTTCGAGCCAGCGTGCTCTGGCGAGCGCGTGCCCCGCGACCAACGCGACCGGCACGACGGCGGCCGCGGCGCCGAGCGACCACAGGAAGCTCTGCTGCAGGTTGACGCGCGACAGTTCCAGCGCGCGGCCGAACGCGCCGGACATGCGCGCGAGGCCGAAGCCGCTCGCTCCGCCGCCCGACTCCCACAACAAACGTCCGACCGGCAGGAACACCGACACGAAGAGCACCGCGAACACGAACAGCAACGCGGGCCAACGCCACGACCCGAGCGCGATCCGCGCGCCGGTGCGGAAGCCGCTCTGCAGCGTCGTCGCCGCGTGCGCGCGGTTGAGGCGCAGTGCGGGAATCAGTACAGCGAGTGAGAGCGCGACCAACGGCAAGCTCTTCGCGACCGCGAGCCCCGGCCGCGAATCGACGCGCCACGACGCGAAGATCTCGGCCGCGTACACGTTGAACTTCGGCCCGACGAACGCGACGTAGTCAGGCACCGCGAAGTCGTGGATCGCGAACACGAACGCGAAGCACGCGCCGCACAACGCCGCCGGGAACACCAGGCGCAGATCGACGATCAACGCCGCGCGCGGACCGCCGACCAGCAACGCGGCTTCCTCGAGCCGGCCGTCGATGCGCTCCGCCGCGCGCGCGGTGAAGACCGCGACGATCGGGAACGTGCCGATCGCGAGGATCAGGATCGAGGCACCGGCGCCGCGCAGGTCGCTGATCGCGGTGTAGACCATCGCGTAGAGCATCGGCGGCAAGCAGAGCGGCACGATGCCGAGCATGCGCGCCGCGCGCGCGAGCGGTACGTCGGAGCGCGCGACCAGGAGTCCGAACGGCAAGCCGACGACCAGCGCGATCGCCGCGGTCGCGGTGCCGAGCAACAACGTGCTGCCGAGCAACTGCCAGTGCGACGCGTGCACGAGCGTCGCGAGATCGGAGCTCTCCACGCGCGGCAACATCGCCGCGATCGGCGCGAGCGCCGCCAACGCGAACAGGAAAAAGGCCGCGATGACGAGGGGGCGGCTCAACCGACGAACATTCCCTTGAAGAGCTCGAAGCGCCGTTCGAGGTCGGCGCCGATCTTCGACCAGTCGACGCGCATCGTCTTGAACTCCGCCGCCGAGCGCACGTGCGCGGGCCTCGGCACGTCGGCGCGCACCGGGATCTGCGCGGCGTCGCAGCGGGCGAGCTCGGCTTCGACGTCCTTCGAGAGCACCCAGTCGACGAACGCTCGTGCCGCGTCGGGGTGGGGGGCGTTCGCGAGGATCATCACCGAGTTCGGGATCACCAACGTGCCTTCGCCGTCCTGATCGGGATAGACGACCGCGACCGGCGCGCCCTTCATCCGCGCGACGTTGAAGTCGTCGGTGTCGGTCAGGCCGTACGCCATCTCGCCGGAGCTGACCAAGCGCATCACCTGGCCGTTCGACTGCACGAAGTTCACGCCGGCGGCTTCGAGCTCACGCAGGAACGCGATCGTCTGCGCCTCCCCGAGCGCATCGATCCACGCCGCCGCATGGCTCAGCGTCGTGCCGGTCAACGGCTTCGCCATGCACGTCTTGCCCTTGAAGCGCGGGTCGAGCAGATCGCGGACGCCGTGGATCTGCGCGGGGTCGGCGAGGTTCGTGTTGACGATCAGCACCCGCGCGCGCGCGCCGAAACCTGTCCAACGGTGTTGCGGGTCGCGGAACTCCGTCGGGATGTCCTTGGCGCTCGGGGAGTCGTAGCTCGCGAGCAGCCCGCGCTCCGCCAGACGCGCCGAGTGCGCGGCCTCGTTGTTCCAGAAAACGTCGCAGCGCGGACGGTTGCCTTCCTCGAGGATGCGCGTCACGAGCCCGACGGTCTTCTGTCCCTCGATGTCGAACTCGACACGCACGTCGAGGTTGTGCTCCTTCGCATAGCGCTGGATCAGCGGCTCGGCGAAGACCTGGTCGTGCGCGCAGTAGACGCGGAGGTCGGGATCGGGCGCGCAAGCGGCGGTGAGCGACGCGACGCAGGCGAGCACTCCGAGCGAAAGCGAGCGGACGGCGAACAGCGCGAGAGTGTGCATGCGGGGGATCGTGGAGCTCGTCGTCGGAAGAAGGGTCGCGCGCCTCGGCAAGCGCCATACCCCGTCGCCGTCGCACGCGAGAAGTCACGGTACTTCGCCGAGCTCGTTACGCCTCCGTGACCGCCGGCTACGGACATGGAGCGGACTAGGAGCTCGGCGGACTTCCGAGCGTTCGACGGGCCTGCTAGTCTCCGCGTCTTCTTCCGGTCGTGTCAACGACCGAAGCCAAGCCAGGAGCCCACTTTGCATCTCGCAGAACGGTTGTCACGTCTCGGCACGGAGAGCGCCTTCGAGGTGCTCGCCCGCGCGAAGGCCCTCGAAGCCCAGGGCAAGAGCATCGTCAACCTCGGCATCGGGTCGCCGGACTTCCGGACCCCCGACAACATCGTCGAGGCGGCGATCAAGGCGCTGCGCGACGGCTACCACTTCTACACGCCGGCGAAGGGGCTGCCGCAAGTGCGCGAGTCGGTCGCGGCGTACCTGCACCGTCAGTACCGCGTCGCGGTCAATCCGGACCACGTGATGATCGTGCCGGGCGGCAAGCCGACGATGTACTTCGCGATCTCGCTGTTCGGCGAGCCCGGCGCGGAGATCCTCTACCCGAATCCCGGCTTCCCGATCTACGAGTCGTTGATCAAGTACACCGGCGCGACGCCGGTGCCGATCCCGTTGCGCGAGGAGAACGGGTTTTCGCTCAGCGCCGACGAGGTGCTCTCGAAGATCACGCCGCGCACGCGGCTCCTGATCTTCAACACGCCCGCGAATCCGACCGGAGGCGTGGTGCCGAAGGCGGAGCTCGACAAGCTCGCCGCCGGACTCGCGAAGCATCCCGACGTCGTGGTGCTCGCCGACGAGATCTACTCGCGGATGACGTACGACGGCGAGAAGCACACGTGCTTCCTCTCGTACGAGCACCTGCGCGACCGCACGATCCTGCTCGACGGTTGGTCGAAGACGTTTTCGATGACCGGTTGGCGTCTCGGCTTCGGCGTGTGGCCGGCCGCGTTGATCGCGCAGGCCGAGCGTCTGCAGATCAACTCGAACTCGTGCGCGAGCGCGCCGATGCAGATGGGGGGGATGGAAGCTTTGAGCGGACCGCAGGACGCGGTCGTGAAGATGATGAAGGCGTTCGACGAACGCCGGCACGTGATCGTCGACGGACTGAACTCGATCCCGGGCTTCCGTTGCGTGATGCCGAAGGGCGCGTTCTACGCGTTCCCGAACATCGAGGGCACCGGGTTCAAGTCGAAGGAGCTCGAACAGAAGCTGCTCAACGACGCGGGCGTCGCGGTGCTCGCGGGCACGGCGTTCGGCCAGTTCGGCGAAGGCTTCCTGCGCTTCAGCTACGCGTCGAGCACCGAGAACATCCAAGAAGCGTTGCGGCGCGTGAAGGCGTTCCTCGCCGCGCACGCGGTCGCGCGCTGATTCGAATTCGATGAACGCCGCGAGCGACTTCCGCAGCGACACCGTCACCCGGCCGGGCGCGGCGATGCGCGCGGCGATCGCGGCCGCCGAAGTCGGCGACGACGTGCTCGACGGCGATCCGACGGTGCGCAAGCTCGAAGCGCGCGCGGCGGAGTGGCTCGGCAAGGACGGAGCGCTCTTCGTGCCGAGCGGCACGATGGCGAATCAGGTCGCGCTCGGCGCGTGGACGAAGCCTGGCGACGAGATCATCGTCGAACGCGAGGCGCACGTCGTGCGCTGGGAGGCCGGCGCCGCCGGGTTCCTGCACGGCGTGCAGAGCGTGACGCTGTCGAGCGTGCGCGGAGCGATGGACCCCGAGGAAGTTCGCGCGACGATCCGGCCCGACTTCATCCACTGTCCGCGCACGGCGCTGATCTGCATCGAACAGACGCACATGGGGTCCGGCGGCTCGGTCGTGCCTCTCGCGAACTTCGAGGCGATCGCCGCGGTCGCGCGCGAGCGGAAGCTCCCGGTGCACATGGACGGCGCGCGCCTCGCGAACGCCGCGGTCGCGTCGGGCCTCGCGGCGCAGCGTTTCGCCGCGTGCGCGGATTCGGTGTCGCTGTGTTTCTCGAAGGGCCTCGGCGCGCCGGTCGGTTCGGTGGTCGCGGGCTCGAACGAATTCCTGCAACGCGCGAAAGTGGTGCGCAAGCGCCTCGGCGGTTGGATGCGACAGAGCGGTCTGCTCGCCGCCGGCGCGCTCTACGCGCTCGAGCACCACGTCGAACGCTTGGCTGACGACCATGCGCTCGCGAAGGCACTCGCGCACGCGTTGCACGGTCTGCCGGGCCTCGCGTGTCCGCCGGAGAGCGTCGAGACCAACCTCGTGCTCGTCCAAGTTGCGCACGCAGACTTCGACGGCGCCGCGCTCGCCGCGCGCTTCAAGGAACACGGCGTGCTCGTCTCCGCGCTCTCGCCGCGCGTGTTGCGTTTCGTCACGCACTTGGACGTCGGTCGCGCCGACGTCGAGCGCGTCGCGCGCGCCGCCAAGACGATCCTGAACGCGTAACGTCCGCGCACACTCTCTTCGAAATCCGGAGCACCATGGGCATCTTCAAGGCGTACGACATCCGCGGCCTCTACAAGACCGAACTCGACGCCGAGCTCGCGAAGAAGATCGGCAACGCGTTCGCGCGTTTCCTGAAGGCGAAGCGTCTCGTCGTCGGCCGCGACATGCGCACGCACAGTCCCGAACTCGCCGCCGCGACGATCGAAGGCATGCGCGACGCGGGTTGCGACGTGATCGACATCGGGCTCGCGTCGACGCCGATGGCGTACTTCGCGATCGGCTCGCTCGATTGCGACGGCGGCTTGAACGTCACCGCGAGCCACAATCCGGGTCAGTACAACGGCTTCAAACTCTGCTCGCGCGGCGCGCGGCCGATCTCGGCGGCGAACGGGATCCTCGACGTCGAGCGCATGACCAAGGAGCCGTATCCGACTCCGGTCGCGGCGCGCGGCAAGATCGAGAAGCGCGAGCTGCTCGAAGCCTACGCCGACCACGTCGCGCGTTTCGCCAAGCTCGACCGCAAGATCAAGATTGCCATCGACGTCGCGAACGGGATGGAGGCGTACACGCTGCCCGCGATCCTGAAGCGCATCCCGCTGATCGAGGCGAAGACGCTCTTCATGGAACTCGACGGCACGTTCCCGAACCACGAGGCGAATCCGTTGAAGGAGGAGAACCTCGATCCGGTGCGCGCGCTGGTGAAGTCGAGCGGCGCGGAGCTCGGCGTCGGTTTCGATGGCGACGCGGATCGCTGCTGCTTCGTCGACGAGACCGGGCGAACCGTCCCCGCGGACTTCATGACCGCATTGCTCGCGCGCGCAGAACTCGCGAAGAAGCCCGGCGCGCCGATCATCTACGACCTGCGTTCGTCGTGGGTCGTGAAGGAAGAGATCCTGAAGGCCGGCGGCAAGCCGCTGCGCGATCGCGTGGGCCACTCGTTCATCAAGGCGACGATGCGCAAGGAAGGCGCGGTGTTCGGCGGCGAGCTCTCGGGCCACTTCTACTTCGCCGACAACTTCGTGTGCGACTCCGGCGTGATCGCGATGGTCAGCGCGCTCAACTTGCTCGCGAAGAGTCCGAAGAAGCTCTCGCAGATGGCGGGGGAGCTGCGTCGCTACCACGCGACGGGCGAGATCAATTTCCACGTCGAGGACAAGAACGCGTTGCTCGCCGAGTTGAAGAAGCGCTATGCCGCGGGACGTCAGGACGAACTCGACGGCATCTCCGTCGCTTTCGGCGAACTCGGGGATGCCGAGTGGTGGTGGTTCAACGTGCGCGCGTCGAACACCGAGCCGCTCTTGCGCCTCAACCTCGAGGCGTCGACGGCGAAGCTGCGCGACGCGAAGCGCGCGGAGCTCGTCGCGCTGCTCGGCGAACCGGAGTCGTGAGCAACGCTCCTCGCTGGGCGGTGGGCGTGAGCGTCGGCGTCATCGTGATGCTCGTCCTCGCATTCTTCGTCGCAAAGCGGTTGGCCAATCCTCCTCGCAAGGCCTTTCCATCGAGCGCTGTCGGTTCGAGCCACGCCGACGCAGACGAAGAGCGAGTCATCGTCCGCGGCACGGTGCTCGACGCACAGAGCAGCGAGCCTCTCTCCGACGTCGAAGTCGTCGCCCCCAACGGCACGAAGACGCGCTCGGACTCCGCCGGCCGCTTCGAGTTCGTCGACTTGCCCGAAGAACTTTCCGGCCCGCTGACCGCGACCGCGAAGGACGGCGCGACCGCCGAGAACCGCCTCCGCCCGCTCCGCCCTGGCGTCCTGGAGGTCGTTCTCCGCTTGCGAGCGCCTTGAACGTCCCTCGCGACCCGCGCGTGGGGCCGCCTCGTCGTTGACTCGACCCCCGGAGAGCGGCGATCTTGGGTCGCCGTCCGTCCGGACCCGAAAAGGACGCCGTGCCGCCGCCCCCCATGTCCAAGCGTCTGATCCTGCTCTGTCTCTTGGCCTGGTTCGGGGCCCTTGCGTCGCCCGCCGCCGCCCAGGACGCCTCGGCGACCGCCCGGCGCGTCAATCAGCCGTGGGCTCGTTTGATCGAGCGCGACAAGCGCGTCAGCTACACCAGCCGCACCGCCGGGGCCGCGTTGGCGGCGCTCGGCGATCAAGAGCTCTCCGGGTCGCAACGCGCGACCGCGTTCTTCGCCCTCGGTTCGGCGCGCACCGAGACCGAACGCGCGCGGCTCGAGTCGTGGGCGCTCGAAGGCACGACCGTCGAGCGTCAGGGCGCGGTGCTCGCGCTCGGCGAACTCGGCGGCCGCGACACCAACCTGCTCGAACGCCTCGCGGGCTCGAAGGACGCCGAGCTCTCGCCGTACGCCGTGCTCGCGCTGCTGCGCAGCCGCAGCGAAGCCGGCGCGAAGTTCGTCGAGGAGCTCGCGTCGCAGACGGACTCGCCGATCGGCGCGAGCGCGGCGGCGTTGCGCGCGTTCGTCGCCGACGCCGCGACCGCGTCGTCGCATCCGGTCGCGCAACGTTGGCTCGAACTGCGCTGGGAATCCGCGCGGCGCTACGGACTGATCGACGGTCAGACGTGGTCGACCAAGATCCTCGAAGGCTTGCTCGCCGACCCGCGCTTCCTCGACGGCGTCGTCTACGGCGCCGCCTCGCAGATGAAGGACAGCGTCGTGCGCGACCACTTCCTCGAGCTCGTGCTCGACGCTCCGCCGACCGAGTGTCTGCGCGGCGCGGTCGACGTGTTGCCGACGGAACTCGATCGGCTCGTCGCCACCGGCCTGTGGACGCCCGCGGACGAAGTCGAGTGGACCGCGCTGCTGAACGAGATCGACGAAGGGCGACTCGAGAGCCTGACGCCGAACATCCTCCGCCAAGCGCGCGTCGTCGCGAGTCTGCGCACGTACGCGTCGCTGCTCTTGGTGCGCGGCGGTCACCAAGAAGGCGCGCCGCTGCTCGAGCTCGAGATCAACTCCGACGATCCGATCGCGCGCATGCGCATCGCCGACGTGTGGGGCGGCACCGGCAACAAGACGCTCATTCCGCGGTTGCTGACGATGCTCAACGACGTCGACGCCCAAGTGCGCAACGCGTCGTTGGTCGCGCAGCTGCGGCTCGGCTACGGCCCGGCGCGCGAGAAGATCCGCGAACGCCTCGCGCAGGCGAAGGATGCCGAGCACGACATCCTCTTCCACGCGCTCTGCCGCAACGCGCGCGACTCCGAGGCGAAGGCGTTGCTCGTCGATCGTTTCGGTTCGCTGTCGAAGGGCGATCAAATCCTCGCCGCGACGTACTTGTCGCTCGGCGGACGCACGAGCGAGCGCGGCGTGCTGCGCGACATCCTCAACGCGACCCCGCCGACCGGCGAGATCGGCGCGCGCATCGTGCGCTCGATCGGCGTCACGCCGACCGCCGAGGACGCGACGATCCTGCGCGGACTCTTCCCGCGCGAAGGCGAACTCGAGATCAACATCGCGCTCGTGCTCGGCCTGATCGAAGCCAACGATCCCGCCGCGGTGCCGGTGCTGCGCGCCGCGCTGTGGAGCGAGCCGTGGGGCCGCAGCCTGCTCGCCGCCGGCGTCTGGGTGCAGATGGACGGCGTCGACGCGTTGATGTCCGAGCTCCAACGTCCGCCGGTCGCCGCGACCGCGCGCGACCTGCGACGCGTCGGCTTCGCGATCGGCGAGTGGGGCGGCATCGAGGCCGCGGAGGAACTCGCGCGCCGCGGCGGCGCCGCGGATCCGGCGGTGCAAGGCGCGTTGCTCGCGGCTCTGGGTGGACGCACGCGCTGAGCGCGCGGGCTCTTCACTCATGGCAGCGAACACGGAACGCGTCTGGCGGGCGAGCGGCGTCGTCAGCCTGCTCACCGACTTCGGCCTGATCGATCCCTACGTTGGCGTGATGCACGGCGTGATCCTCTCGTCGTCGCCGACCGCGCGCGTCGTCGATCTCACGCACGGCGTCCCGCCGCAGGACATCGCGGTCGCCGCGTTCTACCTCGAACGCGCATGGAGCTACTTCCCGAATGGCACGATCCACGTCGCGGTCGTCGATCCGGGCGTCGGCTCGTCGCGGCGCATCCTCGCGGTCGGCGCGCACGGCCACGTCTTCCTCGCGCCCGACAACGGCTTGTTGACGTGCTACTTCGAGCCCGCGACGTTCGTGCGCGCGCTCGACATCGAACGTTTCTCGCTGCGCGGTCGCAGCCGCACCTTCCACGGCCGCGACGTGTTCGCACCCGCGGCGGCGAGGTTGGTCGAGGGGCTCGACCCGCGCGAACTCGGGCCCGAGTGCTCGGATCCCGTGCGGCGCGAAGGCTCCGGTCCGCGGCGGCTCCCTGAGCGCGCGATCGAGGCCCATGTGCTCTTCGCCGACCGTTTCGGCAACTTGGTGACCGATCTGCGCGCGTCCGACCTCGAAGGCGGACCTTCCCAGTGGGTCGCGAGGGTCGGGGAGCGTAGGATCCCGCTTCTCGCCACCTACTCCGAGGCACGCGCGGGCGAGCTGATCGCGTTGGTCGATTCCTTCGGCTGCGTCGAGCTCGCGGTCGTCAACGGCAGCGCCGCCCAGCGGCTCGCGCTCTCGCCCGGAGCCAAGGTGCGCTTCGAGAGGACGTGACGACGATGATTCGCAAAGTGGCTCTGGTCGGCGTGCCCATGGACCTCGGCGGCGGACGCCGCGGGGTCGACATGGGTCCGAGCGCGTTGCGCATCGCGGGGCTCGAGGACGGCGTGCGGGCGCTCGGCCTCGAGTACGAGGACAAGGGCAACATCGGCGTGCCCCAACCCGAGTCGCGCGAGCCCAAGAACCCGAAGGCGCGGTTCCTGTTCGAGATCGCGAACTGCTGTCGGCGCCTGCGCGCGCGCGTCGAGCGCATCCTCGACTCCGGCGCGATGCCGATCGTCGTCGGCGGCGACCATTCGATCGCGATCGGCACGGTCGCGGCTCTTTCCTCTTGGCATCACCGCCGCGCGGAGAAGATCGGCCTGATCTGGTTCGATGCCCACGGCGACATGAACACGCCCGACTCGACTCCGTCTGGCAACATCCACGGCATGCCGTGCGCGACGATCCTCGGTCGCGGTTCACCGGAGCTCGTCGGCATCGGCGACCGCGTGCCGATGGTCGACGTCAAGAACGCCGTGATCGTCGGCGTGCGCGACGTCGATCAATACGAGCGGCGCGAGATCAAGGACGTCGGCGTCACCGTGTTCACGATGCGCGACATCGACATGCTCGGCATGAACGAGGTGATGAAGCGCGCGATCGCGATCGCGACCGACGGCACCGCGGGTTTCCATTTGTCGTTCGACCTCGACGGCGTCGACCCGAGCGTCGCGCCCGGCGTCGGCACTCCGGTGCCCGGCGGCACGAACTTCCGCGAGTCGCACCTCGTGATGGAGAACGCGTACGAGTCGGGCAAGTTGCTCGGGCTCGAGATCACCGAGATCAACCCGATCCTCGACGTGAAGAATCGCACGGCGGAGGTCGCGGTGCAGCTCGTGCTGTCGGCCCTCGGCAAACGCATCCTCTGAGAGCCCGTGTTCGCGATCCTCTCTTCGCTCTCGCACCACCGCCGCCTGTTGCGTGACTTCGTCTCGCGCGACCTGCGCGCGCGTTACGTCGGATCGAGCATGGGGTTCTTCTGGTCGGTGATCTTCCCGGTCGTCAACCTGATCGTGTACATGTTCGTGTTCCAGATCGTGCTCAACGCGCGCTGGAGTCCCGAGCAGACGCCGAGCGAAGTCGCGCTGCTGATGTTGTCGGGCATCATCGTGTGGCAGTGCTTCGCGGAGACGATCTCGCGCTGCACCAACACGCTCGCCGAGAACCAGAACCTGATCCAGAAGGTCGTGTTCCCCGCGGAAGTGTTGCCCGTCTACCTGACGATCTCCGCGTTGATCAACATGCTGATCGGGGTGTTGATCGCGGAGCTCGGCGTCGCGTGGTTTGCGTACATCGCGCCGAGCGCCGTGCACGCGGCGACGACCGAAGGCACCACGACCGTGGTGCGGCCGCTGGCCCTCGGCGCGTCGCTGGTGACGCTGCCGGTGCTCATGGTCCTGCAAGCGACGTTCACGCTCGGCCTCGGCTACTTCCTCGCCGCCTTCAACCTCTTCCTGCGCGACGTCTATCACGTCATCGGCGTGGCGATGTCGGTGTGGATGTTCATGACGCCGATCTTCTACCCGGCGGAGAAGGTGAAGGAGGCGGAGCTGACTTGGGTGCTGATGATCAACCCGATGTACTGGTTGATCGACAGCTACCGGCGCGTCCTCATCTACGGAGAATGGCCGCAGCCGCTCACGCTCGCCGTGTTCGGTGCGGTAGCGTTGGTCGCATTCTTCCTCGGCAGTCGCTTCTTCATGGCGCAGAAGGCGCGCTTCCCCGATCTCCTGTGAACACCGCCGCCGTACCCGCCGCTCAACCGACGAACCGCGCTTCGGGCGCGGGCACGAGTGCGATCCTCTGCCGCGGTCTCGGCAAGGCGTATCGCATGTACCAGAAGCCGATCCACCGCGTGTGGGAGCTCCTGGTCCCCGGCCTCTCGAAGCACACCGACTTCTGGGCGGTGCGCAACGTCTACCTCGACATCGCGCCGGGCAGCACGGTCGGCATCATCGGCGAGAACGGAGCGGGGAAGAGTTCGCTGCTCAAGTTGCTCACCGGCATCACGCGTCCGACCGAAGGCGAGGTCTTCGTCAACGGAAGAGTCGCGTCGTTGCTCGAGCTCGGCGCGGGCTTCCACCCCGAGTTCTCCGGGCGCGACAACATCCACCTCAACTGCTCGATCCTCGGCATGCGGCCGGAAGAGATCGACGAGCGCTTCCCGAAGATCGTCGAGTTCAGCGAGCTCGGTGACTTCATCGATCGCCCGGTCAAGACGTACAGCTCCGGCATGTACGTGCGCCTCGGCTTCTCGGTCGCGGCGAGCGTCGACCCCGACATCCTGATGATCGACGAGGCGCTCTCGGTCGGCGACGAGCACTTCCGCGGCAAGTGCATCAACCGTTTGAACGAGCTGCGCGAGAAGGGCAAGACGATCGTCTTCGTCTCGCACGACATGGGCGCGGTCAAGACGATGTGCGAGTGGGTCGTCCTGATGGACAAGGGCGAGGTCGTCGGCCAGGGCTCCGCCGAGAAAGTCGCCGACGAGTACCTGAAGCGCGCGCACGAGCGCGGCAACCAACGTCTCTCCGCGTTCAACCGCGGCGGTTCGACGTACCCGCGTTGGGGCTCCGGCGAGATCGAGGTGCACCAGGTCGAGCTCCTCGGCGCCGGCGGCGCGCCGACACACGTCTTTCGTACCGGCGATCCGTTCACGGTGCGCATGCGCTTCAAGACGCACCGCGCCGGCGCGCGTCAGCCGGTCTTCGGCCTCGGCATCTATCGCTCCGACGGCACGCACGTCAACGCGACGAACCATTCCTGGCGCCGCGAACCGATCGTGCTCGACGAGTTCCGCCCCGGCGAGGAGGGCGTCGCCGAGGTCAGCCTGCCCGCGCTCCCGCTGCTCGTCGGCCAGTATTACCTGACCAGCTACCTCTACGATCACAGCAAGGCCGCGCCGACGCCGATCGACCAACAGGAACACGTCGTGACGTTCGAGGTGATCGACGCCGATCGGCGACAACACGGCATGATCCACCTGCCGACCGAATGGCGCGTCGGTTGGACGGGGCCGGAGCGCAAGGAAGAGCGGGAGTCCCGCGCGTGACCGACGTCCTCGATCTGCCGTTCGACCAGTACCAGCGGTATCGACTGACCGCGGACCTGATCGACGAAGCGCGCGCGAAGGGTGAGCGCCTGCGCGTCCTCGACGTCGGCGGACGCACCGCGCTCTTGCGCTCGTTCCTGCCGAAGGATGACGTCCACTTGGTCGACGTCGAGTCGAGTTCCGAACGCGGCCTCGTGCTCGGCAGCGGCGCCGCGCTGCCCTTCAAGGACGCGAGCTTCGACGCGGTGTGCGCGTTCGACACGCTCGAACACGTCCCGCCGCCGTTGCGCCGCGACTTCGTGCGCGAGTGCGCGCGCGTCGCGAAGCGTTGGGTGCTGCTCGCCGGGCCGTACGAAGCGCCGCGCGTCGTCGAGGCCGAGCAGATCCTCCAACGCTTCCTGCGCGACAAGCTGAAGGTCGAGCACCGCTACCTGAACGAACACCGTCACAACGGTCTGCCGGTGCGCGAGGAGGTCGAGCGCGAGCTCCGCGCGGCCGGCGGCTCGGTCGCGAGCTTCGGCCACGCCGATCTCGAGCGCTGGCTCATCGGCATGTGTCTCTCGATGTACCTCGACGAGGATCCCGCGCTGCGCGGCCTCGCGAAGTCGTTCCATCGCTACTACAACCGCGAGCTCTTCCGCTCCGATCACGGCGCCGAGGTCTACCGCCACGTCGTCGTCGCCGCATTGCGAGGCGCGCCGTTGCCGAAGGCGGTGGGGGCGCTCGACGCACCGACGACGCCGCGCGGATTGCTCGCGCCGTTCGCGCGGCTCGTCGAGGAACTCGGCGCGTTCGACAAGGAGCGCGCGGCGTGGCGCGACGAGCGCGACAAGCTGCGCCGCGTCGCGAAGGACCTCGACACCGATCTCGCGGGACACCGCTCGTCGCTCGCGAAGTTGCAGACGCGGCTCGACGAGCAGACCAGCGTGATCGCCGACCTCGAAGTCGATCTCGAGGGCCATCGTCGTTCCGTCGCCGACCTCGAACGCGACCGCGCCGAACTCGCGGCGCAACGCGCGCGCGACGCCGCGGATTTCGCCGCGGTACGCCGGACGCTCGAAGCCGACCTCGCCGGCCACAAGCAGACGCTCGAAGATCTCGGGCGCCACACAGCAGCGCTCGAACTCCGCTCGGCCGAACTCGAGACGTCGGTGCGCGCCCACGCGCAAGTCACCGAGGACATGCGCCGCGATCTCGACGCGCACCGTGAGCTGAAAGCGCGGCTGGAGGCGGACCTCGCGCGCGTCGAGCGCACGGCGGCCGAGCTCACCGCGAACCTCGCCCAGACCAACGAGATCGCCGCGAAGATCAACGCGGAGCTCGTCGCGACTCTCGCGCGGCTGGACGCGCTCGCGCGCGAGCTGATCGCCACGCGCGCCGACGTCGACGAAGCGCGCGCGAAGAACGCGGTGCTCGACGCGGCGAACGTCGGCTTGCGCGAGGAGCTGAACTCGCGCTGGAACAATTTCAAGCGCGCGTTCGCGCTCCGCAAGCCGCGCTACTGAGCGCGCGGCGCGAGGCGCACGACCAACGGCTCGCCGGCGACGAGCGTGCGATGTCCCGCGGCGTCCGCCGACGGATGGAGCCACTCGAGCGCGCGTCCTGTGTTCGCTTCGACCGCGACTTCGAGGTCGTCGAGCTTCGGCGCCGGCGAACGCGAACCAAGGCCGGCCTCGCGCCCGACGCCGGGGAATTTCGGCAGCGCGACGCAGAGCGTGCGTCCTTGCGCATCGTCGCTCCACGCGACCAACCAACGCACGTCGGACTTCGTCGCGCGCGGCGTGAACGGCGCGCGCTCGACGCCGGCGACCGCGAGCATTCCGCCGAGCGCCGCGCGCGTTTCCTCCGAGCGCAGCGCGAGGTAGTTCGCGACGCCGCGCGGCGCGCCGAGCACGCGGCCGGGGAACTTTTCGGCCAACGCGGCGCGCACGTCCGCTCCGCGCGCTCGTCCCGCGCCGTCGACCGCGGCGAACTCGCCGTCGACGAGCAACCGTCCGCCGGCCGCGAGGTAGCGCTCGAGCCGCGCGAGCTGCGCGTCGTCGAGCGCCGCGAGTTCGGACGCGACGAGCAACGGAAACCGCGTGACGCTCGACGCGTCGACGATGTCGAGCGGCAAGACTCCCGGCAACGTGCCCGCGTCCTCGAGCAGCTCGAGCCACGCGCGCTCCCCGAGTTCGAAGCGACCGTGATCCGCTTGCCAACTCGCCATGCGCTTCGGCCAGGTCGCGCCGTCGTCGCGCGCGTCCTGCAGCCAACACCACGCGAGGTTGCGCGACGACTCGAGCACCGCGACGCCGTGCGGCGTCGGTCGCGCGCTCGCGAGTTCGCCGTCGAGTCGCCGCACGAGCGCGACGGCGCGCGCCAACGAATCGAAGAGTGGCTTCGAGCGTTCGAGCTCGCGATCGCTCCACACCACCAACCCGTCGCCGCCGCGCAGCCAGTGTTCGCTGGTCGCCCACGCCCACGCCGCCGGCGCGCGCGCGGACGGGAAGACCGTCGCGTAGACCGCCTGCTTCGGCCCGCGCAACGTGAACGCGAGGTCGCTCGCGTCGAACGTCCGGTAGCACTCGACGAAATCGAGGAAGCCGAGCGCGCGCTCGACCGCGACGTTGCCGAACGCAGTTTCGCCGGAGAGGCCCATCAAACCGACGCGCGCCTCGGGCCGTTGCGCGCGCACGCGCGCGGCGAGTTCGGTCAGGAGCGCGACGACGATGTCGTGGTGGAACGCGCGGCGCAGCAACCAGAACTCGACCTGCCCGTGCTCGTCGGAGGCGAGCGCCGCCAACGCCGCGTCGGTCGAGACCGCGGCGAGATCGTCGAAACCGGCGGCGTGCGCGCGTTCGAAGAGCCCGCGCTCCCGCAACCACGTCCGCCACGCCTCGCGGCACGTCGGCGAGAGGCAGAGATCCTCCGGCGCGCCGCCGGAGGTCAACGACACTTCGTCGCCGAGCGAATACCCGAGGCCCGCACGACCACCGCGCGCCGCGAGCGTGCGGTCGAGCGTCGCGAACAGTCGCTCGCGCGTCTTCGGATCGGTGAGGCACGGCTCGCGCACGAGCAAGCGCGGGTCGCGCTCGTCGGCCGAGCCGCGCGGCGTCGCTCGGTCGCGATCGAGATGCAGATCGTCGCGGCCTGCGGAATGCTCGACGTAGAAATCGAGCCCACGCGCAAGCACCCACCCCGCCGCCTCGTCGCCGCGCACGTGCACGCCGCCGAACGGCGCGATCAAGTCGCGGGGCGCCTCGCGGCCGGCGTACGCCTGGCGGTAGACGATCACCGGGAACCGGTTCGTCGGCGCTTGCGGCGTTTGGGCGAGCGCGAGCCCCGCGCTCGTCGCGACGAGCCACGCACCGACGATTCGAGCGAGGACGATCACCGCGCCCGAGGATCGCAGGCACGGTCGAGCGGAGCAAGGTCGCTTCGTCGGCTGGATGCGACGCGGAGTGCGCCTTAGGATGCGTCGTCCGCGCGGTGGGTTCGGTCGGCCGACGACCTTCGACCACCGATCCGTGCGGCGAACGCACCGTGACCCACCGTCAGATCGACTCCACCAAGTTCGCCGAGCGCGTCAGCTCCTGGTTGACCGAGCCGGGCCCCGAAGGCGACGTGGTCGTGTCCTCGCGCGTGCGCCTCGCGCGCAACCTCGCCGACTACCCGTTCGTCACCAAGCTCGCGCCCGAACGCGCGGTCGAGCTCGCCGAGCGCGTCAAGGAGCCGCTGTCCGCGCTGCGCCTCGGCGGCCCGATGCAGTGGGTGCCGATCCACGAGGCGCCGGCGATCCTGCGGCTCTGCTTGCGCGAACGTCACCTCGTCAGCCGCGACCTCGCGCCTTCCGCGGAAGAGCGCGCCGCACTGCCCGGCCGCGCGGTCGCGTTCTCCGACGACGAGACCGTGTCGGTGATGGTCAACGAGGAAGATCACCTGCGGCTCCAGGCGATGAGCGCAGGCTTCGATCTCGCGACCGCGTTCCAACGCGCGCAGACGGTCGATCGCGAGCTCGAGCAACGCCTGCAGTTCGCCGTCAGCGAGACCTACGGTTACCTGACGTGTTGCCCGACCAACGTCGGCACCGGTTTGCGCGCGTCGGTGATGCTGCACTTGCCGGCGTTGTCGCTGGTGCGGCCCGAGCTCGAGAAGGTCTTCCTCGCGGTGCAGCGCACCGGCCTCGCGTTGCGCGGGCTCTACGGCGAAGGCTCGAAGGCGACCGGCGACTTCTATCAGGTCTCGAACCAGATCACGCTCGGCCGCGACGAGAACCAGTTGACCGCCGAGCTCGTCGACCTCGTCGCGTCGATCGTGCGCTTCGAGCGCAACGTGCGCGATTCGTTGTTCAAGGCGCAACGCGCGGCGCTGACCGATCGCGTCAGTCGTTCGCTCGGCATGTTGCGTTCGGCGCGCTTCATGACCACCGACAACGCGCTCGCGCACCTCTCGAACCTGCGCATCGGCGTGTGCCTCGGACTGTGGCCGGCGGGCAGCGTGCCGCTGGTCAATCGCCTGCGCATCCAGATCCAACGCGGACATCTCCAGGCGCTCAGCGCGCGCGAAGCGCCGACCGAACTCGCCGAGCCGAGCGCCCGCGATCGACTGCGCGCCGCGCTCTTGCGCCGCGAGCTCGCCGAACGGAACTGATTTCCGCCTCTCGGTTCCAGATCGCGCGCGACGGCGGCCGATCGGGCGGGAGCCGATGTTCCTCGCCGCTCTGCTGCTCGCCCTCGAACCGCCCTCCGTCGCGCAGACTCGCGGCGTCGATCCGTGGGTATGCGTCGAGCGCGGTCGCGCGGAAGTCGTCGGCGAAGGCGCGGCCGCGACACTCGGCGCATTGGGTTCGTCGCGGCGCGTGCACGGACGCGGCGAGCTGCGCCTCGAAGCGTGCTCGTCGGCGAACGTGCGTTGGCCGGCCCGCGCGGGGCTCGAGCTCGAGGGTCCGGCGGACTGCGCGTTCGATCTCGACTCGGTCGGATCGCCGCGCGTGACGCTCGGTCGCTTCGCGACCGCTCACGTCGAATTGCGCGAGGGTCCGGTCGAGCTCGAGCTCGCCGGCGGTTGGCGCGCGCGGCTCGTGTCCGGCGTCGTCGCGTTGGTCGCGACCGGTTCGACCGGTGTGCGCGTCGAACGCGTGGTGGGCGAGCCGCTGTGCTTCGAACGCGTCGGTTCGAATCCCGCGCACGCGCGCCGCGTCGACGTGCGCGTCGGCGCCGACGGTTTCCTGCCGCTCGATCCGCTCGCCGATCCCGCGAGCGCGCGCGTCGGCGGCGCGTTCGAGCGCGCCGCCGTCTGGCCGGAGTTCGCGTGGCCGTGGCGCGAGAGCGCGTCGGAGCCGCTCGCTCCTTCGCCCGCCGACTTCGAGAACGCGCTGCGCACGTTGGTCGTCGAACGTGCGGAACGCGCGTTCGGGTTCGTGCTCGGCGCGTTCGGCTTCGAGCGCAGGACCGCGCCCGCCGCGGTCGTCGTGCGCGACGTCGCGGTCGGCTGCGAGTAGCTCGCTCGCGCTCCTCGCAAGTTAGGTGGGGGGCCCCGACGCGAGCGTGCCTTGGAAGCAGCGTGGGGAGATTGGGCCGGGGCCCCCGATGGAAATCAGCGCGGTCTTGCGTACGCCGGAGCGCGGATCAGCGCGTCGATCGTCTGCACGAGATCGTCGAAGACGAATTCGGGCTCGATCGCGAGCTCGCCGTCCGCGAGCGCGACGCCGGTGCGCACCGCCGCGGTCTTGCAGCCCGCGCGCTGGCCGGCGGCGATCTCGAGCGTCGAGTCGCCGATCACCCAGCTCTGCGAGAGCTGCAGGCCGTCCGCCTGGAGCGCGTGATAGAAGAGCCCGGTGTCCGGCAGTCGGAAGACCGACGGGCGCTTGTGTGCGCCACGACCGTTCGGGTGATCGAGGCACGCGTAGAAGCGCGTCGGCCGCACGCCGCCCGCCTTCAGCGCGCCGAGGAACGCGCCTTCGAAGGCGATCCACTCGTTGTCGCTCTGCTCGCCGTGCGCGACCTGATCTTCGTTGCCGATCAAGTAGACCGCCCAACCCGCGTTTTGCGCGCGGTGCAGGGCGTCGACGGCGCCCGCGACGAAGCGCGTTTCGTCGAAGCGGCGAGGCGCACGGGAAGGAAGTTCGAGGAGCGTGCCCCAACGGTCGACGAACAGGCCGCGCACGGGCGGTTCGGTTCCGGGGAGGCAGCGTTGAGGGAGCGGTGCAGGGTTTTTCATCCGGGGTTCCACGTCGCGATTCGAAGTGCGACGCGCTCTTGTCGGCGATCCACGCGAGCGCGTGAGCGCCTCAAGAAACGCTTGCCGGGAAACCGAAGTTCTCGGAGTTCCGGCCGTCGCTCTCGGAAAGGAATTCGGGCGCCGGCGCGCTTCGTCCCCATGACCTTCGCACTGAGAGTCGCGTTGCTCCTCGATCCGCTCTCGGCGCACATGAAGGGCGGCGAGCACGCGCACGAACTCGGTCGCGAGTTGCGCCGCCGCGGTCACGACGTCCGCGCGTTCGGGGCTGCCACCGCCGAGTCCGCAACCGACGACTCCGCGATCGCGCGTCTCGCGCCGAGCAGCGTCATCGGCTTCGCGCCGGATGCGATCGTCGCGTACGACGCGCTCTCGCCCGCGGCCTGGCTCGGCGCACGCGCCGCGCGGCGGCTGCGCGTGCCGTTGATCGTCGTCGAGGCCGGACTCTTCGTGCGCGGGACGTTGCTCGAGCGCTCGCTCTGGCGCATCGGCCATTCGTTGTGGGGCGCGTACGTGCGCCGCACGACCGCGGACCTCGTTGCGCTCGACTCGGTCGCGCGCGACCTCGCGCTGCGCGACGGTTTCGACGCGCGGCGCTGTCGCATCGTGCCGCACGGCGTCGATCCGGAGCGCTTCCGTCCCGGGCTCGCGTCGGGGCTCGTCGCGCGGCATCGCATCGTCGGGCGTGTGCTCTCGTGCGTCTCGAACCACGACGGACGTTCGGGGCTCGAGCCGTTGATCGGCGCGTTCGCGCGCACGCTCGGCCAACGCGGCGACTGGGCGCTCGCGATCGCCGGTCGCGGCGCGGGTCACGCTCGCGCGCGCGCTTGCGCGGAGCGGCTCGGCGTCGGATCGCGCGTCCACTTCCTCGCGGACGCGGAACCCGACGATCTGCCCGGGCTCTACGCCGCGAGCACGCTGTACGCGGAGCCGACGCTCGACCTGGACAAACCGTCGGTCGGCGTGCTGCACGCGCTGGCGTGCGGCGTGCCGGCGTTGGTGTCGAAGCTCCAGCGTCTCGACGAACTCGTGTCGACCTCCGGCGCCGGCTCGACGGTCGAACCGGGCTCGGTCGACGCATGGGCGCGCGCGATCTCGGCGGCGGCGTCTTCGCCGGACGCGCGGGCGCGATGGGGCGCGAGCGGCCTCGCCTACGCCCGCGAGCGTTCGTCCTGGGCGCACGTCGCCGCGGCGTTCGAGACGACGATCCGCGCGGCGCGCGGCGGCGCGGACGAAGCGTTGCCGCTGGCGTCGTGAACGTTGCTCAGCCGCCGGTCGCCTTGCGCAGTTCGTCGCGCAGGAACTTCAGGTCCTTCGCGTACTGACGCACGGCCTCGAGCGTCTTGTCGTCGATCTTCGCGAAGGTCGCGCCGACCTTGACGCCGTCGGTGCGCTCCTCGATCTCGCTGACGGTGCCGGTCGCTTCGCAGAAGCCCTGCATGAAGAGCGGCAGGCGGAACTTCAGTTTGAGCTCGGTACCGATCGCGAGCAGTTGTCCCATCGCGAACGGTTCGAGTCCGGTGTCGCCGCCGTTCCAGGTGAAGTGGACGCCGCGTTCGTCGAGGCTCGCCATGCGGCCGACGCTCGACCAGCTCTTGCCGCCGATCGATTCGCCGAGCAGCTTGCCCTTCTTGCGCGCCGCTTCGCTGAGGAAGTGTTGGATGCGCTTCTCGTCGCCCGGGCTGAAGAGCACCGAGCCTTCGTCCTCGACCTTCAGCGCCGGCGCCTTCGATCCGGCGGCGGTGCCGCCCTCGACGACGGCGCGGCCGGCGGCTTCCTCGTCGTCGAAGATCGGCACGACGCGGTCGAGGCCGACCTTCTCGATGATCTCGCGACAGAACGGCGACGGACGCGAGATCACCAACTTGCCGTGCTTCGCGGCGAGCGTCTTCGACGCCTTGATGATCGCGCCGAGCGCCGTCGAGTTGATGAACTTGACGTGGCGGAGGCTGAGGACGACGCGGGTCACGCCGCTCTTCGTCAGCTCGTCGATCTCTTGTTGCAGGGTCTTGACGTAGTACGTGTCGAATTCGCCGCGCAGGTGGACGATCGCGTGGTTCGACAGATGCTCGACGTTGATGTGCATTGCGGGCCGGGGGATTTCGAAGGGAGATGGGCCGCGGATTCGGGGGGCTCGGATTGTCGCGCCCGACTCCATCGACGCAAGGGTTTTCGGCGCGACGGTCGAACGTGCGGAAACGGTCGTCGCTGCCGCGGCTTCGGGCTCGGCGCGCGGCCTGGTACGATCCGAAACCATGTTCTGGAACCGGAAGAAGGGCGACTCGAACCCGAAGCCCGAGCCCGAAGCGGCCAAGCCCGCGGCGGCAGGCGGCGGCGAGCCCGCGGCGCACTTCATCACGGGCGACTCGAACCTCGATCGCAAGTCGGTCGAGCTGCTGCTCGCCGTGATCGCGCGCATCTCGCAGTCGCGCGACCTCGAGAACAAGCTGATCGAGATCGTCGATCGTTCGATCGAGTTCGCGACCGCCGAACGCGGCTTGCTGATCCTGGTCGGCCCCGACGGTCAGCCGGACGTGCGCACCGCGCGTTCGCGCGACGCGCAGGGTAAGTTCACTTCGATCCTCGGCGACGGCCTGCGCTTCTCGTCGAGCATCGTGAAGAAGGTCCTCGAGGAGAACCGCCCGCGCAAGGCGACGGTCAACTCCGACTCGGAGGCGCTCGACCTCGGACGTTCGGTCTACGACCTCAAACTGCGTGCGGTGATGTGCGTGCCGATCTCGACGCCGCCTCCGGCCGGCGACGCGAGCCACGAGCCGCAACGCGGCGCCCTGTACATCGACTCGCGCGCGGCGACGCGCGAGTTCACCGAGCGCGATCTGTCGCTGTTCGCCGCGCTCTCGCAACACATCTCGATCGCGCTGCAGAACGAGCGTCTGCACCTCGACTCGATCGAGAAGACGCGCCTCGAGCAGTCGCTCGAACTCGCGAGCGCCGTGCAGAACAGTCTGATGCCGCAGGTGCCGAAGGACCGCGCAGGTTGGGACCTCGCGGGTTGGTATCGCCCGGCAGAGCGCACGTCCGGCGACTTCTTCGACTTCGTCAAGACGCGCGACGGACGTTTGTCGGTCGTGATCGGCGACGTGTCGGGTCACGGCATCGGGCCCGCTTTGATCACGGCGTCGGCTCAGTCGGCTCTGCGTTCGTACTTGCGCGTGGGCCAAGAGGCGAGCGCGGCGTTGACGATGCTCAACCAGGATCTGTGCGAGCGCGACGAAGCCGGCATGTTCCTGACGCTGTTGATGGTCGTGCTCGCGGACGACGGGCGCTCCGAGATCCTGAACGCCGGCCACCACGGTCCGTTGGTGTGGCGCGCGAAGACGCGCACGGTCGAGTCGATCGATCAACACGGGCCGGCGCTCGGTTGGGTCGCGGAAACGCAGTATCCGATCGACGCGGTGATGACGCTCGAGCACGGCGACATCCTGCTGGCGTACACCGACGGCCTGATCGAATCGCACGCGCCCGGCGATCGCGATCGTCTGTTCGGCGTCGAGCGTCTCGGCGTGTTGCTCGCGGAACTCGCCGAGCATCCGCAGCACGACGCGCAGAACATCTCGCGCTCGCTCGCCGAGGCGGCGCTGTCCTTCTCCGGCGGCAAGCACGATGACGACATCACCTTGGTCGTCGTCCGCAAGACCTGAGCGCGTCCATGAGTGCACCGCGCGGCCCGAGCCTCTTCGTGCGCGGCGCGAAGAGTTATCCGCCTTCGCCGACCGCGAAGACCGTCGACGTGCGCATCGTCGACGGCCGCATCGACGCGGTCGGCCCGAACCTCGAACGCGGTTCGCTGCCGGAGCTCGACGCCGGCGGACGGACCGTGATCCCGGGCTTGCTCGACGTGCACGTCCACTTCCGCGATCCAGGCCTCGAGCACAAGGAAGGCTGGGACCACGGCTCGGCGGGCGCGCTGCACGGCGGCGTCACCGCGGTCGTCGAGGTCCAGAACAATCCGCCTCTGTCGACGTCGCGGCGCGCGCTCGAAGAACGCATCGCACACGTCCGTTCGCGTTCGCGGATCGACTTCGGTTGCCTCGGCAACCTGGTCGCGGATTCGGTCGAGGAGCTCGCGGCGATGGCGCCGCTCACGCCCGCGTTCAAGTGCTTCCTCGGCGGCTCGACCGGGCTCGGCGGCATCCTCGATCACGCGACGCTCGAGCGTCTCTTCGCCGCCGCCGCGCGCGCCGGCCGGATGATCGTCGCGCACTGCGAGAAGGAAGAGTTGCTGCGCGCGGACAAGGAGCGTTACCCGAACGCGACCGTGCACGAACACCACCTCGCGCGCTCGCATGCCGCGGAAGTCGAGTCGATCCGCGAGTCGATCGCGTTGGTCGAGAAGACCGGCGCCGCGCTGCACGTCTTCCACCTCTCGACGCGCGGCGGCGTCGAGTTGATCCGCGACGCGCGTCGCCGCGGCTTGCCGGTCGGCGCGAGCACGGGGCCGAACTACTTGTTCCTCTCCAACGAGGACGCCGCTCGTCTCGGCAACTTGTTGAAGGTCAATCCGTCGATCAAGACGCTCGACGACCAACGCGCGTTGCGTGAAGCGCTCGCCGACGGAACGCTCGAAGCGATCGGCACCGATCACGCGCCGCACCCGTTGGAGGAGAAGCTGCGCGAGTACGCGAAGGCGCCGTCGGGCATGCCTTCGGTCGATCTCTTGTGGCCGTTGACGTGGGAGCTCGTGCGCCGCGGAGTCGTCGACGCGGACACGGCGCTCGAGCGCGTGACGTCCGGCGCGGCGGCGTCGTTGCACTTGCCGGGCAAAGGACGGCTCTCGCGCGGCTTCGACGGCGATCTCGTGCTGTTCGATCCGACGGCGACGCGCCGCGTGGTCGGGGCCGAGCTGCCGTCGCGCTCGAAGTGGTCCGCGTTCGAAGGTCTCGAACTCGCGGGCTTCCCGCAAGTCGTCGTGCGCCGCGGCGAGATCGCGTGGCGCGACGGCGCGGTGCAGTGCCGCGCGGGCGGCGAGCCGTTGGTGCTCGAACCGCCGCGTCCACGCTAGATTCCCGCCATGGCTCTGCGCATCGGACGCGGCGAGTTCACGGCGCGCGCGCGCTTCGCGCCGGATTTCGCGCGCAGGCTCGAGCGCTTCGTCGCGCGCCTCGCCGGCTCGCGCGAACGCCGCGAAGGCGCGCGCGCCGGCCGCGGTTCGGGCGACGGCGCGGAGTTCGTCGGCTTCCGGCCGTATCGGCCGGGCGAGGATCTGCGCCGACTCGACTGGAGCCTCTTCGCGCGCCTCGATCGACCGTTCGTGCGCGTGACGCGGCGCGAGGTGGGCGGCGAGTGGCTCGTGTGGCTCGACGCGAGCGCGTCGATGGCGCTCGGTGCTCCGACGAAGTGGCAGCGCGCGGCGGAGCTCGCCGCGACGCTCGCTTGCGTCGGCGTGCGCGCCGGTGCGCGCGTGCGCCTCGAGTGCTCGTCGCGGCGTGACGCGCGCTTCGAGTTCACGCGCGTCGCGGAGTTGCCCCGGCTCTTGCGTTTCCTCGAGAGCGTCGAAGCCGCGGGCTCGGAAGGCCTCGCGCAACTGGTGCGTCCGGTGCCGCGCGTGTCGGCGCTGTATTGCATCGGCGACGGCCTCGATGTCGAACCCGCGACGTTGACGCGCCTCGCCGGCCCGGCGCGGAACCTCGGCGCGGTCTGGATCCTCGCGCCCGACGAACTCGCGCCCGATCCGCGCGGCGCGGTGCGTTGGGTCGAGCCCGAAACCGGCGCGACCGTCGAGCTCGATGTCGATTCGAGCGCGCGACGACGCTACCTCGTCGCGCTCGAAGCGCGCTTGGAGCGTTGGCGCAGCGAACTCGCGCGCGTCGGCGCATCTTTGGTCGTCGCGGCGAGCACCGCGCCGTTCGAGGATTCCGCGCGCGAACTGCTCGGAGGCGCGTGGTGATCGAGTTCGAGCATCCGGGTTACCTGTGGCTCGGGGCCGGCGCGGTCGTGCTGTGGCTCGTCGCGCTGGTCGTGCGCGCGCCGGAGTCGCCGTCGGGCACGGTCGAGTTGTGGCGCGAGCTCGAGGCGCGGAGTTCGAGCGCGCGCCGACGCACGCTCGCCAACTGGCGCTTGTGGTGCGCGACGTTCGCGCTCTGCGCCGGCGCGCTCGCGCTCGCGGCGCCGTTGCGGCGCGGGACGGTCGAGCGTGCGAGCTGGCGGGTGCTCGTCGACGTCTCGCCGTCGATGTATTTGCCGTGGGGCGCGGTCGGCGAACCGCGCGCGCCGATCGGACCGACGCGGCTCGCGCGCGCGCTGACGCTCGCCGCGCCGTGGCTCGCGACGCGGACCGCAGAACACGAACCGATTACGTGGGTGCGTTGGAGCGAAGGCGCGTTCGAGGAACGCCGCGGCGACACGTTTCCGTCGGAGTGGTCGAGCGCGCCCGCGAACGCTCGAGAGGCGCCGCCGTTCGAGCGCTGCGACCGCGCCGGTTGGGCGTGGATCACCGACGCGCCGCGCGAGTCGCGCGTCGCGGGCGTCTTCGCGTCCGGCGGTGCGACGGTGCCCGGCGCGATCGCGGAGTTCGGCGGCGAGCTCCTCGAAGGACGCGGCGACGCGATCGTCGCGCGTCCGCGCGCGGTGCGCAGCGTGGTGGTCGCGCCGACGCTGGTTGCGCCGCTTGCGGAACTCGCGCAAGCGTGGTGCAACGCGCGCGGCCTCGCACTCGGCGGCGAACGGAACGTGCTTGCGATCGAAACCGTGAACGACGGCGCGGACGATGCGGTCTCCGGCGGACGCGCGGGTTGGAGCGTGCGCGGGCGTGCGCGAGCTCTGACGCTCGAAAGCGACGAACGCGCGTGGCTCGTCTCGACCGATCCGTCGCGCGTGCTGGTCGCATGGCGGCCCGGCCGCGTCCGCATCGCGCTGACTGCGCTCGAGGAACCGGCCGGTGATCCCGCGCTGTTCGCGGTCGCGTGGTCGGAGCTCTTCGACGCCGCGCGGCTCGCGGATCCCGACGTCGTCGCGCTCGACGAAAGGCGCGAGGCGGGGGAGCAGTTGGTCCGCGAGCCGCGCGCCGTCGAAACGCGCGAGGCGCCGGTCGAAGAACGTTGGAGCTTCGAACTCGGCCTCGTCGCCGCCTTCTTCGCGCTGCTGCTCCTGATCTGACGCGCGCTACTTCGCGGGCTCCGGCGCCTTCGCGCCCTCGAGCCGTTGCTTCAGACGATCGAGGCCGGTCTTGAAGTCGCTCGACGTCGTGCGCTCGACGATCGAACCGATCATCACCTTGACCCAACCGCCGAACGGGCGGCTGCCGAACGCTCCCAAGTTGCTCCACACGACGCGCACGCCGGCCGGATCGTCGAAGAAGAGGATCGAGCCCGTCGTGCGGAAGCCGCGGTCGTTGTAGACGCACTCGTAGTCGACGCCGCGCTCGGGCGTCGCCGCGACGACGTGGATCTCGCCGGAGCGCAGGCGCTCGGGATCGCCGACCCAGCGCATCACCGCGCCGGTGCCGGTCTTCGCGCCCTCGAAGGTCCACTTGCACTGCGGATCGAACTCGCGCGACCACGCGGTCCACTCGGGCCACGTCTCGAGCGTGCCGACGACGTCGTA
The DNA here is from genome assembly GCA_021413885.1 of Planctomycetota bacterium. Taxonomy (GTDB): domain Bacteria; phylum Planctomycetota; class UBA1135; order UBA1135; genus JACRIN01. Next base: position 70,278 of record JAIOPM010000033.1, read on the forward strand.
GAGCGCCTGACGATCCGCGCCGATCACCACCGACTTCTCGACGCGGTACTCGTTCGGCAGGAAGAAGCCGATCGTCAGGAACAGGACGAGCACCGTCGTCAACGTGAGAATCAACCGCTTGAGCACTAGCACGACCTCCGGAAGGGCGCGGAGGGTACGCGGCGCTCGCGAGTGCCGCAACGACACTCAGTCGGCGGGCTCTTCCTCGACCGCGCCGTAGCGCTTGGTGAAGATCCCCATCGCGACGAAGCCGACGAGCACCGCGAACCACAACGTGCACACGCGCGCCAGGATCACCGCGGCCGCGGCTTGGGAGCGCGCGTACTCACGCGCCGCGTCGCCGGCCAGCCCGAGGGTCTTCTCGACGACCGCTTGGAAGCGCGGGCGCAACAGCGTGCCGAGGAAGCCTTCGGTGATCACCAGGCCGCCGGGGAAGATGATCGCGACCGCGCCCGCGACCGCGGAGAGCGCGAACGCGAAGATCGCGAAGAGGAACGGCACGCTGTCCGGCACGACGGCGTTCGCGATCAGCCAGAAGCCGGTGCATTCGAGGCCCCAACCGATGAACGAGACGACGGTCGGCAACAGGATCTCGCGCGGCGCGAGCAACGTGCGCATCGTCCCGAGCGCGACCTCGTGCTTCGGCGACATCCGGCGGCCGAGCGGCAGCTTCGCGGCGAGCGCGAGCACCAGCTTGGCGAATCCGCGGTTGCCGACCAGCACCAGCGCCGCGACGCAGAGTCCCAATGTCGCCCAGAAGATCCAGGCGTGCTCGCGGTCGCTCGCCAAGCCGCCGACCGCGATCAGGAGCAAGTACCCGAGCAGATCGGTGAAACGCTCGGCGAACACGATCGGCGCGCTGCGGCTGATCGGCGTGCCCGAGACCTTCTTGAGCAGCCAACTCTTGAAGACCTCGCCCATCTTGCCGGGCGTCACCGACATCGACAGGCCCGAGAGGTAGATCAAGAACGACGTGCGCGTCTCGATCCGGACGTCGAGCAACGCGAGGTAGCGCTGCCACTTCACGAAGCGCACGACGTAGTTCAGGAACGACAACCCGCAGGCGGCGGGGATCACCCACCACGACAGACGCTTCAACGCGTCAGCGATGACGTGGACGTCCGACCACAGCGCGAGCGCGACGTAGAAGGCGAGCCCGAGCAGGACGCCGGCGAACAGGCGGTGGGAGAGCTTCTTCGGGAGCGCCAAGGGGAGGAGTGGGGGACGAAGCGCGAGCCGTCGTCTATCGGGTTCGATCGCGCCGGGGATGGAGCGACTTCGGCCCGAGGGCGCGGAATGCTATCGTTCGCCGGGTCTTCCGATGCCCGCCGACGTCACGCTTTCTTCCGCCGTGGTCTGGATCGACGTTCTGCTCGTCGTTTGCGCGGCCGCCGCGGCGCTCGGCGTGTGGGTCGTCCACCGGCGGCTCACCGAGCTCGAACGCGCCGCGGGAGCTCTCGGGCACCTCGAGGAACTCGCGGTGTCGGTCAAGAAGCTCGCGGGCGACCGCGGCGACCTCGACCTGCGCCGCGTCGAGCACGTGTTGATCGAGATCCGCGACGCGCAGCGCCGGCTCGAGGACGCGTTGCTGCGTGTCTCGGAACAAGCGCTCGCCCGCGGCGGTTCGTCGCTCGCGCCCGCCGCGAACTTCGCGACCGGCGGCGGCCTCGCCGAGCGCGTGGTCACGCGCCTCGTCGCGCTCGGCTACGACCGCGTCCAGATCCTGCCGCCGGCGGAAGAGCTCGCGCGCATCGCCGCCGGCGACGGCGAGGTCACCGTCGAAGCGCGGCGCAACGGCGTCGCGTGCAAGGGGCGTGTGCTCGTGCGCGGCGGAGCGCTGACCGAAGTCGACCTGAAGCCCGCGTACGCCACGTTTCCCTGAGCGACTCGCTCGATCTCGCACCTCACGATGAGCACCGTCACCACCGTCGAACGCCTCGGCCGTCACGTCGGCGAAACCGTCACGCTCAAGGGCTGGGTCTACAACCTGTCGTCGAAGGGCAAGCTGCACTTCGTCCAACTGCGCGACGGCACCGGGATCGTGCAGTGCGTCGTCTTCAAGAACGACGTCGCGCCGGAGCTCTTCGAAGCGCTCGGCAAACTCGGTCAGGAATCCAGCCTCGAGCTCGAAGGCGCGGTCAAGGCCGAGCCGCGCGCGCCGGGCGGGTTCGAGCTCTCGGTGAAGTCCGGCAAGATCCACCAGAGCGTCGACGGCTATCCGATCACGCCGAAGGAGCACGGCGCCGACTTCCTCTTGAACCAACGTCACCTCTGGCTGCGTTCGAAGCGGCCCTGGGCGACGATGCGCATCCGCGACGCGGTGATCACCGCGGTGCGACGCTTCTACGACGAGCGCGGTTTCGTGTGCGTCGACGCGCCGATCTTCACGCCGAACGCGTGCGAGGGGACGTCGACGTTGTTCGAGGTCGAGTACTTCGAGCAGACGGCGTATTTGACGCAGTCGGGTCAGCTCTACGCCGAAGCCGCGGCGATGGCGCTCGGCAAGGTCTACACGTTCGGGCCGACGTTCCGCGCCGAGAAGTCGAAGACGCGCCGTCACTTGACCGAGTTCTGGATGCTCGAGCCCGAGATGGCGTTCGCGACGCTCGACGACGTGATGAATCTCGCCGAAGACATGCTGTGCGCGATCGTGCAGCACGTGCTCGCGACGCGGAAGAACGAGCTCCAGGTGCTCGAACGCGATCTGTCGAAGCTCGAAGCGATCCAGAAGCCGTTCCCGCGAATCACGTACGACGAAGCGGCGAAGATCCTCGCGGAACATCCCGAGTCGACCTTCAAGTACGGCGACGACTTCGGCGCGCCCGACGAGACGATCCTGTCGACGCGCTACGACCGACCGGTGATGGTCTCGCGCTATCCCGAGGCGGTGAAGGCGTTCTACATGAAGCGCGATGCCGCGAACCCGGGCAAGGTGCTCTGCGTCGACGTGCTCGCGCCCGAAGGCATCGGCGAGATCATCGGCGGCAGCCAGCGCGAGGACGATCTCGACGCGATGCTCGCGCGCATTCGCGAGCACAAGCTCCCCGAAGAGTTCTTCCAGTGGTACCTCGACCTGCGCCGCTACGGCTCGGTGCCGCACGGCGGTTTCGGCATGGGCCTCGAACGCACCGTCGCGTGGATCTGCGGCCTCGAGCACGTGCGCGAGGCGAGTCCGTTCCCGCGGATGATGTACCGCATCACGCCCTGAGCGGGACCACGCGTGCTCAAAGGCATCTTCCAAACCAAGAGCATTGCGTCGATCCTCTCCTCGGCGGAGGGCTCCGGCGGACATCTAAAGCGAACGCTCGGCGCGTGGCAGCTCACGTTGCTCGGCATCGGCGCGATCATCGGCGCCGGGATCTTCTCGACCGTCGGTTCCGCGGTCGCAGGCGCCGCGGATCGACCGGGCGCCGGGCCGGCGATCGTGCTCTCGTTCGTCCTGACGGCGGTCTGCTGCGGATTCAGCGCGCTCTGCTACGCCGAGTTCGCGTCGCGCGTGCCGGTCTCGGGTTCCGCGTACACGTATGCGTACGCAACGCTCGGCGAGCTCGTCGGCTGGATCATCGGCTGGGACCTGATCATCGAGTACGCGATCGGCAACGTCGCGATCGCGATCTCGTGGGCGAGCTACTTCAACGACTTCTTGATTGGTTTTGGGATCCATCTGCCGTCGTGGATGTTGACCGACTACCGCACCGCCGCGCAGGCCGCGGCTCAGCTCGCGGACGCGAATGCTGCGGGCATCGATCCGGCGACGTTGTCGGCGCTGGTCCGGCAGAACGCTAGCGCGCTCGACACCGCGCCGCACCTGATCGGCATCCCGTTCGTCTTCAACGTCCCGGCGTTCGCGATCGTCGCGTTGATCACTGTCGTGCTGGTCAGGGGCGTCCGCGAGAGCGCGTGGTTCAACTCCACGATGGTCGTGATCAAGCTCGCGATCGTCGCGCTCTTCATCGGACTCGGCTTCAAGTACTTCAAGTCGAGCAACATGACGCCGTTCGTGCCGAACGGTTTCGGCGGCATCAGCGCCGCGGCATCGATCCTGTTCTTCGCGTACATCGGCTTCGACGCGGTCTCGACGGCGTCGGAGGAAGCGAAGAACCCGAAACGCGACATGCCGATCGCGATCCTCGGCAGCCTGATCGTCTGCACGGTCATCTACATCCTGGTCGCCATCGCGTTGACCGGGATGGCGCCGTGGCGGGAGCTCGGCACCGCCGATCCGCTGTCGACGGCGCTCGGCATCGCGCAACGCGGCGAGTCGGGCGCGAAGTGGGAGGGCTTCCTCCTCAACGTCGGGGCGGTGATCGCGACGACTTCGGTGCTGCTCGTCTTCCAGCTCGGCCAGCCGCGCATCTTCTTCTCGATGGCGCGCGACGGACTCTTGCCGCGGTGGGCGGCGAAGGTCCATCCGCGGTTCGGCACGCCGCACGTCACGACGATCCTGACCGGCGTGTTCGTCGCGGTGCTCTCCGGCCTCTGCAACATCAACGAGATCGTCGACCTCTGCAACATCGGGACGCTGTTCGCGTTCGTGCTCGTGTGCCTCGGCGTGATGCTGCTGCGGTTCCGCGACACGGACGTGGAACCCGGCTTCCGCGTGCCCGGCGGTCCGTTCCTCGTGCCGATCCTCGGCACGGTGTCGTGCGTGTTCCTGATGAACTCGCTGCCGGCGACGGCGTGGTGGCGTTTCGTCGCGTGGCTCGCGCTCGGCATGAGCGTCTACCTCTCGTACGGCTACATCCACAGCGTTGCGGGACGCGCGACCGGTCGGCCCACGCGCGTCGACTTGCCGTTGAAGCTCGCGGCGTTCGGCTTCCTCGCTCTCGCGGTCGGCATCTTCGTGTTGCCGCACGAGCTCAGCCCGTCCGATCTGCTCGACTCGGTGAAGGACTCGAGCGCCGCCGCGCACGTCCGCGCGATGTGGGGCATCGCGGTCTCGCTCGCCGGCGTCGTCTTCGCGATCGGCGGCCTCGCGGTTTCGCGCGAGCGCTGACTCAGTCCTTCGGCCTCAGTTCTTCGGCGGCTCGAGCAGACGCTTCTTCACGCGCCACAACTCTTCGAGGCGCGCCGCTTCTTCCATCTCGTGCTGCACCGAACCATCCGGTCGGAAGTTGCACGGCGTCTCGAGGTACTTCGAGAGCGCGGCGGCCGCGCGGCTCTTCGCCCACGCCATGTGCGGCGTCGGCGTCCAGTCGCGCTTCGAGACGTCGGCGGCCGGCGTCGCGTCGCGCAGCACGCGCAACAGGAAGCCGATGCCCCGGGTGCGCTTGTACTCGAGCAGGGAAGCGGCGCACTCGATGCGCACTTCGAGGTCGGGGTGGGGGCGAGGTCCGACCACGAGCTCTTCCAAGCGCTTGCCGAGGTCGACTACGTTGCGCAGCTTGCCGAGCGCCGCCGCCGCGACGACGTCGCCGGCGTCGTTCGGACGCTCGGGCCCGACGACGCGATCCTCGAGGCGTTGCAGCAGGATCTCGTAGGCCTGCCGCTCGCGGCTGCGCGCGAGGATCACCGCGGCGCGCACGGAGACGACGTCCATCACGGCGAGCGCGCGCTTCAACTCCGCGCGTTCGGGCTTGGCGATCTCGATCGGCTCGCGGCCGGGCAGCGCCTGCTGGACCCACGTCTCGAAGCGTTCGAGACTCATCGTGCGCCACTCGGGGTCGAGTGCGAACGGGGCGGGCGTCGCAGGAGCGAGCTTCGGCGGCTCGCTAGTGACGACCGGGGCGAGCACCGGCCGCTCGAGAGGCGCGAAACCTGCGCGCGTCGTCGTGCACGCCGTTCCGATCACCGTCAACGCGAGCACGAGGCGTCCAAGCTTCATCGCGGCGGATGGTAGCCCTCGCCCGCGACGCCGGTCAACCTTGTCAGGGCTCGAACGCGCGCAGCCCGGCGCCGTCGGAGACCCACAGCCTGCCGCGCGGGATCTTCGAGTTCGGTGCTTCCCACGCGATGTAGTTCCACTGGCCTTGCCAACGGACGGAGAAGTTCTCGCGTCCGTCGTTCGAACGCGCGATCACGTTCTCGCCGGTGACCTCGGCGTTCCACGGCACCCATTGGGACGCGAGCGACTTGCCGAGCGAACTCGTGCGTCGCAGCATCGCGAGCCCCGCGTCCGATCCCGAGGTCGCCGCGGTCGACGCGAGCGGCGTGTTGCCGCCGGGCTCGCTGGATTCGGGGCGCACGTGCGACGTCCAATCGACCACGCGGCCGTCGGTGAAGCTCGCTCGCGCGCCGTGTTCGGTCGCGATCGGACCTTCGCGCGGCGGCACGCCGGCGCTCCAAGGTCCTTCGAACTCGCCGGTCAACGCGTCGAGGATCCACGCGTCGCCGTCCTCGGTCAGCACGAGCAGCGCGCCGGAGCGGCGAGCGAGGAACACCGGCGCGCGCGCGATGCCGCCGAGCGAGTTGATGTGCTTCGCCCAGACCATGCGGCCGTCGCTCGCGAGACGCGCGATGTCGCCGGAGCGCGACGCGACGACGTGGTCCTCGCCGACCGAGACCGGCGGCGCGTCGACGCGCTTCGTGGTCGACCAACGGCGCGTCGGAAGGCGCGAGAGCAAGACGTTGCGATCGGCCGGCGCGTCGACGTCGAGCGCCGCGGTTTCGTGGTTCTCGAGGTCGAGCTCGAGGTGCAGTCTCTCGCCGAACGCGGACTCGACGACGAACGGCGTGACGCGCGAGCTGCCGTCGGGCAAGCGCACGCGGGCGCCGCTCGGGGAGCTCGCGAGCTTCCACGGCAGCAGGTGCTCGCCGGGGTTCTCGCAAGTGCCTTCGAGCGCCGCGCGCGCGCCGACGTGATCGCCGGCCAACGCGAGTTCGCGCGCGTGCTGCACGGCGGACCAGTGGTTCTCCGCCTGTTCGATCTCGTCCGCGAAGGCTTGGCGGATCAGTTCGCCGTCCTCGGTCGCGAGCAACTTGCGCCACGCTTGCACCGCGCGCTCGAGATCGCCGGCGGCGGCGTGCGCGCGCGCGGCGGCGAGCAATTGGTCCTGCAGCGTGCGGCGTTCCTTGAACTCGCGTTCCTCGCGCGTGCGGGCGCGGGTCTCGCCGCGCTCGACGATCACGGTCTCGATGCCGTCGAGGCGCTCGAGCAACTTGACCACGGGCGTCTCGTACTCGTGCCCCGCGACGGTCGAGCGCAGTTCGCCGACGATCGTGCGCAGGCGTTGGTCCGCGCGCGACGCTTCGGCCTCGTCGAGAGTCGCCGCGTCGGCGACATCCTCGGCGAGCCGCGAGGAGAGCGACTCCATCAGCTCGGCGCTGGTGGGGAAGGCCTCCGTGTAGCGGCTCGACACCGGCGGCGTCGACAACGCCAACGCGCGCTTCAGGCCGAGCAGCGGATCGCCGAGCGCGCACTCGTTCTGCGTCGCGTGGTATTCGTCGAACCAGCGCGTGCGCGCGTCCTCGTCGCGGTCGGCGAGCGTCTTCTCGAGCCGCGCCCGCAAGTCGACGACGGGCGCCGAATCGTCGTCCGCGAAGTTGCCATCGAGCAGCGCGAGCGCGGCTTCCGGCCGGTCGAGGGCTTCGGTGACTTCCGCCATCCGACGTTCCCAGTCGCGATCGCGTTGCACGCGCACCGTCGCGATCGTCGCGACCAAGATCAACGAGACGGCAGCGATCAACGTCTGCTTGCGGCGCAAGCGACCGCGCACGGTCCGAGCGCGCGCCTTGTTGAGCAACGCCTTCGCTTCGCGGTTCTCCGGTTCGACCGAGAGCAACGTGCGCAGCGGCGCGACGGCCTTGTCGGCCGCGCCTTGTTCGATGAAGGCCGCGGCGGCCTCGAGGACCCACGGCACGCCTTCGTCGAGCTCGCCGATCGCGAGCATGCGTGTGCCGAGCTCGAGGCGCGCGGCGTTGGTGTTCGGCGTGCAATCCGCGGCGGCGCGCAGCATGACCGCGGCGCGACCGATCGCTCCGGCGTCCTGGAAGTTGCGCGCGAGTTTGAGGAGCTCGCCCCACGGCATCTCGCGTTGTCCGTTGGCGAGTCCGCGCGCGAGATCGAGGCGCACGATGTGCAGCTCGGCGATCGTGTCGTGCTTGTGATGCTTGCGCATCTCCTGCCAACGATCGAGGGCGGCTTGCGCTTCGCTCTCGCCGAACTCGAGCCGACGCAGCAACGTGCGCGCGTCGTTCTGACGCATGTGCGCGAGCGTCGATTGAAGGCGTTGCTTCTGCCATTCGGCGCGCAGCAATTCCGCGTCGCCGGGCGACGGCGGTCCCGGAGGCGCGTGACGGCACCATCCGGAGAGGCGCGTCGAAGCGCGCGAGAATTGCGCGGCGGCGAGTTCGTGTTGGACCAGCGCGAGCAGCTCGCGTGCGTCGGCCAGACGCACCAACGATTGCGCGACCATCGACTGCACGAGAGCGCGGCCTTGGCGCAGCGGCCAGCCGAGGCGGTCGGAGATCTCCTCGATCGTCGAGCTGCCGTCGCACTCCGCCATGATGCGTTCGAGCTCCCGGCTCGGCGCTTCACTGACCAACGGACGCACGACGTCGTCGGGCGAGAGCTGGCTCGAGTCGCCGAACTGCAGCGCTTCGTCGGCCTGACGGGCGTATTCGAGCAGCACGAACTCGACCGACAGACCCGGGCAGTGCACGGGCGTGTGGACTTCGAGCTTCTTGCGCGCGCCGTCGCGGAGATCCTCCGACGAATCGGCGATCGTCGCGGTCTGCGTCTGCGGTTCGGCCTTCGGCAGAGGGCCTTGCTCGAAGCGGAAGTGGACGCCGCTGCAGTCGAGCAGGCCGAAGAGCGTCTCGAGCCGGACCGCGTACGCGATCTCCTGCATGCGCAGCGAGTCGATGCGGTGGTTCGGGTCCTTGATCCACGCGCGCTCGCAGCGCCGGCGCCAGATCTCCGGGTCCTCATCCGGCTCGGGCAGCAGATGGATCTGACCCCCGGCGACGCCGATGGTGCAACACCGGCCCCCTCCGTTCAGAGTCAACGACCCTTCCCGTCCTCCGCGCGCTAGGCCCTGCAAGAGCTCGCCTAGTCCGAGGCCGGCTACATCGCCCTGGAAACTCATCTCGCGCCGCACGTATCGGCGCGGGTCCGATCAAACCTGCGCGGACTTGTCGAGCTCGGCGCGCATTCGCGCGAGATCTGCGGGTGTGTCGAGGTCGTCGAGGATGCTCGCCGACGAAACGTCGACGTCGAAGCGCGGACGCGCGCGCTCCCGCAGCTTCGACAGAGGCGCGTCGTCGGAAAGGGTTTCCAGTTCGAGCGCGAGTTCGCGACCGACCAACACCGGATGCCCGTGGCGCCGCACGGTCCCGTTCGGGGGACGCGTTGCGACCGAGACGCAGGGCGCGAGGAAGCCGAGCGCCGGAGCGCGCGCCGCGAGCCACGCGCCGACCAACGCTTGGAAGACCGCGCGTTCGACCAGCGGCACGTCGACCGGCGCGACCAACAGATCGCGACCGGGCCGCAGGCGGCGCGCGAGCTTCAAACTCGACGTGCGACCGCGCGACCACGCCGCGTGGCGCGCGATTTCGACGCCGAGCGGCGCGCGGGCCGCGATCTGTTCCGCGTGCGCGCCGACGACGACCAACGGAGCTCCGTCGCACGCGTCGGCGCCGGCCGCGAGCAAACGTTCGAGCGCGGTCACGCCGCCGAGTTCGCACAGCGCCTTCGGTTCGCCGAGTCGCTCGCTCGCTCCGGCCGCGAGGATGACCAGCGCCGGTCTCACGTCCCGACCCAACGGTCGTAGATCGCGCGCGCGCGGCCGGCGTCGGCGGTGCCTTCGATCAACGCGCGCCCGTCGCCGAACAGCGTGACGCGAAAACCCTCGACCTCGAAGCGCGCGAAGTTGCCGAGCTGCTCCGCGCGTTCGGCCGAGAGCCGCACGTTGTCGAGCACGCGCGCGAGGTCGACGCGCGTCGCGCGGCGCGCCGGACGGATCTGCACGGTGTTGCGGCCGCACAGCACGATCGCAGAACGCTCGCCACCGGCCTCGAGGTGCCGGAAATCGCGCCGTCCGCACGTCGGGCAGTTCGGATCGCGCTCGGCGCGGACGCGGCGTTGTTCGCCGCGCCAGACGTCGAGCTCGACCAGCCACGTCTCGAACGTCGCGCGCTGTTCCGCGGACGCGGCGAGCCAACGCATCGCGAGCGCCGCTTGCGCCGCGGTCACCGCTTGGACCGCGGGCAGGATCACGCCGGCGGTGTCGCACGTCGCGAGGTGCTCGGCCGGCGGCGGTTCGGGGAAGAGGCACGAAAGACAGGCGCCGTGTTCGGGGATCACCGGCATCACGAGACCGCTCGCGCCGACGACGCCGCCGTAGATCCACGGCACGCGTTCGCGCACGCACCAGTCGTTGATCAGGTAGCGCGTCGTCAAGTTGTCGGTGCCGTCGAGCACCAACGCCGCGCCGCGCGCGAGCTCGTCCAAGTTCTCGCCGTCGACGTGCGCGACGTGTGCGGTGACTTTCGTCGGTCCGCCGATCGCCGCGAGCGATTCGGCGGCCGCGGTCGCCTTGGGCGCGCCGTCGTTCGCGTGGGCTTCGGTGAAGAGCACCTGGCGCGGCAAATTGGTCCATTCGACGACGTCGCGGTCGACGAGCACGAGCTCGCCGACGCCGATGCGCGTCATCTGCAACGCGAGCGAGCCGCCGAGCGCTCCGCAGCCGACGACCAACACGCGCGCCGCGCCGAGACGCTCTTGGCCCGCCACGCCGAACTCGGCGAAACGGATCTGACGATCGAAGCGCCGCTCTGCGCCGTCGCTCACGCGAGCCACCACCACGCGACCAGCGCGAGCGCGACCAGCAACAACACGACCGGCGCCGCGATGCGCAGCAGCGCTTTCAAGTCGCTGCCTGCGGGCTCCGCGATCTCGACCCAGTTGAAGTAGCGCTTGACGTTCTCCTCGATCGCCGCGCCGCAGTGCGGACAGACCGCGGCCGCTTGGTCGAACGGGATCACGCCGTCGCAGCTCATGCAGTAGAAGTTGCGCGGACCGCCGCCTTCGGCGACGCCGGGCGCCTTCGAACGCTCGCGGTAGTAGTCGACCGCCTCGCGGTTCTCGTCCTTCCGCGTGCGCGACCAGTGGTGCTCGCCGATGTTGCCGAAACTCGGCGGCGCCTTTTCCTCGTCCTTCGCCATGGTGCTCGCACTACAGAGTAGCAGCCCGTCGAAGAAGTCATTGCGGCGCGAAGCCGCCCGGCCGCGCCGGCTCTGCGTCGCATCGTCCTCGGCGAGTTCACGAACTCGCCTGCGGCGATGCTCCTTGATCCGACACGGCCGTGCGACTCCTCGCTCGCAAGCACTTCTTCGACGGGCTGCGCGCGCGCGAACGCCGGACGAGCGAATCCCGGCGTGCGGCTAGAACGAGAGGACGAGACCGAGCCACGGCCCGGAGAACTGGATGTCGGCGTCGACAGAATCCGAGCCGTCCTCGTACGCGACCTCGGCGTCGAGGTAGCGATAGCCGAGCGCGATCCAACCGGCGAGGCGATCGCCGTCGCCGAAGATGCGCATCCGCGCCATGCCGTCGAAGTCGAGGAAGCTCGCTTCGTCGCCGCTGTAGTTGATGCTCACCCAACCGAGCAGTCCGGAGACGTCGACCGGTCCGAGTTCGAAGCCGACACGTCCCGCGAGGAACGGCACCGGCAGCAGCTCGTTCGTCGACACCGACTGTCCGCCGAGCTTCTCCGTGATCTTCGCGTCGAGGTCGAAGGCCGTGACGCCGAGACCGAGCCCGAGCTCGACCGCATCGGTCGGCAACAGATCCCACGTCACCGCGGCGGAGTAGAGGCCGAGATCGAGCTTCGAACTGACCGGATCGCCGGTGTTGATCGTGATGCCGCCCTGCGAGAGCGTCGCGTCCGCGGTGCCGTCGCCGTCGTGCTTCGAATCCTGCGCGCTCAACGTCCAGTGCCCGCCGAGCTCGAGGTCGACGCGCACGCCGATCACCGAGTCGTCCTTCTCGAGTCCGAGCGAATCGACCGACGCCTGCGCGCTGACCGACGAACCCTGTTGCACACCGATGTCGCCGTCGATGTCGAACTGCATGTAGCGCGGCGTGATGCTCGCGCTCGGAGCGCTGCACGCGGCGAGCAACAGCGTCGAACCGAGGAACGGAAGGATTCGATGCGCCATGGTCGGGACCTCCGTGTGGGGTTTCGGTCGAAGCTCGCCCGCGAGTCAAGCGACTTTCCGCACCCGGTTCAACGACGAGGATCCGCGCGGGCGCGCCGCGTCGCGCTCAGAAGCGGAAGGCGAGTCCGAAGTACGGACCCGCCAACGTGACGCCGGCGTCGACGGCTTCGAAGTCGTCGTCGTAGTCGATGCCTGCGTAGAGTTGGCGCCAACCGAGCAGCAGCTCGCCGTTGCGTCCGAAACGTTTCCCCGCGAAACGCCAACGCGCGGAGAGGTCGAGGTCGAGGAAAGTCGCGTGATCGCCCGCGTACCCGACGTCGATGCCCGCGGCCTCGAGGCCGATGGCCCAACGCTCGGAATTCCACGCGAGCCGACCGGCGAGCAACGGAACCGGCACCGCTTCGTCGGTGAAGATCTCGTCGCCGTTGACGCGCGACGTGAAGCCCGCTTCGAGGTCGACCCACGCGAGCCCGAACCCGAGTCCCGCTTCGAGATCGTCGCGCTCCGCGAAGTCGAACGTCCACGCCGCCGAGTAGATCCCGGCGTCGAACGTCGAGTCGATCGCGGTGCCCGCGGGAATCGTCACCGGACCCTTTGCAAAGTCCTCGTCGAGCGAGCCTCGACCGTCACGGGACGACTGAAAGCCCTTGAGCGCGAGGTGCATGCGCCGATGCGTTTCGAACGTCAGGTCGACGCGCGCTTCGAGGCCCGACGACGAACCGTCGAGACCGAGCGCATCGATCGAGTTCTTCGAGTTCACGTGCCTGTCGTCGATGCCGATCGCGCCGTCGAGCGACTGCGAGCCGAGGCTCAACGCGACATCCGGTTGGACGCTCTTGCAACCGACGAGCGACGCGACGAGGACGGCGACCGAGGCGTGGCGGGGGAGCTTCATGCGCGCTTGAGCCTAACGGCTCGCGCCGTCCCATCGCGCTCCGCCTCGCACGGAAACTCGAGCGGTCGGGCCAGGAACGTGTGCGCGGCGCCGATAGACCAAGCGGAAGGTTGGACTGCGCGTGATGAACCCGACCTGGGCGAGAGACTCGGAAGTCGACCCGCGCGAGCTCGAGCTCGACGCCCTGCGGACCCTGGAGATCGTTCCGAGTCCGCCGCCTAGGGTCGTAGGCCCGGGGCGACGCGAACGCGACTACCTCAAGCGCGTCGCGCGGCTCGAGGACCTCCTCCAGTACGAACGTGACCGTCAGAAACTGATCGAGCGCGAGCTCGAGACCTCGGTCCAAGTCGAACGCGGCGCCCAACGGCGCCTCGACCGCGTCGAGGATCGCCTGGACAAGTCGCAGCAGCGCGAGCGACGGCTGGCGACGTTGGTCGGCGCGCTCCAGCGCGACAACGAGCTGCTGCGCCAACGCGTCCTCGAATTGGAGGCGGCCTCGGTTCCCCAACTGACCGCTGGGCCGACCGCGGGCCCCGCGACGACGGCGCCCGAGCGCCGCGGTTTCTGGGCGCGAGTCTTCGGCGGAGCCGAGGCGACGCCGCGGGTTCGCCGCGCTGCTCGCCGCCGCGACGCTTGACACGGCGAGGACGCCTCACGATCCTAGTCGGCCCTTCACGGGTCGGAGCGCTCGCGTTCGCGCGGGCCTCGGACGGTGGGTGTAGCTCAGCTGGTTAGAGCACTAGGTTGTGGTCCTAGGGGTCGCGGGTTCGAGTCCCGTCACTCACCCCAAAATTCCTTCGAGCAAGCCGACGCGGCGCGTCGCGCTCGAAGCTCGGGTCGGCCGATCGAGCGGATTTCGCGCTCACGTTTCCGGCCGCGGCGATTCGACCAAGGTCGCGGCGCTTCGCTCGCCCCTTCGATGCCGTCTCCGTACCGCTCGCTCGACGCCGCCGCCTTGCGTCGCGACCTGCTCGAGAACTCGTTCACTTCGCTGCGCGGAGAGAACGAAGTGCACGGCGCGTGGGCCGAGTGTTTCGCGGTGCGTTGGGACGAGCGCGGCGCGCGACCGAGCGCGCTCGCGCGGTCGGAACTCGTCGACATCGTCGCCGCGGCGGCGGCGCGCGGAGGCCTCGAGTTCGCGGCGTCCGCACGACCGCGCTGCGACGCGACGCGCACGCAGGTCGGCGTCGGCTTCGGGCACAAGGTGTGGCTCGCGACGTGGCTCTGCAAGTCGCCGAGCGCATGCCACGAGACGTTCGATCGCGCGCTGATCGCGTTGCGCGCGGCGTGTTCGGCGGCGCGCGTCGAGCTCGTCTCCGTCGGCGCCGATCCGTGGCGCGCGGCCGACGAGAGCGAGGCGCCGACCGAGGCGCTCGACGTCGAGCGCGAAGCGTTCTTCGCCGCGTCCGAAGGGCCGGGTCTCGCCGCGCTGCGCGTCACCGCGCGCACCGGCGTCGTGCTCGGCTGGGGCACCGCGGTGACGGCGCCGTTGCGTTGGAAGGCCGCGCAGTTCATCGCGCCGTTCGCGAACGCGTTGTTCGCGCACTCGCCGGTGGTCGCGGGTTCCCATCAAGGGCTGAAGAGCTTCGGCTCGCGTGCGTGGCGCCTCGCCGCGCCGGACGTCACCGCGCCGCCGCCGACGTTCGCCGACGGACCGGACGGCGATCGCGTCGCGCAGTACCTGACCTTCGCGCTCGAAGCGCGCGCGTGCGGAATTGCGGGCGAGCCGGCGTTCGGTCGTTGGTTGGAGCGCGCGGTCGACGGCAAGTTCCCGGAGCTCGCCGATTGGCATCGGCACCTCGACACGCTCAGCCCGCCGGTCAAGCCGATCGGGCATTTGGAGCTCGTCTTCGCCGACACGCAGCCGCGCGCGTTCTCGCTCGCGCCGCTCGCGTTCGCGGCTGCGTTGCTCGACGACTCGGCGAGCCTGCCGCGCGTGCTCGAGCGCCATGCGTTGCGCTCGCGTGAGCTCGCGCGCCGCTACGAGATCGCGGAGCGCGACGGTTTCACCGAACCGATCTTCGCGTCCGACGCGAAGGCGTTGGTCGCACTCGCCGCGGATGCGCTGTTGCGCGGTTCGAGTTCGTGGTACGGCGCCCCGTTGCGCGTCGCGTTCGTCCATTTCGCCGAACGTTGCGCGTTGCGCTCGCGCACGCCGGCCGACGAACTGCTCGACGTCTTCCTGCACCGCGGCGAGATCGATCGCGCGGCGCTCTACGAACACGAACGTCGTCTGCTCCAGCCGTTGACGTTCTCGCGCGCGTCCTAGGTTCGTCCTGCGCGGCGTCGCACGAGCGCGAACCACAAGACGAGACCAACGAGCGCTCCCGCCGCGAGACGCAGTCCGGAGCGGAAACTCTCGGGCTCGTACGTGAACGCGAGCCGCGACTTGCCGGCCGGCAGTTCGACGCCGCGGAACGCGTGATCGGCGCGCAGGATCTCGAGCTCGCGCTCGCCGACGCGCGCATGCCAACCGGGATACCAGGTGTCGGTCAGCACGACGAGGCCGGGCGTGTCGAGCTCGACGTCGAGTTCGACGTTGGTCGCGTCGTCGCGGACGAACGAGACGCGGCCGTTCGCGGCGTCGATCGGTGTGCTCGTCGGATGCTCGACGAACGCGAGCGCGCGCGGATCGAACCCCGGATCGGCGAGTCTCGCGAGACGCGTCTTCGAATCCGCGACGCACTCGACGCGCTTCGGCACGAAGGCGCGCGGCAGCGCGCTGGGATTCTCGAACACGCGCCACGGACCGCGCTCCACGGTCGGAACGAGTCCCGCGAACGGCGCTGCGCCGCCCGTCGCGCGCGGCACGACGAACCAACGCAGCCCGAGCAGGTCGACCAGCGGCGAAGCGCGCGGGAAGAACCACTGCAACGCCGCATACGGCAACCGCGGCGCTTCCGGTGCGCGACACAGGTCGGCGAGCTCGACGACGTGCGCCGGATCGAGCGCGTCGTAGCCGCGCACTTCGCGCAACCGCGGCACGAGATTGAGCGCGGCCGGCAAGCCGCCGACGCCGCAGACGCGCGACGAGCCCGCGTCGCGCGCGAGGTCCTCGAGCGCGGGCTGCGGCGGGTAGTCGAGTTCGCGCGGGCACTCGACGACGACTCGGCGCGCGAAGACAGCGGCTTCGGCGACCACCAGGACTCCGAGGAAGAGCGCCGCGGTGCGACGGCGTCGCGGCGCGAACGCGATCCATCCGACGGCCGCGAGGCCGGCGAGCGCGAAGCTCGCGCTGAACGCAAGTTCGAGTCGGTAGCCGTGCAACGCGCGGAGCACCGGCGCCTTCGTTCGCGCGGCTGCGAGCTTCTCCGCCGCGATCGGTTGGCTGCGGCCCAACGCGCGTTGGGTGAGCAACGCGGGCGGCTCGATCGCGCGCCACGCGCACGCGCTCGCGACGGCGAGCAACGTCGCGCACGCGAAGCAGAGCGGCGCGCGCCGCGTGCGCCTGCTGCGCAGCAACGCGTCGAACCCGAGTGCGGCGAGTACGAGCGTGGCGAACGCCGTGAAGAACACCAGGCGATTGCTCTGCACCAGCGAGAGCGGCGGCAGGCGATGCAACAGCGAGAGCAACGGCAGATCGAGCGCTTGACTCGCGCCGAAGATCCCGGCGCAGAGGAAGAACACGCTCGCCCCGCGGCGCCGACGAACGAACGCGAGCGGCGCGAGCACCAGCGCGGCGACGAGGCCGGAGTAACCGCTCATCGTGCTCGCGAGCGTGTTGCCGTGATCGAGGAGCCACGTGCTGTCCGCGCGCCCCGAGCCTTCGAAGAACGGCGCGACGAGCAGCATCCCGACGCGCGGCCCGAACGGCGGGATGTCGACGAAGCCGGCGGCGCGCTCGGTCGCGCGGCGGCTCCAACTCAAGTACTCGACGGTCGGCAGCGTCTGCGGCGCGGAGAGCAACACGCCGAGTACGACGGCGAACGCGACGACAGCCGCGATGCCGAGCGCCTTGCGCGAGAGCAACCGTCGCACGCCGCAACGCGCGACGAGCCGCAACGCGAACCACGCTCCGCCGAGCAACAGCACGCCCGACGCGGTCGGCAAGTGTCCACCGACCAACAGCGCCGTCGTGACCAGCGCGATCCCGAGCGGGGCCGGGCCGAACGGACGGCGCACGCTGCGCTCGATCGCGAAGAGCAGCCACGGCAACCACGTGACGATCTCCGCGTGCGAGAAGCCGCGCCAATTCGCGAGGTTGCCGCAGAACGGAAAACACCACGCCGCGACCAGCGCCGGCGCGAACGAGACGCGCAGTGCGCCGCGCAGGAACGCGTACAGCCCGAGCGCTCCGACGACGCAGCGCGCGAGCTCGACCCACGCGATCGAGACGTGGTCGTTCGGCGGGAAGAGGAAGTGCAGCGCCTTGATCGGCGAGAAGAGCGCGGGGTGACCGGCGGCAAGCAGCGGCGAGCCGCAGTAGCTGTACGGATTCCAGAGCGGCATGCGCCCGGCGCGCGCTTCGTCGCGCGCGAAGTCCGCGGTCGGCGCGAGCGTGAAGACGAGGTCGGAGACGGTCTGGAACTGCGGTTCCGTCGGCGGCGCGTCGCCGAGGTAGACGTTCGGCGCCGCGAGCAGGTCGAGCGGCAAGAGGACCTTGCGTCCGGCGAGCGACGCGCCGAATACGATCCACGCCAACGCGACGACGCCGGCGACGACCGACGCGACGCGCAGGGCGCGCGCTCGCCGGCTCCGCTCCGTCGCGAGCCGTTCGAAGCGCGCGGCGAGGCCGCGGTGCGTTCCACGACTCGCCGACGGCGCCGCGCTCGCAATCGGTGCCACCGTCTCCACGCTAACACCGCTTCACGGGCGGATGGAAGGCCCGCGATCGCGTCGAGGTCAGAGCGCGGCGAACAGACCCGCTGCGCCGACGATCGCGACCAGCGCGGCGAGGATGCAGACGACGAACAGCAGGATCTTGAGCCACGACAACGGCGCTTCGCCTTCGACGCGTCCGCTCTGTCCGTGGATCAGCACGGTGTACGTCTTGTCGCCGTGGCGGTAGGCGAGGCTCCAGATCGGGAGCAACACGTGCTTCCACCGCACGTCGCGCACGTCGTTCGCGACGCGCAACGAACGCTGCGTGTCGCCGGGGACGTCGCCCGAGCACCGTTGTTGCTGCGTCGCGACGATGCGCTCCTTGCCGAGCGTCCACGCGTCGGCGAGGTCGAGTTGGTATTCCTCCGCGCGCCAACCGGCGAGGTACTCGGGGCGGTAGGGGACGAGTGCCTTGGTGTCGAACGCGCCGAGCTGCTTCGCGAGTTCCTCCGGCAAACCCTTCGACGCATGCACGATCAAGTCGTCGTACACGTCGTCGCGCTGACCCCACGCCGGCACCCAGCGCACCTTCTGCACTTGGCGCGTCTCCATGTGCATGCGACCGTTGCGCATCACCGGCACGATCTGCGTTTCGTAGTAGTAGTAACCCGCGTCGGCCGACCAATCGGAGTGCACGTTGGCGTCGAACGTCCAGCACGGCACGTACACGCCGGTCGCTTCGAAGCGCGCGAGTTGCTTCAACGCCTCGGGCCGGAACCAGAGCCCGCCGATCCACTTGCGGAAGTTGGTCTCCGCCGCCGCGCGGCCGACGTCGAGCGGGATCAACGACTCGGGCCGGATCGCGTTGCGATTCGCCTCTTGCGCGAGCACGTTGCCCGAGCCGCAGAAGACGCACGTCGAGCTCGTCAACTTACTCTCGAAGCTGAAGACCGCGCCGCATGTTCCGCAGCGCACCGTGCGCACCTCGACGCCGAGCCCGCGCGCCGCGGAGCCGGCGTCCTCGAGCGGTCGCTCGACGACTTGCGCCTCCGAGCGCGGCACCGGCATCGCCTTGCCGCAGTACTCGCACGACAACGCATCCGAGTCCGGATTCCACGTCATCGGCGCGCCGCAGCCGGGGCAACGAAAGTCGACCTTGCGCGAGGTGGACGCGAGCGCTTCGGACGCGGCGACGTCGGCGGTCACGGGCGACGGGTCGGGCTGTTTCACGCGCGAGGGACGGCGCTACGACGAGCGCTCGAGGATCTTCACGGGCTCGCGCGTTGTAGCTCGGACGTCCGCACTCGCCAAGCATCGCGCCTTGACACCCCGACGTCGCACCGGTTCGATCTCGCCATGGACTCGACGCGTGCCGCGACTCTCGCCATGACTCTCGAACGGAGGGGTTCTTCCTCCCGCAGCGCGCGTCGGAGGTCGCTCGGAGCGTGAACGCGACGCCTGAGACCGTCGCGTCGCAGCCGCCGCGGCCCGAACGTTTCTTCCCGTGGCTCGTCGGCCTCCTGGTCGTCGCGCTCGGACTCCACGCGTGGATCCTCGCGGAGGCGTGGGAGAAGAATCCGTTCGTTACCAGCTTGCAGGCGGACGCGAGCACGTATTGGACGTGGGCCGAACGCATCGCCGCCGGTCAATGGATCGGGACCGAGCCGTTCCACGTGCCGCCGCTTTACGCGTACCTCCTCGCGCTCCTGCAGAAGGCGGGCGGAGGATTGCTCGCGGCGTACAGGCTGCAGCTCGTGCTGCACCTCGTCTCGATCGCGTTCGTCGCGCTGATCGGACGCAGGCTCGCCGGCGCGAGCGTCGGGCTCGTCGCCGCCGTGTTGTTCGCGTCGTTCCAAGACGGCGCGTTCTTCGTCCAACGCTTGTCGCCGCCGTCGCTGCAGGTCGCATTGATCGCGTGGACGTGGTGGGAGTGGTTGGGAAGCGCTGAGCGGCCGAGCTTCGCGCGCGCGCTGCGTTCGGGGCTCGCGCTCGGATTCGCGGTGCTCGCCAATCCCGTGATGCTGCCGGTCGCGGCGTTGTTGCTCGCGTGGCTCGCTTGGCGCGCGCGGAAGAACGCCGTGAGTTGGTCCTGCGTCGTCGCGACCGCGCTCGTCACTGGCGCGACGATCGCGCCGGCGCCGATCCACAACTGGCTCGCGGCGCACGAGCTGATCCCGATCTCGACGCAAGGCGGCCTCGCGTTCGCGATCGGCAACGCGCCGGGCGCGACAGGCGTGTACCACGAGCTCGAGGGCGTCAGCGTGTTGCGCGAGCGCCAGGACCACGACGCGTTGTTGCTCGCGCGCGCGAAGACCGGCGATCCGAACCTCGGCTGGAACGGCGCCGATCGCTACTTCTACGGCAGGGGCTTCGACTTCTGGTTCGGCGCGCCGGGCGACGCGCTCGTGCTGCTCGCGCAGAAGGTCCACTGGTTCTTCAGCGGCCGGCACTACAGCGACTCGTACATGCCGACGCTCGAGATCGAGAGCGGCTTCGCGTCGCGCCTCCGTTTCGCGTGGTTGCGGCCCGCGTGGGTCGTGTTGCTCGCGTTCGTCGGAGCGTGGTTCGTGCGTCGCGCGTGGTGTCCGTCTCTGCCCGGATGGATCGTGCTGACGGTGCCGCTCGTCGCCGTCGTCGTCTACCACTACTCGTCGCGCTATCGCGTTCCCGCGTTGCCGGCGGTCGCGGTGTTCGCGGCGTGGGGCTTGGTCGAGATCGTGCGCGGTCGCGATCGCGCGCGGCGCGTCGTGCTCGGCGGCTCGCTCGCGCTCGGACTCTGCTCGGGTTGGATCGACGCGGACCTCGAGTTCGACACCGAGGATCAATATCGTTCTGCGTACGAGCACCTCCTCGGCGCCACGTACCTCTCGCGCGGCGAACCGATGTCCGCGGCGCCGCACCTTCAGCGCGCGTACGAACTCGGACAAGCGGACTCGCAGGCGCTGCTCGCTGAAGTCTTGCGCGGCATGGGCAAGCTCCAGGACGCGCGCTCGCTCGCCGAGGATGCGTTGAAGCGCAACGGCGAGGACGGTTACGCGCTGCGCGTGCTCGGGTTCACGCTCGCGGACCAGGGCGACTTCGCCGGCGCGGCGACGCACTTCCAGCGCGCGCTCGTGCGCGAGCCGACCGACGCCGAGTCGTTGCGCGGGTTGGGCAGTTGCGAGCTCTCGCTCGGTCGCCCCGCGGAAGCGTTGGCGCACTACGATCGCGCGCTCGAACTCTCGCCCGGTCGCGAGGACGTCGCGTTCTTCCGCGGCATCGCGCTCGAAGCGCTCGGTCGCGACGCGGAAGCGGAAGCGGCGTGGTCGCCGCTCGCCCTGCACGCGGTCGCCGGCTCGTTTCCCGGCGCACCCGCGAAGAGCCGCCTGATCGAACTCTGGATCCGCACCGGTCGCTACGGTTTCGCGATCCAGCGTCTGCGCGCGAACCTCGCGGCGGATCCGTCGGACGGCGACTCGGCGCTCGCGCTCGCGCGGCTCCTCGCGGCATCGCCGAACACCGCCGAACGCGACGGGGCGTACGCGCTGCAACTCGCGCAAGGCCTGCGCTCGGTCGCGCCGAACGATCCGCAGGTCCTCGAGATCTGGGCGCTCGCGCTCGCGGAAGGCGGCCACTTCGACGAGGCGGTCCAAGCGGCGACGACGTCGGCCGCGACGGCGCGCGCGCAGGGCGCGACCGACTTCGCGGCGGAGATGGACCGGCGCACGGAGCTCTTCCGCGCCGGCCAACCGTTCCGTTTCCCCGTCGTCCGCTGACGCGGTCCGCGCGCGGACTTTGCGCGCATTGAAGGATCGCCTATCGTGCGCGTAGCAAGGTGCTGTTCAGGCACCAACTCGAGTTCGAGAGGAGAATCGCATGGGTGTGATGGATTGGCTCAAGCGCGGCGTCGGCGAGATGATGATCGCGCGTCCCGACGACGCGAAGTCGCAGGTGGTGTGGAAGCACCCCGACCCGACGATCCCGATGAAGTCGCAGCTGACCGTCGAGTCCGACGAGACGGCGGTCTTCTTCCGCGACGGCAAGGTGGTCGGCACGCTCGGGCCGGGGCGGCACACGCTCGACTCGATGAACCTGCCGTTCCTGTCGAACCTGGTCGACAGCTTCACCGGCGGCAACGTCTTCATCACCGAGGTCTTCTTCGTCTCGACGCGCGAGTTCACCGGCGTCAAGTTTGGCGGCCGGATCGGACACGTCGAGGATCCGAAGAGCGGCGTGCCGGTCGAGACGATGGTCCACGGCGAGTTCTCCTTCCGCGTCGTGAACGCGGAGCAAGTGATCATCGGACTCGTCGGCATGGGCCGCGCGGAGCCGCATCAAGTCGGCGCGTGGATGAAGGAGCAGGTGCTCAAGGTCCTGCGCGATCGCATCGCCGAGTTGTGCGTCAAGAACAAGTGGCCGTTGCTCGACGTCACGTCGGGCGCGTACACCGAGGAGGTCGAGAAGGCGGTGATCGACGCGCTCGACCAACACGTCGCCGCGTACGGCCTCGACATCGTGCGCCTCGGCAACTTCGAGATCGCGATCGACGAGGACGATGCCGCGAACCTCAAGCGGCTCTACACCGACGCGGCGTACTTGCGCACGGTCGGCGGCGTCGACAACTACCAACGCTTCGCCGCTGGCAAGGCGCTGATGGGCGCGGGCGAAGGGATGGCGAAAGGCGGAGGTGGGGGAGAAGGCGGCGGCGGGAACCTGCTCGGCGGCGCGGGCCTCGGCGTCGGCTTCGGTCTCGCGCAGATGCTCGTGCGCGATGCGCAAGGCGGACATTCTCTCGCGCCCGCGACGCCCGGCGTCGTCTGCGCTTCCTGCGGACAGAGCGTCGGCGCCGGAAGATTCTGCGCGGCCTGCGGCGGCGAGCTCAAGCCGAAGACAGCCGCATCCGGGGCGTGCGCCGGGTGCTCGGCACCACTGGCGCCCGACGCGCGCTTCTGCGCGCAGTGCGGACGCAAGCGCGAGGGCTGAGCGGCGTTTCGACGGCGCGTGATTTCGAGCGCGCCCCCCTTCCCGCCCGGGCCGGTTGCGGTAGCTTTGGTCGAGTCCCGCGGGTCCGAGCGGTGTTCGGCGAGCGCGTCCGTTGCCACGGTTCGCTTTGTCGTCGACGATCGGGTCGAGGGGCGAAAAGAGGGAACCTACCCGCGCCCTCCAGAGTCCTATCGCACCGGGAATTCCGGTTGGCGCTTCGGGCGCCATCGCGCTAGAGTTCCTGCAGGGTTCTCTCCCCTTCACAACCACTTTTCAGGAGAAAGTTCATGCTTCGTTCCTCTCTGGTCGCGTCGGCCGCGGTGTTGCTCTGTGCGACCGCTACCGCGCAACAATCGCGTATGGCTGGCGTCCAAACCGCCAACCTCAAGCACGCGGGCGTCTACAACATGGCGACCGGCAAGTTCCACGCGGCCGGCCAAGGCGCGTTGAGCGCCATTCAACAGAACGTCTACAACAACACCTGCTCGACGAACGCTCCGCAGATCTTCTTGCTGCCGACGACGTCCTGCGAAGACTCGATCGATCTCGCGCGCGTTCCGAGCGGCGGCGTCGGTGCCAACCACCTCACGAACACGTGGGAAGTCGGCTACTGCACGAAGCAACTCCCCGGCGCGGTCGACGTCGACTGGGAAATCGTCGACACCGCTTCGCTCGGCATCGGCGGTGGCAGCACCTGCAACTTCGCCGTTCCGCCGGCTCCGCCGTTCAGCAACGTGCTGCTCGGCTTCGACAGCTCGGCCGGCGGCTTCCCGCTCCCGGGTTCGTCGAACGGTCAATTCGCCTGCTGGGCGGTGACCTTCACCGGCGGCACCGTGGTCAGCGCGTGCGTGACCGCGGGTGCGACCTCGACCGATCAGTTCACCTACCGCGTTCGTTCGAACGCGACCGGTCTGAACGGCGGGTTCATCATCGCGGGTGACCCGAGCGTGGCCGCTCCGGGTGCCGGCACGTTCGGCGTGCTCGGTACGGACATCGCCGGCGGCGACTGCGGCAACGGTCTGGACAACACGGACGACATCTGGGGCAACACGGACAACACGGCGATCGGCGGAACCCCGCCCGCGGCGTGCTTGTCGCAAGGTGCCTACCCGACGGGCTGCTTCTTCTTCGGCGGCTTCCCGACGGCTCCGTACGCCAGCATGTACTTCCGCATGGAAGGCAACGGCGCTTGCGTTCCGACCTGCACGGGTACGATCAGCCAGTACTGCACGGCCAAGACGAACAGCAAGGGCTGCGTCCCGGCCATCACGACGACGGGCTTCCCGACCAAGGGCAGCTGCGGTACGCAAGTCTTCAACCTGACGGCTTCGAACCTGATCGGTCAGAAGAACGGCCAGTGGTACTACAGCGGCGTC
>JAIOPM010000034.1 GCA_021413885.1 Planctomycetota bacterium
GTCGAGCTTCGCACTCGCGACGACGTTCGTGCGCTCGCCGGCGAGCTCCGCACTCTCCGTCCGCCACCACCACCACGACGCGAGCCCGATCACCGCGATCGCCGCCACGCCCATCCATTTCGCACCCATCAACGCACCTCCGGTGATCCACGGCGCGGGCGCCGCGTGTTCGAAGAGCGAGCCCGCGAACGCGACCCACTGCGCGCGTCCGCCGTCGTACTCGCGATCCAGTTGCGAACGCAACGTCGCCAGTCCGCGCGAAATCCGTTGTCGCGCGGCGTCGTGAGAAACGCGTTGCCGCTCCGCGATCGCGCGCGCATCGAGCCCGTCGAAGTAGCGCAGCACGATCGCGCCGCGATACGGCTCGTCGAGTTCGTGCACCGCATCGGCGAGACGCTTCTGGAGCAACGAGCGCGTGTGCGCATCGTCTTGCGTTTCGTTGTGACGTTCGCGGTGCAAGCGCGCTTCGATGTCGCAGTGCGCGAGCGTGTCGCGACGCCGGCGCCGCGCCTGA
This sequence comes from Planctomycetota bacterium, assembly GCA_021413885.1. Classification (GTDB taxonomy): domain Bacteria; phylum Planctomycetota; class UBA1135; order UBA1135; genus JACRIN01. The sequence goes on from JAIOPM010000034.1 coordinate 515, forward strand.
TTGCTCAACACGGTCCGCAACCACGCACGCAAACCGCGCTCGTCGCGCACTTGCGGCGGTCGCTCGAGCGCGATACGCCACGTCTCCTGCACGAGGTCCTCGACCTCGTCGCCGCGAGCGAGGCTCCGCGCGAGCGCGCGCACCCAGCCCGCTTGCGCGAGCAGACTCTCGGGGTCCAAGGCGTTCGAACGCTCGTTCATGGACCCACTTCAATCCACGGGCGCCGCGCGTGTGACGAAGAATTCCGCGCGCTACTTCCGCTCTGGGCTCCGCGTCGCGTCGTACGCGCGGGCGGCGGCTTGCCAGGCCGGCGTGCGCTCCGCGAAACGCGGTTCGAGCGCGCCTTCGTCGCGGTCGACGATCAAAGTTTCGAGCTCGTCGTTCCCGTACGCACCGGCGAGATCGGCGAGCGAGAGCCATTGGAGCGCGGTCTCGGCGTCGCCGTTCGCGAGCGCCGTTTGCGCGCGCAGGACGAGCACCTCCGGCCGCGCGCGGTCGTCGGGCCCGAGCGTCGCGACGAGCTCCATCCCGCGCGCAAGATCTTCACTCGGCTCGGCGAGCGTCGCGAACCGTTGCTCCGCGAGATCCCAATCCGCGAGCGCGAGCGCTGCGACGACGCGGTCGCGCGGAAAGTCGACGACGAGCCGCCGCGCCGAGAAACCGAGCGCGATGACGAAGAGCGCGATGCCGGTCCACGTCAACGCGCGCAACTTGCGCTCGAGCTGCAACGCGACGCGCTCGTCGGCGGTGACGCGCTCGACGAAGTCGATGCGCTTCGCGGTGCTGAAGTGACGCCACGAATCGAGCTGGCGCGAGTGCGCGCCGCCGACGCGTTCGAGCGCCCCGACGATCGCGAGCGGATCGCGCGTCAGACGCAACGCGTAGAGATCGGCCTCGAGCTCGAAGCGCCGCGACAACCAGCCGAAAAGTTTGTACCAGACCGCGAACAGCGCGAGCACGAAGACGCCGGCGAGCCATTCGCTCTCGACCTCGCGCCCCGCGAGATCGCCCGCGAGGAACAACGCGCCGGTCCACGCGACGAAGATCAGGACGTGACCGCGCTTCGCGTGCCCGATCTCGTGCGCGAGCACTGCGACGATCTCGCGCGGCGACAGCGACGCGATCAACACGTCGGAGAAGAGCACGACGCGATCGAAACGTCCGACGCCGATCACCGCCGCGTTCGCCATCAAGTCGCCGGTGCGCCAGAAGAGCAGCTCGCGATAGCGGAACTGCGCGCGCACGGCGACGTCCTCGAGCAAAGTGCGCAGCGGGCTCGGCTCGAGCGGCTGCGTGTCCCAACTCGCGCGCAGGATCCACGGCAACGCGCAAGTGAAGAGCGCGACCGACGCGAGCACGAATCCCATGCCGAAGAGCCCGACGTGCTCGACGTCGACGCGCCACGTCGCGTTCTGTCCGACGATCCAGGCTCCGACCGCGAAGCACACGGTCGGCGCGAGCCCCGACGCGAACATGCGCATGTGGAAACGCCGCGCGGTCGCGCGCGCGTTCGGCTCGATCTCGGTGTGGCGCACGCGCACGTCGATCGAGACCAGCGCGTAGACCACGAACGGCACGAACGCGACCAACAGGCCGAGCGACGGCCAGCCGAGCAAGCTCGTCGACGCCCCGGTCCAACGCTCGACCGTCGTCGACCAACCGAACACGCACACCGCGAGCGCGAAGAGCCCCGTCGCGCTCCAGTGTAACGCGCGCCACAACCACGTCGCGAGACGAAATCGTCCGCGCAGGTAGAGCGTCCGCGAGACCGCGCCGATCGCGAACGGCGCAATCGCGAGCAATCCGACCGCCCACGGCGCTTCGAAGTCCGTCGCGACGCCTTCCTCGGCGACCGCGAGCACGAACACCGCGAGCACGATGTGGATCAGGTACTCCACGGCGTTGCGCGAACTCGCGCCGTCAGCTCTTCAAGGCGCGAGCGAGTTCGTCGACGAGCGTGCGCTTGACCAGCTCTTCGGGAAGTCCGCGCGGACGATCGACGACCTCGAGGGCGACGCTGCGTTCGCGGATCTCGTAGCGCACCGCGGCTCGGCCGAGGAACGGGATCGTCTTCGCGAGCACGCCGTGCGTCGCGCCGTCGTCGGACTCGACGCGGACCGAGTGGCGCGACGCCAACGCGAGGATGCGCTCGCGCACTTTCGTCTTCGAATCGCCGTGCGGGACGAGCACGACGTTCGGGCCGTCGATCGGCGCGATCGGCGCTGCCAGCGTCGCACGCCATTCGCCGCGAGCGAGCAAACGCACTTCGCCGGCGATGCGGATCTCGCCCATGCCGTTCCATTCGACGCCGAGGACGCCTCCGGCGAGCTCGATCTCCGGCGGCACGTCGCCGCGCCCGGTCGACCAATACGCCGCTGCCGCCGCGCACGCGCCGCTGCCGCACGCCGCCGTTTCGCCGACGCCGCGTTCCCACACGCGCAGGCGCATGCGATCGCGCGTTGCCGTCACGAACTCGACGTTGGTGCGCGCGGGGAAACGCGGATGGCGTTCGAGTTCGGCTCCTAGCGCTTCGACCGGCGCGCCGTCGAGGTCGCTGACGAACAACACGCAGTGCGGATTGCCGACGTCGACCAACGTCGCTTCGAACGTGCCGCGCGAGGTCGCGAGTTGCGCGCGAGCTTCGAGGACCTTCGGCACGCCCATCGAAACGCGCACGCGCGGCGGATCGAACGCGAGCACCTCGGCTTCGCGCACGCCGGCGTCGCACTCGACGGTCAAGCGATCGCCCGCGACGTGCCCGCGCACGCGCGCGAGGAACGCGACGGCGCGCAGGCCGTTGCCGCACGTCTCCGGGCGACTGCCGTCGGCGTTGTAGAGCGTCATCCGGACATCGGCGCGATCGGAACGTCCGAGCACGAGCAAACCGTCGAGCGCCGGCAACACCGCGTCGAGCTCGAACGCGCCGCCGACTTCGCCCGACACGCCGGGCACGTTGCGTCCGCTCGCTCGCACCATCGCCGTCGCGAGCGCGCCCGGATCGGCGAGCAGGCCTTCGGTCCATTCGTCGACCAACGCGAACGTGTTGCCGGTGCCGGAGACGATCTCGACCTTCATCGCACGCCGCCGATCTTCTGTGTCGTACGGAAGTGCAGCTTGGCGACCGCGCCGAGCTTCGCGAAACCGTGCAACGCGACGAAACGCCGCGCGGCGCGATCGGTCGGATCGCCGGCGCCCTTGCAGAGATCGAGCGCCCATTCCTCCGACAACGCGGCGAGGCCGAGCAGGAATTGTTCGCGCGCGATCACGCTCGCGGCCGCGACCGCGAGGATCTCTTCGCCGCGGGGACGCTGCACCAAACGGATGTCTGTGCCTTCGACCTCGCGCGCGACCAGACGCTCGTCGGCGAACTGGTCGACGACGACCAGCATGCCGGGCGACGCGAGCTCCTTGATCACGTTGCCGTGCAAGTGCGCGAGCATCGGATTCAGGTTCTTCACGCGCGCATGTTCGGCGTTGTAGGCCGGCGGATCGAGGCGCGCGATCGCGTGCGGCACCTTCGCGCGCAACGCGGCGCCGAGGCGCAGGCAGAGCTCATCGCTCAACTCCTTCGAGTCGCGCACCGGCCCGCCGCGCAGTTCGCGCGCGAGCGGCGCGTCGAGGCGCACCGCTGCGACCACCAACGGGCCGAAGTAATCGCCCTTGCCCGATTCGTCGCTGCCGACGGTCGTCTCCTCGGCCGGCTCGGCCTCGCGCGGCGCGGCGGCGATGCCGAGGAAGCGCTCGCAGAACCCGTCTGGATCGGAGCCTTGGACCACCAACTTCCCCGACGCGTACATCGTCGCGATCACGCCGTCGGTGCGCGCGGAAAAGGTCGCGTGCGGCACGCCGCGGAACTCGAAGCCGGCGCGGTCGAGCTCGCGCTCCAAGGTTCGCGCGCGAGAAGCGTCGAGCTGGACCACCAACGTTCGTTGCGGCACGCGGCGATTGTGTCACTTCGCTCGCGCGCTCGGAAGAGCGACGCTCAGCCGCCCGCGTCGATGCGCCGCGGCGTGACGGCCACGTTCGCCATCAGCAAACCCGCCGCGAGCGACATCGCGACCATCGCCATGCTGAACGCGGTGTCGATGCCGGAGACGACGTCGCGATCGAGCAGCGCGATCAGACTGCGGAAGCCGAGGCTGCCTGGAACCAGGACCAGCAGGCCCGGAACCATCGTCACCGCCGAAGGTCGTTGGAACGCGCGGGCGAAGAGGTTGCTCGCAACGCCGACGACGAAGGCTCCCGTGAACGCGCCGGCATCCGCGCCGAAGAACGCCGTGCCGGAGCGCGCGCCGAGGAACGCGAGCCAGCCGGCGGCGAGGATCCAACCGAGATCGCGCGGTCGCGCGCGCAGGAGCACGCCGATCGAGAGCGGCGCGACGACCAACGCGAGCGCGAGCGACCATTCGGGCGGCGTGCTCGGCGCCGGATGTCCGAGCTCCGGCAACAACGCCTCGACGCCGCGGCCGAGCGCCATGCCGAGGGCGAGCGCGAACAACGTCAGCATCGCGCCCATGAAGCGCGCGGTGCCGGACGCAAGGTGGCGCAACGCGAGTTCGCTCATCGCGTTGGTCAACGTCAGGCCGGGCAACAGCACGATCAGTCCGGCGATCGTCACCGTGTAGGTCGACAGCGGACCGAACCGCCACGCGAGCACGAGAGCGAGCGCCGACGCGATCGTCGCGGCGAGCGGCTCGAACACGCGCGCGACCCAACGCGATTTCGCCGCGACCAGTGCGAGCAATCCTGTCGCCAGACCGACGACGAGCGCCGCGCCCATCTCGCGCGACGAACCGCCGAGGAAACGCGCGGCCGCGGCCGACGCGACGCCGTAGCAGAGCGTGGTGAGCGCGCTCCCCCAATGAGGCGGTGCTTTCTCGATCGCCGCGAGGCGCGCGAGGCCGTCGCTCGGCGTGACACGGCCGTGCAGCGTTTCGTGGAGCAACTCGTCGATCGCGCAACGCTTGTCGAGGTCGACGTTGCCGGGCTCGACACGCATCAGGCCGACCGATTGCGATCCGGGGTTCCCGAACGCGCCGAAGATCGAGGTCGGCGTCGCGAAGAACTGGCCTCGCAAGTTCAGGCGCGCGGAGCAGAGCTCCATCGCCTGCTCGACCCGCGGCGCGACCGCGCCGTAGCGATGCAACGACGCGCCGAGTTCGAGGACGAACGCGACGTCTTCCTTCGGCGAATCGTCTCGGAGCGGCGCGTCGGTCACGCGGCGAGCATGGCAAACGGCGCAGGCGCGCGCCTGGGAGCCCGTTGAAGAAGTGCTTCCGGACGAGAAGACGTCCAGACGCGTCAGATCGAGGAGCGTCGCCGCAGGCGAATCCGAATGGATTCGCCGAGCGGTAAGCCTCGGTCCCGCGTCCGCGGGATCGCAACGACGCCGCGCGTCGTTGCGAAGAGGAGCCCGCGACGAAGAGCTGGCGCGTCTGGGCGGCTTCGCGCCGGATTGACTTCTTCAACGGGCTCCGCGTGAGCTCTCCGTCTTGTGCAGCCGCCTTCGTCGCGCTTCGATGGCGCCGGTGAACGACGGGAACTTCGACACGGGCATCTCGGTCACCGAGCTCGACCCCGAACGTCCGCGTCCGCTCGAGACGCCGTGGGGAACGATGGCGCTCTACCTCGTCGCCGGACGCGTGCACTGCGTGCAGGCGTTTTGTCCGCACCTCGAGGGGCCGCTCTTCGAAGGCTCGCTCGCGAGCGGCGTGATCACGTGTCCGTGGCACGGTTGGCGTTTCGACGTGACGACCGGCGAGCGCGTCGATCTCTTCCGCGTGCCCTTCGGCGAAGGCGCGAAGCCTCTCGCTCGCTGCGAGGTCGACGTGAGTCCGAGCGGAAAGCTCGTGTTGCGTCGAGCCTGAACCGTAGTGCGGTGGCGCGGCTCGGGCTCGGCCCTACAATGCGCCGCCCTCGACCCAGGAGACCTACGTGGCGCAGATCTACGATTCGATTCTCGAGACCCTCGGCAACACACCGCTCGTTCGTTTGCGTTCGATCGGACGCAAGACGGGCTGCGAGTTCCTCGCCAAGTGCGAGTACTTGAACGCCGGCGGTTCGGTGAAGGACCGCATCGGTCGTCGCATGGTCGAAGAGGCCGAGAAGAAGGGCCGCATCAAACCGGGCGACACGTTGATCGAGCCGACCAGCGGCAACACCGGCATCGGCATGGCGCTCGCCGCGGCGATCAAGGGCTATCGGATGATCATCACGATGCCCGAGAAGATGAGTCGCGAGAAACAGGTCGTGCTCGAAGCGCTCGGCGCCGAGATCGTGCGCACGCCGACCGAAGCCGCGTGGGACGCGCCCGAGAGTCACATCGGCGTCGCGAAGCAGTTGCAGAAGATCCTGCCGAACGCACACATCCTCGATCAGTACTCGAACCCCGACAATCCGCTCGCCCACTACCACGGCACCGCGGAAGAGATCCTGAAGCAGACCGACGGCAAGCTCGACTTCTGCGTGATGACCGCCGGCACCGGCGGCACGATCAGCGGCGTCGCGAAGAAGTTGAAGGAGAAAGTCCCCGGCGTACGCATCATCGGCGTCGATCCGATCGGCTCGATCCTCGCGGGCCCGGGCCCGATCGGGACGTACAAGGTCGAAGGCATCGGCTACGACTTCATCCCCGACGTGCTCGATCGCGCTTTGGTCGACGAGTGGATCAAGAGCGAGGACCGCGAGTCGTTCCTGATGGCGCGGCGCCTGATTCGCCACGAGGGCCTGTTGTGCGGCGGCAGCTCGGGCTCGGCCGTGTGGGCCGCGACGAAGATCGCGGAGAAGTACGGCCCGAACAAACGGCTCGTCGTGTTGCTCCCCGACTCGGTGCGCAACTACATGACCAAGTTCATGGACGCTCAGTGGATGCGCGAGAGCGGTTTCACCGAGAGCCGTTGGGAAACCAACTCGGTCGGCGACCTCCTGCGCAATCTGCCGCGTCGCACCGTGGTGACCGCGAGCAGCGCCGACGTCGTCGCGGATTCCGTGATGAAGATGAAGGAGCGCGGAGTCAGTCAGCTCCCGGTCGTCGAAGACGGCAAACTCGTCGGCATCATCACCGAGTCCGACTTGCTCGGAAAATTGGTCGACGGCCGCGCGTCGCTCTCGAGCTCGGTCGCCGAAGTGATGTTCCGCAAGGTGCGCACCACCCACGAGAACGACGACGCCCGCGCCCTGACCAAGATGTTCGCCGAAGGCCTCGCCGGATTGGTCGTCGACGACGAACACCGCCTGAAAGGCATCATCACGAAGATGGACCTGGTCGACTACCTGACGAAGTCGGTCGAGGCGCCGGCGAGCTGAGCGCGAGAGCCTTCCCGAGGATCGCGCGTGCGCCTTCGGGCGACGCGCCCCTTCCGAAGCGACGCGGTGTTTGCGCGGACCACGGGTCCGCCGCCGGCGAGTCGTCTTCGAGAAGAGGTGCAGTCATGGTCAATGATCGTTCGTGCGCGAGCGGAGTGTGCGATCCGCGGCGCGTCCAGGGTTTGCTCGCGGCTCCCGGGCCCGGCAAACACGTCCCGAAGGGCAAGCACGAGGTGATCCAGATCGACGGGCCGGGCGTGTTCCTCGCCGCCGAGATCTCGAAGCAAGGCGGGAGCGGCGACCTCACTTTCGTCGGGCTCGACCTCGACGGCCGCGGACTGTGGAACCTCTCCTACGCCGCGGCGACGAACCTCGGCCTGACCGCGCACAACGCGTGGGGCCAATCGGTCGTCTCGGGCTTCGGCATCAAGACGATGGTGCTCGGGCTCCCGACGCCGTTGCGTTTCCAGAAGCAGCTCGTGCTGACGGTCCAGATCAACGAGAACGGCGTCGACCAAGTGGTCGCGAACGTGTTGGTCGGAAAGGCGAGCTGACGGGCTCTCCGTGGGACCTGCGCGCGAGCCGGCGACGAAAGCGGGCTTCGCTTCAAGCTGCGAGGCCCTCGCGCGCCGATCCTGGTCGGCATCGGGGTAGGGGTACTCCGGTCAAGACGGGGAGGAACGGGGATGTCGATCACGTCGGCGAGGGTGGTGGCTCCGTCCGCGATCGCGGATGCGTTGGGCCTGTGGAATCGGTCGGAGGAGCTCGTGCGCGGCGAGCGTTCGCTGTTCGCGCTGCAGGGTTGTTTCGCGGGTTTCGATCCGTCGTCGACGCTGCTCAAGCTCGCGGCTCTTACCTCCTTCGATGCGGGACGCGCGCGGTCGCTCGCGCCGCTGTTCGATCACGTGCAGAGCGTGATCGAGCGTTGCGACATGGAGAATGCGGGGCCGGAGTTCGTCGACGCGCTCGCGACGACGCCTCCCGCGCCGGCGCGGTCGGAGATTCGCGAGCTCGGCTTCGCGTCGCGCTTCGCGCACTACTTCGTCGACTCGGAGCGCTTTCCGATCCTCGACGGTTGGAGCGAGCGAGCGCTCGCGGGCTTCGTCGGGGATGCGACGCCGTCGGGCGCCACGCGCTACGGACGCTTCTTCGCGGAACACGCGCGGCTGACGGCGGCCTGTTCGCCGGTGCGGTCGAGCGAGCTCGGGCGCTGTCTCTGGCTCGCCGGTCAACACGCGGCGTGGTCGCGCAACTCGCGCACGCCGATCCATCGCGCGGCGCGCGAGCTCTTCGCTTCGGGCGCGCCGGAGCTCGCCGCGTTGCACGAGTTCACACGCGTCTCGTGACTCGCGCGTTCAAACGCCGAGCGCGTCGCACAACGCGAGCAAGTCGCGCGCGGTGACGTCGGGCGCTTCGCCCGCCGGCCACGTTTCCGCTTGTCGCGCGATCCACGCGGTCGCGAGCCCGAGCGTCTTCGCCGGCGCGAGGTCGTAGTAGCGCGTGACCGAACAATGCAGCACGCGACGCGGCTCGAGCTCGAGTCGTCGCAGCCCTTCGACGAAGTGCGCGGGCGCGGGCTTGTACGAAACGACGTCTTCGGCGCTGACGACGAGCTCGATCGGCCAACCGTGCTCCGCGATCGTCTCGCGGATCACCGCGGTCTCGACGTTCGAGAAGATCGCGAGACGAAAGTGCGCCGCGAGGCGCGCGAGCCCGAGCGCGGTGTCCGCGAACGGCGGCCAGTCGCGCATGCCGTCGGCGAAGTCGCGCGCTTCCTCCGGCGGCACTTCGCGGCCTTGGTCGCGCGCGGCGCGGCGCAGGGATTCCGCGAGCAACGCGCGGTACAGCAGGAACGGGCCGCGGCCGAGTTCCGCGTCATGTCGCTCGCGATCGCGTTCGAGCCGCTCGAAGTCCGCGCCGGCGAGCGAAGGCGCGCGCGCCGCGCCTTCGCGCACGCCGCGGCGCCAATCGATCAGCGTGCCGTAGCAGTCGAACGAAAGAGCGCGCAGCGAACCGCGTTCAAGCACGGATCTCGCGCACCCAGTGACTCACCGACAATGTGCCGACCCACGCGAAGCCCGCGAAGAACAGAGTCAGGAACGGCAGCGCGCCCCAGTGTTGGAGCTGCAGCGCGCGCACGATGCCGAACACGAACCAGCCGGCGAACAGGAGCTCGATCCCCGGCAAGCCGCGTCGCGCCGAACGGTACTTGCGTGCCGTCACTCCGTCGCCGTACTTCGGCGTGCGCACGAACTCGCCGGTCGAACCGAAGAGCCCGGAGAAGACCGCGCGCGTCTGCGAAACGCACATGCCGATGCCGAGCGCGACCGCGGCGACGACGTCGAGCGCACGACGCGCGACTCCGCGACCGAGCGCGCGTTGGCCGGTCTCGTAGAAGAGGAAGATCGAGAACGTACTGGTCAAGAACAGCGCCGCGTGCACCGAGTCCGGAAGGTCGAGCTTCGCGCCGGCCATCAACGGCAAGAGCAGCGCGAGCAACAGCACCATCGGATAACCGGTGTTGCTCGTCAGGTGCGCGATCGCTTCGAGCTTGACGCGCAACGGTTGGTCGGACGTGACGATCTCGCCGATCAACTTCTTCGCGACCTGCACGCTGCCCTTCGCCCAACGACGTTGTTGCGACTTGAAGGCGGCGATGTTCGGCGGCACTTCGGCCGGCGCGACGACTTGCGACGCGTAGACGAAGCGCCAGCCCTTGAGCTGCGCGCGGTACGAGAGATCGAGGTCTTCGGTCAACGTGTCGTGTTGCCAACCGCCGGCTTCTTCGATCGCGCGTCGGCGCCACACGCCAGCGGTGCCGTTGAAGTTGAAGAAGAGGCCCGAGTCGTGCCGCACCTTGTGCTCGATCACGAAGTGGCCGTCGAGCAACGTCGATTGCGCGCGCGTCAGCGTGCTGCGTTCGCGGTTCTCGTGGCCCCAGCGCGCTTGCACCATGCCGACGTCAGGCGCGTCGAAGTGGCCGACGAGCGCCGTCAGGAAATCCGGCGCGGGCGTGAAGTCGGCGTCGAAGATGCAGACCAGTTCGCCGCGCGCGGTCGCGAGGCCGTTGTCGAGCGCTCCCGCCTTGAACCCGCGGCGTTCGGTGCGACGCACGACGCGCACGTCGAGTCCGCGCAGCACCATCGCGGCGACCTCGCGGTCGACGATGTCGCGGGTCTCGTCGGTCGAGTCGTCGAGGACTTGGATCTCGAGCTTGCCCGCCGGATAGTCGAGGGCGCCGGCGCTGGCGAGCAAACGCGCGATGACCGTGCGCTCGTTGTAGATCGGCAGCTGCACCGTCACGACCGGCCAATCGCCCGGTTCCGTCCTCGTCACATGGCGGCGCCACCGAAAGCGCACCACCATCCAGACACGATGGAGGCCGTACAGGCTCAGAACGGCCAATACGGCGAAGTAGGCGGGTAGGACGAAGGACGAGGGCTCCACGGCGTTGCGCCGCGGCCGAACTACGCGTTCAGTGACTGATCGGGAGCCAACTCTGCTCTCGAAGCACCTTGATCACGCAATCGGCCACGATTCGATATCCAGCGGCCGTGGGATGATAGCGATCGCCGCGCAGGAAAAGGCGCGGAGGAGGCGTCGACTTGCGGACTTCGGTGCGGAAGGCGTCCGCGAGGTTGACGAAGGTGACGCCGAGCTCGTCGCACAGCGCGCGCAGGCGTTGCACCGGCGAATCGTCGAAGATTTCTAGGTAGACCTGACTCTCGTACGGCAACAGGAAGATGGCGACTTGGGCCCCCATCGCCCGACTCTCCTCGACGAGGGTCTTGAGGCGCTGCTTCTCCGCCTCGAGCTTGTCGACGGCCGCGCCGGCTCCCTTGTTGGTCGACTCGCGAGCGAACTTCTCGGCCGCAGCCCAGTCCTTCTCGCGATTCATCTCGTAGTACGTCGCGCGCATCCAACGGAAGAGCGCGAGCCGTCCGAGTTCGTCGCGCAGCGCCGTCGGGACGCGAGCGCGCATGCTGTTCTTGCCTTGGAAGATGGCGCGATCGGTCGCCTGCACGACGTTCGGGAAATCGTTGAGGTTGTAGCCGAGCAGCACGAGCTGCGGTTTGACCTCGGGGCCGTACTTGCGCAGCACCTTGAGGTACTGACCGGTCGAATAGCCGTTGACTCCGGCGTTCGCGACGCGGATCGACAGCGCGTCACCCACCGACGCGCGCATCACCGTCTCGAGTTGGCGCGGCCAACAGTCGCTCTCGTTCACGCCCTTGCCGAACGTGCACGAATCGCCGAGCGCGAGGATGCGGTACTCGTTCGCCGCGAACGTCGGCGCCCACTCGGGCCCACGCATGCCGCGCGAGTTGATCTCGTACCACGTTCCGTCCCAACGGCCGACGAAGCCCGGCCGATGCACGTGATCGAGCTCGGGATCCGGGTCGTTCGGATTGTGATCGACGAACGAGAACGGGCCGGGCTCGCTCGCTCGCGCGATGAGCTCGGCGAGCACGAACGCGACGATCAACGACGCGCTCGCGAGCGCGAGTTTCTTCAGCAGCGGCCTGAATTTCATGCCTGGAGCGCGGAGCCTGCCTCAACGCAGTGCATCAGGCGCTGCGGGGACGAGCAAGCGTCCTTTCGTTCATCTTCCCCGTCGGACTTCAGGCTTCGACGCTTCTTGACACCCAGTCGCATCAGAAAGTGCATTCCATACGCGCGCGCAAGAACGCCGTCGTCGCGCCGAGGACGCGTTCGAGCTCCGGCGGCGCGCCGACGAACGGGTGTCGGGCCCCGAAGGCGTGGCCGGTCGCGGAGATGTGTTCGACGCGCGTCTCGGCCCGCGACAGCGCACGGGCGAGCTCGTCCGCCGACGTCGGCGCGACGGCCTCGTCGGCGTCGGCCTGGATCAAGAGCACCGGCGTGACGACCTCCGCGCAGCGCGCCGGCACGTCGAGACGGGCTCGGTTGCGATCGAGGTCGTCCAAGACGTCGGTCGAGAGGCGAAAGAGCTGCCGCGTGCGGCTGTTCGCGATCGGGAGGTGCCCGACGCGGCGCCACTCGCGGCGCGTGACTTCGTCCCAGCGTTCGAACGACGCGATCGCGTTCCACGTCGCGACCGCGCGCGTGTCCGGGCGTTCGGCGGCGTGCAGGAGCGCGAGCGCTCCGCCGCGGCTGTGGCCGACCAGCCCGCAGCGCGCGCGATCGACGCCCGGCACTTCGCGTTCGACGAACGCTCGCACGCGCGCGATGTCTTCCAGCGAACGCGAAGGCGTGTCGTGTTCGAGGTTCGCGGGCGCGCTGAAGTCGACGTCGTCGTCCCCCACGCCCGAGCCCGACAGATCGAAGCGCACAGCGACGAAACCGCTGGCGGCGACGCGCTCGGCGAGCAACGGGAAGAAGCCCCACTCCATGAAGCCCATGAGGCCGTGCACGATCAACACGAACGGCGCGGGCGAAGCATGAGCGCGTGGAAACGTCACGCGTCCGCGGATTGCGCGCGACGGCTCGGCGTCGTACGTGAGACGGAACGGGAGCTCGTCGAACGCGGTCATCGCGCTCGTCAGTCGAAGAGTCCGGGCGCGGGCACGGCGATGCGTTCGAGTCGCGGGTACTTCGCGATCAGCGGCTCGGGCACGCGACGTTTCGCGCGCGTCACCGCGGCGACGAGTTCGAGCGCGTTGGCCACCGCCTTGCCCGAGAAGTGATTGTTGGTGACGACCACGACGTCGGCGTGCTCGCGGGCGAGCCCGTGCACGCGCGTCGCGAAGACTTCGATCTCCGCATCGTCGTAGAGGTAGTCGTACTTCTGATCGCGGCTCGCGTTGCGATCGAACCACGCGTTCGCGTTACGGCCGTGGAGTCGCAGGTAGCCGAGCGCGCCGCGGCGCACGACGTGTTCCGGCGGAGCCGTCGCGCTGCGCGGCAGATCGATCTCGGCGACCGACACGCCGAGCTCGAGCAACGCGCGGCTCGGCGCGTCGTCGAACCACGACGCGTGACGCAACTCGACGACCAACGGCGCGTCGCGGAACGCTTCGGCGAGACGCGTCACGTGCGCGAGCTCGTTCGCGCCGAATGCGAAGCTCCACGGGAACTGCGCGAGGTACGCCGACACGCGCCCGGCGTGCAGCAGCGGTTCGAGGCCGCGTCGGAAGGTGCTCGCGTGCGCAACGTCGGGGCGCGTTGCGTGCGTGAAGTCTTGGTGGAGCTTGGCGGTGAAACGAAAGTTCGGGTGCGCGGCGACGAGCTCGAGCCAACGCTCCGCATTCTCGGCGCGCGGGTACGCGTAGAAGCTCGAGTTCAGCTCGACGAGATCGAAGTAGCGCGCGAGGTACTCGAGCGCATGGAAGCCGCGCGGCTTCGCGCGCGGATAGACGACGCCCTCCCAATCGGCGTACGACCAACCCGCGGGGCCGACGCGGATCAAAAGTCGGGCTCCGCGCCGAGCTGTCGGAACGCGCGCGTCTCCGCGTCGAGCAAACGTTCGCGCACGAGTTCGGTCGCCTGCGCCATCTCGTCCTCGTCGGCCTTGCGCGCGACGCGCACCGGCTCGCCGAGCGCGACCGCGACGCGCGCGCGCGGCTTCGGGATCGTGAAGCGATCCCAACTGTCGAGACGCCACGCACGATCGACGGCGAATCCCATCGGCAGGATCGGATAACCGGTCGCCTTCGCCATCCACGCGAGTCCTGGATTCATGCCGTGACGCGGACCGCGCGGACCGTCGGGCGGGATCGCGATCACGCCCCCCGTGCCGAGGACACCGAGCATCTCCCCCAACCCACGCCCGCCGCCCAAGGCCTGCAGAAGTTGCTCGGAGACGTCGCCGTCGCCGCTCATCGAAACGAGCACGTGCAAGTCCTCGCCGTCCAACGCGCGCACCGCGGGCAACATGCGGCCGTGCCACAGCGCCAGGATGAAACCGCGTTCGAGTCCGTCGTAGGTTTCGCGCTCGAGCCACTCGATGCGCCACGACTTCGCGAGCAGCCGGAACAGCGGCACGCCGATCCGCGGCACCGCCCACACGCCGAGTCGGCGACGGGCGTGCTTGATGCGACGGTGCCAAGTCCCGTTGCGACTCATGGGCGTCGTCGCGCTCACGGCGACGTCGTGACTATGCGCTCGTCCGCGAGCGCACGCCAGGCGCCGTCATTCGGAAGCGACGTCGTCGCCGGCGCCGTTCTGATCGACACCGTCGGCGCCGATCGACCAGACGCGATAGGAAGTCTTGTCGGCGGACGGCGCGTAGCGATACGCGTGTCCCCAACCGTCCTTCGGCAACGCGCCGCCGTTGAAGAAGCCCTTCGGGTAGTTCTTCGTCGGCTTCGCGAGCTCGTCGAGCGACGCCGGCAGCTTGCCGGTGTCGACCTTGAAGACGGCGAGCGCCGTTTCGATCGACGCGAGCGCGATCTGCGACGAGAGCACCTCGGCGGAAGGCGCGTCCGGTTCATCGGGCTCGTCCGCTTCCTCGGGTTCTTCGGGCACCGTGACCACCTCGGTCGCGCGCGCGTTCGCGATGAAGGCCGTCGCACCGATGCCGCCGACGAAGGCGACCCATGTCTCGGGACCGAACGACGACTCCATGTGCGTGTACATGCCGCCGTCGATGTGCGTGCAGTACAGCACCGTCGGCTTGAAGAAGTGCGTGAAGACCGCAGCGTCGGGCAACTTCGAGACGTCGAACTTCGCGTCGGGCCCGGTCATCCCCGGCATCATCGAGGCGAAGCCGAGCGCGGTCTTGTAGATGCCCCCGATGAACTCGGCCCAATCCATGTAGCCGACGAGCGTCGCGTTCGCGGGCGGACGCGAAGGACTCGCGAGCAACGGATGCGGCGCGGCTTCGTCGCCGAGCAAGCGCTTGATCTCCTTCGTCGCGCGCGTCGAGAACAGCGTCAGCACGACGCGGTTCTTGACGACGGCGACCGTCGGCGTCGGCGTCATCACGCCGCCGAAGCCCGACGCGTCTCCGCCGTCCTTGAAGGAGAACGTCCACTTCGGACATTCGACGTCCTTGTACTTGTAGGGGTTCTCCTTGATGGAGAACGGGATCCCCTCTTGCTCGGACACGAGCTTGAGCAGCGAGCGCATGCCGCGCGTGAACGCTTCCGCGTCCTTGAGCTCCGCGATCATCGCCATGCCCGGCGGCACGCCCTTGATCGCGAGGATGTAGCCGACCGCGCCGCCTTCGAGGTTCGCGAAGAGATCGCGTTCGAGGTTGATGCCGTGCTTCTCCTCGAGTTCCTTCACGCGGCTCTCGAGATCGTTGCCCTCGGCGGTCAGCGTGATCATCAGCTCCTTGTAGAGCGCCGCGCCGTCGATCGACGTGCCGTAGAACGCGATCGCGTCGTCGGGGATGCACTTCCAGAGGTCCGTCGGAACGGGCTTCTGCCCCATCGACTTGCCGAAGTAGTCCTTCGACGACGGCGTGCTGACGAGCTCGGTGATGAAGCGTTCGCCGACCAAGTTCATGCGGCCGAACGTTTCGCCGCCGGCGCGTTCGAGCAGCTCGCGCAGCGCTTCGGTCTGCGGGCCGCCTTGGTAGGCGAGCTGCATCATGCCTTCGGTCTGCATGAACATGCGCCCGATCGGAACGCCCTGCGCCGCGGGCAGACGGCCGGGCAACTCCTTGAACTTCGGTAACGCTGCGAGCGAAGTGCCTTGGCCGTTCGAGAGTTCCGTCGCCGTCTCGGGCGTCATCACGCCTGCACCGATGACGAAGTCCTTGTCGGTGACGATCGTCCAGACCGGGAACTCGATGTCGGCTGGCGCCGACCAACGTTCGAGCGAGCCGTTCGCGCCGCGGTACTTCACGGCGGTCGGCGTCGAGCCCTTCACCTCGACCTTCGACGTGCCGAGCACGAAGAGGTCGTGCGCCCACTTCGCGTTGGCCGCGTCGTCGAAGCGCAGAACCGTCAGCACGCCGAGCTGCGTCGCGAGGCCTTCGGCCATGCGCTTGCCCGCTTCGTCTTCCTTGCCGTGCTCGATGTCGGCGTTCGCGCCTTCGCCGCCGGGCTTACCGTCGGCGCCGAACGAGGCGAGCGTGTATGTCCCGTCCGGCTTGTGCGTGTAGGCGTACGGATGGTTCCACGCGTCGTTGCGCAGCGCGTCCGCGAGCTCGAGGTCGGCGAGCTTCTCGGGCAATTCGCCGTTCTCGTTCTCGAAGCGTTGGATCGCGACCGCGATCTGCGCGATCTCGCCGATCGTCGTGCCTGAGGCTTGGAGCGGCGCGCTGTCGCCGTTCGGTCGAAACGTCATCGAGATCGACGCCGAACGCAAACGCGCGAGGTACGCGACCAGCGACGTCACCGGCGACGTCGCTTGGTCGGTCGGGAGGCCGAGTTGCGCGCCGAGTTGCGCGAGGTGCTCGTCCAAGTCGATGTCGAACGACTCGAACACGCCGTACACCACCTTGCGAACGCTCTCGTCGCGCACCAACTGCACGATGGGCGCCTTTTGATACGCGCCGAGCATCGCCTTCACGTCGGGGATCTCAGCGTAGGCGAACGCACCTTGCGGGTGCAACGTCGCGTGCTCGGCCGGTGCTTGGGGAACGACTGCGAGAAGGAAAGCGTAGGTGATCATCCGTGCGTACTCGTCCGAGCGGTGGTGTCTAGAGGCCGGCGAACTCGCGCAGCTTGTCTTCGTTCTTCTTGATCTCTTCCTCGAGCGCGGCGACGGTCTTCTCGATGTTCTTGCCCGTCTTCAGCGCGGCGCGCAACGCGCCGTGTTTGTCGGAGATGCTCTTGATCCCGCCGTCGACGACGAACGCGACGAGGAGCCCGCTCTCGTTCATCAACTTGAGGTCGCCTTGCGGGTCGCCGGCGAACTCGAGGCCGAAGACCTTCTTCAGCGGATCGAGGCCGCCCTTGTTGGCGATGTTCGTGACCGCCCACTTCAACATGCCCTTCGGATCCGAGGCCGTCGGATCGATGAAGTAGCGCTCGACGTACGACGCGGCGCCGTAGCGGAACCACTGCGGGAGTTTCTTCTCCGCCCAGAACGCCTCGGCGAGCTCCTCGCCCTTCCACTTCTTCGTGGTGAGCGACGACATCGTCGTGACGCTCGGATCGAGCGCTTCACCGAACGATTGGCCGGCGGCGTGGCGGGTGTACGTGCGGCTGTAGCGCCACGTGTCGTCGCTCGATGTGTCGAAGCAACACACGCCTGAACCGGAGTAGCTGCCACGATCGAACGGCTCGGTCCAAAGCTCGGCGAAGAACGCGCCGCTGATCGACGACAGGCCGCGCAGATCGGGCGATGAACGGCCGTCGCCGGTCGCGAACGCGTTGTATTGCTCGGGCGAGTTGAGCACGAGCACGATCGGTCGCATCGGCGGCGTGCGTCCGTAGATGCGCTCGAGGTGCGAGGCGGTGCTCTCGGCTTCTTTCAGAGCTTCGAGCGCGACGTCGCGCTTGCACGTCGAGTAGATGTCGAAGTGCTTGCCGCGCAGACGCCACCATTGGCCGACCTTCGAGTGGTACGCGTTCGCGTCGTCGATCGACAACCACTTGTCGCCGCACTTCCACTTGCCTTGGGCGACGTTGTCGACCTCGGTCGGCGCGACCCACTCGAGGTCTTGGCGCGTCCAGCCTTCCTTCGCCTTCTTCTGCTCGTCCGCGCTGAGCCAATCTCCGTCGGCGTTCTTGGCGAGACCGCGCGCGATGAGCACCGCTTCGAAGTCCTCCGGCCCTTCCTTCTTCGCGTCCTTCGTTTTGTCGGTCACCTTGTCGGTCTTGCCGCCGACAGGTTCCTTTTCCTTGGGCTTCTTCTTGTCGTCGCCCTTGGCCTGCACGAAGGCGGCGACTGTCGGGGATGCAGCGGGCGCGGCGTGGACGAAAGCCTGCGTGTGAATCAAGGCGAAGAAGAGCGGCGCGATCATGTGGGTTCCTCGGTCGCGGGGCAGCGCCTTGTCGATCGCTCGAAGGCGATCGGGTGGTGCGGTTCTCCCGTCGGGGCTCCGTCGCGTCGTTCGGAAGGTCGAACGGGCTCGGTGCCTGAAAGAACGCAGAGCCTAACAGGCTCGCCCGCGCAGCTGTCTCGCGCCCGATCGCTCACCATCGTCATCGCGCGGCGGAGAAAGCAAATCGAGGTCCTACCCACCCCCTACCGATCGCGCTCGTCGCGACGGAGTCGCCGCGGGAACGTGCGGGTTCGATGTCTGGCGGTCGTCTGCATGCCGAGCGGGGAACGAAGCGGTGAGATCGTCGCTGTTGGCGGAGCAAGCGGATCGATGCGCACACGCTCCTCCATAACGCCTCAGCGTTGGGCAACCCGCGCCCCTTCGGGCCGCTGGCGCCGCTTCGGCTTGTCCCCCATCCGACCGCTCCCTACAATGCGCCGCCCGCGAACCGCTCGAGAGTCCGGGAGCACCCGCCGCGTTCGCGTCGATGCCGAAACCTTGCGTTGGCGGCCTGCGGCTTCACCGAGAGTTAGGCATGGCTCAACACAAAGCGCCGACGGCGGTCACGCTCGCACCGCGGTCCGAGCAGACAGCATTCCAGGCCTGGGTCGCCAAGTACTGGTTGGTAGGGCTCGTCGTGCTGTTGGCCGGCGGCGCGGTCGTACTGGTGGCGCAGTACCGCAAGCGCCAAGTGGAGCACGCGCGGGTGAATACGTGGTCGAAGCTCGCGACCGTGCTCGTGCCCAATCCGTTCACGCAGATGCCGGGAGGCCAACCAGAAGTGCTGGCGCAGCTCGGCGACGAACTCATGGCCGATCCGACCGGCGGTTGGGCTCGATTGGTCGAGGCGCGGAGTCGCTATGCGGCCGGCGACATCGAAGGCGCGCGGAGTGCTTTGCAGAAGCTACGGGAGCAGGCACCGAACCATCCGGTGCTCAAGCTGAAGACCGAGGATGGGTCGACTTCCCTCGTCGATGCGTTCGAGGCGGCCCTCGGAACCAGCAAGGCTTGGGAGGATGCACATCCGGGTCTTTTCGCGAACCCGCCGCCGCCCGCCGATGCGCCGCGCGTGACGCTGACCACGGCTAAAGGCGTCATTGAGGTGCAGTTGTACGCCGATAAGGCGCCCGCTCACTGCGCGAACTTCCTCAAGCTCGTCAACGAGAAGTTCTATGACGGCACCCGGTTCCACCGCATCGATCCGCGCATGATGATCCAAGGCGGCGATCCGGGCTCGAAGACCGACGCGACGAGCACCTGGGGACAAGGCGGCCCGGGATACACGCTTCCGCAGGAGCCCAACGATCTGTATCACTTCGCCGGCGTCCTCGCCGCGGCGAAGAAGTCCGGCGACGCGGAGAGCTCCGGCAGCCAGTTCTACATCACTGTGGCGGCTGCTCACCACCTGGACGGCGACTACACCGTCTTCGGCAAGGTGACTGCGGGCATGGACGTGATCCAGCAGATCGCTTCAGGTGAAATCGCGCCCGACACGATCGACAGACCGATTGACGCGGTAGTCCTCACGGCAGCGGCCGTCAAGTAGCTGGCCCCGATGGCGGACGCTCGTTCGCTCTAGAGCTTGCGCGCGGGCGCGATCGCTTCGACCACTCGAGTCAGCTCCTCGTGTGAGAAGCACTCGATCGTGATCTGCGCTCGCTCGCCAGCGAGCTTGGTGACGCGGGCCTTGGAGCCGAGGGCGTCAGTGAGCCGACGAGACAGCGCAGCGGCCCACGAGGGCACGGCTTCCTTCCTGCTCGCAGCCACCGCGGTGGACTTCACGTTGGTCTGCGTCTGGCGAACGTGATCCTCGACCTGACGGACCGACAGGGACTTTCGGACGGTGGTCTCGAGTAGAGCCAGCTGTTCGTGGGCGTCCGGCAGTCCAAGCAGAGCTCGTGCGTGGCCCATCTGAATGAGGTCCGCGACCAGCGCATCCTGGACCCTCGCCGGAAGTTCGAGCAGGCGCAGGTGGTTGGCAACTGTCGACCGCTGCATGCCGACACGCTCGGCAACTGTCTCCTGCGTCAGCCCCAGCTGATCGCGCATCGCCCGAAAACCGGCGGCACGCTCGATCGGGTTGAGATCCCTTCGTTGGAGGTTCTCCACGAGCGCGAGCTCAAGCATGTCTTTGTCCGGAACGTCAGGGCGAATGACCGCGGGCACTCGCGCCATTCCAATCAACTGGCTCGCTCGCCAGCGGCGCTCGCCCGAGATGATTTCGTATCGATCGCCATGGGGCCGAACCACGATCGGCTGCATCATGCCGTGCTGTCGCAGGCTGTTCGCAAGCTCTTGGATCGCGGTCGGGTCAAACGAACGGCGAGGCTGATAGGGGTTGGGCTTGAGGATCTCCGTGGGTATCGTGGTCCCACCAGCATGTTCCTCCGGAGTCGACCCCAGCAGTGAACCCAGACCCTTCCCCAATCGTCGCTCCATGGCCCGCTCCTCTTGTTGTTCCACGTGGAACGCTCTCCGCCACAACCGTTGGCGGCGCGTCACGCGCAGCCCTAGGGTAGTGGTTGTCGGGACCCAACACCACCAGATGTTGTGGAGGGATGTTTGTGAGCGCTAGCACCAACGCTCTTCGAGTCTCGTTCCTCGCAGGCGCCAGGGGCATGTGGCGAACGCTGATCGCGTGCACGTTGCTGGGCGTCGTCGGCGGCTTCATTGGTTCGCGCGGTGGGATCTCGATAGTGTCTTCTAGTGGTCCTGACATGCTGTTTATTTGGTGTACATCCGCGCTCCTCGCCTCGACATGCTCTGCGGCGTGGTGTACGCGCCAAGGTCGCCTGCTCAGACAAGCTGTCGGTCACGGTATCGTGGGCATCGCGCTGACCCAGGCCACGGTCTGCGTAGTCCTCGGCGTCGGATGCGCCCAGGTCGGCCAGGCGCTAGCGCCTGGCACAGCGGAACTCACGGGCCGGTCGGACATCGCGTGGGGGCTTTCGGTGCTCGCGGTGAGATGGGGGACGCTCGTCGCCGCGGTGGTTGCGTTGAACCTGAGACCGTGGCTCACGGTGCAGCTCGTGATCGCGACGGGTTGGTTGCTCCCTCGCGCGCTTCCAGCGCTGTCGTTCCTCGATCCGTCCCGCGCGATCTCCGACGCGATGACGCTCCACGCTCAACCCACGGCGGGGTGGACGGCCGATATCGGAGCGGTCGTGTCCCTCGGCTTGGCGGCTATCCTCCTCGAACGACGGGTGTCGCGCGCTCCATGAGATACGGCATCCTCGGTGACATCCATTCCAACCTCTCGGCGCTCGAGAGCGTGTTGACCGCCCTCGATCGCGAGGGCGTGGATGTCGTCCTCAGCGTCGGCGACATCGTCGGCTACGGAGCCGCGCCGAGCGAGTGCATCGCGCTGTTGCGCGAGCGCGGTGTTCGACCGGTGATGGGGAACCACGACGCCGCGTGCTTGCAGTTGCTCGACACGCGCTACTTCAACAACTACGCGCGCGCCGCCGTCGAGTGGACGCGCGAACGCATCGGCGCCGAGGAGCGCGAGTGGTTGTTGTCGGCTCCGCTCGTGCTCCACTTCGATCACTGCTCCGTCTCGCACGGAACGCTCTTCCGACCGGAGCTCTTCGACTACATCCAGAGTCCGACCGACGCGGATCCGTCGCTCGACGTCATGCCGCTGCCGGTTTGCTTCGTGGGACACACGCACGTACCGGTGACGTTGCTGCGGTTGCGCGAGGATCCGACGCGCACGGCGTACACCGTCGACTATGAAGTCGATGTCGACGAAGCGCTGCGCGCGTTGGTCAACGTCGGCAGCGTCGGTCAGCCGCGCGACGAAGATCCGCGAGCCGCGTACGCCGTCTTCGATTCCGACGCCGGACGCGTGTGGATCAAGCGAGTCGAGTACGACATCCGCACCGAAGCACAGCGCATCCACGATGCCGGCTTGCCGGCGATGTTGGCGGATCGCCTCTATCTCGGCGTCTAGACGCCGAACTCAGGAACCGCGCAGGTACTGCAGCTCGTTCGGCAACCGATCCATGCCGTTCTCGCCGAGCCCGTGCTCGAAGAGCAAGCCGATGTCGCGCAACGGATTCTCGTCGCCGCGGAACACGTACCTGCGTGCGTCCGGATGCGAGCCGACCGCCACCAACACGTCGAGGATCGAGCTCGCGTTGCAGCGCCGCCCATCGACCTCGAGTTCGACCGGAGTCGCATAACGGTTGACGATGCTCACGATCAGCGCAGCGGGTCGCGCATGCAACTTCAAGTCGTCGGGCAGATCGACGACGAGCTCCTGCACGTTCGTGTATTCGCGCAGGAGCGACTCCGCTAACGAGCGCCCGCCGCGCATGAAGCGATCCGCCCAGTAGAGGAGGTGATTCAAGATCACGTCCTGCACTTCGGTGCGATCGACCAACGAGCGAATGCGGCGTTCGGCTTCTTCGTCGCGCGAACCGCTGTCGTGCCGTTCGACGAAGTGGGTGAGGAACGTCACGGCTTCGAGCAAGTGCAACGACGCCGACAAATGCCCGCGCAGCTTCGGAAGGTTCTCGTCCTCGCCTTCGAGCACCGTGTTCTTCACGTGCGTGTCGTACGTCGACTGCAAGTTGTGCACGGTCGCTTCGTACACACGCGCGCGCTCCTCGCTGCACACGCGCGACAAATACTGCTCGCGGTCCTTCGCCGCCGGGATCCGGCGCACGCCGAGGCCGGCGAACATCGTGCAGGCCGACACGTACTTCGAAGCGGTCTCCGCGATGCGTTGCTCTTCGTCGACGATGTCTTCCTGACCGACGTTGCGCGGCAAGCGTTGGCGCGTGAAGCCGTCGGCGAAGTCGTTCTCGTGGAGGCCTTCGTTCGGCAGCGCGAGGTTGAGCGTGCGCGCCTCCTTCTGGATCTCCGACAACAAGTTCAACGTCGCGCGACGGATCATCGAACCGGCGCGTTGGAACGAGCGGCGTAGATCGGCGAGCTCGTCCGCATCCAACGCCGGCGCGACGCCGTAGCCGTCGAAGCGCCCTTGCAGGTGTCCGAGACTGAAACCGGAGAGCGCGAACCAACGCACCGACGCGACGAACTCGCGCAACGGACTGAACGTGCGGTTGTACTGGGCGCCGAAGTCGTCGAGGAACGACTCCAAAGCCTCGGACTCGCTCACCAACGGGTAGTAGTGCTTCTTGCCCCAGTCCTTGCTCGAGCTCTCGAGCAACGTGTTGCAGAGCATCGCGAACGACGCGGCACGTGTGTGCAGCAGTGCGCCGAACTCGCGTTCGTGGATGACTTCCTCGAGAGATCGATCGGTCATGCGGGTCGCGTCGGTCGGCGTGGGCGAGCCTGGAGCAAAGTTAGCAGACGGGAGGCGGAAACGGGCACGTCCGCGGCCGATGGATGGGGCCGAAAGGAAGGCCGTGCTTTCGTCGCCCGCCTCAAGAACCGCTCTCGACGCGGTCGATCCTTGGCGCGCCTCTCCCGGACTCCCGTTCCGGGACCCATCACAGGAGCCACGCCATCTCTTCCGAACGCTGCCTCGAGACGTACCTCCAGGAGATCAACGAGATCCCGCTCCTTTCCCCGGGCGAGGAGCGCGATCTGGGTCGTCGCATCCAGTCGGGCGATCTCGCGGCGCGCGAGCACATGGTGCGCGCGAACCTGCGCCTCGTCGTCTCGGTCGCGAAGGTCTACTCCGAACGCGGTCTCTCGATCCAAGACCTGATCGCCGAAGGCAACATCGGTCTCTTGAAGGCCGCGGAGAAGTTCAATCCCGACGCCGGGTGCCGCTTCTCGACGTACGCGACGTGGTGGATCAAGCAGTCGATCCGCCGCGCTCTCTTGAACACGGTGAAGTCGGTCCGCGTGCCGGGTTACATGGCCGAGCTGATCTCGCGTTGGCGCTTGGTCAGCCAAGAACTCGGCTTCATGCTCGGGCGTCCGCCGAGCCTCGAGGAAGTCGCGCTGGAACTCGGTATTCCCGAGGAGAATTGGTCGCTCTTCAAGCGCACGATCCAAACGTCGAGCCTCGGCGCGCAGCTCTCGCTCGAGACGCTCACCACCAATCAGGAAACGGTCGAGGACGAGTCGACGCTGACGCCGGACGAGAAGCTGCTCAACAAGGATCTGTTGCTGCGCCTCGAACACCTGCTGTCGGTGATCGACGAGCGCGAGGCGACGATCCTGAAGCTCCGCTACGGCCTCGGGCCCGACAACACTGAGCCGATGACGTTGAAGGAGATCGGCAAGGTCGTCGGCCTGACGCGCGAACGCGTCCGCCAGATCGAACGCGAAGCGCTGCGCAAGCTCTACAATGTCATGAGTGGCGAGTGAGCAGCAGGCATGAGCGCGGCGGCGCCGTCCGTCCGCGCGAACCCCGACCGGGCGACGGCGGGCACGCCTCTCTACGTCCACCTGCCGTTCTGCGCCGCGAAGTGCCACTACTGTGACTTCTTCTCCGTCGCCGGCGAGGGCCAGGACGGTCCGGGCATGGTGGCGGCGATCCTCGCGGAGGCGAAGCAGCGTGCGCCGCAGCGACCGCGCACCGTCTTCCTCGGAGGTGGCACGCCGTCGTACCAGTCGGAGCCCGAACTCCGCGCGTTGCTCGACGGCCTGCAAGCGGTCACCGACTTCCGCTCTTCCGCCGACGAAGTGACGGCCGAGTGCAATCCGGAGAGCCTGTCGTTCGAGAAGGCGCGTCTGCTGCACGACCTCGGCGTCACACGGCTCTCGATCGGCTTCCAGAGCCTCGAGCCCGAGGTCCTGACGCTGTTCGGCCGCGTCCACGACGTCGACGAGAGTTTCCGCGCCTACGACAACGCGCGCCGTGCCGGGTTCGACCGCGTCAACGTCGACCTCATCTATGCGTACCCCGGCCACACCCGTGAGCACTGGGAGCGCGACCTCGCCCGAGTCCTGGCGCTCGGCCCCGATCATCTCGCCGCCTACAACCTCACCTTCGAGGAGGAGACGCCGTTCGAGCGTTGGCTCACCGACGGACGACTCCAGGCTCTGCCGGAGGAGCTCGAACTCGAACTCTTCGACGTGACCCGCGACCTCGCGCGCAAGGCCGGCCTGCCGGCGTACGAGATCTCGAACTACGCGCGCCCGACCGAGGCTTGTCGCCATAACGTCAACTACTGGCGCAACGGCGAGTACGTCGGACTCGGGCCGTCGGCAGCGAGCAAGGTCGGCTTCACGCGCTCCGGCAACGCGCGCTCGATCGCGCTCTACCGCCGCGCGGTCGAGCAAGGCGAATCCGCCGCGGCGTGGGACGAAACGCCGAGCACGTCGCTGCGCCTCGCCGAAACGTGGTGGCTCGGCCTGCGTCTCGCGGACGGCGTCGTCGCGGCGCGCGCGCGGGAGACCGCGGGTTGGGCGAGCGACGCGCACGATCCGTTCGAGGAACGCGCGCGGTCGTTGGCGGATGAAGGTTGGCTCGAGCGGCGCGGAGCTTCGTTCGCACTGTCGGCGCGCGGCCTGCCGCTCGCGGACATGCTCGCGCGGCGCTTCTTCGAGCTCGTCGACGATCCCGCGCCGTGACGTGGTCGCGCCGCGAAGGCGCGCGACGAATCCGCTAGGATCGCGCCTTCGCGATGAACTACGCCGACCGTCTCCAAGCCGCCGTCGACTGCACCGGAAACGCCTGTCTGGTCGGTCTCGATCCGATCCTCGAGCTCCTGCCCGCGGACTTCGCCGCCGCACGCGATGTCGAACGTCCGCGCGCGGAACGCGCTCGCGCCCTCGGCGACTTCTGCTGTGAAGTGATCGACGTCGTCGCCGGCCGCATTCCGGCGGTCAAG
This sequence comes from Planctomycetota bacterium, assembly GCA_021413885.1. Classification (GTDB taxonomy): domain Bacteria; phylum Planctomycetota; class UBA1135; order UBA1135; genus JACRIN01. The sequence continues at coordinate 26,438 of JAIOPM010000034.1, forward strand.
CCGCAGTCGGCGTTCTTCGAAGCGCTCGGCTCGGACGGCGTGCGTCAATTCGAACGCGTCGTCGCGCGCGCGAAGAACGCCGGGCTCATCGTGATCGCCGACGTCAAGCGCGGCGACATCGCGAGCACCGCCGAAGCCTACGCGCACGCGTTCCTCGGCGGAGTTGCCGGCGTTCACGAAGACGAACTCGCCGACGCGGTGACGCTCTCGCCGTTCCTCGGCAGCGACTCGATCGCGCCGTTCCTCGACGTCTGCAAGCGCACGGGTCGCGGCTGCTACGTGCTCGTGCGCACGTCGAACAAGGGCAGCGCCGACTTCCAACGCCACGGCTCGCCCGAGTTGTCGTTCCAAGTCGCGGACGCGGTCGTGAAGTGGGGGAGCGAACTCGTCGGCGAGAGCGGACTCTCCAGCGTCGGCGCGGTGGTCGGCGCGACGCACGGCGCGGAACTCGCGTCGTTCCGCGAGCGCATGCCGCGCACACCGTTCTTGTTGCCGGGCTACGGCGCGCAAGGTGCGGGAGCGAACGACGTCGTCGGTGCGTTCCTCTCGCCGTCGCGTTCGGGCGCGCCGCGCGGCGCGCTCGTCAATTCCTCGCGCGGCATCCTGTTCGCGCACCGCGAACCGCGCCACGCGGGCAAGTCTTGGAAGGACGCCACGCGCGCGGCCCTCGATGCGATGATCCAGGACCTCGGCGCCGCGCTCGGCGCGCGCTGAAGTCCGTGAAGCTCGCGATCCAACGCCCTGAGCTCGATCTTGCGACGCTCACTCCGATCGCGAAGGCGGCGCTCGAACGCAAGCTCGTGCTCGACGGCTTCGCCTTCGCGCCCGGGCCCGACGACATCGCGCGGCCCGAAGAGCGTTTCTCGCCGCGCGAACGAGACGAGTTGGTCGACGCGCTCGGCCTCGGCCGATCCGCCACGGTCCGCGCGACGCTCGACCGACTGCGCGCGCCCGGCGCGTGCGCGATCGTCACCGGCCAACAACCCGGCCTGCTCGTCGCACCGCTCTACAACCTCTACAAGGCGCTGACGGCGGCGCGCCTCGCGCAAGAACTCGAACGTCGGTGGGGGACGCCGGTCGTCGCGCTCTTCTGGAACCACGGCGACGATCACGACATCGCCGAAGTGCACCACGCGTTCGTGCAGAACGTGAACCTCGATCTGCAACGCGTTTCGCTCGCGGGTCTCTCGTCGGGACGTCTGCCGTTCTCGAAGATCGTGCTCGACGAAGAGCACCATCGCCTGCGCGCTGCGTCCGAGGCGTGCGTTGCGTCGCTGCCGCACGCGCGCAAGTTGCCGGAAGCGCTCGAACTCCTGATGCCGCGTGTCGGCGAGACGCTCTCGGGCGCCTTCTCGCGCGCGCTCGAAGGCTTGGTCGGCCACCTCGGCGTCGTCGTCTTCGAGCCGGACGCGATACGCCCGCAGCTCTCGCGCGCGCTCGCGCGTTTGGTCGCGAGCGAGCCGCTCGCGCCGTTGCAGGCCGGCGCCGACGCGCAACGTCGCGCGGGTTTCGAGCCCACGATCGATCCGCGCGAAGCCGCGTTGCTCTACCGCGTCGACGAACGCGGACGCAGCGCGCTGCGCGCGGTCGACGACGGTTGGCGTCTCGACGGCGTCGACGCGCCGATCGCGACCGCGGAACTCGTACGCGCGATCGAAAACGAGCCGCATGCGTACTCCGCCGGCGCGCTGCTGCGTCCATTGGTCCAAGACCTCGCGTTGCCCGCGGTCGCGTACGTCGGCGGTTGGGGCGAGCTCGGCTACCACGCCGAACTCGGCGCGTTGCGCGTGCAGGCCGCGTTGCCGCGCACCAGCTTCGCGCCGCGTGCGTCGTGCGCGCTGATCGATCCGGACACGCGCGAGGCGCTCGCGAAACTCGAGGTGACCGCCGCGCTGGTGCTCGCCGATCCGAAAGTGCTCGAGAAGGAAGACGCGACGCCCGCGCCTCCGATCATCGCGCGCATGCGCGAGGTCGGACGTTCGATCGAACGCGAGATCAACGCGTTGCGCGAAGACCTCGTCCCGCTCGATCCGGGCCTCGCGCAATCGCTCAAGCGCACCGCGCATCAAGCGCGCGTCCTGGTCGACACCGCGCGCGAAAAGGCGGAACGCGTGCATCAGAATGCGTCCGGCCGCGGTCGCCGCAACTTGCGCCGCGTCGCGAACACGCTGTTGCCGCTCGGCCAGCCGCAGGAGCGCGTGCTCGGTCCGTTGGACTTCGTCGCGCGCTTCGGTCGCTCGTGGATCGACGAGCTCTGCGCCGCGATCGATCCGTTCGACCCGCGCATGTTGCTCGTCGAACTCGAGGAAGAAACGACCGAGGAGATCCGCCGATGAAGCTCGACTTGCTGGTGATCGCCGCGCACCCCGACGACGCGGAGATCTGCGTCGGCGGGACGTTGCTCAAGCTCGCCTCCGCCGGCCGCAAGATCGGCATCGTCGACGTGACGCGCGGCGAGATGGGCACGCGCGGCTCACGCGCCGATCGCGATCGCGAGACGGCGCGCGCGAACGAGCTGCTGGGTCTCTCGGTGCGCGAGAACCTCGAACTCCCCGACGGCCGCGTCCAAGTCACGCTCGAAGCGCGCGAACACCTCGCTCGGATCCTGCGCGAACACCGGCCCGAACTCGTGCTCGCGCAACACACCGAGGACTTGCATCCCGATCACTTCACGACCGGCCGGCTCGCGCGCGAGGCGTGGTACCTCGCCGGGCTCCAGCGTTTGGCCGAGCTCGACGGCGGTCCGACGGCGGCGCGGCCGAAGCGTCTGCTGCATTTCGCCGGCCACCTTCCGTTCGAGCCGTCCTTCGTCGTCGACATCGGGCCGGTTTGGGAGCGCAAGCTCGAACTCGTGCGCAGCTACCAGAGCCAGCTCGCTCCCGCCGACGCCGGCGACCGCGGCCAGCACTTCCTCTTCGGCGCCGACATCCTGTCGCGCATGGAGACTCGCGCGCGCTTCTTCGGCGAGCGCGTCGGCGTCCGCTACGGCGAGCCGTTGTTGCACGTCGGGCCGTTGCTCCTCGGCGACGTCGCGATGCTCGCCTGAACGCGCTCGAACGAGAACGACGCGCGTCGCCGATCGCTACAATCCTGGCGCGATGCGCCGGATTGCGATCATCAACCAGAAGGGCGGCGTGGGGAAGACCACGACCGTGGCGAACCTCGGTGCCGCGCTCGCGCAGCTCGGGCGGCGCGTCGTCGTGATCGACCTCGACGCGCAAGCGAACCTGTCGCTGCACCTCGACGTGCCCGCGGATCCGGGACAAGCCTCCATCTATACGGTGTTGAGCGGCGAGACGTCGCTCGCGGACGCGGTGCGACCGACGAAGACCACGAACCTCTCGATCGTCTCGTCGAACATCGATCTGTCGGGCGCGGAGCTCGAGCTCGCAAGCGCGATCGGCCGTGAGTCGCTCTTGCGCGATGCGTTGGAGGCGTGGGAGCGCGAAGCGCGCGAGAAGGACGGTCGCGCGCCGGCCGACTACCTCTTGATCGATTGCCCGCCGAGCCTCGGCTTGCTCTCGATCAACGGACTGGTCGCCGCGGGCGAAACGATCGTCACGCTGCAGACCGAATTCTTCGCGCTGCAAGGCATGTCGAAGTTGATGGAGGTGTTGAAGCTCCTCCAGAAGCGACTCAATCCTTCGCTCGCGATCGCCGGCATCCTGCCGTGCATGTACGACAGCCGCTTGAAGCTCGCGCGCGAGGTCTACGCGGAGATCAAGAAGTACTTCCCCGGCCTCGTGTTCGCGCGCGCGATCGGCAAGAACGTGAAGTTGGCGGAAGCGCCGAGCTACGGCCGCACGATCTTCGAGTACGCGCCGGAATGCTCCGGAGCGAGCGACTACAACGCGCTCGCGGTCGAACTCCTGCATCAGGAAGCGCGCGATCCGGAGCTCGCGTCGTTGCCGCGTCCCGAACGCGTAGGCGCGGTCGCGGCGACGGAGACGTTGGTCGAGAAGACGTTGGTGCCGCAGGCCAAGGAACGGCGCGCGCCCAAGCCGGCGTCGCCCGTCGCGACAGAAGCGCCGAAGCCGCGCGCGCCGGAAGTCGCTCCCGCCGCGCCGCAAGGTTCCGTGCGCGAGCCGACCAACGGTCACGCGCACGACGAACCGCCGCATGCCGCCGTCGAACCAGCGCGCGCGGTCGTCGTGCTCGCGGCTCCGGAGACGTCGTTCGAGAATCGCTTGAGCGACTACGAACTCGACGCGACGTTGGCGCTCGAGCCGGTGAACCCGAACGGCATCGAACTCGAGCTCCCCGAGTTGCCGCCCGACGCGCTGTTGCTCGCGGACGACGCGGCATCGAACGGTTCCTAGAGCTCGCGCACGCGCCCATGGCTTCCGCGTTGAAGATCGGCATCGTCTGCCATCCGACCTACGGTGGTTCGGGGGTCGTCGCGAGCGAGCTCGCGCTCTCGCTCGCGGACTTCGGCCACTGCGTGCACCTCTTCTCGCACGAAGTGCCGCCGCGGCTCGCGATGTCGCCGGGGCCCGTGCAGATGCACCGCGCGCAAGGCGTGCCGTATCCGTTGTTCCACTCGACGCCGCACGATCTCGCGATCACGTCGGCGATCTTGAACGTCCACCGCGAGATCGGGCTCGACATCGTGCACGCGCACTACGCGTTGCCGCACGCGGTCTCGGCGTTCCTCGCGCGCAGCGCGGCCGCCGCCGATCACGGTCGGCCCGCGCCGAAGGTCGTGACGACGTTGCACGGCACCGACATCACGCTCGTCGGCAACGATCCGTCGTACGCGCCGTTGACGCAGTTCGTGATCCGCGCGAGCGACGCGGTCACCGCGGTGTCGCAGTGGCTCGCGAACGAAACGCGCCGTCAGTTCTGTCTCGATCAGGATCGTCCGTGCCTCGTGCAGGTGATCCCGAACTTCGTCGACATCGAACGCTTCCATCCGGACGCGGCGAAGGGTCAGCCCAAACGCTCGCGACCGCGCGCCGTGCACGTCTCGAACTTCCGGCCGGTGAAACGCGTGCCGTGGTTGGTCGAGGCCTTCGCGCTCGCGCTGCGCGGCCGAGATGCGGAGCTCGTGCTCGTCGGCGACGGCCCCGATCTGCCGCAGGCCCGCGAGATCGCACAACGCCACGGCATCGGCGACCGAGTGACGTTCATCGGCGAGCGCGACGCGATCCCCGAGTTGCTCGCGCCGGCCGACGTCTTCGTTCTCGCGAGCCGCGAGGAATCGTTCGGCCTCGCCGCGCTCGAAGCGATGGCGTGCGGCACGCCGGTCGTCGCCACCGATGTCGGCGGCGTGCGTGAAGTCGTCGAGGACGGCGTCAGCGGTTTGCTCGCGGCGCGCGACGATCAAGCGGCGTTCGCGTCCAAGCTCGCGGCGTTGCTCTTCGGCGAGATCGATTCCGCCGCGATGGGCCGACGCGCGCGCGAGCTCGCGGTCGAACGCTTCCGGCGCGAGAAGATCGTCGCGCTCTACGAAGCGCTCTACCGCGGCACGCTCGGGCGATGAAGCGCGTCTACCTCGACCACAACTCGACGACGCCGTTGCGGGCGGAGGTGCGCGAGCTGCTCTTCGCGACCCTCGACGAACTCGGCGGCAATCCGTCGAGCGTCCACGCCTCCGGTCGGCGCGCGCGGCATCTGCTCGACCAGGCTCGCGAGCGCGCGGCGGCGGCGCTCGGGGTCCACGAGGACGAGCTGATCTTCACGTCGGGCGGGACCGAGTCGAACAACCTCGCGCTGCACGGCGTGCTCGCGGCGGCGAAACCCGGCGCGGGGCTGGTCACGACCGCGATCGAGCATTCGTCGGTGCTCGAGCCGGCCGAAGCGCTGGCCCGCGGCGGACGGCTCGTCGAGTTCGTCGGCGTCGACCGCGCGGGGCGCCTCGATCCCGACCTGGTCGTCGCGCGCGCCGCCGCCTGCTCCGCCGCGCTCGTGTCGGTGATGACCGCGAACAACGAGGTCGGCATGTTGCTGCCGGTCGCCGAGATTGCGCGGACGAAAGCTCGGGCGTGGCGCTTCCACACCGATGCAGTGCAGGCGCTCGGACGCGTCGAGCTGCGGCTCGCGGAGTGGGGGATCGACCTCGCGAGCTTCTCGATGCACAAGCTCGGCGGTCCGGTCGGTGTCGGCGTGCTCTACCATCGCAAGGGCGTCGACCTCGCGCCGCTCGCGCGCGGCGGCGGACAGGAAGGCGGTCTTCGTCCGGGCACCGAGAACGTCGCGGGCATCGTCGCGTCGGCGCTCGCGCTCGAACTCGCGGTGCGCGAACGCGCGGAGCTCGCGCAACGCCTCGCGCGCCTGTCCCAAAGCCTTTGGAGCGAACTTCACGCCGCCTTGCCGCACTTGCAGTTGGTCGGGCCCGCGCTCGAAGGCGACGCGCGTTTGCCGGGAACGCTCAACCTCCTCGCGGCCCATGTGGACGGCAAGGTGTTGGTAACTCGACTCGATCTAGCGGGCCTCGAGGTCAGCGCCGGATCCGCGTGCGCGTCGGGCTCGCTCGAACCGTCGCACGTGTTGCTCGCGCTCGGCTTCACGCGCGACGAAGCGCGCGCGGCGTTGCGCCTCTCGCTTGGACGCTCGACGAGCTCCGAAGATGTGCACAACGTTGTGGAGACTCTGCGGAAGATCTTGGGATGAGACCGCCGAGGTGTGTGCAGCCGCGCGACTTGTGAGTGTGGAGTGGAGAGTCTCGCCTTGGGCGTTGACCTCGCGACCGATGCGCCGGATAACTTCGCCTCGCTCGCCGCTCCTCGCTCACCGCGACGGAGCGCGCGCGAGCCGGCCTTCGCGCCGCGCTCTTCGCCGAACTTCGCCGTCGAACTTCGTCGAGGAAGCGCAGGCCTGAACTCGGCTCGAACGACGGGGAGGAGAGACCTCGCGCGGGCTCGTTCGGAACGGTTTCGAGGAGTGGAGAGAGGGTTCCTGTCACCGAGCGCGTCGCTCGAGCCGAGGGCTATTGCCTCAGGAGCGTCACGGGTGCGGGAAGGGGGCGTGTTTTGGATTCCATGCAGCAGCCGGAAGCGTTGAACGCGGACTTCGTGAGGGCGCCCGAGGGCGAACCCGAAGTCGCGGATCGAGCCGCAAGCCAGTCCCTGATTTCGCCCCCGAGTTCATCCACCGACTCGTCGTCACTTCCGTCCGCGGCGAGTTCGTCGGCGCCCGTCGCGCTCCCCGCGCCCGCGATGCCCGCCACACCCGCGGTCCCGCCGGCCCCGGAGGCGAACGGCGGCGCGAACGGCGCCGCGAAGAGCAGCGACGCGGAGAAAGAACGGCTGCAACAACTGTGGGCCGCGCTCCAAGGCTCGCTGCAGAAGGTGTTGCAGCGCGAGCAGTTCGAGACCTGGTTCCGTGGCGCCGCGCTCGCGCGCGCCGACGACACGACGGTCGTGATCGCGGTGCAGAACACGTTCGCTCGCGACTGGCTCGCGAAGCACTACGCCGAGGCGCTCGACCGCGCGATCGTGCAGGTCTTCGGCACGCGACGGCAGCTCGTGCTCGAGCTCGATCCGGAGTTGACGCTCGGACAACGCGTGACGCGCACCGCGAGCGCCGCCGCCGCCGCGTTCGCGCAACAACCCACGCTTCCGTTGGCGCCGTTCCCCGCCGGCCGTGAAGCCGCGACGCCGGCGCCGCGCGCGGGCGACGACGGACTCGGCTCGCGACTCCTGCAGGCGAGCGACGTCACGCTCAACCCGCACTACCGCTTCGACACCTTCGTCGTCGGTCCGTGCAACCGCTTCGCGCACGCGGCGTCGCTCGGCGTGTCGGAGAATCCGGGCAAGGCGTACAACCCGTTCTTCCTCCACGGCAACGTCGGCCTCGGCAAGACGCACCTCTTGCAGTCGCTGTGCGCGACGATCCTCGATCGCGATCCGAACGCGCGGATCCTCTACCTGTCGTGCGAGACGTTCGTCAACCACTTCATCAGCGCGCTCGAGACCTCGGACCTCGCGAAGTTCCGCAACAAGTACCGGAACGTCGACGTCCTGGTCGTGGACGACATCCATTTGCTCGCCAACAAGGAGCGGACGCAGGAAGAGTTCTTCCACACGTTCAACACGCTCTACAACGCGGGCAAGCAGATCGTGCTCTCGTCCGACAGCCCGCCGAAGGAGATCCCGACGCTCCAGGAGCGCCTGGTGTCGCGCTTCAAGTGGGGCCTGGTCACCGAGGTCGAGCCGCCCTGCTACGAGACGCGCGTCGCGATCCTGAAGCGCAAGAGCAAGGAACGCGGCCGCGAACTCCCCGACGACGTCGCGGCGCTGCTGTCGGATCAGCTCGAGACCAACATCCGCGAGCTCGAGGGCGCCGTGACGCGCTTGATCGGCTTCGCGTGCCTCAACAACCAACCGATCACCTGCGACATCGCGCGTCGCGTCCTGCGCGACGTGTTCTCGTCCGCGCGCGGCCAGCCGTCGATCGAGGACATCCAGCGCATCGTGACGGCCCACTTCAACGTGAAGTTGACCGACCTGCAGTCGCGCAAGCGCACCAGCGCGATCGCTCTGCCGCGCCAGGTCTCGATGTACCTCGCGCGCAAGATCACGCGTCACTCCCTCGAGGAGATCGGCGGTTTCTTCGGCGGCCGCGATCACTCGACCGTGCTCTACGGGATCGAGAAGATCGAGAACGAGATGCGCGACGATCCGCGTTTCCGCGAGCTCATCGCCGGCTTCCTGACGCAGCTCCAGCGCGCGAACGCCTGAGCGCTCGCTCCCCCGATACCGTGTTCTTCTGGTCTCCGGAGGTGTGGAAAGTGCGTGGACGGAATCCGGACGTTTCGTCGGCTCGCGCGGAGTTCGAGACGATCGCTCGGGAGCTTGGGGAGGAGTGTGGGCAACAGGCCCGTCACTACCCTGTTTTCCACCGGTCGGAGCGGGACGTCCACGGTCGGGCGACGTCATCCAAGGCTCTGCGGAACAAAGGCTTGCGTGCGACGACTCGGTCGTATTCCACGGCGCCGAGCGCCTCTATGATGACTGCTCAATTAAATGATTAACCAATCCTCCGGAGAACCGGACGGGCAGACCCGCGCTTTTGTCGCGCGCGCCTCGAGGAGATCGACCGCATGAAGGTCCTGTGCAACCGTGACGCGCTTCGCCAGGGGCTCGCCGTCGCGAATACCGTCATCCCGGCGAAGACTCCGAAGCCGATTCTTTCGAACGTGTGCTTGGTCGCGACCGCGGACGCACTCGAGCTCGTCGGCACCGACCTCGACGTGTCGCTGCGTTACCGCATCGAGGACGTGAAAGTCATCGAGCCCGGTACCGCGGTCGTCTCCGCGCGCACGGCGCACGACTTCGTGCGCGACCTCTCGGGCGAGACGGTCGAGCTCTCGAGCCAAGACGGTTCGCTGTCGATCACGTCCGGCTCCGACGTCGGCAAGTTGGTCACCGCCGACGCCGACGAGTTCCCCGTGGTCGCGCGTTTCTCCGACGAGGGCGCGACGACTCTGCAGGGCGGAACGTTCACGACGTTGGTCTCGCGCACGGCGTTCGCCGCGGCGCGCGAGCAAGGTCGCTACGCGATGCACGGCGTGCTGATGGAGATCGAGGACGGGCGCCTGCAGATGGTCGCCACCGACGGACGTCGTCTCGCGCTCGCCGCTTCGCCGATCGAGAACGGGCCCGAGCGTTTCCAGACCAAGCGCCCCGTGATCGTGCCGACCAAGGGCGTGCAGCTCTTCTGCCGCGTCATCACCGATCCGCTCGGACCGATCAAGCTCGCGGTCGAGGAGAGCCAGATCGGCATCAAGACCCAGAACGCCGAGGTCTTTGCGCGTTTGCTCGACGGAGAATTCCCGCGCTACAAGGCCGTGATCCCGACCGAATCGGGCAACGTGATCGAGGCCGACGCGGGGATCTTCGAGCGCAAGCTGCGTCTCGTCGCGAACGCGACCGGCGACGAGACGCGTGCGGTCAAGCTCGTCGCGCGCAAGGGCGAGATGGAACTCTCGGCCCAATCCGCCGGCAAGGGCGCCGCGACCGCGCAGCTCGAGATCGACTTCAAGGGCAAGAACGCCGAGATCACGTTCAACGCCGACTACGTCATCGAAGGGCTGAAGACCTGCGAGAGCGGCATCGTGCGCCTCGAGTTCGGCGAGAAGAACGCGCCCGGCAAGTTCACGCTGGGCGAGAACTACACGTACGTCGTGATGCCGATCACGATCGACACTTGATCGGTCCAAGGTCGTGAGGAGCGACAGACGCGGCCCCGCGCCGATCGGCGAAGTCCTGGGGCGTTATTTCAAGCGACACGGACTCGACGCGAAACTGCGCGGCGCTGCGGTGATCCGTACTTGGGATCGAACGGTCGGTCCTCTCGCGGCGCGAGCGCGCGCCGTGCGCTTCAAGGACGGCGAACTGATCGTCGAGGTCGATTCCGCACCGCACTTGGCCGAGCTCACGAGCTTCACCGGAGAAAACTACCGTCGCGCCGTCAACCGAGCCCTCGGCCGCGAGGCCGTCGAGCGCGTGACGTTCCAGAGGAAACGCTGAACATGGCAGAGAACGAGACACTCAGTACTTCATACGGCGCCGACTCGATCACCGTCCTCGAGGGACTCGAGGCGGTGCGCAAGCGGCCCGCGATGTACATCGGCGACACCGACGTGCGCGGGCTCCACCACTTGATCTGGGAGGTGGTCGACAACTCGATCGACGAAGCGCTCGCCGGTTTCGCGCACAAGGTTTCGATCACGCTGCGGCGCGACGGTTCGGTCAGCGTCACCGACGACGGCCGCGGCATCCCGGTCGCGATCAAGGAGCCGTACGGCGTTTCGGCGCTCGAGGTCGTGATGACCAAGCTCCACGCCGGCGGCAAGTTCGACCACGGCGCGTACAAGGTCTCGGGCGGTCTGCACGGCGTCGGCGTGTCGTGCGTCAACGCGCTCTCGGCGTGGCTCGAAGTCACCGTTTTCCAGAACGGCAAGATGCACCGTCAGCGCTACGAACGCGGCGCGCCGCAGGGACCTCTCTCCGTCGTCGGCACCACCGACAAGCGCGGCACCCAAGTGGTCTTCAAGGCGGACCCGACGATCTTCCGCACCACGGAGATCGAGTGGGAGATCGTCGTGATGCGTCTGCGCGAGACCGCGTACTTGATGGGTTCGAAGGGGATCGTGATCGACCTCGAGGACGAGCGCACCGGCCACAAGGAGCACTTCGACTTCCCGGAAGGCCTGAAGACGTTCGTCAAGCACGTCAACAAGAACAAGGAACTGCTGCACCCCGAGCCCGTGCACTTCCTGAAGGTCGTGCCGAGCGAGGAGAACGCGAAGCTCGAGTACACGGTCGAAGTCGCGCTGCAATACACCGAGACGTACCTCGAGAACGCGTTCACGTTCGTCAACAACATCAAGACGCCGGGCGGCGGCACGCACCTCGCCGGCTTCAAGGCGGCGTTGACGCGTTCGCTCAACAACTACGCGAAGAACGGGAAGATGGTGAAGGACGCCGAGAAGACGTTGCTCGGCGACGACTTCCGCGAAGGCCTGACCGCGGTGATCGCGGTGTTGGTCCCCGATCCGCAGTTCGAAGGTCAGACCAAGGACAAGCTCGGCAACCGCGAAGTCCAAGGCATCGTCGAGTCCGTCGTCGGCGAGTGTCTCTCGCGCTACCTCGAAGAGAACCCCGTCGTCGCGAAGCTGATCGTCGGCAAGGCGGTGCGCGCCCAAGCCGCGCGCGAAGCGGCCCGCAAGGCGCGCGATCTCGTGCGCCGCAAGTCGGCGCTCGCGTCGGGTTCACTGCCCGGCAAGCTCGCCGATTGCCAGAGCGACAACCGCGAGGAGTCCGAGCTGTACCTGGTCGAAGGTGATTCGGCCGGTGGCTCGGCCAAGGAAGGTCGCGATCGCCGCTACCAGGCGATCCTGCCTCTGAAGGGCAAGATCCTGAACGTCGAGAAGGCGCGCCTCGACAAGATGCTCGCCCACTCGGAAATCCAGACGATCATCGCCGCGCTCGGTTGCGGCATCGCCGAGGAATTCGACGCGACCAAGGTCCGCTACGGCAAGGTCATCATCATGACCGACGCCGATGTCGACGGGTCGCACATCCGCACGTTGCTCCTCACGTTCTTCTTCCGGCACATGAAGCCGTTGATCGAATCGGGGAACCTCTACATCGCGCAGCCGCCGCTCTACCGCGTGAAGTCCAAGGAGTTCGAGCGCTACGTCCCGAACGACGCCGAGCTGCGCAAGCTCCTCGTCGAACTCGGCGCGCACTCGATCTCGATCCGCGACACGAAGAGCGGTCGCGAATGGCGCGGCGCCGGTCTCGCGGAAATCCTCGACAGCCTGCGTCAGCTCGAAGACCTGCTCGAGCGCGTGATCCCGGTGTGGACGCGTCTCGCGCCCGCGCGTCTGCTCGACGCGTGGGACGGCGCGCGCTTGCCGCAGTTCTGGGCGCAAGTCCAAGGGAAGGACTTCTTCTTCGTCACCGACGAGGAGTACGCGAACTTCCTCGAGCTGCAGAAGGTTGCGCAGCGGCGCGGTGAAGAACTCTCGATCTACACCGGCCCCGAAGGCGGCGGCAGTCGCGAAGCTGCGCACGTCGTCAGCTCGCGCTTGCCGCACACCGAGGAACTCGCGGCGGTGCTCACGTCGCTCGAGGAAGCGGGCCTGGTCTTCCGCGGCGGCGGCGCGTGGACGTTGTCGCGCGGCAAGTCGACGCTCGACGCCGACAGCCTGAACGCGCTCGCCGAAGCCGTCCGCAAGAGCGCCGAGGGCGAGCTCGACATCCAGCGCTACAAGGGCTTGGGCGAGATGAACCCCGAGCAGCTGTGGGAGTCGACGATGGATCCGACGCGCCGCAAGCTCTACCAAGTGAAGATGGACGACGAGTTCGCCGCCGACGAGATCTTCACGATTCTGATGAGCCCGGGCGTCGAGCCGCGCCGCGACTACATCGAACGCTTTGCCCTCGAAGCGACGAACCTCGACGTCTGATCCCGCGCCTTCGCGCGGAGAGAAGGACGTGTTGCTCCCGCGTCCGCGGCAATCGAAGGCTCTGCCGATCGGGCGCGTCGTCGCGCGCGACAACTTGACCGAGCTGCGGACCTGGCCGGACGAGTCGGTCGACCTGATCTACATCGATCCGCCGTTCAACACCGGCGCACGACGCCGGCTGCGCTCGATCCGACTCAACGTCGGCGAGTCGGAACGCCGCGGCTTCGGGGGTCGGACGTACAAGTACAGCGTCAGCTCGGACATGAGCTATGCGGACGACAAGACGCTCGACGCGTACCTCGAGTTTCTCTCGGTCCGTCTCGAACAGGCGCGACGCATCCTGAAGCCGACCGGCTCGATCTACGTCCACATCGACGCGCGCGTCGTGCACCACGTGCGGTTCGCGCTCGATCGCATCTTCGGGCCGGAGCATTTCCTGAACGAGATCATCTGGGCGTACGACTTCGGAGGCCGCGGTCGCGATCGTTGGGCGCCCAAGCACGACAACATCCTTTGGTACGCGAAGGGCGACAGCTGGACGTTCCTGCGCGACGAGATCGAACGCTTGCCGTACCTCGCGCCGCAACTGGTCGGCCCGGAGAAGGCGGCGCGCGGCAAGCTCCCGACCGACACCTGGTGGATGACGATCGTCCCGACCAACGGCAAGGAACGCACCGGCTACCCGACGCAGAAGCCCGAGCGTCTGCTCGAACGGATCGTGCGCGCGTCCTCGCGTCGAGGCGACGTCGTGGTCGACTTCTTCGCGGGCAGCGGCACGACCGGCGTCGTCGCCGAGAAGCTCGGCCGGCGTTGGATCCTGATCGACGAGAACCCCGAGGCCGTCGCGGTGATGCGCGCGCGGCTTCGTCGCGTTCGAGCTCGGGCGACGTCGCCCTGAGAAACGCGCTCGCGAGGAAAACGTTTCCACGCGAGGAACGTGCGGAAGAACGCGGTCCGCGTTCAGAGTCGCAATTGCCGCGGCCGATCTGGAGGGAGTCCTCGTGCAACGGCGCGGGACAGTGGGGAAGGCAAGTGAAGGCAAGCCAGCGACTCGACTATTCCAATCTCGCCGCAGCGCTCGGACAGCTGAACGTCGTCGATCCCGCCAGGCTCTCGCTGGCGGTGCAGACGAGCCAGCAGTCACGGATGCCGCTGCCCGAATTGCTCGTCACCGAGGGGACGATCGGCGACTGGGAACTCTCCCACGTCGTGTGCGACGTCTTCGGTCTCCCGTTCCTGCCGGTGGAGATCTATCCGCCCAACCTGAAGGCGATGGCCGGGCTCGATCCCGAGTTCCTGCGCCTGCATCGGCTGATCCCGCTCGATCGCCACGGTCAGATCCTGACCGTGTGCATGCCGGGGCTCGTCCAAGCGGACGTCCTCGGCACGCTCGCGGCGGAAGCGGACGTCACCGTGTTCGCGGTGGTCGGCACGGTCGAGAGCAACAACAAGTGGTTGGCGGCGAACCTCGCGAAGGCGATCGAAGCGCCGTTGCCGTCGGGAGCGCCCGAAGGCGGAGGCGCGTGGTCGAGCATCTTCGACGCGGGCGACGTCGCGGTGATGCAAGGGCTCGGCGAACCGCCGCCG
>JAIOPM010000060.1 GCA_021413885.1 Planctomycetota bacterium
GTCGGTCGGGTCCAACGCACAGATGCTCGGCGCGGTCGTCGCCGATCAACTGGTGCTGTCGTCGGGCGCGAAGCTGACGTTCGACTCGCACCTCGACGAGGTCAACTCCGCGACCGTGCTGCCGAAGTTGTTGTCGTGGCGGATCCTCGAGCTCGAGAGCGCCATGAGCCACGGCGAAGGCAGCGACCCGTTCGAGATCCTCGGCGTCGATCCGACGACGTTGCTGTCGCCGGCGCTCGCGCACGCCGACATCCAACTGCACGTCGTCTACAAGAACTTGCTCGGCGCGACGCAGACGTACGACGGCATGGAGAGCGGCTTCGACTGGACCAAGGTCAGCGCCGTCACGCAGGTCGATCGCGCGGGCAAGCCGGTCGGTTATCGAGCGAGCGAGGTCGCGACCCTCGCGGCCGCTGCAGCGCCGAAGGCTTCCGCGGCGGCGACCGCGCTCGGTGTCACACCGCCTCTGTCGTCGTCGGCCTTGAAGTCGGCGCTCGTGAGTGCTTCGCCGCTCGCGATCCCCGACCTCATCAAAGCCGTGCACGCGGCTGGACGTCTCACCAGCTCGGATCTGAAGGCCGTCTTGCAGAGCAACGCTCCGCTTCCGACGCCGGTGCTGAACGTGCTCGATGCGTCCGCGGTGCTCTCGTCGTCCGACATGAAGACGGTGTTGATCGCTTCCAGTCCGTTGCCCACCAACATTCTGGCAAAGGTGGTCTCAGGGGCGTTGCCGCTCGCGTTGCTCGACAAGCTCGCCGTCATCGCGGCTCAGTGACGCGCCGCGGACTCCGGGATCATTTCGAACGGGTCCGCGCGAGGATCCAATCGCTGATCGCCGCGAGCGCCGTCGGCGAGAACGTCTCCTCGATCGTCGCGTACTCGGACGGCGAGCCGGTCGTGCACGTCTGGAAGAGGTGATTGAGGCCGGGGAACTCGACGATCGTCACGTCCTTGTTGCCTGCATCCTTCAACGCCTTCTCGATGAGCGACAGGTTCTCCTTCGGCGGCACCTGCAGATCCTTCGAGCCGTTGACCGCGAGCACCGGACACGTCACCTGCGCGAGGTTCTCGCGCGGATCGAGCGCCATGAAGCGTTTGAACCACGGGCTCAGCAACTCCTTCGATTGCGCGTCGACGATCTCGTCTGCCTGCTTCTGCAGCTCGTCGCCGGACGAAGCCTTGGTCTCGGGCGCGACGCGCAGTTGCCGGATCACGATCGTGCGCATCGCTTCCTTCACCTCGGCGTCGCTCTTGCCGGCGACGACCATCGCGTAGAGCTCTGCGCTCTCCGTCGCTTGCCGTTCCGCTTCGGCGGTCGGCATGCCTTCCGCGGCGCTGATCAACTTGCCTTGGAGCGCCAACAGCTCCGCCCCGCGCATCCCCGTGCCCGCGAGCAACACGAGGAACGCGACGTCCTTCGAGCGCGCCGCGCACATCGGCGCGATCAGACCGCCTTCGCTGTGTCCGACGACGCCGATCTTCTTCGCGTCGACTTCTTTGCGGGACTTCAGGAACGCGACCGCGGCGAGCGCGTCCTCCGCGTAGTCATCCGACGTGGCGCTCTCGCGCGAGCCCGTCGACTTCGCGACGCCGCGATCGTCGTAGCGCAAGACCGCGATGCCGTGGCGAGTGAGGTGGTCGGCGATCACGAGGAACGGACGATGTCCGAGCAGCGTCTCGTCGCGATCCTGTGGCCCTGAGCCCGTCACCAGCACGACGCACGGGAACGGACCGGTTCCGCTCGGCACGGTGAGCGTTCCGGCGAACGTCGCCTTCGCGTGCTCGTTCGCGAACGCGACTTCGACCGCGGTGTACGGGAACGGCGGCTTCGGTTCCTGCGGCCGACGGAGTTCCTTGACCGCCGTTTCGCCGGGTGCGAGCCGCTTCAATGTCGTCTTGTGCTCGCCGCCTTGCTTCAGCACGCCCGACGCGGTTTGCCCGTCGTCGGCGACTTTCAGCTCCCACACGGCGCCGGCCGCCTTGATCGAGAACTTCAGTTCCTTCTCCGTGACCGACACGTCGGAGAGCGGCAGATCCTTCACGTGCTGCAACGGGATCGTGATCGTCCCGGAGTCCTTCTCGAGCGCGACCGAGAACTCGAGCTGCGCGCCGCCGGGCAACTCGACGGCGCCCGACCAGACGACGGCGTCGGCGGGCTGGGCCGATGCGAACGCGTGCAGTGCGATGGAAAGAACGAGCGCGAGGAACGGACGGAGCATGGGCAGGGTCTCTCGAATGAGGAGTGAACGTCGACGCGGATCGGAGCCGCAGTCTACGGAGCGCGCCGCGACGGATTCTCGGGTTGCTCGCGCGCTCAGAAGTAGCCGGTCGCCTTCAAGCCTTCGCGCGTCTCCGGAGACAGCTCGAGCGGCCCGGACTGATTCGCGGTGAGCTCGATCCAATGCTGGACGGCCGCGCGCAGCTTGTCGACCTGTTCGTCGCCCGACGGCGGCGACGTGACGCCGTTCAACTCGCCGGGATCGCGCACGAGGTCGAAGAGCTGCCAACGTTCGGCGACGCGCTCGCAGTCGAGCCAATACTCCGACGTCCAGATCAACTTGCGCCCGTTCTGCCGCACCGCGATCGCGCGCGCGTCGAGCTCGTAGTCGGACATGTTGCCGGGCAAGTCGGCGAACGAGTAGGCGGGGCGATCGTCGTGAGCGGCGCCGTCGATGAGCTCGCGCAGGCTCGCGCCGCTCAGCGCGTAACTCGGCTTCACGTCCGCCGCTTCGCAGATCGTCGGCGCGATGTCGAGCGAACGCACCTGCGACGCGACGCGCGTGCCCGCCGCGACGTTCGCGGACTTCGGCCACTTCACGATCAGCGGGACGCGCAGCTCGGTGTCGTACAACGTGCCGCCGTGATCGAAGAAGATCTCGTGCTCGCCGAGTTCTTCGCCGTGGTCGCTGGTGACGACGATCATCGTCTCGTCGTACTCGCCGTTCTTGCGCAAGAGCTCGAAGAGCCGACCGGCCTGCTCGTCCGCGTAGGAGATCTCGCCGTGATGGAGCGCGAGCATGTGCGCGTACTTCGCCGGGTCGCGCGCCCAGTCCTTGCGCTCGGCGGTCGACAGCCGATACCAATCGACGAACGGCTCGCCCTTCCAATCCGCGTCGTAGCGTCGATCGAACGGCGCCGGCGGATGGTAAGGGACGTGCGGATCGTAGAAGTGGACGAAGAGCGCGTGCGGAGCGCCTGCGCTCTCGCCGAGCCAACGCTCGACCGCGTCGATCGTTTCGCGCGCCGGACGATCGGGCCGTTGCACGCGCGTGCCGCGCACGTTCAGGCAACGGATCACGTCCTTGACGAGCCGCAGACGCGTGCAAACTTCCGGCATCCAGCGCCACGCGAGCAGGTGATCGTCGAAGTGCTCGAAGCGCTCGGCGAGACCCGACGCCGCGTCGACCAACGTGAAGCCGGACACGAAACCCGCGGTGTCGTAACCCGCCGCGGCTAGGTCCTCGATCCACGTGCGCGTGCGATTCGGGATCGGTTGGCCGTTGGCGAGCGCGCCGTGCTCGGCCGGATAGAGCCCGGTCAACATCGTCGTGTGCGACGGACCGGTGATGTTCGATTGGCTGATCGCTTGGTCGAAGACGACGCCCTCGGCGGCGAGGCGATCGAGGCTCGGCGTCGCGAGCTTCGAGCCGTAGCAACCGAGTCGATCGGCGCGCAGCGTGTCGATCGAGAGCAGGAGCACGTTCGTGCGGCCGTTGCGCGGCGCGGCGGACGCGCGGCCCGACGGCAAGCGCCACGCGCAGACGATCGCCGTCACGAGCGCGACCGCGGCGAACGCCGACCAGAGCGGCGCGCGCGTCGCGGGTTTCCACCAACCGAAGAGCTCGCGCAGCAAGAGCACGAACGCCGTCGCTGCGAGTGCGATTGGCGCGACGAGCGAGAGTCCGATCAGGTCGCTCGCGGTGAACGCGATCATCCCGAGCCCCGCACCGAGCCCCGCGCACGCCGAAGGAAGTGCGACGCGACGTTCGACGCGGCCCCAGAGAATCCGCGCGACGAACGCGCACGGAATCGAGAGCACGACCGCGAGCAACGCCGAACCGCCGGTCGAGAGCGCGACCGCGCCGAGGCCGTCGCTCGCGTAACGCGCGTGGCCTTGGAGGACGAGCTTCAGCGCTTCGAGCGCGCCGACCAACGCGCCGATCGGAAACGCGAGCAAGCCTGCGCCGACGAACGTCGCAAGAACCGGTTCTCGCCCGGGAAGTCGTTGGTCGTCGGAACTCATCGTCGGTCGAGCGAGATCCTATCCGCGGACGATAGACGCCTCCACGCCGCGCGCGACCTGGCGCTTCTCGGCACAATGCCTCGATGACCCCGTACCTCTGGCTCCAGACCCTCTACCTGGGGATCAGTCTCGGGATCGTTGCCGTGCTTTGGTCGTTCGCCGGACGCTTCGAGCGAACGCGCGCGAGCACCACGCGTCGGGCCGTGTTCGTCGGCGGCGTGATGGCGGTACTCTCGCTCGCGACGGTTTTCGCGCTGCGCGCCTTCGACCATCCGCATTCGACCTACCAGTTCACGGTGATCGCGTTCGACTTCTACGCGGCGATGTTCTGGTTGCCGGCGTTCGCGTGGAGCGCGATGGTGCGTCGGCGGCGCTTCGAGTCGGTGCTCGGCGTCGCGTTGCTCGTGTGCTCGCTCGGCGGAGCGTACGCGCTCTGGATCGAGCCCGACCGCATGCAGCTCGTCGAGCGCCACATCGCGTTCGACAAATGGCCCGCCGGCGCGAGCGCGTTGCGCGTCGTCCACATCTCCGACTTCCAGACGGTGGGCCCGAACGAACGCCAACGCCGCGCGCTCGAGACGATCAACGGTCTTCACCCCGATCTGATCGTCGTCACCGGCGATTTCATCTCCGGTCCGTTCTGGGATATCGAGCCCGCGTTCGCCGCCGCGCGCGAGTTCTTCGGCGGCTTGCACGCGCGTCTCGGGATCGTCGTCGTCGACGGACACGCGGAACGCGATCGTGATCGGCGGCGCCTCTTCGACGGACTCGACGTGCGCTTCCTGCGCAACGAGTGGGCGCGCTTCGACCTGGGCGACGGACGCTCGATCGCCTTTTGGGGTGTCGTCACCGACGCGCCGAATTTCGCGGGACTCGCCGAGGCGCGTGCTCCCGGCGAATTGCGCATCGTCGCGAGCCACGTTCCCGATCTCTCGACCGAGCTCGACGGCCGCGACGTCGATCTGCACCTCGCCGGCCACACGCACGGCGGCCAGATTTGTCTGCCGGGCTTCGGGCCGTTGATGACGCTCTCGGAATTGCCGCGCGAGTTCGCGCGCGGTCTGCATCCGTTCGGCGATCACCTGCTGAACGTCAGCCCGGGGATCGGCATGGAAGGTCACCACGCACCGCGCATTCGCTTCTGGTGTCCTCCGGAAATCGACTTGCTCGTGCTCGAAGGTCGCGCGCCCGCGCACGGCTCGCGTCCGTGACCTGGAAGCTCGACGCGTGAAGCGGTAGATCATCGAGGCCATGGACGTTCCCGGTAGCAAGCTCGAGCGCATCGTCGTCACCGGCGCGACCGGTTTCGTCGGGCGGAGGTTCGTCGCGCGGCTCGCGCGGGAGAAGCGGTTCGAGCTCGTGCTCTTGAATCGTCGTGTCGTCGACGCGCGCGAGCTCGGCGTCGAAGGCGCGCGTGCGACGCTCGTGAACTGCGATCTGTTGCGGCCCGAGAGTTACTCGGAAGCGTTGAAGGGCGCGACGACAGTCGTGCACCTCGCGGCGCGGACCGGCAAGGCGAGTCCGCGCGCGTTCGACGTCGACAATGTCGAGCGCACGCGTGCTCTGCTCGATGCGGCGGCGCGTGCCGGCGTTCGCCGCTTCCTCCACGTCAGCACGATCGCGGTCAACTATCCCGAGAAGCGCCGTTACGCGTACGCGCGCTCGAAGGAAGTTGCCGAGCAACTCGTGCGCGGCTCGCGCCTCGAATGGACGATCGTGCGGCCGACGATCGTGCTCGGTCGCGCAGCGCCCGCGGGGCAGGCGATGAAGAAGCTCGCCGGCGGAGCGCGCGTGATGCTGTTCGGCGACGGCGCGGTGAAGGTGCATCCGATCGATGTCGAGGATCTGGCGGAGCTCTTGTTCGCGACGCTCGCGCGCGAGCACTTCACCGGCGACACGCTCGAATTCGGCGGCCCCGAGGTCGTGACGTTTCGCGAGCTGCTCGGCCGTCTGCACCGCCGCATCCGCGGCGACGAGCCGAAGTTCACGTCGATTCCCCTCGGCCTCGCGATCGGCGGCGCCGCGCTCGTCGAGCCGCTGTTGCGCTCCGTGATGCCGGTGACCGCGGGTCAGCTCTACGCGTTCGCGTACGACTCGCTCGCGCAGCCGAACGAGCTCTGGACCGCGCGCCGCGCGACGATGAAGAACGTCGACGCGATCGTCGCGGATTTGGCCGACGGCGCGAGCTCGCGATGAACGCCGAAGCGTCGATCCTCGAACGCGAAGGCGCGACGTTCGGTCGCTACTTGGGCGCGGGCGAGTCGAGCCACCGCGCGCTTGCGAAGTACCGCGAAGCCCACGAGCTCGGCGTCGTCGTCACGAGCGCCGCGAGCACGCGTTTCGATCGAGCGCTCGTCGGTTTTGCGCGCCTCGGCACGTTCGCGACGCGGCTCGCCGACACGCACGCAAGACTCTTCCGCAAGGGCGGGCTGTTGCGGCGCAAGCTCGTGCTCTTGCTCGCGATCTTGGAGACGCACGCCGACACCGCCGACCGCGTCGACGCGCCGACCGTCGGCTCACCGGCGGTGTTCGTCGTAGAAGTCGCGTTCCGCTTGATCGTGTTCGCGGTGCTCGCGCTGGTCGGACTCGTCGTCTTCTTGCCGTTGCGCGTCGTGTGCGCGTTCGGGAGTGCGCGATGAGCGACGTGACGATCGTCGGCTCCGGCGCGAGCGCGGTGCACTTCGCGCAGACCGCGCTCGAACGCGGGCTCTCCGTGACGATGGTCGACGTCGGTCGTCCGCGTCCCGCTCCGGTGCGCCCCGACGATTCGTTCGCCGAGCTCAAGCGCACGCTCGACGATCCGTGGCGCTACTTCTTGGGCGCGCGCTTCGAAGGCGTGCTCTTCCCCGGCGGCAAGGGCGAGTACTACGGCTTCCCGCCGCACAAGGAGTACATCTTCGAGAGTATCGAGCCGTACTCGGTCGAGTCGCGCGGCTTCGAGCCGCTCGCTTCCTTCGCGCGCGGCGGTCTCGCCGAAGCGTGGACCGGCGGCTCGTTCCCGTTCAACGACGCGGAGCTCGAGGACTTTCCGTTCGGCTACGACGACATCGGTCCGTTCTACGATCTCGTCGCGCAACGCATCGGCATCGTCGGAGCGAATGACGACCTCGCGCGCTTCATGCCGGTGCATCGCAATCTCGACGCGCCGCTCGATCTCGATCGACATTCGACGGCTCTGCTCGAACGCTACGGACGAGTGCGCGAGCGCATGAACGCCGACGGCGCGTTCTTCGGTCGCTCGCGCGCCGCCGTGTTGCGCGAAGATCGCGACGGGCGCAAGGGCTGCGACTATCTCGGACGTTGTCTGTGGACGTGTCCGCGCGAATCGCTCTACACGCCGGCGATGACGCTCGAGCGTTTGATCGCCAAGCCGAACTTTCGTTATCTGGATCAGCGCTTCGTCACGCATTTCCGTTTCGACGGCGATCGACGCGTGCGTGCAATCGCGACGCTCGACCTCACGACGAATAAAGTCGAAGAGCTCGACGTCGAGCGCCTCGTCCTCGCCGCCGGCACGTTGCCGACGTCGAAGATCTTCCTCGACTCGATCCATCGCGCGAACGGCGAGCGGCCGAGGCTCACGGGTTTGATGGACAATCGCCAGACGCTCGTGCCATTCGCGAACCTGAAGTTGCTGGGCGCGAAGTGGGATCCCGACACATACCAGTACCACCAACTCGCGTTCGGCCTCGCGGGCCGGACGCCGAAGGAGTACGTGCACGCGCTCGTGACGACGTTGAAGAGCGCGTTGATCCACCCGATCGCACTGTCCGCGCCGCTCGACCTCGCGACGTCGTTGTGGATCACGAAGAACGTGCACGGCGCGCTCGGGCTCGTGAATGTCAATCTCCACGATACGCGTCGCGCGGAGAGCTACGTCGAACTCTCAGGCGACGTCGAGCGCACGAAACTCGTCGCTCGCTACGAGCCCGCGCCGACCGAACTGGCGGATCGCAAACGCGCGCTCTCACGCATCAAACGCGCGCTGTGGCAACTCGGCTGTTTCGTCCCGCCCGGCATGGCGCACGTGCGACCGATGGGAGCGAGCGTTCACTACTCCGGCACGCTGCCGATGTCGAAGACGCGCGCACCGCTGACGGTCGACCGCGATTGCCGGAGCCACGACTTCGAGAACCTCTGGCTTGCCGACGGCGCGACGTTCCCGTTCCTCCCGGCGAAGAACCTGACGTTCACGCTGATGGCAAACGCGTCGCGCATCGCGTCGCGCATCGCGTAGGAGTCAGAGACCGTCAGTAGTCGCAGATGGCGCGGAGCTCGAGCAGGTCGCGGTTCCCGCCGCATCGCAGGAAGTCGGCGAAGTCGACGATCCGCGCGTCCCCGCCATGATCGAGACTCGCATTCCACATCACCCAGCGAGCACGCTCTCGATCTCCGGCGCGGTACAGCGCGAGAGCAAGCGCGCCGTAGTCGTCGGCGGAGAGAGCGCGGTCGCGCGCGACGTCCAAGTAGCGCTTGTACGCGTCCGTAGATGACGTCGTTGCCAGCGTGCACAGCGGCGCGAACTCCGACGACGCGACGAACTCGGTTCCCTCCCACTTGGGTCGGGCGTCGATGAGCCCGTCCGACGGAGGGAACCGGAGGCGATAGATCTCGATCGCGCGGGCGAGCGCGTCAAGTCGGTCCGTTGCGTCGGCCGCGACGTGCGATCGCGCGACGGCGAGTAGCGCGTTCGCGTCGTCGTAGTGTCCCGCCCCCGCGAGCCAACCCACCGCGCTGATCCAGTCGTCGAGCAGAACGGCGCGGGGATCGGCGTCGGCGATCTCGGCGAAGTCGCGAACGGCGCGGGCCGGTAGTTCCGCTGCCATCGTGCACGCGCCGCCAAGCTTCGCTCGAATCCATGCGGGCGAATGGGGCTCGCTCTCGTCGGCGATCTCGGCGAATGCCGATGCCGCCGTCGACGTGTCGCCCCGATCGAGAGCGGCGCGCGCGGCAAGCAATCTCGATTCGACATCCGAGTTCGAGCAAGCGCTGACCGCGCAGAGCAAGAGGATCGGAACGAGTCGTCGCATGCCGCGATGCTAGCTCCACGGACGCGGAATGGGCATCTGGCGCCTCCGTAGCGGGACTCCCAATGAGCACTCTTCGTCGAACTGAATCGAAAAGACGGCGTGCGGCATCTGGACCGGCGTCGACCATGACTCCGTCCGCTCAACAGGTTCGGATCGAAGCGTTGCTCGAGCATTCTGATTGGCTCGTCTCGCTCGCGCGGCAGTTGGTGCGTGACGGCGACGCAGCCGAGGATCTCGCGCAGCGCACTTGGCTTGCGGCGTTGGAGCGGCCGCCGTTCCAACTCGGGAGCGCGCGGCAGTGGCTCGCTTCGGTGATGCGCAACTTTGCGCGGCAGGATCGGCGCGCGGGAGTTCGGCGGGAAGCGCGAGAGAGTTTCGCGGCTCGGCCCGAGGCGTTGCCGTCGACGCTCGACGTGTTCGAGCGGGCGACGCTCCAACGCCGAGTCGCCGACGCGGTGCTCGAGCTCGACGAGCCGTATCGCGAGACGATCTTGCTGCGCTTCTTCGACGGCTTGCCGCCGCGTGAAGTGGCGCGGCTCCAGCGCGTGCCGGTCGACACGGTTCGCACGCGGACGGCGCGCGCGATCGAGCGGTTGCGCGAGAAGCTCGACGATCGCTTCGAAGGCGGACGCGGCGCGTGGTCGGCAGCGTTGGGCGCGTGGATCGCTACCAGAGTTCCTCTTTCCGCGCCGTTCGGCGCGGCGTTGCTCATGAACCTCAAAGTGAAATTGCTGCTCGCGCTCGCTTCTCTCGCCGCCGTCGCCGCCGTGTGGTGGGGGACGCGCGATTCCGAAGCGTCGAGCGAGCCCTCGCTCGCCGTCGACGTCGCGCCGACGCAAATGCCGCCGGCGAATGGAGAGGCTCCGGTCGCGTCGACCGTCGCGAGCGAACGCAAGGACGCCGTCGTCGGCGCGCCCGTTCCGCTATCGAGCTCGACGCCGAAACCGCTCGCAGCGCCCGCGACTCCGCGTCAACACGGCCGCGTGATCGACGAGACCGAGCGCTCGGTCGCCGACGTGCGCGTGCTCGTCAAAGGAAGTTCGACTGCGACGCGCACCGACGCAGCGGGAGCGTTCGAGCTCGAGGCCGGCCCCGGCCGTTTGATCGTCGACGACGAACGTTGGACGACGATCTTCGCGGGCGTGATGAGCGACAACCCCTCCGCGCCCGAGACTTTGATCGTCGTCGCGCCGCGCGTGCGTTTCGGCGGACGCGTCAGCGACGTCGCGAGCGCTCCGCTCGCCGGCGCGCGCATCACCGTCGAATTGCCCGACGCGTTCCGCACGCGGCTGCGCAGCGTGCTCGATCACTCCGAGCAAGTCTCGTGGTCGGCCGTGAGCGACGTCGACGGTCGCTATCAATTCGACGACGTGCCCGGCATCGCAGGCGCGCGGCTCGGCGCGACGCTCGACGGTTACGTCGCGCATCGCGAGGAGCTCGTCGGTCCGGCGCAGAGCGACGTCTGGATCACGCTCGTCCAGCCCGGCGCCGACGAGCACGTCTTGCGCGGTCGCGTCGTCGACGTCAACGGCAAGCCGGTCGAGGACGCGTTCGTCGCGTACGGCATCGACACGACGCGCACGAACTCCGACGGCGGCTTCGTCTTCCAGAAGGAGGATCCGGAGTCATTCGGTCGTCGCATCGGCATCGAGCCCAAATCGCTGTCGGCGGTCAAGCGCGGGCATCTGCCGGCGCGTTACGAGCCGGAGTTCGCGGGCTCGACGCCGGAGTGGCCCGCGTTCGTCGTGCTGCATCTCGGGCGCGAGTCGCTCGAGATCCGCGGTCGCGTCGTCGACGCGAAGCGCAAGCCGCTTTCCGGCGCGCGCGTGTGGGTTTCGAACTCGACGCTCTTCGGCGCGGTCGACGGCGAGCCGACGACGCTCGAAGGCGTGCTCTCGGGCGACACCGCGTTGTGGCGCAGTGTCGTCAGCGCGGACGACGGCTCGTTCGCGATCGACGGGTTGCTCGATCAGGAGTACGAGCTCCAAGTGATGTCCGACGCCAACCTCTTGCGCGCGAAACACTCGGGCGTCGCCGCGGGCTCGACCGGCGTCGAGCTCGTGCTCCCGACCGATCAGCTCTACCCGCGCGTCGCCGGTCGCATCGTGTCGCGCGCGAACGTGCCCGTCGCCGGCGCGACGATCGGCCTGATGTGCGACGCGTTCCAGTGTCGCTTCCAAGGCGAGGTCATCAGCACGAGCCACGCGCGCGCGCTGCAGACCGTGACCGACGCCGACGGTCGCTTCGAGATCCGCGACGTGCCGAAGTCGCTGGTGTACCTGCGCATCGACGGCGACGACATCCTGCCGCTCGAGTACGGCCGCTACGTCGAAGGCGACGCGCGTTTCGCGCACACGACCGTCAAGGAGTTGCCGAAGGAGCGCATCGCGTCGCTCGAGATCGTCGTGCAGATGCGTTGCCACGTGCGGATCGAGCTCGCTGATCCCAACCTCGCCGACGAGTTCGCGGTGCTCGACGAGAACGGCGCGCCGCTCGAGGTCTCCGTCTTCGAGGGCAACGGCCGCGACGAGGGCGAGCGTTCGCCGATCCGCGACGGACGTTCGCACACGACGGGCGTTCCGGATTCCGGCCGTGTGCTCGTGCTCTACAAGAACGACGTCGAAGTCGCGCGCCGCGGAATCGAGTTCACGCCGGGCGAGGTGCAGGTCGTGCGCTTCTGAGTCCGCGCCGACTTTCCGAACTTCGGCCGTAACGTCGGCGCGGCGTGGCGCATTCCGGGTGCATGCGCGAGGCGTGACCTCGCTCCGACCCACCGCGACCCGGAGACTTCCATGGCCACCTCGCTGCGCTTCCTCGCCCTTGGCTCTGTCCTGACCTGCATCACGCTTGCGCCCGCCGCGCGAGCGCAAGCGTTCCAGGGCATCGGCGACTTGGCGGGCGGTACCGTCGACAGCACGGCGTTCGGCGTCAGCGCCGACGGCAGCACGGTGGTCGGACGCAGCACGAGCGCGCTCGGCCTGGAGGCGTGTCGCTGGAACGCGACGGGCCTCGTCGGTCTCGGCGATCTCGCCGGCGGAGCGTTCGAGAGCACCGCGTTCGGCGCGAACCACGACGGCTCGGTCATCGTCGGTACCGCACGTGACGCGAGCGTGCCCCGTCCGGTGCGCTGGGACGGGACGACATTGACGCAACTGCCGCAGGTCGCGGGTCACGCCGGCTACGCGGAGTGCCAAGGCATCTCGGCGAACGGGCGGACGCTCACCTCCTTCCATTCCAACGGCACGAACTTCGGGTACGGGAGCATCGTTGCCGTGCGCATCGACGACGGCGTGATGACGACACTGCCGTACGTGCCTACGAGCACGGCGACGTTCGACAGCGGTGCGTACGGCCAACCGAGCGAGGACGGCCGCGTCCTCGCGGGGCGTGTGCGGCTCGGCGGCCTCGACTACGGAGCTTGCTGTTGGGTCGACACCACGTTGGTGCATCTGCCGAAGCTCGTCGGCGGCCCGACGTACGCGCAGTGCTTGGCCATTTCGGGCAACGGCAACGTGCAAGTCGGAGTGAGCTGCTCGACCGCGTCGCCGACCTACGCCGAGGGCGAGGCCGTGCGTTGGGAGAACGGCGTCGTGCAGGCGCTCGGCAACTTGCCCGGCGCGGCGCGTTCGGGGTATGGGCTCAGCGCGAATCGCGGCGGCTCGATCGTCGTCGGCGCGGCGAAGGACTCCACCAGCCAACTCCGCGCGTTCATCTGGGATGCCGCGCACGGCATGCGTTTGCTCTCTTCCGTTCTCGTCAGCGACTATGGGCTGAACCTGACCGGTTGGACGTTGACGGGCGCGAGCGCGATCACGCCCGACGGCAACGTCATCGTCGGTTCCGGAATCAATCCGGCGGGTTTCGCGGAGGGCTGGATCGCGCGCTTGGGCTGCGGCGGTTTCGCGAGCTACTGCACCGCGGGCACGACGACCAACGGTTGCGAGGCGCATCTCTGGGCGAGCGGCGCGCCGAGTGCGAGCGGCACGGGCTCGTTCACGCTCACTGCGACGAACGTCGAAGGCAAGAAGCCGGGTCTCTTCTTCTACGGCGTCAACGGCGGTCAGGCGTTGGCGTGGGGGACGAGCTCGAGCTTCCTCTGCGTCAAGTCGCCGACCAAACGCTTCGCGGTGCAGAACTCGGGCGGGACCGCGGGCTCGTGCAACGGCGTGCTGACGACCGATTGGAACGCGTTCCTCGCCGCGCATCCGGGCGCGTTGGGCGCGCCGTTCTCGGCCGGCAAACAGGTCTGGGTCCAAGCGTGGTTCCGCGACCCGCCGAGCTCGATGAACACCGCGCTCTCGAACGGACTGACGTTCTTCCTGTGTCCCTGATGCGCGGACAGCTCAGCTCGATGAGCTCGCCTGCGACCGGCGCGTCGTCGCCAGGTCGATGAACATCGCGATCGGGCCGACCACGGCGAGTGCGTACATCGCCGGCGGATTGGAGACGTAGACCGAGCCGGGGAGCTCGAAGTCGTTGGCGAGGCGGAAGAGCATCTCGACCACCGCGACCGCGATCGCGACGACGATGCGCCACTTCTTCTTCGACACCACCGTGCGCGGGTCGGTGATCATGAAGAAGAGGAAGAGCTGGTACATCGGTCCGGTGATCGGCGCCCACTCGGTCTGGAATTCGGTGCCGAGGATTTGACAGCGCACCCACGAGAACGCCGTGAAAGCGGCAAGATACGTGATCGTCAAGTGCACCACGCCGGCGCGCCACACGATCACCATGCCAAGCGCCCAGATCACCAAGTTGGTCGCGAGCGAGCTGCCCATCTCGTGGCTCAGCACGCTGATCGAACCCGGCGCGAGCAGCACGAGGCAACACACGCCGAAGTTCGTCGGGTTCCAGAGGTGGCGGCCCTTGTAGACGAGCACGTACTTCGACGCGATCGAGATCGCGGGCACGGCGATGAACGGCCACAACGCTCCGCCCGCCGGCTTCGTGAGCAACGTCGAGCTGATCCCGCTGACGTACGCGCTCTGCACGTTCGGCCATTCGCCGCGCAACAGCAGCGAGAGGATGACCTCGGTGACGATCGCGGTGCCGAGGCAAAGCGCGAGCACTTCGTAGCCCGCGAGGATCGAGTACTTCCACTGCCCGACCACGAGCACCGCCGTGATCAACACCACGATCAGGTTGCGCGGCGCGAGCCAACGCTCGGCGAAACTCGACGGCGACTTCGGCGCGCTGCATTGCGCTCGATCTCGGGCGGCGGCGATGGCGTCGGTCATTGCGTTCTCTCAGTTGCTCGCGCCTTCGACGACGCGCGTGTAGACGCCGAGGGCGGGGGACGCGATCTCCTGCTCCGCGCCCGAGGGCCAGCGCACGATCGCCTTTTCGACCGACGCGACTGGGCCGACGCCGAAGAGCAGACGCCGTTGGTTCTGGCTGCAAAAGCCCGAGCCGCCGTCGACGGTCGCGACTTGGCGGCGACCGCCGAAGAAGAGCTTCACCGACGAGCCGATCGCGGTCGTGTTGCCGCCCTTGGCCACGAGCTCGAAGCCGACCCAATGGTTGGTGGTGTTCGCGTCGGCACGGTAGACGAGCAACGGCCCGCGCTGGTTCGCGACGATCACGTCGAGGGCTCCGCGGCCGTCGAGGTCGGCGAGCGCGACCGCGCGTCCGTCGTACAGATCGTCGACACCGGCGAGCGGCGCGACGTCGGTCCAACCGCGGCCCGCCTTGTTCCACAGCACGCGCGAGCGTTCGTAGCCCGACAAACTCTTGTTCCCCATCTCCGGCCATGTCTCGGCGTCGAGGAACATCGAGCTGGTCGCTCCCGCGATCTTCCCCATCTCGTACCAGTAGTCCTCGGTCTTGCTCGCGCTGATGAAGCCGTTCGCGACGAAGAGATCGCGCCAACCGTCGTTGTCGAAGTCGCCGAACTGCGCGCCCCACGCCCAACCGCAATCGGCGACTTGATCGCGCGCGTCGTTGTAGAAGCGCCCTTCGCCGTCGAGCCGATTGAGGCGCAGGTTGTTGCCTTGGAAGAGATAGCGACGCACGGAGATGTTCGTGACGTACACGCCGAGCGCGCCGCGGTTCTCGAAGTCGCCGAGCGCGACGCACATGCCGCTCTTCGAACTCTCGGCGAGACCGACGGAGTCCATCAGCTCGAAACGCAGGCCGCCGCGATTGACGAAGAACTCCTCGGGCCCGTAGTCGTTCGCGACGTAGAGATCGATCCAACCGTCGTCGTTCAGATCCGCGGCGGCGACGCCGAGCGACCAACGCGTCGTGTCGCAGCCCATGCGCGCGGTGACGTCCTCGAAATGTCCGTCGCCCTGATTGTGGAAGAGGTAGTTGTGGCCGCCGTTCGACGCGAACTCGAAGCTCTCCTGCATGATCTTGGTATCGCGCAGGTGCCAGAGATCGATCGTCTCGGAGAAGTAGCCGCAGACGTAGAGGTCGAGCTTGCCGTCGCGGTCGTAGTCGAGCCACACGGCGCCGTTGGCGTTGATCCAACGCTCGAGCCCCGCCGCGGCGGTGACGTCGGTGAACTTCAGGTCGCCGTCGTTGCGCGCGAGGAACGGATAGCCCCAGCGATAGACGAAGAGATCCTCGTCGCCATCGCCGTCGTAGTCGCCCCAGATCGAACCCATCGACACGCCGCGGCCCGCGACGTTGAGCGCGCCGACGCCGGCCGACGCCGCGACGTCCTCGAACTTGCCGTCCGGCCGACGCACGAAGAGCGCGTTCGACGTGCCGAACGCGCTGTTGGTCGCGTAGAGATCGGGCCGTCCGTCGCCGTTCGCGTCGGCGACCGAAACCGCGGCTCCCATCGCCGCGACGTGCGGCATCACGCGCGCGAGCTTCAGGTCGAGCGTCGGCGCGTGGTGGACGAAGTCAATGCCGAGCGACTTCGCTGCCTCGGTGAAGTGGAAGGGCGCGGTCGTGCCGCTCGCCGGGCCGGCGACGCGCGGTTGATGGCGGTCGTACCAGGCGATCGCGCCGAGCGCGCCGCAGAACGCGAGCGACACGCACGCCCGCCGGATCGGCCGAGAGACCATGGGCTGCGAGTCTAGCTCAGGCCGTGCGTGTTCGACCTCCGTGCGAAACGTTCACGCGCTGCCGTCGAGGAACTACGCTGGGTCGCGTGCGGAGCTACGTCCTCTTCCTGTGGATCTTCCTCGCGCTCGCATCCGTCGCGCACGCGACCGGCGACGACGTCTGCCCGTACTGCAAGAACGATCCGTCCTCGATGCAGGCGTGCGGACTCGTGACGCACGCGCCGACGACGATCGGCCTCGGCACGCCGGCGGAGTTCGCGGCGAAGCTCGTCGGCCCGAAGTGGATCTTCGCGGAGACCGCGCACCTGCGCATCGCGTTCGCGCCGGGCGCGTCGAGCGTCGATCAAGCGGATCGCAAGTCGATCGATGCGGAGCTCGACCTGCTGCGCAAAGTTCTGCCGACCGTGCCGTCGAAGCCGAAGAGGCTCGACCCGTATTTGCGGCTCCACTTGATCGCGTTGCGCTCGGAAAAACTCTACGCGCGCGTTCAAACGATCCTGCGCGTCACCGACGCCGACTTTCCGGAGAAGCGCGAAGCGGGCAAGCCCTACATGGGCAACGGGAAGTTCCTCGGCGAGAAGGACAAGTTCGAGCTCGTCATCCACGCGACGAACGCGACCCACAAGCTCTTCACGCGCGAGCTCGCCGGCATCGAGGTCACCGATTCGTTCCGTTGGCACGTTCCCGACGTCCACAAGATGCTCGTGTCGATCCCGGCCGAGGATCCGTTCCTGAAGAGCGATCGTTGGCTCTTCACGCGCATCGCGCACAACCTCGCGCACCTCTTCTTCTGCGCGTACAAGCACTTCTCGTTCGAGCCGCCGCCGTGGCTCGACGAAGGGCTCGCGCTCGTGCTCGAGAAGGAGATCGAGATCGACGCGCAAACCCTCGAACGCGAGGAAGGCGGCATCCCGCGCGACTACACGTCGCCGGATCCGTGGAGCGCGGTCCGCAAGCTCGCGCTCTCCGGCAAGTCGAACGGTCTCGCCGACTTGATGTACGCGAAGAACCACGCCGAGCTGACGCCCGAACGCGCGTTGATCGCGTGGTCGATGGTGCGCTTCCTGATCGACGAGAAGGGCGAGGAGTTCGCGGGCTTCGTCGCCGACGTGAAGGGCCAACTCGATGCCGCCGGCCTGCCGACCGGCGCCAACCTGGTCGACCTGCAACGCGAGAAGCTGCGCGAGCGTTTCCGCTGGACGCCGCAGCAATTCGACGAGGCCTGGAAGGCCTGGGTGACGCGCAAGCGCTGACCCTTCCGTCGAGCGGAGGGTCCGGAACTTTTTCGTCGCTCGCGGCGTCCGTACGGAGCCAGCCTCAACTCGGCCGTTCTCGCCGGCCGCATATTCGAAGCCGCCGCGGCGCCGCCCGCCGGCGAGAACGGCCGAGTTGAGGCTGGCTCCGTACGTGCTGGGGAAACACTTTCCAATCGGCGGCTTGCCGGCAAAAGTGCCCACCGCGCGGGCTTCGTGAACGCGAGCGAGAGCTACACTTCGAAGTCAGCTCGTTCGCATCGATCCCTTCCTCTGCCCGGCATCCAGAGTCTCGATGAAAGCAACCCTTCTGATCGTCAGCGCCGTGCTCTGCGCGGCTTCTTCCGTCCACGCCCAGATCTCCTACGGCGGCGAACCGCTGTCGTTCTCGCGCCAAGTCGCGATCGCCGCGCCGACCACGGTCATGCCGTACGTCGACGTGCAGAGTCTCCTCGCCGAGGACGACCTCGACCTGCGCACCAAGGTCGCGCCGTATCGCTTCGGCGCGACGTTGCCGGTCGATCTGTCGCTCGACAACTCCGGCGCGTGGACTTCGTTCCCGAACGGCGACCGTCTTTGGCGCCTGCGCATCGAGTCGCCGGGCGCGTACTCGCTCAACGCGATCTTCGAGAACTTCTGGATGCCGCCCGGCGCGTCGCTGTTCGTCTACAACGACGACCACTCGGACGTGCTCGGCGAGTTCAACGAGCTCAACAACGAAACGCACGGTCAGTTTGCGATCGAGCCGGTCCCCGGTGAAGCGCTGACATTCGAGTACTTCGAGCCCGCGAACGCGCCGACCGGTCTCTTGCGCATCGGCGAAGTGATCCACGCGTACCGCGACGTCTTCGGCACCGGCGCGACGAAGGCCGGCGGAGCGAAGGCCTCGGGCTCGTGCAACATCAACGTCAACTGCCCGCTCGGCGCGAACTACCAAGACGTCAAGCGCACCGTCGCGCGCCTCGTGATGGGCGGCGTCCTGTGCTCCGGTTCGTTGGTGACCAACACCGCGAACGACGGCAAGCAGTATTTCATGACGGCGAACCACTGCTACAGCGGCAACCCCGCGACGTGGGTCTTCCAGTTCAACTACGAAGCCGCCACCTGCGCGGGCACGACCGGCACGCCGAAGAGCGTCACGGGTGCGACGCTCAAGACGAAGAGCGCGACCGGCGACCACTGCCTCGTCCAGATCACGCCCGCGATTCCGCAGAACTACAACGCGTACCTCGCCGGTTGGAATCGTTCGACGACCAACCCGACGATGGGGACCGGCATCCACCACCCGCAAGGCGACATCAAGAAGATCTGTCAGGACATCAACACGCTGACCAAGGCGACGTTCGGCGGCACGAGCTGCTGGCACATCAGCCAATGGGACTCGGGCGTCACCGAGGGCGGATCGTCCGGCTCGCCGATCTACGACGCGAACAAGCGTTATGTCGGTCAGCTCTACGGCGGTTCGGCGACGTGCGGCTTCCTGTTCGACGACTACTACGGTCGCTTCGACATCTCGATGGGCGCCGGCCTCGCGACGTACCTCGACCCGACGGCGAGCGGCGCGACGACCACCAACGGTCGCGAGCTCTACGTCGCGACCGCGACGGTCTACTGCACGGCGAAGGTCAACTCGCAACTGTGCATCCCGGCGATCGGTTTCAACGGTTCGCCGAGCGCGTCGAGCGCGTCGCCGTTCAACATCACGTGCTCCGAAGTGCTCAACAAGAAGAACGGGATCCTGTTCTACGGCTACCAGCCCTTCGGCGCGGCGTTCGAGGGCGGCCATTTGTGCGTCAAGGCTCCGACCAAGCGCACGGCGGTGCAGAGCACCAACGGCAATCCGCTGCCGACCGACTGCTCGGGCACGATGACCTACGATTTCAACCCGTTGATCCAGGGCGGCGGCGATCCCGCGTTGATCGTCGGCGCGTCGATCTACGCGCAGTTCTGGTACCGCGATCCGGGCGACTTCACGGGCTTCGGCACCGGCTTGTCGGACGCGCTCAGCTTCGTGATCGGAAGCTAGAGCCGTTCCGTCGCGCTGAACACGAGCCCGGGCGCCGCAAGGTGCTCGGGCTCGTTCGTACGGAGCCAGCCTCGACTCGGCCGTTCTCGCGGGCCCTACGCTCGGAGTTGCTGCAGCGATTTCCGCCCGCGAGAACGGCCGAGTCGAGGCTGGCTCCGTATCACCGATCGATGCGTTCGATCGCGGCGCTCTCGAGCTCGGCGGTCGCGTGACGCTCGAGGCCGAGCCGGCTCGCGAGGTCCTCGAGCCAACGGCGCTCGACCGGCGACACGCCCTCGTCGGCGCGCACGACGGCGAACGCCAACGTGTAGAGGTCGCGCGCGTGCGCCGGATCGCCGACGCCGGCGCAGATTTCGTCGAGCGAGCGCGGATGGTCGAGCTCGCGCTCCACCAAGCGCTCGATGTTCGCCGCCTTCGCGTCGGCGACGAGGCGCGCCTTCTCGACGCTCGAGAGCCGGCCGTCGCACAACGTCGCCGCGATGGTCAGGCGCACGAGGCGCAGCATGTCGGGGGAGAGCTCGGTTCCGTCCGCGCGCGTCGCGGGCCGCGACGCCTGTGCACTCGGAATCTCGGGCGCGCGCGTGGTGCTCTGCGGCCCGCGGTGTTGGAAGAGTTCGCCGAGGCCCCACGCGCCGGCCGCGACCGTCGCGATCGTGCCGGTGTTCAAGAGGCCGCCGCGCGAGCCGGTGAGGAAGTCGAGCGCTCCGCGCCGACGCTTCGACCGGGCGGCGAGCGCCACGCCGACCAGAGCACCGAGGATTCCGAGACCGTTCATCGTCGAGCTGCGCGCCGTTCGCGACGAGCCATCATCTATTCAGCCGCACGGCGGTCAACGCCGCGGCGCGCGAACTCGCGGCTGGACGTGGCTCACGCCCGCGCGTGCTGGCGCGTCGGGCTCTCGGGCTTCGCCGGCGAGCCCTTGCACCACTCGTCGCGGGTCGAGCGGAAGGCGCTCGACCACAGATAGAAGCGCACGCGGAGCAATCCCTTCACGTCTTCCCACGCCGTCTTGACGATCTTGACGCGGCTGTCTTCGTCGTCGTCCCACTTCACCGGGTGGTCCTTGATGCGGTAGCCCTGCTTCTCGCAGAGCGCGAGCAGCTCGGTGTCGAAGAACCACGCTTGGTCCTCGACGTGGGGGACGACTTTCTGCACGACCTCGCGCGAGACCGCCTTGAAGCCGCACTGCGCGTCGGAGAAGTGCGTGAAGAGCAGCGCCTTGACCATCAAGTTGTAGGTCTGGGAGATGAACTCGCGCTTCGGGCCGCGCTTCACCTGACTCAGCTTCTGCAAGCGCGAACCGGTGCCGAGGTCGTAGCCCTGCTCGTGGATCGCGCGGCACAGGACTTCGAGCGCACGCAGCTCCGTCGAAAGATCGACGTCGGTGTACGCCATGATGTCGGCCGGACTCTGCGTCCAAGCAAGGCGCAGCGCGCGACCGCGACCGCGTTGCGGGATCGCGAAGAAGAACACCTCGCCGGGGTACTTCTTCTGGAGCTTCTCGCCGACCTCGCGCGTTCCGTCGGTCGAGCCGTTGTCCGCGATCGTGATGCGCCAGCGGTACGGGAACGACGGCCCGAGGAAGGCGCGGATCGTCTCGACGCTCTTCTCCAACGCCTTGACTTCGTTCAAGACGGGGATGATGAGGTCGACGAGGGGAAGGGCTTCGGTCATCGGCGTGGGGAGCGTCGGACGCGGCATGATCGGCGTTGACCGGGGCGCGAATCAAGGGCCGCGTCGCCGTGCGTTACGGCCGGAAACGTTTTCGCGGTACGGAGCCAGCCTCAACTCGGCCGTTTTCGCGGGAGGGGTTTCGTTGCAGTACCTCCGAGCGTGGGGCCCGCGAAAGCGGCCGAGTTGAGGCTGGCTCCGTACCGCCAGATTGCGAGGCATGTTCCGATCGCGAACGCGAGGAGTCCGAGCGGGAGCCACGGGCTCGCGAGCTTCTCCTTCAACGCCGGTTGCGTCTGGCGCGCGACCGTCAGCCACGGGAGCTGTGCCCCGTCCTGGGCGATGCGCCGGTACGCGACCGGGACCGGCGTCTCGGTCAGCATGCGGCGCCAGTAGTCGGGCAGCGCGAGCTCGCTCACGCCGCGCTCGACCGCCTCGTGGCGCAACGTGTTCTCGACGTCGTTGACCTCGCGCGTCATCGCGAGGACCGTTCCGTGCGCGATCACGAGCACACTGACGAGCGCGAGCGTCGTCGTCTTCATCCGCGCGAGATGGTCGCTCGCCGCGAGGAAGAGGAACGGCACGCACGGCAGCAAGTAGCGGAAGCCGGTGTTGAACTGCAGCAGCGAGTACCAGTTCGCCGCGCAGAACAGCATGAACGCGATCACGAGCGCGAGGGCCCAACGACGTTCGCGCGTCGGGAAGAAGAGCTCCTCGCGCTTCACCCGCAACGCCGCCGGCACGAGCGCGATCAACAGCAACGGCCCGAACGCATAGAGCCCCCAACCCGGCGCGATCAAGTTCTTCACGAAGACCTCGAGCGACGGCAAACCGATGCCGCGGTAGCCGAAGTCGACGTACTCGTTCTGCTGGGGCATCACCTTCTGGCCCGGCGTGAACGGATCGCCGTACATCAGCCATTGCGTCCACAGGAGGAACGCGATGAACGGCACGCCGGCGAGGGCGATCGGGATCGATTCGCGCACGGTGCGCGCGAAACCCGCGAACGAGAGCCGCGGCACGAAGAAGTAGAGGAAGACGACACCGGCGAGGACGAAGCCCGCGTAGTCGAGCGCGCACGTCGCGCCGAGCAGGGCGCCGAAGAGGACGCGGTGTTTCGTCGCGAGCTCGCGCCGTTCGTCGCTCTTCAACCACACGATCACGAAGGCGGCGAAGATCGCCTCCATCAGGAACATGTTGTGGTTCAAGTGCGCGGTTCGATAGAAGACCGGCGTTCCGAACGCGAAGAGCAATCCGAGCCAGACCGCTCGGCCCCGTTCGACGCCGCGCCGCTGGAGCACGCGGAAGACGAGCACCGCGAACAACGCCGAGAGCGGCGCCATCAGGAAGACGCTGGTGATCGCGGTCGACGCGCCGAAACGCAGATCGAGACCGGCGCTCTTCACCAGCTTCCACATCTTCTGGCGATTCGGATACTTGGTGTCGTACTGGACCTCGGCTTCGTCGGGCGACGCGGCGAGCTTCGCCTTCGAATGCTCCTCGAGCCGATCGAGCAGCGGATCGAAGATCGCGAGCACGACGACCACCGGCATCGAGCCCAGCAAGTTGTTGCCGACGTACCAATGCCCGTCGGTGTGCTGGAAGAGATCGGCGTGCATGTGCGCGTAGCGATCGCACTTGAAGTCGCCGCGATCGAGCAACGCGAACGCCGGATAGTGCTCCCGCACCACGTTGGTGGCGAAGAAGAGCGAGAACAGGATCCAGCAGACGAGGAAGAGCCGGACCTGTACGGAAGCGAGGAAGCGCATGGCGAGCGGCGGAGAGCTTGCTCCATCGGACCGCGCGCGTCGAGACTTCAGTCGGCTCGCGCACGGTTGGAATCCGCGGCCCGCCTCGACATGATCTGCGCCGTGAGTCCGAGCGAGGCAGCGGCGTGAATCGAGAAGCGACGGCGATCGCGCTCGGGATCGGCTTCGGCGTGTTGCTGCTCTTCGTCGCGAGTCGGCGCAAGGCGGGAGCGATGTGGTTCGCGCTCGCGGCGTGCTCGTCGGCCGCGTTGCTGTGGCTCTACGACGCCGGGCCGCGCGTCACGTACCAACACGTGCATCTCGCGGAGCGGTGGGCGAGCCAACGAACGGCGACGGCGGTCGCGCTCGCGGCGCTCGGGCTCGAAGTCGTCTGCGTCGCCGTTGCGTTCTTCGCGCGAGCTCGAGAGCTACGCGCTTGGTGGTCGCGACGTCTTGGCCCGTGGCGAACGCTCTTCCTCGTCGCATGTGTCGGCGCGTGCTCGTCCAAGTTGCGCGAACCGGCGCTCTCATCGGCGTGCGAGTTCGTCTTCGTCGCCGTCGTTCACGCCGCGACGCTCGGCGCGGTCCTGCTCGGCGCGTGGGCGATCGCGGAGGAGCCTCTCGCCGCATTCGCGCGCCGCGCGGACGCGTGGCTCGGACCTCTCGGCGACGGAAGCCCCGAACCCGGCGGCCCCGACGCGTTCGCATGGCGTACGGCGCTCGCGAGCACGCTCGCCGCCGCGCTCTTGTGCTTCACCGTCTACGACCGGCACCCGCATGTGCCCGACGAGGTCGTCTACCTGATCCACGCGCGTTACCTCGCGGCGGGCGAGCTCTCTCTCCCCGCGCCGCCGGTGCTCGCGGCGTTCGACGTCGACTTGATGATGCTCGAAGGCGGGCGTTGGTACTCGCCGGTCAATCCCGGCTGGCCGTTCGCGCTCGCGCTCGGTGCGCCGTTCGGAGCGGAGTGGCTCGTCAATCCGTTGCTCGGGGGACTCGCGATCCTGGTCGTATATTCGTTCCTGCGCGAGGTGATGTCGCGTCGCAACGCGCGCGTCGCGACGATGTTGCTCGCGGCGTCGCCGTGGTTCGTGTTCCTCAACATGAGCTTCATGACGCACACGTGGACGTTGGTGTGCGCGGCGCTCGGCGGACTCGGCGTGGCTCGTGCGCGTCGAACGGGCAAGCGCGCATGGGCCTGGCTCGCCGGCGCCGGCGTCGGCATGGTCGCGACGATTCGGCCGCTCGAAGGGCTCGTGCTCGCGCTCTGCCTCGGCCTCTGGTCGATCGGACTCGGCGGCGCGCGTTTGAAGTTCGCGTCGCTCGCCGGCCTCGTACTCGGCACCGCGTTCGTCGCGGCGATCGTGCTTCCGTACAACGCGGCGCTGACCGGATCGGCGCGCGTGTTCCCGATCAATCACTACGTCGACACGGTCTACGGTCCCGGCAAGAACGACTTGGGCTTCGGGCCGGAGAAAGGTCTCGGTTGGGGTGGCCTCGATCCGTGGCCCGGACATTCGCCGTTGCAGGCGGCGGTCAACGCGCAATTCAACACGTTCGCGATCGACGTCGAGCTCTTCGGTTGGGCGAGCGGCTCGCTGTTGCTCGTGTGGATCGCGCTCGTGCTCGGCAAACGTCGACCGATCGATCGAGCGTGGATCGTGTTCGTGCTCGCGATCCTCACGTCGAACAGTCTGTATTGGTTTGCGGGCGGGCCGGATTTCGGAGCGCGTTACTGGTACTTGGTGATCGTGCCGCTCATCGCGCTCGCGGTGGCGGGCCTGAATGCGCTCGCCGAGCGTGAAGAGCAACGCACTCGTCTCCTCGTCGCCGTCTTCGCTCTCGTGCTCGGCAACGTCGCGCTCTTCATGCCGTGGCGCGCGGTCGACAAGTACGTCGGCTATCGCGGAATGGTCGCGGGCGTGCGCGACCTCGCGCGTGATAAGCATTTCGGCCGCAGCCTCGTCCTGATCCAAGGCGAGCGCCACCCCGACTACGCGAGCGCCGCGATCTACAACCCGCTCGACCTCGAGGCCGACGCGCCGATCTACGCGTGGGACAAGGACGTCGCGACGCGCGCCGCATTGCTCGCGCACTACGCCGATCGTCCGATCTGGCTCGTCGCCGGCCCGAGCGTCACGCAGCGCGGCTTCGAGATCGTCGAAGGCCCGCTGCCGCCGGGGACCGCGCCGTCGCGATGACGAGCGACTATCCGGGAATCTCGGGCTCGACGAGGCGGCCCAAGAGCTCCAGCGACTCCTGCCATCCCAAGTAACACGCCTCGACCGGGATCACCGCGGGAATGCCTTCCTGCACGATGTTCACCTCGGTGCCGACGACGACTTTCCGCAACTGGATCGTGACCATCATCTCGCCGGGGAGATTGGGATCGTCGAACTTGTCCGAGTGCCGGATGCGCTCGCCCGGAACGAGCTCGAAGTACTGCCCGCCGAAGGAGTGGCTCTGCTTCGTACCGAAGTTGGTGAACGACATCCGGAACTTGCCGCCGACGCGAGCATCCATCTCGTGCACCTTGCCGGTGAAGCCGTGCGGAGGAAGCCACTTCGCCATCGCGTCGGGATCGATGAACGCGCGATAGATGCGTTCGGCGGGAGCACGGAGCACTCGGTGAAGCTTGACGGTGTTGGTTGCTGAGGCCATGTCGCCATCGTGCTCGGCGCGCTCGCGTCTCGTCAACCGCGGATCGTCGGCATTCTCGGCGGTGTCACGCGCGGGAGGTACGTTCTTCGACGTGCTTTCCCGCGCAGCACTGTGGACATTCCTCGCATTGCTGATCGCGACCTTTCTCTGGATGGCCTGGGCGCCGTCGTCGAAGAACGGATCGATCGACGCGACGACCTCGAGTGAACAACCTTCAGTCGAGACGCGTCATCGCGTGGTTCTCGCGACACCCGCGCGACAAGACCAGGTCGAAGCCACGGCGCCTGATGGTGCCGACACGAAGCCCACGTCAGCTCCGACGAGCGCGAGAATCACTTCGGAAGACGGAACACTGCTGCTGACGGCAGACGAGTCCTTGCGCGGAGTCCGTTTCTACGTCGACTCGCTCGGCAAGCATGGAGCACCCGGATACTTCGAAGGCGGCTGGACCTTCGACGATCTCCACTACGACCTCGCCAAGCCCGTGTGGACGAAGGACGAAGGAACCGTCGAGAAGTACCAACAGCTGTTGTCCACCGACGGCTGCATCGTTGCGCTCGATCTGACGACCTCCGACGGCCAAGAGCATCGCGTCTATCTGCTCACGTATCTCGGTGGGCAGACCTACATCTATCCACCCGACGAGAAGGGGGTCCTGATGAAGGACTCCAATGGTTCTAACGGAACACAGGGCTCCATCGGCTTCTTCTCCGACGAGTTCGGATCCGGCGTCGTCTCCGCGATCTACTCGCCCGGTAAGCCCTGGCCTCGCGCCAAATAGGTTCGGAGGCGCCTCGCCCAAGCGATGCGCCCCCGAACGTCTCGACCCGACCCTATAGCGATTTCAAGAACTCGACGAGGTCCGACTTCTCAGGCTGCGTGAGCGCCAACGCGAAGTGCGCGTCGTAGTGCTCGACGACATCGAGCAACGTCGCGAAACGTCCGTCGTGGTAGTAGCCGCCGGTCGCGTGCGTGAAGAGTCCGCGCAGCGGCGCCGTCCGATAGCGCTCGTCCGGTGAACGCAACGCTTGGAAATCGTCGATGCCGATCTCGTTGGCCGTGTGCATGTTCCAACCCGGCTCGGTGTAGAGCGGCGGGACGTGGCACTCCGAGCATCGCGCGGCTCCGCGGAACAGATTGCCTCCCGAGACAGCGGCGCCGGCATCGAAGCTGCCGACGGGTGCAACCGGGATCGGCAACGCGAGCTGATAGAACTGCAGCGCTGCGAGTTTCGGCGTGATGAGGTCGACCGCGGCTTTCGTGTGCCCGGAATTCTCCGCGGCCGCGACCGGGAACTTGAGCGGGTCGTCGAGGCGCGGATCGTAGAACGTGCCTTGTCCGTGCATCTCGAGGTTGGCGACGAACGCGTTCCAGTACGTGCCCGAACCCCAGCCGGTCCACGTGTGCAGGTTGACGCCGCCGAGGCCGAACGCCGGCGGGATCAGCGTCGCTGCGGAGCCGCCGCCGGGCTGGAACGCCTTGCCGTCGAGGAAGACCTGCGCGTCGAACTTGCCCGGACCCCACGCGTGGAGGACGGTGCGCACCGTCACGTCGTCGGTGCCGAGCATCGCCGACACGGGCGCGAGATTCGGCGCGAGCGCGATGATCGAGCCGATGTCGAGATCGCGATTCGCCCAACCGTCGCGCCGACGGCCCATGCTCGGCTGGAACGACTCGTCGACGGTGCTGTGACAGATCGCGCACTGGATGCCGACCGAGGTGAGTCGCCCCGTCCCGTCGAAGATGCCCTTGACGCCGACGACGGCTTCGCGCTTCAGGAGCTCGAGCGTCGTCGCCGGATCCGTGAAGTCGACGTTCCCCTGGGCGATCGAATTGCGCAGCGCGGCACCGAGCGCTTCGCTGTCGACCTTCAATCCGAGCGCGAGCGCCTGCGCCGGGCTGAGCCCCGCTCCGACTCCGCCGAGCGCCGTCCCCGCGATCGCTTCGTGCAGGCGAAGCGTGTCGCCCCAGAAGGCTTCGTCGCCGAAGGTCTCGAAGCGGAACGTCTGGCGCCCTTCGTCGATCAGCGTCAGCGAGTTCTCGACGGTCGCGTCGGCCGAGATCGCGCCGGCGCCCGAGTCATTGCCGCCGGAGGCGTTGTTGCAGCCCGAGAGGAACAGCAGGATCGCCGCCGTCGTGAGAACCAGCGCAAACACGAACGCGCGGGAGTGCTCCATGTACCTGGCCTCGTTCGTATGCATGGCTTCGTTCCTGTTCGAGAGGAGAGTTCGCCACGCGATCGGTTGTGGTCGCGCGTCGGATCGTCACGGTAGGGGGAACCGCGAGCCCCGGACATCGACAACGACGTGGGTTCGGGGAGGGCGAAGTCGGTAGCTCAGCGCCGTCGCGACTTCGCGCTCGCCGTCGGGTACAACGCGCGAGAATGGAGTCGACGTGAGCGTTTCGAGGAGAGAGGTGTTCAGCGCCTTCAAGGGCGCGCGCGTGCTCGTGCTCGGGGCTGACGGGTTCATCGGGCGGTGGGTAGCGCGGTTGCTCACCGAAGGCGGGGCCGACGTGGTGCTCGCGGTGAAGAGCGCCGAACTCGCGAAGGAACCCCTCGCGCGTTTCGGCGCGAAAGGCGACGTGCGCGAGGTCGATCTCTTCCCGCCCGGCGCCGCGTCGGTGTTCCTGCGCGACGTCAAGCCGATGGTGCTCTTCAACCTCGCCGGCTACGGCGTCGCGCGCGATCAGCGCGACGAGAAGGCGATGTGGCGGCTCAACGACGATCTGCTCGGCGAGCTCGCGCTCGCGTTTCCGGCGACGCGCGTGAAAGGCTGGAGCGGCACGCCGTTCGTCCACGCCGGCACGGCGGCGGAGTACGGAGCGCTCGCCGGCGATCTCAGCGAGTCGAGCGAGTGCGCGCCGACCTCTTCGTACGGCCGCACCAAGTTGAAGGGCACGCAGTCGCTGCTCCTGCGCGCCGATCTCGCGGGCTATCCCGCGTTCGTCGGGCGGCTCTTCACCGTCTACGGGCCCGGCGAAATCGCGGGGCGCTTGCTGCCGACGTTGCTCGCGGCGCGCGCGACGAACGAGCCGATCGAGTTGACCGCCGGCACGCAACAGCGCGACTTCACGTACGTCGAGGAGGCGGCCGAAGGGCTCCTACGTCTCGCGCTCGCTCGCACCGAAGAGCCCCAGGTCGTCAACGTCGCCACGGGCAAGCTCACGACCGTGCGCGGCTTCGCCATGACCGCCGCCGCCGTGCTCGGGCTCCCGATCGCGCGTTTGCGCTTCGGTGCGCTGCCCACCGCGGCCGACGAGATGCAGCATGAGCCGGTCACCCACGCGAAGCTCCGCGCGTTGACCGGCTGGGTCCCGAAACTCCAGATCCCCGACGGTGTGGCGAAGGCGCGCGCCTTCGAAGCCGCGTCGGTATAGTCCCGCCGCCCATGACGACCGCTCGAGCCCTGCACCATCGACGCAGCACTTGCCGCGGATGCGGAGGGACCAAGCTCGCGTCGTTCCTCCATCTCGGCGAGACGGCGCTCGCGAACGCGTTCCTGCGTTCCGAGGCGGAGTTCGCGGCGGAGAAGCGTTTTCCGCTCGAGGTCGTGATCTGCAGCGAGTGTTCGCTCGTGCAGCTCGTCGACGTGATCGATCCCGAAGCGCTCTTCTCGAATTACCTGTACGTGACCGGCACGTCGGACACGATGAAGGTCCACAACGCCGAGTATGCGCAGACGATCTGCGGGTTGCTCGGACTGGGCCCGAACGATCTCGTCGTCGAGGCGGCGTCGAACGACGGCAGCTTGCTCAAGCACTTCCTGGCGCGCGGCGTGCGCGTGCTCGGCGTCGAGCCCGCGACCAACATCGCGGCGAAGGCGAACGCCGACGGCGTGCGGACCGCGAACGAGTTCTTCACGACCGCGTCCGCGCGTTCGCTGCGCACGCAGTACGGCGCCGCGGCGGCGGTGATCGCGAACAACGTGCTCGCGCACGTCGACGAGCCGGTGAAGTTCCTCGCGGCGGCGAAAGCGTTCCTGCGGCCGGGCGGCGTCGTCTCGGTCGAAGCTCCGTACATCGAGGAGTTCGTCGAGAAGAACGAGTACGACACCGTCTACCACGAGCACCTCTGCTACTTCTCGATCAGCGCCCTGCTCGCGATCTGCGAGCGCGCCGGCCTGCGCATCTTCCGCGTCGATCGCAAGACCGTGCACGGCGGTTCGATCCGCATGTACGCGAAGGCGGTCGAGGAAGCGCACGAGCACGCGCCCGCCGTGCTCGAGCTCGCGCGCGCCGAACGTGGCCGCGGCTTCACGTCGCTCGCGCGCATGCAGACGCTCGCGCGCGCGGTCGACAAGCAGAAGAGC
This sequence comes from Planctomycetota bacterium, assembly GCA_021413885.1. Taxonomy (GTDB): domain Bacteria; phylum Planctomycetota; class UBA1135; order UBA1135; genus JACRIN01. The sequence goes on from JAIOPM010000060.1 coordinate 29,959, forward strand.
GATCTGCTCGCGCTCCTGCGCCGTTTGAAGAGTGAAGGCAAGACGCTCGGCGCGTACGGCGCGCCGGCGAAGGGCAACACGTTGCTCAACTTCTGCGGCATCGGAACGGACCTCGTGCCGTTCACCGTCGACAAGAGTCCGTTGAAGGTCGGGCTCTTCACGCCGGGCATGCACCTGCCCGTCTACCACGCGGACGAGCTCGCGAAGCGCCGCCCTGATTACTGCCTGATCCTCGCGTGGAACTTCGCCGACGAGATCATGCGCCAGCAGGCCGCGTACCGCGAAGCCGGTGGCCGCTTCATCGTGCCGATCCCGACGCCGCGGATCGTTTGAGCGCGCGGGCGCGTCGGTACGACTTCGCGCACTTCGCGGAAAGAGCGGCGTGAGCTCCGCGGCCGCGCGCAGCGCAACCCGAACAATCGGAAGGGCGAGCGCTCGTTAGCCTTCGAGGACACGCGCGACCGCGATCAGGTCGTCGTCCATGTTCATGAAGTTCGCATCGCTGATTTGGTTCGCATCGAGCCTGCTGCTCTTGCCGACGCAAGCAACGACGCCCGTTGCGAACACGACGTTCGACGCGACGACGAAGTTCGAGCTGCGCAACGCTCGAGTCGAGTGGGTCGACTACCGCGGCCGACGTGCGCTGCACTTGGCGCCGCTCGCGGGTCACGAACACGACACCGACCAAGAGTTGACGGCGGTATTGGTGGGCTCCGACTTCCAGGACGGCGTGATCGAGGTCGACGTCGCCGGCGCGCGGCGTCAGGGCTACGCGACCGATGACGTCAGCGCGTTCAAGGGTTTCGTCGGAGTGTGCTTTCGCGTGCAGGGCGAGTCGACGGAGCGCTTCTACCTCCGCCCCGAGAACGCGCGCCTCGACAGTCAGCTCTTCCGCAATCGATCGACGCAGTACGAAGCGAGCCCCGACTTCTCGTGGCAGCGTCTGCGCGAGGAGCAACCGGGCAAGTACGAGTCGTACGTCGATCTCGCGCCGGGCGAGTGGACCAAGGTCCGCATCGAAGTGTCGGGGCGCGCGGCAAAGCTCTTCGTCGGCGGCGCGAGCCAGCCGTCGCTCGTCGTCGACGATCTCAAGCACGGCGAGAGCCGCGGCGCGATCGCGCTTTGGACGCGCATCAGCAGCGACGCGTACTTCTCGAACTTGCGCGTGACGCCCGCGACTGCGAAGGATCCGTCGATCCGCGCGCGAGCCGAGCCGCGCAAGCCCGGCCCGAGCGACGCGGCGCTCCCCGAGTTCGCCGAAGTCCTCCACGGACGCACCGAGCTCGTCACGTATCGCGGCGCTCGCGCCGTGAAGCTCGTGCCCTCCCCTGAAAGCGCGGGCAAGGACGAAGCCGTCTTGGCGCTGCTCGCGACGCCGGAGTTCCACGACGGCACGATCCAAGTCGATGTCACGGGAGCTCCGCGCGCTGACGCGCCCGCGGATTCGCGCGGCTTCGTCGGCGTCAGCTTCCGCACCGGCGAGCACGGCGAGTGGTCCGAATTGCTCTACCTCCGCCCGACCAACGGTCGAGCGAACGATCAGCTGCGGCGCAATCGCTCCGTGCAGTACGCGTCGCACCCGGACTTTCCGTGGCATCGTCTGCGCGAAGAACACCCCGGCGAATACGAGTCCTTCGTCGACCTCGAGCCCGGCGTGTGGACGTCGCTGAAGATCGAAGTCGCCGGCACGACCGCGCGCCTCTACGTGAACGACGCCACGCAACCGTGCCTCGTCGTCCAAGACCTGAAGCGCGGCGACGTCGCCGGACGGATCGCGCTGTGGGCGCACGTCGAGACCGACGCGTACTTCGGTCCGGTGACGGTCACGCGGCGCGTCGCTCGGTAGACTCCGCGGGATGGGTGAGCACGACGACGCGCCGCGGATGCGGTTCGAGCTCGACGAGGCGCGGCAACTCCTCGCGCGGACGCCGAGCGTGCTCCGAGCGTGGCTCGTCGGCCTCGACGAGAAGTGGGTGCGCAACAACTACGGCCCCGACATGTTCAGCCCGTTCGATGTCGTTGGACACTTGATCCACGGCGAGCAAGCGGACTGGATTCCACGCGCGAAGTGGATCCTCGAGCACGGCGAGGCCAAGCCCTTCGAAACGTTCGATCGCTTCGCGATGTTCGAGCACTCGCGCGGTCGGTCGCTCGTCGATCTGATCGGCGAGTTCGAGCGCCTGCGCGCCGCGAGTCTACGCGAGCTGGAGTCGCTCCACCTGGTCGAGAGCGATCTGGCCCGCGCCGGCACGCACCCGGCGCTCGGCCGCGTGACGCTCGGTCAACTGCTCGCGACTTGGGTCGTCCACGACCAGAACCACCTGCACCAGATCGCGAAATGCATGGCTTTCCAGTATCGCGGCGAGGTCGGCGCGTGGCGCGCGTACCTGCCGCTCTTGCCGCGCGAGGGTTGAGACGTCGCGAGCGCCTCATGCTCGACGCCCGATCGAGCCGATGGGGCGCGCGAGCTTGGTTCCGATCCGAGCGCACGCCACAATCAGCCCCATGAAGTGGAAGAAAGAACAGGTCGTGATCCTGTGCGGCGGCGAGGGAACGCGTCTGCGCGAGGAGACCGAGTTCAAACCGAAGGCGCTCGTCGAGATCGGCGGTCGTCCGATCCTCTGGCACTTGATGCGCATCTACTACCGTTGGGGCTACCGGCGGTTCGTGCTCTGCCTTGGCTACAAGGGCGAGATGATCAAGGACTACTTCCTCAACTATCAGTGGTACGACCAGGACTTCACGCTGAAGTTGAAGAGCGATCAGAAGACGATCCACGGCAAGAAGGACGCGATCGAGGATTGGGAGATCACGTTCGTCGAAACCGGCGCACGCACGCAGACCGGCGGACGGCTCTTCCGCGCCAAGGAGTACGTCGAGGGCGAGCGCTTCCTCTTCAACTACTGCGACGGTCTGTCGGACATCGATCTCGACAAGCTCGTCGCGCACCACGCGAAGATGGGCAAGCTCGCGACGCTGACCGGTTTCCACCCGCGCTCGCGCTACGGCGAAGTCGCGGTCGACGCGCGTGGCATCGTCACGCACTTCCAGGAGAAGCCGATGATGAGCTCGCTGACCAGCGGCGGCTTCTTCGTGATGAACCGCGACGTCTTCGACTACCTCGATCCCGAGTGCATCCTCGAGACCGGGCCGATGGACAAGATGTCGAAAGCTCGCGAACTCGCGCTCTACCAACACGACGGCTTCTGGTTCTCGATGGACACGTACAAGGAAGCGATGACGTTGAACGAGCTCTGGGCGTCCGGCGCCGCGCCGTGGAAGGTGTGGTGATGACGAGCTGGAAGGGCACCAACGTCTTCGTCACCGGCGCGAGCGGTTTGCTCGGCGCGGCGATGGTCGAAGAACTGCTCGCCCGCGGCGCGCACGTCACTTGCCTCGTTCGTGATTGGGTTCCGGCGTCGCGTTTGGTCACCGAAGAGTTGATCGCGCGCTGCAACGTCGTCCGCGGCGAGCTCGAGGACTACGACCTGCTCGCACGCGCGTTGAACGAGCACGAGATCGAGACCGTCTTCCACCTCGGCGCGCAAACGATCGTCGGCACCGCGTCGCGTTCGCCGCTCTCGACGTTCGAAGCAAACATCCGCGGCACGTGGCTCTTGCTCGAAGCGTGTCGCGAGATGTCGAAGACGGTGAAGCGCATCCTCGTCGCGTCGAGCGACAAGGCCTACGGCGTCCACGAGAAGTTGCCGTACACCGAGGACGCGCCGCTGCAGGGTCGCTTCCCGTACGACGTGTCGAAGTCGTGCACGGACCTGATTTCGCTCTCGTACCACGCGACGTACCAACTGCCGGTCGCGGTGACGCGTTGCGGCAATCTGTACGGCGCCGGCGACTCGAATTGGAATCGCTTGATCCCGGGCACGATTCGTTCGCTGGTCCAAGGCGAGCGTCCGATCATCCGCTCCGACGGCAAGTTCGTGCGCGACTACTTCTACGTCCGCGACGCGGCCGACGCGTACCTCGCGCTCGCCGAGCGCATGCACGAACCGAAGTTCCACGGCCAAGCCTTCAACTTCGGCACCGAGGAACCGAAGTCGGTGCTCGAGATCGTCGCGTCGCTCCAGAAGCTCTGCGAGAGAGCGGACCTCGCACCGGTGGTGCAGAACCAAGCGAGCCACGAGATCCCCAAACAATACTTGGACTGCGCGAAGGCGCGAGCGTGGCTCGCGTGGAAGCCGAAGCGCACGTTGGAGTCCGGCTTGGCCGAGACCGTGAACTGGTACCGACAGGCCTTGCGAACTTGAGCGTTCGGATGCGCTCGTTCGTCGCCTCGAGGTGGCGCGATCGCTCAGTTGCCCGAGAGTCCGAATTCTCCGCAGTGCGCGTGCGCTCGTTCGATTCGTCGCGTCGGATTTCGCGATCGAAGGCACGAGTTTCTCGTCAACGACGTCGCTCGCTCGAATAGAACGGTTGAGCAGCGTCGACCGCGGCAGGATCGGCAGGAACTGATCGGCCGGCCGGCGACTCTCGGGCAGAGCTCACTTGTAATCGAGGAATCCGTCCATGAAGACCGCACTCGTTCTTCCCTACGCACTCACTCTCGCTTCTCTGTTCGCGACGCAAGCACGCGCGCAGATCGTCGTGCAGGACGGCGACAACTTGAAGGCGATCGTGTCGGCCGCCGCGTCGGGCTCGGTGATCGAGATCCAGAGCAACGGCACGTTCGTCGGTTCGATCAAGTGGGCGGGCAAGGATCTCGTGATCCGAGCCGCCGCCGGATTCACGCCGACGCTCGGCGGAGCCGTCAACGTTCAGCACTCGCCGTCGGGCACGCGTGCGACGTTGGAGGGACTGCGACTGACGGGCGGGATCGGCGGCAGCGACGTGCTCGACGGAACCTTGGACATCCGCGTCGTCGACTGCGAACTCCGCGGGCTGACGTTCGTCGGCGGGCAAGGCAACTCGCGAACTTCGTTGAGCATGTTGCGCAGCAGCATGCGCTCGTCCTTGGTCGTCTTGGCGGCGGACAACGCGATCACCCGCGTCGACGTCGGCCAGTCCACGTACGAACGTAGGCTCATCGCCACCACCAGCGGTGCCGGTCGCATGGAGCTCGAGATGCACCGTTCTCGTGTCGGACTCGGCATCGATGCGCAGAGCACTTCGAGCACGAGCCTCCAACTGCGCGTCGAGAGCTGTGTGATCGCGAATCCCGGAGCGTCAACTCCGGGCATTCGCACCTTCGGCAACGTCGCTGCGCGGCTCGTCAACGACACGATCACCGGCTTCGGCATCGGCCTCGACGGCAACGGCACGACGACCGCGGAAAATCTCCTCGTGTTCGGCAATTCGGCGAGCGACCTCGGCGCCGCCGTCTCCGCGCCGCAAGTCGCCAACTCGTTGATCGAGGACGGAACCTTCGCAGGTCAGAACGGCAACTTCGGCGGCACGCCGCTCGTCGCGCCCAACTTCTCGTTGCTCCCGGGCTCGCTCGGGATCGATGCGGGCAACGACAACGCGCTCGGCATCGGCAAGCGCGACTTCTACGGCGCTCCGCGCATCCAAGACGGCGACGGCAACGGCACGAGCACGGTCGACGTCGGCGCGGTCGAGCTCTGAGCTTCTTCAGACTCGAACCAGAATCTTCGGGGGCGGAGCATCGGTGCGGGGCTTCGCACTCCGAAGTTCCTCGACGGGGATACCATGGCGTGAACCGCTCCAGCATTTCTCCCGACTTGGAGGCCGCGCGCCGTGGATCATCGAATCGTCGTCCTGTCGTCGTTGTTCATCGGATGGATTCCCGCGGCCGCTGCGCAATCGACGTCGCGGGCGAGTGTCAATTCCGGCGGCGTGATCGCCAAAGGATCGAGCGGCTTTCAGTCGCTCTCCGCTGACGGGCGCTTCGTCGCGTTCAGTAGCGATGCCCCCAATCTGGTCTCCGTGGACACGAACCAGCAGAACGACGTTTTCGTGTATGACCGAGCGGACGGGCACACCGAGATCGTCAGTCTCTCGAGCGGCGGTTCACAGGGTGACGGCGCCAGCGTTCGGCCTTCCTGCTCCAGCGACGGGCGCTTCATCGCTTTCGAGAGCGACGCGAACAATCTCGCGGCGGGGGACAGTGGATCCATCCGCGATGTCTTCCTGCGCGATCGGCAACTGGGTACGACGTTGTGCGCGAGCGTCACTCCCGGCGGTGTGACGGGCAACGGCCCAAGCAGCGTGCCGTGCATGTCCGGCGACGGACGAGTCGTCGCATTCGCGAGCGAGGCGACCAATCTGCTCGTCGGTGATACCAACGGCTTCGCGGATATCTTCGCGTTCGACACGGTTTCAGGAACGCTGGAATTGGTCAGCCAGAGCACGCTGGGCGTACACGGCGACGGGCACAGCGGTTCGGTGGGTCGGAGTCCGTCGTGGGTTTCGAACGACGGCAACCTCGTCGTCTTCGCCAGTTCTGCATCGACGCTCGTGCCGAACGACAACAACCACGCGACCGACGTCTTCCTTCGCGATCGCGCGACGGGCATCACGTCGCGCCTCAGCCTGAATTCGCTCGGCGTCGAGTCGAACGGCGGCACCGATCCCAATCTGTCGCCGGACGGGCGGTTCGTCGTGTTCGTTGCCGGCGCGCTGCTCCCGGAGGACGTCAACGGCTTCGGCGACGTCTACGTCCTCGATAGGAACACGGGGTTGCTCGACCTCGTCAGCGACGCGACGAGTGGAACTCAGGGAAACGCGAGCGCTCTCGGGTGCAACGTTTCGGCGGACGGTCGCTTCGTCGCGTTCGGATCGAGCGCGACGAATCTCGTCCCGGGTGACACGAACGGCTTCATCGACGTCTTCCTGCACGATCGCGTCGCCGGCACGACGATTCGCGTGAGCACGAGCACCCTCGGCGCGGAGGGGGACGAACACGCCGCCGATCCGGACATCGACGACGCGGGCTCGACCGTGGTCTTTTGGGGGCGCGAGACGAGCCTCGTTCCCGGCGACTCGAATGGAGCGCACGACGTCTTTCTCGTGGACACAGGCACGCCGATCCCCGTGTCGGTGTATTGCCCGGCGAAGAAGAACAGCAAGAACTGCTTCCCGAGGATCACCTCGAGCGGCCTGCCTCGACTGAGCGGCTACGACTCGTTCTTCATCAGCGCGACGCAGGTGCTCAACAACAAGTCGGGCATGCTCGTGTGGGGGAGTACGGCCGCGACCTTGCCGTTTCACGGCGGTTGGCTGTGCGTTCAACCGCCGCTCGTGCGCGCGCAAGTCGCCGGTTCTGGCGGGACGTCGGGTGCCGCCAACTGCTCGGGTGCGCAGTCGTTCCACTTCGGACAGTCCTACATGACCGCGCACGCAGTGACGGCAGGGCAGACCGTTTACGCTCAGTTCTGGAGCCGCGATCCGGGCTTCCCACCGCCGGACGACATCGGTCTGACCGATGCGATCCAGTTCACCGTGGCACCGTGACGTCGCCGCGCTGTCGCACCGCATTCGTTGAGCGGCGAACGACTGCGCATCACCCCGGATGGGCCCGCGGACGGCCGCTGGAGCCTGCGAAGCGAAATTGCTTCGTGCTAGACTCCGGCGTTGATCGGATCGGAGCCGATCCTCCCCCCGAGCGGCGTGCACGTTCGCGCCTCGGATTCAGGATCGCGGTCTGGAGCGAGACCCCGGCGCGCTCCGATCCTTGCACCTCGCCGTCCCCGGATCTCCATGCGCATCTACCTCGCCGACCTCGGTCACAACCTGCTCACCAAGAGCTCGGACGTCTACCCGTTGGGCGTCGCCAACCTGGTGACGTTCGCGGGCGCGCACCTGAAGCTCCCGGCGAACGTCGGCAAGGTCGAGTACGCGCTCTTCCGCGAGCCCCAGGATCTGAAGGTCGCGATCGATCGCGCGGCGCCGGACGTGCTCGGCCTCTCGAACTACGCGTGGAACGAGGAACTCGCCTACCACTTCGCGACCTACGCGAAGCGCAAGAACCCGCGCACGTTGACGGTGATGGGCGGACCGAACTGGCCGCTGTTCGACCATGTGCAGGAGACGTTCTTGCGCGGGCTGCCGGACGTCGATTGCTACGTCGACGGGCCGACGTACGAGGGCGAGCAAGCGTTCCTCAACCTGCTCCAACGCTTCGTCGACGTCGGCGCGCGCCGTGAAGGCGTGCTCGACGCGAAGATCCCCGGCATCGATTGGATCGATCGCAAGACCGGCGCGTTCGTCAAGGGCGGTGACGTCGAGCGCATCCAAGACCTCGACGTGATCCCCTCGCCGTACACGTCGGGCTGGCTCGATCCGTACCTCGCGACCGGCTACTTCCCGATGATGCAGATCGCGCGCGGGTGCCCGTTCACCTGCGCCTTCTGCAACTCGGGCGTCAAGTCGAACACGCGTGTCTTCGCGCACTCGGTGCAGAACGTGAAAGACGATCTGCTCTACCTCGCCGAGCGCATCAAGCCCGAGATCACGCTCTGCTTCGCCGACGACAACTTCGGCATGTACGAGCGCGACGAGGAGATCGCCGACTACATCGGTTGGCTCCAGGACACGTACAACTGGCCGCGCTACATCCGCACGACCACCGGCAAGAACAAGGGCGAGCGCATCATCAAGGTGATGCGCAAGGTGCGCGGCGCATTGCCGATGACCGCCGCGGTGCAGTCCATGAATCCGGTCGTGCTGAAGAACATCAAGCGCGACAACATCAAGCTCTCGACCTACATGGAGATCCAGAAGGAACTGGATTCGATGGGGATGCAGAGCTACGGCGAGTTGATCCTCTGCTTGCCCGGCGAGACGCGGCCGAGCTTCATGAAGGCGGTCAACGACTTGCTCGACGCGGGCGCGAAGCGCATCAGCGCGCACCAACTGATGTTGCTGCATGGCGCCGAGCTCGCCAATCCCGACCAACGCGCGAAGTTCGGCTTCGACACGCGCTTCCGCGTCGTCGCGCGCAACATCGGCGACTACACCGGCGAGCCGATCATCGAAGTGGAGGAGATGGTCGTCTCGACGCCGGACTTCAGCTTCCAGGATTACCTGGACACGCGCGTCTTCCACTTGCTGCTGACGATCTTCTACTACGAAGGCAACTACGAAGAGCCCTTCGAGTTCGCGCGCCAACACGGCGTCAAGCCGTTCGATCTCGTCGTGCACATGCAGAAGATGCTCGAGCAGGCGCCGGCCGAGTTCCGCAAGGTGATCGCCGACTTCCTGGTCGAGACCAACCAGGAGATCTTCATGTCGCGCCAAGCCTGCCTCGACTGGGCGAAGGCGCACTACACCGAGCTCGTCGACGGCACGCTCGGCGGCAACTTGTTGTCGAAGTACTCGATGATCGGCCGCTTCCTCGCGACGCAACCCGGCCTCGACTTCCTCGAGAAGGTGGTCGCGAACGTGCTCGTCGAACGCAACGCCGCGCACGATCCGAAGGAGCTCGCGACGATCTTCGAATACCTGCGCGCGGTCGTCCTGCACGTGCCGTTCGCGGAAACGCTGCCGCGTCGCGTAAAGTGGGTGACGAGTTGGGACGTCGACGCGTGGATCGGCGAGCGATACGCGAAGCCGCTGTCGGACTACCGCCTCGACGCGCCGCGCACGTTCTTCGCCGAAGTCGCGCCGGACAAACGCGCGTTGATCGAGACCAAGCTCGCGACGTTCGGCGAGCACCCGTCGGGCCTCGGCAAGTTCACGCGGACGATGTTCGCGCGCGACTTGCGCCGCAGCTTCGCGCCGTCGCGTCCGCGGCTCGAGGGAGCCAAGGCGTGAACGCGGGAGAGCTCCCCGAACTCTCGCTGATCATGCCCTGCTACAACGAGCAGGAAGCGATCCCGTACACGATCCCGCAGCTCGTGCAGGCCTTCGCGAAGGGCGGGCATCGCCTCGAACTCATCGCGGTCGACAACGGCTCGAAGGACCGCACCGGCGAAGTGATCAAGGCGTTCGAAGCGCTGGGCACCGGCGTCGTCCACCACCGCGTCGAGCCGAACGAAGGCTACGGCAACGGCGTGTTGAAGACGTTCGCGGTCTGCCGCGCGCCGTGGATCGGCATCATCCCCGCCGACGGCCAAGTCGACGCGGAAGACGTCGCGCGTCTCTTCGACGCGATCAAACACACCGACGGCATGGTGCTCGGCAAAGTGCGCCGGCGCTTCCGCATGGACGGTCCGCTGCGCAAGGTCGTGTCGATCGCGTACAACGCGCTCGTCTACGTGCTCTATCCGAAGCTCGGCTCGATCGACATCAACGGGAGCCCGAAGATGATCCACCGCGACGTGCTCGCGGTGATGGACTGCAAGGAGAAGCAGTGGTTCCTCGATCCCGAGATGATGATCAAGGCCCACCACCTCGGCGTGCGCGTCCTCGAGATGAACGTTTTCGCGCGGATGCGTTCGAACGGTCTCTCGCACGTCCGCGGTTCGACGTGCATCGAGTTCCTGAAGAAGCTGCTCGCGTATCGCTTCGGCGGCGCGCTGAACGAGTGGCGCAAGACGCACCGCAAGGTCGTTTTCGCGTCGAACGAGCACGAAGTCGCGGCGCGCTGACACCCGTTCGCGCGGCTCGATCACTCGGGCGAGGCGGCGCGATCGAAAGGCCTGAAGCGCGCGCCGGGTCGCGCACGCCGACAATCGCCGCCGACCCTCGAGCCGTCCACGACGGCAGGAGATTCGGATGAACACTCGGATTGCATCGACTTCTACGAGCCGCTCGGTGCGGCGCTTGGCTTCGCTCGGAATCGTGTCGCTGTGCGCGGCGTTGTCCGCACGTTGCGCCGTCGCTCAAAGCCCGAGCTCGACCGCGACGCACGTCCCCGGCCCCGAAGCGACCGATCTGGTCGCTCGCACGCACGGCACCATCGCGATCGATCATCCGCACGGCGGGATCGAGACGATCGAGCTGCCGACTCAGGTCGCGCGTCTCCCGCGCGCGCCCGGGCCCGAGCAACTGACGGCGCATTCGCTCGCCGGTCCGGACGCGCACGGGCGCATCGCGTTCGTCGCGAACGACATGACGGCCGAGCGCCACGAGCTCGACCTGCTCGAAGTCGACGGACGCACGACGCGCCTCTTCGCGGCCGAGGGCGACGCGCTGTGGAGCCGCGTCGCCGGTCGCAACCTCGCGTTGTCGAACGACGGCCGACGCGTCGCGCTCGTGCGCGCCGCGGACGGCGTGACGTTCCGTTCTCCCGACGCGTACGTGATCGAGGGCGAACTCGGCATCTGGGACACCGCGACGCACACCGAGCTGATGATGCGCTCGCGCGTGCTCGACGACACGCTGAGCTGGTTCCCCGACGGACGCCGCTTGGCGTTCACGGCGTTGGTGCCGCGCGCGGAGGCCGAGGCGTTGCTCGCGACCGAAGTCGAGCCGTCCGATGCGTTCGGTCGCGCGACCTTGGCGTGGAAGCGCGTGGCGGTCGTGCACGTGCTCGACGTCGAGAGCGGCCAGGCGACTCCGCTGCACGTCGGCGAGCGTCCGATCGTGTCGACCGACGGTCGCACGCTCGTCCTGCACGACTTCGAGCAGCGTTGGCGCGTCGTCGACATCGAGTCGCGCCATTCGCGTCCGTTCACGGCGCCGGGCGCCGTCGCGCCGGGCGCGATCGCGTTCGTCGACGCGCACACGGTGCTCTACTGGGCGCTGCCGACGGAAGGGCTCGCGCTGAAGTACACGGAGAGCAACAGTCCGTTGGTCGGCAAGAAGACGATGCGCACGCTCAAGCTCGTCGACCTGCGCGACGGCCGCTTCCAAACGGTCGTGCCCTACATCGATCCGCGCCGCAGCGTCAGCTTCGGCGGCGCGTCGGGTCCGCTGCACTGACGACGGTCGGCGCGTCGTTCGCTTCCCGGGGCGACGCGCTATCTTCGGTTGCGTGTGGAGCGCGAACGTTCGTCCCGCGGCAAGAGGGAAGTGGTGGAGACGAGCGCTCGTGTTCGCGTCCGTCGCACTCGTGGTGGCGCTCGCCGCCTTCGCCTACAACGGCCTGAACACGAGTTGGCGCGCGCCGGAGTTCGTGAGCACGGGCGCTGAAGCGCGGCGCGGTCCGTACCGCGAACTCCGCGTGATGGCCTTCAACGCCGCGAAGGCGCGCTTCTACGAAGGCGGCGAGTTCAGGGACGTGCAGGATGTCGCCGCCGAACTCGATGCGTTCGCCGCAGTGATCGAGCGCGAGAACTGCGATCTGGTCCAGCTCTCCGAGATCGTCCAGGAGTGCGGGCCCGAGCCGCTCGATCAAGTCGACTACCTCGCGCGCAAAGGCGCCTTCGCGTTCCGCGCGGCGAGCGAGAACTACAGCTTCGGCCTGCCGTTCTTCCGCATTCGCTCGGGCAACGCGTTGCTCTCGCGCGTGCCGTTGCGGGCGCTCGAGACGGTGCAGCTCGCGGGCTCGACGCCGTTCTGGAGTCCGACCGACAACCGTCGCGTGTTGTGGTGCGAACTCGAGCTCGGCGGCGAGCCGTTGCTCGTCGCCTCGGTGCGCAACGCTTCGCGCGACCTCGCGAACAACCTCGTGCAGACGCGCGAGCTCCTCGACTACGTCGATGTTCGTCCGGCGCTGCTGCTCGGCGACTTCAACGCGGAGCCGCAGGACGCGTCGCTGCAACTCCTGCGAGCGAGCGGTCGTTTCACCGGCTTCGCGGACGCGCCCGCGACGTTTCCGAGCTCCTCGCCGCGTCGACGGATCGATCACGTTCTCGCGCCGGCCGGGTGGACGCTCGTCGAGCAACACGTCGTCGCGGCCGGCCGCTCCGATCACCTCGCGGTCGTCGCGACGTTCCGCTTGCCGTGAGCGCGACGTTCAAACGCGTTCGACGCGCGAGCGCCGCGGATCGATCGAGCGGCGCAGGCCGTCGCTCGAACTCTCGACGATCAAACGTGTGCGCCGGCCCTCGCCTTCGACCTTGACGATCTGGCCGAGGTGACGGCCGTCGACGCGCACGAAGTCGCCGCGCGCCCAACCGAGCTCGCGCGGGGCGCCCGAACTCGTCGTGCGCGCGGCGAAGTGCGACGCCAGCCATTCCGGCGCCGGCGTGCAGGCGTCGCACGCTCCGCACGGCACGGGCGGCGCGTCGAGATCGAAGTGGCGAGCGATCGAAACGCGGCGACATTCCTCGTGCGCTCCCGCGAAGCGCGCCATCGCGAGCAGGCCCTCGAGATCCGCGCGGCGTTTCGCTTCGCTGCCGACGCTTTCCGGCAAGTCACGCGGCGCGAGCTCGCGCACGACGCGCAGATCATGCGTCTCGAACGCGCCGGCGGTGACGCCGAGCACCTCGAGCCACTTCAAGCAGATCGACACGCGGTTGTCGGCGCGGTTCTTCACCAGGAGCTCGTCGCGCAAGTCGTCGAGCTCCTTCGTCGCGACGCGCTCGCCCCAACCGCGCAACGTCTCGTAGACGTGCATCAGGTATTCGAGCGACGGATTCGCCCACTCGACGAAGCCCTGTTGGATCGCGAGGTCCTCTTGGAAGTAGAGCACCTCGCACCACGCGGGCTTGCCGTCGCGACCCGCGCGTCCGACCTCTTGCGTCCACTGCTCGAGCGTGCGCGGCACCTGCGCGTGCAGGACGAAGCGGATGTCGGGCTTGTCGACGCCCATGCCGAACGCGTTGGTCGCGAGGACGACCGCGTGCTCGCTCGCGAGGAACTCGCGCTGCGCGCGGCGGCGTTCCTCGCTCGAGAGTTTGCCGTGGTAGACGAGGCTCTCCAGCCCCGCGCGCTTCAGCTCGACGTGCAACTCCTCGAGATCGCGGATCAACGTCGAGTAGACGATCCCCGGCCCGTCGATCGCGCGCACGCGCAGGGCGAGCAACGGCAACTTCTCCTCCGCGAACGCGACCGTCGTCGCGGCGAGGAAGAGCTCGGGCCGCTCGATGCCGAGCCGCACGATCAGCGGTTCGCGCAGCGCGAGCATCCGCACGATGTCCTCCGCCACACGCCGCGTCGCCGTCGCCGTCAACGCGATCGTCGGCGGATCGCCGCAACGCGAACGGTATTCGGCGAGGCGCGAATAATCCGGCCGGAAATCGTGGCCCCATTGGCTGACGCAGTGCGCTTCGTCGACCGCGAGGCGCGCGATACGGAGGCTCGGCAGGCACGCCGCGAAATCGTCGCTGCGGAAACGCTCGGGCGTGACGTAGAGCAACGCGAGCTCGCCGCGCGCCGCCTGCTCGAGCCGCCGCCGTCGCTCCGCCGCGTCGAGCGACGAATTGACGAACGCCGCGCGCACGCCCTTGCGCTCCAACGCATCGACTTGATCCTGCATCAGCGCGATCAGCGGGCTGACGACCAACGTCAAACCGTCGAGCAACAACGCCGGCAGTTGATAGCAGAGCGACTTCCCGCCGCCGGTCGGCATCGTCAACAGCACGTCGCGCCCCGCGAGCACCGCCTCGATCACCGCGCGCTGCGGCCCGCGCAACTCGGCGTGCCCGAAGGTCTCGCGCAACACGCTGTCGATCGTTCGCGCCGCCATCCGGCGCGATTCTAGCGTTCAGGGCTCGATGAAGAGCGCGAGCGCGTCGGTCAGGCCGGTCGCGAACGGATCGCCGAGATCGCGCGACCAATACTGCGCGAAGACTTCCTCGCCCGCGACGAGTGCCGGATCGACGCCATTGCGGATGCGATCGTTGAAGTCGTACGCGTACGCGCCCGAGCAATCGTTCGGCGGCGGATTGCCGCCGGAGTTCAGGACGCCGCAGCGCGTGATCGGCAACTTCATGCAGAGACGTCCGCCCTGGAACGGCACGCTCTGCGGCGTGAACGCGTAGAAGAGCAGACCGAACTTCTTGTTGAGCACCTGGAAGGCCTTGATGCGGAACGGTTGGCCGCTGGAGACACTCGGTGTCCCGACGCCTTGGACGAACGGCGTGCAGCCCACGCTGTTGACCTTCGCCGCGCAGTACGTCGTCGGCGCGCGCACGAACGAGTAGACGTGCACGCGGCCCGCGTCGTGTCCCGCGACGTCGTCCAGTGGATCGCCGATCACGATGTCGGCGAGCCCATCGCCGTTGCCGTCGACATGCGCGACCGAGAAGCCGAAGCCCATGTCGTACACCGGCGGCAACAGGTTCCCGAGCAACGCGCCGCTCGCTCCCGACCACACTCGCGTCTCCTCCGCGCCGACGCCGAAACCGGAGAACTCCGCCTGCGGTCCGCCGGCCGCGTAGTCGCTGACGCCGTCGCCGTCGAGGTCGCCGAAATCGGCGAGCCCGTTGCCGAGCGCGAGTCCCGTCAGCGTCGGCGGCGTGTCGCCGTGGACTCGTACCGTCGCGCCCGAAGCTCCGTCCAGCACCCAGATCCCGATCCCGCAGTTCCAGCTCGGCCAGCAACCATCCGCATGCGAGTGCGCCAGGAAGTCCGCCTTTCCGTTTCCGTTCTGATCGCCGACGCGTGCCACGGTCCAGCCGAATTGTTGGCCGAACGTCGAACCCGCCTTCGTCCAAAGCGCCGCTCCGGTCGCTCCGTCGTGGACGTACACCCTGCCCAGTCCGCCGTTGGCGGGATTCCAGCGCGGTTCGCCGAGCACGTATTCGCTCCGCCCGTCGCCGTCGAGGTCGCCGAGGAGACACGTTCCGTAGCCGAGGCTTTCGCCGCCGGTGTGCGTGCGGATCGTCGCGCCGGTCGCGCCGCTCACGACGAGCACGTACCCGCTCGTCGAGAACGAGCCCGGAGCTCCGATCAACACGTCCGAGATCGAATCACCGTCGACATCGAAGCCTCCGGCGACGGAAGCTCCGAGTGCAGCGCTCGACGTCGAGCCCGAAAGGTGATGGAGCACGACGCCCGACTGCCCGGAGAAGATCTGCGCGTAACCCGCGCCGTGAACGATCGGCCAGTAGCCGAAGTCGTACAGGTCGCTCGATCCCGGCGCGCCGACGATCACGTCGTCGAAACCGTCGCCGTCGACATCGCCGACGCCCGCGACGGAGTAGCCGAAGCCGTCCTTCGCACCGAGTCCCGCCCACGAACGGAGCACCGCGAGCGTCCGGCCGGAATACACGCGCACTTCGCCCGAGTCCGCGCCGTTGACGTCGGCGAACGGCGAGCCGATCGCGAAGTCGTCGACGCCGTCAGCGTCGACATCGCCGACCGCCGCGACCGACCAACCGAACGAGTCGCCGGCCGCGCCGTCCGCGATCTCCCTCACGCGCGTCTGCGCGGCGACCGTCGCGGCGCACGCGACGACGAAGACGGACGAAGTGAGCGACCGTCGAGTGTCGAGCTGCATGGCGTGGCCCTCCTTGCGCGGAATCGAGTCTACGCCGATTCCCGGGACGCGGGAGCGGCGCAGACGTCGACGGATCGCTCGGCGCTCGACGACCGGTTCAGGAGGTTCGCGGCGTGCTCAACCGACCTTCGCGTGCCATGCGGCGAGGACCTCGCGCTCGCGTTCCGGTGAGAGTCCGTGCTTCAACGTCGCCTGCCGATCCTCGGGCAGCGTCGCCCACCACGCGAGCGTGTCGCGCACCGTGACGTCGAGCGGTCGGTAGCGCAGGCCCGCGCCGATCGCCTTCGACACGTTCATCGTCCAATAGGCTTGGCCGGGTTCGGTGCTCGGCAACCACGCGGGCAGATCGCTCCACGGCGCGACGTTCTGCTCGAAGAGGAACGACGTGTCGACCCACGTCAGTCGAGCGTTGCTGTGCGCCGCGCGCACGCACGTCTCGAGCATGCTGCGCATCGAGAGACGTTGCTCGGGCCCGACGGCGTGGAAGAGGCCGAGCGTGCGCCGCTCGACGACATGCACGATGAACTCGCCGAGGTCGCGCACGTCGATGATCTGGACGGGATCGTCGCCGGTTCCGGGCGCGAGCACTTCGCCGCCGCGTGCGATGCGCACCGGCCAATACGTGAAACGATCGGAGCCGTCGAGCGGTCCGACGATCAGACCCGGACGCACGATCGTGTAGCGCTTTGGGCAGAGTTCGGCGAGCAATTGCTCGCACCGCGCCTTGCGCCCGCCGAAGAAATCGCCGGCGGCGTTGTCCTCGTCCTTCGGATCGAGCGGCGTCATCGCGGCGGTCTCGTCGAGGTTGGGCTGCGAGAGATCGGCGACCGCGTTGAGCGACGAGACGAAGAGGTATTGATCGACGTTCGGTCCGAGCAGCGTCGCCGCGGAGCGCACATGCCGCGGCATGTCGGTCCACGTGTCGAGCACCGCGTCCCAACGGCGCCCTTCGAGCGCGCTCATGTCGCCGTCGCGATCGCCGTGCAACTTCTCGCACTCGGGGAAGAGTTGAGGATTGGTCTTGCCGCGGTTGAAGAGCGTTACTTGGTGCCCGCGTGCGAGCGCTGCCTCCACGATGTGCGGCCCGATGAACCGCGTGCCGCCGAGCACGAGGATCCTCTTGCGCGCGGGCTTTGCGCCGCGCGTCGCCGCGCACGCGCCGAGTGCCGTCGCGCCGAGCGCCGCGCCCGCCCACAAGAACTGTCTGCGATTCGATTGCATGCGATGGACCTCCGAGCGCGAGAGCATCGCAGAGTTCGCGCGCCGCGTCTGTCTCGAGTCGGTCAAGGTCTTGGCAGAGCGACGTAGCTCGAACTACGGATGGAGCCGCGCCTCGACGGCCGTCGAGAGCTCGCGCGCTTCCTCGAGGTCCGGTTGCAGCTTCAACGCGGCCGCGAGTTCGTCGCGGGCGAGCTCGAGTTCGCCGCGCGCGGCCAGCACCTTCGCGAACGCGGTGCGGAACTTGGCGTTCGACGGTTGACGCGCCGCCAACTCGCGCAGCTCGTCGCGCGCACGCTCGAGATCGCCGGCCTGCGCCAACGCCATGCCGAGGTTGAAGCGCGCGACTTCGAGCTCGGGCGCGAGTTCGAGAGCTCGACGGTAGTGGGCGAGCGCTTCGTCGCGGCGACCGAGCCGCTCGAGCGTCAGGCCGAGGCGCTCGTGCGCGCGCGGCGACGTCGGGTCGAGGCGCAGCGCTTCCTCGAAACTCGCGACGGCTTCGGGAAGTCGGTCGAGTTCGTTCAACACCGCGCCGAGGTTGGTGCGCGCCGGCGCGTCGCGCGGCGCGAGCTCGACCGCGCGTTCGAGACACGGCAACGCGCCCTCGGCGTCGCCGCGATCGAGCCGCGCGAGGCCGAGGTTCACCCACGCCGCCCACGCCGACGGATTGACCTCGACGTTGCGGCCGAAGAGGCGTTCGTCGTTGGCGAACCAGCCCGACTGACGGAAGCTCGCGACGCCGAGCAAGGCGACGAGAACGACGACGATCGACCGGCGAACGGCGCGGGAGATCTCGATCCGCGCGAGCCCCGCGCCGAAGAGCGCGATCGGCGCCGCGCTCGCCAAGTACTGGAAGCGATCGGCGACGAACGTGTAGCGCAGGAACGCGAAGTCGATCCAGCCGAGCGTCGGCGCGAGCGTGACGAGGAAGAAGCTCGCGGCGAAGAACGGTCCGCGGCCGATGCGTCCGCGCAACGCCCACGCTCCCGCGAACAACGCGACCAACGCCATCACCGGCAACCACGCGAGCGGCGCGCCGACGTCGATCGTCCAACGTGGTTGGATCGGCACGAGGTCGACCGGCCACGCGAGCTTCTCGACGTAGAACCAGAACGAGCGCGACGACACCAACAGTTTCTCGCTCCAACCGAACCCGAGGTCGTACGGATCGATCTCGCGCGACCGCGCGACGTCGAGCGCCGCGAGCACGCCGCCGACCGCGACGAACGGCAACAACGCGAGCACGTCGCGCCGCGTGATCCGTCCGCGTCGCCACCACTGCGCCGCGCCGAGCACCAACGGCAACCCGAGCGCGACCGACTTCGACAACATCGCGCACGCGAAGCACGCGACGGCGACGACCAGGGCTCCGAGTCGCGCGCGTTCGCCGTCGAAGCGCAACCACGCGAGGAACGCGAGCCCATAGAACGTCGTCGCGAGCAAGTCCTTGCGCTCGATCACCCACGCGACCGATTCGACGTGCACCGGATGCACCGCGAAGAGCAACGCGGCGATCCACGCGCCGCAGAACGCCATGCGCTGGAGCACGAGCCCGAGCAACACCGCGTTCGCCGCGTGCAGCAACACATTGACGAAGTGATGGCCGAACGGCCCGGCGCCGAAGACGTGTTCGTCGATCCAGAGCGACGTGTACGTCAGCGGCCAGTAGTGAACTTCGCCCTGGACGGCTCCCGCTTCCGTCCAGATGCGCCGCAGCCCGTCGAGATCCGCGAACACCGGATGGCCGGCGAGCGCGATGTCGTCCCACACGTAACCCGCGCTGAGCGCCGGCAAGTGCGCGATCAACGCGACGAACACGACCGCGATCCACGCGCGGCGGCTCCAAGTCGGCGTCGCGCGCGACGGGTGTTCGGCTTCCAAGCGCTCTTCTCCGCGCTCAACCTAACGACCGACGTTCGCCGTGCAAACGCGCGAACGCGGCGTCGTTCAATCGCCGGCGCGGGCGCGAGCGCTCGCCCATTCGTAAACCGCTTCGCCGAGCGCTTCCGCCGTCGTGCCGAACGTCGTCGGGGCGCCGACTTGGCCGTCGGCGTTGCCGACGAAGTAGGCGTGAGCGAAGTCGGCGAGCTTCGCGCGACGCTTGCCGTCGTCGGCTTCGTAGAGGTAGTGCACGAGCGCGGTCGCCTGCGCCTCGTAAACGTCGAGCGGCGAGGTCGGATGCGCGAGATCGAGCCATCCGCGCCGCGCGACGACTCCCGAACCGAGCGCACTCTGCGCGTCGACCGCGTCGCGCGACCAAACGAGCAGCGCCGGCCAGTGGTGGAGGCTCGACGACGGCAGCGTCGCGTTGAGCGCGAGGCTGTCGGTCGCTTGCTCGGGGAGCCGCGCCGTGCCCGCGGCGACGTCGTACTCGAGCTCCTCGACGAAACCGGCGAGACCCTCCGCGATCCAGTAGCCCGGTTCCTTGCGATTCGCGCGGCGCGAGAGTCGTTGCGAGAAGCGCGGACACCGTTCGCGCAGCCAGTGGTGGGCGATCGCGTGGACGAAGCGTTCGCGCGCGGGCACGAGCGTCGGCTCGTCGTCCGGGAAACCGACGTGGGTCGTCATCGTCGTCGGATCGAAGTGGGCGAACGCGCGCTCGCGATTGCGCGGTTCCTCGCTCGCGGTCTTCGCGGTGTCTTGGTCGTAGCGCTCGACCGTCGCGTGGACGCACACGACGAGCGGTTCGAGCGGCGGCCCCGTGCGCAGCGCGTCGCCGAACAACGGCTCGAGCGCCTTGCACGCGAGTTCACCGAACGCGATCACGCGAGCGATCGAGCGCGGCGCGCGCGGAGAGCAGATCAACAGGAGTCGCGGCGTGCGCAGGACGAGCAGCTCGGCGCGCTCGGCCGCCGGCAGTTGCGCGAGGGCCCGTTCCGTGGGCGAAGCCTCGGCGCCGGGCGCGGCCGTCGTCGTCGGCGGCTCGACCACCTTGCCTTCGAAGCGTTCGAGCACGCGCGTGAGCTCGATCGCGCCATCGAGCTCGGCGTCGGCGCAGTGTTCGAGCCCCGCCGCGACCTCGGCGCGCAACACGCGCCGCGCGCTCTCCGCTTCCGGAACGCGGGCGAGGATTTCGCGCGCGAGCTCGATGCGCACGTTCTTCGGCGCCTCCGGAGCGAGCTTCTCGAGCCGCACCGCGAGCGCCGCTGCGTGCGCTCCGTCGAGTTCGCGCCGCGCGGCGAACACCGCGTTCGCCTTACCTTGCGCGGGCGGTTGCGGTTTGCCCTGCGCGAATTGGTCGAGCGCCTTCAACAACTTCGCCGAGTCGCCGTTTTCGCAGCCGTAGAGGCACGCGTCGTCGTGCAGCTTGCGCGCCATCACCGCGTCGCGCGCCGTCAGCGCCTCGCGCGCGAGAGCCAAGCACTTCGTCGCGAGCTCCGCGTCGGTCGCGCGATCGATCGCGCGGATCCAACCGCGCGCGTCGGAGGCGAAGAGCAGGCGCTTGTCGGAGTCCTCGAGCGCGCAGACGTCAGCGAACCGGCGCTCCGCCGACTTCCGTCTCGCGGCGTCGCGGATCACGCGCGCTTCGCGATCGAGCACGACATCGCGCCGTTCGCTCGAACCGTCGAGCAGGTACACCGTCGCCTTCGCGAGCGTCTTGTTCGCCGGCGCGAGCGCTTCCGACGCGAGCCATTCGCTCGGCGGATCTGCCGGCGTGCTGCCGAGATGGACCAAGCGCGATTCGTTTTCGACGACGAGCACGCCGCCGTCGGTCGGCACCATGCGCCGCGTCACCGGCGTCGCGTGACGCCAGAGCACGCGCCGCGACGCGAGCTCGAACGCGATGCCGCCGACGTAACCGACCGGCCCCGCGATCGACACCGCCATCGGAGTGCGCACGACCGCGGCTTGGTGCTCGCGGTTGGCGAGGAAGTCGAACGTTCCGTTCGCGGCGCGCGAATCGTCGATCAACTGCACGCCGGCTTCGTCCTCGACCACCGAGTACCAACCGGCGCCGTGATCGGTGCACGGCGCGACCAACGACAACACCATCAACACTTCCGACGGCTGCGAGAGATCGAGGATCGTGCCGAAGCTCGGCGGCTTGTTCGCGACGGGAATCGGCAGCGAAGAGTGGAAGAGCACCTGCGGCAGCAGGACGTCGATCGAGCCTTCGGCGTCGAACGGCGGAACCTTTCCGTCGTGCCACAGCGCCGTGAGTTCCTCGCCTTGTTCGCCGTTCGCGCGGTTCAGGCGGAGCAACTGCCCGCGTAGGTCCGCGTTGTAGCGCACGGCGTAGAGCTCGTCGCCGCGCAGGCTGAGCGCGCCGCGGAACGTCCCGCTCAGGTTCCAATGCTGGGCGCCCGTCCGCGCGTCGAGGCACTCGATGCCGAGCTCGGTGCGCACGTAGAGTTCGTCGCCGAAGAGCAGCGGACTCGCGACCGCGCCTTTGCGCTCGATGCGCGACGCGAGCTCGACGCTCGTGCCGCGCACGCGCAGCAGATCGATCGTGCGCGTCGAGCTGCGCACGGCGATCAAGTCGCCGGAGAGCGACGGCTCGAGCGGCGTCGCGCCGTCGAACGCGTGGCTGCTCCAGAGTTGCGCGCCGTCGCGCAGGTCGAAGAGTTCGAGCGAGCGCTGCCGTGAACCCGCGAGCGTCTCGAGCACCACGCAGCCGCGTTCGAGCAGCGGCTCGCCGACGATCGAGGCGCCGACGTCGCGCGCCCACAACTCGTGCGGCGTGTCCCACAGCGGACGACTCGCGGAAACCCCGGTGCGCGCGACCGGTCCGCCGCGCGTGTTCCACGAACCCGCTTCCGCGACCGCGCCGTCGTCGCCGTCGTCCCCGTGGGCGGCCGACGCGCCGGAGACCAGCGTTGCGAGGACGATCGATGCGTGAACCAGGCAAGTGGTCATGGCGGGTCGTCGCGACGATCCAAGTCGTCGCGTGTGCGTGCTGCTCCCAACTTCGGATCTTACGTCGCGGGCCTCCGCCGATGCCAGGCGCTCGCGAGCGAGTCGATGGTTCGAAAGCTTGCGCGACGGCATACTCGCGCCATGGCCACGGAACTCGACACTCAACGGGACCTGTCCACGTTCGCTCGTGAACCCGGACCTTTCGCCGGCAAGCGCATCGCGAAGATGGCGAGCGGTTTGATCGGCTCCGAGATCCTGAAGATCGCAGCCGACGTGCGCGCGTTGAAGCGCGAAGGCCGCACGATCTGCGATCTGACGGTGGGGGATTTCGATCCCAAGCAGTTCCGCATCCCGAAGAAGCTCGAGAGCGGCATTCGCGACGCGCTCGAGAAGGGCGAGACCAATTATCCGCCGTCGAACGGCGTGCTCGAGCTGCGCGAAGCGGTGCAGCGCTTCTACGCGCGCGAGCTCGGCCTCGATTATCCGTTGGATTCGTTCCTGATCGCCGGCGGCGCGCGACCGGTGATCTACGGGATCTATCGAGCGCTCGTCGACGCCGGCGATCGCGTGATCTATCCGGTGCCGAGTTGGAACAACAACCACTACATCCACATGAGCGGCGCGCAAGGCGTGCCGGTGGTGTGCACGCCCGAGCACGCGTTCCTGCCGACGCGTGAGGACTTCGCGCCGCACCTGCGCGGCGCGCGGCTCGTGTGCTTGAACTCGCCGCTCAACCCGACCGGTACCGCGATCGAACGCGAGGTACTCCACGACATCTGCCGCGCGATCCTCGAGGAGAATCGCGCGCGCGAGGGGAGCGGAGGGCGTCCGCTCTTCGTGATGTACGACCACATCTATTGGATGTTGTGCGTCGCCGGCACCGAGCACGTCACGCCGCCGGAGCTCGAACCCGAGATGGCGCGTTATACGGTCTTCGTCGACGGCATCTCGAAGTCGTTCGCGGCGACCGGCGTGCGCGTCGGCTGGGCGGTCGGCCCGACCGACGTGATCGAGCGCATGTCCGCCGTCCTCGGCCACGTCGGTGCGTGGGCGCCGCGCGCGGAACAGGTGGCGACCGTCGCGTTGCTCGACGACGCGGCGGGGATGAAGAGCTACCTCGACGAGTTCAAGCGCGGCGTCGGCGCGCGGCTCGCGCGCTTGCACGACGGGTTCCAACGTTTGAAGGCGAAGGGCTTCGCCGTCGAGAGTTTGCAGCCGATGGGCGCGATCTATTTGACCGCGCGCATCGCGCCGTTCGGCAAGACGACGCCGCAGGGCAAGCGTTTGAGCTCGAGCGACGACGTGCGCAAACATCTGCTCGATGCCGCGGGCCTCGCGATCGTTCCGTTCAGCGCGTTCGGCGCGACCGCGGACGAAGGTTGGTTTCGATTGAGCGTCGGCGCCGCGAGCCTCGAAGCGATCGACGCGGCGCTGCCGCGGCTCGAAGCGACGCTCGCCGCGTTGCGCTGACGCGACCAGAGAGCGCGAAGACGATGGCGCGCGCGTCGACGACGTTCTTCTTGACCGCGAGCGCGTTGCTCGGCTTCGCCGCGAACTCGATCCTCTGTCGACTCGCGCTGGGGCAGGGAGCGATCGACGCGTTCTCGTTCACCGCGATCCGACTCGGCAGCGGCGCGCTTGCGCTCTTCGTCTTCGAGCGTGCGAGCCGCGGTTCGCGCACCGAGCCGTCCGGCGCGAACGCGCTCTCGGCGTTCTGCCTCGCCGCGTACGCGGTGTGCTTCTCGATCGCGTACTTGGCGATAGGCGCGGGGATCGGCGCGTTGGTGCTCTTCGGCGCGGTGCAAGCGACGATGTTCGGTTGGAGCTTCACGACCGGCGTGCGACCGCGCGCGTTGGAGTGGATCGGCGTCGCGGTCGCGCTCGGCGGCCTCGCGTGGTTGACCGTGCCCGGAGCGAGCGCGCCCGATCCGTTCGGGCTCGCGTCGATGGTGCTCGCGGGCGTCGCGTGGGGCGCGTACTCGCTGCGCGGTCGCGCGAGCCGTTTCCCGCTCGCCGCGACCGCCGGCAACTTCGCCGGCGCGGCGCCGATGGCGTGCGCGGCGCTCTTGTTCGGACTCGGCGAGCTGCATGCGTCGACGCGCGGCGTCGTGCTCGCGGTCGTCTCCGGAGTAGCGGCGTCCGGCCTCGGCTATTGCCTCTGGTACCGCGCGTTGCCGGCGCTCGGCGCGACGCGCGCGGGCGTCGTGCAGTTGCTCGTGCCGATCCTCGCCGCGAGCGCGGCGTTGCCGTTGCTCGGCGAGCAACCGAATCCACGTCTCGTCGTGTCGGCCTGCGCGATCCTCGGCGGCGTCGGGCTCGCGCTCGTCGCACGCGGACGACGCTGAGGTCGAGCGCGAAGTTCGTCGCGACCGCGCGAGCGAGCTTCTATGCTCCCGCCATGCGCAAGGCGCTCTGGGTCCTCGCCGCGGTGCTCGTGCTCGCGGCGCTCAAGCTCTCGCCAATCCGGTTCGCTGGGGCGTGGGCGGGCGATTCGTCGTCGCCGCGGTTCGAGACCGTCTTGTACGGCGCATGGATCCTCAAGGCACTGCTCCTCGTTCACGCGGGCTTGGCGTTCCTCGCGGCGCGCGCTCGCAAGGACGAGCGCGACTTCGAGCCGTTGGTCGACGGCGCCGTCGTCGCGAATGCGCCGCCGGGACTCGCGGAGCGGACCGCGGTGCTCGCGATCCTGTTGCTCGCGACCGCGCTGCGTTTTCATGCGCTCGACGACCAACTGTGGTTCGACGAGATCGACACGCTGGTGCACTACGCGCGTCGGCCGCTCGGCGTGATCGTCACCACGTTCGACAGCCAGAATCAGCATCTCCTGTACTCGGTGCTCGCGCGCACCTCGTGCGTCGTCTTCGGCGAGGGAGCGTTCGCGTTGCGCGCGCCGGCCGCGTTGTTCGGCGTGGCGAGCCTCTGGGCGCTGTGGCGTTTCGCGCGCCGTTTCGCGCCGCCGCGCGAGGCGCTGTTCGCGAGCGCGCTGCTCGCCGTCTCGTTCCACCACGTTTGGTTCTCGCAGAACGCGCGCGGCTACACCGGCTTGCTCTTCTTGACGTTGGTCGGCAGCGGCGCGTTCCTCGACTTGCTCACACGCCGTTCTCCGCGGAGCTTCGGTCCGATCGTCGTCTACGGAGCAGCGATGGCGCTCGCGACGGCGGTCCACGTCACCGCGTTGTTCGTCGTCGCGGGACACGGACTGCTTTGGCTCGCGACGCTCGTCGCTTCGCGCTCGCGCAACGTAGGTGCGAATCGTTGGGCGCCCGCGTGGGGCTTCGCGCTGACCGCGAGCCTCGCGCTGCTCGTCTACGCGTTGGTGTTGCCGCAGTTCCCCGCGACGATGCTCGCGAAGTCGATGCCCGAAGCGGCGACCGAGTGGAAGAACCCGTTGTGGCTCGTCACCGAGACGTTGTCGGGTCTCGCGCGCGGAGTGCCCGGTGGTTGGGTCGCGCTCGGCGCGGGAGGCGCGGTGTTCGCATTGGGGTTCGCGAGCTACGCGCGGCAGAGTTGGGCGCTGGTCGCGCTCTTCTTCCTCGGCATCGTCGTGACCGCGACGGCGATCCTCGGACTGCACCACAATCTCTGGCCGCGCTTCTTCTTCTCGAGTGCCGGCTTTCTCGTCTTGGTCGCGTTGCGCGGCGTCTCCAGTTCGGTCGAGCTCCTCGCGCGCGGCTCGCTCGCTCGGCACGCGCAGCGTCTCGCGACCGTCGCCGGTCTTTGCGTGTGTCTCGCGGGCGCCGCGACGGTGTCGCGCGCGTGGGGGCCGAAGCAGGATTTCGCGGGCGCCCTCGAGTACGTCCGCGCGAACGCGGCGTCGGGCGACGCGGTCGCGACGATCGAGATGACCGATCTGCCGTACCAGGAGCTCTTCCACGCCGGTTGGGCGACGGTCGACTCGCTGGCGCAGCTCGAAGCGCTCGAACGCGCTCATCCGCGCACGTGGATCGTCTACTGCACGCCGACATTCCTCGCCGCACGCCAACCGGAAGTGTGGCGACGGTTGCAGGACGAGTACTCGGAAGCGAAAGTTTTTCCCGGAACCGTCGGCGGCAGCGAGGTCGTCGTGAGAGTTCGCCGATAGGAGCCCGTTCTCCGCCCGTGTCCGCCACCGTGACTCCTCCCCAACCGCAGCTTCGTTCGTTCGCGCCGCCGAGCGCGGAAGCCTCCGTGCCTCCCGTGCGCACGAAGAAGAAGTTCGTCGTGCTCGCGATCAAGCTCGCGGTGACGATCGCATTCTTCGCGGTGCTCTTCGCGAAGGTGCGGTGGAGCGAGCTCTGGTCCCACGCGACGCGCATCGCGCCGACGACGTGGCTCGCGGTCTTCGCGTGCTTCCTCGCCGGCCACGCGATCGGCGTGTTGAAGTGGCGCTACGCCGTCGCGCTCAGCCGCGCGCGTTTGTCGGTCGCCGACGCCGTGCAGTGCTACGCGGCCGGCATGTTCGCGAATCTTTGCCTGCCGAGCATCGTCGGCGGCGACGCGGTCAAGGCGGTGCTCGCCGGACGCGCGACGAAGCGCTTCGAAGCCGCGGTGATCGGCGGCGCGACCGAGCGCTTGATCGACACGTTCGCCTTGCTCGTGTTGATCGTCGTCGGCGCGCTCCTGTGCCGCGAATCGTTCCCCGGCTGGGCGCAGCAGACGTTCCTCGTCGGCGGCGTGATCGCCGCGGCGGGCGCGTTGCTCTTCCTGCCGTTGGTGCTGCGCGTGAAGCTCGAGCGTTGGCCGAAGAAGCTGCGGCGGCCGATCGCGAAGACGTTGGTCAGTCTGCGACGCCTCGCGCGCAAGCCGCTCGCCGCGCTGACGATTCTCGCGTTGTCGCTGCTCCTGCAGAGCTGGTTCGTGGTGCTCAACTCGTGGCTCGGTCGCGGGATCGGCGTCGACCTTCCGCTCGCGACGTGGTTCTTCGCGATCCCGTTCACCAAGGCGGTGACGTTGGTGCCGATCAGCTTCGGCGGCTTTGGTCTGCGCGAGAAGACGCTTGCCGGCCTCTTGTTCACGATCGCGGCGGTGCCGGAATCCCTCGGCGCGGCCTCGTCGATCCTGTGGCAGACCGTATTGGTCGCGACCGGTTTGCTCTGCGGTCTCCTCTTCTTCGCGCTCAGCCTGCGCGCGAATTCCCGAGTCGGTTCGCTCTTCGGCGCGACCAAGAAAGCTGCGCGTGGTTGAACCGCGGATCGTGATTCTCGGCGGCGGACCCGCAGGCGTCGGCGCGGCGTGGCAGCTCGCGAGACGGAAGAAGGCGCGCGCGACGGTCGTCGAGCGCGGCGCGACGTTCGGCGGCAACTCCGGCTCGTTCGAAGCGGCGGGGCAACGCCTCGACTTCGGCAGCCACCGTCTGCATCCCGCGACCGAGCCGCACATCATGGCGGACATTCGCAAGTTGCTCGGCGACGAGCTGCTCGATCGTCCGCGACATGGACGGATTCGTCTGCTCGGCAAGTGGATCCACTTCCCGCTGAAGCCGGTCGATCTCTTGCTGCGCCTCGACAAGAGCTTTGCGCTCGGTTCGTTGAAGGACGCGATCGCGAAGAAGCTCCCGGGCGCTCCCGCGGAAGGCGACACGTTCGCGTCGGTGTTGCGCGCGAACCTCGGGCCGACGATCTGCGATCACTTCTACTTTCCATACGCGGTGAAGCTGTGGGGCCACGCGCCGGAGGAACTCTCAGGCATCCAAGCGCGTCGTCGCGTCTCCGCCGGCAACTTCGGCAAGCTCGTGAAGAAGGTCCTCGGCGCGGTGCCCGGCATGAAGAAGCCCGGCGCGGGCCGTTTCTTCTATCCGCGGCGCGGTTTCGGCGCGATCAGCGAAGCGTACGCGACCGAGGCGAAGAAGCAGGGCGCCGAGCTCCTCACGAACACCACGATGACGCGCGTCGAGCGTTCGGGCGAGACGTGGCGCGTGCACGTCGAGGCACAGGGCGCAAAGCAGGTGCTCGAAGCCGATCAACTGTGGTCGACGATCCCGATCACGTTGCTCGCGCGTGCGATGCAGCCCGCGGCGCCGAAGGAAGTGCTCGCCGCGACCGAGCGCATCTCCTACCGCGCGATGATCCTCGTGTACGTGCAACTCCCGATCGACCAGTTCACCGAGTTCGACGCGCACTACTTCCCCGGCGCCGACACGCGCATCACGCGGCTCTCTGAGCCGAAGAACTACGCCGCGTTGACCGAGCCGCGCGGCAGCACCGTGCTCTGCGCCGAGTTGCCGTGCGCGGTCGGCGATCGCTTCTGGAAGATGACCGACGCCGAGCTCGGTCAACTCGTCGTCGACGATCTCGCCGCGAGCGGCATCCCGGTTCCAAAGACGCCGACCGCCGCGTTCACGCGTCGCTTGGGCCAGGCGTATCCGATCTACCTCAACGGTTACGAGGAGCCGTTCAAAGCCCTCGACGGCTGGGCCGAGTCGCTGCCGAACGCGATCTCGTACGGACGCCAAGGTCTCTTCGCGCACGACAACACGCACCATGCGCTCTTCATGGCGTACAGCGCGGTCGAGTGCTTCGAGGGCGGCAAGTTCGATCGCGCGAAGTGGACCGAGTTCCGCAAGATCTTCGCGACGCACGTCGTCGAGGATTGACGCGAGCTAGGTCGCGCGCAGACTTTCGATCGGGCGCGTCGCGAGAGAGCGCGCCGTCGCCGCGATGCCGCACGCGGCGGCGAGCAGCGCGGTGAGAACGGCGGCGAGCGGCAACCAGGTCCACGGCAGGTCGATGCCGAGCTCGATCACGCGCTCGAAGAAGCCCCATGCGAGCGCGAACGCTGCCGTGGCTCCGAGCACGCCCGCGACGAGGCCGAGCAACGCGAACTCGACGGCGAAAAGTCCCGTGACGCCGGCGCGCGTCACGCCGAGCGTCTTGAGCAACGCGACTTCGCGTCCGCGGCGCAACGCGGTCGAGCTCGCGACTCCCGCGAGGATCACCAGTCCGGTGACGACGGTGAAGAGCCCGAGCACGCGCACCGCGAGCCCGAGCCGTCCGAGCACCGCCGCGACCTTCTCGAGGATCGAGCGCATGCGCAGCATCGTCACGTTCGGCGCGAGGCGCGCAAGTTCATCCTGCACCGCATTCTCGCTCTCCGCGTCGATGCGCGCGGCGCCAAGCAACGCATGCGGCGCGTCGTCGAGCGCACCCGGCTCCGCGACCAGGAAGAAGTTGATCTGGAAGCTCTCCCACTCGACGTCGCGCAAACTCGTGACGACGAACGTCTTCGGCACGCCTTGCACGTCGAACTCGAGCTTCGAACCGAGGTGCGCGCCGATGCGCTCGGCGAACCCTTCCTCGAGACTGATCTCGAACGCGTTCGGATCGCTCCACAACTGGCCCGCGACGACGTGGTTGCTCGACGGGAGTTCCGAGAGCCACGTGATGCGCTGCTCGCGCGTCGACCAACGCCCGCGGCGCCGGCGTTCGCCGCTCGGTGCGTCGCTCGAGTCCGCGTCGACCGACGTCAAGCGCGCGGTCAGCATCGGCACGCTTGTGATCGATGTCGCTCCGTGCGCGGCGAGCGCGCGTTCGACGTCCGCCCATTGATCGGGCTGCACGTCGAGGAAGAACGTCGTCGGCGCGTCGGCGGGGACGGCCGTGCCGAGCTTGCGCGAGAGTTCGCGCTCGACGAGCGCCGTCGAAACGACCACGAGCACGCCGAAGCCGAGCGCGAGCGCCGCGCCGAGCACTCCGGCGCCGGGCCGCGCGAGCGCGGCGATGCCATGCACGAGGTAGGGGCTCATCCGTTCGCGCGGCAAACGCGCGGCGAGCCGCGTGAGTCCGTACGCGCCGAGCGCGAGCAACCCCGCGAGGGCGCCGAGTCCGGCGGTGAACCATGCCGCGATCGCGAGGTCTTCGCTCTGCGCCCACGCCGCCGCGAAGATGCCGCTCGCGAGCAGGACGAACGCGCTCCAACTCACCAGTCGCGGCGCGGGCAGCGGCTCCGCTTCCTGCCGCAGCACGCGCGCCGGCGACACGCGCCAGATCGCGACCAGCGCGGGCAGGCTGAACACGAGCGCGACGCCGACGCCGAGCCCGATGCCGCGCAGGATCGGCAGCGCTTGCCAATGGATCACGAGGCCCGCGGGCAGGATCTCCTTCGCGAAACTCGGCGCCGCGAGCGGAACGAGACTGCCCGCGAGTCCGCCGAGCGCGCTCGCGACGAGCGCGAGCAACACGACGTTGCCGGCGTAGAGCGCGAGCACTTCGCGCGGCCGATATCCGATGCAGCGCAACACCGCGACCGCCGCCGTGCGCTCCGCGATCCACGCGCGCACGATCATCGCGACGCCGATGCCGCCGAGGATCAACGAGAGCAACGCGATCAGACCGAGGTAACGCTCGACGCGTTCGACCGCGCGCCGCACGGTCGGTTGGCCGTCGCGGTACGTCTCGAGGCGCAGGTACTCGCCGCCGTCGACGCAAACGCGTAACGCGGCCGACCACGTTTCGATGTCGTCCATCGGCTCGCCGCCGTCGTAGCGGAAGAACGCGAGGTGGCCGAGGCGCGCGCCGAAACCGCCGAGCTCCGCGCGCGCGAGTCCGTCGAGCGCGAGGAACACGCGCGGCCCGACGCTGAACGCGAAGCCCATGCGGCCGGGCTCGGAGCTCACCGTGCCGGCGATCGAGAAGCGCGCCGCGCCGATCGAGAGCTCGTCGCCGACCGCGAGGTCGAGCATCGCGAGCAACTCGGGTCCGACGACGCACGTCTGCGGCGTCAGGAGTTCGGCGAGCAGTCGATCGGGAGCGAGCTCGACCTTGCCGTACAACGGATACCGTCCGGCGACCGCGAAGACTTCGACCAACTGACTGCGGCCGGTGCTCGCCGAGGAAGCCATCGTCACGACTTCGGTCGCGTCGGTGCGTTCGTGGCGGATCCCGAGCAGCGTGTGCTGTTGCTCGAGCTCGTTCGGCAACGGCCGCGTCGACTTCACGACCAGATCGGCGCCGAGCAGCTCGCGCGCTTGCACGCGGATGCCGCTTTCGATCGCATCGCGCAGCGCGGAGACGCCGACGATCGCCGTGACGCCGAGCGCGAGGCACGCACCGAAGAAGCCGAGCCGCCCGCGCGCGCCGCGCGACTCGCGCCAAGCCGAGACGGCGATCGAGCGGACGTTCACGGCGTCGCGACGCCCGCGCCGGATTCGATGCGCTCGATCCGCCCGGCGCGCAGGTGGATGCGGCGATCGGCGAGCCGCGCGACCTCGCGATCGTGCGTGACGAGCACCAGCGTCGAGCCCTCCTTCGCGCGCAGCTCGGCGAGCAACTCGAGGATCCGCGCGCCGGTCGCGACGTCGAGGTTGCCGGTCGGTTCGTCGGCGAAGAGGATCGCGGGCCGCGGCGCGAACGCGCGCGCGACGGCGACGCGCTGTTGCTCGCCGCCCGAGAGCTGCGACGGATAGTGGTGGAGCCGATCCGCGAGACCGACGGCGCCGAGCAGTTCGATCGCGCGCTCACGCGCATTCGCGACGCGCGCGAGTTCGAGCGGCAGCAGCGTGTTCTCGAGCGCCGTCAAATTGCCGAGCAGCTGGAACGACTGGAACACGAACCCGACCTTGCGCCGGCGCAGCAGCGCGAGCGCGTCCTCGTCGAGTCCGTCGATGCGCTCGCCGTCGATGCGCACTTCGCCCGCGGTCGGCCGATCGAGGCCGGCGAGCAAGCCGAGCAACGTCGACTTGCCGCTGCCCGACGGCCCGAGGATCGCGACGAACTCGCCGGCTTCGATCGCGAGGTCGACGCCGTCGAGGATCGTCAACATCTGCGAGCCCGACGGCAGCCGCTTGACGACGTGGCGACACTCGATGCGCGGCGCGGACATGGGCCTAGAAGCGTAGACCGCGCGAGCGCGCGATCCCACGTCGAGACTGGAACCTCGTTACGCTGCGGCGTACGAAGTGCCGGAGTTCTCCATGATGTCTCGTCCTTCATCGATCGTTTTGTTCGTCGCTCTGCTCGCCGCGTGCGCACGCGAGCCGGAGCCCGTGCCCGCTTTGCCGGGTGAGCGCGAATCGACCGCCGCCGAGCGGGAGGCCGCGCAGGAAAGTCGCGAAACGCACGCATCGAGCAGCGACCTCGCGA
The DNA here is from genome assembly GCA_021413885.1 of Planctomycetota bacterium. Classification (GTDB taxonomy): domain Bacteria; phylum Planctomycetota; class UBA1135; order UBA1135; genus JACRIN01. The sequence continues at coordinate 62,275 of JAIOPM010000060.1, forward strand.
TTCCGAGCGATGCGCCGCTCGTCATCTTCCTCGGCGACAGCCTCGCCGCCGGCCTGCATCTCTCGGCCGAAGACGCGTTCCCCGCGGTGCTGCAGCGCGAGCTCGCGCGCGACGGCAAGCCGTTCCGACTCGTCAACGCTGGCGTCAGCGGCGACACCAGCGCCGGCGGTTTGCGGCGCGTCGATTGGGTGTTGTCGCAGGCGCCCGCGGTGCTCGTGATCGAACTCGGCGCGAACGACGGCCTGCGCGGGCAGAGTGTCGCGTCGGTCGAACAGAATCTGCGCGGCATCGTCGAACGCGCCAAGACGAAGGGCGCGAACGTGTTGCTGCTCGGCGTGCGTCTGCCTCCGAGCCTCGGCGACGACTACGTGCAGGCGTTCGAGGAGATCTATCCGCGCGTCGCGAAGGACGAGCGCATCGCGTTCGTGCCGTTCTTCATGCAGGGCGTCGGTGGCGTGCCGGAGATGTTGCTCGAGGACGGGCTCCACCCGAACCGCGCCGGCCACGAGCGCATCGCCGCGAAGATCGCGCCGGAGTTGCGCGCGTTGCTCGACGCTCGCGGCGCGGCGAACCCGTCGCAACGCTGAAAAGGCGCGAAGCTCACGCGCTGCCGCGCTACCTGATGCGTACGTCGCGTTCGCGAGGCGAGTTGCACACGGTTCGGCGAACGAAGCGATGATGGACGGTCGTTTCCTAGAGACCGCATTCGTCGTCCCTTCACTCCGGAATCGCGCCATGGTTCTTCTCGGTCGTCTCTCGCTCGCGTTCCTCGCCGTTCTCGTCTGCATCGATTCGACCGACGCGCAATGCCGCGTCGACAAAGTCGCCGCCGGAGCGCCGAAGAGCTTCGCGCGCTTCGGTCAGTCGGTCGCGATCTCCGGCGGACGGATGATCGTCGGCTCGCCGAACTACAAAGTCGGAGCGCTGACGCCGGGAGCCGCGCACATCTACGCGCTCGACGCGACCGGTTGGAACCTTCAAGCGACGCTCTTCGCGAGCGACGCCGCCGACTTCGACGACTTCGGCATCTCGGTCGCGATCGACGGCGATCGCATCCTGGTCGGCGCCGATTCCGTCGACGGGCCATTGTCCGGCGCGGTCGGCGCGGTGTACGCGTTCGACTGGAACGGCACGCAGTGGCAAGAGGTGCAGAAGTTCCAAGCGAGCGACGGCGCGAGCGGCGCGTTCTTCGGTTGCTCGGTCGCGTTGCGCGGCGACCGTGCGGTGATCGGACGCTTCTGGGATTCGCCGTCGGGTGCGCACCACGCGGGCTCGGCGTACGTGTTCGCGCGCAACGGCGCGACATGGAGCGAAGAACAGAAGCTCGTCGCGAGCAACGCGACGCGCGAAGACAACTTCGGTTGGTCGGTCGCTCTTTCCGACACGCGCGTGGTCGTCGGCGCGCCCGAGCGCTTCGACAACATGGGCGCGAACTTCACGCAGTTCGGCCAGGTCTACGTGTTCGAGAAGCTCGCCGCGACGTGGACCGAGACCGCGATCCTGACCGAGGGCAACCGAGTGCAGTGGGATCAGCTCGGCATCTCGGTCGCGATCGACCACGATCAGATCATCGCCGGCGCGTGGGCCGACAACTTCAGCCCGCCGATCTCCGGCGTCGGCTCCGCGCACGTCTTCCAATGGAACGGTTCCGCGTGGACCGAGTCGATCCTGCAAGCCTCCGACCCCGAGTTCGAAGGCGAGTTCGGCGCGTCGGTCGCGATCCAAGGTCCGTGGGCGGTGATCGGCACGCCGAGTCGCATGGCTTCGTTCCCGCTGTGGGGCGCCGTCTACTTCTTCCACCACGACGCGAGCGGTTGGACGCAGACCGACATGCAGTTGCCGGATCCGAGCTCGTCGCTCGGTTGGCTCGGCATGTCGGCGGCGATCGACGGCAACTACGCAGTCGCCGGCGCGCCGATCGAAACCACCGCGGGCAGTCAGGACGGAGCGGTCTACGTCTTCGGCGGTTTCGCGCCGTGGAAGGACGAGGGTTTCGCGCTCGCCGGCGTCAACGGCGATCCCGTGTTGACCGGGAACGGTTCGTTGTGCGGCGGGACCAACACGTCGATCGTGTTGACCAACGCGAAGGCAAAGGCGGGCGCGGTGCTGATCACCGGACCGATCGAAGTGAACCTGCCGTTCTTCGGCGGCACGTTGGTGCCGCAGCCGAAGAAGATCTTCCGCGGCCTGAAGACCGACACGAGCGGTTCGCTGACCCTCAACCTCGCCGCCGCGACGTTGCCGCCGGGCACCGCGGCGTTCTACCAAGCGTGGATCCGCGATCCGGTCGGCCCGCAGGGCTTCAGCGCGTCGAACGGGATCTCGGGCGTCTCGCCCTGATTCAACGCAAGGCGTGCGCGTCGAGGTAGTCGAGCAACGCGTGCGCGACGAGCTCTTGGCCCGCGCGAGAGAGATGCACGCGTTCGAAGAGCGCGTCGACCGAACCCGCCGCGCGCGCGGCGTCGGCGATGACCTTCGACGTGTCCAGGTAGGGGATCGAACGCCGATCGAGTTCGTCGAGCAGCGTGCGCCAGTACGGCTCCTTGCCGCTCGCGCGTCCCTCGACGTCGGACTTCATCCCGAAGATCAGCACCATCGGATGCTCGACGCCGGCGGCACGAGCTTCGGCGTGGAACGCGGCGATCAGCGCGAGCGTGACGCGGAACGGTTCGCCGTCGCGATCGAGCCACTGATGCGAGACCGAGCGCTTGCGGCTCTGCGCGAACCCCGCGCCGATGCGCACGAACGACGAGGCCCACGCGAAGCGCGGAAGGTCGGGATCAGACCAGTACTCGTGCTCGGCGAGCGCGCCTGCGAACGAACCCGACTCGACCGCGGTGATCAGATCCGCGTGCGTCGCGAACGGCTGCGGCAGCAAGCGGAGCTCGCCGCCCTCGAGCAGGAAGCGCGGCTTGGGCATCGGCGTCAGCACTTCGCGGCTCAACAGATGCCGCGCGCGATTCACGTTTCGGCCGATGTTCTCGAGCATCAGCCCGAAGCAGACGACGCTAGACCCAAGCTCGCGACCGCTGCGCCGGAAACGCAACAACGCCTGATCCTGTCCGTAGCCCGACACGCCGAGGTTGATCGCCTCTACCTTCGGTCGCAGCTCCTCCATCCGCGCCTGGAACGTGTCCGCGTGCTTCACCTCGTTGCCGAAGACGAAGGAGTCGCCGAAGGTGGCGACGCGTAGCACGCCCTCCGGCGGACGCGCCCCGTACTCGCGCGTGCCGCGCGCGCCGATCGAATTCGTCCACAGGTCGCCGCTCGGGCGGTAGTCGCGGCGCGTGACCCAACCGAGTTCGGCGTCGAACTCCGCGACCGTCGTCGCGCTCGACGGATCCGCGAGCAGGCGATGTTGGTCCGCCAACCACTCCTCGAGATCCTTCGGGGCGAGCCCCGGCGTCGGCGGCAGCAACTGACCGAGGAAGCGCCCGTCGCGGATCACCGTGAGCGACACCAACACGTCGCACGCGACGACCGAGACGGTCGCGATCAGGAGCGCACGAAGGACCCGAACTCGTCTAGTCGCCAAAGGGAGTGATCACGCCTCGCGGCATCCTACGCGAGCGAGTCGACGCGTTCGCTCAGCTCTGTCGCTCGTAGCAGCCGAGATCGATCGGCGGCGAGCCGATGCCGGTGTCGGGGATGCTCGGCAGGTCCTTGAGGCGCGGTTTCGAGTTGAGATCGAGCGGGACGGGCTCGAGCAGATCCCCGTCGGCGTCGATGTCCGTGAAGTCCGCGAACGGCGTGAGTGCGTCGCCCGCGTCGAGACACGGCGACGTCGACCTCAAGCGGTACACATTGTCGTGGAACGTGGCCGTGACGTCGTCGGGCCCGTCCGCGTCCACGAACGACGGGTCGACATTCGTGATCGCGGTCAGCAACGGAGCGGGGCTCGAGAAGAGGGTGATCGCTGCGGTGCCGCCGTCGACAGCGCAGTACGCGACGGCGAGATTCGTCTCGATGCCGTAGAGCTCCGCGGCGGGAGTCGTGCCTTCGTCCGCCCAAAAGACGCAGTTCGCGAGAGACGCCGTCGCGCCGCGCGTGTAGATCGCACCGAGCGCTTGGCCGTCGAAGTTCTTCGAGAAAGTCGAATGCGTGATCGAGACATCGAGCGGCGGCGGGACAGCGACGTCGGCGTAGGCCGCGATCGCGCCGCCGAGGTGCGCGGCGTAATTGCCGGCGCAGAGCAGATGGCTCGCGCGCAGCGTGCGCGGAGCGGCAGCCGCCGACGCGCCGACGTAGACCGCGCCGCCTCGACCCGTGCCCGCGGAATTCGCGAGGAACGTGCAGTGCGAGAGCTCGAGCGCGCCGGCGCCGACCGCCGCGATGCCTCCACCGGAGCCGCCTTGGTTGTTCTCGAACATGCACCGCAAGACGACGGCCGAGCCGTTCGATACGCAAACGCCGGCGCCCGTCGTCGCGATGTTGGACGTGAAACTGCAGTCCGCGACACGCAACGGCGCGGCCGCGTCGCGCGAGCCGATCGCTCCGCCGCTGCCGCCCGCGAAGCAATCCGTGAACACGCACTCGGTGATCTCCGCCGTCGCGCCGTTCTCGAGCAGCACGCCCGCGCCGTCGCCGAGGAACATTCCGTCCACGATCCTCCCGTTCACGATCGTGATTCCTTGGATGCGCGTGCCCGCGCCTTCGCCGGTCTGCAGGTGGAACGCGCGGCCGAGGCTCTGGCAGTCGATCACGCAGTTCGCGGCGCCGTCCTGGCTGCGCACGGAGAGCGTCTTGCCGTGGAAGTCGACTTCGCGGTTCTGCGCGCCGACGTAGACGCCGTCGAACACGATCACGGTGCCGCCGCTCACACAGGCGTCGACTCCTTGTTGGATCGCTAGGAACGGCGCCGCGAGCGAGCCGTCGCCGCCCGGCAGCGCGTCGTCGTCGACGTAGCGAAGCTGTGCCTCGCACGTGTCGAGCGAGAAGTTCGCGTTGGCGTCCGCCGCCCCTTCGACGATGTCGATCACGTCGAACACCCCGTTGCCGTCGCAATCCGAGAGCGCGGCGACGTCGATCGAGAGCGTGCAGCGCGGCGTCGCGAGCACCGCGCCGCCCGCGGCGGGCAGCGCGTAGACCTGGGAGAAGCGCAGCGCGACCTGGGCAGGCGCGGCGACCGACGGAGTCGTCCAACTCGACGCGAACGAACCACTCGGCCCGACCACTGCGAGCGGCGTCGGCGACAAGCGCGGCGGATAACCGACGGCCCACACGCCGTTCGCAGCGAGTTGCGCGAACCAATTCGAGACCGGAGAGCTCGCGAGGTACAGGTGGTCGCCGGGCTCGCCGCTGAACGTGAAGGCCAGACTCGTCCCGTCGCGCGCGACGCTCGCGGTCGTGAACGTGCGCGCGGTCGGTGCGAGTTGGACCGATGCACCGAAGATCGGCACGCCGTCGAAGTTCGGCTGCGCGCTGCCAGTTCCGTGATGGCCGCCGACGAACAAACAGTCGAGCGTCGTCAAGGTCGCCGGTGCGAGCGGCGCGCGGACTCCGTCGCCGCCGCGACCGTTCTCCCACACGTTCGACGAACCGCCGTCGCCGCCGGTCGCGCTCGAGTTCGCGGCGAAGAGCGACACGGTGGCCTGCCCGACGAAGATGCCGTGACCGCCTTGGGAGGCCTCGTAGCCGCCGTTGCCGCCGTGTCCGCCGAGCGCGTCGCAGCCGTAGAGCGCCGCACGCGTCGCACCGCGCGCCCAGAGTCCGGCGCTGCCTTCGCCTGGGAGCCAACAGGCCGGGAAACACGAGGTCGAAGTGTTGTCGCCGCCGACGCCGCCGAGCAACGAGCAACCGACGAAGAGCGTGGAAGTCGCGTTGAAGAGCTCGACGCCCGTCCCGCCGTATCCGCCGTCGCCGGTCGAGCTGCGATCCACGCCGTCCGCGCCGAGGAACGCGCAGTCCTGGAACCAGACGAGGCCCGAACAGTTCGACACGTACAACGCGCGGATTCCGTCGACGCCGCTCGTGATCGTCTCGTGCACGTCGACGTTCGAGAGCACGACGCGGCGAGCGCTCGTCACGTTCCGGATCTCGACCTCGCCGACGATGTCGACCTGCTCGCCGGGCACACCGAAGATCGCGAGAGCGCGGTTGTCGATCGTGAACCCCGCATACGTGCCGCCATGCACCAACAGGACGTCGCCGTCTTGCGCGGCGTCGATCGCCGGTTGCAGATCGGTGTGGACGACGATGGGGGAGCGACTGACGTTGGCGACGCCGCCTGCGAGCACGGGTGACGCAAGGGCGATCGAGGCGACGACGAACGCGGCGAACGGGCGGTTGAACATGGGGAAGAGTTCCTCGGCTCGATGCGAGCCCTGGTGGGTCGCCGACGCTGCGCAGCAGGGTTCATGCGAGTGCGCAAAGGGTTCGCACGCTCGACTCGTCCGCCAGCGTAACGCCGGGCCGGATCCGCGGTTGTGGGGGAGTGGGGCGCGCGTCGAACGTTGTCCTCCTTGGAACTCGCAAAACTGACGCCCGCGGTAGACTCGCCTAAGCCGTCACCCTGCAATCGGTTCCGACGCCGCCTTCGTCCTTGGGCGATGCGTCGGCGGAGGTCGATGCAGGGGACGCGCAGTAACCTCTTGCGCCCCCAACTCGCATGAACGCTCTCGAACGCATCGTCCGCCACGCTCGGATCACCGCCCAGAACTACGAGGAGCTTCCGAGCCCGCCGTTCCTGATCCTGTTCATCAACTCGATCTGCAACCAGCGCTGCGAGCACTGTTTCTACTGGTCGAACCTGAACCGCAAGGACGACCTCTCGAAGGAAGAGCTCTTCACCCTGAGCCTGTCGCTCGGCCGGATCGAGAACCTGAATCTCTCCGGCGGCGAGCCCTTCCTGCGCAAGGAGTTCGCCGAGATCGTTCGGCACTTCATCCGGCACAACAAGACGCGCCAGATCTACGTGCCGACCAACAGCTACTTCAAGGACAAGATGATCGACGCGATCACCAAGGTCCTCGAAGAGCCCGAGCTCGAACTCTTCGCGGTCGAGATGTCGCTCGACGGACTCGGCGAGTTCCACGACAAGTTCCGCGGTAGCCCGAACTCGTTCAAGAAGGCGATGGAGACGTACGACGCTCTCGCCCTGCTGCAAGAGAAGGACGCGCGCCTGCGCATCCACGCGATCTCGACGGCGACCGCCGTCAACATGGACGAGATCAAACGTCTGACGACGTTCTTGTTCGATCGCTGCCCGAAGATGGATCACCACAACCTGGCGATCATGCGCGGCGATCCGAAGAACCATTCGCTCGCCGGGCCGGGCTTGAAGGCGTACCAGGAGCTCTACGAGTACATGCGCAGCCTGTGGTCGAGCCGCGAAGACGGTCGCTACGGCGGCATCGTCGAGCCGATGCTCCAGCACGCGAAGGTGCGCACAATCGAGGAGAAGCGCCAAGTCATCCCGTGCCGCGCCGGCGTGCTCTCCGCCGTCGTCTACTCGAACGGCGACGTGTCGGTGTGCGAACTGCACGAACCGCTCGGCAACCTACGCAAGCAGACGTTCTGGGAGATCTGGAACAGCGAGAAGGCGACCGCGCGTCGCAAGGCGGTCGCGTGCAAGGAATGCTGGTGCACGACCGAGGTCTTCATGTGGCCGAGCTTCACGTACCAGCCGATGCACATGATGAAGACGATGGTCGGTGGCAAGGTGTGGCAGAAGCCGAAGCCGTTGGCGCCGGGGGAGAAGCTCTCGGTCAAGCTCGAGGACGCGTATGGCCAACAGCCGAGCGCCGATGCCTTGAAGCTCGCCGACGCGATGGCGAAGGACGCGGAAGCGCTCGCCGAACAGGTCGCGAAGCAGAACGGCAGTTAGCTCGCGCGAGCGTTCGCGCCGTGGCAATCTGACGGCGTCCAAGCGACGCAACCGATGCACGACGCGTTCTTCGTCAGGCCCTGGCCGTTCTGGATCGCGGGGTTCGCGATCGGGCTGTTCGTGCCGCTCTTCGCGCTTTGCACCGGCAAGGCGCTCGGCATTTCGTCGGGCTACACCGAGGTCTGTTCGCTCTCGAAGCCGGCGGGTGCGGAGCGATGGAAGTTGTGGTTCGTGCTCGGCCTGCCGCTCGGCGGATTCCTCGCGCGCATCGGCGCGGCCGACTTCGAGTGGGCGACCAGCGTCGGCTCCGATCCGATGTTCGTCGAGCTCGCGCTCTTCGCCGTCGGCGGCGTGTTGATCGGCTGGGGCGCGCGCAAGGCGGGCGGTTGCACGAGCGGTCATTCGATCGTCGGCATCGCGCTCGGCGCGCGAGCGAGCGTCATCGCGACGATCGGCTTCATGCTCGGCGGCTTCGGGGCGACGTGGGCGCTGGTCGCGGTGCGCGCGCTCTTCGCGAGCGCGAAAGGCGGCGCGTGATGCCGCTCGTCTTCCTTTTTTTCGGCGCGCTCTTCGGCTTCCTGCTCTCGCGCGCTCGCGCGACCGACTACACGGCGATCGTCGCGATGTTCCGGCTCACCGATCTGCATTTGATGGGCGTGATGGCGGTCGCGATCGCGACGGCGGCGCTCGGGCTCGCGGTTCTTCGGCGCACGAGCGGCGTGAAGCTCGCCACCAAGCCCGCGCGCGCCGGCATCTTCCTCGGCGGCCTCGTCTTCGGCGTCGGTTGGGCCCTTTCGGGCGCGTGCCCGGGCACGGCGTTGGCGCAGCTCGGCGAGGGCAAGCTCTACGCGCTCGCCACGGTCGCCGGCATCCTCGCGGGGACGTGGTGGTTCACGCGGAAGAGCGCGAGCCCGTCCGCACCTCGCTAGGACTCCGCGTTTTCGCGTTGCGTCCGGTTCGCGGCCGCTTTGCAGCCTCCTGAGCCCCTTCTCGCGCGGCGTCGCGTGCGAACGGCGGCTCACGGTCTCTGCTCGGAACTCGCGGCCATGAAGCTCAACACGCACCTTTCGCTTCGCTTCGCTCTCGCGCTCTCGATCGTCGTCGCCGCCGGTTGCGATCCGTTGCATCCGTTCGCTTGCACGGAATCCCATTCGGTGCAGCAAGCGCCTCCCTCGATCTTCGCCGACTTCGACTACGCCCGTGCTTCGATGCGCGAGTGGGTCGGCGTGTCGGTGGCGCCGAATCTCGCGACGCTCAACGTCGGCGGCGGGAGCTTCACCATCGCGCCCGCTCTCCCGGCCGGCATGACGCTCGATCCGCTCACGGGCGCGATCGCCGGCACGCCGCAGGCGCCGAGCGCGGCGACGAGCTACACCGTCACGGCGACGTTCGGTTCGTCGAGCGGCTTCAGCGACACGACGCAGGGCTTCTCGCTCGAAATCTTCGACGCGGTCGCGCCGACGGCGTTCGCGTATCAACCGAGCTCGATCGTCGTCCTGCAGGGCCACAACATCGCGCCGATCGCGCCGCAGTTCACCGGCGCGGTGCAGAGTTTCGCGGTAGCGCCCGCGTTGCCGCAAGGACTTCAATTCGATGCGGTGCTCGGAACGATTTCCGGCACGTGCTCGGCGCCGGTCGGTAAGACACAGCACGTCGTCACCGCGACCAATCCGATCGGCAGCGCGCAAGCCGGCCTCGAGGTCGAAGTCGTCGCGGCGCCGCAGCTCTCCGGCGTGCTCGTCGGCAGCCGCGACGACCAAACGCTCGACGTGTTCGAAGCGCGCGGCGCCGCGTTGACTCCGATCGATTCCGAATACTTGCTCGGCGCGTCACCGATCGCGACCGCGTTGAGCATCGACGGTCGCTCCGTCTACGTCTCGGCGGACGACGGACACGTCTACCGCGAAGCGCTCGACGTCGTGAGCGGCCTGACGTCGCCTCCGACGGACCTCGGCTCGTTCGGCATCGTGTGGCACATCGTCCCGTCGCCCGACGGCGCCGATCTGTACTTGATCAAGGACTTCGCGGTCGAGCGGTGGAGCCTCCAACCCGACGGTTCGCTCTGTTGCCCGGCGACGTTGGCCGGTCCGTTCGGGCCGAGCGCGGCGCTCGCGGTGAGCCAGAGCGTGCTGATGGTCGCGGCGGCCGCACCGGGCAGCGTCCAGCTCTACGACCTCGCGCCGAACTTCGCGCCGCGCGGTCAGCCGTTGAACTTCGCTGCGGACATCACCGTGCGCGCGCTCGCGAACGTGAAGCCCGGCAAGTTCGTCGTCGCCGCGACCAGTCGCTACGACTCCTCGACGCACTTCGTCAAGGGCATCACGCGCAGCTTGAAGCTCGCGACCGACGTCGAACTCGCGTCGGGCAATCCCGCGATCGTCGAGGTCGACAACTTCGTGCAGGGCGGCGATCTGACGAGCGTCGCCGCCGTCGGCTCGAACGGCGACGAGGTGCTGCTGTGCGACCTCTCGAATGCGTCCCTCCTTCGCTTTGGAGTCGATGCGGCCGGCAAGCTCCTCCCGCTCGTCGCCGCCGGTCAGCCCGCGACGTTCGTCGTCGGCGGAACGCCCGAGCAGCTCTTGGTCTCGCCCGACGGCACGCGCGTGTACGTGCTCGACGTCAACTTCCGCGAGATCGGCGTCCACGATTTGACGGCGGGCGCGCTGAAGCTCGTCGCTCGCGTTCGCACCCGCGGCCAACCGTCGAGCATGGTGCCGCTCTTCCGTGCGTTGCCGCAGTTCGAGCCCGACGTTGCGTTCGCGACCAGCGCGACGGATGCGACGCTCGTCGCCGTGCGCGCCGGCGCGACGACGACGGGCGAGCTCGCGTCGACGAACCCGATCGCGACCGGCGCGACGCCGATGGACGTCGCCGTCAGTTCCGGCGGACCGTTCGTCTACACCGCGGATCGCGACGGAGCTTCGATCAGCGCTTTTCGTTTCGACACCGCGCCGCTCCAGCTTGCTCCGATCGAGACCGAGGACCTCGGCACGGGAGCCCGCCCGCGTTCGCTCGCGATCACGCGCGGCGGAGCGTTCCTGTACGCGCTCGATGAATCCCTCGGCGTGCGACCGTACGCGATCGATGCGAGCGACGGTTCGCTCGCTCCCGCCGGCACGACGGTGGTCGGCGGCGATCTGACCGATGCGCTCGCGCGCGTCGACGTGCTGGGCCGCTTCCTCTTCGTCGTGCAGCCGAACGAGGGGCGCGTGACGACGCTGTCGATCAATTTGCCGAGCGGTTTCACGCTCGTCACCACGACGTTCAGCGGCGCGGCACGGCCGATCGATCTGTGGCTCTCGCTCGACGGGCGTTTCGCGTACGTGCTCGATCAGGAGCTCGGGAGCGTCATCGTCTGCGCGATCGACGTCGTCAGCGGCAATCTGCTGCCGACCGGCGCGAGCTTCTCCCTCGGCGGCTCGCCGACGCAGCTCGTCGACGCGCGTCCGATCGAGTGGGCGTATCCGGGCTCGAGCGCGAACAACCTGCTCGTGCCCGATCTCGTCAACAGCGGCGTCGACGCGCTCGATCGCAATCTGCTCACCGGCGCGCTCGCCGCGAACAGCGGTTTCCCGGGCTCGTTGCCGCAGCCCGATTCGATCGTGCGCGCACTGCGCCTCGGCGCCGGCCTCGACGGTTTCCTGGTCGCGAGCGACGACGGCGTGAACGGTCACCTGCACACGCTCGAGCGCGACCCGACGACGCACGCGTTCGTCGAACTCGATCAGACGACGCTCGGTCGCGCGCCGCACGCGCTCGCGGTGCACACGCGACTCGTGCCGTGAAGTTCGCGGCGGCGCGCGAGCGGCTCTCAGCTCCGACGCGGACCGTCGCGGTCGTGCAGGAGTTCGATCTGGTGGCGGCGCGAGTGCAGACGCTGCGCGACCAAGAGCACGACGAGGATGCCGATCGTCGTCCCGACCCAGCCGATGCGCTCGGGCAGGAAGGCTTGGCTCAAGAACGCGGCGAGCAAGCCGATGCAGAGGAGCCAGTCCCAGGCGCTCGACACGCGCGAGGCGAGCGAGCGGGAACGTTGTGTGGTCGGAGGCGTCGCGTCGGCCATGGCCGCGTTCTAGCCGAGCGCGACCGCCGCGGCAAACCGTCGCTCAGCGCAGCGCGGCCCGACCGTCCTCGCGTCCGTCTTCGCGGTCGATCTCTTTCAGTTTGCGCGCGAACTCGTCGCTCGAGCACACGCCCTTCTCGACCAACATGCGCTGCACGGTCTTGGTCGCGAGCGCGAGCTCCTCGATCGCGGTCTGGAGCCGCGCCGAATCGATCCCGCCGCCCGACGTGCGCAGCGTCGAGATCTCCGCTCGCGCCGCGGCCGCGTCAGTGCGCGCCTGGTCGATCTGCGTGTGTTGGTAGATGTCGAAGATCCAGTTGATCAGACCCATGGTTGCCTCGTGTTGGTCGACGGAAGTCGCGAGAGGCTACTCGCTCGGCGCGTCGCTGTTCACGTCACGCCGCGACCTTTCGGGAGACGTCACTGCGGAATCTTCTCGAGCACCAGCTCCACTCGCGTCGTCTTGCCGCTCGCGATCACCGCGCTCGGGTTGTGGTCGCGCTCTGCTTTGCGCAGCTGGTGAGTCGACGAGCCCGCGCCGTACCACAGCGATTCGTCGGGCGGCAGGTTCGCGATCCGCGCGACGCCCCCAGCATCGGTCACTGCGTCCCAATCGCCCCAGGGGAAGATGCCCGATCCGACGTGCGTCCAGAAGACGTTCGGTGACGAGTAGACGGACGCGCCGGCGAGCGGCGAGCCGCTCTCGTCGCGCACCACGACTTCGAGATCGCCCGTGCGCTCCATCGCGACGACGACGTCCTGCGCGTCCGTCGCGTCGATCGGTTGGACGAAGCGATCGCTCTGCGCGTCGGCCAATGCCGCGCGGCGCTGTTCATCGCCGGCGTCGGGAGCGAGGCTCCGATTGCTCTCGTCGAGCGTGCGCGGCGGCACCAGCTTCGACGACCAACCGTCACAGAACGCGATGATCTTGCCCGAGCCCGGCCGCAGGCCTGCGATCTCGAACGTGCCGTCGGCGCGGACGTCGGCTTCGTGCTCGCTCGTGGACGAAGTGTTCGTGTTCCACGCGTACACACTGACCATCACGTGACCGCCGACGATCGGACGCGGAACGTCGTCGTCGAGTCGACCGCGCAATGTGGCGAGAGGATGGAGTTCGAGTTCGAGGTCGACGCGCCCGTTCGTGGAAGAACTGAACGGCGTGAGGAAACTCGCGAGCTCGCCGAGCTCCGGACTCGAATGCCGGATCCCGATCACGTGATCGCCCGCGCCGAGACGCGTCGTCGACCAGCGGCCGGCGCTCTCGCGACGCCACGCGTCGGCGCCGAGTTGCGCAGCCCAATCCATGTCGATCGTGATCTCGGGCACGACGTGGTCGCGCGAGCCGAGCCAACCCGACACCATCACCATCGAGCCTTGTTGAAGCACGATCACGTGCTCGCCCGGTCCGATCGCGAAGCTGTCGTCGCGCCACGGAACGAAATCGGGATGCGCCACCCCGAGATCGACCTTGGTCGACTTGCCGTCGATGTCGACCCAGCGCCGGTAGTCGATGCGCGCGTGGCCGGCGTGATCGCTCTTCGCGACGGTCTCGCCGCCGTTCATGCCGTACCACGAGCCTTCGTCGCCCTCCTTGCGCAGGCCTTCGATCTTGACCTCCGCATCGAAGATTGGTTGCGCGAGCGCGTCGACGATCTTCAGGTCGAGTCCGTCGCGCGCTTCGAGGTCGGCGACTTCTTTGGTCGCGGAAGCGTTCGACGCGAGCGGTTCGGTCGCGTCGTTCTTCGCTTCGACCGCGGTCTCGACCGGAGAGCGCTCGAGTTTCGGAGACTCGGACACCGGCTCGGCGGGTGTCGCGCGTTCGCTTGCGGCCGCCGAGACTCGGGTCGACGGCGGGGGATCGAACTTCGCGTCGTGGCCGAGCCACAACCACGCCGCGACTACGACTGCCAAGACCACGCCGAGCAACAGCAGTTGCCGCGTCCCGTTGGATTCCGCGCGCTCTTCCACTCCAGTCCTCCCGCGAAGTGGATCAGAGCATCGGCGTTCGCCGCGCGCTCGTCAATGCGAGCGCGCGGCGCGATCGGGCGAGCTCAAGGCTTGTAGTAGAGGTTGGTGGTCGCCTCGATCGTGCTCGGCGGCGTGTGGACTTCCTTCCACGTCGCGGGCGAGGGCTTCAGCAACTGAGGTTGCCACGGACCACTTGCCCATTCCGCGGCCTGATTGAGGTAGTTCGACGAGTTCGGGTTGTCGCACTGACCCGGCGCGAGCCGCGACAGCGCATCGACGTGACCGAACGAGTTCAGCGTCAACCACTGCGTGTACGTCTGATCGAATTGATCCATCAGCGTGTGCACATAGCCGACCTTGACCGGCCCGACGGTCAGCGCGCTCGGCGCGAGCGGCGCCCAACCCGCCGCCTTGAACTCGAGCGGATACCACGTCGGCACCGCGCGCGTCAGCGAGCTCGTGAACGACGCCGCGAAGTTCGGGATGATCGAGAGGAACTTCGTCCACGCGTGGTCGAGCGACGCTTCGACGTACTCCGCTTCCAGATTGGTGAGATTCTGCGGCGGTGTCGCCGAGATCTTCGCGATCAGGACGCGCAGCATCGAGCTCAGTCCGTAATCGCCGGAGCCGTACGTGTCGACCAACGGCTTGAAGTGTCCGTTCTGCACGGTCGAGCGGAACGGGAGCAAACCGACGAAGCGACCGACGCAGCTCAACGCCGCCTCGTTCGCGATCGTCGCCGGATCGTCGGCGGTCAATTGACCGTCGCGGCCCGGCGCGGGCAGCGACCAATTGCCGGCCGCCGCCAACGTCGACAGCGCCGCCGCGCTCGTGAACGGCCACAGTTGTTGGTTGCGCAAGTAGAGACCGAGCGTCAACAGATCGCGACCTTGGACCCACGCGCCGTCTTCGTGCGGCGCCGCGATCGACGCCGGGCTGCGTGCGGACATCGCGTCGAAGAGCTCGCGCAAGCGCCGCGAACGCGGCGTATCGCCGCCGCGGCTGACGAACGGGATCACGTCCGCGTACCACGTGCCGTCGATCGGCGTCTGGTTGCCCGTGTGCAGATGGTGGAACGCGGTCGCGCTCGGCTCCATCAACACCCACGGCATGTAGTCGGCGGGAACGATGTTGCGCCACAGCGACTTGAGCGTCGTCCCGTCCTGCGCGATCTCGCCGCCGAGCACCGAATAGCACGAGCGCAACGGCAACGCGCCGACGACCGAGTAGCCGACCCGACCCTCGACGTCGGCGTACACGCAGTTGACCGCGGGCCAAGTCCACTTGCCGAGGCGACGACGGAAGAGCTCGCCGATCGTCGGCCCGCCGGGCGCGCCCGGTCCGACGCGATACAGGTCCGCGAACGCGCTCGTCGGCTCCGCGTCGAGCATTTCGTTCGGGACCCAACGCAGCGCGTACTCCTCGTCCTGTTTGGTGTCGGGGACGACCAACGTGTCCGCCTCGAAGCGCGTGATCACCGGACCGAACTCGCTCTCGCGGTGGAGCATGTTGACGAACGTCGGCGGGTTCGGGCTCGCGTGACGAACGACGATCGTCTCAGGCGATGTCGTCATCGCGACCCAACCGGTGTCGAGGCGATATTCGTTCGGGTGTTGGGCGGTGTTCGCGCGCAAGCGGAAGAGATCGGCTTGCTGCATCCCGAGCGCCGTCACGCTCCACGCGACCGAGCCGTTCGAGCCGACGAGGAAATTCGGCGTGCCCGGAACGACCGTGCCGCGGACGTGGAACGTCGCGCCGGACATCGACGCTTCGTAGAGCTCGTTCGGGATCCGCACTTGGATCCGCGGATCGCCCATCAACATCGCGGGACGCGCAACGGTGTCGCCGGCGACCGCCCACGCGTTGCTGAAGCCCGCGCTCTGCTCGGTGCCGGTCGCGATCATCGCCAACGCTTGCGGATCTTCGTTGAGCGCGTCGCCGAGGAACGGGCCGCGCACGTACTGACCGAGATAGAACGAGCCGTGGTAGTACGACCCGAACGACTTCGCGGCGTCCGCCGAGTCGACGCAGTCCTGCGAGCTGATCCACGTCGCCGCGGCATCGACGTCGACGCGGTGCGTCTCGCTGTCGACGTTCTCCTGCACCGGCGCCGAGCCCGGCGCGAACACGCGCGGCGGAAACAGTTGGTCGAAGAGCACCGGATCGCCGCCGACCGGTTGGCCGTTGACGAACGTGCCGCCGGAGTTCGTCCACGCTTCGAAGACGTGCAGGGTCTTGGCGAGATCGACGGGCTCGGCATTGGTGTAGAGCCGCGAGATGCGCAGCCACAACGCGATCGAATCCCACGGCCGCCAAGGCTCGCGCATGAACACGACCTTGTCGTTGGGCAGCAACGGAACGACGAGGCCGATCGCCGGATCGAAATACGGATGCAACACCGGCGCCGAACCGTTCGGCGGGAACACGTAGCGATTGACGCCCGCGGTGTACGCCTCGAGCAACGCCTTGCCCGGCGCATCCATGTTGGCGTAGAGCGACTTCGCCAAGCGCTCGTAGCCGTAGAGCCGCATCGCGATGTCGTAGTTCACGTAGCCCTGGTCGCCTGCGACCTTGGCGTCGGGCCCGAAGAACTCCGACAGCCGTCCATAGATGAGCAGCCGGTGCAGCGTCATCTGCATGAACCGATCGCGCGCGCTGACGTAACCGAGGCCGAAGTACGCGCCCTCGTCGGTACCGGCGTAGACGTGCGGCATGCCGGCTTGGTCGTCGAGGATGCGGACGAGCTTGCCGGGGTTGCCGATCGAGTTGCCGCCGAGCGGATCGCGGATCGCCTTCTGGACCGGCTGGGCGTGGAGGGACGAAGCGAGCAGACCGGCGACGATCGCGAAACGTGCGACGCTCATGGTTTCACTCCACCGTGCGGAGTCGGGGTGACCTCGGAGCTCGCGGCGGGACTCGCACGAGCCGACGGCGACATTGGACGTTCGCTCCCCGCGAACGGATCGGGTCATCTCGGAAAATCCTGCGCGATTTCGGTCGGGCGCGAGGACGACGACGTCGATCGCGAGCGGCGGAGCGCGTGCTAGGATCCGACCCGCTCGTCCGGCCCATGCCAGGGGAACGCCCGATGCCTTCAGAGAAGGATCACGGCCCGCACACGCTCAAGGTGTGGAAGGGTGTCGTCGTCGGAATCTACGGGAACGACGTCTTCGTCGAGCTCGGTCCGCGCATGCAAGGCGTGATCGCGACCAAGGCGTTCGAGACGAAGCCGGAGCTCGGCGACGAGTTCGAGTTCACGTTGCGCGGACGCGAGGACGGACTGTGGGCGTTGCAACGGCGCGAGATGCAGAGCCTCGCGACTTGGGAAGACATGCAGGTCGGCGATCTCGTCCACGCGCGTGCGGTGCGCGCGAACCGCGACGGGCTCGAGCTCAAGATCGGCCCGCTGCACGCGTTCATGCCGAAGTCGCAGACCGGGCTCGCGCGCGACGAGAGGCCCGACGTCCTGGTCGGCAAGACGTTGACGTGCGAGGTGCTCGAGGTCGATCACGAACGTCAACGCGTGCTGCTCTCGCGCAAGGTCGTCGAGCAACGCGAACGCGTCGACGATCGGCAACGCCGCGCGGGTTCGCTCGCGTGCGGCCAAGTCGTGCACGGTCGCGTGACGCGCATCGAGCCGTACGGCGTTTTCGTCGCGCTCGGCGACGGACTCGAAGGTCTGATCCACGTCTCCAACTTGGCGTACGAACGCGTCGAGCATCCGTCGTTGGCCGTCGCCGTCGGGCAGACGCTCGGCGCGAAAGTCCTCGCGGTGCGCGGCGGCGGAGCGCGCGTCGCGCTCGGCGTGAAGCAACTCATGCAGAGCCCGTGGCCCGAAGCCCGTGCGCGGCTTCCGATCGGTCGCATCGTCGAGGGCACGATCAAGCGGGTGTTGCCGTTCGGCGCGTTCGTCGTCGTGTTGCCCGGGATCGAAGGACTTCTGCCGCTCGGCGAAGTCGATCTGCGCGGTCAGCGTGATTTGCGCGCGCTGCTCGCCGTCGGCGAGCGTCTCTCGGTGCGCGTCGTGTCGCTCGACGCGACGACCGAACGTCTTGCGCTCTCGCAGAAGCACGTCGACGGCCGCGCGATCGCGCCCGACGAAGGCCCGGCCGACGAATCGTTCCGCGCGCTCGGCGACGAAGCTCGCGCTCTGGCGACGCCGCTCGGCCGAGCCTTGCGCGACGCGCTCTCGCAACGCCGCGACACGGCGTGACCGGCCGAAACGAGCGCGCCCGCGCCGAGTTTCGTCGGAGCGGGCGCGGCCGGAGCGAACGACGTCGCGTCACCGACTGTTCCTCTTCGCTTGCAGTGGGCGGGAGCTTCCTCGTCCGGAGTCTCGCCGCCGGGCTCGCGGTGCATCGCGGGACAGCGGCGGTACTCGGGGGGCGCGAGCTCTCGATCACCGCTACTTGAAGAAGGTGCCTTCGGTCAGGGTCTGATTGTTGTTCTGCTCGATCGCCAACACTTCGAACGGTTGCGCGCCGGGCGCGAGCGAAGCGACGAACTCCGGCGGAACCGTGACGCTGGTCGCCGTCGCCGGAAGAGTCACTTGGAACGAGCCCACGATCACTTGGTATCCCGCGATCGTGATCGGGAGGTTCGGGAATCCGGGCGGCGGCGCCGTGACCGGATTCCAGCTGATACGCAGGAGGTCGTTCGCGCCGAGTTGGGAGAACACCTCGGGACCATCCGGGATCGCGTGCGAGAACATCACGTCCGCGCCGATGTCGCTCCCGTCGACCGTCGTACCTTCGATCTCGTACTCGCCTTGGGGGAACGCCTTCAGGAGCGCCATCAACGGGAACTCGTCGAGCGACGGCTCCGCGCCCTCGAAGAAGAGTTCGGTCATGCCGAGCTCCTTGTAGGCGCCCTTGCCTCGTACCTCGAAGATCGTCTTGTTGTCGGGGCGGTGAATCTTCAGTTCCTTCCAGTCTTCACCGTCGAGGGAGACGTGCACTCCGAGATCATTCGCGGAGGCGTTGTACTCCCAATAGATCTTTGCGATCGAGAGCTGGATGTCGGCGCCTTTGTCCAGCGCGGGAGGCGGTTGCATCGCGGTCGCCAAAGCGACGGTGGTGCCGAGTCCGAGGGCGAGCAGTCCGTTCACATACAGTGTCTTGTGCTTCATGGTCGTGTGTTGGAAGGAGGTTGATGAATGTCTCGAGCCTTGTCACGACGACGCTACCGAGCGGAGTGTGAACGCGAGGTGAGCCTCCGCTTCAGCTCTGCTTCAGCTTTTCGAACGCGTCACGCCGATTCGTCGGCGGGCAGGCTGACCTCAGCGACGAACTCGCCGCCGGTCTGCGAGCGGAGTCTCAACGAACCGCCCAGTGCTCGCGTCGCTCTCTCGACGAGGGCGAGTCCGAGGCCGCAGTGCAACCCTGTGTCCGCGCGCGCCGCGTCGCCGCGCCAGAAGCGCTGGGTCGCGGAGGCCGCTTCCTCCGGACCGATGCGACTGCCGGAGTTCGCCACTTCGATGCGCACCGTGCGCTCGTCCAATCGCCGCAGTGCGATGCGCACTCGGCCTCCCTCGTCGGCGTAGGCGACCGCGTTGTCGTGCAGGTTGCGCAGCACGAGGCCGAGGAGCTCTTGATCGAGCTCCACCTCGAGCGGCTGTTCCAGCCGAAAGTCGACTTGCAGACCCCGCGACAGCGCACGTTCAGCAAACGGCTCCCACGTCGCGACGATGAGTTCCGCAAGATCGCAGGGCTTGGCTTCGGTCGCCGACCGCATCGAGTCCAAGCGCGCGAGCTGGAGCAGACGATCGACCACGTCCTGGAGTTGCCCGACGATGGCGGTGCTCTCCCGGATCGTCTTCGCGTACTCGTCGGCGTCCCTGCGTCGCGTGGCGGCGACCTCGAGCGTCGTGCGCAGTCCGGCCAGCGGCGTGCGCAGTTCGTGAGCCACGTCGTCGGAGAACGCCCGCTCTCGCGCGAACGCGATCCCGAGGCGCGCGAGGAGTTCGTTGACGCGCTGCACGACGGGCATGAGCTCGGCCGGCACGTCGGCGACCTCCAGCTGGATCGCGAGGTCGTCCTCGGCGATCGTGGAGATGCGTTTCGCCACGATCGCGACCGGGCGCACCGAGCGTCGCACCACCCACACGAGCATCGCCGCCGCGACGGCCAGCGTGACCAGGCCGACCGCCACGAGCAGAACTCTCAACGTAGAGAGCGCTCGATCGACGTCGCGTGCGTCGCGCGCGAGCACGAGCGCGAGGGAAGCTCCTTCGGTCGCCGTTCCAACCGGTTCGGAGAGCTCCGGGCGAAAAGGCAGCGTGACTTGGCGACCTCGCGAGCCCGCGGGCATGTCGATCCACCGAACCGTCGGACCTTCCTCGATGACGCCGAGTTCGAGAGTCCGTGCTCCGAGCGACGGAGAGCGGCAAAGCACGTCTCCGCGCGCCAGGGAGAGTTGGAGGAATGCGCCTCGCTCCTCAGGCCGGAACTCGGCCATGGCGAAGTCGGTGAATTCGACATCGAGGTCTTCACCTTGCTGATCGACGGTGGACGCCAGGAAGCGCGCTCTCGCGATCAATGTCGAATCGACTTCACCGACCAGACTCCGTTCGACCAGCGCATAGAGGCTCCAACCCGCGAGCGCCAGAACCGAGGCCACCGCGACGGTCGTGCCGAGCACGAGCCTGCTCGTCAGGGACTTCAGGCGATCTCCTCGAGCACGTAGCCCGCGCCGCGGCGCGTGTGGATGAGCCGCGACTCTCCCGCCGCTTCGAGTTTGCGGCGCAATTGACCGACGTACACCTCGAGCAGATTGCTGTTGGGTTCCGCCTCGAACTCGTAGAGATGACTCCAGATTTCGGCGCGCGACACCACTTGACCGGCGCGCAGCGCAAGCAGCTCGAGGAACGCGTACTGCTTCGCGGTGACTTCGATCGCACGCTCGCCCCGCTTGACGCGTTGCGAGGCGCGGTCGATCTCGAGATCGCCGATTCGAACAGTCGGGGACTTCACCGCGTAACGCCGGCGGGTCAAGGCCTTGACGCGCGCCAAGAGCTCTTCGAAGGCGAAGGGTTTGACCAGATAGTCGTCGGCGCCGGCCTCGAGGGCCGCGACACGGTCGGGAATGGCGGTGCGGGCCGAAATCATCAGCACTGCCGTGGTGATGCCTGCGCTGCGCAGCTGGCGGAGGAAGTCGACGCCGTCACCGTCTGGCAGGCTGCGGGCGAGCACGATGAGATCCGTCATCGGATCAACGGCTAGGTCATAGGCGGTCTCGAAATCCTTGCGCCATTCAACGCGTAGCCGGGACGCGACAAGCGCCTCGGAGGCCGCCGCTGCCAGTCCATTATCGTCTTCGATGAGCACGACAGTCACGGGAGCGCTACCAAATCCAGGGTCAGGAGCGGAGAAATCTAAACCCCATACTCGCCTAAAAAGAGAAATGGATCGAGATGAGATTCTCAATTGGCACAGTTCGATGGATTGGCCGAGCCGGACGAAGAGCGCTCAGGAAAATATGATTAACTCTCAT
The DNA here is from genome assembly GCA_021413885.1 of Planctomycetota bacterium. Taxonomy (GTDB): domain Bacteria; phylum Planctomycetota; class UBA1135; order UBA1135; genus JACRIN01. The sequence continues at coordinate 83,622 of JAIOPM010000060.1, forward strand.
TCTCGGAAAACTTCGATCGGGCAACCAAATTGCGATTTCCGTTAACTCTGCCGGGGAATGATCCAATCGAATTCGATACCTCCAACGCCACCCGGCAGGGCAGGAGGGGGAGACCTCGCGGGATGCGGGTCCTGATCGCTCGTGAACAACGAAAAAGTAGAAATGGCGGGCATTTGCTGTGCCCTGGTGGTTAACGTGGTGAGCCCGCAGGCGCGGAGCGAGAGCGGACGCCCAGCGCCTTG